>NZ_AXAY01000023.1 GCF_000473045.1 Bradyrhizobium sp. WSM3983 | reverse complement strand
CGCATTGCCTCATTCAAAATGTTACTGGAAAACTTCTCGCCCATGATTGGGTCGGTGCCACCGAATTGGTTCGGTGGCCACTATGGCGGGAAAGATCAGCATGGGCGCGCGGCGCGAAGTGGTGTCAGCGGTGACGGAGCAATACCAGTCGGCCAAGCGGGCGGAAAAGGGACGGATCCTCGACGCGCTGTGCGCGACGACGGGCTGGCATCGTAAGCATGCGGTGCGCATACTCCGGCGGCGCACGACGGTTGGGCCCAGCGAGGCCGAGAAACCGCAAGAGCGTAAACGTAGATATGGTACGACGATCAAGGACGCGATGACGGCGCTGTGGGAGGCGTCGGATCGGGTGTGCGGCAAGCGGCTCAAGGTGATGGTCCCGACCTTGCTGCCGGCGCTCGAGCAACATGGCCGATTGCGGCTTGGCCAGGCGGACCGTGATCGTGTTCTGGCCATCAGCGCCGCCACCATTGATCGCCTGCTCGTCGATGTGAAGATTGCGGCGAGCGGCGGCAGGCGGCGCCGTGCCGGATTCTATTCGGCAATCCGGCGCGAGGTCCCGATCCGCACGTTCAATGACTGGAACAGCCCGGTGCCCGGCTTCTGCGAGGTCGACATGGTCGCCCATGGCGGCACGTCGGTGGCCGGCTCGTTCATCCAGACCCTGACGATGGTCGATATCGCCACTGGCTGGACGGAGTGCCTGCCGTTGCTGACGCGGGAGGGTTCGCTGGTCGTCGAGGCGATCAACCGCGCACAGAGCCTGTTCCCCTGGTTGTTGCGCGGCGTTGACTTCGACAACGACAGCGCCTTCATGAACGATGTCGTCGTGCCATGGTGTCGCGAACAGAAGCTCGAAGTGACGCGCTCGCGCGCGTACAAGAAGAACGATCAAGCATTCGTCGAGCAGAAGAATGGTGCCGTCGTCCGCCGCCTCATGGGCTATGGCCGCTTCGATGGCGTCGAGACGGCGCGCGTGATGGGCCGCCTCTATGCGGCCGCGCGGCTCTACGTCAACTTTTTCCAGCCGTCGTTCAAGCTGAAGGAGAAGCGTCGCGAAGGGGCTAAAGTGATCAAGCGCTATCATCCCCCATCGACGCCCTACGAGCGTGCATTAGCGCATCCCAAGGTGACCGCCGCCGTGAAGAAACGGCTGCGCGATCAGTATCGCTCGCTCGATCCGGTCGCGCTGTTGGCCGAGATTCGCGCAACCCAGGACGAACTCGGCAATCGCGTCGATCGTCGTGCCGGACAGGCGCGTGGCCTGCAATCCGTTCACACGAGCAACGCGCCGGTGACCGCGGCGACGTTCGCGAAGACGCTCGGCAAGAGGGTGACCGCCGGCGAGCCGCGTGCCACGCACCGGCGGACTCGTCGGCCCTATAAAACCAGGGTTCGCATGCCGTCCAAGCTCGACCCGCATATTGCTGCTGTCGAGGGCTGGCTCGCGGAGCAGCCGCAACTGACGGCGCTCGCAATCGTCGGTCGGCTGAGCGAGACTCACCCCGAGGAGTTCGGGGCGAGACAGCATTCGATCGTGCAGCGCCTGCTAAGGGCGCTTAGACAAAAGACGGCCGAGCAGTTGGTCGCGGAGCGGCCGCTTGCGGATGCCCCGACCGCCGCTCCATCGCCCGGGGTTGTGGACGGCTCGGGCTATGTAGGGCCCGACCCGCCCACAGCCCCTCTCGTCGAGCAAGCCGGGAAAGCTACCTGGCGCGGCCGATCAGTCGACCTCGCATCCGTGCCATCAGGGTAACAGTTGCTGATGCGGCAATACGGGGGTCAATGTTCGAGGCCGAAACACACTCCATAGTTCAAGTTCCTCAATCCACGGGCCGCCGGTTGGCGCCCTTTTTCCGATTTGCCCGATTCCATTCAAGACAATCGCGCGTCGGCCGACGCCTGACTCCTGCAAAGGGCACACCTTCGTCAGCGTGCCACGAGCGATTTCGGGCCGGCTGAAGACCCTGTGGGAAGCTCCTGACGACGACCCCACCGCTGCGCCAGGGCCGCGCAGACCATCAGTTGGATCTGATGGAAGACCATGAGCGGGAGGATCACCGCCCCCACCGCGTGGGACGCAAAGATTACCTTGGCCATGGTAACCCCCTGGGACAGGCTCTTTTTCGAGCCGCAGAAGATGATCGCCACACGATCGGCGGGCGCGAAGCCCAGCCATCTGCTGACGAATCCGGTGGTGACGAGCGCGGCAGCGAGAAGAATGCCGTCGGCAACAACCAGCCCCGCGAGTGCGGACGGTGGCACCTGATGCCACAGGCCTTCGCTGACCGCCGCGCTGAAGGCGGAATAGACGATGAGCAGGATCGAGCCCTGGTCGACCGCGCCAACCACGCCTTCGTGACGTCCGATCCATCCGCCAATTAGCGGCTGGAGCAGCTGCCCGCAGACAAACGGCACAAATAGCTGCAACGTGATCTGTCCAATGGCATCCCAGCCCGAGGCCCCGCCCCCATGATTCGAAAGCACGAGACCCGCAACGAGCGGCGTGACGAAAATACCGATGATGCTCGACGCCGACGCACTGCAGATCGCCGCCGGAACGTTGCCCTTGGCGATGGCGGTGAAGGCGATCGAGGATTGGACCGTGGACGGCAGGGTACAAAGGAACAAGATGCCGGCGTAGAGCGTCGGCGTCACCAGCGGCGACAGGATCGGCCGGAACGCCAGGCCGAACAGCGGAAACAGCACAAATGTCGTGAGCAACACCAGTACGTGCAGCCGCCAATGACCCGCTGCGGTGATCACGGCCTGCCGCGACAGCTTTGCGCCATGCAGGAAGAACAGCAAGGCAATCGCGAAATCGGTGAGGTGGTCCACCACCAGCGCCGCTGTCCCGCGGCATGGCAGCTCGCTTGCCGCGATGACGGTAGCGATCAGCGCCAGGGTGAAGTTCTCAGGCAGAAATTTGGGCCGGGACATGCTGAGGATCCGTTCGCCAGAGCCGGGAATCGATCCGGCCCGGTCGCTACGTCAGCGCACCTTGCGACGCAGCGGAAACATCCCCCAGTGAGAACAACTGATCCATCGGTCGTGATCGATCGCGACTACAGATGCCGATGTAGTGGAGGTCATGGTCTTCTCCTGTAATTGTCCTGACAATCCAGAAGTAGGACGCGGCCAACCCGTCACCCACTAAAACTCTATTTAGTCACCCGGAGCAGAACCACGTTGGCGCGCAGCAACGCAGTTTTCGCATCCGGATCAGGTCCGGCCTGAACCAGGCCATCATGGCGCATCGAGAGCACCGAGACCGGCGATGCCGTCGCCCGTTCGAGCAGTGCGTGCAGCTTCGGATGAAGCCCTTCGCCGCGCGAGGCGGCGAAAGAGCTGAATTGATGAAAAGAGCACATTGCCAAGACTCCCAGGGCTGCTTCCGGCTCGGATCAAGCAATGGGAAAGTAGTCGCTCGCTCCCGGATCACGATTAAATCCGCGTTCAGTCAACGCCATGCCGCCTGGTCCCGGACGGGGACCTGCGCACGCGCGCCCAATGCCCGTACATGCTATGCGATCGATCGCGGGAAGATTGCGTGGGGAGGCCCTTCACTTGCGAAGCGGCGGATTTGTATTGCTCCAAGACGGCACCGCACTGGTCACGCCAACCGACGGCCAGTTGTAGGATCCTATCGATGGAGCGGTCACCGTTCCGACGGACGTTCCGGATGCCCCATAGGTGCTGGATTGCGTTGCCGACGGTCCAGACCTGCCATAGGTCTCCGCTTGCATCGTCGAAACATCGTACGTCAGATTTTCGTACGTCCTTGTCTGGCCGGCAAGCGCTGAGCTCGCCAGCCCTGCACTCATGAACGCGGCGATCAATAGTTTCGTGGTCATCATGTTTTGTCCTCTCTCATCCTAGATGGGAGATAACTAGCGTTCTGCACGCCCCGGCCCGCTAACTTCTTGTTGAGGGTGTGTGATCTTCTGCGATCAGACAGTCGCGAACCGCACAGGTTCGAGCGCAATGAAACAGCCTCGGCGCACGGCCCAGACTGCCTCTCAGCCGGCCTTGGCCGCGACGGAGGGCCGGCCCGAGGCACCGGCCGAATCCATCACCGACGCGCGATCGGCCTGCCGCTCGTAGTGCTCGGCAAGCGCCCTAAGCCGATCTGCGATCGTCTGGTCGGCCATCTCGCGAGCGACACGGGCCAGAGTGGACGCTGTCTTCAGATACGGCTCGCTCAACATATTCGTCTCCACGATGACATCGTCAGACCGCTTGACCGGCATCAGGCATCCTGCTTCGGCGTGTATTTTCCGAGCACACACTTGTAAGCCTTCAACGTCCACTCGTGGTACGGGCCGTTGGCCAGCCAGTCGGCTATTCCGATCTGACCATTCACTTGGCATGCAGCCATCGTGATGCCGGACTGCTCGTTGTTGGTGACGACCTTCTCCAGGCACAACGGGCCATTGCAGAGGATAGCGACAAGTGTAACGAGCATGGTCACCTAGATTTTCCGAACGAGTGAAACAACGGCCGCGGCACAGGCGCCCGGCCCCTTCCGGATCACTGCGTTGCTCTCGGGATCCGATCGATGCGATCCAGAATACCGCGCGCAAAGCCACGCTCCATTCCACCGTCGTCTCGATTGGCTAAGCTCTTTAGAAGGGCACATCATACCCGGGTATCGTCATGCCCGACCGCTCACGCCCGGCAGGGACAGCTCGGTATCAAGCACCCGGCCCCTGATCCGATTTGAGCGCGGCCTCGAAGCATCGAATGAGCCCCTCCGCGTCGCACGGCTTGGTCAGGTAGCAAATCGCTCCAGCCGCAAGCGCCTGCGCGCGGATCCTCTCGTCCGGGAAGGCCGTGAAGAAAATGAAGGGAACGCGGCTCCCCTGGGCGCGCAGATGATCCTGCAAATGGACGCCGCTCATGCCTGGCATCTGAACGTCCGTGATGACACACGCGAAGTCGTCGATGCGGTCCGACCTCAGGAACTCCTCGGCGGATGAGAATGTCTGCACGGCGCTTCCAAGCGACCGCACGAGGCTGTCGGTCGTGACCCGCACCGATTCATCATCGTCAATGATTGCAACAAGGGGACGCTTCGACAAAGCGATCTTTCCTCGGTGCGGGATTGGACTGAAGCGGCACCGGTACCCCACGACGATGCACCGGGGATAGAGGTCTGAAAACGATACCCGGGTATATGATGTCGCTTCGAATCTAAAGTATCTTGGGACTTCTGATCCCGAGCGAGTCCGCCATTCCAACCAGCTCAACGACCGACCGGGCTCTCATTTTCCGCATCATATTGACACGATGGACTTTCACCGTGATCTCGGAAACCCCAAGCTTTGCTGCGATTTGCTTGTTCATCAAACCATCGACGACGAAGCCCATCACCTCCCGTTCACGTGCTGTCAGGGAATCGAGCCGCCCCCGAATTTCCCCAACGGCCTTGGCGCCTTCGCGGCGCTTCTGATCGCGCTCAAGCGCTCTGACGACGGCATCCAGCATCTCCTGGTCGCGAAACGGCTTGGTCAGGAAATCGATCGCGCCGGCCTTCATGGCCTGAACCGACATCGGAATGTCGCCGTGCCCCGTCATGAAGATGATCGGGATGTGAATGTCGGCCTTTGCCAACTCAGCCTGGAAATCGAGGCCGCTCGGCCCGGGAAGCCGGATATCCAGCACCAGGCAACTCGCTGCGTCGGGCTTCTCGCGCTGCGCAAATTCACGGGTCGATCCGAACAATTCCACCCGCAAGCCTACGGATCGGAAAAGGCTGCTCAGTGTCTCACGCATCGCCACATCGTCATCGACGACGAAGACGACACGATCCGGCGTTGTTTCGCGCTGCGGTTTCGAGCTGACTGTCACGCGGCTTCCTCTTGATATGACGGCAAGGTGAATCGAAAGCTCGCTCCCGGACCGGCGTTGTTGGCGGCCGACAGCCGTCCGCCATGGGCTTCGATGATCGAGCGGCAGATCGAAAGCCCAATGCCCATTCCACCGGTTTTCGTTGTGAAGAACGCATTGAACAGCCGTTCGGCATTGTCGGCAGATATGCCGGTGCCCGAATCCACGACATCCACGACTACGCGCTGGGCCCCATCGCGGCCGGACCTGACAACGAGTTCGTGCGGTCTATCCGCAATAGGCTGCATGGCTTCGACGCCGTTCATGACCAGGTTGATGATCACCTGCTGAAGTTGAACCCGGTCGGCCAGAACATTGGGAAGAGCAGGCGCCAAGTCCAGCCGCCAACGCACCTCGCGTGTCGCCAATTCGCGCTGAACCAATGCCATCACCTCGTCGACGATGCCGTTGAGATCGAGCAGCTCCTTTTGCGTTTCGGCATTCTTTGCCAGCGCACGGATGCGTCTGATGACCTCAGCAGCCCTGTTCCCTTCCTTTGTAATCCACGCCACGGCCTTTCGTGCTTCGTCCAGGTTCGGGGGGCTGCCATCGAGCCACCGCAGGCAGGCGCCGGCGGCATTGACGACCGCCGCGAGAGGCTGATTCACCTCGTGCGATATCGAGGCCGTCATTTCCCCCAGCGTCGTTACGCGCGACACCCGTGCGAGTTCGGCCTGCGCCATCTGAAGCTTCGCCTCGGCCTCCTTGGTCGCAGTCTCATCGACCACCGCCCCGACATATTCAAGCTGGCCCGCATGATTCTTGTCCGCGTGAGCGACGACGTGGACATACTTGATTGATCCGTTCGGCATCAGCAGTCGATGTTCGTAGTCGAGATCCTCGCCGTTGCAAAATGCGCGCTCGATCGCGCCTTTCACGAGTGCACGATCTTCCGGGTGAGCGCGTTGAAGAACCATGTCGAAAATCACCGAATGGGGATCATCAAATCCCAGGATCCTGAAGAACTCCCGCGATCCGACCCTCTCACCCGTCGGCACGTTCCAGAAGAAGCTGCCGGTCCGGCTTACACGCTGTGCTTCGACCAGCTTGGATTCACTTCGACGCAATTCCTCCTCGGCTCGCTTGCGATCCTCGATATCGGTGGACGAACCATACCATTTGAGAACGTTGCCGGCCTCGTCGTGCAGCGGCTCGGCGCGAAAAAGGAACCACCGATATTCGTCATCGAAGCGCCTCAGCCGGGCTTCGAGCTCTCCAGGCATGCCTGACGCACGTATTGCGCTCCACTTCTGCAACATACCCTTCTTGTCTTCAGGATGAAAGGCGCGAGGCCAGCCGGTCTCCGCCTGATCCAGGGTAAGGCCGGTGTAGTCGAGCGCGGGTTGATTGAGGAAGTCGGGAATCCCTTCCGGGCTCGCGCGCCAGACGAGCGCCGGGATCGTGTCAACGACCAGCCGAAGCCGGTCCTCCGATCTCTTGATATCGTCGAAGGCTTTTTTGAGTTTCTCGTTTGCGAGATGCTGCTCGGTGACATCGATATGGGTGCCGACCATTTCCACCACTTCACCGTCCGCATTCAAGAACGGATGTCCCACGGAATGGACGTATCTGATCGATCCGTCAGGGAGCGCGATACGAAAATGGACTTCGAGATCAGCTTTTTCCCGGACCGCTCGCTGCGTAATCTCGATGACACGATCTCTGTCTTCCGGGACGATGTGACCATGAAAGGGTTGCGGTGATATGGTGTCGGCCTTCGGATCGATCCCAAACAGATTGTACACTTCCAGGGACCGGTACACGAACTCTCGACGACGTACGTCCCAGGCCCAGCTGCTGGTCTGGCTCAAACGCTGGGCTTCGGCCAAGTAGGCCTCGCTGCGTCGCAGCGCGGCCTCGGTGCGGCTTTTCTCCTCAATAGCCATGCGCAGGTCGTTGCTTGATCGTCGAAGGTCTTTCGTTGCTTTCCTTTGAGCCGCAATCAAAAACGCAACAGCGATGGACGTCAGGAAGAACAGAGCAAGACGCGGCCCCTCTCCGGGCACCGTTAGTACTGTCAGATCCTGCTTCCAGACGAACGAGTTGCTCGGCGGAGCAAGATAATAGTGAAAGGCCAGGAGGGCGAGCGCGATCGTCAACAACGCGGGGCCGAAACCACCCATCCATGCGGCGAAAACGATTGCGCAAAGCAAAGCGGATGCTATGGCTTCCGCATTCAGCAGACGTGTCAGCAGATCCGCTGCAATGATTGCAGCTGCGACGGATACGACCGCCAAAGCATACAAGCTCGCGACCGGCTCGGATCGCCCATCGAGAACACCGGATTTTGCCATCCTGCTTAACCCTGTTTGAGGTGATGAGACAGCATGTTGCAGAAGACGCGTCGCACCGGATCCGTGGTCGGGAAGTTCGCCACATGACCCCAAGCGTCCTGGCGGACAAGATTAGAGCATTTTCGAAGAACCGTCCGGGCAATTTGAGCGTAATCGCACGAGGATTCCGAAGGTGCCGGATCAGGGTCGGGCCTGATAGCTCGCGTCCGGACATCCGCGCCTACCGGTCGACCGAAACTCAGGCCAAGACAGCTAAACCTCCATTTAATTGTAGCGATGACCGACGAGAATTAGCTTCTTGCATCGAACAGTGCGGTCGCGTTCTCCTCCCTGACGCACTGTTTGCTCGACCTCGCGGACGGTTTCGCGTCGACACATCCCCACTCTCGATGCGATTCCGTCCGCGTCTTTGTCCCTCCGGCTCCCGTCGGCCCACCGCGGCTTTCCCGTCTTCCGAGCGCGTCCGATCTGCACGACAGGCGACCGGGGCGTGCTCTTCCGCGGGACAGGCGCTGGGCCGTGCTGCCAAGCGATGGCGGTCAAGAGACGAGCATCATATCCCTGGGTATAGAGTTGCTGATCCTTTTCCTCACCGGACTTTACCTCGGTACGATAGAGGCACGGCTTTCATCCTCGTAGTCTTCCTGACTATTGGCCAGCCCAATGAGGATCGGGACGGCAAATGCAGGAAGGCAACGATCTCACGCGAATCAAAGGAGAGCAGGATGCACAACATTTTCGATGCCATCGTAACGGCACTGCCACGCATTGTGCGATTTGCGAGCGACCGTTTGGGCTCATCCGCCATTATTCCTGGCGAACGCCGCTCTGTTCGAAGAAATGCGTCGAGCGGTTCGCGGCGCGCCGGAACATGGACCGCAGTTGGCTATTCTGGATCTCTAAGGCGGACGAACCGCGCTCGTCCGCCGCGCCCCGGTGAGGAGCGATATCGAGCCTCGACTCAATCGAAGACCTGACCATACGAACATCATTGAAGATTGACCGGTCAAAGCAGCCCGGCAACGAAAGAACATCACATGAGCACTCCTCACATGAGCAGCAACCTGCGCTGGGCCGAGCAGACTTTCGTCGACGATGCCCCAAGGATGCAGCCGAGGTTGGCGCACATGCCGAGCCGATCGGCCAGATGCGGCCAGCATCGCGATGCTGACGCAAGCACGGGGCATCAGCCGAAACCACAGCGCGCGCATGCGGAGCTACTCGCCGATATCGACGGGATTCCGGTATTGGTGCGCTTTCTGCTTGCCGATACACCTGGAGAGCTGCCGTCCGACTTCGCATCCGGAGGAGACGATCTCCACGCCCTGTTGTCGACCAAGGTCGAGAAAGCGGCTGAAAGGTTGGGAGGCTCCCGGCTGCGAAGCGACGATCGCGCCAAACGGCCACTCGCAATCGTCGAATTGATCGCGAGTATTGAGCACATGGCACGACCTCCGGCGACACCGGCCCATACCGTGTTGCGCGTGGGACCACTTGAGCTCGATCTTCTGGACCGAACCGCGACACGTGACGGCCGCCGAGTTGATTTGAGACCGCGCGAGTTTCAGTTGTTGAAGTACATGATGGAACGCAGCGATGTGTTACTGACGCGGGCGATCCTTCTCAAGGAGGTGTGGCACTACAAGTTCGTGCCCGAGAGCAACCTCGTCGACGTCCATATGAGCAAGCTGCGTCGCAAGGTCGATGGCTCCAACGAGTTTCCTCTCATTTGCAACGTCCGCGGCGCCGGCTTCATCCTGAGTCCACCGCCCGTCCCGCGGGCCTCAAGGCCGGCGAGTGCCGAACCAATGCCAAACGTGGCATCAGGAAAGACGACGGGCGCGCTGGACCGATTTTTGCTGCGGTGACCCATGCAGCCTTGCACGCAACGCAACGGCTCGGCAATGACGCCGGCCCGCGCTGACATTAGATCGCGCGCGCCTGTCTGCGGACCTCGTTCGCGACCGGCCTAAGGGATTCCGCCGGCGCCTCGCCGACGACGCTGTAGCCGATTCCGTTATCTGCCCAGGCAAACCCGGTGGCGCCGCCGTCCGCATGTGCTGTCATTGGCGCGTTCTGGTCTGCATTGCTCATCGGCCGTGTCAGCACCACAACCCGGCTGCCATGGTCGTCATCATACATGAACATCGCCGCTGGTCCGTGCTGGGTCGCAACCAGCCGTCCACCCATCAGACGGTAACCTGAGTTCGCCAGGTCCGGCACATTGACGGGCCGGTTGAGCCGGCCGGAGATCCATTGGACGAGCTGAGCGGTGTCCGAGGCCCGCACCTCGACCGGGCGGGTCCGATCCGGTGCGTAGACATTGTAGGAATAGGTGGCTTCCTGCGCGAGAGCCGCCAGGCCGCTGGGTGACATCCCCAGCGAGCCGCGCGCCACCCAGCCACCAAATCCGCCCACGCTGAGCAGCAGCATGGCCGCGATCGTCCACCAGGCCGGATGGGAACGACGCCTCCGTCCCTCGATCATGCGCGAGAGGTTGAGCTCGGGTGGCAGCGGCTCGTCGGCGATTGGCGCCAGCGCCGCCCGAAGCAGCTCCCGCTGGTCGGCCAAGCCGGCGACGCGCTTGGCGACATCCGGATGATCGGCGAGGTAGGAGCCCACTTCCGCTCGACGCTCCGGCTCGAGGACATCATCCACATAGGCGTGGAGATCGTCTTCGGTAATCGGTCGATTGTTCATGTCTGCCTCCGCAATATCACCACATTCCCTTGCGCCCCGGCGACGCCGTCGAGCTCCTGCTGCAACCTTTCGCGTGCCCGCGACAGGCGCGACATCACCGTGCCGATCGGAATGTTCAATACTTTCGCGGCATCCGCATAAGAGAGATCCTCGACTGCAACCAGCAGCAGCACGGCCCGCTGCTCCTCCGGTAGCTTCGCAAGCTTGTCTAGTACATCCAGATACATCAGCCGATGCTCCTGAACGGCTCCCCCCTGAAACTCGCCCTCACCCGCCTCCTCGATCGACACGTGCCTGCCGCGCGATGACGCCTGACGGAATCGATCGGTGGCGAGGTTGTGCAGGATCGCGAACAGCCAGGAGCGCACGTTGCCGTCGCGCCTCTGATGCCAGCGGCTGACGGCGCGCTCCAGGCAGTCCTGCACCAGATCGTCGGCGTTTGCGCGGTTGCGCATGAGCGCGCGCGCATAGCGGCGGAGGGCGGGAATCAGCGGCTCGACCTGAGCCAACATATCCTTCATGGCGCCCTCCGGCTGAGTTCCTTCTCGCTGCAGCTGACGTCAACGGGCCTCAACCTGAACCGTCTCGCCGGGCTTGGCCGCTTCGCCGGATGCGATCACGAGGTATCGCCTGTCGGCTCTTGCGCCTTGGTCGACGATCTGGCGGATCGGGCCGGCGGCGTTGACGATAGCCGATCCCGCCGGGTTCGTCATGAAGGCTGCGAGCGGCTGCAACGAACCCGTGCCGTCCTCGCGCTCGGCGAGCGCCAGCACATATTTCTGCTTGGGCTGGAGACCCGTCACCGAAGCCTGCAGGATCTGGATCAGGCCCTGGTCGAACAGCGACACGCTGGTCGGCGCCTTGCCATCGCCCGTCCGCTCCTTGGATGCCAAGGTGAGATGGGCAACCTGGCCCGCAACGCCGAGCGGCTGCAGATTCTGGCGGTCGTCAGGATCGGGCGCGGCGTTGGGGACATAGGCGATCGCCTGCGGAGCCTGACCGATCGGAATGTTCGCAATCACCTTGTTGGTCGCGGTATCGATCGCGGTCAGCGCATCGGCATTCTCGAGGCCGACATAGACGCGCGATCCATCGCCTGCCGGCCAGATGCCATGCGGCAGGTTTCCGACCGGGATGGTCGCGACCTGGGAGAAGTCATCGGTACGGAACACCTTGACCTCGTTGAGGCCGCCGATGGTGACATAGGCGAACGATCCGTTCGCCGTGTGAGCGAAGTTGACGTGGTTCGTGATCGGGCCGGTGTCGATCGTCCTGATGAGGTTGAACGGGGGCTGGGCGTTGAACACCTGCGTCCTTCCGACATCCTTGAGCGTGAACCACACCTGCTTGCCGTCGGGCGTCGCGGCGATGTTCGGGCAGAACGGGCTGTCCTGCTTCACCTTGGCGACGATCTTGTGATCGGCGACCGTGACGACATCGGTTTCCGGATTGAACGAAGAGCAAATGTAGCCGTACTTGCCATCGGGCGAGAAGATCTGCATGCCCGGGCCGCTCGGAGTCGTGATACGCGTCTTCTCCTCGAACGTCTTCGCATCGATCACGGAGATATAGTTCTCGCCGCGCACCGTGACCCACACCTCCCTGCCATCCGGCGTATAGAACGCCTCATGCGGCGAACGGCCGACATAGGTTGTGTGCTTGACGGCATTGGTCGCTGTGTCGATGAAGGTCACCGAATTCGAGCCGATCGACACCACCGCGAGCGTGCGGTGATCGGGCGAATAACCCATGCCGTGGACCAGCACCTGGCCCTTGTAGAGCGGGCTGAAATTGATCGGCTGCGGATCGCCCAGCCGGATCACGCCGAGCAGCTTGTTGTCGACGGGATCGGTCACCGAGACCGTGTTCGAGAACTGCTCTGCCGCGTAGATGCGGTCATGGTGGCTGATCGGGATGTCCGGAGAGGACAGCGCACCCGGCGCCTGCCCAGCCCATGCGGCGGATCCAGTTGCGAGCATCGTTGCCGCCAGGAAGGCTGTTTTCCACGTTTTCATGTTTCGCTCCTAATGTTTCATTCCGGCGGACATGTCCATCTGCATGCCCGAATGATGGTGGTCGTGCGCGGCAGGCAGAGCCTGCGGCTGCGTCGGCGCGGGCGTCGTGTCGGTTGCCGGCTCGCCGATTGCGAGCTTCATCGCGGCGATCTCCTGCATCTGGTCCACGATGATTTCCTGCGCGATGCGCCGAAGCTGCTCGTTCTTGCCGTAGCGCAGCTCGATCACCGCCATGTCGATGGCACCCTGATGATGCGGGTTCATCATGGCGACGAAGTCGCGATCGATGTCACCGGTTGGCTTCGCCGCCATGTCGTTCATCATCTTGGCCATCGCCACATCGTTCTCCTTCAGGAACGCGGATTCCTCGGCGCTCAGCCCTGCCGGCGGATCCGCCGGGTGGGCTTCATGCGCGAACGCGAGCGGCGGAATCGCGCAGGCGATGAGGACCCGGCCACCCAACAGGATCGTGGCAAGCCCTGGTTTTCGAAAACGACATCTGCTTGTGAATGTCGCAAGGAATCTGCGGGACGGCTGGTGCATCTGAACTCCCGTGTTGATCGCATGGGAGGTTGACGGAGCAGCGTGCGTTCTATTCCGAACGGCTTGCAAAAGTTTCTTTGGCCGCGCGTGGCGCGCCTTCAAAACTCGCGCCAAAACAATGACTAAGGCAAAGTCTTCAACCCGATCACAGAAGCGTTAGTGCCCTGAACGGGGCCCGATTGATCGATAGTATCGATCATCATGTGTTATTCAATCAGTTGGATAAATTTGTCGTAGTCCACCACTATTGGCGTAACCACGGAGTGACGCCAATGACCTCTGCCACCGACTTCAACCGCTCTCCAATCAAGCTCGGCGTGCGCGGGACCATAGCAGCACGCATGGAATCCGCCGGTGCCATCATCCCCGGAATAGCGTTGGCCGGAGCCATCGCGCTCGTCGCCAGATGGTTTCACAGCGTCCCGGGGATTGCTTCGTTCAGCCCGATGATCCTCGCGATCACGATCGGGATATTGATGCGCAACCTGGTCGGCACGCCCTCGTTCGCCGCTGCGGGGATTGCCTTCAGCATGCGCCGTCTGCTTCGGGCCGCGATCGTTCTGCTCGGCTTTCAGATCACGCTGACCCAGCTTGCGGCGGTCGGCGCGAAGGGACTGCTCATCGTCATCGGCACGCTCGTCGCCACGTTCGCGTTCACTCTTGCAGCCGGCCGGGTGCTGCACGTCGACCGGAAGCTCACCGAACTGATCGCTGCGGGCACCTCGATCTGTGGTGCTTCGGCGGTCGTCGCGACCAACACCGTCACCGGGGCATCCGACGAGGACGTCGCGTATGCGATTGCCTGCGTCACGATCTTCGGTTCGATCGCGATGTTCGTCTATCCCGTGCTCCCCCGCCTTTTGCACCTCGATGGCGGGGCCTATGGCCTGTGGAGCGGGGCCTCCATCCATGAGATCGCGCAGGTGGCCGCCGCTTCCTTTCAGAACAGCCAGCGAGCCGGCGAAATCGCGACGGTGACCAAGCTTGCCCGGGTCATGTTGCTGGCGCCGGTGGTCCTGGCCCTGAGCATCGTGCCTCGGGGCACCTCCGGCAGGTCGGCAAGGCCGCCCCTACCCTGGTTCGCGATCGGCTTTGTTGCGGTTGCTGTCTTCAACAGCGTCGTCATGCTTCCGGCAGAGGTGCGGGGTGCGACGGTCACCCTGTCCACCTTCCTGCTCACGGTCGCGCTCGCCGCCATGGGTCTGGAGACCGACGTCTCGAGGCTCTACGCGCAGGGCCTGCGCCCGGCTATATTGGGCGCCCTTGCCTTCCTGTTCATTGCAACCTTCAGTCTGGCTCTCATCAAGCTCACGGGGTGACCATGACGCTCGAACAGCTCCGGATCTTCGCTGCGGTCGCCGACAAGCAGCACGTGACGCAAGCCGCCCGCGAATTGAACCTGACGCAATCGGCCACGAGCGCGGCGATCGCCGCGCTCGAAGGCCGTTATGGCGTCAAGCTGTTCGATCGGGTCGGCCGCGGCATCGTTCTCACCCATATGGGTCGCTCGTTTCTCGGAGAAGCCCGTTCCGTGCTGGCGCGCGCCCACGCGGCGGAGCAGGTCCTGCGGGATTTCGCCGGGCTCAAGGCGGGACGGCTCGTGATCGCCGCGAGCCAGACCATTGGCAGCTATTGGCTGCCAGCGAGGCTGCTGGCTTTCCAGGCCGCCTATTCCGGCATCGAACTTGACGTGAAGATCGCCAACACGGAACAGGTGGCGACCGACGTTCGCGAAGGCATGGCCGATCTGGGCTTCATCGAGGGCGATATCGACGACGCCGCATTGTCGGCCCGCCGAGTCGACGGCGATGCGCTGGTCGTTGTCGTTGGCCCGCAACATCCCCTGGCGAACCAGAGGAAGCTGCCTGCGGACTGGATCGCCACGACACCATGGATCCTCCGCGAGCCGGGTTCCGGAACACGCGCCATGTTCGAACGGGCCCTGAAGAAACGTGGTGTGCGCCTTGCCGATCTCACGGTACAGCTCGAGCTCGCATCGAACGAGGCCATTCGAACGGCTGTCGAAACGAGCCGGTGCGCCGCGGCCATCTCCGACCTCGTGGTCGAGAAGGCGATCGCCGCAAAGCGGCTGATTCAGCTGGAAGGCGAGATGGCGAAGCGCTCGTTCTACGCGTTGCGTCACAAGGAGCGGCATGTGAGCAAGGCCGAGGCCGCACTGATGTCTAGTATCGCGGCGAGCGCCGCTACCTAGGAAGCCCTTCGCCGCCGGCCCACTCCCTTCTTCGCAATGATTGAACCGACGCCTCATCGGCAAAGCTTGGGGTTGTCGACGCGCGGCAGCGAGCGCGCATTCAATCGTGGCCGACGATCAGAACGACCTGATCATCGCGTTGGATTGCTGACGCGTTGCGGTCTACCTCTTTCGACAGCGGCAAGCACATCGAACACATCGCTTGCCGGAACAGATGGAGATTCACAATGATCAGTTTCCGCCGCGTTTCCCCCGCGATCGCCGTGCTCGTCACCACCGCCTCGTTGCTCGGAGCGCCGCTCGCGCACGCGTCCAGCCCGATGCATTCTCCGAGCAACAGGCGTGCAATTCACGCGCAAGAGCGCTTTCGGTTTACGACAGGCCACCTTCCGCGCATTCGCCAGGCGCAACCCCACCCGCAGGTGGAAGATCCCCTCGCTGACATTCGCCTAGGATGACCGGGCCTACATCGACGTGAATCCAATTCAGCAGGTGAATTTCGATGCCGCGATACCGCAACGATGAACGCTTTCAAGCCCTGTCCCGCCGCGCCGTTCTCAAGACCATCGGAGCCGCGAGCATGGCGCTCGCCGGCTCAGCGGCCTGGGCAGATCAATCGGTGCGCCTTCCGTTCGCCAGCGGTCCGCAGCAACGGCAGGTGACGCATGACTTCCCGCAGAAGGGGCCCATGATCCTGCAGCGCGCCCGCCCGCCGCTGCTGGAAACGCCGATGGAGGTGTTCGATCTCGGCGTGTTCACGCCGAACGACCAGTTCTACGTGCGCTGGCACTGGGCCGTGATCCCGACGTCGGTGGATGCGGACGCCTTCAGGCTCGCCGTGCGCGGCCACGTCAATCAAGTGCTGTCCTTGTCCATCGGCGACCTGCTCAAGATGCCTCGCGTGGAACTCGCCGCCGTCAACCAGTGCTCGGGCAATTCGCGAGGGTTCTTCTCGCCCCGAGTCCCGGGCGCGCAGTGGGCGCACGGCGCGATGGGCAATGCGCGCTGGGCGGGCGTCCGGCTCAAGGACGTGCTGGACCGCGCGGGGATCAAGTCCGGCGCGATACAGGTCCGCTTCAGCGGGCTGGACGAGCCCGTGGTGCCGGAAGCACCTGATTTCCGCAAGTCGCTCGACATCGATCATGCGCGCGACGGCGAGGTCATGATCGCCTACGCGATGAACGGTGATCAACTCCCCCTGCTGAACGGCTTTCCGCTCCGCCTGATCGTACCAGGATGGTACTCGACCTATTGGGTCAAGATGCTCAACGACATCGAGGTGCTCGATCGCGTTGACGAGAATTACTGGATGGCGACAGCCTATACCGTCCCCGACACGCCGCACGCCAACATCGCGCCGGGCCAGACCGGCGTGAAGATGGTCCCGATCAGCCGTATGGTGCCGCGGTCCTTCTTCACGAACATTACAGACGGCGCATCGCTTCCGACGAACGCAGCTGCAACGATCCGCGGGATCGCCTTCGGAGGCGATGCCGGCGTCGCCAAGGTCGAGTTGTCGATGGACGACGGACAGACCTGGCAACCGGCAACACTGGGCGATGACTTCGGAAAGTACAGCTTTCGCCACTGGCAGGTAGCCGTCCCCCGGCTCGCGCCGGGCCGTCATTCACTTAAGGTTCGCTGTACGAATCTGAACGGCGAGGCCCAGCCCGCGACGCCCAACTGGAACACCAGCGGCTTCATGCTCAATTCCGTCGAGACCGCTCATGTCAACGCCATCTAGGAGAGTTCTTATGCGACACACTGTCGTTGTTCTGGGCGCAGCAATCGCCGCTCTGCTGATGCCTGCCACGGACGGGCACCAGCTTGCCCCGGCGATCACATCCACCACGGTGGAGCTTCCATCGGGCGACGCGCTATTCCCCGGTGGGGCGAACGCGGATGCCATCAACAACAACTGTCTGGCCTGTCACTCCGCGGACATGGTGCTGAACCAGCCGGCTCTGTCCAGGTCCGCCTGGGACGCCGAGGTCCACAAGATGATCAAGGCTTATAAGGCGCCCATCGACGAAAGCGATGTGTCAGCGATCGTCGACTATCTCGCCAGCACGAAGGGAACGAACTAGCGCTCCAGAGATGATCGATCGCACCCACTGGCGGCGGTCCGGCTAGGGTCGGCCCCTCCCCAGGCCCTGCACGGTGTCTCGCGATGGCCTCGCAGCATGACGGCGAATGCTCCAGTGCATGACGAGGCCCGTGACGGCGAGGCTCAGGAGCGTCGATCCGATCAGGCCTGCGGCAATCGGCATCCATTCCGACCGTAACACTTGTATCTCTACAATCAGACCGACGCCGGCCGGCACGAATAGAAGTCCCATGTGACGGATCAACGCTTCGGACGTCTGCTCCAGGCTGACAATGACCGGCGAGTTGGACGTCGGCGCCTTTCTTTTGAAAACCAGCGCGGCGGCCAGGATCGTCATGCCGATCACAGGTCCAGGTACTGGAAGCGCAAGCACCTGGCGAAGCAGATCGCCGGCAAGCTCACAGGCCAATAGAACGAGGAAAGCGGATAGCATCTTGTCTGACGACGTGCACGGCTTCAACATCCGCGGCATATCGATCCTTCCAGCATCTTTTCAACCTGCGCATCTTCCTTGTCGATGCCAGGGTTCGTGCCGAGTAGCGGACCTTTCATGGCGTGGCCGCCGTCGCCGGATGACGGCAGCGCGGTTCCCAGGGAATTCGTTCCCGGCGTCGCGGCGTTCGTGCCGAGCGCACCACCCATGTGCGACCCCATCGATCCCATGCCGCCGCGGGCAAAGGCCGTCGTGGCGGAGAGGACGAGACAAAGTGCGAAGCAAAGCAGGGACAATAGCCTCATGATTGGTGCTCCAGGTGTTGGGGTGACCTGTGCCTGAATCTAGGCATCGGACACGCTCCGCGCCGAGCACGATCCCGCGAACGATCATGACAAAGAATACAGAGTTTCGCATCGATGCGTTCTGCGCCTCCAATCGATTTCGCTTTCCCGAAAGAGTGATCCGCAACGATCCACGATCCGCGGCGGGAGTACCTACATCAGACGTGAATGGCGGCGCCTTGACGGCGGCAGGCCGGATGGGCCTCGAGCGGGCCGGCGGCGCCGCTCCTGTGTTCGCCGGCGGCTACGTCCATCACGAGATGCGGCACACTAAGCGCGAAGCGTGCATAGCGCCATACGGGGTGTTGCCGCAGACTGCGGCGCACCCTGTTTGCTATGCGCACCTCCAGCATCGATCGGCTTTCATTGGGGCCGGACCGCATTTTCCGTGGGAGGAAACTGCAACGCCAGATCCCGCCGCGAATGTGGCCGCGAGGAATGACGGCCGCTGGACAACACATATTTTCCGCCGTGGCGAACGAACGTTTGCATACAGCTGGAGCCTTCACAATGTTCGGGCGCAGTCGGGCAGTGGAGCAGCGAATAATCAAGCCGAACGACCGTCGAGTTGGCGTCGTAAGTCGCAAAGTAGTGACCGGCCTCCGCATCGGCACCGCATCTGGCAACAACAGCCCTCCTGATTTCCGGCGGAAGGCGGGCAATTCGGTCGGCACTCATTGGTGGATCGGGAGGCACGACCGGGACGGCGTAACCTGGCGACACCTGTCCGGAGATTGCCAGTACGATCAGCAGGAATGTGGCTCGTCGCATCTTGTACCTTTGCAAACAGCCCCTTTCGGAGAGCCCATCCCCGACGCTTCTCCGCCATCTAGGCGCTGGAGGCGCTCGGCCAGCCATCATCACAGCGAATTGCAATTCGAATGACACAGGGCTCCGCTCTCGAAAGTGAATTGGATCTGCTCGCCCGACTGCTTACGTCTCGATTCGGCAAATCGATCGTGTGGGATTTTGATGCGCAAATACATGTGGGCGGCAGCCGCTCTCCTGGCGGCCAACAACAGCTGTCTGGCCCAGGTCTCGACCATGGGCACGACCGCCATGGCCATTCCGACAACTCCAGGCGCCATCGTGTCCTCTCCGCTGACGGGACCCAGTCCGTTCACGAACCTTTTCTCGGCCTCAACCGTCCCCGGTGCACCCGCAACCACTCTGGCTTCGCCACCGCTGGCGCAAGATCCGACACTTCCGGGAACGACCGTCAATTGCGCGCCAACAGAGGTGGAGCTTTCACCGTCCGTAGCGAGCGTCACCGCCACGACCAACACTGCTTCCGCAAATCCCGCCGCAGCGACGAGCGCCATGGGTGCGATCGGCGGCATGTTGGGGCCTGCCGCTTCGACGAGCAGCACAAGCCCGTCACCAACCCTTCCGGCAGGCATGCCCGTGACCATCGTCGGCACTGTCACCGGCAGCACGACGGGAACGGTCGCACCGGCACCTGCGCTCGGGAGTTCCACACCGGGAAGTTCGTGCACGTCGGCGCCCGGAAATACGCTGACCAACGCTGCGGCCTTGCCGGCCTTCACCGCTGATATCCCCTCAAGCCCCTCCCCGGGCACCATTCAACCGCCAACGCTTGATTCCGACACGACCAACACAGGCATCAGTCCCACGCCGAGCGTGGTACCGACCCCGAACACGGCCGCATGCAGCGAAAGCATTTCGATGGACATCGCCAATCCGGCCCCGACCAACCCCGTCAATGCGGGCGGCGCTGCGGCCATGACAGGCGCATCACCGCCGGCCGGCTGCTGACCAGCACTCTCAGCCAATGCACCGGCCCGCGAGCCCCGGCGATCGCGCTCGCGGGTAAGATCGCACAAGCCAGGCCAGGTCAGATTGTTCGACGCCCAAGTTGCGCCTCTGGGCTCAACCTCCCAACTGGCCGGTCTCGACGAGTTCCTCAGCAAATCTGCGGATCGTCTCCATGGTCGCAGGTTCCGCCCGGCTGCTCCGATAGCTCTGTGGAGGCCCCGGCGGATGGCGAGAGCATCCCAAAGCCACCAGTAGCGCCTTGAGCCGAAAAGATACTCGCATGATGGGCACGCTCCATGGCGTGACGTCCCTGAAAGGAATCCTCATGCGCACTGGCTGCTGTCGTAAACATCGCGCTCGCGATCAGTCCGATCGACAAGATCTTCAATATTGTCATCTGCCTTCTCCATTCAAATGCAAGCAATGATTTGCTCTATGATGGAGGTGCGGATTTCTACGGCAGATCCGAATGCAAGTCTGTCTCACAGACTCTCAATCCGGTGTGAGCCTACTCGCGACATTTTCCAAACCGTCGCGATCGCGCCGCGCACACGAAGGTCCCGCTTCTGAGGGACGCACGACCCGCGAATTCGAGACAAGGACTCGGATGTGGGGCCAACTGCGTTCTACGACGTGGCGTCGTTGACGCCTTCTCGCGCGCATTGCGCGCAGCCCCCCGCATCAAACTAGCTTGTCTGCGGCCGGCGAGCAGAGACGCGGCTTCCCTCTGTCAACGTCAGCGCCGGATTGAGGATCACCTGATCGCCCGGCTTGACGCCATCGTGCACCTCGACCTGCTTGCCGAAGTCGCGAGCGATCGAGATCTTGCGCATATGAACAAGGCCGTCGCTCACGACCGCGACATGCAGGCCATTTTCATCGAAGACGATGGCATCAGCCGGTACGATCACCGACGGCGTCTTACGCGGAATGAACAGATCGACGGTACAGTAAATGCCCGGCTGAAGCATGCCGTCAGCATTGGGCACGTCGATCTCGGTCAGCAGCGTACGGCTGCCGGGCTGCAGCGCGCTGGCGATCCGGGTGACCTTTCCAGGAAACGTCCGCCCCGGCAGCTCCGGGACGCGGATGACCGCCTCGACACCCGGCTGAACGCCAAACGCCTCGTCCTGCGGCACGAACACCTGCGTACGGATGACATTGGCATGCATCAGCGTGAACATAAATGTCGAGCCGGCCTGCACGAGGCCGCCGTTGTCGACGTTGCGCTGGGTAATTACGCCGTCGAACGGAGCCACCACGCGCTGATAGGCCTTGTCCTGCTCCAGCACCTTGATCTGGGCCTGCTGGGCAGCGATGTTCGACTTCGCCACTGCCTCGGCCGCCTGCTGTGCGCGCAACGTCAGACGGTCATTGTCGCCCTGCTGGGCTGTCAACCATCCCTGCTTGACGAGCCCGCTGTCCCGCGCGTTGGTGACCTCGGCAAGCTCGCGGCTGGCCTGCGTCTGCTGCAGGGTTCCCTGGGTCTGTGCCAGCGTGGCCTGGGCCTGCGCGATCTGGTGGTCGAGCTCGGGCGCGACGATCTCGGCCAGCAGCGCTCCCGCCTTCACCCGATCTCCGATGTCGACGTAGCGCTTCTCGATGTAACCGCTGGTCCTGGCGAATATGTTGGCAGCTTCGAACGCTGCCGTCGTCGCCGGCAAAGTAACGTTTATCCTGCTGTCGCTGGCGCGGACGGTCGCGACGCGGACTTGGGGCACCAGCGTGCGCGCCTGCTCGGACGTCGCGGCCAGTTCGCGATCCGCCTGATAGTGCCGCCAACCGCCCAGAGCAAGCGCCCCGACCAACACCAGAAGCGCCGCTGACCCGAACTTGGCTGCGCCGGATCGCCGGTTGCGTCTCTCCTTGGTCCTCAGAAAAGGCCCGTTCGCCTCACCCGAAGCATCGAGCTCCTGAAGCGCCTGGTCGGGTCGTACATCTATCTCTGTCATGCCTGCGATTCCTCGAACACGCCATGATTCGGCTTTCCGTCATTACCCTTGCGCAGCATGGCAAACAGATAGGGGACGATAAGCAGCGTCGTCGGCGTGGCAAACAACAGACCTCCGATCACGGCGCGTGCCAGTGCCGCGTTCTGCTCCTCGCCGGCACCGCCGATCGCCATCGGGATCATGCCGACCACCATCGCCGCGGCTGTCATCAGCACGGGGCGGATCCGGGTCCGGCCGGCGCTCAACGCCGCCTCGAGGGCGGAATGGCCCTTCAGCTGCTGCTCGCGCGCAAAGGTCACCAGCAGGATCGAGTTCGCCGAAGCAACGCCGACCGACATGATCGCGCCCATCAGCGAGGGCACATTGAGCGTTGTTCCGGTGATGAACAGCATGGTCACGATGCCAACCAGCGTCGCCGGCAGCGCCAGGATAACCACGAAGGGCTCGCCAAAGCCCTGGTAGTTCACGACCATCAAGAGATAGACGAGCACCGCCGCGAACACGAGACCGATGCCGAGATCCCGGAATGCGTCGTTCATGCTCTGGATCTGGCCCAGCACCTGTATGGAATTGCCAGGCTTCAACTGCTTCTGCAGCTCCGCAGTGACCTTACCGATATCGGCCGCCACGCTGCCGAGATCACGGCCCTGCACGCTTGCATAAACCTCGTAGACCGGCTGGACGTTGCTCTGGTTGGCGTTGGTCTGCACGGTATCGCGCTTGAAGGTCGCGATGTTGCTGAGCATGCCCGGAACCGTCTGGCCGCTCGCGGCGAGAGATGTCGACACTGGCGTATTGGCAAGCGCGTTCAGCGAGTTGATCTTGTACTCCGGCGTCTGCACGGCAAGGTAGTATGGAATTCCAGAGCGCAGATCCGTCCAGAAATTGGGTGAGACCTGCACCGACGAGCTGAGGCTGACATTGATATTGGTTGCGACCGTGCTGGCGTTCAAACCGAGCTGGGCGGCGCGGGTCCGGTCGATATCCGCATCGAATGCCGGACCGTCGATCTCCTGCTGGAGATGGGCATCCACGATGCCGGGAATGGCGGCCAGCCGCTTCTGGAGCTCCTTGGCGACCGCCAGATTGTTGGCACCATAGCCGACCGTCCGAACGTCGATCTGTGCCGGCAGTCCAAAGTTCAGGATCTGCGTGACGATGTCGGCGGCTTGGAAATAGAACGTGTCTTCCGGAAACGCGGCCGGCAAGACCTGACGCAGCTTCTTGATGTACTCCGCCGTCGGCTTGTGGCCATCCCGGAGCGAGACCAGGATGACGCCATCATTGATACCGATGGTCGAGCCGTCGGCGAAGGCCAAATTGTAGGCCCGCGCCGGCAGGCCGATATTGTCGACGATGAGCGAGCGATCCTTCTCCGGAATGACTTCGCGGATCTTGTCTTCGACCTTCTGGAAGATGGCTTCGGTGCTCTCGATACGCGTTCCCGCCGGCGCGCGGACATGGAGCTGGATCTGGCCCCCGTCGATCAACGGAAAGAAATCTCGGCCTACAAGACCGAGCATCGCAGCTCCAAGGCCCAGCATCCCGACCGCGACGATCGGCACGATGGCGCGGCGTCGCAGCAGCAATCCCAGAAGCTTCGAATAACCGGCGCGCAACCGCTCGAACCCGCGCTCGAAGGCCTCGGACAAGCACGAGAACAGGCCGGCGGAGACCTCGCCATGGACGTGCCCGCGCTCGCCCTTCAGCAGGAGCCCGATCGTGATGGGGGTCAGCGTGCGGGACAGACCATAGGACGCCAGCATCGCGAACACGACTGCAAGCCCCAGCGGGGTAAACAGATATTTGGCCGGTCCCTCGAGGAACACCACCGATGTGAACACACAACTGATGGCAAGGGTCGAAACGAGCGTCGGCACCGCGATCTCGGCGGCCCCGTGCAGCGTCGCATCCGCGAGCGGCATCCCTTCCTCTTTCCACAGCCGATGCGTGTTCTCGATCGTGACGGTCGAATCGTCGACCAGGATACCGACCGCCAGCGCAAGTCCGCCCAGCGTCATCGTGTTCAGCGTTTCCCCGAGGAAATAGAGCACGACGAGCGACGACAGGATCGCCAGCGGAATCGAAATCATCACCACGAGGGTCGAGCGCCACGAGCCCAGAAACAGCAGGATCATCATGGCGGTCAACCCCGCCGCGATCGCGCCTTCTCGAAGCACGCCGTTCACCGAGTTCGTAACGAACACCGACTGGTCGAACAGCTCGGTAATCTTGAGCCCGGGAGGTGCGGCAGCGCGAACCGCCGACAGCGCCTCCTTCACACCGTTGACGACCGCGAGCGTCGATGCATTGCCATTCTTGATGATACTGAGAAGGACGGAGCGATGACCGTCCTCGCGAACGATGTTCTGTTGCACCATGGCGCCGTCGCGCACCTGGGCGACGTCCTTCAGCAGGATGGTGGCGCCGTTTGCGAACTTGACCGGGATCCTGTTGAGATCGTCGATGGTCGCCGGCGTCGCGTTGGTGCGCACCGTGTACTGGATATTCCCCATCTTGGCGGTACCGGACGGCAGCGTGAGATTTTGAGTGTTGACCGCGTTGACGATATCCAGCGGCGTCAACCCGCGCGACAGCAGCTTGTCGGGGTCGATGTCCACCATGATCTGGCGGTACTTGCCGCCGGCCGGCGTGGGCAGGGTGACGCCGGGAACCGGCGCCAGCTGCTGCCGGACACGATAAATGCCGAAATCGTAGAGCTGCTGCTCATTGAGATTGTCCGAGTTCAGGCTCAGCTGCAACACGGGGACGCTCGAGGCGTTGAACTGCACGACGATCGGCGGCTGGATACCAGGCGGCAGCAACGCTCGAATCGAGTTCGTAGCGGAGACGATCTGCGCAATCGCGAGGTCGAGATTGACGTCGGGCTGGAAATAGATCTTCTGGACCGACAGCCCGTTGAGCGTCTGGGACTCCATGTTCTTGATGCCATTGACGTTGGCACTGATGGAGTATTGGCTGTACGTGCTGACGCGCTGCTCCATCTCCGGCGTCGACAGTCCGCTGTACTGCCAGATGACCGTCACCACGGGGATGCGTATCTCCGGAAATATGTCCGTCGGCATAGACCACAGCGCGGCGCCTCCCAGAAACAGGATCAGCGCCGCCACCACGTAGAAGGTGTGCGGAAACCTCAGAGCAAATCGGACAATTCCCATTCGAATTCCCTGCGCCGTTCGCTTCGAGGCGCGAAGGCGTCACGTCGACAGGCCCGCCGCCTCAATCAGATTGGAGTTCATCGCGCGAACATGAAATGACGAAACGATCGCGCGACTTCATTTTTTGGTCAGGCTTCGCGCAGCCCTGATCGGCTGCAACCACCATTTTATTTCGAGAGGACCCTGCACAGGTCCGGACTCGACACGCGCGCAGCTCACGCGGCCATCGCGTCGTTGCCCGCCCTGGCTCCCTGTATCGTCGCGCGCTTGACCTTGGCGAAGGCGGACGTCTCGATCTGCCGAACGCGCTCACTCGAGATCGAGAGTTCGCTGGCGAGCTGCTCCAGAGTCACCGGCGGCTCTGCGAGCCGCCTCGCCTCGAACACGCGCCGCTCGCGCTCCGTCAGGACCTCCATCGCGGCACGCAGCGCTGATGTCCTGCGGCTCGTCTCGTCGTGCTCGGCGACGATCTCCTCGGCATCCGGAGCATCATCGACGAGCGTCGCTTCCCATTCCGTCGACCGATCGCCGTCGCCAACACGGGCATTCAACGACAAATCGCCGCAGAGCCGGCTGTCCATTTCGATCACGTCACGGGCGGTCACTTCGAGCTTGTCCGCAATGGCCTGCGCAATTTCGGGCGTCATCGCCGCAGTCTCGCCCGCGAGCTTCCTCATTTCGCCGCGCAGCCGGAAGAAGAGCTTCTTTTGCGCGGCTGTGGTGCCGATCTTGACCAGGGACCAGGAGCGCAGGATGTACTCATGGACGGTCGCCTTGATCCACCACACGGCATAGCTCGAAAACCGAGCGCCATGTCCGGGTTCAAAACGCGAGGCGGCAATCACGAGTCCCAGATTGGCTTCCGCGATCAAATCGGCGATCGGAAGGCCGTATCCCTTGTAGCCGCGCGCCACCTTGGCGGCGAGGCGGAGATGGCTCGTGACCAGCTCGTCAGTCGCGCTCTTGTCGCGCCGCTCCTGCCAACGCTGCGCGAGCTGCTGCTCCCGGCCGCGCTCGAGGAAGCCGAAGCGCTTGATGGCTGCGGAATAGGCGAGCAAGCCAGATGATTGCAGAGCTGGCACTCCAGTGACGTCGGCGGTAGCGTTCTGAACCTGCATTTGCAGCTCCTACGGTGGGTCCGGCACCACAACTGTAGGCAGACCGCCGATGCGGCGGCCATTAAATTGGACTTAAGAAATCTGAATTCGGGTTTAGCCGGGCTCGCCGAACCTTAAATCCGTATTTAATTGAGCTCATCGAGTCCCCTTGGCATCTTCAAGGCAACAACCCGCACTAATCTGCGTGCACCATCACATCAGCTTGCTCTGGAGTTCTACGTGCCACTGTTTTCCCGCGGATTCGTACGCAGACGCGCTATCTCGCTGGCAACCAGCCTGTCGGTCATGGCGACGTCATTCGCCCTCGCGCAGAATCCAAGGCATGGTTCTGAAGGCCGTCAGGCGAAAGATACCGACGAGCGGCAACTTCTCTTCGCAGCCGATTTTGCGATGAGCAACATGAGCCGCGGCATGCTCATGCCGACAGGCGACATCGATCGCGATTTCATCAACGTGATGGTCTCCCACCATCAGGGTGCCATCGACATCGCGCGCGCGAAGGCCGACCACGGTCACGATGATGCGCTTCGGCAGCTCGCACGCGGATTAGTGAGTCAGCAGCAACAGGATATTTCCTCCTTGCGTCGGGCGCTTCCACCCGCCGGCAATTCGATGCCGTCGTCGGGCGCCGAACTAGCCTCATACACGGCGAAGTGAAGCCGTCTCACCCGAGTTTTTATCCGGAGTGACTCAAGATGTCCGTCCAGACTCACGATGCCCTTGGTCAATTGTTGGCGTATCCCAACTCCACGAGTTCAGCCTCAATTGACAGTGCTCGCCTGTCGGCGCTTTCGCGCCCCGCCGGGAGCGAGTCTAGCGATCAGGTCGTTCAGTCGCTGTTCGAGGCCTTCAGGGTTGCTTCGAACAACAATGACCGTCAGTGCATGGATGCGCTTCGGTTCGCCATCGCGGCCAGGCAGTTTGGCCTACGGCCGGTTGGGGAGCAATCGATCGAGGCCGATCCGGCCGCTATTCGCCGGCGCCCTATCCGGGCGCTGCAGAAATGGCGGCTCAAGCGTGTCATCGACTACATCGACGCCAGCATGTCGTCGAAGATAACTTCGCGCGATCTGGCCGTGGTTGCGGGGCTCAGCCGCATGCACTTCGCGTCTCAGTTCCGTGCCGCGACAGGCCTGCGCCCGCATGAATTCCTGCTGCAGCGGCGTGTCCGGCGGGCCGCAGATTTGATGCGGGATACTTCGATGACGATCATGGAGATCGCGCTCACGGTCGGCTTCCAGACCCAAGCCCACTTTACGACCGTCTTTAAGCGGTTCACGGGCTATACACCCCGCCATTGGCGCGTCGGCAATCACATGCCTCCGCGGACCGGGTTCGAGCCGGCCGCCGCCGAACTCCTGTAACAATCCTACGCGGTCTGCTGATGCGCGCCAATCGACGGCAGCCGGATGCGGCACCGTCGATTTCGACGTGGCTTGCCCTGTGAGATAACAGCGTTGCGGCCACGCAACACGCGTCAGGCCACGGCCTGGTGAACGCCGAACCGTTTTTCGAACTCAGGGACATTCACGATTCCCCGCCGGTGGGTGCCGCCACCGATCTTTCTGTGATCATTCCACGCCTCGATCTCGAAGAGGATGCTCCTTGCGTCAATGCTTTTGACACGCGCAAGCGCACGAACTCGGCCGCCGATCGGCGTCGCCGCCAGGTGCAGGATATCGACGGCCATGCCGACGCTGACATAGCCTGGCGGCAGGGCGGCTGCGACCGCGAGGCCGGCGGCCATTTCCATATGCAATATCATCATCGGGGTCGCGTAGACCTGTGGCATGCCCGGGACAAAATGCCCAACCGTCATGTCGGGAGTGACCACAATCGACACGGCGGCGGCCATGCCGATAATAACATTCGTGCTGGGCTCCATCTGTCTCACCTTTTTCGATCCCATCCTGCCAACTAGGGTCTTCCGCCGCCAACCGCCGGCGTCGCAACCGCGCGAGTCGCGTGTGCAGACCGCAACGGATCGTCAAACAGCGGATGCGGCGCGAACAGCAAAGCAATCAGCAAGCGAACGCCGTCTTCGGTACCGCCGACCGGCAGCGCCAGCATCACGCAGTCCCAGATGCCTCCGTGGACCGCCCAGATGGCACTCTCCGCGGTCGGTCCCCGTGCCGCCATTGCTCTCACGCAGATCCGACGTAACTGGCTGCGGCTCGGCTGCAACAGCTCCGACAAGCACCGGCCTCGCTGGTGACCGCCGCAGAGCATGCCTATCTCCGCGCCCCACCTGGAAATGACGAAGTCGGCTCCGTGGTCGATCACGATGACCTCCGCCAGATTGGCCTCGAATGCGCCAAACTCCGTGAGGTCGGTTTGCGGATCCGCCCAGCGGGCGCCGCGTATGATGACATCGAGCCATTTCTTAATGATCCAGGCTGATGCCTTGTGCAGCTCGTCTAGCATGGTGCTCTAGTCCGGATGCGAGGAATCGTCGTCCGCGGCGCTGGCAGTCGCGCGCTCGATCCGGACTGGAATGCCTTTGGACGACGGCGTGAAGCTGAGCGGATCGTGCGCATAGAGCGGCACCAGCGGATTGGTTTCCGGGTAGTAGGCCGCGCAGCAGCGATTCGGGAACGAGTAGCCGACGACGCGGAAATTGCGCACCCGCCGCTCGATGCCATCGGTCGACACCGTCACCAGATCGACGCGATCGCCGTCCGCGACGCCGCGCTTGTTCATCTCGAACTGGTTGAGGAACACGATGTCGCGCTGGCCGTAAACACCCCGGTAGCGATCGGACATCGAGTACAGAGTGGTATTGTACTGATCATGGCTGCGTATCGTGCTCAGCCAGAGCGTCTCGGGATGATCGTCGTTCGGATCCTCACCAAGGCCCTCGAAGACCAGGAAATTGGCCTTGCCGCTCGGTGTCGCCCAGATGCGCTCCCGCGCGGTCGAAACGAGGTGGAAGCCGCCGGGCTCGCGAATCCGCGCGTTGTACGCCTGGAAGATCGGGAGCACGATCTCGATCGCATCACGAATACGATCGTAGTCGGCGATGAAACCGTCCCAGTCGACCACCGACGAATGTCCCAGGGTCGCCCGCGCCATGCCGGCGACGATTGCGGGCTCGCTCAGGAGATGCTCGGATGCGGGCTGATTGCGCCCTCCGGACGCATGCACCATGGACATTGAGTCCTCCACGGTGATGGATTGTGGCCCGCCCGCCTGGATGTCGATCTCCGTGCGGCCGAGGCATGGCAGGATCAAGGCATCGCGCCCGTGGATCAGGTGACTGCGGTTGAGCTTGGTCGAGATATGGACCGTCAGGTCGAGCCGCCGGAGCGCATCCTGCGTGAGCTGCCAATCGGGAATTGCAGCGGCAAAGTTGCCACCCATCGCGACGAACACCTTGGCTTCACCGCGGATCATCGCTTCGAGCGCCGTGACAACGTTGTGGCCGTGGGCACGGGGCGGCTTGAAACCGAAGCGAAACTCCAGCCGATCGAGAAAGTTGTCGGAAGGCGTCTCGGTGATACCGACGGTCCGGTCCCCCTGCACGTTCGAATGGCCGCGAACCGGACAGATGCCTGCGCCCTCGCGGCCGATATGGCCGCGCAGCAACGCCAGATTGGCGAGTTGCTGAACGTTCTGAGCGCCGCGCCGATGCTGGGTGATGCCCATGCCGTAGACGATGATGGCGCGCTCGGCTTTCATGTAGATCTGCGCGGCATATTCGATGTCTTCGCGGGCGAGTCCCGAATAGCGCTCGATGTCCGCCCATTGCGTTACCCTGAGGTCGCTGACCATCGCCTCGAGCCCGTGCGTGTGGCCGCGAATGAAGTCCCAGTCCAGGATGGCCTGCTCGCCTCTCGCTCGGGCCGCCGCGTCTTGATCGACGAGAACCTTCATGAGGCCCTTGATCACAGCGACGTCGCCACCGACCCGCACCTGGTAGAGCCGCGAGCTGATCTGCGTCGAGCCGAACGTTGCCATCTCCACCGGGCTCTGCGGGGCCTGGAACCGCTCCAGGGCCCGCTCACGGAACGGATTGAACGAGATGATCGGAGCACCGCGGCGCGCGGCATCGCGCAAATTCGTCATCATGCGCGGGCTGTTGGTGCCGGGATTCTGGCCGAAGATGAAGATGCAGTCCGCCTTGTCGAAATCCTCGAGCAGGACCGTTCCCTTGCCGACGCCAATGGACTGCGGCAAGCCGACGCTCGTCGCCTCGTGGCACATGTTGGAGCAATCCGGGAAATTGTTGGTGCCGTATTCCCGGACGAAAAGCTGATACAGAAACGCCGCTTCGTTCGAGGTGCGGCCGGACGTGTAGAACTCCGCCATGTTCGGGTCGGGCAGCGCCTTCAGGTGGCGGCCGATGATCGAGAACGCCTCACTCCAGCTTACGGGAAGGTAGCGGTCGGTTGCACCATCGTAAGCCATCGGATGGGTGAGGCGACCGGCCATCTCGAGATCAAAGTCGCTCCAGGTGGCGAGTTCGGCCACCGTGTGATCGGCGAAGAATTCCGGCGTGCAGCGCCTTGCCGTCGCTTCCCACGCCACGGCCTTCGCACCGTTCTCGCAGAACTCGAACGACGAGGTATGTTTGGGATCGGGCCAGGCACACCCGGGACAGTCGAACCCTTCGGGCTGGTTCATGCATCGGAGCGTAGCCGCTCCCTTGATCGGAATGCGCTGCTCGATCAGGTGTTCGCTCAGGGCCTTGAGCGCGCCCCACCCACCGGCCGGATGATGATAGGGGTGAATTGCCTTCCGTTCCGACATCGCGAGAACCTCTGCAGGTACCGATGCAGAGCAATTGTGATTCCGGCCGCACACTTTCTTTCCAGAATGCCGGATCGTGTCGGCACGACAGAACGGAGGGATGATCGCTGCGATATCGTAGTGCGTTCCGGAAAAGCCGACGTCGTCTCCGGCTTGGGCTCCTTCGGCACCTTCCTAACTTCACGAAGAGAGGCGGCCGCTGTCGGCTCTGGAGACGAATCCTTTTGGAGGTACGATCATGATTTCGAGACGAAACCTGCTGGCTGCCTCGGCAATGGGCGCGGCCATGACGGTGTCCGCGGCGAAGGCCGGATCTTTCGGCAATCCGGACGAGCCGCCCCAGGGCGCCATCAACGCGAAAGGCCCGGGAAATCTGCGCGATCCGGGCCCGCAAAGTCAGATCCTCGGCGATCAGTTTCCCTCCGCCCAGTCTCCTCCGGCAACCGATGTTGGCGACATGCCGACCACCTGGGCCTCCTTCAACAATGCGCCGAAGCGGATCCAGAATGGCGGATGGGCGCGGCAGGTCACGGTCGCCGATTTTGCCATTTCCAAAGAGATCTCCGGCGTCAACATGCGCCTGACCGCCGGCGGCATCCGCGAGTTGCACTGGCACCAGGCTGCCGAGTGGGCCATCATGACATATGGCACTTGCCGCGTGACGGTTCTCGATGCGCATGGTCGCCCCTATGTCGCGGATGTCAAGAAGGGCGATCTCTGGTACTTCCCGCCGGGAGCGCCGCATTCGCTCCAAGGCCTTGGTCCCGACGGATGCGAATTCGTGATCTGTTTCGATGACGGGCACGCGGACGAATTCAACACTTTGCTCGTCTCAGACTGGTTCGCCCACACCCCGCCCGAGATCCTGGCCAAGAACTTCGGCGTTCCGGCGGACACGTTCGCGAAGATCCCGCTGCACAATCTCTGGATCTTCCAAGGCACCGTGCCCGGCGACCTCGCCGCGGATCGCGTCGCCATCCAGAAGGATGCCCCCGTCGCCACTCATCCCTTCATCTTCCCGCTCGGATCCTCCCGTCCGTTCAAATCATCCGATACGGGAAGCATCCAGGTCGCCGACAGCAATAATTTCAAGGTCTCGACCGGAATCGCCGCCGCGCTGGTCACTGTTCGTCCCGGCGGGATCAGGGAGATGCATTGGCACCCCAATGCCGACGAATGGCAGTACTACATCAAGGGCAAGGCGCGCATGACCGTGTTTGACACCGGCCCGAATGCGCTGACGACGGACTTCAATGCCGGCGACATCGGCTATGTCCGGCGTAACCTCGGTCACTATATCGAGAACGTCGGCGACACCGATCTGCAATTCATTGGCGTGTTCCGCTCCCCGCACTACGAAGAGGTTTCCCTCTCAAACTGGCTCGCGCACACGCCGCCGAAACTCGTGGCACAACATCTCAATGTCGACGAGGCCACGATCGAGAGCTGGCCCGACGATGCACCGGGCCTGATGGCGAAGCGATAGACGGGGCGACTGGTCCCCTGAACGCATCGGACGCATCGGTCAGCAGAGCCTGATCAATGTCGTCGCCTTGGCCCGATGACGCAATACGGTCAGATCGCTTTCACGCCGTTGCGCGACCCGGCAATGTTCCGCAGCTCGGACAAAGCTGCCGTGGAGCTCCGCTCATAGTTAACGACTATCGAACCCGATCGCCATCGGGCCGGTATCTATCAATCCATCTGCGCCTCATGGGCTGAAGCGCCGGGATCCGACGCCACAACGATCTCGGACACCTCGAGGAATCCGTCGAGATGGCCCGCGTCGATTCGGCGCGACGCCTGCTCGAGGACACTGACAAGCCGCTGCAGCGCGTCGCCTCGAGCTGCGGGTTCGCAAATCCCGACGTGATGCGCCGGGCCTTCGTGAGGCGGATCGGTACGGGCCCAAGTGAATATCGCGAACGCTTCCGCCGATAACTGACTTTCACCGGGACAACATGGCCAAACCCGTGAGAGCTCCAAACATTACGATCCAGGTGATAAGCAGGTCTATAGGCATGTTCAGCGTTTTCGGCCGGTCCGCTCCAACGCGGGCGGGTTCATCGTTCGCAGTCGGTGTCAGCAGCCCCCGCTACAGGTAGGCTGCGCCGGCGCCATGACCATGCACATTCACGAGAGCGGATCGCTGGACGAGATCTCGCGCTGGTTACGAATGTCCTGCGGGGCCTCCGACCTTGCCTCGGAACACCCGATAACCGATGGCGACATACAGGACCATCAAGGGAAAGACGAAGAGGCCCTCCCCCCAGAACATGAAGGCGAGACTCGCGTGGGGTGCTGCCGCCTGGTCGATCGTGACGGCAAAGGGAATCATGTAAGGCCAGAAGGACAGCGCCAGCGTTCCAAATGCCGTGCCAAAGATGACGGCGACAGCGGCGAACGGCCAGCGATCATTGCGATGCAGGATGCTGCTTGCGAGCACAGCAGCGGCCACCGCGCCGATCGCGGGAAAGATGAAGAGATAGGGGCGGTCGAGCCAGCGATGCATGATCGGCAGGTTCTCGATCAATGCGTGGGCAAACACGGCAATGAGAAACATCATGACTGCAACCGCCAGCACCGGAATTTGGCGGCGCGCCGTGTCGCGAACGCTCGACTGGCACTTTTGCACCAGCCAGGTGGCTCCCAGAAGCGCATAGCCAAGACACAACCCGATGCCGCAAAGCACGGAAAACGAGTTCAGCCAACCGAAAACGCCCCCGGCGTAGACGCCGTCGGTGAACTTCAGGCCCTGCACCAGGGCGCCGATCGTCACGCCCTGCATGAAGCTCGCCGCGAGCGAGCCGGCCACGAAGCTCGCGTCCCAAATCCAGCGGAACCGCGCCGCCCGGTGGCGGAATTCGAAGGCAACACCGCGCAGGATCAGTCCAAGCAGCATGATGATGACCGGCAAATAGAACGCCGACAGCAGCGTGGCATAGACGATCGGGAACGCGCCCCACAGGATCACGCCGGCGACGACGAGCCAGGTTTCATTGCCATCCCAGACCGGCGCTACGGTGTCGAGCATCGTGTCGCGATCCGCCTCGCTACCAGCGATCCCAAACAACATGCCAACGCCCAGATCGAATCCGTCTAGTAGGAGATAGATCATGATGCTGATGGCGAGAAGTGCAACCCAGAACAAGACCATCGCTATTCTCCTGCAGTCCGGTAACCTGACTGAATAAGGTCCTGGTCGGCGAGCGACATCGGACGATTTGGCGAGGCGCCATGCGGTGGCGTGGCGACAAGGCGGGTCGGACCGGCGCGCAGGAGCCGGTAGATGTAGAATGTGCCGAAGGAGAAGATGAAGAGATAAACCGCTCCGAACAGCACGAGCGAGGTCATCGCGGCCGGGGCCGTCAGGAACGGCGTCACGGCATCCGCGGTCCGCAATAATCCGTAAATCGCCCAGGGCTGTCGTCCCACCTCGGCAACATACCAGCCGGTCAGGATAGCGATGAACGGAAGCGGAAAGCTGAGGAAGATTGCCCAAAGCATGGCACGGTTTCTGCGCAATCGCCGCTTGATGCTCAGATAGGACCCAAACCAAGCGAGCGCGAGCATGATCAGCCCGCAGCCGACCATGATGCGGAACGTGACGAACGGGATCAGCACCGGCGGGCGATCCTGCGGCGCGAAATCGGCCAAACCCACTTCTTTCGAGGTCAGGCTCGAGCTGGCGATGAGGCTTCCGAGGATCGGCACCTTGATTTCGTATTTGTTGCTCTCGGTCGCCGGATCCGGAATGCCGATCAGCACCTCGCTCGCGGGCTGCTCGTCGTGCCAGCGCCCCTCGATGGCCGCGAACTTTGCCGGCTGGTAGTCGTGAACGTAGTCGCCGACCAGATGGCCGAACAGGAGCTGGAGGGGGATGACAAGCGCTGCGAGGAACAGTCCCATCCGCAACATCACCCTTGACTCCGCGTAGTTGTCGCCGCGCAACACGTACCATGCGCCGGTCGCGGCGACACAGAATGCACCGGTGAGATAAGCGGCCAGCAGCATGTGGGGAAAGCGCGACCATACGACCGAATTGAAGATGATCTTGGCCCAGTCGTCCGGTACGAAGTCGCCGTTCTGGATCACATAGCCGACCGGTACCTGCATCCAACTGTTGTTGGTCATGATCCAGAAGGCGGACAATGTGGTCCCGAGCGACACCATCGCGGTAGAGAAAAGATAGAACCACGGCGGCACCCGCTTGCGTCCGAACACGAGGACTCCGAAGAAGCTGGCCTCTAGCATGAACGCCGTGAACGTCTCGTAGGACAGCAACGGCCCCTGGATCGGCCCGGACATCTTGGCCAGGACGCTCCAGTTCGTCCCGAACTGGAATCCCATAACCACGCCCGAGACGACGCCCATGCCGAAGGCGACGCCGAAGATCTTGAGCCAGAATTCGAATAGTGCCTGATGGACCGGACGTCCCGTTCGCATGTGCATTGCTTCGAGGACTGTCAGCCAGGCCGCAAGACCGATCGTGAAGGCCGGGAAGATGATGTGAAACGAAATGGTGAAGCCGAACTGTATCCGCGACAGCAGAAGCGCCGTTGCATCCATGTGAGCCATCCTTCCCCTCACGGGCCTCGCGTTGATCGCTTTCGTGCAGATGGGGATCGCTCCAAGACCCTCTTTTCCGGAGCGAATGGATTTTGCGCATTTGCACGCGCAGACTTCACGTGGCGATGGTCGGACAATCCGAGAAGACGAGGCGGTCGGGGTGGGTGAAGATCTCATATCCATCCGCGCGGGCAACTGCGATCAGCGTGATGCCAGCCCGATCGGCCGTCTCGATCGCGAGCGAGGTCGGCGCCGAGACCGCGACGAGGACCGGAGCGCCGATTCGCGCGGTCTTTTGAACCATCTCGACCGACACGCGGCTCGTCAGGAGGATCGCACCGCCTGTCCGGGCTAAGTTCTCCCGCATGAGCGCACCGGCGAGCTTGTCGAGCGCGTTGTGACGGCCGACATCCTCCCGCACCAGTGCTATGCCCTTCTGCGGTTGCCAGAAGGCCGCGGCGTGCACGCCACGTGTCTTCTCATTGAGCTCCTGCAAGGGTGCGAGCGCGCTCATGGCATGCAACAGGTCGCGCGAGCGAAGGGTCACCATGCTTGATACACGCGGTGGCGCCGGACAGGCCTGCTCCAGGCTTTCGATCCCGCACAATCCGCAGCCAACCGGGCCGGTCATGGCCCGGCGACGCGCGGTGAGCGCGTCCGCCCGACATCCGTCGAGCCACATCTGGACCTCGATCCCGAGGCTGCCCTGCACGATCTCGATGCTGGTAATCTCGTCCACGTGCTGGATAATCCCTTCGGTCAGGGCAAAACCAAATCCGAAATCCTCCAGGTCGGCCGGCGTAGCCATCATCACCGCGTTGGTGGATCCCCCGAAAGTCAGAGCAATCGCCCTCTCTTCGGCCACACATCTCGATGAAAGTGTCGGGTTTCCACCACGCCATAGCAGCTTTGCGCGCTGCTGAAGCGAACCATTGGGAATCATTGCGGCTCCTTGCTGGTAGCGTCCTCGCTCAGATAGGCTCGCCTTCCGACAGATGTCTTCGCGCCGCGGCCGCTTTTTCTTGATTGCACGGCAGGCACGAAAGGTTTGTCCTGCTTCGTGCGAACTCGAAAAATCATTCGACGCTGGACGACGACATTGGAGGCAGGCCGACAGGGCCGGACCGATCGCCCGTCTGGGCGCAAGAACAGCAAACTCACGGAGCGCACGAGCATGACGAAGCCGGAAAGCACTGCCCTCACCGGTCGATCACCGATCGTGGTGCGCAGACGACCTATTCACCAGATGCTGGTGCCATTTCCGGTGGCCTACTTCGCGGCGGCATTCGTGACCGACCTGGCATATTGGCGGACCGCAGAGGTGATGTGGTACCGGTTCTCCGTCTGGCTGATCGCGGCGGGGTTGATCATGGGCGCGTTCGTCGCGTTGGCCGCGGTGATCGATCTCTTTCGTCGCCAGCGACCGGCATGGATCCGCGCACTTGCCTATGCGTCGGGGGTCGTATTGTCCATTTTCAATGTCCTGATTCACAGCCGCGATGGCTACACCGCGATCGTCCCGACGGGGCTGACTCTCTCGGGCGTCGTCCTCGTTCTGCTGCTTGTCGCAATCTTCCCGGGCTGGGCGCTGACCAACCGCTATCGCATCGGAGCAAAGGCATGATTGACGTGAAGACGAGCCTGCCGCGCGTTGCGGCCATCATGGCCGCAGTCGCAGGGCTGGGTCTGGCCGGCTGTAATGACATCGGAGGTGACCCGAAGCTGCAGATCGGCGCCAATCCGGTGCTGCCGGCGCTGCATCAATATCTGTTGCCACCGATCCGGATTGCGACCCCGGTAGTGTGGGGCTCCGAAACGCCCAAGGTGCAGCAGGGGCTGCAGGTCCATGCACTTGCTACAGGATTCCAGCATCCGAGATCGGTGTACGCCCTGCCGAACGGCGACGTGCTGGTCGTCGAGAGCAATGGTCCCAAGCCGCCGATCTTCCGTCCCAAGGATCTGGTCACCGGCGTGGTGCAGTGGTTCGCCGGCGCCAAGGCAAAAGATGCAAACCGGATTACGCTGCTCCGCGACACCAACGGCGATGGCATTCCCGACCTGCGAACGGTGTTTCTGGATCACCTCAATTCTCCGTTCGGCATAGCGCTGGTCGGCCACGATCTCTATGTCGCGAACACGGATGCGATCATGCGCTATCAGTATCAGGACGGACAGACCAGCATTACCACTGAGGGCACCAAGCTGACCGATCTGCCGGGCGGCCCGATCGATCATCATTGGACCAAGAGCCTTCTTGCAAGCCCCGACGGATCCAAGCTCTACGTCGGTGTCGGCTCGAACAGCAATATCGCGGAAAACGGCCTTCAGGCCGAGTATGAGCGCGCCGCCATCTGGGAAGTTGACCGCGCGACCGGCGCACATCGCATCTTCGCCAGCGGCTTGCGCAACCCGACAGGCCTGCAGCGGGAGCCGATCACCGGCAAGCTCTGGGCGATCGCTAACGAACGCGATGAGATCGGTCCCGACCTGGTGCCGGACTATCTCACCTCCGTGCAGGACGGCGGCTTTTACGGATGGCCCTACAGCTATTACGGCCGGCATCTCGATCCTCGCGTTCAACCGCAACGGCCCGATCTCGTGGCCAGGGCGACCGTGCCCGACTACGCGCTCAGCTCACACGTGGCTCCTCTGGGATTCGTCATGTCCGCCGGCCATGGCCTGCCCGCGAAGTACGAAAGCGGCGCCTTCGTCGGAGAGCACGGCAGCTGGGATCGAACACCGCTCAACGGCTATAAGGTGGTCTTCGTACCCTTCAAGGACGGAAAGCCGTCCGGGCCTGCGCAGGATGTCGTCACCGGCTTTCTTGACGCGGACAACCACACCCACGGCAGACCGGTCGGCCTTGCCGTCGACCGGACCGGCGCGCTGCTCATTGCTGATGACGTCGGCAACACGGTGTGGCGCGTCTCGTCGACCAGCGCTGCTGCAAAGCCGGCCTCGTAGCGAGCGACTGGGCGAGCCCGGACTGCCGGGCCCGCTCTTCCTTTCTCGGTCTGCCATTCGGAACAGCCGCCATGAACCTTGCTCCGTTCTCCGCCGTGTCGAAAAGTTCGTTGGCGCTCGGTCTGCTGTCAGCGTCCATTGTGATCCTGCTAACAGCCGCCTTTGTGCGCCTGCCCGGAGCTCATGCCGGTGCTGCGAGCACCTCCCCCACGCAACCGGTGACATATCTGCCGAGCATCAGCGATCTGATGATCGGCACGATTCAGCCTCGGCACGAGCGGATATGGCGCGCCGAGCAGTCCGGTGACTGGGATTTTGCCGATTACGAGCTGGGCAATCTCCGCGGAGCGTTCGGTCGGCTCGGACGCGCGCATCCGGTCGCAGAGAACACTCCGTTTCCCGAGATGATCGAGTCCGTCACCGGACAACCGCTCGAGGCACTGAAGGGTGCGATCGACCGAAAAGACAATGCGGAGTTTGGCAGGGCCTATGACGCGCTCAGCGATGCCTGCAATTCCTGCCACCAGGCGCTGAATCACGGCACGGTGGTGATTGGCCGCCCAGCCGGCGCGTCTCAACCTGACCTGATCTTCGAGAAAGCTGCACCGTAGCGCCACGTCTTCCCGGATGCTCGATCATCTTGGCGGCAGGTTCGGTCCGTTTGCCTTGTCCGGACAGACGACCTCGATCCGGCCTCCGGAACCGGGATGGATGACCAGCCGGAAGCCATGCAGCTTTACGATGGCCGTCACCAGGCTAAGTCCGAGCCCGACACCCGGCGTATTGCGCATCTTGTCGGAGCGATAGAATCGCCGCAGCACGGCTTCACGCTCCTGTTCGCCGACGCCCGGTCCCGTGTCGGTGACGCACACGGTGGTCTCCTGATCGCTCCGCAAGAGCTCCAGGCCGACCTTCCCGCCGGCCGGCGTGAACTTGATCGCGTTGTCGACGAGATTCGCCACAGCCTCGAATAGAAGATCCCGGTCCCCCCAGACGTGCAGCTTGCGGTCGATATCCACGCCAAGCTCGATGCTTTTGTCTTCAGCGATCGGCTCGTAGACGTCACACACCTCCCGCAGGATTTCATGAAGCGCAACGTTGCCGAACCCGGCCGAACGCCGGCTATTCTCAATCTCCGTCAGTCGCAGGAGAGCGGTGATGATCGCGAGGGACTGATCAATGCCTCCGATCGCCTTGTCCGTAACCACCTGAAGCTGTTCCAGGGTGGTGGCATGGGTGCGCCCGCGCTCCAGAGACAAACGGGCACGCGTCAGCGGAGTTCGCAGATCGTGCGCGATGTCGTTACCGACGCCGGCGAGCGCGTTGATCATCGCCTCCATCTCATCGAGCATGCCATTCACGATCGCAGCGAGTCTGGAGAACGGATCGTCTACTTTTCGATCGGGGAGACGCTCACTAAGGTCGCCGGCGATGATGCGCTGAACCCGCTCATTGACCTCCTCGACGCGCCTTTGCGCGCGCACGCTCAGCCAGACGCCCGCCAACAGGCAAAGGCAGAGCGTCGGCAGCAGCCCCAGTGCGAGGGCCTGGCCCACGACGGTCGAAATCTCGCGGGTCTCGTCGACATTGCGTCCAAGCAGGAGGACATCGCCATTGTCCAGATGCCGGCCGACAGCCCGGATCAGCGGATCGCCACTCGGCGATTGGCCAATTCGCGAAGCCTTCGCAGCTTGCGCCCCGCCATCGATCCTGAAGCCGTGCGGCACCTCCCTGAGATTGCCCGCAAGCCGATTGCCGGCAGGATCGAACAATCCCGCATACTGCACGCCACGGGAGTCCTGGCCAAGATGGTCCGCAATCGCATCAGCGCGCCGATCGCGCGGCAGGGCGGCCATGAAATTGAGCTGTTGGGCGATCATCCGATCGGAACGCGAGATCAGATAACCGTCGATCTTCCAGTAGATAAAGCCGAATATCGCGATCATGAAGATGGCGAAGACGACGGCCACAGCCGTAGCCCACCGGAAGGTATTTGAGCGTATGAGCTGGCGCATCGATCTGGCCGGTTGCTGTTGCTACGTCGTCCAATCGCCGGGTCACGGCGCCGGTCCTTCTATTGCTGCGCCCGCAGAATGAAACCGGAGCCCCGGACATTGTGGATCATCTGCACTTCACCGGGACCGTCGACCTTGTGCCGCAAACGTCCCATGTGCACATCGACCAGATTGGTCGTCGCCGGAACGAACTTGTAGCTCCAGACCTCTTCGAGCAGCATTGCGCGGGTCAGCAGTTGATCGCTACGCCGCATCATGTATTCAAGGAGGCGGAATTCACGCGGCAACAAATCGATCTCACGCTCGCCGCGCCGGGCGGTGCGCTCGATCAGGTCGAGCTCAAGCGCGCCGACGCGCAGGCTCGTCCCGCGGCTGTCAGCCGGACGACGAAGCAGAGCTTCTATTCTCGCGATGAGCTCCACGATGGCAAACGGCTTCGTCAGATAGTCGTCTCCGCCGCTGCGCAGGCCGCGCACCCGATCATCGACGGCACCGAGCGCGCTCAGCACCAAGACCGGGGTACCCACCTGCTCCTTGCGCAGCGCCTCGATGATCGTCAGACCGTCCATGCCGGGCAACATGCGATCCACGATCAGAACATCGGGATCCAGCGCGCGGGCCTTGTCGAGGCCATCGATTCCGTTCGATGCCCACTTGACATCGAACCCGAGCTCGCTCAGTTCGGCCAGGATCTCCTCGGCCGTTCCGGCGTCGTCTTCGATCAGAAGAACCTTCATCATCAACTCGATCTCAGGTGTGCCAAATTGCCCGGCCGGCCGGTGGGAAATCATATGCTGGCTTGTTGGCAAAGTCATAAGCCACCGTTCGATAGCCGAGTTGGAATAAGCCGGGCTGCGCTATCCCGTTCGTTGGCCTGGCGCCGTCCACTTCGGATCAGCACGCCGCCTTGGCAAAGCGCGGCAGGGCCCTCGGCCAAAGACATAAACTCTCCGCCCGGGCGCTGCCATTAAATAGCATTTTAGGGAGCTTAGCGGACCGGAAACCAGCCGGCACATGCCTGCCCGACGCCGCACGGCTCCGCCGAAAGACCCCTCGCCCCGCAACACTGAATCCGATTTTAGACGACATCGGCCAGGGGGCTTCTTACTTTTTTCGTTGAGCGAACGAGGGAGCGAGCCGCCATGCTGGACACCGCCGACGACCGGAGCACGAATGGCAATCTGTTGGGTGATCCGCGGATGTCGGCCAAGGTCGGATTCGTCGGGCTCGGCCTGATGGGGACCGCCATGGCAGCCAATCTCGCCGCGGACGGTCACAACGTATGCGCCTTTGTGCGCCGGCCGGAGCGCATCGGCGACCTTCAGGCTCTCGGCATAGCGGTCACGACCCGCCGGCCGGACCTGTTCGACAGCGACATCATCATCACCATGCTGCCCGATGACGCTGCGGTGCGGAACGTCTTGTTTGGTAAATTCGGATTATCGGATTCGCTGCGACCCGGGGCGGTCCATCTGTCGATGAGTACCATCAGCACCGCGGCCTCGACCGAGTTTCTGCTCGAGCATGAGCGTCGCGGGCAAGGCTATGTTGCAGCCCCCGTGTTCGGCAACCCCGACGCCGCGAGAGCCCGCCAGCTCGCCGTCATCGTGGCCGGCGACCCGGCGTCCTGCGAACGTTGCCGGCTGGTGACGGATTCCCTGGGACAGACCTTCGTCATCGGCACGGATCCCGCGCAGGCCAATCTGATCAAGCTGCTCGGCAACATGATGACCGCGACAACGCTTGAGGTCCTCGGAGAAATCGTGACCGTGCTGCGAAAGCGAGGACAGGACCCGCAACAGTTCGTGGACATCATGACCGGCACGATGTTCGACAGCCGGGTTCACAGAAATTATGGTCGGCGGCTCATCGCGCAGAACTATCAGCCCGGGCTGACCATGCCGCTGGCGCTCAAGGACGTGCGACTGGCTCTCGCGGAGGCGGAACTGGCCAGTGCGCCTATGCCATCGGTCGGTGTCGTTCGCGACCGCTTGATCACGGGTATTGCTCGCGGCCACGGCGGGCTCGACTGGACGGCGCTGGGGATGGTGTCTTCGGAGGAAGCCGGGCTGTAGGCGCGCCGGTTCGCGCGGCGACGTCGTGCGCTTGCCAAGAACCTGCCTCGTGCCGCCACGCTCAATCTCGCCCCGCGCGGATAGCGGGCTCAATGATCCTGCCCTCTGTGCTCCCTTGCGCGGCCACTCGAATGCTCGCGCGCTGCTGTCCCTTCAATCGAACGACGTCTTCGAGACGCGGCCGCACGGGGACGCTGATGCGATTCCGTTTCTGCTACTCCGCAGGTCACGCTCGCTTGAATGCGTGTGAGCGTTTCGTGCGTTTGGCTCATCCGTGATCCGTCCCACTTGCTCGGACGGGCCACGCTTTCACCCGGCCTACTGCTTTTCAACGGAGAAGATCAATGACGAATCTCAAGCTGCTGTCGACTGGCCTGATTGCGGTGGCAATGCTCGCGACGCCTGCCATGGCGCGCGAAAGCGCCAGCCTTGCCCGACGGACCGCCGTGGAAGCCAATGCCGCGGCCCCGGGCGCGCCGTTCTACTGGGCTCACCGTGCCTGCGTTCCGGCGCCCCGCGTCGGCGCGTTCGCAACGCCGCCGTGGACCGGCAGCAACGTTCCCTGCGAACCGGGCACCGGTGCGTTCTAATCCACGTACTCTGCTTCGGTCTGATCGACGGCTCTGCTCTCGCTTCTGTGCTAAGAGGCCGGCCGATCACCGCTTCGACAAAAGCGGGCTGGAATCCGCGTCCAGCCTGCTTTTTCTTGATCATTTCGCATGCAGTGACCGGGCGCTATTGATCGCGCGCCCTCAACTTCCCGCGAGCCGAACGGCATTCCGGTTGTTGTGAAGGCAGACTTACCGGATCGGCCGTCGAGCATTCCTACTCTTTCAGATATCGCGAAGGCCCGGTTGCACAACAACGCACGGATCGAGCGTCGACCGGCAAAGCTTCGAGTCAAAAGGAGTGTTCTGATGAAACGAGTGTTGATGATTTTGGCCACAGCCGCGCTTGCCTCTACAATGGCAGTCGGCGCAGCCGATGCACGTGGCGGCGGAGGCGGCGGAGGTGGCGGAGGTCACGGCGGCGGCTTCGGCGGTGGCGGCCACATGGGTGGTTTCGGCGGCGGTGCGCACGTCGGCGGTTTTGGCGGTGGCCATGTGGGAGGCTTCGGTGGAGGCGTTCATGTCGGCAGCATGGCAATGCATGGCAACATGGGCCGGCTCGGCGGCGACCATGCTGGCCTCGGTGATCATCCCCATGCGGATAGTACCGGCTTCCATGACCATGCCATGCATCGCCACGGAAGATACGCGCCGGGCTACGGCTACTATTACGGCGATTCCGACTGCTACGACTGGTACGTCCTGCATCCCGATCAGCCCTTGCCGCTGAGCTGCAGCTAGTCCGCCTGCCTTCGGTCCGGATCCGCTTGCGCCATCCGGACCGGTCGCGGCTCCAATCAAGAGCCTCAAGTCAACGTGACGAGTCTGAAGTCCAATTTAATGGCGGGGTGTTGCCAGCGGCAATACCTCCCACACGACAAAGTCGCCCATTCAGCGTGACCGACCTGCTTTGCAGTCCGCTGGCCTCCAGAGACAGGCAGCCACCGAATCGCAGCGACATCGGCTCGCGCGGCGACTCCCGGCTTCGTCTCGTGCAATCCAAATGGGCGCAGAGCAACAGGAGCAGCAATGAACATTGCCCAGAGAAGAAACATGGAATTTGTCGACATCCCCGGCGCGTCGATCCGCGTGTCCCGCGTCGCACTCGGGACGTGGGCGATCGGTGGCTGGATGTGGGGCGGGACCGACGAAAACGATGCCATCGAGACGATCCAGGAAGCGCTCGACGGCGGAATCAACTTGATCGATACCGCGCCCGTCTACGGATTCGGACGCTCGGAGGAAATCGTCGGTAAGGCCATCGCCGGCGGTCGCCGCTGGAAGGCCGTGATCGCCACAAAGGTTGGACTGGACTGGACGAACGGCAAGCCGTTCCGCAACGCCAGCAAGGCACGCATCGTCGAGGAGGTCGAGAATTCGCTACGACGGCTTCGCACCGATGTCATCGATCTCTACCAGGTCCATTGGCCCGATCCGCGCACGCCCATTGCTGAAACCGCCGAAGCGATTGCCGCGCTGCATCGCGACGGAAAGATTCGCGCCGTCGGCGTCAGCAATTTCAGTCCGGCGCAGATGGATCAGTTCCGGAAGGTGGCGCCGCTCCATGCGGCCCAGCCGCCTTACAATCTATTCGAACGCGCCATCGAGCAGGACATCCTGCCCTATTGCAGCGAGAACAAGATCGCCCTGCTCGCCTATGGTTCGCTGTGCCGTGGCCTTCTGTCCGGCAGCATGTCCATATCGAGCCACTTCACCGGCGACGACCTCAGGAAGAGCGACCCCAAGTTTCAATCGCCGCGCTTTCAGCAATATCTTGATGCCGTCGAACGGCTCGACCGGTTCGCGCGAGACAATTTCGGCAGGCGGGTGATCCATCTGGCAGCGCGCTGGGTGCTGGATCGGGGCGCGCGCAATATCGCGCTGTGGGGTGCCCGGCGCGCCGAGCAGCTCTCGCCGATCGCCGGCGTGCTCGGATGGCGGATCGATACGCAAGCCATGGCGGAGATTGATCGCATTCTTCAGGAGACGGTGAGGGATCCCATCGGTCCCGAATTCATGGCCCCTCCGGCACGGGAGCTGGCATGATGCACACGCGATCTGCAATCCAAATCGTTAGCCGGGAGCGCTTCGACGCGACGACGGCCCAAACCTCCGGCTCCCAGCGTTTTGCCGCGATCGGGCCGTCGCTGGGCATCAGCTCGACCATCTGGGGCGGCCTCTTCGAAGTCGAACCGGGCGCCCGAACCGGAATCCACCACCACGGGGAACAGGACACCATCGCGTTCGTCCTGTTCGGTCGCTGTGAAATTCGCTGGGGCGAGAGGGGCGAATTCTCCGGACGCGCGAAGGCCGGCGACTTCATTCACGTGCCCGCCTTTCTTCCGCATCTGGAGATCAACCCGTCCCGGCTGATCCCTTTCCGGTGGGTCGTCGTGCGCAGCACGCCTGTGCCTATCGTCGTCAATCTGCCGGACGGGTTCTGGTCATGAGCCAGGCGACCTGCTCCCGACGTTCTTGATCCGCCCTGCACTACGGAACAGACATGGACGAATCCATTTTTCCAAACGTGGAAGTCACGCGCCGGACGGTCATCGAGACCGGAACCACTGCGCTCCTATTGAGCAGCCTCCCGCATGGAGTACTTGCCAGCGAGCCCGATCAGGCTGACCGCACCCCGGCATCGATCGAGCTTCTGGTCAATGGCCATGCGCACACTCTGGCGCTCGATCCCCGCACGACGCTACTCGACGCCTTGCGCGAGCATCTGACGCTCACCGGCACGAAGAAGGGATGCGATCACGGCCAATGCGGCGCCTGCACCGTGCTGGTCGACGGACGCCGCGTCAATTCTTGTCTCACGCTCGCAGTCATGCATGACGGCCAGTCGATCACCACTGTCGAGGGTCTCGCCTTCGACCAGGATTTGCATCCGATGCAGGCGGCATTCGTCGAGCACGACGGGTATCAATGCGGCTACTGCACCTCCGGCCAGATCTGCTCCGCCGTCGGCATGCTCGCCGAGAGCCGCGAAGGCATGCCTAGCTACGTGACTGCCGATCTCATTCAGCCGCTGACCGAACTGAGCGACAATGAGATTCGTGAGCGGATGAGCGGGAATATCTGCCGCTGTGCCGCTTATCCGAACATCGTCGCGGCGATCAAACAGGCGATGGGAGAACAGACGTGAAAGCATTTTCCTATGGCCGCGCACGATCGCTTGCAGATGCGGCCGCAACCGCGAACAAGCCAGGTTTCAAGATCATCGCCGGCGGCACCAACCTGCTTGATCTCATGAAGCTGCAGGTGGAGACGCCGTCGGCCCTGGTGGACATCAACCGGCTCCCGCTCGACAAGATCGAGGAGACCTCGGAGGGCGGCCTGCGCATCGGCGCCCTGGTCCGCAACAGCGATCTCGCGGCAGATCCGCGGGTGCGGCAACACTATGGCGTGCTGAGCCGTGCCCTGCTCGCCGGAGCGAGCGCGCAATTGCGCAACAAAGCGACGACTGCTGGCAACTTGTTGCAGCGGACGCGCTGCTATTACTTCTATGACATCACAAAGCCCTGCAACAAGCGCGTACCCGGCTCGGGCTGTTCGGCGCTTGCTGGCTTCAACCGGATTCATGCGATTCTGGGCGGTAGCGAGGCGTGCATCGCGACCCATCCGTCGGACATGGCCGTCGCCATGCGGGCACTCGATGCAAAAGTCGAGACGACCGATCACGAAGGCCGAACCCGCGCAATCCCGATAGCCGACTTCCAGCGACTTCCTGGCCGTACGCCGGAAGTCGAATCGGCTCTGGCATCAGGCGAGATCGTCACGGCGGTAACACTGCCTCCGCCGCCTCCGGGCGTGCAGGTCTATCGAAAGGTGCGCGACCGTGCGTCCTACGCTTTTGCGCTAGTTTCGGTGGCTGCCATCGTCGACAGCGTTCGCGGACGAATTCGCTCGGCGCGGCTCGCTTTCGGTGGTGTTGCTCCCAAGCCGTGGCGCATCGCCGCCGCCGAACAACGCCTCACGAATGAAGCTGTCGGCGCCAGATCGTTCGATGCAGCCGCGGATGCGGCTCTGGAGGGCGCGCGTGGGGCCGGCGCCAATGATTTCAAGATCCCGCTGACCCGCCGCACCCTGCATGCTGTGCTCGGCGAGATCACCCGCATCTGAGGGAATCCAAAATGGACATGAACGCACCTGTCGGGGCGAATGCGCTGGATGCCGAGAGAATTGTCGGAAAGCCACTTGACCGTATCGATGGACGACTGAAGGTAACGGGCGGTGCGCGCTATGCCTATGAGATGCAGCAGGACGCGCTCTATGGGTTTGTCGTTGAAGCCTCGATCGCAAAGGGGAAAATCACCTCGATCGACACGCTCGCGGCCGAGCGCTCGCCGGGCGTCAAACTCGTCCTAACCCATCGCAACGCCCCCAAGCAGGGCACGGGCAATCATCGCGAGGCGCATCCTGTGCTCACGGGCCCTGTCGTGTCCAGCTACGGCGAACCGGTTGCGTTCGTCGTCGCCGAAACATTCGAGCAGGCTCGGGCCGCCGCCTATCTGGTCGATGTAAAGTATGACCCGAAGGGAGGACACTTTGCCCTACCGCAACATCTCGGCCTGGCCCGCGTCCCGCACCAGGCGGACGGCGCGCCGGCCGACAGCGAGGTCGGAAACTTCTCGGGCGCGTACGCGAGCGCTCCGGTGCAGATCGACGTATCCTACGGCACACCGCTGCAAAGTCATGCGATGATGGAGCCGCATGCGACGCTCGCGATGTGGGACGGCGACAAGTTGACCCTGCATACGGCAAACCAGATGCTGAATCAGGGCCAGCGGGTCATCGCCAGGACCTTGAACATCCCCATCGGCAACGTGCGACTGGTCAGCCCCTTCATCGGCGGCGGCTTCGGCGGCAAGCTATGGGTGAACGCCGATGCCATTCTTGCAGCAATCGCGGCACGATACCTCAAGCGGCCCGTCAAGGTCGCGCTCACGAGGCAGCAGATCTTCCATGTGACGACGCATCGCTCGGACACCATCCAGCGCGTCCGCCTCGGCACCGACCGCGATGGCCGGATCGTCGCGATCGGGCACGACGTCTTCTCCGGCAACTTGCGGTCCGAGCAGGTCTACGAAGCAGCAGCGCTTCAGACTCGTTCGCTCTACGCTGGCTCCAATCGGCTGACGCGGCATCGCCTGGTGCCGCTCGACATTCCCGTTGCATCGTCCATGCGCGCCCCCGGCGAGGCGGTCGGACTGCTTGCGCTGGAGTGCGCCATGGACGAGCTTGCCGAAAAGCTGAAGCTCGATCCGATCGAGCTGCGAATCCGCAACGAGCCGGCCGAGGATCCTGAAAGGCACGTCCCCTACTCCAGCCGTCATCTGGTTGCCTGCATGCAGGAGGGCGCACGCCGGTTCGGCTGGAACAGGCGCAATCCGGTCCCCGGCCAGGTTAGGGACGGACAGTGGTTGGTCGGAATCGGCATGTCCGCGGGAACTCGAGGCAATCCCCTCCGGTTCTCGAAAGCCAATCTGCGGCTGGATCCGGATGGCGTCGCCACCGTGAGAATGGCGATGACCGATATCGGCACGGGGACCTACACGATCCTGGCACAGATCGCCGCCGAAATGCTGGGACTGCCGCTTGAAAGAGTCCAGGTCGATCTGGGCGATACGATCTTTCCGGAAGCGGCCGGCTCAGGCGGTTCGTTCGGAGCGGCGAGCTCCGGATCGGCATTGTTCGAAGCGTGTCAGGCCTTGCGTCAGAAATTAGCAACACGTGCGGGCATGGATCCAGAGACGGCCCGTTTCGCCGATGGCCGCGTTGCAACCGGAGAACGCTCGATCAACCTGACAGAGCTTGTTGGCTCTGGAATCGAAGCCGAGGGCGAAATCAGCCCGGGCCGCAACAATCAGGATCTCTCGCAACAGTCCTATGGTGCGCATTTTGCGGAGATCGGCGTGGACCAAGATACCGGAGAAGTGCGCGTGCGACGGATGCTCGGCGTATTTGCTGCTGGACGCGTCCTAAACGCAAAGACGGCGCGGTCGCAAGCCATTGGCGGAATGGTGTTCGGCGCAGGCGCAGCCCTGCATGAGGACCTCGTCCTCGATCCTCGCTTCGGTTACTTCGTCAACCACGACTTGGCCGAGTACCACGTGCCGGTGCACGCGGATATACCGCCGAACATAGACGCGATCTTCCTCCCGGAACTCGACGAACGCTCCAATCCATTGAAGAGCAAGGGAATCGGCGAGCTCGGGATCTGCGGTGCAGGAGCCGCGATCGCCAACGCGATCTACAACGCCTGCGGCGCAAGGATCAGGAGCTATCCGATCACGCTCGACAAAATTCTCACCGATCTGCCGAAGCAAAGCTGAGCATTTGCTTCAGAGCATTGAGCTGACCCGCACTTGAAAGCGAGTGGACCTGCTTCAGCGGGTCTTTTTGCTGGCCCGACGACGACCTGCAGCCGCCCGGGAACGTGGTCAGCCGATTTTCGTGCAAAACCGCAAGGGCGTGCATCCCGCCATCGACAGATTCAATGCACACGCTTCGTCCGCAATGGAGCCCACCCGTGAGATATTGCCTTGTCGCCGCCTGCCTTGCCTTCTTCGCCGGCGGCGGAGCGCTTGCACAAGTGACGGGGATGGCCGTCCCGACGCCCACCGTCGGCGCAACCTCTCCACTCGCCAGCGTCACCGGATCGCCGCTATCGCCATTGGGAATTGGCCTTGGCGCGACCGAACTTCCGTCACCTGGCATCAGCCCAGCCCCGGTCGGCACCGGCAGCATCGCCGCACCGTCAACCGGCAACGCATGCTCGACCCTTGGTCTCTCACCAAACGGAATGTTCGGATCGACGTCGACTTATGACGGCGGCGGAATGGCGATGGCAGGATCAACACCGGCCGTCGGCAGCACGGCCGGAAACACGGCAGCGTCGGTCGACATGTCGTCGGGGATTGCGGCGACGTCTTCGATGACCGCGGGAATGACCGAGAGCGCGGGGATGCCGACGAGCTCCGGCACGCTCGATACCGCCGGCATGTCGGGCATGTGCGGCTCCGGCGCGAGCAACATCGCCGCGTCGTCGAACCCGAGTTCGACGGCGGCGACAACGCCCGGCGGCGGCCCCAAGGTCGGGGTCCCCTTGGGCTCGACGGAGATCGGCAATCTCGGAGTCAGCTCTGCGGCGCTCGTTCCCACGCCGACAGTTACGTCCCTTACAGGCGGCATTGGACCGGCCATCCCAACCATGCCGACGGTCACCGCTCCGTCCGCCGCCGCTTCGATCGCCGCACCTGGGTGCTCCTCCCTGGGTACGACGACGTCCACAAGCCTACCGGGCAGCTGCTGATCGTCTGCCCTTCCGGAGCAAAATCCATGAAAATGAAGATCGTCATCTCTGCCGCCATGTTGGTGGCAGCCGCCGCCGGCGCCGGCTTGGTGCATGTCGCGCATGTCCGCCTGCTGCAGAAAGCCGCCGCGGCACCGGCGCCAGCACCGTCCGTTCCGATCGTCGCCGGAACTGTAACCCAGCATGACGTTCCGATCTATCTGACCGGCGTCGGCACGGTGATCGCCTACAACACCGATATCGTTCGCGCCCAGGTTCAGGGACAGATCACCAGCATCAACTTCACCGAAGGCCAGCAGGTGCATGCCGGTGATCTGCTTGCGCAGATCGATCCGCGTCCCTACCAGGCCCTGATCGATCAGTATGCCGCCAATCTCGAACGCGATCAGGCACAGCTCGCAAACGCCCGGGCCAACCAGGCCCGTTACAACCAACTCGGCGACAAGGGCTGGGCCACGCCGCAATTGATAGAAACACAAAATGCGCAGGTCAGTCAGCTCCAGGCAGCGATCAAGGCTGACCAGGCCTTGATCGATGCCGCAAAGGTGCAGCTCAGCTTCACGCGCCTAACGTCTCCGATCAACGGGGTGGTGGGCATTCGCCAGATCGACGTCGGCAACATCATCAGCCCGTCGAACACGAACGGCCTCTGTGTCGTGACCCAGTTGGACCCGATCTCGCTGATCTTCACGCTACCGGAGACCGCTCTTCCGCAGATCCAGCAACAGCAGCGGAAAACGAAAACGCCCCTTTCCGTTCTGGCCTACAACCAGGACAACACGATCAGGCTTGGCGAAGGACAGCTCGGTCTCGTCAATAACGAGATTTTACAGACCACCGGCTCGATCCAGCTCAAGGCGAACTTTCCGAACAAGGAGAATAGCCTCTGGCCCGGTGAGCTCGTCAATGCACGACTGCTGCTCGACACGCGGCACAATGGCCTGACAGTTCCTGCCTCCGTCGTCCAGCAGGGGCCGAGCGGGCCATACGCGTACGTCGTCAATTCGGACGACACGGTCTCGATCCGTCAAATCAAGGTTGCGCAGATCAGTGATGGTCAGGCCCTGATCGATTCCGGCCTCAAAGCCAACGAAAAGGTCGTAGTCGACGGACAGTACAAGCTGCGGCCGGGAACGCGCGTGGTCACGCTCCATGGCAACGCCGCCCAGGAAGCCGCCGCTCAGGACGCATTGCAGGCGCCCATCCCATGAACATCTCTGCACCCTTTATCCGGCGACCGATCGCGACCGCGCTACTGATGATCGGATTGCTGGCGGCCGGCCTCGTCGCCTATCCGTTGCTGCCGGTGGCTGCCCTGCCGAACGTCAACTATCCGACGCTGACCGTCACTGCACAATTGCCTGGCGCGGATCCGCAGACGATGGCTTCCTCGGTCGCCTCGCCGCTCGAGCTGCAATTCGGTGAGATCCCCGGCCTGACGCAGATGACGTCGGCAAGCGCACTCGGCTACACCCAGGTCACGCTGCAGTTCGACCTGAGCCGCCAGATCGATGGCGCAGTCAGTGACACGCTCTCGGCCATCAACGCGGCGAGCCCGTATCTGCCAACCGGCATCCCCTATCCGCCGACGATCCGAAAGGTTAATCCGGCCGACACGCCGATCCTGGTGCTGGGTCTCACCTCCGACAGCCTGCCGCTCACGACAGTCGACGCGTACGCCGAAAACATTCTGCTGCAAAAGATCTCGCAGGTTCAAGGCGTGGGCCTCGTCGGTATCGGCGGCCAGCAGAAAGCGGCCGTGCGTGTCCAGGTCGACCCGCAGGCGCTGGCAGCGCGCGGCATTAATCTGGAAGACGTGCGCACCGTTCTCGGTCAGGCCAACGTCGATCTGGCAAAGGGGACACTCAACAGTCCGCGCCAGACCTATACGCTCAACACCAATGACCAGTTGTTCCATCCGGAGCAATATGACGACCTCATCATCGCCTATCGCAACGGATCTCCGGTTCGCATTCGCGACATCGGACACGCCGTCAGCGCCGGCGAGAACGATCTGATCGCGGGCTGGTACAACAACCAGCGCGCCATCATCCTCGCCGTTCAGCGTCAGCCCGGGGCCAATGTCATCGAGACGGTCCAGCGCATCAAAGCCATGATGCCGACTCTCCAGGCTTCGATTCCCGCTGCTATCAAGATCAACGTCATCTCGGACCGCACCCAGACGATCCGCGCGTCAGTTGCCGATGTGCAGTTTACGTTACTGCTGACGATCGCCCTCGTCGTGATGGTGATCTTCATCTTCCTGCGCAATCTGTGGGCAACCATCATTCCAGCCGTCACCGTGCCACTCTCGCTGATCGGCACCTTCGCGATCCTCTACGAAATGGGCTACAGCCTCGACAATCTGTCGCTGATGGCCCTCTCGATCGCGGTCGGGTTCGTCGTCGATGACGCGGTCGTCGAGATCGAGAACATCACGCGGCATATCGAGGAAGGCTTGTCCCCCTACGACGCCGCGATGAAAGGATCCGGCGAGATCGGATTCACCGTCATGGCGATCACGTTCTCCCTGATCGCCGTCTTTATTCCGCTGTTCCTGATGAGCGGCTATGTCGGACTGCTGTTCCGCGAGTTTGCAATCACGGTGAGCGTCGCGCTGGTTCTTTCGCTGGTGATCTCCCGCACCCTGACGCCGATGATGTGCGCCTACCTGCTCAAACCCGAGAGCCATGAGCACGGCCGCCTCTACCGCTGGTCCGAGCGCGGCTTCGATCTGTTGCTCAATGCCTACGAAGCGGGTCTGAAGGTTGTGCTGCGGCATCGTTTCGTCACCTTGATGGTGATGATCGGCACCATCGTGGTGACTGGATATCTCTACGTCATCATTCCCAAGGGCTTCTTCCCTCAGCAAGATACCGGCCTGATCCTGGGTCAATCAGAAGCCGCCCAGGACATCTCGTTCCAGGCGATGGCTGAACGTCAGCAAGCCATGCTTGATGCGGTCATGCGAGACCCAGCCGTGGCCACAGTGGGCTCGGCGGTCGGCGCCGGCGGCGGTACCACCACCGTCAATGACGGGCGGGTGTTCATCCAGCTCAAGGCGGCCGATCAACGGGATCCAATTGGGAAGGTGATCGCCCGACTGCACACCAATCTTGCCAAGATCCAGGGCATTACGCTCTACATGCAGCCCGCGCAGGACATCACCATCGGCGCGCGGCTGAACAAGACCCAGTTCCAGTACACCATGAACGATGCCGATCCGGGCGAACTCAGCCACTGGGCCGGTCTGTTTCTCGACAAGATCAAGACGCTGCCCACGGTCGCTGACGTGACGACGGACCAGCTCAATGCCGGACCGCTGCTCGACATCACGATCAAGCGCGAGGTCGCCTCGTCCTACGGCATCCTGCCGTACACGATCGACAATACACTCGACGACGCATTCGGACAGCGGATCGTCTCGACGATGTACACATCCCTGCAGCAATATCATGTGGTCCTCGAGGTCAATCCGAAGTTCCAGTATGGGCCCGAGGCGCTCAACAACATCTACGTCAAATCATCCAGCGGTCAGCAGGTGCCGCTGTCGACGCTGGTCGATTCGGTGGTGAAGGTCTCGCCGCTCGTCGTGAACCACCAGGGGCAATTCCCCTCCGTGACGATCTCGTTCAACCTGGCTCCCGGAGCCGCGATCGGCGAGGCGGTGAGCGGCGTACAATCCATCCAGAAGGAGCTGCATCCGCCGCTGTCGCTGCAGACGAGCTTCCAGGGCAATGCCCAGGCGTTCGGCGCCTCGCTGAAGAGCACGCCGATCCTGATCGCCGCGTCGCTATTCGTGATCTATCTCATCCTCGGCGTGCTCTATGAAAGCACGATCCATCCGATCACGATCATCTCGACGCTGCCGTCGGCGGGCGTCGGCGCACTGCTGCTCCTGATGGCCGTGCACCTAGACCTGAGCGTGATTGCCGTGGTCGGCATCATCCTGCTGATCGGCATCGTCAAGAAGAACGGCATCATGCTCGTTGACTTCGCCATCCAGGCCGAGCAGGCCGACGGCCTTACGCCGGAGCAATCGATCTACCAGGCCTGCATCAAGCGCTTCCGTCCCATCCTGATGACGACGATGGCAGCGCTGCTTGGCGCAGTGCCGATGATGATCGGCACCGGCGTGGGATCGGAGATCCGCCAGCCATTGGGCTACGCGATCGTCGGCGGCCTCGCGCTGTCGCAAATCCTCACGCTCTACACCACGCCTGTCGTCTACCTCTACCTCGATCGGCTCCAGAACCGGCTTTTCGGTGCGCGACGGCATCAGACGGTATCCCGCGACGTTCACCCGGCGCCTGCCGAATAAGCGAGCGCGGGTCTTGAGCCCGGAAACAGGCTTGCCTCCCCTCTCGCCCACGATCCCGATTGGCCCGCGAAAGCTCTCTTCCCGTTATCGAATTTAGCCGGATCGGCGAAGCGGAAGCCTATCTCAGACTTATGACGATGGAGTGTGTGACATGTATCTGCGAATCAACCGATGCGTCGTTGTGACGACGCTGCTCCTTGCAACCGGCGCGTCGTGTCCAGCTCTCGCTTCCCCGGCGCCTCCATCCCAGCATTCCGCCGCAAGCTCCCTTGCTCCTCAATTTGAGCGTGGCGATCTCGTCAGGCTGCGGTCTGGAGGGCCCGCGATGACGGTCTCCGCGGTCAAGGGCAACCAGGTCGAATGCGTTTGGACGGACGATACCGGCCAAACCGATGATGCAAGCTTTCCGACCGTCGTGCTGCAAAAGCTCTGATTGAGCTGTCGCTGGATCGCTTCGTCCACCTCGCCATCAAGTGTGAGTTATGATTATCATATCATTGAGCGATGGACTGCGGTGATGGCGGCGATGCTAGGCGGGTCGACGATGCGGATTGGGAAGGCAAAGACAGTCATTGACGCGTGCGCGTTGACGGTGAGTGAGTTGACGTTCCGAACGAGGCAGTCGCGAACGGACCAAATCGGGTTAGCCGGACGACGGTTTGGCCCTGCTACCAGGCTGGCCATCGGAAGGCGCGCTATTTCATGCCCCGCGGTATGAGCCGAGACTTCTCCCATGCCAACCGAGATCGGGTCGCCTGACGCAGCCGCCGCACTTGAAACCAGACATCTGTCGCGACGAGCAGGTGAGCGTGTTCTCGTAAGCGACGTCTCCATGCAAGTCTCGGCCGGCGAGATTCTAGCAATCGTCGGGCCGAGCGGAGCCGGAAAGTCGTCATTTCTTCGCCTGCTCAATCGCCTGGATGAGCCGACGTCCGGTACCGTTCTCCTCAATTCGCGGGATTTTCGTTCCATTGCCCCGCGGGAATTGCGGCGCCGGATCGGCATGTCGATGCAGACCGCGTATCTATTTCCGGGCACGGTCGCCGCCAACATTGCGTTCGGACCGCGCCAACGCGGCGAGATCCTCTCGTGCGCCCAAGTTGACAGCCTCCTGGAGCGGGTCGGTTTGCCCGGATTCGCCGCCCGCGACGTCAGCAATCTCTCCGGCGGTGAAGCGCAGCGCGTAGCTCTGGCGCGAACGCTCGCGAACGAGCCCGAGGTGCTGCTGCTGGACGAGCCGACCTCTGCACTGGACGAGACCTCGGTGCGAGGCATTGAAGATCTCATCCTCACCATTGTCAGGGAGCGGCAAATGACATGCGTCATTGTCACTCACAACCGCGCCCAGGCAATCCGGCTTGCGGACAAGACGATGGTCATGGAAGCGGGACGCTCGGTCACAATCGGTCCTACCAGTGAGGTGCTGCGTGTTGGCTGAGCTTCAGAACAGCATCGGCAACGACGTCTTGATGGGCCTGGCGCAGGCCGTGGGGGCAATCGCGCTGTGTGCGGCCGTCGTGGCGCTATGCGGCTGGCAATCCGTGCATGTGGAGCGTGAGGCGGCCGTGTCGATGGTGCGCGGCCTCGTGCAGATGGTTCTGGTCGGCGCGGTGCTGGCCCTCCTGCTGAGTGGCAGCCTCCCGATTGGCTCTCTCATTCTGCTCATGATGACGATCGCCGCTGCGTTCACTGCTGCCCGACGTCTGAAGGGAATGAGTGGCGCGCTTCCGCTCTGTTTCTGGTCGATTGGCGGGGGCGCGGGTACCATCATCGCGGTGATGCTTGTGACCCGCAGTCTTCAGCCAGACATTTCAATTCTCGTGCCCGTCGGCAGCATGATCATTGCCAACGCGATGAACGCATGTGCGCAGGCTATCGAGCGCTTCCGCGCGGAGATCCTCGCCCATGTCGGCCAGATCGAGGCAGGCCTTTCGTTGGGCGCCGAGCCTTCCATAACCGTCGCGACCTATCTTCAGAGTGGCGTTTATGCAAGCCTTCTCCCCCGGCTCGATATGATGAAATCCCTCGGACTCGTATGGATTCCGGGCGTCATGGCGGGCATGGTGGTCTCGGGTGCCAATCCGGTTTACGCTGCCATCTATCAGTTCATTGTCGTGGCGATGATCCTGGCCGCTTCCGGCATTACAGGCCTTGTCGCCGTCGTTCTCATGCGCGCGCAGGTCTTCTCCGCGGCGGCGCAACTGACGCTTCGACCGACGGAGACGCAGCGCACGGGTTGATTGCCTGTTTTGCCAACTGAACATCAATTTGTTCCCTTCGCTTTTATGCCCTTCAATCCATACGAATTCAGTTGAGCAATCTTGCAGGGGGCTGTCGCCTTCGTTGGTCGGATAGCGCAAGGAATCGCCGTGGCCGCTTAATCGCATTGCATTTATCAGTTCTCGTGATCGGATCGATCTGAAAATTGCGTTGGTGCGCAGATGTGATGCTCCTACTTCACAAGCAGGAAGACGGGCCCGTCGGCAGGACGTTCGATGGGTTCGCCAACACGCAAGTTGAGGAGACACGAATGACGATCGATAGCTCGCGGCGCACTGCCCTTGTCAGCCTAGGCGCGTTGGCGGTGGGAACCGCTGCACTCGCAGCCGGTCCCACACATGCCGCCACGACCGCACAAATCATCCCGCCAGGGGCCAAAGAGCTCGCCAGTTTGACAGGCCGGCTGCGCCGCGCACCACGCCGGCGCGATTTCAGGACAACTCCCATGATTCTCCAGCATCCCGATTTGTGGGACAATGAAGCGCTCCAGGAGGTCATAGCCTACCGCGGCACGCACAAGCAGGTGTGGGACAACACCAATGTCGCGGGGCCCTGGCTGAACTTGATGCGCAACTCGATCAACGCGCAGATCTTTTCCTTCGGACACAAGGATTTTCTGGCGGTCTCCGCTACGCATGGTACCGCGCATCTGGCTCTGTTCGACCAGGCGATGTGGGAGAAATACGAACTCGCGGCATTGGCCGGCGGCGGCTTCAAGACCAACACACTTGCGATGTCCAGACCGGCGCCGACGACCTTCGCGCAGAACGAGGACCCCAACAGCGTGTTCGGGCCGAGCGGCGACACCATCCCCGCCCTGCAGGAGCGCGGCGTCGTCTTCCTGGCGTGTCACAATGCGATCTGGGAATTGTCCGCGAAGCTCATCGCTATCGGCAAGAACCCCGATCATGCCTCGCACGAAGCGATGAGCGCCGAGCTGACCAACCATCTCATCGACGGCATCGTGCTGACCCCCGGGATGGTTGCCACCATTCCGGAGTTGCAGCAGGCCGGCTTTCACTACGCAGCGTGAGGCGAGATCATGCGCAGGCCAACCTTAATCGCCGCACTCGCCACTGCCCTGCTTCTGCCGCTCGTCGCGCATGCCGCAGAGCCGAACCGGGACACGATCTTTCCGCCCTGGCAACACGGGGCGAACAACGACGCCGCGCCGCGCGGCCTTTCGTTCACGGTTCCCCAGATCGACGACCTCGCGGATTTCCATGGCGACGTCTCCGACCCGAAGCTCGTGCTCTATGTCGGCGGCAACTACTTCTTCGCGATGGCCCCGCTGGTCGCCGCGTTCGAGCAGCAGCATCCCGAGCTCAAGGGCAGAGTCTACTGGGAGACGCTTCCGCCAGGCCTGCTCGAGAAGCAGATTGCGGCCGATGGCACCGTCACCTCGGGCAACATGACGTGGACGGCAAAACCGGATGTCTATCTTGCCGGACTAAAGAAGGTTGACGGCCTGATCGACCAGGGCGTGCTGACCGGACCGGCCGTTCCCTACGTAACCAATACGCTGACGATCATGGTGCCTGCCGGCAATCCGGGCCACGTCCAGGGTCTGTCCGATCTGGCCCGTCCGGACCTGCACGTCGCGATGCCCAATCCGGCTTTCGAAGGGGTCGCCCGCCAGATCGAGGCCTCGTTGAAGAAAGCCGGCGGCAAAGCCCTCGCCACGACCGTCTACAAGACCAAGGTCGCCGATGGCCGCACGGTTCTGACCCAGATCCATCATCGGCAAACGCCGCTCTTCCTGATGCAGGGACGTGCGCAGGCGGGCGTGACCTGGCAATCGGAAGCGACCTTCCAGGAGCAGGTGGGCCATCCGATCAGCCATGTCGACATCCAGTCGGCGCAGAACACAACGGCGATCTATGCCGGCGCAGAAGTGCGGAGCGCGCCGCATCCGGATGCGGCGCGGCTCTGGCTCTCGTTCGTCCGCTCGCCCGCGGCGCTTTCGATCTTCGGGCGCTACGGTTTCAAGCCGCTCACGAGCGCCGCATCAGCCGGCTGATTGATCAAGGAGGGTGCACTCATGACCATTCTGTCCTTCACATCTTCGTCCAACATCCCTCGCGCGGCCGACGAGGCCGCAGCCCTAACGGCAGCGCAGCGTTCATGGCGAACCGCGGCGCTTGCCATGCTGTCGGTTCGCATCATCCAGGGCTTCATCTACTGGGGCGGCGGATCCCGGCGCTTCATCTACGCGCCCTCGAAGCTCAACCCTGACGCGCCCACCTGGATGGCGAACAAATTCCAGACGGCATTGCCCGGCGCGCTGTTCGGAACCGATCATTTGATCAGCTTCATGCTGCATCACTTCTGGCTGCTCTATGCCGGCGTGATCCTGTTCAGCGCCGCCGAACTCATTGTCGGCGCGATGCTGATGGCCGGGCTTCTGACCCGCGCGGCCGCTCTGGTGTCGATCGGGTTTTCGGTGCTGCTGATGGCGATGTTCGGCTGGCAGGGTGCGACCTGCATCGACGAATGGACCATGGCCGCCTGCAATCTCGCGATGGGCGCAACGCTGCTGCTGGGCGGCAGCGGCGCTTACAGCATCGACAACGTCATGCTCGGGCGCAATCCTGCGCTCGCAGGAAAGCGCTGGATTCGCTGGGCGGCGGGAAGCCTGCCGCTGCCGGTCAAGGAGGCCGCGTTCCGCAATCTCGCACTCACGGTGCTCGGCTTTGTCCTGGTGTTCGACATTGGTACCTACAGCTACTATCGCGGCTCGGTGGTGACGCCGTTCCACGGCGGGCCGGTCAGCCCGACGAAACATCATCTCACCCTAAACGATGCCCGGTTGCTGCCTGACGGCTCCGTTCGCTTTCACGTCTATCTCGATGCCGGCACGCCGGAGGCGCCGGTCCATGTCGTCGCCGCCGATCTGCTCGACGCGAGCAATGATCCCATCGCGCACTACGACGCCGCCGCCCTTTCGGCCTTGCCAAAGACCGCTTTCACCAACGATTACGCCTACAACAAGTTCGCACCTGGTCCGTTCGGAATCCGGGCGCCGATGGGGGCGGCAGCAACCGTGACGCTGCCCGTGCCCGTCGCAGGCGCCGATGGTCGCGCAAGATCGCTTCGGCTCACGGATGTCGACGGCCGAAGCTTCTCGGCGACCCTGGCCGGAAGATAGCGGTCAATGTCGTCGCTTCCGCTTCAGTGGCCATGACCAGAAAGCAGGCACCGAACTGGCGGCTCGCAACCATACGCAGATCGATGATTGGATTGCGGCGGCTCAACTCCCACGGAATCATTAGCACGAACGCCGCTTTCCCGATCTGGCGAGCACGGTCAGCCGCATGGCGCGCGACCTCAGCGCAAGCCTCGGGATTCGGCTGTTGAGCGAGTTAACGCAACCAGGCGAGCTTCGCTCGTGGCCGGCTTTTGCCCCGGAGCGCCTGCCGAGGACAGCTCGTCTCTTTCTCGACCCCGCCGCCGTGCCGATGCTGCCCCGCGCACGTTCGAGGTCGACCTCAAGGTGCTGGACACTGAGATCGATGAGCATGTGGTCCGGAGCGTCGCCTTCTTTCTTGCCGCCTGCCGTGGCGGCGCGAAAAGATCCTGGCTGATGGCAACGCCGACACGGCAATCAACAAGGGGCCAACCGGGGCCGCATCGTTGTGCATCGCTAGCAATGATCTCTGGAAGCTCCGCAAGCTTACCGGTCCAACCAATAGCATCAACCCCATGCCGCGATATCATCGTCGTCGCTTCCGTTCGTGCTACGATCGAAAACGTTCGATGGTTTCGATGAAGCGCGCAGCATCGCCGTAGCGGAGAGCAAGGATCACCACATAGGCAGCCGCCGCAGCGGATTCGCGCGACGGACCCTCCGAACCAATCGAGCCCCGATCCAGACAATCCGGTCCTGGCTCTGCAGCAAGCGCTACCTTGGGGCGACGGGAAGAATAGATTGTCCGTTTCGCTCGCCCCAATATCCTATTCTACGACGAGCATGTAATCGACCTGTACCATCGGATCCACGCGCTGTATCGAATGGGGTGAAGATACAGAAGCAATGGAAAAGTCGCACAGCAGTCCAACTGTGCGAAGTCCGACAAAAACGTTGCACGAGACCCATTCTGCTCTCAAGCGCCTTCGCGCGAAGCGATTGGAAAATAAGGACTTTCGTGATGGTGGGCGCACCAGGGCTCGAACCTGGGACCCGCTGATTAAGAGTCTCATCTTTCAGAAGACATTTCAGTCACTTAGCTGTAAAAAGCCGCGTACAACAGCATTATTGAGATCAATAGGTTACAGACGAAATGTAAATTGCTTCGGCCACGTCTCCGGCACTTGCGACCCCTGCGTCCCGAACGTAAATAGCGATCGAAAAGATCAACAAAAACAATGAAGTTTGCGGATGATTGGCCACCTTTATCGCGGTTTGTTCCCGGGGTTTCGGTGGTCAACCGGTGGTCAGCTCCTGACTTGCTCAAAATGATGAAAAGCCGAAGACCTGCTGATTAGAAGACCTGCTGATTAAGAGTTCAAAATCAGCGCTTCGCTGCGATTTCTAAATCTGCTCTGCGCTACGACGATCCATCAGAAGTCCTTTGTTTTATAGGGTTTTGTCGCATAGCTTCGCGGTACATCGAACCCAAACATCCAAACATCCCGGTTCGCCAAAACCGTTTGAAAACCGTTTTAGTCCACGGCCTCCGCCCCAATGAACGACATTCGCATTCCTCTGAACGACAAGAGCATCGCTCAGCTAGCTAGCCCGAAGGAGGGCTGGTATCTAGCCCGCGACACTGAGTTGAAGGGCTTCTTTCGTCGTCGTGGGGAAGAGGAAAAGAACCTTCACTGTCCAAGGCGATCTTCGGCAGGGAGGCAAGCGAGCATCGTCCATCAGAGTATCGATCGGGGATACGCGCGAGTTGACTACCCGAGCAGCGCGCGCGATCGCGAAGGAATATCTGGCTCAGATCAGCAGGGGACAGCGCCCGAAAGCGGCAAAGCAAGACGGAGACCTTGGCTCTGGCCAGGTTGGGAACGAGGAGAATACCGAGATTGCGACTGTTACCCTTAGGCAAGCATGGCAGCGATATCTGGAAGCCCACCTGCTCCGAAAGGGTCGTAGTGAAAAGACCATAAGTGGTTATCGCGACCACGTGGAACGTCTCTTTGCGGAGTGGCTTGATACTTCATTGGGCGGACTCGCGATGGATCCTGCTCGCGTTGCCAAGAAGCACGACGAGATAACGAAGGAGAACGGTCCTTATATCGCGAATGGCTGTATGCGAACGCTGCGCGCAATTTACAATCATGCCCGTAAGACCAACAGATTACTGCCGCGCGACAATCCAGCGGACGCCGTCGACTGGAATGAGGAGAAGCGCCGAGATACCGGGATGGGCGTCAGCGACTTGACCGAATGGTTCCGAGAGTTGGCTGTCCTTGAAAATCCGGTCCGCCGTGAATTCCATCCTGCTCACGCTGCTCTGTGGTTCTCGAACTACCGCGTTACAGCAAGTGAAGCCAAGTCACATCGACTTTCACCGCCGAACTCTGCACATCGAAAAGCCGAAGGGCGGCAGAAAGCGAGCTTTCGATATCCCCCTCTCCCGCGAAATGATTCTGTGTCTCATTCGGGCAATCCGCTTCGGCCGGCAAATGTTTCCGTTGCAGTCGCAGAAATGGGTGTTTCCCGGTGACAGTGAGTCAGGGCACCTTGCTGAAACAAAGGAGGATCGCGACACCCTCTCGAAGTGGGGTAACGATCTTCGTCAAACATTCCGCACCGTTGCAACAGCTGCTGGAGTCTCGGAATTCGACGCGAAGCTCCTGATGAATCATTCAATTCCAGGCGTGAATGCCGGCTACGTTACTCGCCACAAACTACTTGAGGATCACCTTCGCAGCCAGCAACAAGCCATCAGCAGCGCAGTATTCTCCGCTCTCGGTAAGTCGATCAGGGAAGACGCCGCTTTGCGAGATTGGCTCGGCCGAGGGGCAAGCCGTCGTGTAATCGGCGAGATTCAAGTGAAGCTAGGCGCTCTGGGCGAGGAACAAGACAGAATTCGGCGTGCAGCCTGATGCATGCACAGGCTAGGCAGCCTAGGCACAGTTGGGAGTAAGGAAGCAGCATATGAGCGACAAAGCCGGACAACCGAAGCATCCCCCGGAAAGGAAATACGAGGCGCCAAGATATCGTACCTAGAACGCGAACTCGTCAGGTGCAACAGGGCCGCTCGCAATACCAGAGCCAAGCCGTTTGCGATCACCTGGTTCGCACGCCGGAAAGAACTAGTTGAGGCTGAGTTGTATCGCCGAACTCGACACTAAAGAACGAAACTCTTGCCGCGCACCACTCTCAGCCCACAGGGACCTGACGTTGCGGCGTTTTCCAAACGGTCCAAGGATCTGCGTCTTAACGGAGCTTTGTTTCCAATTAACTCAGCCCGTTAGGTCCTATTTGGGTCGCGACGGATCCGACTTCGAATGGCGGAATCAAAATCAGTTTGATTATTCAAGGAATTCAACGCGCGTTTGGAAAAAACGGTCGAAAACACGGCTTAACAATCTCAATAGGTTGGCGGCCATTTCCAAATGAAAACGGCCTTGCAACGAGGATCAGCCGCGGCAAAAAGCGGGGCCGCAGTGCACCAACGCGCTCAAGAGCTTCGGGTCGACCGTTGCCCCCGAAAGGCAAAGGTCACTCGGTCGACACAAGGACATCGTGTGACAGCCACAGCGTCGCGATCCTCGTAGGCACCACACCGCTAACGGACCGGCATAGTCTGCGACATGCGGCCTCGCGAATTCGGCTGAGGCCGTGCATTATTATTGCGCGCTTGACGGCTAACGCTAAGTTTACTGGCGCACCAGGCTCAACGAACGACATCCGTCTCCGAGAAGCCAAAGCCCCCTTCGGCTTCCACCAACAAGCGGAGACCCTCCATGATGAACCTGACGCTCCTGTCGACCGGCCTGATCGCGGTCGCCATGCTTTCGACTCCTGCCATCGCCCGCGAGCATCACATCGCTTTGCGGCATTTCGCAGAACGCGCGAATGCCTCCACTTCGCCAGCCGCAGTGCTGGGCGGCCGTCCCTGCTATCCCGCACCGCGTGTCGGCGCATTTGCGACGGCGCCGTGGACCGGAAACAATGTCCCCTGCGAACCAGGACCCGGCGAGTATTGATACGTTCGGATCGGGGCCACCGATCGGCCATCAAAATCAACCGGTGGCCTTCGATAAGGTGCATTGGCCACAACGGTGCTCGCCTGTAATTCGTGCAAGTCGGGCTGGAGGTTTTCCTCCAGTCCGATTTCTTCCCTACGGGACCTCCGGCAGCATAGAGAGATAACCGACAATCGTCACTCCCGCCGTCGCGGATGATCTCACGGAGAGTGCGGACGAGTAGCAACATCTTGATCCGTTTCATCAGCAGAGTGCAGCCCACCCGATGTACGTAGCGTCAACGATATGCATTGGCTTAGAGCCATTGTGGCTTTTGGTCCGCGATTGCTTCAAACTTCTGATCGCTTCGCGGTTTTCGACGGCCTGTGGGATTGGCGCGAACCCAATTCCCGAGCCGGCCTTTGGCGCAATTTTTGCTAAGTCGACTTAATTCTGGTCAAGCCATTCGCGGCCAGATGGCTAGGCTACCCTGGGGCTGCAAACTCCAGGAGCCGCGCATGCCGACGCAGATTGTAATGGATCACACGGGCGATACCCGTCACGTCTTCGACGCGAACGACGTTGAGGCGCTCGCCAAAGCAGAAGAACGGTTCAAGTCGCTTGTCGGCAAGGGATCTACGCCCGCTGTTCGCGGCCCGGCCGGCGAAGTCAGGATTACACGCTCGTTTGATCCGACTGCGCAAGAGACGCTGTTCTACCCGCGACTTGTCGGCGGCTAACGGCGGCGGAACATGTTCGCCAATAAGCTTCTCACGGCTATACGCATGCCTTGGACGGTTGGGCGGGCCTTCCGCGACCGCTGCGTCGCCCTAAGCCGCGCCCTAACCGGCGAGGACGATCGCGAGGGCCGCGGCACGATGCTTCTGCGAGAATGGCTGTCGCCTGAGCAGTGCGCGCAATTTGATGCCAACAAATGGTTTGACGTTATCGGCTGCGACACCGGGAAGCGATACCGCATCCGTTACGGCCGGGCAGCGAACGTCGTTGAAATCAGCGAAGAAGACTGTCCGGTGGTCGGCTGGTGTTTTGTTCCTCGGGGACCGCTGGTCGCTGGCGACGTCATGCTTGCACAAAAGATCGCTTTGGAATCCGATGAACATGCTGCGCTATCCGTGGCACAGCCGTTTCCAGTTCAAGCCCCACTGCACATACGGGCATAGTCTACGCTCACCCGCCCATCAGAGCGGGGACATGACCATCGGCAATTGCCGGTTTGCGAGGATTGCGAAGCAAGGGAGGTGATATGCGCAGATATTCAAGCGTCTTGACGAAGCAGCAGCAAGCGGTCTGCGACCTCGTCATGGAAGGGTTGGGCAACAAAGCGATTGCAAGGCAACTAGGGCTCAGTCCCCGAACGATCGAGGACCACAAGCTCAGCGTCTATCGGAAAATGGGCGTGTCGAATGGGATTCAGTTGGTGCGGAAGATATTTGAAAGGCGGATCGAGGAGTTGGCTTCATCTCACGGTGATACCGCGCCAGCAATCGTTCGTCACCGACCAACCGGAGGCCTCATTGACGGAGCTGGCGGAACTCGGCTGCAAGACGCGCGCCGGCTCGCCGAACAGGTCGAGTACACGGCGTAAGGTGGCTCGCTGTTAGAGCGATCCAGATCCATGGCGTGTGAATCGACGAGCTGGAAAGCCTCCATGCGGATCAATGATGGAGTGGCTGACGGCGCCAATCAGCCACCCGGCCCCCGGGCCTATTCACGAGCAAGCTCGCGAGCTCTCCAATATCCGATACGTCGGTTCGATTCCGACACAAACGTGTCGATTCGGCCTCCCCGGGTATAATGGACTTCGCGGCTCAATCGGCTACTACTCAGGCTGATCACGATCAGCGACTGAAGAGATCGGTCGAATTTCAAGGAAGCGGGAGAAGCCGATGAACGGCGTTTTGTGTGGGCGCAATCGCATCAGCCTGAACGATCTCGGTTCGGCGAGTACAGCGAAGCGGTCCCTCGATGAATGGGGTGCGGGCGTCTTGTGCGTCGGGAGCTCGTTATGATCGAGTCCGCTATGGAATTGCCTTTTCTGGAGGAACTCACGCTGCTGAACGAGCTCAGCCACAGGGTCAAGAACGAGTTTGCCTGTGTGATCGGCGTCGTTGCTCACGCTGCAGTTCATTCCGACAACGAGGAGGTCAAGACCGCCCTGACAAGGGTCTCTGAACTGCTTCACAGGTTTGTCGACGTCCATCGTGCCATGCAGAGGCCGGAATATCACGCTTTCGTGGACGCAGCAGCGTACCTTGAGGAACTATGCGCGTCGATCCGCCGGTCCAGGCTCGATCATGCGAAAATAAAGCTGGTGCTCGCCACGTCGCCAATGCAATTGCAGTCGGACCAATGCTGGCGACTGGGTCTGATCGTCTACGAGCTCATAACCAACTCGGCGCGGCACGCCTTTGCCAACGGGAGCGGCGAGATTCGGGTCGAGCTGTGCCGTGCGGGACCGCTCGTAGAATGCAGGGTGCTCGACAACGGATCGGCTCCAGCCACAATACAGCCTGGCCGAGGCCTGAACGTCGTCCGCGAACTCGCCAAAACTCTTGCCGGAAAGCTCGATCATCAGTTTGGAAGGGCGGGAACGAGATCGATCCTCACGTTCCCATCGTGCTGCGAACCTCCAAGAAACCGGCACGAAAGAATTCTGCCTACAGAGCCGAGCCGCTTTGCGACGCAGTAGCGGCTCCCGAAACGCCTCGCCAGATCATCGGCTGACATCAAGATCGTCCGGGCCTCGGGCGCTCATCGCGAGCAATTACGGCGCCCCTGAACTTGCACAGGTGCTGGCGATGAGCTTGCGCGCGAGCACGTCAAAACGCGGCCACGACCGTCACTTCACCGCGGGTACCGTGAACTGAAAAATGGCGCCTCGGGGAACGTTCGCGCTGGCCCACAGACGTCCGTCGTGGGCTTCGACGATCGAGCGGCAGATCGAGAGTCCCAACCCCAAACCGCTCGGCTTGGTCGTGTAGAACGATTCGAAGAGACGATCGAAACCTGCTGATGCCAGTCCCGGACCGGAGTCACAAACAGTGACAAGCACGCCACCTGAGTTGGCGGTCCCGCTGCTGATCAACAATTCTCGCGGCCCCTCGCCGATGCCACTCATGGCTTCGATCGCATTGATGATCAAGTTCAGGAGCACCTGCTGCAGTTGGACCCTATCCCCCTCCACCAACGGCAGCCCGTCCGTGAGGTTTGTATGCACAGAGACGCTGTTCTTGGCCGTCTCGCCCCGGGTGAGCTCAACGACCTCGCGAATTGCCCCATTGACCTCCCAGCGATCCCGCCGAGGTGGGGCCTTCTTGACGAGATCGCGGATGTGGCTGATGACCTCGCCCGCACGAGCTCCATCTCTCACGATGTCGTGGAGGATCTGTCGTACTTCATCAATATCCATCATCGGACCATCAAGAAAGCGCAATGCGGCCTGCGCATTGGTCATGGTCGCGGCGATCGGCTGCTTCACTTCGTGAGCAATGGAGGCTGTGAGATGTCCCATTGTCGCGACGCGGTTGGCGTGGGCCAATTCCATCTGCATTTCGCGATTTCGGCGATCGCTCTCGCGGGCTTCGGCCTCCGCACGCTTTCGCTCAGTAATGTGCCGACCGACACCGCGGTACCCGATAAAGCGTCCCGCCTCGTCAAAGACCGGCAGTCCCGAAACGGATACATAGCGCTTGCCGCCGTGAGGCGTGGGACGCGCGACCTCGAAATCACGGAACGGCTGGTGGGCATCGAGCGTGTCCCGATGCTTGCGCCACGCATCTTCATCGGGCTCCAAGTGAGGCACTTCCCACCGCGTCTTGCCGAGTTCGGAGCCCGTCGCCGGCGCATCGCTAACGCTTTGGGCGAATTCCTGGCGAATAAAGCGATGCTGCGCGTCGGTCTCCCAGTATGCATCGAACGAGAATTGCACGAGTGTGCGAAACCGCTCCTCACTCTCACGCAGCTCCTGCTCGGACCGCTTGCGTTCGGTCAGATCGAGCACGAAGGCGACGAGCTGGTATCGTTCTTCATCAAACGCAGCCACACCCACCAGGACGGCGACGCGGCTGCCATCTTTACGAAAATACTCCTTCTCGAAGGGCTGGATGGTCCCGGTACTGTCAAGTTCAGCAAGCGCCAGTGCGGTTCGGTCGAGTGATTCGGGTGCTGTTAGATCCATCCATTGCACACGACCCGCGACGAGATCCTCGCGGTCATACCCGACGATCCTCAGAAACGCATCATTTGCCTCGATGATGCCGCCATCCCGCGTCGAAATGCAGATTCCGATAATGTTGGCCTCAACCAAGCGCCGGATCTTCGCCTCGCGCAGCTCAAGGTCGCGGTACAGCCGCGTGTTTTCCAGCGAGACGGCCGCTTGCGAGGCGAGCAGCTTCAGTACTGCAATCCGGGCCGGCGCAAAGACGCGGGGCGCGAGGTTGTTTTCCAGATAGAGTACCCCGCTGAGCTTGGCCTGGTTGATCAAGGGCAAACAGAGAATGGAACGTGCCTTGCGCTGACGGATGTAGGGGTCCGCAAGAAACGAAGGTTGAATCGCGGCGTCGTCGATAATGACGCTCTCGCGGGTGCGCAGGACGTAGTGAAGAACCGTCTCCGGCAGCACAGATGCGGTTACGGGTGCATCGCGAATCTCAACGAGGATCGTCTCGCCCGAGGTCGTTGCTTCTGCCGCGATCCATTGCTCGGCAGCGCGTGACAGGATCAACAGGCCACGCTCGGCACCCGCTTGCGCGAGCGCGGTGCGCATGAGCGTATCGAGCATTTTCTCGAGAACGATCTCGCCCGAGACGGCCTGCGAAACCTTGATCACGGTCGTGAGGTCAAGGTGTTCGACCGGCGTCGCGATCGTGCCCGTCGAGATGGGCACCGGCTCCTGCTTACCGAGCTGCGGATGGAGCTCGTCGAGCTGCCGCACCTTGCCGCCTGCTCCCCAACGCAGGAAGCAGTAGCGGGCGTCCTGCAAATACACACGGGAAATCTTCTCAAAACCGCGCGTCGCGTAGAAGCGGGCGGCGAGTTCATTGGCGAGCGCCTCAGTGTGTACAAATCCGTTGGCGCGCGCCGACTGAATTGCCTCTTCGTAGAGGTGCTCGGCATCCAGCTTGCGGCCCTCGAGGCGCGCAAGCTCCGCGCCCACAAGCGCTGCGCGGTTCTCGAAGTTCTCCGGGCAGTTCTCGGCCCAGACCCGCAGCTGCTTGTGATGTGCAGCCACGGCGGCTATGTGCTGCGCCCGTTCGTCGGCCGATCCGGAATCGCGATAGGCGGCTTTGGCCAGCGCGCCGTAAAAGTGAAATTCGGCTTCCTCAAAGAACGAGGAGGAGGTCCAAAGCAGCCGTTGCGCCTTCGATGCGGCATCGATGGCCGTCACGAAGTCGCCAGCTATATAGCGCGCCTGCAATTTTCGGATCCAATACCAGCACGCAGCGAGCGCCAAGGCCGGATTGCGGGACAAATAGTCTTCGAAGCGAAGTTCATCGAACTGCCCGTCGTCAAAGCAGCCGAATTCTGGCGTTAGACCACGAAGCATCCGAATCAGCGCGAGTTGCGGTATGATGTAGTCAATGACCGGGCCGAACCGCGCCTTCCCTGCGAACGCGAGGCTATTTTCGGCTTCGCTTTGCACCTCCAGCAGCGGTTCGCCTGCAAAGAGAAGGACCGAGTTGAGATTGTTGCACGTGTAGCCCGCATACATGAGATCTCCGATCCGGTTCGCCGCCTCGAAAGCGCGGCGAAGCAGATCACGGCATTCCCGCACGTGTTTCATCCAGGGAACAACGTAAACCGAGAAGCAAAGGTATGTGCTCGCCTCGAAGCGCCTTAGCTGGCGTCGTTCGACCAGTTCGTAGCCGAGCTGCCCAAAGCGAAATCCCGCCTCGTAGTCGCCGAAGCGGGGTCCGGCGATCCTGGCGAACCATACATATGTCAGACACGAAGCATCGCAGTTGCCCTGCTCGAGGCTGAGACCAACCGCCTTGCAGACCGAGAGGGAAGCCAAATTCACGTCCGTAATCAAGGCTGACGGGAAGATCTTGCTCAGAACGTCGACTGTCGCGAGGGCCGCCGGGTCGGTCATGACTGGCAGATTGATAACTTCCTCAATCACGCTGCCTCCGAGTTGTGACCAAATCCGCTCATACTCGCGGTGTGCTTCCTCGTCCTGCGGATGGGGCGACCACTCGATCCCGACATGCCGGAGGTAGTCCAGACAGACGAGCACCGCCCGCTCGCTCTGATCGAGGGCCGTGCAGACATCTATGCGCAAGCACGCGACGAGGGCTTGTTCGACCGTTGTCGTCGCCCGACTCGACAGCGCCGCCAATCGCCCGTCTGCGGCGGACAATTGGCCGGTCAAAAATTCGCATTCCGCCCGATTCAGCTCCAGCGTGAAGGCAAGCTCATGCCTGCGCTCCCAGCTATCCTTCGCCAACAGAGCCACACCGGCATTGAGATAGATGAGCGCCGAGTCGTAGGCGGTCGCCCCCTTTGCACGCCTGCCGGCGATCAGGTCGAGCGCGGCGAGCTCGTCCCGCTCCTCTTGCACGGAGATCAGCGCGGCGCCGCGGTTGAGCTGACCAACGATCTCAAAGATCGCCTCCTCACGTCTCTCGGGAGGCGTTTGAGCCACGAGCAGACGACCTATCCGGAGATGTGCCTCGGCGCGTAGTGGCTCCGGGATCAGTGAATAGGCGGCCTCCTGCACCCGGTCATGGATAAATTTGTAGGAGCCTTCGAGACGCACAACCAACTCCAGGCGGGCCGCCGGCCATAGCGCCCCGTGCAGGCGTTCCTCGGAGCTCCCGAGAACGGTCGAAAGCAGCGCGCTCGCAGCAACGTTGCCGAGGCAGGCGAATTGCTGCAAGGCCCGCTGAGTTTCGGCCGGCAGGCGGGTGAGCTTGGCGACCATGAGCTCCACGACATTGTCGGTGTAGCCTTTGGCGCGTATGCGATCGAGCTCCCAGCACCAAGTCGCCGCCTCGTGATCCAGGCGGAGCAAGTCCTCTTCCGCGAGCGAGCAAAGAAATTGAATCACGTAGAACGGATTGCCGGCAGTCTTCTGGTATAGAAGTTCCGCGAGGTCTGCGGCGCGTACCGACTCACAGCGAAGGGCGTCCGCGACAATCTGCTCAAGATGCTCCCGGGCAAGCGGCGCAAGCGCGATCTCCTCTACCTTCGCGCCAACGTGCCTCATTGCTTCAAGCTTTCGCCTTAGCGGGTGGGCGGCGTCGACCTCATTGTCCCGGTAAGCGCCGATCAGCATGAGGTGTTGCAGCTCCGGTCGGCCCAACAGATCCTCCAACAGGTCGAGTGTCGCCGCGTCGAGCCACTGCAAATCGTCAAGAAACAAAGCCAGCGGATGTTCCGGTCGGGCAAATACGCCGATGAAGCGTCGGAACACCGACTGAAAGCGGCTCAGGGCCTGCTGTGGCGCCAGTTCAGGGACCGGCGGCGGATCACCGATGATGAGCTTCAGTTCGGGGATTAACTCGGTTATGAGCCCTGCATTCGGCTCCAGTGCCTCCAGAAACGCACCTCGCCAGCTCGCCAGCTCGATATCGCTCTTGCCGAGAAGAGGCCGCACAAGGCTCTGAAAAGCCTGCACCAGCGTCGAATACGGAATGTCGCGTTTGTACTGGTCGAACTTGCCGGCTGCAAAGAGCCCACGCGGCGGGACAAGCACCTTCTGCAGTTCATTGACGACGGAAGACTTGCCTATGCCGGAATAGCCGGACACCAGCACCAATTCCGGCGCGCCGCTTTTGATGATCCGATCGAACGCTGCAACCAAGGTATCGACCTCGCGCTCCCGTCCGTACAGCTTCTCCGGAATCAACAGCCGGTCCGGCATATCGTGTTCGCAGAGCGGAAAATCCTCAATGTGGCGAGCCCGCTCCCACATGCCGAGACAGCGTTGCAAATCACGCCCAAGACCAGCAGCGGTCTGGTAGCGATCTTCGGCGGTCTTGGCGAGCAGCTTCATGACGATCTGCGAGAGCGGAGCAGGAAGACTCTCCAGCCGCTCGCCCGGCGACACCGGCTTTCTGGCGATGTGACAGTGCACCCATTCCATTGGGTCGGCGGCGGAAAATGGCAAGGCGCCGGTAAGCATCTGGTAGAGCGTGACACCAAGCGAATAGAGATCGCTACGGGAATCGATGGAGCGGTTCATGCGTCCGGTCTGCTCAGGCGCCATATAGGCCAACGTGCCGGCGATGGTCTCAGGGGGATCGAGCGACTGTCGCTCGCGAGGAAGCCGTGAGGCGATGCCGAAACCAGTGAGCCGGACTTTGCCGATCGAGCGGTCGACCATGATGTTGCTCGGCTTGATATCCTTGTGAACCAAGCCGCGCTGGTGAGCCTTGCCTAACGCCGCAGCGATTCCGATAGCGAGTTGCAGGAAGCTATTGATCTCCATGGGCGCCCCGGTCAGCCGCTCGAGCGGCTCACTGCGGGAGTCGTCGAGCATCAACATGATTGAGGCGCTCTCGTTCAACAGCTCCAGTGGCGGCACGGCCCAAGTCTCGTCGAGCTCATCCTTCAATGCGCATTCATGAGCGAAGCGTGCGAGGATGCTGGGAGATGGATGCTCCCCAGCAGGCAGCACCACCAGCGCAGCTCGCACCTTCCCATCGTCGCCCAGCCGCCACCCGCGACAGAACACGCGTTCCACGTCCTGCCAAAGGATTTCCAGACCCTTGTTGGCATCAGGGCCCAATCCAGAGCTTCGGGACAGTTGGTCCAATGGGCGGATCTCCAGGTGTGCAGATGGTGGGGCGTTCAAGTTTCGTTAGAGTTGCCTTCGTGCCTCTTCAGCGCGCGCTGCACGCAGTCGAGCAGCCGAGGTTCGTCGAATGGCTTGCTCAAAAAGTCCACGGCTCCCGCTCCCATTGCGCGTTCTCGAATCCGCTGCTCCGGAAACGCCGTTATGAAGATCATCGGCGTATTATGACCGTTACTGACCAAGTACTCCTGCAGCTCAAGGCCGCTCATGCCGGGCATCCCCACGTCGGCAATGAGGCATGACGTTTCACGCAATCGAGGCGACAACAGGAATTCCTGAGCCGAAGCAAGCGCATGTGCTGAGAATCCCAATGACCTCAACAATCTTGCGGTAGCGGTGCGCACCGAAGCATCATCGTCGACGACCGAGATTATTGGGACATTGTCCAGGCGACTTACCTTTGTTCGAGGGAAGGCGACCGAAGTCGCACCCCGACTGTGGTGCCGCCTGAGTGCATGATACGGTGGAATTTGCGGTTGAGAATTATACCTGGGTATCGAGGGGCCGGCGGCGGCGCATCGTGAGGGACTATGCGCGTCGATCAGCCGGTCCAGGCTCGATCATGCGAAAATAAAGCTGCTGCTCGCCGCCTCGCCCCTGCAATTGCAGTCGGACCAGTACTGGCGACTGGGTCTGATCGTCTACGACCTCAGCAGCGCACGCCTTTGCCAATGGGAGCTGAGAGATTCGGGCCGAGTTGTGTCGGGCGGGACCGTTCGTGGAATGCAGGGTGCTCCAAACCTTGCGGGTGCGCTCGCGACAGGATCGCGCGCGAGCACGTCAAGACATGGGCACTCCCGCCGGGACCGTGAACTGAAAAATGGCGCCTCGCGGAACGTTCTCGCCGGCCCACAGACGTCCGCCGTGGGCTTCGACGATCGAGCGGCAGATCGACAACCCCAGCCCCAAGCCGCTCGGCTTGGTCGTGTAGAACGTCTCGAAAAGACGATCGCGGCCTGCTGGCGTCAGTCCCGGACCCGAGTCACAAACAGTGACAAGTACGCCACCCGAGTCGGCAGTCCCGCTGCTGATCGACAATTCCCGCGGCCCCTCGCCGACGCCATTCATGGCTTCGATCGCGTTGATGATCAAATTCAGGAGCACCTGCTGCAATTGGACTCTATCCCCTTCCACCATCGGTAGGCCGTCTGCGAGATCCGTCTGCACCGAGACGCTGTTCTTCGCCGCTTCGCCGCGAGCGAGCTCAATGACCTCGCTGATCGCGCCGTTCATTTGCCACCGATCCCGCCGGGTCGGCGCCTTCTTGACGAGATCGCGGATCCGGCTGATGACCTCGCCGGCGCGACTCCCATCCTTGACGATATCATTGAGGATCTGTCGCACTTCGTTCATATCCACACTAGGAGCGTCAAGAAAGCGCAACGCGGCTTGCGCGTTGGTTATTGTCGCGGCGATCGGCTGGTTCACCTCATGGGCAATGGAGGCCGTGAGCCGTCCCATGGTCGCCACGCGGTTGGCATGGGCCAATTCCACCTGCATCTCGCGGTGTCGCCGTTCGCTCTCGCGCGCTTCTGCCTCCGCCCGCTTGCGCTGCGTCAGATCGACAACGAAGACAACGCCCAGCGGAACGCCCAGATTGCTTCCATCGAAAAGCGTCGAGCCAACCAGCACAGGCACGCGGCTGCCGTCCCTCCGGAAGTACTCCTTCTCATACGGTTGGACGGTTTTTCCCAACTTTATTTCGGTCATCGTCTGGGCAGTTCGGTCCCGCCATTCCGGTGGCGTCATTTCGACCACGTGCATCCGACCGGCGATCAGATTCCCACGCTCGTATCCCACAATGCGGAGAAACTCATCGTTGGCTTCGATAATCCGACCCCCGAAATCCGCGACGAAGATCCCGATGATGTTGGCGTCCACCAGGCGCCGGATCCGTGCTTCGCGTTCGCGTACATTTGCCTCCGCCTGACGGCGGGCAGCCAACTCTCGGGTAAGCTGGTCGTTGGTCCGATGAAGGCTGCGATAAGCGAGCTGCAGGTCATCAGACAGCGTGTTGAATGCTGTGACCACTCGATCCAGCTCGTCCGCATGCTGGCGGGGTGGACGTCCCAATCGCAACGGCGAGGGCGGTTCGCTGATCCGGTATTTGTCAACGAAGTTCGCAATTGCGAATAGATGGCGCGTCACAAGGTAATGAAAGATACAAACGATAAAGAGAGACACCAGGAATGTCTTCGCTGCCTGGCTGAGTAAAATAGTCAATGCCGTCTGGAACAGTCTCCGATATATGTCGGCAAGCGTTGCTTGGATAGAGAGCGTGCCGATCATCACGTTCCGCCCCTGCACATCGCGGCGCAGCGGATATTCTCGGATGATTGCTGATGATACGGAGACCTTGCCAAGCCTTATGTCAAAGGGCTTACCCACCTCGCCAGACCCTCGAACCTCAACGGCGCTCATATCGGGGAGTTGAAGAATACCCGTGAGCTGCAGCCGCAATTGCTTTTCATCCAACTCCCAGAGACTTTCAGATAGGCTGCCCAGATTGCTCTTGCTGATCTGCTCAAGCCGCAACCCGAGAGCCGAGACATCGTGTCGGTACTCGAAGTAGAGTTGAAGCAGCGTCAGACTGAGCGTGATGCATCCGCTGAAGAGCAGAATACTCCCCAGCAGCCGCATGCCTAGGCTTCGGCGCGTCAGGGCTACCGAGCGCAAGCGCCCGCGCAGATAGGCCGCGAGTTCGCTGGCGAACGCCAAATGCTGTTTCGACCGCTTACCGGCGCCACGCGCCGAAGGTTCGGGGGCCGCAGCTCGACCAGACGAGTCGCCATTCGATACCATGCCTGCTGCCTCCGTCTCACCAACTCGCACCTGCCAAGAAACGATGACGGCTCGATTCCTCCCTCTCGCGTCACCAGCGACCTACTGCATTATCGATAGGATCTAGGGCATTTGCGCCGGATCGAACCACAAATTCTTGCGGTTGAGCGGCACCCAACCTGGCAAGAATGGATTCTCCAGTTCGATCACGACCCGTTGGCGGAGATTGAGGTCCACCAGAAGCTTGCCGTAATGCTCGGCAAACAAGGCATCCAAGCTGCCGTCCAGGACCATGCGCTCGAGCCCGGTCGCGAGACGGGTCGCCAGGCGGGGGGCAGACCGACTGACATAGAAGACCTTGCAGAAAGGGTAGTGAATCAGGAGGTGCTGCTCGATCGCGAAATCCGGGAAGCGCTGGCTGTAGGCTGAAAGGCCGCGCGGGAACAGATCGAACCGGCCGTTCAGGAGCATCGGGAACAGCGACTCGAAGTTCGGTGCGGTTTCGATGGGAATCCGGTTGTACTCATAAATGGGCGTATCGGCCCAGCCACTTCCCTGGCCGACACGTACTTGGCGCAGATCTTCGATACTCTGAATGCGAGAGAATCGCTCCTGGTTACGCTGATTGATCAGGGAGACCCTGTAGCTGAGCAGGCCCTTGTCGATCGGGAATGGTACGGGGATCATCTCCCGCTCGGGGACAGCTTGGCCGACACCTGCCGGGTAGAGGTTGACCAAGTCGCCCCCGACGGCCAGTTGGATGGCGCGTGCGTTGGAGACATTTTCAGAGAACGGCTTCACCTCGTAGGCACCATAGTCGGGCCGCGTCCGCTCGAGCGCTCCATGCAAGAGCGCAAGTTCATAGCCGCTGATGGCCCAAGGCAGATGCTCAGCCATGATTGGCCTCACGACATCGTCGGCGAGCGCCCAACGCGGCAAAAAGGCCAGCATCAGCAAACCAATCAGCAGTCTCAACGCATCAACCACGAGGCGTGCTCCGGACATGCGAACGCGCGGCGGCGATTAATCGATCCCGCGCTGATCATCATTGAGTGGTCAGGGTGGGGGGGCCGCACGAATTGAAAGACAGCGCCGCTTGAGCCGTTCGCAAGGGCCCAGAGTTGACGTGGCTGATCGCGCAATCCGATCAAGGGTCGTTCGGGCGGTCTTGGCGCATCGCCAGTGCCCGCTCCACACATTCGAGCAGCCGCGGCTCATCGAATGGCTTGCTCAAAAAATCGATCGCCCCAGCCCGCATCGCGCGTTCTCGAATCCGATCCTCCGGGAATGCCGTGATGAAGATCATCGGAGTGTTATGGCCGTTGGCAATCAGATACTCCTGCAGCTCAACGCCGCTCATACCGGGCATCTCCACGTCGGCAATAAGGCACGATGTTTCAAGCAGTCGCGGCGACGACAGGAATTCCTTGGCCGAAGCAAACGCATGGGCTGAGAATCCCAGTGACCTCAACAATCTTGCGGTCGCGGTACGCACCGAAGCATCGTCGTCCACGACCGAAATTATAGGCCCATCAGTCACGCGACTTACCTTTGTTCGAGGGGAAGACGACCGAGATCGCACCCCCGATAGACGGCGCCGCCTGAGCGTATGATAAGGCTGATTTGAGAGATGAGAACTATACTCAGGTATCGAAGGACCGTACCTCAGTGCTGGAGCGTCGGAGGCTTTACTCCAAGGGCTTCAGCCATCCTGACCAGATCGGCCACTGATCTGGCTTCCATCTTCTTCATGATATGGCTACGGTGCACTTTCACCGTGATCTCGCTCAGATTGATCTGAGCCGCGATTTGCTTGCTCATCAACCCGCTGGCGACAAGGGCCATGATTTCGCGCTCGCGAGCGGTAAGGGATGCAAAGTGCGCCCTCATGTCCGCGATCGCATGTTCATTTTCGCGGCGCTTCTTGTCGCGCTGGATCGCCGCGGCGACGGCATCCAGAAGGTCCTGGTCACGGAACGGTTTGGTGAGGAAATCGATGGCACCAGCCTTCATGGCTCGCACTGACATGGGAATATCGCCGTGTCCCGTAATGAACACGACCGGAATAGGAAGCGCGGCCTCTGCCAATCCGGCCTGGAAATCAAGACCACTCAGCCCAGGCAGTCGGATATCGAGCACGAGACAAGCCGGAGCGTCCGGCCGCTCGGCCTGCAAGAACTCCTGGGTCGACGCGAATACTTCAACCTTCAACTGGACCGAATAGAACAGCCGTGCGAGCGCCTCACGCATTGACGCATCGTCATCGATGACGAAGACGGTCGGCTGGTCCGTGCTTCCAGCCGGCTTCGTTGATGAATTATGCTGCCTCATCCTGGTTCTTCACCATCTGGAGCCGGTCCCGATTGAAGCAAATCACAATAGCTCAGCGGCTCGACCGAGCTGAGGTCATATTGTAACGGAATCCGCTGGACAGGCAAATCCCGCACGCTCTGTCGCCCCTTCGCCCGCGCCTGCCAAGCCAATCCCAGCCTTCCCGCGAGGTTAAACGAGCGGTATGGTTGAGGACATTCCGCCTCCGGAGCGAAAACTGTCAGGAGGCTTTGGTCTTAGTGATCCTTGATGATGCGCGATCCACTTCAGGAGCTGCTGCGATTGTTGGTCGGCGTCCTCGCGCTCGCGGCACTGACCGCGCTGTGCTTTTGGCTCAACCTCGGCCTGGTCTCCGCGGGCTTCGCATATTTGATCCTGATTGTTCTGCTGTCGCTCTCCGGCGGCCTGATTTCGCTCATTGTTCTGTGCTTCGCTGCCGTTGCAACTCTCAACTATTTCTTTGCGCCTCCTGTTTTCTCCTTTCGAATCGATTATCCAGAAGACATCATCGCGTCGGCCGCCTTCCTGATCACCTCACTCGTCATCACCGGCCTCATAGCAAAGATGAGGACAGCACGAGATGAGCTTGTGCAGATCCTGGACGGATTACCCGCGCTCATCTGGAACATGTCACCGGATGGCGCGGCTGATTTCTTCAATGATCGCTTCCGGAACTACACTGGTTTCTCCGAGCAGCAGTTGCGGCACCTGGGGTGGCTAAACGCAGTACATCCGCATGATCACCTCCTTGAGGAGTGGAGCGCCGCGTTCGCGACTGGAAAGCCGTTCGAAAAGGAACTACGCATTCGAAGCGCTGGCGGCGAATATCGTTGGTTCTTTGTCCGCGCGGTGCCGATCTTAAGCGAACGAGGAAGGATCTTAAGATGGTGCGCCAGCGCGGGCGACATCCAGGACCGCAGGCGGGCGCTCGAGGCCTTGCGCGATAGCGAAGAGCTGTGGCGCGCCGTATTCGAGCACAATCCCACAATGTATTTCATGCTAGATGCGGCCGGAACCGTGCTTTCGGTCAATCCGTATGGCGCCAACCAGTTGGGCTACGACGTCCGTGATCTGACAGGCCGTTCCGTGCAGGAGGTGTTTCATGAAACTGATTGGCCGATAGTTCAGCGCAAGGCCGCCATGTGCATGGAACAGCTTGGTGAGCCGACAAGCTGGGAGGCGCGAAAGCGGCGCAAAGACGGAACCATCCTGTGGGTACGCGAAACGGCCAAGGGTATGCTAATCAAACAGCAGCCGGTACTCTTGGTCGTCTGCGAGGATGTCACCGATCGCAAACGCGCCGAATATCTGGCTCAACATGTCTTTGACACGTTACCAGACGTCGTATCCGTGATCGGTAAGGATTACCGATATCGACGATCCAATCGGGCACATCAGCGAGTTTGGGGACTAACCGCCGACAAGCTCATCGGGATGCACGTTGCCGATGCCATGGGAGGGGACGCGTTCGAGCAACTGGCCAAGCCGAATTTGGATCGGTGCTTTGCTGGAGAAGAGTTCAACTTCAGTCAATGGTTCGATGGCCCCACCGGCCGAAGATACTGGGTCGTGACCTATTCACCGCTCCAGCTCGAAACAGACGCGGTCGACAGCGCGCTTGTATTGGCGCGCGACCTGACGGATCACATGCTGGCCTCCGAAGCCGTACGGGAGGCCCAGGCCGAACTTGCGCATGCAAATCGAGTGGCGACAGTCGGTCAACTAACCGCCTCTGTTGCGCATGAGGTCAATCAGCCCGTTGGAGCGCTGGTCACGAACGCCCATGCCGCCTTGCGCCTGCTCAGCGCAACGCCTCCTGATCTGGAGCTGTCGTCCAGGGCGCTCGAGGATATCATCAAAGACGGGCGCAGGGTCAGCGAAGTCATCAACCGGATCCGCGCATTGGTCAAAAAGACGCCAGCGCAGATCGACAAGTTGGATATCAACGAGGTGATCACCGAGACGATGGCCCTGACCCGCGGCGAGATTATCAAGAACCGGATATCACTGGAGGCAGACCTTGCATCCAATTTGCCGTTCGTTCGCGGAGATCGGATACAGCTGCAACAAGTCGTCATGAATTTGGTGATGAATGCTGTCGAGGCCATGAGCAATGCCGACGACGACGGACGAGAGTTGCAGATTAGCTCCGCAAAGGACCGAGAGGACGGCATCTCGCTCACAGTTCGCGACTCCGGTCCGATATTGCGCCCAGAAGCTCTGGACCGGTTCTTTGAGCCTTTCTACTCCACCAAAACCAGCGGGATGGGTATCGGACTATCGATCTGCCATTCAATAGTTGACGCACACGGCGGCCGCATTTGGGCCACTGCGAATGATAGCCGAGGCGCTACGCTTCACATCGTCCTGCCGGCGTTGCGGGAATCTGCGCCTCGAGATGTTTCGTGACCCCACAACCGTTCCCCACGGTCGGACGTCGCCTGGCCTGCACATTCACCCTAAGCTTCGGCGGTACTGCGTGGGAGTGATCCCTGTCGTCTGCCGAAATGCTGCCGAAAATGAGCTCGTCTCGCTGAACCCCAGTGCGAGCCCGACGTCAGTCACTGACTGTTTCGGATCTCCCAGCAATGCTTTGGCGCGTTCGATACGTCGATAGATGTGGTACCGGTGTGGTGGCATGCCGAATGACTGCTTAAATGCGCGGCAGAAATAGTAAGAGCTCAGACGAGCGAGAGCCGCCAACGCAGCGAGCGAGATGGGCTCGGCCAAGTGTTCCTCGATATAGCCGGTGACGGCGCGCTGCTGCCAGACGGCCAGCCCACCCCTCGCCAAAGGTTTGCGATCTGGAGAATGCCCGTGGTTTTGCATCAGCTCATGCGCGACGATCACCCCAAGCGCTTCACAATAACGTTCGTTTTCGCAGCCCTGGTCGATTGCTGCTGTGAGCTTGGCAGCGGCATCCCACAGCCCGCTATGTTCGAACAATAGTCGAGGTGCAAGTTGAGCATCCGGTGAATCCGCGTCGATCGCAGAAATCTTGTCCGGATCAAGATAGAAGCAGGTCATCCGACTGGGAACGCGGGGCTGCTGCCAATCATGGTATTCGTGACCGGCGGGCACAAAGGTGAGCTTGCGCTTGAGCGTTCGCAGCTTCGAAGGCGGCAGAGTCCGAACGAACGTCTCGCCGTAGTCACGAACGCCCTCTTCGTGGACAAGCAGCAGATGGCACGGTGCGCGGAATCGAAACTCGACCCTGTCATGTGCGACGCACCGGACGATCTCGACGGTGATCCCATCCCAGGCGATCGCCCGACGACTGACGGCATGAGCAGGAAATATCTCAAGGGCATGGCGACTGGCTTTATGGGTCCCGCGGTCACGGAGCTGCTCGCCGCGCCCGACGCGCGGCACGCGGTTGTTCTCGAGGAGCGGATGATCGATGCGCGGCAGCCTCGTCTCTTCCTGATGTTGGCGATTGTTTAGAACGGAGACTTCGGAGACGTCGGCGAGCCGCGCAGCGTTGACATCGAACGAGTAGGTCAGCATCGTTGCTCCCCTTATGCGGGTCCATGAGGCCCCTGCTCCTCGACAGTCGTAGGGTTACAACGGCGACCGCTCAATCGTAGCGAGGTTGACGCGACTGATTCGCTCGTTTCGGCCGCAGATACCCGGCGGTCGCGGCTCTCATACTTCGGTTGCCTGCCCTATACCTCGGTATGCAATGGAGGGAGATAATAGGCTACAGCGGGTCGATCGAATGACCTCGCGCAGAACAAGGGTGAGCACGCTCGCCAAATGGGGAGCGGCTATCTTCCTTCGACCACCGGGATAGTAAACTGAAAGACGGCGCCCTGGGGATCGGTCGGACTCGCCCACAGGCGTCCGCCATGGGCTTCGACGATCGAACGGCAGATCGACAAGCCGAGCCCCAAGCCGCTCGGCTTGGTCGTATAGAAAGACTCGAAGACGCGATCACGCATGGATGGCTCCAGTCCCGGACCCGAGTCTCGCACTCTCACGAGCACGCCGCCCGGCTCGATAGTGCCGCTGCTGACCAGTAATTCCCGCGGTCCCTCGCCGAGGCCGCTCATGGCCTCGATCGCATTGATGATCAAGTTCAGGAGGACCTGTTGCAGTTGGACGCGGTCCCCATGAACAATTGGCAAGCCGTTCGCGAGCTCCGCGTGAATGGAGACGCTATTCTTCACCGCCGCGCTACGGGTCAGTTCCAGCAGTTCACGAATCGCTTCGTTTATGTTCAAGCGATCCCGCCGGGGTGGCGCTTTTTTGATGAGATCCTGGATACGGCTGACGACCTCTCCTGCTCGATTGCCGTCTTTCAGCATGTCGTTGAGTATCTGTCGTACTTCATCCAGATCCACCGTTGGGGCGTCAAGAAAGCGCAATGCAGCTCGCGCGTTGGCGACCGTCGCGGCGATCGGCTGCTTCACTTCATGGGCGATCGAGGCCGTTAGCTGCCCCATGGCCGCAACGCGGTTTGCGTGCGCCAACTCCATCTGCACCTCGCGATATCGCCGCTCGCCCTCGTGCGCTTCGGCTTCAGCCTGTTTGCTCTCCGTAATGTCGCGTGAAACTGAGAGCAGTTGCTCGGGGTGGCCGTCCGCATTGCAGATCGGGGTGGTGATGACGTCCCACCAGCGCGGAGCCCCCTTGGCCGATGGACAGAACGCCTGAAATTTCCCAATTCCTCCAGCCCTTGCGGCGGCGATGGCTTCGCTGATCTTTGGGCGGTCTTCCGGCTGCCAGAAATCTACCCAGCAGGCATTCAGGTACGTCTGGATATTGTCTATTTCGAGCAGCCGCTGACCGCCGCTGCTCATGAACAGCAGGTTTCCATCCAGATCCAGCACCTTGATACAGTCCCTACTGCTCTCGATGATTCTCCGTTTTAGCTCTTCGCTCGCGCGCAGCTCGTCCTCGGCCCGTTTGCGCTCGGTCAAATCGAGTACGAAAGCGACACCTTGCCGTCCGCTTTCTTCGAAATCGGCCAGGCCGATCAGGACAGGCACGCGGCTGCCATCTTTCCTGAAAAACTCCTTCTCGAACGGGTGCAAGCGCCCGGTCCTAACGTACTCCGGCCCCCGTTGCACATCGCCTTCGAGCCATTCTTGCGGCATCAATTCCGTGCAACGCAATCGGCCCGCGGCGAGATCTTCGCGGTCATATCCCATGATGCGAAGAAACGCGTCATTGGCCTCGAGAATTCCACCTTCGACCTCCCAGATGAAGATGCCGATGATATTGGCGTCTACCAGGCGCCGGATTTTGGCTTCGCGCACTGTGAGATCGCGGTCCAAGTGGGCACGTTGAATCGCAACCCCCGCCAGATGGGTGATCTGTTCTATGATCTCCTGATCGCGCGGGCTAGGGCTCCGCGGCTCGCTATAATACATGGCGAAGGTGCCAATCACCTTGCCTTCTGAGGACATGATCGGCGTCGACCAGACGGCGCGCAGCGAAGGAAAGAGACGCACAGCGTCGCGAAGCTCGTCAAATGACGGGTCGGTCGTGATATCGGAAACGATGACTTGTCTGGCGAAATACGCCGCGGGCCCGCATGATCCGACCTTGGGTCCAACCGCGATTTTTCCCTCGACAGCCTCGACATAGGCTGGAGGAAGGCTCGGCTTCCCCACATGCCTCAGGCGGCCGTCCTCGACCAGAAGGATCGCAGTGAGCGCATCCCGAGTATGCTCTTCCACCAGCAGGCAGAGGCAATCGAGGATATAGGGAAGCGATTCCCCTTTGGCCACCATCTCGAGAATGCGATTCTCTCCAGCCAGCAGGGCCTCCGCCCGCTTGCGATCCTCGATGTCCGTCAGGATTTTATACCACCTCAGAATATTTCCTTGGTCGTCGCGGAGCGGGACGGCGCGCCCCAAGAACCAGCGGTATTCCCCATCGGCAGCGCAACGGAAACGCGCCTCACCTTCGAACGGTTCGCCGGTGGCCAGGGACTCACGCGATTTGTGCAAATATTGCTCAGCGTCTCCTGGATGAATTGCAGCCTGCCAGCCCGAACCCACGGTGTCCTGCGCAGACAGACCGCAATATTCGGCCCAACGCCTATTCGCAAATGCGTTGGAGCCGTCAGGCAACATCGTCCAGGCCATCACCGGAATGGTTTCGATGATGTCGAAAAGCTGCTTGTCACCCGGGCCTACGGCCTCACCAGCACCGTTCACCTTTTTAGGGGCGCCGTTCAAATGTCCAAGTAGCGCCGCACCGCCCAAGTGCGGCCGGCGTTCTTCCGTGCTGGTCAAATCGCGTTCTTCGACCTGGGAGGGCTCGCCGTTGGCCATCGTGTGTCAACCCCGCCGCGTCGCGTGTGAACTCCACGGCTCCAAACCAGCCTCGTTTTTCGCCCATGACAACGAATCGTACCCTTATCTGTGCGCCGGCCAGCGATAGCGAAACTCTGTTCGGTCGCGTCTCGTCGTGATTTCCCGCTGGCGCCGGGTTGGACGAGGCACCCGAATGATCGAGGGGATCGGAGACACCGTTCACACAACCAAGCTGCATTCGAGAGCAACGGGCCATGCCCACCTTCGATCTTACAGTATGCTCCAGGATGATATCGCAGCGTTTATAGATGAGAACTATACTTGGGTATCGGCCGGTGACCGGCTGCTCATGCGCCGGCCGGCCACGAAAAACCATGTGCTGAGACCTTCGCTACGTCAGGTTGAGGCGCGAGAGGGGCAATGACAGGATTGACGCGAGCTGCCTTGCCGAAGTGGGCGGTGTTAAAGGGGCGAGCGCCATACACCTTCGTATCGCTCCGTGACGCCTTTCGATGTCGGACAATAACCTACGTTCAATTGAGACACTGACGGCGATCGTCTTAGGCTGCATGCGTTGGACAAGCACACAGGGCTCATGAAGTGCTGTGAAAAAGGGATGATCGACGTACAGAGATACTAATGCCAAGGGAGACCACAATGCTCAACTGCTCTGAAACTCCTAGATCTGGCAGAGCCGCGCGATGCGCGGTTTGCGATGGCAAGTTTGGTCTCGTCCGACACTACTCGTGGCGAACTCCGCTTTGTTCCAAGACGTGCGTCGATCGCTTCAGAGCTCGCAGGGAAAGTGACCGCAATTGGGTGGGCTGGCTCAAGGTCTCATTCGACCAGGTGCTGGAGAACTGCGGGAGGATTCTATGAGCGTTCATGTTTCACAGCGAGGCAAGGAATATCTGGAGATAGCGCGGACTTTGCTCCGCGCTGCCCAAACCATGACCGACGCAGCGGTTGCCGGCCAGCTTAAGGCCCTTGCCGACGACTACCAAAGGCGAGCCGAGAAGGCCTCACATGTTGATGCGGCCAATGCTCATTGTAGCAAGGGGGTTGTCCTGTCGTGATTAAGATCATCGCCGTGCTCTGCAGTCTCTCCTCTCCGGCAAGCTGCCACGAGCAAATCGTCACCACCTCGGACTTCGCTGATGTCTCGATGCAGTCCTGCCTTATGGGCGCGCCGCAGCTCGCCCAGTGGATGAACCAGCATCCGACCGAACGCTTGGCGGCATGGCGCTGCGTGATTGGCAAACAGGATGGCAGGCCAGCTTAGGGCGGAGGGCAGCTCCACGGGATACTTTGAACCGCCCGCCGGGCAGTCCGCAGCACCTGTGCGGCAACAAAGGCTAAAGCTGGAAGAAGTGCGCGTGCCAGCCGGCAAGCGACCCTTTTCGGCCAATCATGCCCCTCCTAATTCCGCCAGCACATTGGCCGGCGTAAACGGCACAGAGCGCAGCCGCACGCCCGTTGCCTCGAAAACGGCACCGGCAATCGCCGAGGGCACGACCGCGCAGGCCGGCTCCCCGCCACCCCAAGGGACCTCTTCCGGCCGATCGATCAGGTCGATCACGACCTCAGGGATTTCCGGAAAGGTCAGGATGGGATAGCTCGCCCAATCGAGGCTTGTGACCATCGACCGATCGAATGTTACCTGCTCCTTCAAGGTGCGGCTCACCGTCTGAACGATGCAGCCTTCGATCTGATTCCGCAGCCCGTCAGGATTGATGATTTGTCCGCAATCATGCGCGACATAGAAGCGCTTGACCGCAAGTTGTCGGGTCTTGCGGTTGACCTCGACCTCGGCGACTGCGCCGACGTAGGTGCGGACCAGTTCGTATTTGACATAGGCAAGCCCGCGTCCCGTCACGATGTTCGCACCACGATCGCTTTTCGGGCGCTCACGCCATTTGCTCAATTTAGCGAGCCGCTCGAGAAGCTCCTTGCCGCGATCGTCGGTGAGATATCTCAGCCGGATATCGAGCGGATCGGTATCAGTTGCGGCGGCGATCTCGTCTAGAAAGGACTCATTCGAAAACGTGTTCTGCAACCGGCCGGGTGAGCGGATCCAGGCCGGCCGTAGCGGTGTCGATGCCAACCGGTGGGCGGTCGTCGTGACATTCGGAAAGACGTACGGGACTGCCAGGTCGTTCAACACCCCACCGGGGCTCAGTTTGCCGAGACTATCGAGTCCGGCAAGTTCGGAGCCGACCAGCGTTACGAAACCAGCGGTTCCATCCGGAACGCAGAGCTCGGATTCCCAGGCTGCCACGCCCCCAACGTTATCGATCGCGGCCCGCATATCGAGAAGCGTAGGTGGTCCTTTTGGGTCCCAGCCGTGCTCGTCCGCACGCATCCATTGCACACGGACCGGCTTGCCGACCGCGCGCGACAGCAGAGCCGCGTCGGCCGCAGCATCCTCATGTCCATTGCGGCCGTAGCACCCCGCCCCTTCAACATAGATGCAGCGCACGTCTGAATCGGGGATCGCGAGCGTGGCGGCGAGTTGCTTGCGCAGGTCGTGCGTTGCTTGCGAAGCAGTCCAGCACGTCAGCTTACCTTCGGCGAAAATTGCCACGGAGCAGGAGGGGCCGATGGAGCCATGGGTATGGATGGCGAATTCGTAGGTTGCAGCAAGTTTGCTTGCTGTGCTTGCGAGCGCAAAACGAGAATCGCCAGTGCGGCTGGTGACATCATCGCGCACGACCGGGGTGCTGCGCACGTGCTGCCAAATTCTGCTTTGGTCCGGCAACCCCTCCCACTTGGACCAGGTCACCGCCAATTGCTGGGCGGCCTTGATTGCGCTCCACTCGCTTTTCGCAACGACGCCGAGGAAGTTGTTGATGCGGACGACCTTCACGATGCCGGGAATGTCAGCGACTGACGATTCGTTATAGGAAACGAGTGTGGCACCGAATCCGGACGGGCGTACCACGCGGCCGTGTAACATGTCCGGCAGCTTAAAATCCTGCATGAAGGTGAAGCGGCCGTTGACTTTGTCAGGAATGTCCAGCCGGGGCACGGATTTGCCGACGATCGTGTAAGCGTGGGGAGACTTTTCCTGCACGTCTTTGGTGATATCGATGGCCAACGTCGTGCCGTCAACGAACTCGCCGATCGGCAGCCGCTTGCCATTTTTGGCCGTTATGACGCCCTCGTGAAGCGACAACGTTGAAATATCCTGCCGCAGACGGGCGGCTGCTCGACGGAGGACAGCCCAGCGCGCGGTCGCGGCGGCCCGGCGCAACTGCATGCCGCCGTTCTGAATCGAGAGACTTCCTGACGTCACGCCCTGGTCGGGAGTTAGCGCGGTGTCGCCCTCGACGAGCGAGACGTGGCTCATCGGAACGTCAAGCTCCTCGGCGACGATCTGGGTCAGCGCCGTCCGCACCCCGGTGCCGAGATCGACCTTGCCGGAATAGACGGTGATATGGCCGTCCCGCGTGATGGCCAGAAAGCCATCGACCCGATCCGGCGAGACGGTTTTCGGTCCAGAAGCAGGCTTGGCAGTGCTCGAAGATAGCGGCAGGCAAAAGCTGACAACGAGCGCACAGCCTGCTTGCAGCAACGAGCGTCTATCGATCTGGTTCATGGGCCTGCCTCAAGTGCCAGCGGCGCGCAGGACCGCGCGCACGATGCGCAGGTGCGTGCCGCAACGGCATAGATTGTTCGCCAATTCGGCTTTGACCTCTCCTTCATTCGGCTTTGGGTTGCGCGCCAGAAGCGCGGCGGACTGCATGATCATCCCGTTGATGCAGTAACCGCACTGCAGAGCCTGTTCCTGGACGAAGGCCTCCTGAAGCGGATGCGGCTTTGCGTTCGTGCCGAGCCCCTCGAGCGTGACGATCTTGCCCTTGACCGCGGACAATGGGGTGACGCACGAGCGGATCGCCGCTCCATCAACATGCACAGTGCAGGCGCCGCACTGGCCGAGACCGCAGCCGAAACGCGGGCCATGCAGGCCGAGTTCATTTCGCAAGACGTAGAGCAGTCGTGTGTCGGGGTCATCGACGGCTACCGAGACGGTACTGCCGTTCACGTTCAGGGCCGTTGTCGCCACAGTCTCTTCCTTTTGCTTGTCCCCATCGAGATGAGGGAATGCGGCCGGCCACCGCGCTGCGGAGGCCAGCCGCGCCCAAGTCGGTTGCGACACGGGGGCGGGAGGAGACAACCGACCAACCGAGACCTATCTATCGGTTGAACTAATGACTTTAGCGTTTTTGCCGCATTCGGCTTGGTCTTGCGCAATTTCACTATTGCACCGACGTCAATCAATCGCGTGCCACGGCTGCTGATCGCAAGGGCAAGAACGGCACACTGCAGCAAGCCGCGCCAAGCAAATTCGGGACGGGCCACCTAGATTGGCACTGCAATGCCACTCGCGAGGTACTTAAAATGCGAAAACCGATGGACTCAGTCATTCCTGGCCTCGCCGTTGCTACGGTAGTCGGCACAACCCTGGTTGCCCTGCCGGCCGTGGCCGCCGGAGACGCTGCCGCGGGAAAGCAGGTATTCGCGCGCTGCGCCGGATGCCATGCCACGACGCCAGGCGAGAACAAGATCGGCCCGTCCTTGGCCGGCGTTTTTGGCCGCAAGAGCGGGTCCGAGCCCGGCTACAACTATTCGCCGGGGCTGAAGGCGGCGAACATCACATGGGACGAACATACTCTCGATCAGTTCCTCGCCAATCCCGCGGCCGATGTCCATGGCACCAAGATGTTCGTCAACCTTCCGCAAGCGGCAGACCGCGAGAATGTCATCTCCTACTTGGAGACCCTAAAGTGAGCACGAATGACAAAGATTGAAGTCAGCATCGGAATAGTCGCCGCGCTGTTCTGCACGTCAGCCCACGGACAAACCGTCAAAGTCCTGCGCCTTGATCAGGCTGGAGCCCAGAGAGTCCTGCAGGCCGCCGAGACGACAGCGCAACAGCGGAATGCGCCCTCCGTTGTCGCAGTTGTTGACCCCGCCGGCGATCTGCTTGCATTCCAGCGAATGGACGGGGTCCGCCCGGCAAGCGTGGATCTCGCCATCGGGAAGGCGCGAACGGCTGCGCGGCTGCAAAGACCGACGGTGGAGATCGAGGACAGCATCAACCGGGGCCGGACGGCATTCGTCACCACCGGCGTCATGGCGTTGCGCGGCGGCATGCCGATACGCGTGAATGGCGAAGTCGTGGGCGCAGTCGGTGTTGCTGGCTTGAGCAAGGAGACCGACACCGACATCGCGAACACCGCTGCAGCGGTTCTCAGCCCCTCGTCTGCCGCACCTCAGCACAATTGAGAGAGCTGCCGTTGAGCGCGGACAGCGACGTGACGTGGATTCGATGCACGCGTGACTACCGCTGCATGTACCCGTCACTGAGCGTCTGCATGAAGCTGACCAGTGCATCCTCCTCCTCGTCGGAAAGACCTAAGCGTCCGACGAACTTCGTGTTCATGTTGCGGGTGGATTCCGGGGCCGGCCAGCACGCAATCCCCTCGCCCGGGTCGTTGCGACCGCAGCGTGGCAGCACGTCGCGCGTGTTGTAGAAATGCACGATCGACTTGAGACTGGTGAAATAGCCGTTGTGACCGTAAGCCTTGATGAAGTCCGGGTAAGGCCTCTTGTCGACGTTGCGCAGCGTCGGGACCTGAAAGCGGCCGACATTCTCCGGCGCGAGCGGGGCCCAGCGCGCATCGACGGATGATGGTTGGCTGAGCAGATGATCGGCAGCGAGAAAGCCGGCGACGCCCGGATCCACATAGGATGAGCCTGCGGGATTGGCGCGATAGCCACGTGCGTCCGGTTGCTGTTCGGCGTAGTACGGAAGCCGCGGATTTGCGGGAGTGCCGATGTTGCTCGCTGTGAAATCGGTGAACAGCGGATCTTCGCCAGGCCCGCCATCGCGGTGGCAATTGTTGCATTGCCCTTTGCCGCGGAACAACGCGTAACCCGCCTGCTCCTGCGGCGTAAACTGCGCCTTTCCCGCCTGCACCGCATCGAACTTGGAAGTAAACGCCGTCACCTCCGCCGATGCTTCATAGCCGGCGATGGACTGCGCCATCTGGTCGAACGTTGTCGCGGCCCGGCCGCGATCTATCGGCGTCAGGTGAACCGGTATCGGATCGTTCGTAGGAGGTGGACCTGGTTGACTGCACACCTGCTCCACGTCACTGGGCCACTGGATAGCAAATGCCTGTAGACCCCAGACGGCCTCGAACAGGCCGCGATAGGGCCGTTGGGCGGCTCGATATACCGCACAAGCGACATCGGGCAGGCCCATCTCGACGGGATTGGTCGGTGGCCCCTCTGCCTGTTCGGCCGCCGGGTTACCCAATCGGCGGCCCGTTGCGCGCATGTCCCAAAAATTGCCGCCGACGAGATCGCCCTGGCCAGGATTGTAATGCAGCACGGGCGAGAGCGGCGCGTAGGCGTGCGATTGCGGCTTCCGATTGCTGAATCGGGTGCGCACCGAACCCGGATAGGAGGCGGTCGTACGATTGAGCTCGGACACCGGCCCGGTGAAGCCCGTCTCAGGTGTATGACAAAACGCACACGCCTCATTGTGATTCACCGACAGCTCCTTGTCATAGAGCATCAACTTGCCGAGCAGTTCGACCTGCTGCACCTGATTATCAGGTGGCGCCGCCAGCCGCTGGAGGCTTTCTGCTTCTATGCGGTCGATCTCGGCCTCAACCCGCGCAATTTCCTTCAAGACGGCCGGCGAAAGCGTCGTGTCTGTCTCCTGCGCCCACACGACCGCAGCCCCGGCAGTCGTAAGCACCACAATCGCCGCCCTGATCGAGACGTTCATCCGGCGTGATCTCGCAAATACAATGTCCATTCTCCTACCGTTCTCTGCGACGCCGGGACGGAACGCTTGTTGGTAATTGTTTCAATCACCGAGTTCTTGCCTGAAACAGCCCAGACGGCGATCCGCGCGAGGAAGCTGTCTCAGTTCAGAACGAGCGAATCGCAGCAATCGCAATCAACAAAAGACAAGGGCTCTCAAGTTGATTTTCGCCGCGGCGACTAGCTTTGGGCATGTCGTCAACATCGGCTGCTCATATGCAACAAGTCAAGATCAACGGCGCCTTGCACAATATCGATGCCGATCCGCAGATGCCTTTGCTTTGGGCGATCCGCGACATTCTCGGGTTGGCCGGCACCAAATTCGGCTGCGGCATCGGGGCGTGTGGCGCATGCACCGTGCACATGGACGGACAGGCGGTGCGCTCTTGCGTGACGCCGTTGTCGGCCGCCGCCGGGCATGAGATCGTCACGATCGAAGGACTAAGCTCCGATGGCACCCACGCCGTCCAGCGCGCGTGGCGCGCCAACAATGTGCCCCAGTGCGGCTACTGCCAGCCGGGCCAGATCATGCAGGCCGCGGCTCTCCTCAAGGAGACGCCAAAGCCGACGGATCAGCAGATCACCGATGCCATGTCCGGCAACATTTGCCGCTGTGGCACATACGTGCGGATCCGCGCCGCGATCAAGTCAGCCGCGGAGACAATCTGATGACGAGGGTCGTAAATCTCAGCCGGCGCGAAGTCATCGCGGGCGGCGCCACTGGCCTCGTTCTCGGTTTCACAATGGGATTCGGCAATTTTCCGGCTCTCGCGGCGCATGCTCATGCGAGCGAGGTTTTTGAACCCAACGTCTACCTGATGATCGATCAGACCGGTTTGGTGACAATTGTCGCGCATCGGTCGGAGATGGGCACGGGAATCAAGACCGGATTGCCGATGGTGCTCGCCGATGAGCTTGGCGCCGACTGGAGCCGCGTCAGGATCGTGCAAGCCCAGGGCGATCCGAAATATGGCGACCAGAACACTGATGGCTCCCGCAGCATGCGGCAATTCTATCAGCCGATGCGCGAAGCGGGCGCGTCAGCCCGGCAGATGCTCGAGGCGGCGGCTGCCCGTGTCTGGAACGTCAACGCAAACGATTGCCAGGCGCGCAATCACGTGATCGTTCACGTTCCAACGGGTCGGCAGCTGTCGTTCGGCGATGCCGCCAAGATGGCGGCGACAATGGAGATCGCGCCACTCGATCACATGGAATTGCGTTTCACGGCGGCGGACGAACGGCGCTACGTCGGCAAACCCGTTCCCATAGTCGATCTCGACGCAATCACGCGTGGCACGGCGACCTATGGCATCGACGTCACCCTTCCCGGGATGAAGTACGCGTCCGTGGAGCGCTGTCCGGTCTATGGCGGCAAAGCCTTGCACTTCGACGCCACGGACGCGCTGAAAGTCTTCGGTGTCGAGCAGGTGGTGGAGATTCCGGCCACCCCTATTCCGTCCGGCTTCTATCCCCTCGGCGGCATTGCCGTCATCGCCAGCAATACCTGGTCGGCGCAGCAGGGCCGCGCAAAGCTGAAGATCACCTGGGATTTTGGCGCCAATGCCGATCACGATACGACGACTTATCGGGCTGAGCTTGAGGCAACGGCGAAGCAGCCCGGACGGGTCGTGCGCAGCCAAGGCAACGTCGACGCCGCCCTCGGCGAGGCCCATCGCCGCATCTCGGCGGATTATTTTGTGCCCTATTACGCGCATGCACCGATGGAAGTGCCGAACGCCGTCGCCCACTTCGCCGATGGGAAGTGTGAGATCTGGGCGCCCACGCAATTTCCGCAATCCGCACGTACGACCGCCTCCCAGGTCCTCGGCGTGCCGTTCGAAGACGTCACGGTCAACGTAACGCTGCTGGGAGGCGCATTCGGCCGTAAATCCAAATCCGACTACGTGGCCGAGGCAGCACTGCTGTCACGTCGCATCGGCGCGCCGGTCAAGGTCACCTGGACGCGCGAGGACGAGATCCAGCACGACTATTATCACGCGATTTCTGCCCAGCACCTCGAAGCCGGGCTCGACGCCGAGGGACGCCCGTCCGCCTGGCTGCACCGAACCGTCTTTCCGGCCATCGAATCGACCTTCCAGCCGGACGTCACATACGGCAGCGCCGGTGAGCTGCAGCAGGGCGTGACCGACATGCCCTACGCGATCGCCAACGTCCGCTGCGAAAACGGCCCGGTCGCCAACCACGTCAGAATCGGCTGGTATCGGTCGGTCTACAACATTCCCCATGCGTTCGCCGTGTGCTCGTTCGCCGATGAGCTCGCACACGCGGCCGGCAAAGACCCGCTCGACTATCTGCGCGATCTGTTGGGCGAGCCGCGCAAGCTCGACTTCGCCGCCATGCATGTCAACTATCCCAACTACGGAGCATCGCTCGATACGTATCCGGTCGACACCGGCCGACTGCGAGGTGTCCTTGACCTGGTCGCGCGCAACAGTGGATGGGGCAGCAGCCTGCCGCCACGGCACGGACGCGGCATCGCCGTCCACCGCAGCTTCCTGAGCTACGCGGCAGCGGTTGTGCAGGTCGCCGTCGGCAACGACGGCCAACTCACCATTCCCAGGGTGGATATCGGCCTCGATTGCGGTCTCGTCGTCAATCCGGACCGTGTGCGCGCCCAGCTCGAAGGCGCAGTGATCATGGCCATCAGCAACGCGCTCTACAGCAATATCAGTATCAAGCAGGGGCGCATCGAGCAGGGCAATTTCAGCGATTACCTGGTCGCTCGTACCGATATCGCGCCTGAAACTCACGTCCACCTCGTCGAGAGCGACGAGCCTCCAGGCGGGGTTGGAGAGCCCGGCGTGCCGCCGGTCGCGCCAGCCATCTGCAACGCGATTTTTGCCGCAACCGGGAAGCGGATTCGTGCGCTGCCGATCGACCCTGCGCAACTGAAGGTCACCTGACAGGCGGAACGGCCGCTTCGGTCAAAGGGGACCGAACAGGCATCGAGTAAGGAGCAAGCTTATGCCTGATGAAGCCAAGACACTCGAAAACAAGACACCCGACTACAAGGCTCCGGCGAGCACGCCTGTCGGTATCGGCATGGAGCGCGCCGAAATCCGGGGAACGCCGCTCCAGGTCTCACGGGTCGCGCTAGGGACGTGGGCCATCGGGGGCTGGATGTGGGGCGGCACCGATGAAGCGGAATCGATCAAGACAATTCAAGGCGCGATCGAGCACGGCATCAACATCATCGACACTGCGCCCGCCTACGGGTTCGGCCGTTCCGAAGAAATTGTCGGCAAGGCACTCGCAGACGGTGGTCTGCGCTCCCGTGTGCAGATCGCCACAAAGGTCGGATTGGAATGGAAGGACGGGCACGTATTCCGCAATGCCAGCCGCGCGCGGATCCTGCGGGAATTGAAGGATTCTCTTCGTCGGCTTCAGACCGACTACATCGATATATACCAGATCCACTGGCCGGATCCGTTGATCACGATCGAGGAGACCGCCGAGGCGATGCGCGACCTGTACGAACAGGGAACAATCCGCGCAATCGGCGTCAGCAACTTCTCGGTCCTGCAGATGGAGCAGTTCCGGCGAATTGCGCCACTTCACGTGCTGCAGCCGCCCTTCAATTTGTTTGAGCGCGGCATCGAGACCGATATCCTGCCCTATTGCCGCGAGAACAACATTGCGACCTTCGGGTATGGCGCGCTGTGCCGTGGTCTCCTCTCCGGCCGAATGCGGCCGGACAGCAAATTCGAAGGGGATGACCTCCGACGAATCGATCCGAAATTCCAGCAGCCACGCTTTGCGCAATATCTTGCGGCCGTCGAGCAGCTCGATCTATTCGCGCAGCGACGCTTCGGCAAGCGAGTGATCCACCTGGCCATCCGGTGGATGCTCGACCAGGGCGTCACGACGGCGCTCTGGGGGGCGCGCAATCCGGCGCAACTTCTCCCGGTCGACGAGGTGAGCGGCTGGCATCTGGATGAGACAGACGGAGCGGACATCGATCGCATCCTGCACGAAACGATTACCGATCCGATCGGCCCGGAGTTCATGGCGCCGCCGGCACGGAGTTCTGCCGCGCACTAGGCCCAAGGACCCAAGCGTGGCGGTAAAGGCATTGGCTTCTTAGAAAGGAAACGACATGAGCGGGACAGTGGCGGACCAATTCGTAAAGATCCTCGTCGCGGCTGGCGTCAAGCGAATGTATGGCATCGTCGGCGACAGCCTGAACGGACTGACGGACGCGATTCGTCGCGACGGCAAGATCGAATGGATCCATGTCCGGCACGAGGAGGTCGCAGCCTTCGCGGCAGGCGCCGACGCTCACCTTACCGGCGAGCTCGTCGTCTGCGCGGGCAGTTGCGGGCCCGGTAACCTGCATCTCATCAATGGGCTGTTCGACTGTCATCGCTCCAGGGTTCCGGTCCTCGCCATCGCCGCGCAAATTCCGTCGAGCGAAATCGGCTCCGGATATTTCCAGGAGACGCATCCGGAGCAGCTGTTCAAGGAATGCAGTCATTATTGCGAGGTCGTTTCCGGTGCCAACCAGATGCAGCGCACGCTCGAGCTCGCCATCCGGCAGGCCGTCACAAACCGCGGCGTCTCCGTGATCGTCATTCCGGGTGATGTCGCGCTGCAGCCTGCCGAAATGGGATCGGATCCGCAGCCCGCGAACCTGCTGCCGGCCCGACCGGCCGTGCCGGCAGCGAACGATGCCTTGGATCGATTGGCCGCACTGCTCAACGGAAACGGGCGCGTGACGATGCTCTGCGGCTCCGGCTGTCAAGGCGCGCATGATCAAGTCGTCGCTCTCGCCGAGCGCCTCAAGGCGCCTGTCGTTCACGCGCTGAGAGGCAAGGAACATGTCGAGTGGGATAACCCATATGACGTCGGCATGACTGGTCTCCTCGGCTTTTCATCGGGCTATTACGCGATGCTGGATTGCGACGTCCTGCTGATGCTTGGGACCGACTTCCCGTACCGACAGTTCTATCCGCGCGGTTCGGGGGTGAAGATCGCGCAGGTCGACCTGAGAGCGGAGGTCATCGGGCGACGAACTCCGGTCGATCTCGCCGTAATTGGCGACGTGGGCGCGACGGCTGACGCACTTCTGCCGCTCCTCAAGGAGAAGCGAGACGGTAGTCATCTTGCTCAGGCACGCGAACATTACGGTAAAGCACGCAAGGGCCTTGATGAGCTTGCTCGCGCGGGCAGCGGCAAGTTGATTCACCCGCAGCAGGTCGCGAAGTCCGTTAGCGATTTGGCTTCCGATGATGCGGTCTTCACCTGCGATGTCGGACTGCCGACGGTCTGGGCAGCGCGATATCTCGCGATGAACGGCAAGCGGCGGCTGATCGGGTCATTCTGGCACGGCTCGATGGCCAATGCGATGCCGCAGGCAATTGGCGCACAAGCCGCTTTTCCGGGACGACAGGTGATCTCGCTCTCGGGCGACGGGGGCGTCACCATGCTTATGGGCGACTTGCTCACGCTCGTGCAGCACCGCCTTCCCACGAAGGTGGTGGTGTTCAACAACGGCGCTCTCGGTTTCATCGAGCTCGAGCAGAAGGGCACCGGTTTCCTCGATTTTGGCACCGAGCTCAAGAACCCCAATTTTGCGGCCATGGCCGAAGCTGTCGGCATTCGCGGCATTCGGATCGAAGACCCCGCGAAGGTGGAGGAGGGAATCGCCGCGGCGTTTGCGCACGATGGCCCCGTTCTCATCGATGCCGTCGTCAGCCGCACAGAGCTTGCGGTACCGCCGTCGATAAACGTCGAGATGGCGAAGGGCTTCTCGCTCTACATGGTGAAGGCGATCATGAGCGGCCGGGCCGACGAGGTCATCGACCTCGCAAAGACCAATCTCTGGCGGTAAGGGCGGTCGCATCATGGAGATCACCGCGCTTCTTCTGTCGCGACTGCAGTTCGCGTTCACCGTTTCGTTTCACATCATCTTTCCGTCCTTCACGATCGGCCTGGCGGCGTGGCTCACTGTCCTGGAGGCCCTTCATCTCGCGACTGGGCGCCCGGCGTACCGCGTGCTGTTCGACTTCTGGCTTAAGATCTTCGCCGTGGCTTTCGGACTCGGCGTGGTCTCGGGGGTCGTCATGGCCTTCGAGATAGGCACCAACTGGAGCGACTTTTCACGGATGACGGGACCGATCCAGGGGGTGCTTCTCTCGTATGAAACATTCACTGCTTTTGCGCTAGAGGCGGGTTTCCTCGGCGTACTTCTGTTCGGCCGGCCGAAAGTCCCTGCGTGGTTCTACCTGTTTTCGACCGCAATGGTCGCCCTCGGCACCACGCTGTCGGCGTTCTGGATCATGATCAACAACAGCTGGATGCAAGTTCCGGTCGGCTATGTCGTCGAGAACGGAATGTTCGCGCCAAACGATTGGGCCAAGATCATCTTCAATTCGGTGGTCTGGTCGCGCTTTCCGCACATGCTTCTTGCAGCTTACCTGACCGGCGCATTCTGCGTGGCTGCGACGGGCGCCTGGTATTTGCTGCGGGGAATGTTTATCGCCGAAGCAAAAATCATGCTCCGTATGGGCTTGTATCTCGCGGCCGTGCTCGTTCCCGTCCAGATCATCTTCGGTCACCTCAACGGTGAATACGTTGTCCGCTACCAGCCCGCGAAGATGGCCGCCATCGAGGCGCGATGGCACAATGAACAGCCGGCATCCGAAGTGCTGCTGGCGTGGCCGGACGTCGCAAATCGGCGCAACCTTTTCGCGATCACTTTGCCACCGCCCTGGGGCAGTTTGATCGACTCTGACAGCCTCGACGCCGCGGAAGTTGGGCTCGATAGCATTCCTGAGAGCGATTGGCCGCCGATACTCATTCCTTTCTTCAGCTTCCGGATCATGGTCGGCTGCGGCGTCCTTATGTTGGCTCTGGCCTGGGTCGGATCATATCTGAGCCGCAAAGGGCGTCTGGCGCGAAACCGGACGGTGCTCTGGGCAACGTTTCTCAGCTTTCCTCTGCCCTTCGTCGCGACGTTGACCGGCTGGTTCACGGCCGAGGTGGGACGTCAGCCCTGGGTGGTCTACGGCGTGCTGAGAACCGTGGATGCGATGACGCCATTCCTCACGAAGGGCACGGCAATGATCTCGCTCATCGTTTTTGGCGCGATCTACAGTTTCATCTTTGCGTTCGGCATCTTCTACATCTACAGGCTGCTGCGTGCAGGACCGGTCGGTCGCCTTGGGCTGCCACCAACCGCCGTTCTTCCTAATCGGCCCCTGTCAGCCGTCGACCGGCCAGATGCGGCAGCTGCCCTCATTCACCTTCCGGCAGGAGAATAGCCATGGTCATGTTCTGGGTGACGATCCTTGCTGTCAGCATTCTACTTTATGTTTTACTGGACGGTTTCGATTTGGGCGTCGGCATGCTGTTCGGCTTGGCTTCCGACGAGCCGCGGAGACACGCTATCATAAGCGCGGTGGCGCCGGTCTGGGACGGCAACGAGACCTGGCTCGTCGTCTCGGGCGTGATCCTCTGGGGGGCGTTTCCGGTTGTCTATTCTGTGCTGATGTCGGCGTTCTATCTCCCGGTTCTGCTGATGTTGGCGGGCCTGATCCTGCGCGGCGTGGCCTTCGAGTTTCGCCACAAGACCGTGCGGATGCGCTGGATGTGGAACGCAAGCTTTGTGGGAGGCTCGCTTGTCGCAACATTCATGCAGGGCTTGATGGTGGGCGCTCTTGTGCAGGGTCTGCCGGTCTCCGGCGACCGGTATGCTGGCGGCGAATTCGGCTGGTTCAGTCCCTTTGCGATTGCTTGCGGTATCGGCCTGTGTGTCGGCTACGCGTTGCTCGGCGCCTGCTGGCTTGTGCGAAAATGCGAGGACGACGTCCGCGACCAGGCCTATCGCCTCATTCCTTGTCTATCTGCGGCGCTGCTCGTCTTCATGATCGTCGTGTTCGGCTATGCGCTGGTCGGACATTTTGCGGTGATGACGCGTTGGCTTGACCGGCCATCTTTGTTTGTTTTCCCGGTGGTTGGCGTGTTGGCCGCGATCACGCTCGCTGCCAGCGTTCACCGCCAACAGGACGCGCTCCCCTTTCCCATGGTCGCTCTCATCTTCCTGGCCGCGTTCGGCACGCTCGCGATCTCGTTCTGGCCGTACATGATTCCGTTCTCGGTTACGATCGAACAGGCAGCCGCTCCTCATTCGAGCCTTGCCTTCATGTTTTGGGGAGAGGGGCTCTTCGTATTCCCTCTCATGCTGCTCTACACCGTGATCAGCCTGACCGTGTTCAGAGGCAAAGTCGCAGCGTCAAGAGACCATTATTAGCCGGAAGAGCGTTGCAGACCTTCGCACTTCCAGCTGTTAACGGCCATCAGGCGCGACCATTTCGAGACATAAGAACGGAGCGATCACGAGATGTCCACACCCATCAGCAAGAGAATCGCACCGCCGCTGGGTCACCCCGCCAGCTACCAGTTGCTGCATGATCCGCGCCTCAACAAGGGCACCGCCTTCACCGAGGCTGAGCGCCGCGCCTGGGGTCTCGAAGGTCTTCTGCCCCCCGCCGTCACCAATATTGAATTGCAGGTATCACGCCGGCACGCCGAGATCGCCGCGCTCGACAATGATCTCCTGAAATACCTTGTGCTGTCGGATCTGCAGGCGCGCAACGAGACGCTCTACTACGCGACCCTGATGTCCGACCCGGCCACCTATATGCCGCTGGTCTACACGCCGACCGTCGGAGAAGCCTGCCAGAAGTTCGGGCACATCTTCCGCCAGCCGCGCGGCATGTATCTGCCGATCGGCGCGCGCGGTCGGATCAAGGAATTGCTTTCCAACTGGCCGGAAAAGGACGTGCGTTTCATCGTCGTCACTGACGGTGAGCGCATCCTCGGCCTCGGCGATCTCGGCGCCGGCGGCATGGGCATTCCGATCGGCAAGCTCGCGCTCTATACCGCCTGCGCCGGCGTTCCGCCGCAAGGCTGCCTGCCGGTCGTTCTCGATGTCGGCACGAACAACGAGACCCTGCTCGATGACCCGCTCTATCTGGGGCTGCGGCAGCACCGCGAGCGCGGCGACGCCTATATGGCCTTTGTCGACGAGTTCGTAACTGTCGTGCAGCAGCTCTACCCGAAATGCTGCATCCAGTGGGAGGATTTCGCGAACATCAATTCCGTCCCGATTCTCGCGCGCTATCGGGACAAGATCTGCACCTTCAACGACGACATCCAGGGTACTGCCGGGGTGGCGTTGGCCGGCATCCTCGCCGCTTCCCGCCTCACAGGGAAGAAGCTCGCCGAGCAGCGATTCCTGTTTCTCGGTGCGGGGTCGGCTGCAACCGGCATCGCCGAGTTGATCAGCCTCGCGATGACGCGCGAGGGCATGGATCCCGCCGAGGCGCGTCGGCGCAACGCGCTGTTCGACGTCCACGGGCTGCTGGTGACCTCGCGCACCGATCTGGCCGAATTTCAGAAGCCGTTCGCCCAGGACCGGGCGCCGCTCTCCACTTTCGCCGAGGCTGTTGAGTCAGTGCGACCGACCGGCATCATCGGGGTCAGCGCCGTTCCGAAACTGTTCAATCAGGCGGTGATCAGCGCGATGGCGCGCGTCAACGAGCGGCCGATCATCTTCCCCTATTCGAACCCGACCTCGCGCTCCGAGTGCACGGCCGAGGAGGCTTATCGCTGGTCGAACGGGCGGGCCATTTTTGCCAGCGGCAGCCCGTTCCCGCCGGTGGAGATCGCCGGCCGGCGCTTCGTCCCGGGCCAAGGCAACAACGTCTACATCTTCCCGGCGCTGGGCATGGCGGTGTTTGCCACGGAGGCGACCCGGGTGACGGACGAGATGTTCCTAGTCGCTGCGCAAGCCGTCGCCGAGCAGGTCACCGAAGATAACCTCTCGGTCGGACTGATCTATCCGCCGCAGAGCCGTATACTCGAAGCATCGCTCCATGTCGCGGAGCGGGTCGCGGCCTGCATTTTCGACCAGGGGCTCGCCGGCGTGAAGCGACCTGACGATATCAGCGCGCTGATCCGCAGCCGCGTCTACCGTCCCGGCTATCTGGGGTGATGCGGATGGCCGACGTGTTGCAACGCGATCCCGATCAGGACTTAACTCGTGCAAATCCGCGCTCTGAGACGGCGACGCTGCACCTCTGCGACCGCGTTGGCGCCACGGCGCTGCACCGCATCGTCGTCGTGGGCGGCGGTGCAGCAGGGCTCGAGCTCGTCACCCGGCTCGGCGATCGCCTCGGCCGCAAATCACGGGCGTCCATTACCCTGGTGGAGTCGGCCCGGACCCATCTCTGGAAACCGCTTCTGCACGCGGTGGCGGCAGGAAGCATTGATCCCGGCGAATACGAGGTGAACTATCTCGCGCAGGCGCATTGGCACGGCTTCAGATATCACTTCGGCGAGATGATTGGGCTTGATCGCACCAGCAAGGAAGTGCATCTCGCCGCCACCTTCGACGACGAGGGGCGCCAGATCACGCCACCGCGCGCGGTCGGATACGACACATTGGTGATCGCCATTGGCAGCGTGACCAACGATTTCGGGACGCCAGGCGTCGCAGAATATGCCGTTCCGCTTGAAACGCCCGCACAGGCAGAGCGGTTCAACCGGCGACTTGTCAACGCCTGCCTGCGCGCGCAAACACAGCCGGGCCCGGTGCGGCCGGGCCAGCTTCACGTGGTTGTGGTCGGGGCTGGCGCGACCGGCACCGAATTGGCCGCTGAGCTCTATCGTACCACGCGCGAGGTGGTCGCCTACGGCCTTGACCACATCGATCCGGAGCGCGACATCCGCGTGGTGCTGATCGAGGCCACGTCGCGCATCCTGCCTGGCCTGCCGGAGCACATCTCCGATGCCACGCACCGCCTGCTCGACCAGATCGGTGTCAAGGTCCGCACCGGCGCAAGGGTCAAGGAGGTGACGCTGGAGGGTGTTACGCTCGCCGACGGCTCGTTCGTCGCCTCGGAGCTCGTCGTATGGGCGGCCGGGGTCAAGGCACCGGAGGTACTGGGCCGGCTCGACGGCCTCGAAAGCAATCGCATCAATCAGCTCGTAGTCGAGCCGACACTGCAGACGACGCGCGATCCCGCAATCTTCGCGATCGGCGACTGCGCTGCCTGTCCGCGCCCCGGCGCATCCACCGCGGTTCCGCCGCGGGCGCAGGCCGCGCATCAGGAGGCGGCGCACATGGTGCGCCAGATCGAGCGGCGGCTGCGCGGGCAGCGGCTGCGAGCGTACAAGTACCGCGACTTCGGCTCGCTGGTTTCGCTCGGCAGATGGAGCACGATCGGAAACCTGATGGGCTTCCTGTACGGCCGCAGCATCTTCGTCGCGGGCCTGTTTGCCCGGGTCATGTATCTCTCGCTGCGCATCATGCACGAGCGCGCGCTGGGTGGCACCCCGCGGGCACTGCTCGCTCTCGTCGCCCGCGCTCTGACGCATCGGACCGGCCCGCCGGTAAAGTTGCATTGATATCGCAGCTTTCGAGGCAATGATCCACCAACTCGAAATCGCCTCAGGACGGTGGTCATGCCAACGAACGAAGCAAGCGCGCTGGAGCGCTCGGTGTCTGCGTTGCACCGATCGCCGTGATCCTACTCGCCACCGCATGCGGAGCTCACGATATCCGATGCTGAAACCAACTCGGAGCGTACCAGGGCCGATCTACGCGTCGGCTTCGCGAATTCGGCAGCTCCAATGACGAAGGCATCGTTTCGATTGGTTCCGCCGTTGCTGACGCTCACGGCCGCAGGGTTTGCCCTGGTGCTTGGCTGGGCAATGTGGGAATCGTATATGGCAACGCCCTGGACACGTGATGGTACCGTTCGCACCTATGTCGTGACCATCGCGCCGGAGGTAGAGGGACGTATTGTTCAGCTACCGGTGGCCGACAATCAGTTCGTGCACAAGGGCGATCTGCTGCTGGGGATCGATCCGACGAACTACAGGATTGCGCTCCAGCTGGCTGAAGCAGCCGTCGCGCAGGCTCAGGCCACGGCCCAGAATGCGCAGCGACAAGCAGAGCGTCGCCGCATGATGACCGATCTGGCGGAGACCATCGAAGACAGACAGACCTATGAGGCCAATGCCGCCGCGACCCAGGCGCAATACCAGCAGGCTGTCGCCAACCGCGATCAGGCGAAGGTCAATCTGGAGCGCACCGAGCTCCGTTCTCCGGTGAACGGGTGGGTGACCAATCTCTTGGCGCGACTCGGAGACTATGCCGGCGTTGGACGAAACACGATCTCGGTCGTCGACGCCGATTCCTTCTGGGTGGATGCATATTTCGAGGAAACGCAACTTGCCCTCATGCACGAAGGTGATCCTGCCAGCATCAAGTTGATGGGCTACAGGCAGGTCGTGCACGGCGAAGTCGGCGGCGTGGCGCGCGGCATCAATATCGCAAACGCGCAATCCGACCCGCAAGGGCTGGCTATGGTGAATCCGATTTTCACCTGGGTACGCCTCGCTCAACGCATACCTGTGCGCATCCGGATCGATCACGTACCTGCTGGAGTTCGGCTGGTCGCCGGCATGACAGCGACGGTCCAGATCGAGCCCCGAGATAGGCCACGCGGGAACTGAGCGAGGGCTGATCACACGGGCTTCAGTTGCGCATCGCCCGCGTCTGCAAGTGCCCGGCGAAGCAGGCATAAAGATGCTCGGCGCAGTCGCTGAGCTAGACTAAACAAGCGCAAGATCTCGCCCAATACGGCAATAACTACAAAGCCCCGCCTTTCGGGCGCTGCTAGATCAGAAGTGCCTGGCGACCCCCATCCTCCTCACAGACCAGGCCCGCTGCGGCCGTCCATGCGTCCCTAAATGGACGGCCGCTTCCTTCCTTGTTGCCGGACGTGCACTCCATGTGCCGCCGGATGGCCGGTCGACTGCTCCAATGGAGTGCCAGAATGCATGACATTACGAGACCAACACGCCTTGTTGGCCTATCTGGGAGCTTGCGCAAAGCCTCCTATTCACGTGCGACCTTGTCGGGCCTGCGTGACAATCTTCCGCTGTCGATAGACCTTGAAATCTGCGATCTGCAGCTTCCGCTCTATAACGAGGACGAGGACCGAGCCGATGGGCCGGAGCAAGTGCGGCTGCTTCGAAAGGCCATTGGTGCCAGCGACGGCGTTGTCATCGTGACGCCGGAGTACAATCACGGCATTCCGGGCGTATTGAAAAATGCCCTGGATTGGGCCTCACGCCCATTTGGAAAGTCCGTGCTGATCGACAAGCCGGTGCTGGTCATAACGGTCTCGCCTGCCTTTACTGGCGGAGTCCGAGCCCATGCGCAGGTCAACGAGACGCTCCTCTCGATTCCTGCCCGCATCATGGCCGGGCCACAGGTCGTCCTCGGGGGCATTGCAACAAAGGTCAAAGGCGGCATCGTCGATACCCATTACCTCGCCTTCACTCTGGAAGCTATCGATCGGCTGGCCACCATGTCACGACAACGGACGTGACCGAGCGTTGGAGATTGCAAGATGAAGATCGGCGTCATCGGACTTGGTCAGATGGGCAGCGGACTGGCCTTGTCGCTCCTGCGGGCCGGCCATAGTGTCACGGTCTACAACCGCACGGCAGCAAAGGCCGGCGAATTGCTGAAAAAGGGCGCTGTCGCGGCGCCGCGCATATCTGACGCGTGTAGTGGCGATGTTATCATCACCATGCTGGCCAATGATGCGGCGGTTGAGAGCGTCGTCTATGGCGCCGATGGGCTGCTCGCGAGCCTGCCTAAGGGCCGGGTCCATGTCTCATCGAGCACGATCAGCGTGGCGCTTTCAGAGCGCCTTGCGGCTGATCACGCGAAGGCCGGCCAGCGGTTCGTCGCGGCACCGGTGTTTGGGCGCCCTGATGTTGCAGCGGCCGGAAATCTCTCCGTCGTTGTCGGTGGCGACAACGACGCGGTCCAGGCTGCCGTACCTGTTTTCAATGCAATCGGGAAGAAGACGTTCGTGGTTTCCGACAAGCCCAAGACTGCCAATCTCGTGAAACTCAGCGGCAACTTTCTCATTGCATCCGTCATCGAGTCATTGGGCGAGGCCGTCGCGCTTGTCGCCAAGGATGGCGTCGACCGCCAAGCATATGTCGACATGCTGACGTCCACCCTGTTCGACGCGCCCGTCTACAAGACTTACGGCAAGCTGATCGTTGAGCGAAAGTTCGAGCCCGCAGGCTTTGCTGCGCCACTCGGTTACAAGGATATCCGGCTCGTGCTGGCGGCTGCCGACGATTTGCGCGTTCCCATGCCGGTCGCAAGTCTGCTTCGCGATCGCTTCCTGACTTTGCTGGCTCACGGCGGTGACAGGCTCGACTGGTCTGCGGTCGGATCATTGGCCAGCCGGGATTCCGGCACCTCTTGATCCCTGGCGAACCAACAATCCATTCCGGAGGTTGGACGAACCTGCAAGGCGCCGAGCCGCCTTGCAGCGATGAGCGTTGCTGCGCTCAATTCCCGCATCCGCATCAACGGCAAGAATGGCGCAGCACGAGCAATTTGCGCCAAGCCGCGCCGTGCTCATCACCTACTATTCGGAAGCAAGAAGGCGTTCGCCGGGCGACACCCGGCGCCGCGGGGAATCACACCGGTGAAGATGCGCGGCGCGGACGTCGCAGCGGGGCGCTGGCTGTTGCCGGAGTTCCTCGCGACCGCACCCGCGAACCATAAGGATGGAAAGAGATGCAACACGCTACGATAACGGAAGCGAGTTTCAGGCCCAAAGCCGCCTCGGCCGTCGAGGCCGGATTTCATCCGGTTCACCGGATCCTAACGCCGTTTCCCGTCGCCTATTTTACGGGCGCACTCGCAACCGATCTCGCCTATTGGCGGACTGCGGACGTGATGTGGGAAGATTTCTCGGCCTGGCTGATCACGGCCGGCCTGATCGTGGCCGGCCTGGCGCTCATCACCGCCGTGATCGAAGTTGCAACCGGCAGGCAAAAGGCAGCTTGGGCGCGCGTGACTGGCTATGTATTCGCAGTCCTCCTCGCGTTGGTGAATATCTTGGTCCACAGCCGCGACGCTTACACCGCCGTTGTGCCGACGGGCCTGATGCTCTCGGCGCTCGTCGTCATCATTCTGTTAGCTATGGCCCCAACCGGTTGGGTCCTCACCTCCCCTCGTAATGTTGGAGCAGACACGTGATGCCCATCCTCAAGACTGCCCGCGCCAACCTGCCGCGTCTTGCCACCGTCTTTGTCGCGGTTGCCGGCCTGGGGCTCGCAAGCTGCGACGACAGCGGGGGCGACCCACGAAGCCAGATCGGCGCGCATCCCACGCTGCCCGCCCTGCAGCAATATGTGGTGCCGCCAATCCGGATTGCGGAGCCGGTCGGATGGGGAAACGATGAAAAGCCGACCGTGCCGCAGGATCTGCAGGCCCAGGTAATGGCCACCGGCTTGGCCCATCCGCGCTCGCTTTATGTGCTTCCGAACGGCGACGTGCTGGTGGTTGAGAGCAACGGCCCGAAGGCGCCGATTTACCGTCCCAAGGACATTATCACTGGCTGGGTAAAGTGGTTCGCCGGCGCCTCAGCAAAGGACGCAAACCGCATCACGCTGCTGCGCGATGCCAATGGCGATGGCATTCCAGAAGTCCGGACCGTCTTTCTGGACCATCTGAATTCTCCTTTTGGCGTCGCGCTCGTCGGTAACGACCTTTACGTCGCCAATACCGATGCAATCGTCCGCTATCCCTACCAGGAAGGACAGACCAGCATCACGGCTGCGCCGACCAAACTGACTGACCTTCCCGGCGGTCCGATCGATCATCACTGGACGAAGCCGCTGTTGGCGAGTCCGGATGGCTCGAAGCTTTATGTCGGGATCGGCTCCAACAGCAACATCACCGAAAACGGGATCGGAGCCGAATATGAGCGGGCCGCGATCTGGGAGGTCGACCGTGCATCCGGCGCCCATCGCATTTTCGCCAGCGGAACGCGCAACCCGACCGGCCTTCAGTGGGAGCCCGAAACTGGCAAACTCTGGGCTATCGTCAACGAACGCGACGAGATCGGACCAGACCTAGTCCCGGACTATCTGACCGCGGTGCAGGACAGAGGCTTCTATGGCTGGCCCTACAGCTATTACGGCCAGCACCTGGACCCGCGAGTCCAGCCACAGCGCCCAGATCTGGTGGCCACAGCGATTGTGCCGGACTACGCCCTAAGCTCCCACGTGGCGCCACTCGGCGTAGCAATTTACTCGGGCGGCGATCTCCCCGCCAACTATCGAAGCGGTGCCTTCGTCGGCGAACACGGAAGCTGGGATCGAACTCCACTCAGCGGCTATAAGGTAGTTTTCGTACCGTTTAGCGGCGGAAAGCCCAGCGGGCCGGCGCGGGACGTCGTCACAGGTTTCCTTGATGAAAACAATCACGCCCGCGGACGGCCCGTCGGTCTCGCGCTCGATCGCGCAGGCAGATTGCTGATCGCCGACGACGTTGGAAACACGGTTTGGCGTGTGTCGTCAGTTCGCCCGAGCCCCAAGCCAGCCACTTAGCAACAGACACTCCACGCTGCGGCGCCGGCCGAGAAATCGATTCAAGACCCGGCATGCGCCGGGTCTTTGTCGTTGCGTCTTTTCCGGATGCGTGCACCACGCTTCCGTCCTGCTCGAGCGCGCGTTTCGTTCAGCCCGATGAACGCAAGTATAGTGGAGACGCCCGTCAAGCGTGCCCATCTCCCGCCTGTCGCGACGCTCGTGGCCTTCCGCGGCCATGCCGGCCGCGGACAATGACTGTGGGCGGACAACCGCCCGCTTGAAAGGAGAATGTCATGAGAAGACGAATGACGATGATTATGGCAACTGCGCTGCTCGCCGGCAGCCTTGTGGCCACTGCTGCGCAGGCGCGCGGTGGTGGTGGTGGTGGTGGCGGCGGGGGACACGGCGGCGGTGGCGGATTTGGCGGAGGAGGCCCTATGGGCGGCGGCTTCGGCGGAGGCCATATCGGTGGGTTTGGCGGAGGTCACATGGGCGGCTTTGGTGGAGCCCACATCGGCGGGTTTGGCGGGACTCATTTTGGAAGTCACGTCGGTGGCTTTGGCTCAGGTCACATGGCGCATGTAGGTCGCGCCCATTTTGGACGACGCCGTTACGCTCACGGCTTTTACGACTATGGCCTCGATTGCCCATATTACCGGCCGTACGCCGGGCGATACTCCTGCAACTACGACTACTACTGATCGGTTGGCCGGCTCGACGCGACAGCAGACCGCAATGAGGAATTTCATTGCGGTCTCTCTGGACCTTTTTCCGCCAGACTCTCGGTCGCAGGGGCCGAGCAAACAGCACAGGCGTATTCCACACTCGCGGCCCTTCGATACCGAAGTACATACGAAGATACCAAGTTGCGATAACGCCAAACCCGAGTGCAATAACGAGGACTAAGCGATCTCCGTTACTCTCGCACCTGATGACTGGTCTTCCAAAGCTGGTCGCTTCGGTGCTCGCCCCAAAGACGCGGCTGAAACGGAGAATGCCAATGAGATCCTCCCTGATTGCGGCGGTGCTTCCGGCACTCCTTTTCTGCAACGTCGCTATCGCGCAGGGAATACCGGCGCCAACCCCGAGCCTGAGCCCGACGTCGCCGCTTGGCCTGGGAACGGGTACGACGGTTTCCCCGACCATTCCTCTCGGCGCCACCGAACTCGCGTCCCCCGGAATCAGTCCAGCTCCCACAGGCGTAACGGGCACAATCGCGATGCCGGGCAGCACCACCTCATGTTCGACGGCGGGGACCTCACCGTCGACGATGTCTGGATCGACCTCCACATACGACGGCGGCGGATTGGCTGTTGGCGGTGCAACGCCGGCCGCCGCCGCAACCTCTGGAATGTCGACATCGGGGATCTGCGGCTCCGGCTCGGGAAGCGTCGCTGCATCGTCGGCTCCAACGTCAATGTCGCCCACGACGACGGGAGGCGTCGCTCAAACCGGCATTCCCTTGGGATCCACCGAGATCGGCAATCTCGGAGTCAGCTCCGCAGCGCCAGTGCCGATCACAGGAGTCTCGCCCACCACGGGTAGCGTGGCGACTAGCGTGGCCCCAATGGCCCCCTCTGCGTCCTCCCCGCCCTAGGCCTCAACTACCGACACAACCGTCACGATCGGAACGTCAATCCTTCCAGGCCAGTGAGACTGATCTCTCATTCGCAAACGAGAGCAAGCATGAAAAAGAAGGTCATCGTTCCCGCTGCCTTGCTGATCGCCGCTCTTGCGGCCGGCGGCCTCCTCTACTTCACACGCGCTGACCCCGTCGAAGCTACCGCCACGCCCGCGGCTCCGCCCGCGGTGCCCGTCGTCGGCGGCGTAGTCGCCCAGCATGATGTTCCGATCTATCTAAGCGGCGTCGGGACCGTGATCGCGTACAACACCGACGTCGTGCGTGCTCAGATCCAGGGAGAGATCGTCAGCATCAACTTCACAGAAGGTCAGGCGGTCCATGCCGGCGATCTGCTCGCGCAGATTGATCCGCGTCCTTACCAGGCGATGGTCGAGCAGTACACGGGTAATCTGCAGCGGGATCAGGCGCAGCTTGCGAACGCCCAGGCTAACCTCATCCGCTACAACACGTTGGGCAAGAACGGCTGGGCCACGCCGCAACTGATTGAAACTCAGAAGGCGCAGGTCGGGCAGCTCCAGGCGGCCATCAAGACCGATCAAGCGTTGATCGATGCCGCGAACGTGCAACTCGGCTACACCCGCCTCACATCCCCGATCGACGGCGTGGTCGGGATACGTCAGATCGATGTCGGCAACATCATCAGCCCGTCTACCACGAACGGACTCGTCGTCGTCACGCAGATCAATCCGATCTCGCTGATCTTCACGCTTCCCGAGACTGTTCTCCCGCAAATCCAGCAGCAACAGCAAAGGACCAACGCCCCGCTCCCGGTCCTTGCCTACAGCCAGGACAATACAATCCTGCTCGACCAAGGCCTGCTTGGTCTTGTCAACAACGAGATCCTGCAGACGACGGGTTCGATTCAACTCAAAGCGAATTTCCCCAACCAATCGCACCGGCTCTGGCCCGGCCAACTCGTCAATGCCCGACTGCTTGTCGATACAAGACACAACGGCCTGACCGTTGCCGCCTCGGCTGTTCAGCAGGGGCCGAACGGATCTTATGTCTACGCCATCAATTCCGACAGCACGGTCCAGATCCGGCCGGTCAAGGTCACGCAGATCGGCGGCGGCCAGGCGCTCATCGATTCCGGTCTTACGGCCAACGAGCAGGTCGTGGTCGACGGACAATACAGGCTGCAACCGGGCACGCGTGTTACGCTGCTGCACGGAACGGCGGCGGATGAGGCTATCGCACAGAGCGCTCAACAGGCGCCGATCCCATGAACCTATCTGCCCCGTTCATCCATCGGCCGATCGCTACCGCTCTTCTGATGGTCGGATTGCTGGTCGGAGGCCTGGTCAGCTATCCACTGTTGCCGGTGGCCTCGCTGCCCAACGTCAATTTCCCGACCCTCCAGGTCACGGCGCGGTTGCCAGGCGCTGATCCGCAGACGATGGCCTCTTCGGTGGCGACGCCGCTTGAGTTGCAGTTCGGCCAGATCCCGGGCCTCACCCAGATGACATCGGCGAGCGCGCTAGGCTTTGTCCAGGTCACGTTGCAGTTCGATTTGAGCCGCGCCATCGATGGAGCAGTGAGTGACACGCTCTCGGCGATCAACGCTGCGCAAGCGCAGCTACCCCTGAACATGCCGTATCCGCCCACGATCCGTAAGGTTAATCCGGCCGACACGCCGATCCTCGTACTCGCCTTGACCTCTGACAGCCTGCCGCTGACGACGGTCGACGCATATGCAGAAAACATCCTGCTGCAAAAGATCTCGCAGATATCCGGCGTTGGTCTCGTGGGTATCGCAGGTCAGCAGAAGCCCGCCATCCGCGTGCAGCTCGATCCGCAGGCGCTCGCTGCTCGCGGCATCAGCCTTGAGGACGTACGCACGGTACTAGGACAAGCCAACGTCGATTTGCCCAAAGGCACCCTTAACAGCCCGCGCCTGACCTACACGCTCAATACCAACGATCAGCTGCTCAAGGCCGACGACTACGCCAATCTGATCCTCGCCTATCGCAATGGAGCGACGGTTCGCGTCCGTGACGTCGGCCGCGTGATCAGCGCGGCCGAGAACGACCTGATCGCAGGCTGGTACAACCAGGACCGGGCGATCATCCTGCCGATCCAGCGCCAGCCTGGCGCCAACGTCATCGAGACCGTCGAGAATATCAAGAAAATGATGCCGACGCTCCAGGCCTCGATCCCGCCGGCCATCAAAGTCAGTATCATTACCGATCGGACCGAAACCATCCGAGCCTCGGTGGGCGACGTGCAGTTCACGTTGCTGCTCACCATCGCGTTGGTGGTCATGGTAATTTTCGTGTTCCTGCGCAATTTTTGGGCGACGATCATTCCGGCGGTGACGGTGCCGCTCTCGCTGGTCGGCAGCTTCGCGGTTCTCTATGAGCTCGGCTACAGCCTGGATAACCTCTCGCTGATGGCATTGTCGATCGCCGTCGGCTTCGTGGTCGACGATGCCGTCGTGGTGATCGAGAACATCGTGCGGCATATGGAGCTCGGCTCATCGCCGTTCGAAGCGGCGCTGAAGGGTGCCGGCGAGATCGGCTTCACCATCGTATCGATTACGTTGTCCCTGATTGCCGTCTTCATTCCGCTGTTCCTGATGGGCGGATATGTCGGCCTGTTGTTCCGGGAATTCGCGATCACAGTTAGCGCGGCTCTGGTGTTGTCGCTGCTGATCTCGCTGACGCTTACGCCGATGATGTGCGCATATCTACTCAAGCACGAGAGCAAGCAGCACGGACGGCTCTACCGGCTTTTCGAACGTGGCTTCGATGGCTTGCTCAACCTCTATGAGGCCGGCCTCAAGATCGTGCTGCGTCACCGGTTCATCACGCTGATGATGATGCTCTGCACTATCGCGCTAACCGGATATCTCTACGTGATAATCCCGAAAGGCTTCTTTCCGCAGCAGGACACCGGATTGATCATAGGCCTGTCCGAGGCGGCACAGGATATCTCATTCCAGGGGATGGCCGAGCGCCAGCAGGCGTTGCTGAACGCCGTAATGCAGGATCCTGCGGTCGCCTCGGTCGGGTCGGGCGTCGGCGCCGGCGGCGGCAACACGACAGTCAACAATGGCCGTGTTTTCATTGCGCTCAAGCCCCAGACTCAGCGCGCCAGCATGGACCAGGTGATCGCGCGGCTGCGCACCAACCTCGCCAAGATACCGGGGATCACGCTCTACATGCAGGCCGCGCAGGATATTACCATCGGCGGACGGATATCGAAGACGCAGTACCAGTACACATTGGCGGATGCCGACCCGGGCGAGCTGAATCATTGGGCGGCGCTCTTTCTAGAGCGGATAAAGGCTACTAAGGGCGCCGCCGACGTCACCACCGATCAGCTCAATGCCGGACCGATGCTCGACATCTCGATCAAGCGCGACGTCGCCTCGAGCTACGGTATCCAGCCCTATGCAATCGACAACACGCTCTCCGATGCCTTCGGTCAGCGTATTGTCTCAACCATGTTTACGACGCTGAATCAGTATCACGTCGTCATGGAGGTTGATCCCAAGTTCCAGTATGGGCCCGAGGCCCTCAACGGCATCTATGTCAACTCATCGAGCGGGCAGCAGGTGCCCTTGTCCACCTTGGTCGATAGTGCGGTGACGGTCGCTCCGCTCGTGGTCAACCATCAAGGCCAATTTCCGTCGGTGACGATCTCGTTCAATCTGATGCCGGGCACCGCGATCGGCCAGGTCGTCGGCGCGATCCAACAGGCTGAAAGGGACCTGCATAAGCCGCTCTCGCTTCAGACTAGCTTTCAAGGCAACGCCCAGGCATTTGGCGCAGCGCTTTCGAGCACGCCGATCCTGATCGTCGCCGCGCTCTTCGTCATCTACATCATCCTCGGTGTGCTCTATGAGAGCCTGATTCATCCGATCACCATCATCTCGACCCTGCCGTCGGCCGGCCTCGGTGCGCTGCTTCTGCTGATGGCGGTTCATTTCGATCTGAGCGTGATCGCGATCGTGGGCATCATCCTGCTCATCGGCATTGTCAAGAAGAACGGCATCATGCTGGTCGATTTTGCCTTGCACGTCGAACATGAGCAAGGGTTGACCGCCGAGGAGTCCATTTATCAGGCCTGCATCATGCGCTTCAGGCCGATCCTGATGACCACGATGGCGGCGCTCCTTGGCGGCGTTCCGATGATGCTCGGCAGTGGGAACGGATCGGAGCTTCGTCAGCCGCTCGGCTATGCCATTGTCGGCGGCCTCGCTCTCTCGCAGCTGCTCACTCTCTATACGACGCCGGTTGTCTATATCTATCTCGATCGGCTGCAGACCAGGCTGTTTGGCGGGAGGAAGCCGGCCGCCGCAAGCCAGGCTGCCCCCGCGCCTGCTGAATGAACGATGACGACGAAAGGGCTCCGATCAGTGGCACGACCTGACTCCCACCCTGATGTAACGCGGATTTCGTATGCGGCCCACCGCTGCTTTCTAAATCCCGCCTGTTGCGCTTCGTCGATCCAGACCGTTCGTTTCAGGCGTCGGTCTCTTGACGGACGGGGCAGCTGAGATGAGCGCAGAGGAGAACAAGGATCGTTGCGGACTAACCAATCGAAGCCTGAATGCACCTTCTGCCGACAACCGCGGTTCAGGCTACTTCGCTGACATTCGACGCTTCTCATTGCTCGAGCGAGAACGGGAATATCAGCTCGCCAAGCGCTGGCGAGACCATGGTGATCGTGATGCTGCGGACCAAATCGTCACCAGCCATCTGCGGCTGGCCGCCAAAATCGCGATGAGATATCGCGGCTATGGTCTGCCGACCTCGGAATTAATATCGGAAGGCAATGTCGGCCTAATGCAGGCCGTTCAACGCTTCGAGCCCGATATGGGATTTCGTTTTTCCACCTACGCAATGTGGTGGATTAAAGCCGCGATACAGGACTACATCCTGAGATCCTGGTCGTTGGTGAAGATCGGCACGACTGCGAACCAGAAAAAGCTGTTCTTCAAGCTACGGTCGGCCAAGGCCAAGATCGCCGCTCTCGATAACGCCAGTTTGCGCCCTGAACAGGTGACGGAAATTGCAACGACGCTGGGGGTGACGGACCAGGACGTGGTAGATATGAATGGACGCCTCGCCGGCGACACATCGCTAAACTCACCGGTACGCGAAGGAGAACAGCCCAGCGAATGGCAAGACTATCTCGTTGATGAGAGCCCATCTCCGGAAACCATCGTCCTTAACCACGACGAAATGGATCACCGGCAGGAAGCGCTCGCTCGCGCTATCAGCGTACTCGATCATCGAGAGCGGCGCATCTTTGAGGCGCGTCATCTCATCGATGATCCACCAACGCTGGAGGATCTTGCACTCGAATTCAACGTTTCGCGCGAGCGCATTCGCCAGATCGAGGTGCGCGCCTACGAGAAGGTACGGATTGCAGCGAGGCGATCCTTGGAACGAACCCTGCAAGGAGCAATACACGCGTAGCGACGATCGTAATCCGCGCAACTTTTCACCAAACGCCGCAATCTCGGCCGAGTGCTCCTAACCGGGAGCTCGCATAATGAGTGCTCCGAGCGCGATTCCCAAAGGGCACCATGAGTACGACCGCCATCCATATCGTAAGCCCGGCTCAGTTTGATACCGGAACAGCCCAGACGCCAGGCTCTCAGCGTCGCGCGGCTATCGCTCCAGCGCTGGGTATCGCATCGACCATTTGGGGCGGTCTGTTCGAAGTGGCCCCTGGATTGCGTACAGGAATCCACCATCACGGACAGCAAGATACGATCGCCTACGTCCTTTCCGGTATCTGTGAAGTGCGCTGGGGTGACAGAGGCGAATTCGTTGCACATGCGAAGGTCGGCGATTTCATTCACGTCCCGGCTTTCCTGCCGCATATGGAAATCAACCCTTCGAAGCTGGAGCCGTTTCGGTGGGTTGTCGTACGTAGCACAGCGACGCCCATCGTGGTCAACCTGCCGGACGACACCTGGACCTAGGGTCAAACGCTGCGGCCGCGTATCGGCCGGACTGGGCCGCATTCGGGCCGGGAGCTTCCATGAACTACGACACATTCTTTGCCAACGCCTTGAGCCGGCTGAAGCACGAGCAGCGCTATCGTGTCTTCGCAGATCTTGAACGTATCGCTGGCCGCTTCCCGCACGCCATCTGGCATTCTCCCGGCGGCCCGCGCGAAGTGGTGATCTGGTGCTCGAACGACTATCTCGGAATGGGCCAGCACCCGAAGGTGATTGGCGCCATGACAGCGACCGCGACGCGCCTCGGCGCCGGCGCCGGCGGGACACGAAACATCGCCGGTACCAATCATCCCCTGATCGAGTTGGAGCATGAACTGGCCGATTTGCACCGCAAGGAGGCGGCTCTCGTTTTTACGTCGGGTTACGTGTCAAACCAGACCGGAATCTCGACGATCGGAAAGGTCATTCCAGACTGCCTGATCCTCTCCGATGAGCTCAACCACAATTCGATGATCGAAGGCGCGCGTCAATCCGGTTGCGAGAAGCAAATCTGGCGGCACAACGACGTCGACCATCTCGAACGATTGTTGCGGGCGGCCAGACAGGATCGGCCGAAGCTGATCGTCTTTGAAACTGTTTATTCCATGGATGGCGACGTGGCGCCGATGCACCGCATCTGCGACCTCGCCGAACACTACGGCGCGATGACCTATGCGGACGAGGTGCACGCAGTGGGCATGTACGGCTCCTGCGGTGCCGGCGTGGCGGAACGCGAGGGGGTGATGGACCGGATCGACGTTCTGGAAGGCACACTCGCCAAGGCGTTCGGCTGCATGGGCGGATACATTGCGGGAAACAGCATCTTGATCGACGCGGTACGCTCGTATGCGCCAGGCTTTATCTTTACCACTGCTTTGCCGCCGCCGATTTGCGCCGCTGCCACCGCCGCGATCCGACACCTGAAGGCTTCGAATTGGGAACGCGAGCGACATCAGGAACGAGCAGCGCGCGTCAAAGCCGTGCTCACCACCGCCGCGTTGCCAGTTATGCCGAGCGAGACCCATATCGTGCCGGTGCTGGTCGGAGATCCCGAGAGGTGCAAGACGGCCTGCGATCTGTTGCTCACTGACCACGGCATTTACATCCAGCCGATCAACTATCCCACGGTGCCGCGCGGAACTGAACGGCTGCGGATTACACCAACCCCCTACCACGACGACATGCTCGTAGATGCTCTCGCCCACGCACTGGTGGATGTATGGGCAAGACTAGAGCTTGCGCCCAAGAGCTGGTCGGCAGCAGCCGAATAAGCGGTTCGTCTTTGCGTCCAACAATTGGTGGCCGCTGGGTTAACGCCGCCCCTCGCAGATAGAAGCAACTCCAACACAGCCGCGGCAATGGAGCCACAGCCCTCACAAACATAAAGGCTACATTCTGCTCCAGCCGGTCTTTTGCGGATGCAGTTGTCGCAACAAACGAGGTTGCCAACAGAAACGGGCAGCCGCACCGCGGCGACGTTGCCGGCATACTAACGCCTCGCATACAGGAGCATTTCGTGGCCAAACGCCCTACCCTCACCACCACCAGCGGCATGCCGGTTGCCGACAACCAGAACAGCATCACCGCCGGCCCACGCGGCCCGGTTCTGATGCAGGACTTCCATCTCCTTGAGAGGATGGCGCATCAGAATCGCGAGCGTATTCCCGAGCGTACCGTGCATGCCAAGGGCTCGGCCGCCTACGGTACGTTGACCATCACCCATGACATCACAAGGTACACGAAGGCCAAAGCGCTACAGAAGGGCAAGAAGATCGAGGCTTTCCTGCGCTTCTCGACGGTGGCGGGCGAGCGTGGCGCGGCTGACGCTGAGCGCGATGTGCGGGGCTTTGCCCTCCGCTTCTATACCGAGGAAGGTAACTGGGACATCGTGGGCAATAATACTCCTGTGTTCTTCCTTCGCGATCCGCTGAAGTTCCCCGACTTCATCCATACCCAGAAGCGGCATCCGCGGACCAATATGCGATCGCCGACCGCGATGTGGGATTACTGGTCGCTCTCACCTGAAAGCTTGCACCAGGTGACCATCCTGATGTCCGATCGCGGCCTGCCCCAGAGCTATCGGAATCTCGACGGCTTCGGCTCGCACACCTATTCGTTCATCAACGACGGGAACGAACGCCATTGGGTCAAGTTTCACTTCAAGACCATGCAAGGCATCAAGAACTGGACTAACGCCGAAGCGGCCCAGAAGGTCGCCTACGACCGCGAGACCCATCAGCGCGATCTGTTCGATTCAATCGAAAACGGCGACTTCCCGAAATGGAAGTTTTCCGTGCAGATCATGCCGGAGAGCGACATCGACAAGCACTGGTACAACCCGTTCGACTTGACCAAGGTGTGGCCGCACGCAGACTATCCACTGATCGAGGTCGGCATTGTCGAGCTCAACCGCAATCCGGCGAACTATTTTGCCGAGGTCGAGCAGGCGGCGCTCGCGCCATCGAACATCGTACCCGGCATCGGCCACTCGCCGGACAAGGTGCTGCAGGCCCGCATCTTTTCCTATACGGACGCGCATCGTTACAGGGTCGGCGTCAATGCGCACCAACTCCCGGTAAATCGGCCGCGAGCAGAGGTGAACGATTATCACATCGACGGCACGATGCGGCTCGAGGGCAAGCCTTATCCCGACGCTTACTACGAGCCGAATTCGTTTGATGGCCCGCTTGAGGACCACAGCTTCCGCGAGCCGCCGCTCAGCATCACGGGAGACGCGACGCGCTATGATCATCGCGACGGCAACGATGACTATCGGCAGCCGGGAGAACTGTTCCGGCTGATGACGGCCGATCAGAAGCAGCAGCTGTTTAACAACATCAAGGACGCGATGGACGGCGTGCCGCCAAAAATCGTCTACCGTCAGCTCGCTCACTTCTATCGCGCCGATCCCGCATATGGTGCCGGCGTCGCTAGCGCGCTCGGCGTCGATTTCAAGCCTGGGATGGTCGCTGCGGAGTAGACCTGCGCTTTGTCGGCCGGCGGCGCTTTCGCGACCGCCGGTCAACACATGACGTTCCGCAGCGCCAAGCCATCGCGCTATGCGGTCATTCCATCCCCGGAGACAACAATGTCCAACAGACTTGCATCCAAGCTCCTTGCGGAGCTCGTCGGCACCTTCTCGTTTGTATTCATCGGTGCAGGCGCCGCGGCGATAGCCGGCACCGGTGTCGGCCTGCCCGGCGTCGTTGCAGTTGCCTTTGCACACGGCTTGACGATCATGGCGTTCGCCTTCGCGTATGGCTCCGTGTCGGGCGGGCACATGAACCCCGCCGTCACCGTCGGCGTACTCGCCGCCGGGGCGATGAGTGTCGGCGAGGCGGTTGGCTATATCGTCAGCCAGCTCATTGGAGGTATTGCAGGCGCACTGTTGCTGCGGACCGTCTTGGGTGGTTCAGCCACCGGCCTCGGCGTGCCGGCGCTCGCTCACAACCTCGCGCTCGGCGCTACCACCCTCACGATCACGCCCACGGTCGGATTCTTGATCGAGGCCGTGCTCGCCTTCTTCCTGGTTACAGTGGTACTCAGCACGGCGGTTGCGGGTCGCGCCGGCAGCCTCGCGCCGCTTGCGATCGGAATGACGCTGACCCTCAACATCCTGATGGGTGGACCGCTCACTGGCGCCCCGTTCAACCCAGCGCGGGCGCTCGGCCCGATGGTCGCCACGGGCAACTATGGCGATGTGTGGCTGTACCTGGCCGCCCCTATCGTGGGTGCCATCATCGCCGCCATTTTGCATACGGGTCTCGCGTGGCTCGCTTATGAGGAGGCAGCCTCCGCGCCGGACGGGGCCCGAAAGGCACCCGCCGAATGACCCCGTCTCTCGAAACTCATTGTTCACGGCCGACCCAAATTCCGCCAAGGCCTGTCGGCCACAACGCACCGCGGCTCGACGGCTCAATATGAAACCATTCGATCAGCTCACGGAGCAGGAGATTCTCGCGCTCGCCATCAGCAGCGAGGAAGAAGATGGACGTATCTATGCCGACTTCGCGGAAGGTTTGAGCGACGAACATCCCGACACGGCGCGGGTCTTCTCCGATATGTCTGCCGAAGAGAACGAGCATCGCCGCGCATTGATCGAACTTTATCGGTCACGATTTGGAAATCACATTCCGCTCGTGAGACGACAGGACGTCCGCGGTTTCGTGCAACGAAAGAGGCTTTGGCAGGTCCGCCTCCGGGGCGTCGAAGCCGTGAGGCAGCAAGCGAGCCAGATGGAGCAAGATGCCCGGCGCTTCTATGACTTGGCCGCTTCCCGAACGACCGATGCTTCTATTCGCATATTGCTCGGCGACCTGGCGAAGGCTGAATTGCAACATGAACGGACGGCAGCAGAAATTACAGCCAAACGTTTGCCGCAGAAGGCCAAAGGCCTGGAGGACGAAAACGCCCGGCGCAGCTTCATTCTCCAGATTATTCAGCCAGGACTCGTCGGACTGATGGATGGATCGGTTTCGACGTTAGCTCCGGTGTTTGCAGCGGCGTTTGCCACGCACAGCTCGTGGAATGCCTTTCAAGTCGGCATGGCCGCGTCGCTCGGCGCCGGCATTTCCATGGGATTTGCAGAAGCTCTCGCCGATGATGGAAAGCTGTCAGGTCGCGGTACGCCATATTTGCGAGGACTTGTTTGTGGTCTCATGACGGTCGCAGGCGGCATAGGGCATACGCTTCCGTACTTGATACCGGATTTTTTCACTGCGACCGCGACAGCCGCAGCCGTTGTTGTGGCCGAGCTGCTCGCGATTGCCTTCATTCAATGGAAATACATGGACACAGCGCCGATCTCCGCCGCCGCCAAGGTCATGCTCGGAGGCGGACTTGTTCTCGCGACCGGCGTTCTCATTGGAAACGGCTGATCCAACGCAGCCCTTCCCGACACCGTCAACTTGGGCAGGACTCTTTGCGTCGACCTGCGATCTGTTTGGCACATTTCAGAGGCGTTCGCCTCAAAGCGGCTTCCCTCATTCGAGTACGTCATCTGCGATGACGCGGCGTTCGCACAGGAGTGATGTCGGTGCGCTTGGCTTTGTCGGATGCACTTGCCACATCGTCGTTGCTTAGAAACGTCCGCAGGAAACAGACCAACCAGAGCAGCGGTTATCGCGGCGCGAATTGTCCGCACAGAAAGCAAAACGGAGAACGATTATGATCGGATTGAAAGCTTTGGTCGCGGCAACTCTGTTGTCGACGATCACCATCACCTCTGCAAGCGCCCAGCTCCCCATTTGGGCCATCCAGAATCCAGACACGTTTCAGGCCGAGTACCCGAACCGTGACGTCCTGAATGGAGGCACGCCAACGGCCGCGGGCAGAGCGGGCATGGAGCTGCCTGCCGGCGCGGCTCCCGGCGATGGCGCGCGCCGCGCCTATGCGAGCGTGGCTGGCGCGCCTTCGTCTTCCTGCGCTCGGCGCTATCGCTCCTACGACCCCGCGTCTGGCACCTTCCTCGGCCGCGATGGTCGGCGCCATGCCTGCGAGTAATGCGAACAGCGTGCTTGACAATGATCAGGAATGCGACCGCCGATGGGCGGCGCATTCACGCTCTGACAACGTTACTGGTGACAAGCACGACCTGGTCCAGGCGTGGACTGATAAAATCGACGCGAATGACCCATTGCGGACGAGCACCTTCCGCACGGAGCGCTGCGGTGACACCGATGAAAGGTGGAGGCTTGCCATGCTCGATGGCGCCATGGTCGTCTGGTTCGCGCTGACAGCGGGCAGCGTGGTCTTCGTCGTCTGGGACTCGGTTTTCAATGGCGTCACCAGCTGGGTGCAGCGCATCGCCTGGATCCTCGTCACGATCTATACGGGGCCGGTCGGCGCGTTCTTCTACCTGCTCGCCTGCCGAAGGCCCCTGCCGGGCACCCACGATGCCTTCACCGCGGCGACGTCGAAGCAGGCGCTTAACAGCGAGATGCACTGCCTGGCGGGGGACGCCACCGGCATTTTCGTGGCGGCCTCCATCCTGCCGGTCTTCAGCCTCACCAACGGGTGGGACGCGACCATCGAATACTTGGCGGGCTTCGTCTCCGGTCTCTTCATCTTCCAGGCGCTAATGATGATCGGCATGTACGAGGGCCACTACTGGAAGGCGGTGCGCAAGACTTTCTTCGCCGAGACCGTGTCGATGAACATGGTGATGACCGGCATGATCCCGGTCATGCTTATCCTCGGCGCCCGCTGGGCAGGCTCGGAGGGGCCGCAGGCCCCCTCGTTCTGGTTCCACATGAGCATGGCGACGATCGTCGGCGGCCTCGTCGCCTATCCGATCAGCCATTGGCTGGTCGCGAACCGCCTGAAGCATGGCTGCATGACTCTGCCGGATGCAGATAAGCCCGCGCCGGACTGGGCCACGCCTCGCCCGAACCCTCGAAGATGATCGATCAGGCTCACATGCACGACGCGGCGGGGTCGGCCGGCGCGATGTATCAACACCACGATCACGCGATGAAGGAGCTGCCAGCAGGCCGCGCCGCGGTTATCATCGTCGTAACCTTCGCGGTTCTGCTCGCCGCGCTTTGGCTGACGAGTTTCGCAATTCCGGTGCGGTTCTAACGAACGCTAGTGGGCCCTTTTCAGACCTTCGTCGATGTTCGATTTGATTCTGCAAAGCGGCCGATAGCGGACATGGGTCAAGCTCCGCTCACGAACCTCGATTTATGAGCACACGCCCTAGCAACCGCGACAAATGCCATTGATCATGCGGTCGAGCGCAGCGTTCTCCTGATTTACCGGATCGTTTGGATCCATGAGGTTCTTCTCCGACGGCACCTGATCGGCACGCGGCTGGCGATGTCCCACCGGCGCCTCCGGGATGGATCGCCGCTCCAGGTTCATTGAGGATGGCACGGACGGATTTGGCAAAACACGCGACCGCGCTATCGCCATCGGGCCACCGATGACCGCGACCAACGCTACTGTAGCAGTCAACGCACGCATGATTGGCTCTCCAAGTGATCCTCCCTTACGCCCAGAATGGTGCGAGAAAGATCGATCGCAAGCTGCCAAGAACTCACGTTTCGTTCAAATCGTCGCGGCGCAGGTGAGTGACGCGCGTACCGTCGCGATGATCGCACTGCGATTGCCACGCTGGCGACTCCAAGTCCCTGTCCAAGGGCAGCTCCCGCCGGCGCGCTCGAACCGGTGGTGAATGGCACTCGTCAGCTCTCGAGGGCGATTGAACATCGGCCTGTGACCGAGTGATCGGCGCGATCAGGCCTCCCTCCATTCTCGTTTAGATCGCGTGCCGAGGTGCCGCGCGCCGATCCTGCTGTTCGAGCAATTTCGGGCCAAAACGGGCAATGGCCGCGCAGCGGATAACGCGGCGGCTGCTAAACTTTATGTCAGCCCGAACTTGGAGTTCTTGTTAGATGCTATCCCCGTCCAAGCCCGTCTTATGGCTGGCGATCATGGCGCTATGGGCGCTGTGCTTGACCACCGGCACCCGCGCTCGCGATCTCGGACAGTGGGAGAACAGCGATCCCCAGGTCCGCGGATGGTTTCGGAGCCTGATGATGCCGGATGTTCCGACTGCATCATGCTGTGGCGAAGCTGACGCCTACTGGTGCGATGACATCCACGTCAAGGTTGGCAAGACCTTTTGCACCATTACCGACGACCGCGACAACATCAAGTTGAAGCGCACGCCGGTCCCGATCGGCACCGAGATCGAAATACCGGACCACAAGCTAACCTGGAAAGACGGGAATCCGACTGGCCACAGCGTCGTGTTTCTGAGTGCCGGCGGACTTGTCTACTGCTTCGTGCAAAACGGCGGGGTATGAATAGCGACGGGCCCCTTTAGCGTTCAGCCTAGACGTACAGGGAACGAGCCTGAGAATGTCGCATCATCCAGCGTAGCATGTGCTCAGTAGCTCTACCATCAGCCGCGGCATCATCGGTCAAGACGTAGCGACCGTTTCGGCCGGCGAACGTCTAGTGCAAATCGTTAGACCTTGAAGAGACTGCCAACCGCGCCGATCAGCTCATTGCTGAGTATCTCTCACACTCTCGGAATAGCGAAGATGGAGACGAACGGGGTCCATAGAGTTCTGTTCTAAGGGTCCATGCCCAGCGATTGGCCACCAAACTTGGACGGGTCGTCGTAGCTGGGAGTGTCGCTGAAGTGGGCCGGCGGCCGACGCGCTGCGTAGGCCCAGGCCGGAACCGCAGCAAAGCTTGCGGCCACGCCGGGAGCAATGATGACATGATGCCGCGTGCGGGAATAATGCACCGCGGCATTGGCAGAAGTACAAAGGGCAATCAACAGGCCAACGGCCACAATAGAACGCATTATTTTCTCCAAGCCTTCTTTCTCCAGCGTCATGTGAGCGGGCGCTCGACCGCCGCAATATGTTGCGGCTTCACGATCCAGTCACATCGGAGGGAAAACCTGCTTCCGCAGTAGCGAACGCGATCGCCGTCTGATGTGGGCGAAGGGGCCGTAGCTCGGCAGGCTCAACCCCGAGGCAACAGTTCATCAAACACGGCAATTCTTACACAGTCATATCCGTCGGGCATGACTACCTTTCAATCGACTGAAGAACGGAATGCACTCGGAGGCAACCAGTGCGTTTGCAACGTCGGGCTCGGATCGTTTTGTTTTCGTACTTGGTGCATTCATGGCCGCGTCTGTTCGTGTTTCCCGTGACCGGCGTTGGCTTCAATCGCGCTCGCCGCGAGCATCCGAGTGAATACCAAATGTCCGCGATCATGGAGTGACACATGCGAATTGGGCTCTTCGTTCCCTGTTATATCGACGCTTTCTTTCCGCAAGTCGGCATCGCCACGCTCGAGCTGCTCGAGCGCTTCGGCCATGAGGTCGTGTACCCACGCGATCAGACCTGCTGCGGACAACCAATGGCCAATAGCGGGTTCAACACCGACTGCGCCGCCACCGAAGCCCTGTTCGTGCGCAATTTCTCCGGCTTCGACTATGTCGTAGGTCCGTCCGGCAGCTGCGTTCACCATGTGCGCGACAATTTCGACGCTATCGAGCAGACCGCGGACGTCAAGGAGGTTCGATCGCGAACCTATGAGCTCGTCGAGTTCCTGCACGACGTCCTGAAGGTTGATGCATTTCCGTGGGCCAGGTTTCCGCACCGGGTCGGCCTGCACAACAGCTGCGGCACCCTACGTCGGCTCAAGCACGCAACGCCGTCCGAGCTACACGAGCCGTTCTTCTCCAAGCCGATGGATCTGCTGTCCAGGGTTGACGGCATCGAATTCGTCAAGCCGGCGCGGCCGGACGAGTGTTGCGGCTTCGGGGGTACCTTTTCGGTCTTCGAGGAAGTCGTTTCTACCAAGATGGGATACGACAAGGTCGGCGATCACGCCCGCGCCGGTGCCGAGTACATCGTGTCGGCGGACAGCTCCTGCCTGATGCATCAGCAAGGCTGCGCCGAGCGCATCGGCGTGCCGCTCAAGTTCATCCACATCGCCGAGATATTGAACGGAGCCAGCGCATGACGAACTCTGCTGAGCAGCTGCCCGGCCGCGCCATGCTGCATCCCGAGATGGTAGCCGCCGAGGACAATCAAGCCATGTACCGCGATGGCCATCGCCTCGATCACGCCGAGGGTGCCTCCAAGCCGTTGCGCTCGCGGCCGGAACCGCAGCCGCGCGGTGCGAAAATCCACGGCAATCGTCCGATCGACCAGGCGGAGGCGGCCGCACGCTTCATTGCCTCGCCAGAGCACGAAAAGATGCATGACGAGCGCCTTTGGGATCTTCGCCAGAAGCGCGATCGGGAAATGCACCATATTCCCGAATGGGAACAGCTCCGTTCCCTCGCGTCAGCCATCAAGGAGCACACGCTGACGCATCTCGATGAGTACCTCGATCAATTCGAGGCGCATGCGAGGGCGAACGGCATCCATGTCCATTGGGCACGCGACGCCGCCGAGCACAACCGGATCGTTCACGGCATCCTCAGCGACCACAGCGCGAAGTCGCTGATCAAGAGCAAATCGATGCTGACCGAGGAGTGCGGCTTCCGCCATTACATGGCGTCCGTCGGGATCGAGGTAATCGAGACCGACCTTGGCGAGCGGATTCAGCAGCTCGACAAGGAAGATCCCAGCCATGTCGTTGTTCCGGCCGTGCACAAGCTCCGCACCGATGTGGCGAAGGTATTCGCCGACACGATCGGCACGGACCCCGAAAACAGCGACGTCCACTATCTGGCGGAAGCACAGCGCGAGGCAACGCGCCCGCTGATCCTCGCCGCCGATGCCGGCATGACGGGGGGCAATTTCGTGGTCGCGGAGACCGGCACATTTGTAGTCTGCACCAACGAGGGCAATGCCGACCTGTCGGCCAACGTACCGAAGCTACACATCGCCTCGATCGGCATCGAAAAGATCATTCCCCGCCTGGAGCACCTGGCGGTGTTTGTCCGCCTGTTATCGCGCAGCGCGTTGGGGTCGCCGATGACCCAATACACCTCGCATTTCCGTGGTCCGCGGGCGGGCGGCGAGATGCATGTCGTACTGGTCGACAACGGCCGCTCCGAGCGGCTTGGCCTGGAGGAGTTCTGGACCTCCCTCAAATGCATCCGATGCGGCGCCTGCATGAACACTTGCCCGGTCTACCGGCGTAGCGGCGGCTTGAGTTACGGCGCAACCTACTCTGGGCCGATCGGCCTCATCATCGATCCGACCTTCAACGCGCGAAAATACAGCAACTTGCCGTTCGCCTCATCGCTCAACGGCAGTTGCACTAATGTTTGCCCGGTGAAGATCAATATCCACGAACAGATCTACGCCTGGCGGAGGGAATTGGTGAAGCGGCACGACGTGCCGCTGGTCAAGAAAGCCGCGATGAAGGCCGCTGGCGAGCTGCTGTCCCGGCCCGCGGCCTATCGCGCGGCCATCGCATCAGCCGATGTTGCGCTCGCGCACCTGCCTCGCTTCGTCATCTACAACGGCCTCAACGCCTGGGGAAAGCACCGCGAGGTGCCGCATCCGCCAAAGCAGACATTCCACAGCTGGTACAAGGCGAACCGCGGAGGCACACAGTGACGAGCCGCGACGATATACTGGAGTCGATCCGTGCGAGCCTGCCGCGAGTGGATCGGCCGCTGCCGCATGTTCCGATGTTCGACGAAGACCCGCCGGCATCGCTGCTCTCTGCGTTCAAGGACAGCCTGGAACGCATGGGAGGGATATTTCTCGATCCGCCGGCCTCAGGCGATGTCCTCGCGCCGGTGCGGGTGAAGGTCGCGAGCGCGAAAGTCGTGTGCTCAACGGTCCCGGAGATCGCCGGCAACCGCGATATCGCAACCGTCAGTGCGACGCAGGAACTGGCGGATGTGGATTTCGCGATCGTGCGCGCTTCCTTCGCCGTGGCCGAGACCGGCTCCGTGCTTTTGAGCGAAACGGACCTGAACATCAACGCCCTCGCTTACCTCGCACAGCACCTGATCGTTCTGCTGGATCCGGCCGACATCGTTGTCAATCTGCATCATGCCTATCGCCGGCCGGAATTCCGGGAGCGGCACTATGCCAGCTTTCACACCGGCCCCTCCGCCACCGCAGATATCGAGGGCGTGCTCATCCATGGGGCGCAGGGCGTCCGCTCACTCTCTGTTCTGCCCATCGCGCGAATTTATCAACCGCAGCCGACTTCACCCCAGGAGAAGAAGCATGACTGAACGAGTAAAGATCACCACCAAGACCAAGCCGGCGGAGATTCCGCACGGGGCTGCGTACCTGGGCGATCCCACGCGCAATAAGGGTACGGCCTTCACTTTGGAGGAGCGCAGGCTCCACGGGCTCGAAGGTCTTCTACCGTATTCGGTTGACAGCATCGAGCATCAGGTCGAGCGCGTGCTCGGGCATCTGGAAGCCAAGCCGACCGACCTCGAGCGATACATCTATCTTATCGGCCTGGAGGAGCGGAATGAGACGTTGTTCTACCGCACCGTGATGTCCGATCCTGCACGCTTCATACCGATCCTCTATGACCCGACCGTTGCCTACGCCTGCCTCACGTTCGGCCACATCTACCGGCGGGCCCGGGGTATGTACATCAGCCGCGACATGAAGGGCCGCATCGCCGAGGTTCTGCGCAATTGGCCGCAGCGCGACGTCCGCTTTATCTGCGTCTCCACCGGCGGTCGCATCCTCGGCCTCGGTGACATCGGCGCAAACGGCATGGGCATCCCGATCGGCAAGCTGCAGCTCTACACCGCGTGCGCAGCGGTGCCGCCCACCACCCTGCTTCCGGTGCTGCTCGACGTCGGCACGACCAACGATGCGTTGCGCGCCGATCCGCTCTATCTCGGTATGCGGGAGAAACCACCGTCCGATCAGGAGCTCAACGAACTGACCGACGAATTCGTCGACGCGGTTCAGAAAGTCTTCCCCGACTGCTGTATCCATTTCGAGGACTGGAAAGGCACCGACGCCATTCGGATGCTCAAGCGGTATCGCGACAAGGTGCTATGCTACAACGATGATATCCAAGGCACTGCCAGCGTCTCCCTCGCAGGGCTGATAACCGCCTTGCAGATCGTTGACGCGCCGCTGACCGAGCAGCGTATCCTGTTCCTGGGGGCCGGGTCTGCGGGCATCGGCATCGCCGGTCTCATAGCTGCCGCGATGCAACAGAAAGGCCTTTCGCCGGACGAAGCGCGTAGCCGCATTTCGATGTTCGACATCCATGGACTGATCGAGCCGTCTCGCTCCGATCTCTCGGATGCGCAGAAGGTGTACGCGCACAAGGCTGCGCCGTCGAAGGACCTTGTCCAAACCATTGAAGCGTTCAGGCCGACCATCCTGATTGGCGTCAGCACCAAGGGCGGCGCGTTCACTCAGCAGGTCGTCGAGGCGATGAGCCGGATCAATGAGCGACCCATCATCTTCGCGCTCTCCAACCCGACCGAGAAGGCGGAATGTTCCGCCGAGCAGGCCTACACGTGGTCAAAGGGCAAGGCGCTGTACGCGGCCGGTGTCCAGTTTCCGGACGTGACGGTGAACGGCAAGACCTATCACCCCGGTCAGGCCAACAACTTTTATATCTTTCCAGCAGTTGGCCTTGCAACCTATGTGGCACGGCCGAAGAGGCTCACCGACGCCTGCTTCATCGCGGCAGCCCAGGCGTGCGCCGATCAGGTCGGCCCCGAACTGCGCGCCAAAGGCATGCTCTATCCAAGCCAAGCCGACATCCTGGAGTCGGAAGTGACGACCGCGGCTCGCGTGGCGGAGTTCATGTTCGATCACGGCCTGGCGCAGGTGGAGCGGCCGCGCGACGTCCGCGCCTGGATCGAAGAGCAACTTTACAAGCCAGAATACTGACGCGGTACCCGGGCGGCCAATCGCGGCCGCCCGGCCCCACACGGAGCGCAATTCATGATCGCGACCATCCTTAGCGGCCTGCTGCCCATCCTGTTCGTCGCCTTCCTCGGATGGCTCGCAGGGCGCATGGGCCTGTTCGGCCCCAAATCGACCACCACGCTCTCCACTTTCGTCGTGAGCTTCGCGTTGCCACTATCCCTGTTCCTGGCGGCAGCCCACGCCAAGCCAGAGCAGCTGACCGACGCCGCATATGCGGGAAGCCTAGCTGCCGGTCTGCTCGGTACCTACCTGCTTGGCATACTCCTTGGTCGCCTGGTATTCCGGCATGACCTCCGGTCGAGCACGCTCGAAGGACTGTCCTGCGGCTTCCCCAACATGGCTTATTGCGGGCCGCCTGTGCTCACAGCGGCGGTGGGTGCGCAGGGCGTGCTCGCTGTCATCGTAGGTAATCTCATAGTCACCATCATCATGGTGCCGCTCACGATGGTGATGCTTCAACTCGCGATTCCGTCAAAAGGAAACGCGAAGGAAAGCGAGGTGCTGGTGGTCGAGCGCAGCCTTTTCAGCGCAGTCAAGCAGCCACTCGTTTGGCTCCCGGTGCTCGGCGCCATACTTGCGATTGTAGGCGTGCGGCTTCCCGATCTGATCGACAATTCGGTCGAGCAGATTGGACAGGCCGCCGGCGGCGCAGCGCTGTTCACGCTTGGCCTGATGCTCGCACAAAACCCGATCCGGCTCGGCCGCGACGTCGTGGCGAACGTTGCGCTTAAGAATCTAATTCAGCCCGCAATCATCCTGGGGGCGGCGCTGGTGTTTCGGCTCGATTCCACGCTGACCAAGGAAGTTTTTCTGATTGGCGTCATGCCGTCAGCAACTGCGGCATCAGTGCTGGCGCAACGGTACGGCGCCTATGCACAGGAGGCTGCCGCAACGACTGCGGCCAGCACGTTCTTCGCCATCATCTCGATCAGTCTCGGCCTGGCCATCGCCGCGACCCTCTAAACCATGAAAGGAGCTATCCTATGAACGATCAGACACCCATCCTGCAGGACATCGCGATCGGCATCAATGCGACCGGTAAGCGTCACGAAACCGATTCGATGGGCGGCATCGACGTGCCGGCCGACCGCTACTGGGGCGCGCAAACCGAACGCAGCCTTGTCCATTTTTCGATCGGCAATGACCACATGCCGAAGCGGGTCTACCACGCCTACGGATACGTGAAGAAGGCGGCGGCGCTGGTCAACGCCGTGGCCGGCCGGCTACCGCAGTGGAAGGCGGACGCCATTGTCCGCGCCGCCGACGAAGCAATCGGCGGCAAGCTCGACGAGAACTTCCCGCTATATGTCTGGCAGACCGGATCGGGCACCCAGTCGAACATGAATGTCAACGAGGTGCTGTCGAACCGCGCCATCCAGCTGCTCGGCGGCAAGATCGGCAGCAAGTCACCGATCCATCCCAACGACGACGTCAACATGGGGCAGTCCTCGAACGACAGCTTCCCAACCGCGATGCACATTGCCGCGTTGCTGGAAGTCGAAGAGCATTTGCTGCCGCACGCGGAGGCCCTGGCTGACGCGATCGAGGCCAAGGCAAGAGAATGGAACGATGTCGTCAAGACCGGCAGGACGCATCTGCAGGATGCCGTGCCGCTGACGGTGGGACAGGAATGGTCGGGCTACGCGCGTCAGATCCGCGACGCGCTGGAGCGCATTCGCGTCTCCGAGGAGGGACTTCTCGAACTGGCGGCAGGCGGCACCGCGGTCGGCACCGGGCTGAACGCGCCGGCCGGCTTCAGCCGGGAGATCGCGGCCAAGATCGCGGAGTTGACCCGCCACCCCTTTGTCACCGCGCCCAACAAATTTGCGGCCCAGGGCTCGCTCGATGGAATGGTCGCCGCGATGGCGGCGCTGCGAGGGCTCGCAGTTTCCTTGATGAAGGTCGCCAACGATATGCGCTGGCTCGCGTCCGGCCCGCGCTGCGGACTTGGCGAACTGCTGCTGCCGGAGAACGAGCCGGGCTCCTCGATCATGCCAGGCAAGGTCAACCCGACCCAGTGCGAAGCGATGGTGATGGTCTGCATCGAGGTGATCGGCGAGGACACTGCGGTCGCGTTCGCCGGCAGCCAGGGCAATTTTGAGCTCAACGCGATGCGCCCGGTCATCATCAACAACTTCCTCCATTCCGCCGGCATCCTCGGCGATGCCTGTGACAAGTTCCGGCGCTTCTCGGTTGAAGGCACGCGTCTCAATCGCAAGCGCATCGACGAGGCGGTCGGCCGCTCGCTCATGTTGGTCACCGCGCTCAGCCCGGTCATCGGCTACGACAAGGCCTCCGCGATCGCGCACAAGGCCAATGACGACGATCTGACCCTGAGGGAAGCCGCGCTTCAGTCCGGCTATATCGACGGGAAGCGCTTCGACGAGATCGTCGACCCCAAGAAGATGATCGGGCACGGTCTCGCCGGAGCATAGCTCCGGCGGCGACATGCTCGGTTCGGGACGTACCAGCTTCGCTGAGGAGCGCATGCGATGAGCAAACTAACAAGGCTGTCCTTGTGGGACGTGGTCTACGCCTTGGACATGGCCATCGCATGCGCGATCTCGTATTGGGCCATTACCCATCTCCTTCATCCTCTGGCCGACAAGGATTCCGATTTGCTGGGAGGGATGTGGGCTGTGGCCGCGACGGTGTTCGTGTTCCGCGAAACGCGCCAGGACAGCGTCTCCGCCGGAGTAGCGCGTCTGATTGCCACATGCGTGAGTTTTTCGCTCTGCCTCCTCTACTTGTGGTTCTTTCCATTTACCCCGCTGGGAATGGCGGTCCTGCTCGGAATTGGAACCCTGGTGATGATGCTCTCGAATCGGCGCGGCGACATTGTAACGACCGGCATAACGACTGCGGTCGTCATGGTGGTCGCGGGCATGTCGCCGATGAATGCGTGGCATCAGCCATTGCTGCGCCTGATCGATACCGTCGTCGGAATCGCCGTCGGTGTTGCATGTAAGTGGATCGCCTCGGCTGTCTTCTTCAGGATCACCGGGGAGCCGGTACGATGATTGGTGACACTTGCAATCGTCACCGAGAAAACGTCCGAGCTCCTGCGTGTACTCGTCAGGAGACGGCACATGTTTGAACGCGTGACATCCAATCTCGGGCCTCCGCTAGTGGACGAGTCCCTCGCTGCAAAGCTGCTTCCGGGCGTCCTTAGCGTGATCGCCGGCAGTACGGACGTGATCAGCTTTCTCGGGCTCGGCGGCCTGTTCACCGCCCACATCACGGGCAATCTCGTCATTCTGGCCGCGCACGTCGTCGCCGGAGGCGAAGCACCATTGGCTCTGATGATTTCGGTTCCCATATTCATTGTCGTGCTTGCCCTGACGCGATTCCTCGCAGCTGGATTGGAGTGGATGTGCGTCGCCTCGCTTCGACCTCTGCTCCTTCTCCAATTCCTGTTGCTTGCTGGTTTTCTAGCGCTTTGCGTAGGTGCCGGTTCGCGGCTCGATTCAAACGCTGCAAGAGGGATAGTGGCGGGGATGCTGGGCGTCTCCGCTATGGCGGTGCAAAACGCTCTCGTGCAGATTTCCCTGAAGGGCGCGCCGTCCACTGCAGTGATGACGACCAATGTTACGCGCTTCGTCATGGACCTCGGGGAGGTTCTGCTCGGACACAGTCCAGGTGATGTGACGAACGCAAGCCGGCGCGCGCGGCGCAGCGGACTTGCGATCGTTGGCTTCGTCGTGGGCTGTGGCCTCGGCGCTGGGTGTCTAGCCCTAGCTGGGCTGTGGTCGCTGGCGCTACCCACCGGCCTTGGGCTAGTGGCGCTGGTCATGGCGGCTGCGGCCAAGCTCGACGGCGCTCACGGCCACCTCCTGATTCCGGGTCTCGCTGCCGAGACGAGGCCGGAACGGAGCGACTCGCACCGCGCAAGCGCATCAGAGACAGCTTCCAATGCCGGGCGCGCTTGACGAGCCCGGCAGGATCGGTGCGAGGCGCTTTGCGGCCCGATCAGGCACGCTGACAAGCGCGGTCGCGGCCGCGGGTCCGCCGTTGCTCTTTGGTATTCGGCTATGGGCCTCCGTCTGCCTCGCCCTCTATGTCGCGTTTTGGCTGCAGCTCGACAATGCGTATTGGGCCGGCACGTCCGCGGCGCTGGTGTGCCAGCCCTTTCTCGGCGCGTCGCTGCGCAAGGGATGGTTCCGCATGATCGGGACTTTGGTGGGCGCGGTCGCGATAGTGACGCTGACGGCCTGCTTCCCGCAAGAGCGCGCAGGCTTTCTGGTCGGCTTGGCGTTGTGGGGCGCAGCCTGCGCGCTCGTGGCCACGTTGCTGCGCAATTTTGCGGCCTATGGTGCAGCGCTGGCCGGCTACACGGCCGCGATTATCGCAAGCGACGAGCTTGGCGCGACCGGCGGCACAGATGGCCTCGCCTTCACTTTCGCTCTCGCGCGCGTCACCGAGATCTGGATCGGCATCGCATGCGCTGGGATCGTGCTCGCCGGGACCGATTTCGGCGGCGCCCGGCGTCAGCTTGCCGCGCTGCTCGCCGGCCTGTCAGCCGAGATCGCTGCCAGGTTCAGCTCCGCACTGACACAGGCCGGATCGGCATTGTCGGAGATGCAGCCGGTTCGCCGCGAGCACATCCGCCAGGTTATTGCGCTCGACCCTGTCATCGACCAGGTAAAGGGGGAGTCCTCGATCCTTCACTATCATTCGCCGGTGCTGCAGGCGGCGGTGGATGGCCTGTTTGAAGCGCTGGCCGGTTGGTGCGCAGTGGTATGGAGGCTCGCGCGCTTGCCGGATGACACTGCTCGGCGGGAGGCCGATGCCGTGCTGCGCAGCGTTCCAGCGGAGCTGCGTTCGGCTCTCTTGCAGGCCGATCCGCTCCCCTGGACAACCGACCCGATCGGAATGCGTCGACTGTGTGACGGGGCGGCCCGGGCGCTGATCGCCATACCGGCCGGTGCGCCGTCGCTGCGGCTGCTGGCGGATCAAACCATCCGGGTGCTGACCGGCTTGTCCGATGCGCTCGGCGGACTGGCGTTGCTGGTTGCCGAGCCCGCCGGTCGCACTCCTCCCCTTCGCAGCGTCAGACCTCACGTGCCCGATTGGTTGCCGGCGCTCATCAATGCCGCCCGGGCGTTCGTCACCATTGGTGCAGTCGAGCTGTTCTGGATCATGACCGAATGGCCAAACGGGGCGGTAGCCATCACCTGGGCAGCCATTTCGGTCATCCTGTTCGCGCCGAGAGCCGACGAGGCCTACGCGCGGGCCGTCGACTTCACGATTGGCACCGGCCTTGCCACGGTTTGTGCCGCGGTCGTTGCGTTTGCGATATTGCCAAACGTAGCAACCTTCGCCGGCTTGAGCATCGTCCTGGCGCTCTATCTGATTCCGGTGGGAGCCCTGATGGCCCAACCATGGCAGGCCACAATGTTCGCTCCCATGGCCGGCAACTTCGTGCCGCTGCTTGGGCCCGCCAACCAGATGAGCTACGACACAGTGCATTTCTACAACAATGCTCTGGCGATCGCCGCAGGGTGCGGCGCTGCGGCGCTTTCGTTTCGCCTGCTCCCACCGCTCTCTCCGGCACTACGAAGCCGACGGCTGATCGCGCTGACCTTGCGCGACCTGCGTCGCCTCACCACCGACGCCGGCCGGCTACCGGGGGACGATTGGGAAGGCCTCATTTACAGCCGCCTCGAAGCTCTGCCGGACCAAGCCGAACCGCTGCAGCGGGCACAGCTCATCGCGGCCCTTTCGGTCGGGACCGACATCATCCACCTCCGCCGCCTCGCGCCTCGACTGGGCGTGGTCCAGGAACTCGAGGCGGCGCTCGCGGCATTTGCGCAAGAAGACAGCGCCGCTGCAATCGCTGGGCTGACCGCGTTCGATCACCGTCTTGCATCCCTCGGCGAGACTGGCCCAGAAGATTCCGTTGTGCTTCGAGCGCGCAGCCGGGTTCTTGCAGTCTGTGACGCCTTGGTCCGGCATGGCACTTATTTCGAAGCACGAGCATGCGGATGAGGTTCGTCGAGATCAACCTGCTGGGCGTCTACGTCGCACCGATCTCCCTGCTGATGGTAGCGGCGTGGCTCGTCACGATCGTTCTGCGCAGGATCGCGGTCCGAACCGGCTTGTTAGTGCACGTCTGGCACCCGGCGCTCTTCGTGTTCGCGGTGTATGTCATCGTGCTGTCCTCAGCTGTACTCGTAATCGCACGCTGAGCTCGCACCCGCGCCCAGCATTGTTAACCACGAGGAGCGTCATGGACGAGAGTATACGAAGCAAGCGACACCAGCTCTCCGGCCAAAGGCCGAAGAGCTGCGCGCGTAGTATCATCTTTGACGAGAGGCTCGCCGCACTTCAGCAAAGAGATAGGCGTTAGATTCAAGCCCTTCGTCTTGCAGCCGGCGTTGCTCGGGTCGAAAGAGGTCTACGGTTTGGAAGCTTGGCCTCCCGCCCCTGTAGTTTGATCGACCTCGGTAATGGCCGTTACCGAATCCGGATTCACGACCATCATCACAGGATTGCCATCCTGGTCTTTGGCGCGCACCAGAAACGAACTCGGCATGATTTGTATGTTGGTAAAGCCGGCTGCCTGCAGATTATTCTGGATCTTGGTGCCAATCGGCGCCTGATTCTGCATCGAGCTCTGCTGCGATCCTGAACCGGAGGGCGGTGTGCTACTCGAATTTGCGCTCTGCGCAGAGGCTGCGGAAGCTGCCATCAACGCGGCGGCGACGACTACAAAAGCGGTTCGCATGTATTTGCTCCTTTGATGCGCCCCCCGAGCTCAAGTGGTTTGACAGCGCAGAGCTGCAAGTTTGCGGACGGTTTTTGACGCAAACGCTCACAAGCGATCGCAATTTTCGACTAGTGTCGTTGACCGCTCGCGCGCCCGCCTTCGATGCTCAAACGTTGGGACTTTGTTTAACGTCCCTGACCCCGAAGAGCTACCTTCGTTTCGAGCCCCGATACAAAGATACCACGTGGACGAACCTCTGGATCATTCAGCTTCTCGCTTTCATTCCATAAGCTTCTTCCACCGACGACGAAGCCAACCAGCTGGAAGGATGAAAGAGATGCCTGATAACGATGCCATCGTTGCCGTCTTCACCGATCATCAGGGTGCAGAGGCGGCCACAAAGAAACTGGCCGAAGGCGGTTTCGACTTGAAGAAACTCACTCTGGTCGGCAAGGGCTATCACAGTGAGGAAAAGATCATTGGATTTTATAACACAGGCGATCGCGTCAGATTCTGGGGCAAGTACGGCACATTCTGGGGCGGTCTGTGGGGTTTGCTCTTTGGCGGCATCTTCGTGACCGTCAGCGGGGTGGGGCCCGTCGTTGTCCTTGGATACCTCGCCGCTGTGATCCTGTCTGGCATCGAGAGCGCGATCGTAGTTGGAGGTGTGAGCGCGCTGGGAGCCGCGCTTTACAGCATCGGGATTCCGAAAGACAGCGTACTCAATTACGAGACGGCTGTGAAGGCGGACGGATTTCTGGTCATGGCCCATGGCACGGCCGAAGAGATGGCACGGGCGAAAGCTATCCTCGACACCAGCAATCCCTCACGTGTCGACGTACACGAAGACTTGCCTGAGCCGCCTCCTGCCGATCATTCCGCACACGCGGCTGTATGACACCATTGAACCTTCGCCATTTCGCGAAGGTTTCGCGGACCGGATCGGTTTAGTTTCCCACGAGGACAAGGATTACTCGGTCTTGACGCTCTTGGCGACTTACGATGTCTGACAAAGTTGGGCAACACGAGACCGGCGGCTTCGCTACTCTAATGGTGGCGATAGTGGTGCTGTTTGCCGGCTTGGGGATCTGGCAACTTCAGCATCGGATCGAGGAGCACGCGCTCCTTGCGGCCCTCGGTGAACGCGTTCGCGCAGCGCCCGTGCCTTTGCCCGATCCGTCGCAGTGGCACGCGCTGGCGGCGGAGACCGACCAATTGCGACGCGTCAGCTTTACGGCAACCTATGAGTCCCGTCTGGATGCAATGGTTTACAGCTCTGCCTCCGCCGAGCGCGCCGATATTGCGGGTCGCGGCACATGGGCCTTTCTTCCCGCCCGCCTGTCAACCGGCCAAATCGTGGCGATCAACGCGGGGTTCGTCCCGAACGCGACTCAGGACCGCGACCAACAGGATCGCGCGGTGGCCCACCTCATTACCAACAAGCCCGTCATGATGACCGGCTACATTCGTTTTCCAGAGCGGGCCGGCGCGTTCACGCCAGACGTAGAGCGCGATACTCGCCTGTGGTTCAGCCGCGATCACCTCGCAATGGCACAGGCGCTCGGCTGGGGGGAGGTCGCACCATTCTACATCGATTTGGAAGCGCCGGTGCCGGCGAGCGGCGTCCCGAAGCCCGGACCGCTTCGGGTGCGTCTGGTCGACCGTCACCTGCGATATGCGATCATCTGGCTTTCGCTTGCAGCTTTAGTGCTGTTGGCGTTTGTGGTCTCGCTGCGCGGCCGTCGGAGCCGTCGACCTCTATGAACGATGCGCCTGTCGGATGGCATTGGGCTCGTTTCATCTCGGCTGCGACTCCTGATCACGTGCTACCCAGACTGACATCTAGATCGCAATCTGGCGTCCGATCTCGACCACCTGGTCATTAGGAAGGTCGAAGAACTTGCCTACATGCTGCGCATTGCGCTCCATGAGCGCGAAGATCCGCTCTTGCCAAGCCGGGAGGCCCTTGCCGTCCGCGCGCCGGATCACCTTCTCGTGCCCGACGTAGTAGGTCACGTCGGACAGATCGATGGTGCATCCAAGTACCTTGCTCTGGGCGAGCAGTTCGACGAAATGCGGACGTTCCATGAAACCGTAATGGACCTCGGCGCGCCAGAAGTTGGGCGCAGCTTGCTCGATTCTGATCCGGTCCGTGACGGACACCCAGGGTACCGACAGCACCTTGAGGCGCAGCACGAGAAGGTGCTCGTGCAAGGCGCGGTTATGCTTGACATGCCACACCATCACCGGCGGCGTGTCGCGTTCAGTCCGAGTCAGAAACACGGCGGTGCCCGGCACTCGAGGCACATTCCTTGCCACGACCTGTGCCATGAACTCCGGGACCGGAATCAGCACGTCATGTAGTCGCTGCGAAACCGCAGCGGCGCCGCGATGCCAGATCCACATCACACCGTAAACCGCCAAGGCCAAGATCAACGGCACGTAGCCCCCCGAGGCGATCTTGACGAGATTGGCGAGGAAGAAAGTGCAGTCGACGACAAAAAGGAAGCCGGCGACCGAGCCGGCCGCCAGCATGCTCCAACCCCAGATCTCGCGCATCGCAATGAAAAGCAGAGCCGATGTCGACAGCATCGTCAGCGACACCGCGATGCCGTAAGCGGCCGCCAGATTGTCCGATTTTCCAAACCCGATGGTCAACCCGACTGTCACGATCATCAGCAGCCAGTTGACCACGCCGATGTAGATCTGACCAAAGCCCTGTGACGAGGTCTGCTTGATCAGCAGTCTCGGCAGCCAGCCAAGCTGGATCGCCTGTCGCGTCATTGAGAAAGCGCCGGTGATGATCGATTGGCTGGCAATGATGGTTGCGATGGTCGCGAGCAGTATCAGTGGCAGCAGCAGACTCTCGGGGCACAGCCTGAAGAAAATATTGCCATCGATCGGCGCGCCGTCGAGCACGAGAGCGGCCTGGCCAGCATAGTTCAGGATCAGGCTTGGAAACACGATCGCGAACTAGGCAAACCTGATCGGTCCGCTGCCAAAATGGCCGATATCGGCATAAAGCGCCTCGGCACCAGTCACGCAAAGAAATACAGCACCTAGCACGAGAAAGCCGCTAAAGCCGTTCGAGAACAAATACGATAGGCCGTAGACCGGATTAAGCGCGGCAAACACCGCCGGATGCCTCGCAATGCCGAAGATTCCCATCACGGCCATGGTCACGAACCAGATCAGCATCACGGGGCCGAACAATTGTCCGATGGTCGCCGTGCCATGTGACTGGATGGCAAACAATGCGAGCAGGATCGCCACGGCCGCCGGAACGACATAGGGCTGAAGCGCCGGCGTCACCATGTTCAGTCCTTCCAGCGCCGACAGCACCGATATCGCCGGTGTGATCGTGCCGTCGCCATAGATCAGCGCTGCCCCTAGCAAGCCGATGGCCACGAGGGTCGGCCGGTGTCGTTTCTTCACGCCGAGCAGCGCCATTAGTGCGAGAATGCCGCCCTCGCCGCCATTGTCGAAGCGCATGGCAAACAGCACATATTTGACGGTGGTGATGATAAACAGCGTCCAGAGCACCAGTGAAAGCGCGCCGAGCACGACGTGGGGAGATGGCTCGGCTGTGCCGAGAATGGTTTTGAAGGTGTAGAGCGGACTGGTTCCAATCTCGCCGAACACAACGCCAAGCGCGGACAGACTGAGCAGGGGAAGTGCGCCTCCCGCGCCGCGCCGCTCTGTATCGCTAGTCGCTGGTGTCCGGTCTCTGCGCATGCAGCTTCCATTTGGATCAGACAAACTTCTCGGCTCCTTCCCGGCCCTACAGGTCGCTGCGCGGCAACAAGGCGCCGACTAGCGATGATCGTCCATCAAGTGGTGCTTGGCGGTTGCGCCAAGCTCAGCGTCACAGAGCCAGTTCGGCTTCCGAATTGAACGGCGACAGGCCGGCATGTTTTCGGAATGACCGAGCCTCTCTGACTTTCTCATCGCTGCCCGCGGATCGCATTGCGCCAGACAACCCGACGCTTCGCTTCGCGCTTTCGGGGCACGAAGGGAAGTGGCCGTCGGGGCGAAGGGACGGCCGCAGCGCGCCTGGTTTTCGGGGCTTATGCGAGCCAAGCGCATCGAACGTAACAGTCTCTGCAAAGCAGGGTTTTGCCGTTGTTGTTGCCGCTGTCCGCGTGATCTTGCGCTCGTTCTCTCAGATGCAATGGCTCCTGCCCACACCGCACCATCTCCAGCAACAACGCGGCAGTCAGAGCAATCCCGAGCAAGCATCGCAACTCGATGTGTGGAAAATGGCGGATCCACCTGCCCGCGCCCTTCATAGCTGCTTTAGAGCTTGGGCCTCGTGGGCATCAGATGGCTGCGTACAATCACTGCGGGGGAAACGTGCAACCTGTATTCTCCTTGGGATCCTGCAAAATCCTGTTAGCTCTCGCTGGCCCGTGCCTTGCCATCTTCATGGCAGTATCGGCGCCAGCGGCTGCTTTTGAGTGTCCAGCCGCCCAGGCACGCACCAGCAGCTCGGCGATCAAGGAAACTCCCGCGCAAATAGCGCAGCTAACAAGGGAATTGGAAGGGGATGAGACAGGCAACACCGCTATGGCCACGATTTGGGAGCTTAAGTCCAAGTATCCCAAAGCTGGCTTCAACGAGATCGTCAACTACATGGTCACGGCCTACTGTCCGATTGTTGCGCAGAACGCTTCGTTGAGCGACGATGAGAAGAAAGACCGCCTAATGCGCTACTCGCGGCAGATCGAGAGACTCGCGACTCAATAGCGAGCTCTTGGGGCAAGATAGCTAAACTGTTCGCACGGCTGGACGAGGGCGGACGACATGGAACGCGAAGCGGAGCCAAGATCAATCAAATGTGGGCAATCCCCACAAATTCATCTCCAGCGATGATCAATAGTCTCATCAATGTGTAGAGGTGATCGACTCCCACAAGGATGGGGCATATCGCTCGGCGTGGAGGACGGATGAGATACAGTCCCTTCAAACCATAGCTACAGCTCTTTGGCTCCTGCTATCGATCGCATTGCGAGGCAGGCCTTGGCGATAGAACCGCGCAAATGGAATTTCCAGTGCCGCTCGGAGAACTTGCCCAACCGAAACCCCCGCAGCCTCCCAACGAGCCGCGATTCCCTGGCTTTCTCGGCTATGTGGCTATTGGGTTGCTAATTGGAATTGCGGCGCAGGAATTCCGCTGGCGAAACTGGAACATGGCACCGCCAGCTCAACTGGCGCAGGCGGAGCATGATGCTAACGCTGGTGATTATCGCGCAGCGGTGAAGTTATTCGATAGTCTCGCGAAGAAAAATGATCCGCTCGCCGAGTATTGGATAGGGCATCTGAGTGAGCTTGGTCTTGGCGTGGCCCGCGACCCGGCCAAGGCGGTCGAGTTTTACACCAGAGCCGCAGCCCAGGACGTCGCCCCGGCTGAGCTCCGGCTCGGCGAGCTATATCTGGATGGGAACCTCGTGTTGCCTGACTTTGGAAAGGCCAGGTCCTACCTGGAAAAGGCGGCCTATCATGGCGAGCCTCAGGCCGCGATGTTACTGGGCCAAATGTATCGTGATGGCATTGGAGCGCCCGCCGATCAAACCCAGGCGTATGCCTGGTCAGAAGTAGCCACTCTGGAGGGCAGCGCTTTCGCACAACGTGATCGGGATGCTGCACTCCATGACTTGAATGCTGTCGATCCAAAGACTGCAATAGCTCGCGCGCGGGAAATCCTCGACGCCATCAAGAAACAGACGCCTCCGGTCAAATCAACCACAGCGAATTGAAGCGCCGGGCAACATCTCCGCGACGCAGCTCCGTGCTCTGCAAGGGACCGCCGCCCAGGCAATGGAGGAGATCGAAAGCCTGGACGTGCTGATCATCGAGGTGAAGGGAGAGGCTGCGGACCCGCTTTGGAGCTCCACGATGGCACACCAATTGAGTACCTCCTCGATCTCTGGGATGCCGCTGCCGGTCGCACACGCCGCTGCTCATTCCGCAGCCGGTTCGCGGCCGGTCAACGCTGCGGCTGCGAGGCCGGTCGGAACGCCGGCTTTAGCGGTCTTGGTCGACTTGGCGGCCGGCGGGAGTCTCTCCCCGCTGACGGCTTCGCTCACGAACCCCTCCTGCCCAGCCTTTGCGTCAACGGCCGCGGCGCTGTCATTTCGCCGGAGTACGTCGGCTACCTCGTCAGTCGTTACTAAATTGGTCTGCCGCAATTCTGCGGGCGACAGTTCGTGCAGCTCTTCCCACGGCGGGACGCTCAGCGCGAGCGACAAGAGATCACCCCCGCCGCCCATATCGAACGTGTATTTGGCGAGCCGGCCGATGTCGCGCTCCACGATCCTCATATCGTCCGCGCTATAGGTCGCAGGCTTGGCGTCATCGGCGCGATCGCCCATCCAGATCTGATGCACCCGCACATGCGCGCCATGCGGCACGGAACGCACCCTGCCCGATAGCAGCAGAAACACACAGATGGACTCGCAATAGGACTGCGGCTCGACGCCGGTAGGCTCGTTTGCGTCGTTGCTTGTGCCGACCGTCGTCAGCATGCCAAGATTGCGCCACCGCCGCCCCAGTGCGATGGCATCGTTGACGGAACCGCCGCCGGAATCCAGCACGACCGTCGTGCCGAAGAGCTCGCGCCCGCGAGCAAATTCATCGAACTCGTTCGAAGTATCCGCGGTTACGATGCCGACGGCTCCGATCCAGCCGCCACAATTCGGCTGGCACGCGGCCCAACTGAAGCGCATCGGCAGTTTGCGTTGTTCGAGGCTCGAAATCACATACGCTGGACCACCGGACGTCTCCGCGTGACCAACTGGGATCGAAGGTCGTCCTACCGCGGGGTCGATCGGTAGAGAGCCGAAGACGGCGGCGCCAAGAAAGAGAACAAGCGCCGCCCTCCCATACCATCTGTGCTGAAACATCAATGCAAGGCCAACAATGCCCCTTCCCTTCCGAAGCGTTGGTAATTCAGCCGCCGCGCGGGACGCTCCGTTCAGTCGGGCGGCTGGTCTAAGATACATACCAGCTCGTGCTGAATTTTCTGCGCTGTCTCTGATCCCGTTTGTTTCGGCTAGGCCCGTTCAGCCAATAGGCGGCCATAAAGCAACCAAGGAGCAGTTTGCACAGAAAGCCCATTTCAGAGCCTCGCGCGCTTGTGAAGGTCGTAATTAGCGCATCAACTATCCCGCCCTCGTGGAAATCAACGTTAGTAGTCCTCTCGGGAAATCAATTGGTGGGTATTGCCCTGCTTTGATCACTATTGGCGCCTTATCCTCTATGACGGCGCTTTAACCGGACCCGGAGGATCCTTGAACAATCCATTCTAAGCGGTAGGAAATGGGAGCGGGGCAGCGCTGGACACGAAGGACGACCTATGGTTCCGCCGCGTTTTACTGCGGTGCTCCGGAACGGCTCCGCCGATCGTCCATAGCGCGCGAGCGCCTCGCGCATCCGCCGTCGATATTCATCAATTGCCTGCTTCACTTGCCCATAGCCGCGCACCTCAATTGCATTTGTGCGATACTAACGGAATCCTTGACCGACTGCGTCAACCCTTCAGTCTACTGATGGAGAACGCCGCCCCGCATAGCGCTGATCAACGCACTTGGTAATCTTGGCGAATGGCTTGGCCTTTGGAGCTCCGGGCTGATAAGGGTGCGTGCAGTAGGGGGCTTATGGGGTCTCGGGGGCGCAGGGCCGCGTGCATGCGTAACCGCTGAAATGCGACATGGACAAGCCGCGGGTGTGGGCCATCCCTTCCACCTATGATGTGTCTGCTCACTTCTTGACGAGCGGGCAATCGCTTTGCGCCAGGGGCCGGAACGCCTGATCAATCGGAATGGTCTTGATCAGCTTGGAGAGATCCCAGGGTCCCCTGCTCTCGGCGGGCGCTTTCACCTGCATGAGGTGCATCGGGTGAATTTTACGGCCGTCGGCACGAACCTCCCCCTTGCCAAATACCACGTCGTCGGTCGGCAATTCCTTCATTGTGGCGACAATCTTGGCACCGTCGTGTGTTTGCGCCGCCTCGATCGCCTTAAGGAAATGAATGGTCCCGCTGTAGTTGCCGGCGTGATCCATCGTAGGGTACAATTTATCCGTACCCGCTTTTTGCATGAATCGCCTGGTCCATTCGCGCGTCGCATCGTTCATGTCCCAGTAGAAGGCCGTCGTATAGTTGAGGCCCTGGGCAACCGGCAGGCCGAGCGAATGGAGATCGGTGATGAAAACCGCCAGCGCCGCCATCTTCTGTCCGCCGTTGACGATTCCGAATTCCGAGGCCCCTTTTATCGCATTTTGCATGTCACCGCCCGCGTTTGCCAGACCGATTACCTGCGCCTTCGAAGCCTGCGCTTGCAGCAAAAACGAGGAGAAATCCGGTGAATTCAGTGGCGCTCGCACGCTGCCGACAACTGTGCCGCCGTCGGCCTTGACCACGTCCGAAGTCTGCTTTTCCAGATCGATACCGAACGAATAATCGGTCGTGATGAAGAACCAGCTCTTGCCGCCGCCCGCAACCATCGCGCTGCCAGTCCCATGCGCCAGCGAATAGTTGTCGAACGTCCATTGCACGGTGTTGGCGTTGCACAGATCGCCGGTCAGTCGGGTGCTTCCCGCCGAGACAATGATGTCAACCTTGTTGAGCTGCTTGGTCACGCCGCTCACCGCAAGCGCCAAAGCCGAGTTGGGCACGTCGATGATCAGATCCACGCCGTCGCGCTCGTACCACTGGCGCGCTATGGACGATCCAACGTCCGGCTTGTTTTGATGATCGGCCGAGATGATCTCGATCTGCAGCTTCGAAGTTGGATTGGCCTTCTTGTAGTCTTCGACCCCGAGCTGAACCGCGGAGATTGAGCCGGCTCCGGTTGCATCGGAGTAGAGGCTAGACAAGTCGGTGAGGACGCCAATCTTCACCTTGCCGTCGAAAGGCGCCTGCGCCTCCGCCGGCAGCGACATGCCTCCCGTCATCAACCCTAGGAGCAGGGCTGGTACGACTTTCTTCATGCGTTTATCTCCCGAGACACCAGTCTAGCGATCATTGCTTTCACGCGCTTCTTCCGGCGCCATCAACGAGCTATAGAGGCATGTGCGGCGAGCGTTGATTGGAGAATGTGGAAAACAATTGTGCGATTTTGATGTGGACGGAATGTGCAGAACCGCCGCGGAATGCATAGAAAGCGAAAACTCGGCGGGTCGGAGACGGAACGAGCTAACAGACCCGATCTTAGGAGCGCGCGATCTGGAAGAATTTCGCACCCTTCCGACAGTAAGTGATGCGAGCCTGCAGGAGCGCCGTGGTCCATTCACGCCTCTGATTGGACCGGATGGCGGGTAAGACCAGCCACTTAAGTTTGCTGGCGAAATTCCTTCCGCCTCCACAGCGCACCATTTTCAATGAGGCAGGACATGACAGCCCGGCCGCCATGGTCGACCTCCAGATCTGCACACAGATGTCGCCGCGAAACGTGGCTGCGTTCTTCCACGGTCTTCTGTATTGACCTTTGACACTTCTTTCGGAACGCTATTCGGCCTGCATGAGTGCTTCGGCTGATGCCTCCAGCACACCGGCGATATGGTCCGCCAAGACACGCACCCGTGCAACACTCTTCGATTCCGAAGATTGCAGAAGCCAGACTTCTGAAAAGAAAATGGCGTCAGCCGTCAGGACTCGCGTCAGCCCAACCCTTTTCGCGACTACGGCCGGCAACACCGCCAATCCTATGCTCGTCTGCACAGCTGCCAACTGCGCACTCATCGTATGCGCTCGCAGCGCAATGGTGGCATCCGGAATCGCGTCGAACAGCCATCGTGAGAACGGTAGATAGCCGAGATTGTCATCCCACCCGATGAGTCGGTGGCTCGCCAGATCGGCCAAGCTTCTCGGTACGCCATGTCTTGCCAAGTATTCGGGGGAGCCGTAGACGGCCATTGCGATGCTACCAACTCGGCGCATCAGGTAGTCGCCGTGAGAAGGCCGCACCAAGCGGACGAGGAGATCAGCCTGTCGTTTGCTCAGGTTCATCGGCCTGACGTCTGCGAGCAATTCCAGATGGATCGCAGGATAGGCCTCGAAGAAGGACATCAAAGTAGGCACGATTACGTGGTGACCGAGCAATTCCGGCAATGCAAGGCGAACTACGCCGGCATGTTCGTCGTCCGGAACTGCACCCCCGCGCTCAAGCCAAAGAAGCTTTGCTTCGGCCTGTTCCGCGCGCTCGAAAAATGCCTTTCCTGGTCCTGTCAGGTAATAGCCGTCGCTGCGTTTATTGAAGAGTTCCGTCGCAACCGACTGCTCCAGAGCGGTGATACGACGCGCGATGGTGGAGTGACTCACCCGCAAGACGCGCGAGGCTTCTGTCAGGCCGTGGGAACGCGCCACCGCCAGGAAGTACCTCAGATCATTCCAGTCTAGAGCATTACCCACGGTCTGCACGAATATGGTTGATTATTGAGGTCTAGGGAAAGTACGCCGGCACGCCAAACTTCGTCGGTGGCGACGCACATCTCGCCGGAAAACTGCATGGCGTAAGCAAGGACCGACTCACGCTCGCTACCCTTAAGTCCGTCTCATTGCGCTCAGGACGTTTGTGCGCCCGAGGAAGGCAGGCCATTGTCGACGGTCACAGCGATCAGCGACGCGCGCAGTTGGTTCTTCAGCACCTTCCCCATCATATTCCGGGGCAGATCATCGACCACGACAACCTGCTTGGGTACCTTGTAGTTGGCAAGCCTGCTCTTGACTGTCTGAATGACGTCGGCGGGAACCGGAGGCCGGCTTCTATCCACGGGGATGACGAAGGCGACGACGCACTCGCCGAAATCGGGATGAGGCCCGCCGACCACGGCGGCCTCCCGGACGGATGGCATTTCGTCGATGACGGCTTCGACCTCCGCCGGATAGACGTTGTAGCCGCCGCTGATAATCAGATCCTTCGCGCGGCCCGTGATCGTCACGTAACCGTCTTGGTCGAGCCGGCCCAGGTCACCGCTCCGGAAGAAACCGTCCTCGGTGAATTCCGCGCTCGTTTGAGCCGGCTTCTTCCAATACTCCGAGAAGAAACCCGGCCCGCGAGCCTGTATCATACCGATGCTTCCGCCCGGAAGGGGTCGGTCGGCCTGATCGGCTATCCGCAGTTCGACGCCAGGAATGGGAAATCCGACCGACCCGGGGCGCCGCTCTCCCGCGAGGGGATTCGAGCAGATGATCATGGCCTCCGTCGACCCGTACCTCTCCAATATGCGCTGCCCGGTTCGGCCTTCGAATTCGCGGTGGACGTCCGCCGAAAGCGGCGCTGAACCCGAGACGAACAGGCGCATGGACCGGCACACGTCGTTCGAGAGACATGGATGTGCGAGCAGCCGGTGATAATAGGTCGGGACGCCCATGAAGACGGTCGATCGCGGAAGCGCTGCGAGCACGCTCTCGACGTCGAATTTCGATTGCAGAAGAACTCGGGCGCCGCTCGCGAGCGCGACGTTGAACGCGATGAACAGCCCATGACTGTGGAAGATCGGCAGCGTGTGCAGCAGGACATCCGACGATGAGAAGCCCCAGATGTCGCTCAACGTACGCGCCGAGTAGGTCAGCGCTCGATGGCTGAGAACCGCGCCTTTCGGTCTGCCGGTCGTCCCCGACGTGTATAGCAGCGCGGCAGGGTCTCCCTCGCGGACGTCAACGGTCGCGAACTCTTCGCTCGCGGCCGCTGCCGAGTCCGCGAACGTGCCGTCGCCGTCCGCGCCGAAGGAAAATGTCCTCGTCGTGGCATGCAAAACGCCCGCCTCGCCGTACTTAAAGAAGGCCTTTGGCTCCGCGTCTTCCAGCAGGTACATCAGTTCGCCGCACTTGTACGCGGTGTTCACCGGCAGATAGCAGAGCCCCGCGCGCACGCACGCCAGATAAAGCGCGAAGGCATGCGCCGACTTGTCGAGTTGCACCGCCACGCGGTCCCCCGGCTCGCAGCCGACTGCGCGCAACGCGTTGGCGTACCGCCCGGACAAGGCGTGGAGCCAAGTCCGGGTAATAGTCTTGCCATCTTCCAATTCGAAGACGACGGCCGACCCATCCCGACGGACGCCTTCCTCGAACGAAGAATAGAAGTTGCCATCTTGCATCTCACGGGATTCCTTGCACCGGGAATTAAGGGATCAGGACAATCGAGCCCGTCGTCTTGCGGCCCTCGAGGGCGCGGTGGACGTCGGCGACCTCGGCGAGCGGCGCCGTCATTCCGATTTCGGCGGTGATCGCACCCTCCTTGAGCCCCGCGAAGACGCCTTCCGCCAGTCTGACGATGCCCTCGCGTTTGGCGACGAAGGTCGCCAGAGTCGGCTTCGACAGGAAGATGGACCCCTTCTGCGCCAGTTTACTGATGTCCAACGGCGGCACGGGGCCACTTGCCTGCCCGACGCTCACCAGCATTCCGAGGGGGCGGATGGAGCCGAGCGACTTGTCGAAGGTGTCGGCACCGATGGAGTCGTATACGACGTCAACGCCAGCTCCTCCGGTGAACTTCCTGGCTTCCGCCTCGAAATCCTGATCCTTCAGGACGACGACATGAGCGCAGCCTGCGGCTTGGGCGGCCTTCACCTTTTCGGGGGAGCCCACAGTACCGATCACCGTCGCGCCGAGATGCTTTGCCCACTGCGACATCAGACGGCCAACGCCGCCCGCAGCGGTGTGGACCAGGACGTTATCGCCTTTCTTCACCTTCCAGATGTCGTGCAGCAGGTAGAAGGCGGTGCCGCCTTTGAGCATGACAGCGGCGGCGGCCTGATCTGACACTCCGTCCGGTATCTTGACGAGACGCCAGGCCGGAGCCACGCGTTTGGCAGAGTAGGCACCCGGCAGCATCCAATAGGCCACCCGGTCGCCGACCGTCACGTTGTCGACGCCGGCACCGATCGCTTCCACCACTCCGGCGGCTTCCACGCCCAGCGTGGCCGGACGAGGCAACGCGTACTGACCGGCGGTGGCGGTCCGATGATAGATGTCTATCAGGTTCACGCCGATCGCGGTGTGCCGTACAATAGCCTCGCCCTCGCCCGGCTCTTTCAGTTCGATCTCGTCGGTCTTCAGGACTTCCGGGCCGCCGGCCTCGTGTACGCGGATCGCTCTCGTCTTCATGTCACCTCCTTCTTGAGCGTCTCGGACGACAGCCGTCCGGAAATCAATTTGTAAACGATGCTGAAGTCGCGATTGGCATGTCCGCCGGCGACGAGCATCTGATAGAAGGCGGTCGCCGCGCCGGCGAGAGGCGTCGCCGCGGACGAACTCGCCGCAGCCTGCTGCGAGAGCCTCATGTCCTTGAGCATCATTTCGGCCGAAAAGCCCGGCGCGTAGTCGTTACTCGAAGGAGAGGTCGGGACCGGTCCCGGCACCGGACAATAGGCCTGCAACGCCCAGCAATTTCCCGAGCCCTTCGTGACGACGTCGTACACCGTCTGATGGTCAAGCCCGAGGCGCTCGGCCAACGTCAACACCTCGGATATGGCGACCATGCTCATGCCGGTCATCATATTGTTGCAGATCTTCATCGCCTGACCACAGCCGGCTGGACCGATGTGCACGAAGGTGTGACCCATGGCCTTGAGAGGCGGAATCGCCCGGTTGTACCCCTCTTCGGTACCGCCGATCATGAAGATCAGACGTCCGGCGATGGCCGCGGGCTGCGCGCCGGAGACCGGCGCGTCGACCATCTCGAAGTTGGCAGCGACCGCGGCTGCGTTCACCGCCCTGGCACTCTCGATGTCGACGGTCGAACAGTCGATCAGCATCGCGCCGGGACGCGCGTGCTTTAGGACCCCCTCCGAACCTTCGTACACTTCCCGGACGTGTCTGCCGGTCGGCACCATCGAGATGACGTAGTCGGCATCGCGTACAGCTTCAGCGATGCTGGTGCACGGCGTGCCACCAATCTGCTTCAGCCTGCTCAATGCTTCCGGCGAGATGTCGTAGCCAGATACGGAGAAGCCGTTGCGTGCCAGATGGGTGCACATCGGATGCCCCATATTGCCCAATCCGATGAAAGCGATTTTCTGCAACATTTCCATGCTCCTATCGTCCGATCACTTCTTCACCAGGGGGCACTTGCTTTCCGAGAGAGGGATCGATGCCTCCTCCGCGGGGATCGTACGTAGGATCTTGTAATAGTCCCAGGGCGCCTTCGACTCCGACGGGGCCTTGACCTGGATGAGATACATGTCGTGCTCCATCTTGCCGTCGACGCGCACCTTCCCGTTCTTCGCGAAGAAATCGTTTACGGGGAGCTCGCGCATTTTCGCGGCGACCGCGTCGGCGTCGTCTGTGCCGGCAGCTTTCAAGGCCTTCAGATAGTGGAGGACGGAAGAATAGACGCCGGCCTGGATCATTCCGGGCATGCGTCCGGTCAACTTCAGATAACGATTGCCGAACGCGCGGCTCTCGTCGTCACGATCCCAATAATATCCGGTGGTCGCTACGATGCCCTGCGCCGCCTGCAGCCCCAGCGCATGCACGTCGCTGATGACGAGGGCCATGCTCGCAAGCCGCTGCCCGCCCTGGACGATGCCGAATTCGGAGGCCTGCTTGACCGAATTCGTCGTATCGGCGCCGCCATTGGCGAGAGCGATGATCTGCGCCTTGCTGCTTTGGGCCTGCAGCAGAAAGGACGAGAAGTCGGGCGTCGAAAGGGGCGCACGGACCTCGCCGGCTACGGTACCGCCGTTCGCCGTGATGACCTTCCTCAGGTCCTCGGCCATCTGCTTTCCGAAGGCGTAGTCGGCCGCGAGTATAAACCAGCTCTTGCCGCCATCCTTGAGCACAGTTCGGGCGGTCCCTATGACCGACGAATAGGTGTCCCACGTCCAGGCGAAACCGAAGGGCGAGCAGTCTTCCTGGGTCAGGCGCGTGGAGCCCGGACCGGAAGCGAGCGTGATGCGCTTCTTCTCTTTCGCGAGCCCCTGCACGGCGAGGGCAACGCCGGAATTCGTCAGGTCGGCGATGGCGAGAACGTTGTCCTGATCGAACCACTTTCTCGCGATCTGTGTACCGATGTCGGCCTTGTTCTGATGGTCGGCGGATACGATTTCGATATCGCGTCCCAAGGCTTTCCCGCCAAAGTCCTCGACGGCCATCTTCGCGGCCGTCACCGAACCCAGCCCGCCGAACTCCGCGTACAGTCCGGACTGGTCGTTGAGCACTCCGATCCGGATGGGGCCGTTCTGCGCGGTTGCCGGGCAGATCGATTCCGCGGCGATGATCGCGGCGAGAGCGACCATCCTTTTCAAGCCGACCAAACGTTTCATTCCCTGCGTCCTCTCCTGTTAGCGGCTCTAGCGGCCGACTTCCGAATAAACAGATTTAGGCGTCGGCGAACCGGGCGGGTCGCCTCTCGGACCAAGCGTCAAGTCCTTCCTTCGCATCGGGCGAATCCAGACTTTCGAAGAACCTCGCATCGATGGTGGCCGGGTCATCGGAGCCTCGGGCTATCGCGTTGAGAGAGGCCTTCAGTCCGCGCACAGATTTGGGTGAACGCTGGGCCAGGGCGTCGGCTATCGCCGTGATCCGAACTCCGAGTTGCTCGGGCGCAGCTATCTCGCTGAGAAATCCGATGCGCAGCATGGTCGCGGTGTCGACCTGCTCGCCGGTGAGGAACAGGCGCTTCGCTTCCGTCAATCCGAGGCGCTCGACGTATCTGCGAAGTCCGCTGTAATAATATTCGATGCCGAGCCGCGCCGGCGACATCTGAAGGCGACAACCATCGACGCCGATGCGGAAATCGCACGACAGAGCGATGTCGGTCGCTCCGCCGTAGACGTTGCCGTTGATTCCGCACACGGTCGGGATCGGCAGCGTTTCAATCAGGTCGCAAAGCCTTGCGAACGCCGCGGTGCTCTGCCGCGCCTTGGGCCCGGAGAGCGTTTCCAGATCGAAGCCCGAGCTGAAGCTCGGCCCTCTCGCCGTGATGACCAGTACGCGTGCCGCGCCGTCCTTCGCCAACTCTTCCAGCATCGCCGACATCGCCTCGATGTCGGCCGGCTCGAACCGATTGTGCCGATCGGGCCGGTTCAGAGCGATACGGGCGACCGCGCCCCCGATCTCGAGCGACGGACATGCCCCAGCCATCGGGCGAGCTTGTTCCATAAGTGCTTTATTTGCTATTAAAAAAATATTTGTCAACATAAAAAAAATATGTGAGGGTCGGTGATCGGTCCGCGACGCGGTCGGGGGTAGCGTCTAGAAGGTGATGATTGGGATGGATTGCGCCTTGCTGAACCGAAAGACGTACCGAACGGAAGAGATCGCGAAATGGATTCGCGACGAGATCGAGGCGGGCTCGTTCCCGCCAGGCACGCGTTTGGAAGAACGACCGCTTTCTGAGCGCTTTGGCGTCTCGAAAACCCCGGTTCGGGAAGCCCTCATCCAACTCGCGACAATCGGGATGGTCGAACTCCGCCAGCGCCGGGGCGCGATGGTGACGGTACTCAGCGTCGACCAGGTCGTCTCGATGTTCGAAGTCATGACCGAACTTGAAACGATGGCAGCCAAGCTCGCGGCGAACCGCATGTCGGCGTCGGACCGGAGCGAACTGTCCAGGATCCATAGCCGCAGCGAGGCCTGCATCCCCGCCGAGGATTTCGAGGCGTACGACGCCATCAACAAGGAATTCCACGAACTGATCTACCGAGGTTCGTGCAACGACTACCTCGAAACGAGCGTCAAGGACGTGCGCAGCCGCCTTCGCGTATATCGCCGGTATCCCTTCACGAAGGCCGGACGGATACGCCAATCGTTCTCCGATCACGCGCAGATCGTTCAGGCGATCTCGAGGGGCGACGGTGATGCGGCAGCCGCCGCCATGCGCGATCACATCAGCATCGGCGGGCGTGTTTTCGCCGATCTGGTCGCCGATATGCGGCGGCGGGCTTGAGAGTCTTTCGCGACCGATCCGTCCGAGATGGAAGTTCGAACGAGAAAAAAGGAGGACGTCATGAACACCGTCGTCAACGATCAAAAGGTACGGCGCCAACTCATGTTGATCGGCGGCGAATGGGTGCCCGCCGCATCCGGCGAAACCATCGCCGTGGAGAATCCGGGACGCCGCCAGATCATCGCGACGGTGCCGCGCGGCGGCGCCGAGGATGTCGACCTCGCGGTCAAGAAGGCCCACGCGGCGTTCGCATCCTGGAAACGGACGCCCCCTCGCGAACGCGGTCGCCTGCTGCAGACCATCGCCGAAAAGATCGAAGCCGAGCATGAGAACCTCGCGCGACAGGTCGCCGAGGAGACCGGAAACGCGCTGAGGACGCAGGCGCGCCCCGAAATCAAGATCGCTGCCGACATCTTCCGGTACTTTGGCGGGTTGGCCTCTGAGCTCAAGGGAGAAACTCTTCCTCTTGGCCATGACCTCCTCAGCTTCACGCAGCGCGAGCCCCTTGGCGTCGTGGCCGCCGTGATCCCCTGGAACGCGCCGTTCCTGCTGGCGTCGCTGAAGATCGCCCCCGCTCTGTGCGCCGGCAACACGGTGGTGATGAAGACAGCAGAGGACGCTCCCCTCGCGGTTTTGGAGCTCGCCAAGATCTGTTCCGACGTCCTTCCTTCCGGCACGCTGAGCATGCTTTCCGGCACCGGCCAGGAATGCGGCGCGCCGCTCCTCAATCATCCGCTCGTCGCCAAGCTCTCGTTCACAGGCTCGACGGCGGTCGGCAAGCTGGTCATGGAAGCCGCGGCGAAGCGCGTGCTGCCGGTCTCGCTCGAACTGGGGGGCAAGAGTCCGTCGATCGTCTACCCCGATGCGACAGACGACTGGGTCATAGAAGGGCTCGTCGCCGCGATGCGCTTCACCCGTCAAAGTCAATCCTGCACGGCCGGGTCCCGCCTGTTCCTTCACCGCAAGATCTACGACAACGTTCTCGAACGTCTTGTCGAGGCGACTTCGAAGCTGCGCGTCGGCGACCCGCTGGCCGAGGAGAGCGACGTCGGTGCGATCATCAACGAGCGCCAGTACAACAAGGTCTGCGGCTACATCGAAGACGGCATGAAGCAGAGCGGCTCGAAGCTGCTCTGTGGCGGCCACCCACGCGACGACAAGTCCCTCGGGGACGGCTATTACTTGCGTCCGACGATTTTCGCGCAAGGTACGAACGACTGGCGACTGGCCCGAGAGGAGATCTTCGGGCCCGTGCTGGTCGCAATCCCTTGGGAAGACGAGGACGACGTAATCCGGATGGCCAACGATTCCCATTACGGTCTTGCCGCCTACGTCTGGACGCACGACATCGGCAAGGCTTTGCGCGCCGCGCGCGACATCGAGTCCGGATGGGTACAGGTCAATCAGGGCGGCGGTCAAATGCCCGGCCATTCCTACGGCGGGTACAAGCAGAGCGGGCTCGGCCGCGAATTCTCCCTCGCCGCGATGCTCGACAGCTTCACGCAGACGAAGAACATCACGGTCAATCTCGTCCGCTAGACGGGTGATGCAAAGAACCGCTCCCGCACCGACGGTGCGAGAGCGGAGTCAGAGGGAGGAGCCCTCTATGAGGGCCGCCGTCACCGACCCGAACGTCGATCGCCTCGTCGCAGGAACGAGTTTCGCTCGGCGGCCCTGTCGGTCCGACCTCGTAAAAACTGGATCACGGTAATGGAGCCGGCGCATACGAGAGCAGCAATTGCGCGAGCAACCGCGGATTGGTGATGTTCGGACTGTGACTGGCGTCGATCCCATGGAACGCCCATTCAGGATCCTGAGAAAACCGGTCGGCGAACTGGCGAAAGAAATCCTTATTCGCTTTCCGGGTACAGTGAATGTAGGACCGCGGAGAAGCAGGTTTCGTGTGCGACAGTCGCAGCCGTTGTGAAAACGTCCGCACGGGCTGATGCCGGCGCAAGGGCGTCGTCCAGGCGATGTCCTCTGCGGACGTATCCGGCGCCAAGGCCACCGGCGGGATCAGCCATCCTTCGATGGGAGCGGCAAAGCTGGATTCGCCGCCCGTCAGATCGTACAGAGACTCTCCGTCCTGCGGTACGAAGGCGTCGACGTAGATCATCTGTCTGACTCGCTCGCGGATGCGATCGGCGAGCGCCGTGGCGACCATTCCGCCGTAGCTGTGACCTACCAGGATGATGTCGGTCAAATCCTCGTACTCGATCACGTTCCTCACGTCCTGAATGTGAGTTTCGAGATCCACCAGCGGGTTGGTGAGATGGGCGCGCTCGCCCAGGCCGGTATAAGTCGGAACGAGAACCTCGTGATCTTCGGTGCGAAGAATGTCACGGATCCTTTTCCACGCCCAGTTACCGGCCCAAGCTCCGTGACAAATCAGGTAGGTCGCCATCAACAACTCCCGAGCACGAATACCTCACGATCTTGACGATAATCGCGGGCTTTCATTCGTCCTGTTTTCGTGCGGGGGCCATCAAAAAAAGTGAAAAATAGTTTTGCACTTGTGGCGGATTCTTCCATCCGACGAGCGTGGGCAAAGATGAAAGACGGCGATCGGCATTTGAGCGAGACCTTCGTCTGAACACCGCTTGCACACCGACCGAGCTGCATTATTCGCTGAAGGACGTATTCCTAGTCGGCCACTTCGACGACTATCTTTCCCCTCGCGCGACGCGCACTCATCGTTTCGAACGCCTCCTGGAAGTTCGCGAAGGAAAACGTGTGCGTCGGCGGCGGCTCGAGCGACCGCCTTTCCAAGGCGACGCAAACATCCTGCATCAGTCGGTCGTAGACGTCCGGCTCAAATTTTCGAATTTGAGCGCTGTCGACGCCAGTGAGCGAGGCTCCTTTCAAGAGGGCGATGTTGAACGGAAGGGCTGGGATTTTTCCGGCAGCGAACCCGACGACAAGATGCTGCCCCTTCCAGGCCAGCGTGCGAAAGGCAACGGGCGAGATTTCACCGCCGACCGCATCGAAAACGACGTTCACTGCGCGTCCCTGGGTGAGCGACTTCAACGTCTCCCGCCAATTCTCCAGCGTATAGTCGATTGCAGCGTCCGCTCCTTGCGAACATGCGAACGATCGCTTTTCCTCCGACGAAGCGGCGGCGATCACATGCGCTCCCAAACTCTTCCCGACCTTGATCGCCGCGGTCCCCGTTCCGCCTGCCGCTCCGAGCACCAGGAGGATCTCTCCCCCGCGCAGCGCCGCCCGCTCTTGGAGGCCATAGGTCGCGGTGAGATAGTTCACAGGAATCGCGGCGGACTGAACGAAAGAGAGGTTCTCGGGAATTCTGAACAGCTCGTTTTCCGGCACCACGATCTCTTCGGCCAACGCTCCCCTTGAAACCAGTCCGAAGACCCGATCGCCCGCCGCTACCCGAGAAACAGCTTCGCCGATCTCATCCACCACACCGGCAAATTCCATCCCAGGAACGAAGGGAAGCGGATCTCTGGTCTGATAGAGCCCCTGCACCTTAAGACCGTCGACGAAGCCGATGCCGGCGGCCTTGATCCGAACGCGCACGCGTCCTCGGGGCAGATCTGAGGTCGGGACGTCCTGGATACGGAGCGACTGAACCGGCGAGAATTGTTCGACAAGAACCGCCTTCATTTGTTCCTCCTCCGAACGGGATGGCCCGGAGCTGGTGCCGCCATCGACCGAATACGGCTACTTCCTTTCGACTAAGTGCTTCCCTCATTCACAAGGATCAGGGAAGTAGAATCAGGGAACCCGAAGTCTTCCTGGCCTCAAGATCCCGATGCGCCTGAGCAGCGTCAGGCAGCAAGTACTCCGTAACCCCAGCGGCCTTTATCGTTCCGCTCTCGATAGCCTCGAACACCGCCGCAGCGCCTTTTTCCAAATCCGGGCGTTTCGCCGTGTAATGCGCGATGGAGGGCCTCGTCACGAAAAGCGAGCCTTTCGCGCCAAGCACACCCAGATCGAACGGCGGCACCGGCCCCGAGGAGGTGCCAAAGCTGACCAAAGTGCCGGTCATCCGCAAGCAATCCAGCGAACCTCCAAACGTCTGCGCTCCGACCGAGTCGTAGACGACCGCGACGCCCTCGCCCTTCGTGATCTCCTTCACTTGCTCGACGAAGCTCTGCTTCGTGTAGACAATCGGATGATCGCAGCCGTTGGCGCGCACGAGCTTCGTTTTCTCTTCGCTTCCGACCGTGCCGATGACAGTTGCTCCCATTGCCTTCAGCCACTGGCACGCGATCAGGCCAATACCGCCGGCAGCAGCGTGCCACAGGACGAAGTCCCCGGCCTTCACCTGGTGACAGCGCCGGATGAGATATTCGACCGTCAAACCTTTGAAGGTAAGGCTCGCGGCCGCCTTGCTGGACACTTCCGCTGGGAGCTTTACAACCCGGGCGGCAGGTGCGTTTCTGACCGTGGCATACGCCCCGGGAGGGCCACCGGCATAGGCAACGCGGTCGCCTACGGCGAAGTCAGAGACTCCGCTGCCTACCGCTTCGATCGTGCCGGCTCCCTCGACGCCGATGCCACTGGGTAGCGGAAGGGGATATATCCCGGAACGATGATAGACGTCGATATAATTGACACCGATCGCTTCGTGGCGGATCTGCACCTGTCCTTCCGCAGGCGGAGGAACCTGGTCCGAGACCCATTCGAGTACGTCGGGGCCCCCGGTACGAGAAAACTTGAAGGCGTGCGCGGTGGTGGTCATTTCAAAAATGCTCCAGAAAACTGCCGAAGACGTTTTTCTGCTCTTTTGCCTGACCGACCAGCGGCAATCACGCAAAAGCGTTTTTCAAAATTGAAAAGCGCGGCGGGCATTCGGTCGTGGAACGGCGCCAGAGAGCCCTTAGCCGAGGTCCATGAATTCGGCCGAGGATTGCTGAAGCGCCTCCGCGACATGGTCGGCAAGCACCCTCACGCGAGCAAACGAACTAGAGCCCGGCGCCTGCAACATCCATATGTCGGAGGAGAACGGAGCCTCCTCCTTGAGGACCCGGACCAACCCGAATTTCTTGGCGACGAACGCCGGCAAAACAGCGAGACCGAGATTGGCTTCGACCGCCGCCAACTGTGCGCTCATGGTGTGGGCGCGGAAAACCACGTTCGTTTCGGGCAAGGCGTCCAGCAGCCAACGAGAGAATGGCAAGAATCCGAGTTCGGCTTCCCAGCCGATCATGCGGTGAGTCAGCAAATCTGACGGCACCGCGGGCGAGCCGTGCGCCGCCAGATACGCCGGCGAACCATACAGCGCGAGCGCGATGCGGCCTACCCGGCGGACCAGGTAGTCTCCTTGCGTTGGATGCACAAGACGCACGAGAACGTCGGCTTCACGCCTGCTCAAGCGCATCGGGCGCACGTCAGCGATGACCTCCAGCCGGATGGAGGGATGGCGCTCGCTGAAAGTGGCAAGAGAAGGAATGATAAAGTGTTGGCCCAGCAATTCCGGAACCGCCAAGCGGACGATCCCGGCGAGGCTCTCCGCCGGGAAGGCCGCCCCCCGTTCCAACCACAGAAGATGGGCCTCCGCCTGCTCAGCGGGTTCGAACAACGCTTCGCCTGCGGTCGTCAAGCTGTATCCGTCGTGGCGCTTGGTAAAGAGACCTCTTCCGATGGTATGTTCGAGAGCCGCAATCCGACGTGCGATCGTCGCCTGGCTCACTCTCAGCTCCCGGGACGCTTCCGTCAGACTGTGAAGCCGGGCCACGGCCAAGAAGTAACGCAGATCGTTCCAATCCAAGCACAACTCCATTTCCCGAAGCGGGCTGCGGCGCGGGCGATTTCCGTGTTGGCCGCCGCCGCGCAGCAAGAAGGCGTTCTTCGGTTTGCATCGTAGGGACGATCGCTGAAACAATTCAAGCTGATTTCCGGCGAGACGCCGTGCAACACGATGCCCGTCGGCTCGCGACGTGCCGCGGACAAAAATCTCGTTGCGCCGACCGTGAAAATTCCGACTGCTCGAGCCGCTTGAGGGCCGAACCTCTGATCGCCTCTGTGCATTGAAAACCGTAACCACCATCTGCCATCGATGCAAAGGCAGTGATCAGCGGCTCGAGGAAGCGATGGCGCCCGCCGCATACGTGGTTGGAACTGCAAATCCGCCTTACATACTAATAGCCAGAGTCGCCTCCGCGCCTGACGTACTGTTCTGGTCCTTGCAATATTGGCGATCAGCGCCATCGCGCTTGCCGTCCAGCCCCCGCTACCCATCACAAAGGTGCGCTGTCCGCGGGGTATGAAACAAGCTCTGCGGACGGTGCAAACCTGGTCGCCGCCAGCCGTTCCATGGTGCTACTTGAGCTGCTGCCGGTTTGATGGACACCCGGTTAAGCTAATCCCACCTTGCGCTCGAACTCAACAGGGCTGAGGTATCCGATCGTCGAATGACGCCGGACGGCGTTATAGAACCGCTCGATGTAGTCGAACACATCTGCTCTTGCCTCGTTCCTGGTTCGATAGGTCTTGCGCTCGGTGCGCTCGGTCTTCAACGACGAGAAGAAGCTCTCCATCGCGGCGTTGTCCCACACATTGCCGGACCGGCTCATGCTGCAAACGATGCCGCTGTCAGCCATCAAGCGCTGGAACTGTTCGCTGACGTATTGGCTGCCGCGATCGGAATGATGCATCAAGGCATCCGGCTTGCCGCGCCGCCAGATGGCCATCAGAAGGCCGTCCGCAACCAACTGAGCTGTCATGCTGGCGCTCATCGACCAGCCGACCACCCGGCGCGAGAATAGGTCGATCACGGCCGACACATAGAGCCAGCCCTCGGCGGTCCAGATGTAGGTGAAGTCGGCGATCCACTTCTGGTTCGGCCGCTCGGCCACAAACTGACGATCCAGAAGATTCGCCGGCACGTTCGCTATCTGGCGATTGCCTTCGTCCTTCGGCAGGCGCCGGCGCCTTGGCCGCGCCCGTAAGGCCTGCAGGCGCATCAGCCGCTCGATCCGATGCAGACCGCAGTCGACGCCGTCCGCCAGAAGGTCTCTCCAGACGCGCCGTGCGCCGTAGGTCCGGTCGCTGGCAAGGAAGCTTGCCTTGATCCGCTGGCCTACCGTCTCGTCGCTTCGGGATCTGGCGCTGGGCGATCGGTTCAGCCAGGCATGGAAGCCCGACCGCGACACGCCCATTGCTTCGCATAGCCATGCCACCGGCCAGATATTCCGGTGCTTCGCGATGAAGACGAACTTCATGTCGCTTCCTTCGCGAAGTAGGCAGCGGCCTTTTTTAGGATGTCCCGCTCTGCCTTCAGCTTGGTGACCTCGCGCCGCAGCCGCTCGATTTCCAATTGCTCAGGCTTCATCTGCCCGTGGCCGGGGAAGGCCTGCACAGGGTCGGAGCCGAACTCCTTCACCCATTTGCGCAGCACGTTCTCATGCACGCCCAGGTCTCGGCCCGCTTGCGCCACCGACACCCCGCGCTCCCTGACAAGCTTGACCGCCTCAACCTTGAACTCTCGACTGAACTTCCGTCTCTGCATGACAACCTCCGGCTTCATGAAACACCCAATCTTGGTGTCCATCAAACCGGCAGCAGCTCA
>NZ_AXAY01000003.1 GCF_000473045.1 Bradyrhizobium sp. WSM3983 | reverse complement strand
TACGTCGAGGGCATGCACATGATCCTGCAGGCCGACAAGCCCGATGATTTCGTGCTCGCCACCGGCGAGACGCGCTCGGTGCGGGAGATGGTGGAGCTGTCGTTCGCGCAGGTCGGCCGCCGCGTCGAATGGCGCNGCAAGGGCGTCGACGAGACNGGCGTCGATGCCAAGAGCGGCAAGACATTGGTGAAGATCGATCCGACCTATTTCCGCCCGACCGAGGTCGATCTGCTCGTCGGCGACGCCAGCAAGGCGCGCCAGGTGCTCGGCTGGAAGCCGAAGCGGAGCTTTGCAGAGCTCGTCGCGGAGATGATGGCAAGCGATCTGGCNGANGCNAAACGGGACNNNGNNNNTGGCAAGCGTACCGTTTGAGCTGAAGGGCAAGAGCGTCTACGTCGCCGGCCATCGCGGCATGGTCGGCGCCGCGATTGCGCGCCGGCTGGCGCGGGAGGACGTCAAGCTCGTCACGGTCGACCGGCGCGAGGTCGATCTCTGCAACCAGGCCGCCGTGTTCGACTGGTTCGCGACGGCGCGGCCGCAGGTGATCTTCCTCGCTGCGGCCAAGGTCGGCGGCATCGTCGCCAATAACACGCTGCGCGCCGAGTTCATCTACGACAACATCGCGATCGCGGCGAACGTGATCCACGCGGCGCATCAAAACAACGCCGAGAAGCTGATGTTTCTCGGCTCGTCCTGCATCTATCCGAAGCTCGCACCGCAGCCCTTGCGCGAGGACACCGTGCTGACCGGCCCGCTGGAGCCGACCAACGAGCCTTACGCCATTGCCAAGATCGCCGGCATCAAGATGGCGGAAGCCTATCGCAGCCAGTATGGCTCTGACTTCATCAGCGTGATGCCGACCAATCTTTACGGCCCCGGCGACAATTATCACCCTGAATTGAGCCACGTCGTTGCCGCGCTGATCCGGCGCTTTCACGAGGCAAAGCTGTCGGGCGCGAAGTCCGTCGCAGTCTGGGGCACCGGCACGCCGCGGCGCGAGTTCCTCTATGTCGACGACATGGCGGATGCCTGCGTGCACCTGATGAAGACCTATTCGGGTACGGACCTGATCAATATCGGCACCGGCGAGGACATAGCCATCGCCGAGTTCGCGCGCGTGGTCGCCGAGATCGTCGGCTATCGCGGCGAGATCAGTTTCGACACATCGCGCCCCGACGGTACGCCGCGCAAGCTGCTTGATGTGGGCCGGCTGACAAAGCTCGGCTGGCGCGCAACGACGTCGCTCGAGGACGGCTTGAAGCGCTCCTACGAGGCGTATCAGGCGGGCCTGCCGGCTCGCGCGCTGTAGCCTTCCTGGTCGTTCCAGACGTCGGTGCCATTGGACGCAAACGTCCGCCTGCAATCGCTCCAGCATGCGTCACAAAGCGCTCAGTTCGTCGTGGTGGATATATACGGCACTCGCCTCTGCTTGAGAGAGGTCATTTTGCACCGCCTTTCTTGGCGGACGACTTCCTCTTGGCCTTCGGCAGCTTGATCACCTCGGCATCGTCACCATCGGCCTCACCTCCATCCGTCAGTCCATCGTCATAACTTTCGATACGGTCCGCCCACCTTGTGGGTCGGAAACGAGACGTAATCCAATGCCTCCGGGTTGAGAAATACGGTTTGGTGATAGCCCTCATGCGGCGGGCGGATCAGACCAGGTTCCCGGGCGCTGTAGGTGGAATTGGGGAGGATTCCGGTGTGTGGTAACGCGGACACGGGGGGCCTCAGGCGAACGCGGGTTAGCCATCGGCAATTCAACGGCGGCGCGAAGGCCTTACTAAGCGGTCGATCCGCGCCAGGGCTGGCGTCGTGAACGCACCCGGCTTTTCATAACTATGTTGAAAAGGCTAACTAATCGCGCTTACTAGGGTGAGGCGGGACATTGGCCAAAGAGGGCGAGATGGTCGGCAGGAGACACGATTCGCGGGAAATTTCGGACAAGCTGGCCCAGGCGGATCAACTCGCGGCCAGAGGCAAGACCCAGCGCGAGATATCGAAAGCGCTCGGCGTCAGCATCATGACCTATCATCGCTGGAAGAAGATGATCAAATCCCCGGAGCCGGGGATGGATAGCGCGACCAGCGAAATCGTCAGCGGCTTGAGCGCGCCGCGCGATGCCTCGTCCAACGATGCCATCAAGCGGCTGGAGCTCGAAAACGCCCAACTGCGACGTCTTGTAACTGACATTTTGCTGGAGAAGCTGAAGTACGAAGAGGAGCTTCGTGCACGGCACGAGCCGCGGCTTCGGCGTCCCGAAAAGGGCTAGGGCTTGATCCCCAAGGGGGGAGGCAAGTCGAGCGCCGAGGGGCCAGACACCGGGATGGGCGAGGCCACCACCGGCATTGCCGGTTTGGCCTGCTCGGCGCCGTAGGACACCCAGACGTTCGGATCCGCCGCACTCTGCCGTGACAGATAGCGATAGCTGGTCTCGTACCAGAACAGGATTTCCGGCGTCTGGTTGTCGAGGATCATTTCGCCGCGGTCGGACCGGACGGTCAGGACGGCGTGACGCGTCTTCACTTGGCTCCCTTGGCTCACTTGGCTCCCTTGGCCACGCTCCTCGACGATGGTGATCAGCAGCGCGCCCTGCGGCCACCCGGCCTTGGTGAGCATCCGCCGCTTGAGCAGGACCATGTCCTCGCAATCGCCGCGGTCGAGCGGATAGGCCCAGCGTTCAGTCGCGCCGTAAAGCTCGGCATCGCTGGTCCAGATCACGCGGTCATTGACGTATTTGTTGATCTCGTAGAGTTGCTGGAGCAGGTCCGGCGTCAGCGTCATCTCGCGCGCCTGGTCGGCCGTCGGCTTGCACTCCTCGGCATTGGCGGCGCAGAGCTGCAACCATCCGTTCGGCGCCTTGGTGGCATTCCCGATCGCGGCGAACAGCGTCGGGCGGGCGAGGAAGGCGTGGGCCGGCTCGCCATCCAGCACGACGGTCGCGGCGAGGGCGGCGGCAGCCGTCAGCCATCGGCGAAGCCGTGCGATGCGCTTGCGTTGCTCCCTGCAGAATCCGTTCATGCCCGTCCCCCATCGACGCCCGGATGGGAGGCTCGCAGACAGACTTCGCGATGCCGCTAAGCCGTTCCTTCAAATTGAATCGATCTTGGAGAAAGTCGCACCTCACCCATTGGTCATGGTGTGGTTTCGATTAATGCACGCCTCTTGCAGCTTAGCCAAATGCTGAGCCTGAAGGACCGCCATCAACTCATTGAAATGACGTCAAAAGCGGCCGCCGCAGGAGGGCGCGCCGATCTCCTAGCCATATTCCTCGCCGATCCCGTATTCCCGGTAGATCTCAAGCGGGTCGAGGCCGGGGAACAGGCGGCATTTGGCCTGGGCGAGGTGCAGGCTCACCGCCGCCGGCTCCTTGCCGTTCGCCAGCAGCTTGCGGATGTCGTCCATATGCGCGCTCGGCTGGTGCTTGGCCTCGAGCTGCTCCAGCGCGACCAGCGCGGTTGCGAGCGCCTCGGTCAGGACCCAGTCGTCGTGGCCCGTGATTCCCTTTTTCGGCATCCGGAATCCTCGCGTGTGGCGGCCACAGCAGTCTACCGTAGCTTCGGTTGAATCTCCATCGAGCCGCGGCGGCGGCTCTCACTTGCATTATGGCGGCGCGTGGCTAAAAGGCGGCGGCACGCGGGCGATGGTATCCTTGTTGAAAAGTTGGCGTAGACGGGCCTCGCGCGACCTCTCTCGGCTGGAGCCAGCATGGTCTTTCTAAGCTTCGTCTACCGCTTCCTGACCAACTTCGCGTTCATGGCGCTGGTCTATTTCAGCCTGAACTTCATGGAGAAGTATCAGAACCGGGCGATCCTCGCGATCCTGGTGCTGGTCTATTCCGGCATGCGCGCGGCCTCGACCTTGCGCGCGTTCTACTTCTTCCAGAAGATCGAGAAGCTCGAGGCAGAGACCAAGCGGCTGCAGGCGCCGATCAATGACGGCTCGGGCGGAACCAGCGCGCGCAAGCAGGTCGTGGCCGACGTGGCCCGGCTGCGCCGTGACGGCGAGCTCAAGTCCTATATGGACCTGTTCTTCCTGGCGCTGATCGTGCTGCTCTGCGTCGCCAACATCATGCGGCAGTAACGGCTTTTACTCAGGCGCGCTTCTTCACGCTGTTAGCGACCCGGGTCGGGCGCGGCGCCGTGCTCGTGGCTTGAGCTGCGTGCTTCGGCGCCGCGTGTGCAGCATGGGCGGCTCGCCGTGCCTGTATCTTCGCCGCCTTGCCTTTGCCGGCGTGCGGTGCGTCGGCTGCCATCGCGAGCCGGATTGCGGCCCGTCGCGACAAGGTCGTCGACAGCAGCACCTCGACCGAGCCCTCGGGGATCGCGAACAGATCACGCCCGGGCGCGGGCAGGGTGGTGGCGACATCGGCCTGCGCCATGGTCCTGCGCGGCAGCACCAGCGGCTGGTGCGCGGTCTGCGCGTTGAGATCGGCGAGGCCGGGCGCAGGCAGTGTCGCGGTCTGCGCGAACACGAAGTTCGGCACGGACGGCCAGCGCGCGATCGGCGTCGTCTCCGTCGGCGGATGCAACAGCCACTCCACGGCCGTGGTCGGCGTCGCCGGCTGGTCGGCGGTCGCGGGCACCACATGCACGATGCGATAGCCGCGCGCCTTCAGCTCGCGGATGATCTTCGGCAGGGCCGCGACGGTGCGCGCCTGGATGTCGTGCAACAGCAGAATGCCCTTGCCCTTGGCCTCCAGCCGCTGGATTGCGAGCTGGTAGACGCGATCGGGCGACACATGCCGCCAGTCGTCCGCCGGAAAGTCGGCGCTCCACACCTGGATGCCGCGCGAGATCAGATAGTTCTCGACGCCTTCGGCGCGCATCAGACCGGGAATGCGAAAAAAGGGCGCAAGTTGGGATGACGGCTCGGTCATCGCCGCCGATGTCCACGCGATACCGCCGTTGACCTCGGCCTCGATCTTCTCGATCGGCATTTTGTCGAATGTCAGCGGATGGGTCATGCTGTGCGTGCCGACAGTGTGGCCCGCCGCGACCAGCTTGCGCACGCCTTCCGGGTTCGCCTTGGCCTGTTCGCCGATGGTGAAGAAGGTCGCCTTGATGCACTCGTCGGCGAGGATCTTGAGCACCTGGTTGGAATATTTCGGCAGCGGACCGTCGTCGAAGGTCAGCACCACCTCGTGGTCCTTCAGCGGCAGCGTCTCGCGGTACTGCATGGTGCCGATGCGCGGATGCTCGCGCGGGTCGACGACGAGGGTGCGGGAGGTGCCGATGGCGTCGGGATGGCCAGGGCATTCGACGGCGAAGGCCGCCGGCGACGCCGCGGTCAGCGACCCCAGAAGCAGGACGGTCCACGATCGCGTCCGAAAAACAACGCTACTGCCGATCATGAACCCGGTCTGCCTTCATCTGCGTTTGCCGCCATAGTAGGTCGGAGACATCAGGAAACGGTTCAGGCGCAAAGACCTTTCCCGCCCAAGGTCCCCTCGATCATTGCATGGCGTAGCATGAACAGAATGTTAATAAGGCTCAAATCACCCCATTTTGGTCAGGCGTGACATTCCGGTATCAATGCGCGTCGGCGTTCTTCTGTGATGTGTCCGCCGGCACGATGTGGACCACGTGAAAGCCGTTCTCCCGCAAATACCGCAGGAAGGCCGGCATCATGGCCGCCGTACGCGCCTGGGCATCGTGGAACAGGATGATGCCCTTGCCGGCGGCGGCGATGCGCTCGGTGATCAGCTTCAATTCCTGATCCGGCGTCATGTCGTTCCAGTCGCTGGCCCAGAGATCGGCGCCGAAAACGACGATGCCGCGCGACTGCAGCAGATCGAGCTGGGCCGGCGTGGACTCGAAATAGGGGAAGCGGAAGAACGGCGTCGACGGCGTCGTCGTCGAGACCCCGTGCAGCGCCATCTCGTCGGTGGCGATGCCGCGGTCGATCTCGTACTTCGCCGCATCGGCCGGGATCCGCGCCATGTGCGGATGCGACCAGGTGTGGTGGCCGACCGTGTGGCCCTCGCGGGCGATGCGCTTGACCAAGTCAGGATATTCGGCGGCGCTCCGGCCGACCAGGAAGAAGGTCGCGCGCACGCATTCCTGCGCCAGCGCCGCCAGCACCTTTGACGTCGTCGGCGGACGCGGGCCGTCGTCGAAGGTCAGCACCACCTCGTGATCTGCGAGCGGCAGCGTCTGCGGAAAACTCTTCAAGCCGACGCGTGGGGTCGTCTTGGCATCGACCCTCAGCACCCGCGACGTGCCGAGCGTATCGTTGCGTGGGCAGTCGGCGGCCTCGACTGAGCCGATCGCGGCGAGGGCAGCGAGAGCCGGGCCCACAATGATCGAGGTCCATTTCGGTCGATGCATCTTTGCCATTGCGCTTGCGATTGCCTTGTGGGTATTGCCTGACCGTCAGCTCAAACCGTCAACCTGTCAAACATCGAGGCGTTCCATGGATGAACATATGGATGACGCCGCTTCCGCCGAGACCTTGGTACTCGATCATGTCCCGATGCGCAATGAAGACGGCGAAATTCGGCACGAATTCGTCGAGGAAATTGCCCATGCGATCGAGGCCGCCAACAGCACCGCGCTGCGCGCCTGCGTCGCCGATCTGCACGAGGCCGATCTCGGTGATCTCATTGCGGCGCTCGCGCCCGACGACCGTGTCCGCCTGGTCGAGCTGACAGGCCGCGACTTCGATTTTTCCGCACTGAACGAGGTTGACGAGGCCGTCCGCGAGGAGATCCTCGACGAGCTGCTGCCCGAGACGGTCGCCGAGGGCGTCCGCGAACTGGAATCCGACGATGCGGTCGAGTTGCTCGAAACTCTCGACCAGGAGGAGCAGGAGGAGATCCTCGAGAAGCTGCCGCTGCGGGAGCGCGTCGCGCTCGAGCGCAGCCTGCTGTATCCGGAAAACTCGGCCGGAAGGCGCATGCAGACCGAGTTCATCGCCGTGCCGCAGGATTTCACGGTCGGGCAGGCGATCGACTACATGCGCGATACGCCCGATCTGCCGGACCGCTTCTACGAGATCTACGTCGTCGACAAGGACCAGCACTGGCAGGGCGCGGTTCCGCTGGATGTGCTGCTGCGCGCGCGCCGCCCGGTGCCGCTGACCGAGCTGACCGACGAGGATCGTCGCCGCGTCTCCGTCCTGGAGGACCAGGAGGAGGTGGCGCGCATGTTCGGCAAGTACAACCTCGTCGCAGCGCCGGTGCTCGACACCCATGACCGTCTCGTCGGCGTCATCACCGTCGACGACGTCGTCGACGTCATCGAGGAGGAGGCGGACGAGGACCTCAAGGCGCTCGGCGGCGTCACCAGCGACGAAGAGCTGTCGGACACGTTTCTCACCATCGCGCGCGCGCGCTTCAACTGGCTGCTGATCAATCTCGCGACCGCCTTTCTTGCGTCCTCCGTGCTCGGCCTGTTCGAGGGCCAGCTCGAACAGATGGTCGCGCTCGCCGTGCTCGCGCCGATCGTCGCGAGCCAGGGCGGCAATGCCGCGACCCAGACCATGACGGTCGCGGTGCGCGCGCTCGCGACCCGCGAGCTCGGTTCCTCCAACGCCTGGCGCGTGGTCGTCCGCGAGACGCTGGTCGGTCTCATCAACGGCGTTGCCTTTGCCGTGATCACCGGGATCGCCGCGGTGATCTGGTTCAAGATTCCGGGCCTCGGCGTCGTCATCGGGCTCGCGATGATCTGCAACCTGATCGCCGGCGCGCTCGGCGGCATCCTGATCCCGATGGCGCTCGAGCGCGTCAGGGCCGATCCGGCCGTGGCCTCGGGCACGTTCGTGACGACGGTGACTGACGTCGTCGGCTTCTTCTCCTTCCTCGGCATCGCCACACTGTGGTTCGGGTTGAAGTAGGGGCACGAGACCATCTTTAATCCCACCTTAAGCGTGCTGCCGCATGATCTCTCGCGCTTGGGGGAATGAGCATGCGGTTGCGGCTGAAGGCGGACGGACGGGTCGTTGAGTTGCGCGACGGGCAAGAGTTTCCCGTCCAGCCGCTCGCGTCTGCGGTCGTGACCCCGCCGGCGGAGGCCGGTTCGCTCGCGGTGCGCGATTTGCGCCGGCGCGCCTGTCTCACCCAGATGGAGTTCGCCGCCAAGCTCGGCGTCCCCGTCGAGACCATCCGCAATTGGGAGCAGGGCAAGCGCGCCCCGCGCGGACCCGCTCGCGCACTGCTGGCCGTGATCGCGCATGCCCCCGATACGGTATTCCAGGCGCTGGCCAAAGCCTGAACGCGTGACGCGAACCTCCCGTTAGCATTGCGGCTTAAGATCAGGTCCCGCGGCCGGCGTCCTCCGTTGCACTCTGACGGACCGGGTCCATAATGACATCAGGGGCTGCCGCAACAGAGAGGATTCCTCATGCTGTTCGTCGAGGCCAATGGCGCGAAAATTCCGGCGATCGGGCTCGGGACCTGGGAGCTGAGCGGCCGGACCTGCGCGCGCGTGGTCGAGCAGGCGCTGCGGCTCGGCTACCGCCATATCGACACCGCCCAGGTCTATGACAATGAGCGCGAGGTCGGCGACGGCTTGCGCGCCTCTGGCGTTCGCCGCGACGACGTCTTCGTCACCACAAAAGTCTGGACCAACCATTTCGCGCCCCACGATCTCGAACGGTCGGTCAAGGAGAGCCTGGTGCGGCTGCGGCTTCCCGCCGTCGACCTCGTGCTGCTGCACTGGCCCAATTCGCATGTGCCGCTGGAGGAGACGCTGGGCGCGCTGGCGCACGCCAAGCGGATGGGCCTGACGCGGCACATCGGCGTCTCCAATTTTACGGTGGCGTTGATCAACCAGGCGGTCGCGCTGTCACCCGAGCCGCTCGTCTGCAACCAGGTCGAATATCACCCTTATCTGGATCAGGCGAAGGTGAGGGCGGCCTGCGACCAGCATGGAATGGCGCTCGTTGCCTACAGCCCGATCGCCAAGGGCCGCATCAAGGCCGACCAGACGCTCGCGGGAATCGGTCGCGCCCATCACAAGACACCGGCACAGATCTGCCTGCGCTGGCTGGTGCAGCAGAATGTGTCCGCAATTCCCAGAACTTCGCGTGTCGAGCGCCTGTCGGAAAACATCGAGATCTTCGATTTCGAACTCTCCGATAACGAGATGGCTGAGGTCGCCGCGCTGGCCCGCCCGAAGGGCCGCCTGACCGATTTCGGCTTCGCGCCGAAATGGGATTGAGGGGGAACTTGGGTATGCTAGGAGCAGGGCGGCAACCCAAGATCGGGCGATGGAACCGCGGAAGATCATACGGACGGACATTGCGGCGTCGGCCATCGCGCATCTGACGCTGGTGGCGCTGATCATCGTGATCAGCGAGGTCCATCCGTTTCATTCCGCACCGCCCGAGACTGTCGCGGTCGACATCGTCACGCCGGAGCAGGTGAAGCAGGAGGAGGCCAAAGCAGAGGAAAAGGCCGAAGAGAAGGCTAAAGAGGAGGCGAAGGAGAAGCCGCCGGAGCCGCTCCCCGAACTGAGGCTGCCGAAGCTGGACCTTACCGACAAGGACAAGCCGGACGCCGCGCTGAAGCCTGCGCCCAAGGAGAAGGCGGCCCCGCAAACGTCGACGCAGAAGCAGGCCTCGCACGAACCGCAGCAGAAGCAACCGCAGCCACAGCCATCGCAGGTGCCGCCGCAACAGCCGCCGCCTCAGCCTCAGGCGCAGCAGCCTCCGCCCGCAATGCCGCAGCCGCCGGTCTATCAGGCGCCGGAGCCCGACGTCACCATCAAATACGGCGTGATGTTGGGCCTGCCGCCCGAATTGCCGCCCGAGCCGAAAGACGCCCCCAAGGATGACGGCGGCGATGCCAAGGATTCGATCGGCACCAAGCTGCCGCCCGAGGTTATTGCCGAGCTTCGCCGGCATTTGAGGAGCTGTTCGAAACTGCCAGCGGGGGTCGCGCCGACCGCCGCCGTGCGCATCAGGCTGCGCGCGGTGCTCGCCACCGACGGCACGCTGGCGCGCCCGCCAATCCTGATCGAAGCCCCGCCGTCAGCGAAGGGCGTGGCCATCGTGAAATCAGCGATGAGCGCGCTGGTGGCCTGCCAACCCTACAAGATGTTGCCTATCGACAAGTACGACGAATGGAAGGTGATGGACCTGTCATTCACGCCGGGGGATTTCGGGTCGTAGCGGTCGCCAGAGGGCTGACGTTCATGGAGAGCACCGGATTCTGACAAGACAGGATTGCGCTGGGTTCGCAGAGCTGAGGCGCGGTGCACTGGGTAGCTTCGAGCCTTGAGCAGTTCAGTCGCGCGACCTCGAGTGGTGCGCGTGACCTTGGTCACGCGGTCCTCAAATTGCCCGACGGGCAAAACACAGCGGATGCTGTCAATCCGCGCGGAAAAAAATATTCCACTTTACCGAAATTCGGAAATAGCGTATGTGTCGCGCTATCCCGGCTCATCCTTGAGGGGCGATCGTACGTCGTCACGAATTGCGAGCCGGGTTTGCGGTGGACGCGGCAGCGTCGGCACGAGGGGTGCGGGCAGGGCGGGTAGTCCCTGTGAGCCCGAAGCGGCGTGCGGACGAGCGGCGCTGTCAAGTTCGTCTCGCCAACATTTCGATGGCTACGTGCACGATGCCATCGAACCCTGTGGCATCAGGCGAACGCGCGTACGGCAAAACCGTGTGGTCCTGACCGTCGTTGCTACGGCCAAGCTTTCGCGGAGGTGTGGAGCGCCCAACCGGGTCAACCGCATCGTCAATTCGCGAGGCGAGGGAGGCCAGAAGGAATTCGGCTCCCGGGAGAGCACGGCATAAGCCGTCAACCCATCGCGCAGGGAAGGCCGAGTGATTGGCACCACCTGTATGCTGCTGTGCGGTTTTCCTGCGTGTGCTTTTCGCGCAGCGGACCGCGGGTGCGAGGTCAGCACCCGGCCTTCCCTGCGCCCTCTTGGACAAGAGGGTGGCAAGAAACTGGAGAGATCAAGCAAAGCTCGGGCGAATTGCGCCGCGAGGCCGCGAAGGTGTGTCTGGAGCTGCACACTCGCTGTCATCGCCCGGCTTGACCGGGTGATCCAGTACTCCGAGACGGTTGTGATCGAGCAGAGAGGCCGCGGCGTACTGGATTCCCCGCCTTCGCGGGGAATGACAGCGTCATTTGGAGAACCATGTTGCCTCATACGCCGTCATTGCGAGCGCAGCGAAGCAATCCAGAATCCCTCCCCGGAAAGGCTCTGAATTGCTTCGCTACGCTCGCAATGACGGTGTGGAGGGGGCCCGTGCGACACACTCCGCTCTCGTGCCCCGGACGCAGCGCAGCGTCTCTTCGACGATGCGCTGCAGAGCCGGGGCCCATGTCGCGGCATCGCGTCGTGTCGCCTTCTGGGTCCCGGCTCTGCGCAGCAGCGTTGCACGCTGCAGCGCGTCCGGGACACGAGTGCCTCAATGCCCGCGCTTCGGCGTCTCGTCTACCACCAGATCCGGCGCCATCGCCGCCCATGCACTGGACGCAAACTGCCGTCGCCAGGTCACGACTACCACCGCGGCCGTGGTCACGAACAGCACCCAGGGGCTGACGAACCAGCCGAGATAGCCGAGTGCGAAGAAGAACGCGCGCTGGCCGCGGTTGAAATGGCGGCCGGCGGATTCGAACACGCGCGAGGTGCGGGCGACGTGGGCTTCGGCCTCCGGCGTGTCGCGCAAGGAAGATGGGGGCATGCCGCCGAACAGGATCGCGACGTAGTTGAACAGGCGATAGGCCCAGGCGAACTTGAAGAAGGCGTAGACGCAGATCAGCACCAGGCCAACGCATTTCAGCTCCCACATTGCGGGCGATGTGCTGAGGTCGATCGGCAGCTTGCCCAAAATGGTGATGGCGTCGTTGGTTGCATGCAGCAGCGCCAGCGCGCCGCCGAGCGCGAACAGGCTGGTGGAGGCGAAGAAGGCGGTGCCGTTCTGGAGCGAGGCCATGATCTGCATGTCGACCATGCGCGCGTCGCGGTCGAGCAGGCGGCGGACCCAGACTTCGCGATAGCGATTCATCCGCGCCGACAGGCTGTCGCGGCCATAGGCGGAATGCTCGAGGGTTGCGGCATAGGCCAACCATTCGATGATGAAGAAGCCGACGGCGGTGATGTCGACCCAATGCCTGCTCATGTCTCTCTCCTCGCGACGATCGCAACGATTGCCACGCATGCACCCGTGCGGCAACGATTGATTGGCGGCAGGCGATGGCGTTAAAAGCAGCCGCAGAGGATTTACGGAAGGACCAGAGACATGGCAGCGCTCAAGCTCGCGATCGGCAACAAGAACTATTCGTCATGGTCGATGCGGCCCTGGCTTGCGCTGCGCGCCAACGACATCCCGTTCGTGGAGACCGTGATCCCGCTCTACACCGACAATCCCGCGGACAAGGAGCAGATCCTGTCCTTCAGCCGCGCCGGCAAGGTGCCGGTGCTGGTCGATGGTGACATCACGGTGTGGGATTCGCTCAGCATCATCGAATACATCGCCGAGCGTTACCCGGAGAAGAAGCTGTGGCCCGATGACGTTGCGGCCCGCGCCTTTGCCCGTTCGGTGTGCGCCGAGATGCATTCCGGCTTCATGGCCTTGCGCAATGAATGCGGCATGAATCTGCACCGTCCGGTGCGTGCCGTGACGCTGTCGGCGGACGCCAAGGCCAACGTCGCGCGCGTGCAGGAGATTTGGCGCGAATGCCGGACCCGCTACGGCGCCGGCGGGCCGTTCCTGTTCGGCCGCTTCGGCGCGGCGGATGCGATGTATGCGCCGGTCGTGCATCGCTTCCGGACTTACGCCATCGAGGTCACGCCGGAGGCCAAGGCCTACATGGACACGATGATGGCGATGCCGGCTTTCCAGGAATGGACCCGCGATGGGCTTGCCGAAACACTTGTCATCGAAAAGTTCGAGACCGTGTAATCGCGAATGTGAATGGGCGCAGCTTGACGGCATGGCCGCTGGCGGCGCTCAATCATAGGGAATAACGGAGAGGGGACGGCTATGGGAATTCTGGATTCGCTGGAGAACAATCCCGCGCTGCGCAGCGCGCTTGGCCAGCTCGGCGCCGCCGTCCTGCCGGCCGTGATGAACGAGGTGCTCGGCAGCAACAACCAGGGCGGCTTGGGCGCGATCGTCGCAAAGCTCCAGCAAGCGGGCTTCGGCGACCAGGTGAAGTCCTGGCTTGGTAATGGCCAGAACCTGCCGATCTCCGCCGACCAGCTCCGTGCCGTGCTCGGCAACGACACCGTCCGCCAGCTCGCCGCGCGCTACAACATCCCGGTCGACCAGCTGGGCGAGATCCTGGCCCAGGAGCTGCCAAAGGCCGTGGATCAGGCGAGCCCGCAGGGCCATCTGCCCCATGGCGCCTGAGGCCTGGTTCCAGCGGTCGTCCAAGCCGGCTGTGTTCCCGTTATCGTTCTGAAAAGACTTCAAAATTGGCACGTCCATGCTCGGATGAGGCTGGTCAAAAACGCCGCCTGCGTGCTATACAGCGGCTGGGTTTCCAGCCGGCCTCGCAGTGGGACCACGGGCGAGGCAGGCGTTGTTTGAGTGATGGAGAGGGTGTTGAAGCACAAATTCCCGATTGGAACGCGCGTATTGTTCACGGCCAGCAACGTCGCGCGTCCGGCTGCCAGCGGCTCGTATGAGATCATCCGCCTGCTGCCGACGGACGGTGACGACTGCCAATACCGGATCAAAAGTTCGACCGAAGCCTTTGAACGGGTCGCCAAGGAAAGCCAGCTCGCGCAATCCTGACGGATGACGGCGCTGCGCATGGGTGTCGCGGACGAATCTGCTTCCTCCGCCGTCAAAAGGCCCGCTTCGGCTCGACAAGCTGGGCCGGGGGGCAGTTGCCGAATAGCGGTGCTCGCTTTGACCATTCGCTCTCTGCTCGCGTGAGGGGACGTCGCGCATGAACTGGGCATGGGCCTCGTCGCTCGACGAAATCTGGCGCTCGCCGGCCTTTCCGATGTGGATGACGCTGGCGGCTGCCGGCTTCTTCGGATTGATCCTGCTGATCACGCTGCTGCGCGCCGAGAAATCGGTCGCCAACGGTGCGCTGACCGTTATCACGCTGCTCTCGATCGGCATCGCGGTGGCCGCCACCATGCGGGTCTACGGACCCGTGGGGCAGGCCGCGCCGAGTGAAGCGCGCGCGCTAGTCGTGGCAAATACAAGCCTGCCGGCGCTGTCCTGCCTCGACGATCTCGCCGGTGATGCCGTGGCCGTTGGCTGCGAGAAGGCGCTGTTCGGCGCGCCCGACGCAGCGGCTGCCGCCGTCGCTTATACGGCGGCCCGGATCGATCGGCTGACTGCACTCGGCGACGCCGCGACCGCCGACAAGAGCCTGACACCGGACACGAAGGTGCTGCGCAAGTCGCTGGAGCGCGATCGCTACGGCCTCGTTGCCCAGGTGCTGGTCGTGCGCGACGGCTGCACCCAGTTCGATTGTGCCGCCTTCCGCTCGCTGACCGATCAGCACCAGGTCGCCGCCAACATGGACGCGCATCTCTACGACATGCTGGTCGCGCGCTATGCGCCGACCTGGAACGCGCCCGCAGCGGCACCAGCGGGGCCAGCCACGGCTGCGCTTACCGGGCTGCCGGCGTCGATGCCGACGGGCAAGCCGACCAATGCGGAGTTCCCGAGCGCCTCGTCGACGCCGCCGGTGAGCATCATGAATCCGGAGCCGCCGACGGCGGCCACGCGCCAGGCACCGGCCGCCAATGCGGCCGCAGCGCCGGCATCGCGCGCCCCGGCTGCGACCTCGGCGCAGGCCGCAGCACCGGCTGCGAAGAAGCCGCCGGCGCCGAAGGCTGCGCGCGCGCCCGCAGCTGCGCCGGTTCCGCTCGCACCGCCGCCGGGCTCGGCTCCCGCGGCTGCGGATAACAACTAGTTCGGCTTTGAAAACCTGTGGCTGGCCCGCTAATGCTGGGCCATGCCACTTCATCTGATCAAGCTTGCCGTCGGCTGCGACTCCGTCAAGGAATTGAAGGGGTGGATCGCCGAACGGATGCAGGCGGCCAAGAAGAAAGGCCTGCCGCAACACCACATCCACGTCACCCGCATGGTGCCCAAGCGTGACGCCGAGATTCTCGGAGGCGGATCGCTCTATTGGGTCATCAAGGGCGAGATCGCAGCGCGCGAGAAGATCATCGGCATCGAGCCGTTCCGCGACAAGGACGGCATCGGCCGCTGCCGGATCGTGATGCAGCCGAAAGTGATCCCGGTGTCGCCGCGGCCGATGCGTCCGTTCCAGGGCTGGCGCTATCTCACCGACGATTCCGTGCCCCCCGATCTCGGCAAGTCCGCCGCCGGCACCATCGCGGCGATGCCGGAGCCGATGCGGCGCGAGCTGCGCGATCTCGGACTGCTCTAAACCGCGATATTGTCGATCAGCCGGGTCGCGCCGAGCTTGGCTGCGACCAGAATCCGCAGTGGCCCGCCCGCGCGCGAGGTGACCGGCGCCAGCGTCTCGGCATGACGGAGCTCGAAATAGTCGAGCGCAAAGCCGGCTGACTTGATCATCTCGGCGCCGCGCGCCATCGCGCTCGCGATGGCTTCGCCAGCCTGGATCCGCCCGGCGCTGTCCTTCATGGCGCGGTAGAGGGTGGTGGCGGTCTGCCGCTCATCGGGCGAGAGGTAGACGTTGCGCGAGGACATCGCGAGCCCGTCGCGCTCGCGCACCGTGCGGGAGCCGATCACCTTCACGCCCAGATCGAGGTCGCGCGCCATCTGCGCCACCACGCGCAATTGCTGAAAGTCTTTCTCGCCGAAGATCGCGACATCCGGCCGGCATTGCGTGAACAGCTTGCCGACGACGGTGGCGACGCCGCCGAAGAAGTGTGGGCGGAAGCGGTCTTCGAGGCCGGCCAGTGCCGGCCCCTCCGGAACAATGCGCGTCGCAAAGCCCCCCGGATACATCGCCTCGACCCCGGGGTGCCAGACGATGTCGACATCCTCGGCCGCAAGCTTGGCGATGTCGGATTTCCAGGTCCGCGGGTAAGCGCCGAAATCCTCGGTCGGGGCGAACTGGGTTGGATTGACGAAGATCGACACAACGACGCGGCTTCCGCGTCGCTTCGCGAGGCGCACCAGCGACACATGGCCGTCATGGAGTGCCCCCATGGTCGGAACCAGCGCGACCGTGGCCTTTCGCTTGCGAAGATTGTCGACGGCGCGTCGCAGGGCGGGCACCGTGCGGGTGATCAAGGGGCTTCGTGACATCAGGACTCGGCTAGGTTGGGGAGGGCGCGGCCTGCCGCGCAGCCCGGCTAACCTTAACAACCGGCGGTCGTGGACGCCATGCGTCGACATGCGGCACAGCATCCCCCGCTGCGAGGATGTCGCGCCATCGTGGGCTGGATCACAGACGCAACATCGCGACACGATTCATGATGAAGACCAGCGCACTGATTTCGTCATCCTGTCACGCATTTCACTTGACCGCAGACGCGGCCAACTCGAAGATATTGTTCAGGGGTGTTGAGGATCGCCATGCTTCTGCAGGCTAGCCAAAGCCAATCCGGCTCGGCGCATGTCGTCGTGCTCGGCAATGAAAAGGGCGGCTCCGGCAAATCGACCACCGCCCTGCACATCGCAGTTGCGCTCCTGAAGGCCGGCCAGCGTGTCGCCACCATCGACCTCGACTGCCGCCAGCAAAGCTTCACCCGCTACATCAACAACCGTTCCGCGTGGGCGCGCCGCACCAAGCTCGACCTCGAGCTGCCGATGCATCGCTGCATCAAGCTCGGCGAGACCATGCAGGTCGCGGAGAACGAGAATTCCGAGTTCCTTCAATTCATGGAGGCGGTCTCGGCGGTCGAGAGCAATTTCGACTTCATCGTCATCGATACGCCCGGCACCGACAGCTACCTGATGCGGCTTGCTCATTCGATGGCCGATACGCTGGTCACCCCGATCAACGACAGCTTTCTCGATTTCGACGTGCTCGGCACCGTCGATCCCGCCAATTACGCGGTGACGGGGGAAAGCCATTATGCCGAGATGGTGCGCGACGTCAGGCGCAAGCGCCGCCAGCTCGATGGCTCGACCACCGACTGGATCGTGGTGCGCAACCGCCTGTCGATGCTCGGCTCCCGCAACAAGCAACTCGTCGCCGAGGGACTGAAGGATCTGTCGCTGCGGCTCGGCTTCCGCTACGTCGACGGCTTCGCCGAGCGCGTCGTCTATCGCGAGTTTTTTCCGCGCGGCCTGACCGCACTGGACGAGATCGACGAAGCCACGCTCGGGATGCGGCCCAATCTCGGCCATCTCACCGCGCGGGAAGAGGTGACGAGCCTGCTCCGCCAGCTCAAGCTGCCGCTCGACGAGCGTGGCCGCCGCCGTGCAGCCAATCGCGCCGAGTGGTTCAGCCAGGTCGACAAGCCGCTCGAGGTTCACGACATCCTCGGCGCGTAATCCTGGCGGTATAGCGCTACTTCCAGTCGATCAAGGTTACCGGTTCCCACGGGAACCGCGGTCACGCTTAGCCGTTTTCACCCGACGATTATCGCGAAATTGAACCCGATCGAGACCGGTTGCGTCGGATGGTGACCTGCACGCTGATCTAATCTTATGAGAACGGGATGCCCAAGAAACGTGTGCGGCGCACAATGAAAGGGCTGCCAGTTCACAATATTTGGCCTTCCTGTCACGCCGCTGTGACATATATTAGGGAATAGGCGCGAAGGGGCCGAAGAGCCCCTCGAACAACACGATTTTCAACAGGGATCAGGTCGCAAGACCTGAGGCTGAGGACGAAAATGAAGCGTGGAATTGCCGTTCTGGTTTCTGTCGGAGCCCTCTGCGGCGTCGCTTATTTCACGGCGAGCAAGTGGGCCATCAAGCACGAAACCATCACCTTCTACGACGCTTCGCGCGACAACCGTCCCGTGCCTGTCGACATCGCGATCCGTCGCGACAAGGAAATGCAGGCCAATGCCGGCATGATCACCATGCCGGTCGCCGTGATCAATCACGGCAACACCGTCAAGAACACCGAGTACGGCTTCCTCGCCAACGCCTTCGCGGCCCGCGGCTATCTCGTCGTCAGCCCGCAGCATGATTTGCCGACCGATCCGCCGATGGTGACCAAGCCCGGCGAGATCTATGTCGGCCGCCTGCCGCAGATCCTGCGCGGTGTCGCCAACATCCATCTGGCGATGCAGGAAATGAAGAAGGTTCAGCCCAACGCCGACTATTCTCGGGTGACGATGGTCGGCCATTCCATGGGCGGCGACATCACGATGTACTTCGCCAAGCAGTATCCGGACGAGGTCAAGAAGGTCGTGACGCTGGACAATCTCCGCGTGCCCTTCGTCACCGCCGGCAAGTTCAAGATCCTGTCGTTCCGCTCCAAGGATCCGCAGTTCAAGACCGATCCGGGCGTGATCCCGACCGACGAAGAGTGCGAGAAGGCTGGTATTCAGGTCGTGAAGACCGACTTCCAGCACAACGACATGCGCGACACCGGCCCGGATGGCGCCAAGAATTCGATCCAGGGCATGCTCGATAAATTCCTCACCGACACCGACAGCGCGATCGCGCCGGTCGACACCACGTCGTCGCCGCCGAAGGTGCTCGAGCCCGGCCCGGTCGCTCTGATGGCGCCCGCTAAGAGCTGATCGGATCCGCTCGCCATAGCCGGAAACAAGTCTCAAGGCCTCCGCCGGCTTCCGCCTGCGGAGGCCTTGCACATTGACCGGGCAGGGCGCGCTATCCACATTGGTGGTGTGAGACCAAGTGCGACCCCAGATGTCAGGCGACCCCATCAAACCGCGCGATAGCGATGCCGTCTCGGCGAGAGCCGAAAATGACAGCTCGTTGCCGCAGGCCAAGACCTCGACCTCGGAGGACGTCGCCGCCTTCGTCGCCAAGGCGCGTGCGCTGTCGCCGCATGCGCCTGGTGCGAAGGGCCGCTTGATCTTCGCGCTGGATGCGACAATGAGCCGCCAGCCGACCTGGGACATGGCCTGCGCGCTTCAGGCCGACATGTTTCGCGAGGCCGCGGTGCTCGGAAGCCTCGACATCCGGCTTGTCTATTATCGTGGCTACAACGAATGCCGTGCCACGGGGTGGATTTCCGACAGCGGCAAGCTCGCGACGCTGATGAGCAAGATCGATTGTCGCGGCGGGGACACCCAGATCGGCAGGGTGTTGACCGACGCGCGGCGCGAGGCGGTCGCATCGGGCGTGCGTGCCGTAGTGTTCGTCGGCGATGCCATGGAGGAGAAGGTCGACGCGCTTTGCGCCAAGGCCGGCGAGCTCGGCATGCTCAAGGTGCCGGTGTTCCTGTTTCAGGAAGGCCATGATGCGGTCGCCGAACAGGCGTTTCGCGAGATCGCGCGTCTGACCGGCGGGGCCTGGTGCCGGTTCGATCCGGGCGCGGCGGCGCAGTTGCGCGAGCTGTTGCGGGCCGCTGCGGCCTATGCCGCCGGCGGCCGCGAGGCATTGTTGAAACTGGCGAAGACGGCGAACGGCGCGGCGCAGCTGATCGGACAGATGAAGTAAGCCGCTTAGGCCGGCGCGGTCCGCGGCGGAGCCAATGCATTTTGCCGGAAGGGCGATTATATTCCCGCCATGACACTGATCGCCGGCGTTATCGCCGTTATCACGCTCTATCTGCTGCTCCAGATGTTCCGCTCCGCCAATCCGGCGGTGCTGGCGCGCACCATCAAGTTCGGTGGCGGCGTGGTCGCGCTCGCGGTGGCCGCCTTCACGGGCTTGCGGGGCGAACTGGCCGTGGCGATTCCGCTCGGACTATTCGGTGCCGGACTGCTCGGCTGGACGCCGTTGGCGAATGCGGGCTTCGGCAATATTGGTGGCTTGTTCGGCGGTGGAGCGGCACGCTCGCCCAACCAGAGCTCGCGCGTGCGCTCGCAGTTCCTGGACATGCGGCTCGATCACGAGTCCGGCCAGCTCTCGGGCGAGATCGTCGCCGGGCCTCACGCGGGGCGCAGTCTCGACGAGTTCGATCTTGCAAGCCTGCTGGCGATGGTCCCTGCGTTCGACGCCGAGAGCGTGGCCTTACTTGAAAGCTATCTGGACCGCCGGTTTCCCGCTTGGCGTCAGAACGCGCAGGGCAACGCGGCAGGGGGGCAGCGCCGCACGCCGTCGAGCGGCAAAATGACGGCGGAGGAGGCCTATCAGATCCTTGGCTTGCAGCCGGGGGCGGGGCGCGACGACATCAGCCGGGCGCACAAGTCCCTCATGAAGAAACTGCATCCCGACCAGGGGGGCTCGACGTACCTCGCTGCCCGTGTAAACGAGGCCAAGGATACTCTGCTTCGTACGCATAACGGCTAACTCCGGCACCACGCTACAAACGCCCGTACCGCGTGAACTCCGCTTGCTCTGTCTGCCGTCGCCCCGATGCCCGCCATTGTCGGCGTGGTCGATCCCTTGAGTAAAGTTTTAACTGTAAATCCTTGACGAGAGGTTGTCGCGGAACAGCCTCCAGCGCCACCTCATCCCCAAAAACAAATGCCCGCGCAAGGCGCGGGCATTTGTTCGGAAGGGTCAGACGATCAGTTGCGGACGGTCATGCAGGAGATGTCGGCGCGCTTCAGCGCCTTGCACACCGCTTCGGCCTGGTCCCGCTCGAGCCCGGCAAAGCGGGCGCGGTAGAGCTTGCGGTTGTCCCTGGCGACAACAGGCTCGGTGAACGGATCGGCCTTGCTGAGCAGGCCGCGGGCTGAGCTGCGCGCGGCTTCAATTCGCTGCTGGGCTTCGGTCTCGCTCTCGAGCGCGCCGACTTGGACGATCCAGCCGCTATGGCTGACAACCGGCTTGGTGGTGGCACTCATCTGGATCGGCTGCGGTGACGGATCGGCGGAGGCGAGCCTGGCAACCGGGGCGGGCGCGGGGGCAGCGGCGGTGGTCGCCGGCAGCACGCCGAGGATACCGTTGCCGGTGCCGAAGCCTGCCGGCCGTTGCGGCATCTCGGTCCGGGCGACTTCGGCCCGGGCGGACTCTGGCTTGTTGACGATGTCGGCCCTAGCGACGACAGCGCCGGAGGTCTCGGCAATGTCGGCGCGGGGGGGAATCGTGTTGGTGACCTGCGGCGCGACCTGCGTCGGGGCGGCGGACGCGACCTTGACCGCGCCGGCCTTGACCTGAACCGTCTTGACCCGGACCGGCTTCATCGGCTCGGACGAACCCGGAATGAGAGCGAGCGGCTGGTTCGAGATCACGCCATTGGTCAGCGGCGCGGGCTCGATCTTGGACTCCATGGGCTTGGCTTCGGGCTTGGGCTGGGCCGGCGGCATCGCGGCGGTCGCAGCTGCAAGGGCCGACAGGCGCGAGGCGGCACGCGGCGCGGGTGCCTCGGCCGCCGGGGCGGCCGCGACCTGAACCGGCGCCGCGGAACGGGCCGGGGTATCCGAAGCATCGGCGACGTCGGTGCTGGTGTCGGCGCTGTTGCGCTCGCTCACCGCCACGACAGTGTGGGCGGTCGCGCCCTTCTCGAGATTTTCCGCGAGCAGATTGCGCATGATGGCGTCGCGCGAGCCGCCGCTGCGGCCGCCGAGCACCACGCCAATCAGATGGCGGTTGCCGCGGCGGATCGAGGTCACGAGATTGAAGCCGGAAGCGCGGGTGTAGCCGGTCTTGATGCCGTCCACGCCCTCGACGCTGCCGAGCAGGTGATTGTGGTTGCGGATCTGCTCGCCGCGCCAGGTGAACGAGGTGGTCGAGAAATAGCGATAGTAGCGCGGGAAGCGCTCCTGGATGGCGCGGCCGAGCGTGGCCTGGTCGCGCGCGGTCGTCACCTGCTCGTCGTTGGGAAGGCCGTTGGCGTTGCGGTAGACCGTCTTGGACATGCCGAGCGCGCGCGCCTTGCGCGTCATCATCGCGGCGAAATCGTCCTCGTCGCCGCCGATCGCTTCGGCGATCACGACAGCAGCGTCATTGGCGGAGCGGGTGACGAGACCCTTGATCGCGTCCTCGACGCGGATGGTCTGGCCGGCACGCAGATTGAGCTTGGTCGGATCCTGGTCGGCGGCGTGCTGCGACACCGGCAGCTCGGTGTCGAGCTTCATCTTGCCGGATTCGAGACGCTCGAACAGCAAGTAGAGGGTCATGATCTTGGTGAGCGAGGCGGGATGGCGAAGCCCGTCGGGGCTGGTCGACTGGAGCACCGCGCCGGAATTGCCGTCGACGATGATCGACGCGAATTGCGGGCTATAGCTTTCGGAAACGTCGCGATGCACCCGGTGGTGCGCGTAGTGGCGCCGATAGCGCCGCGCGTCGGCGGCATCGGTCGTGAAGATGACGGCCGTGGTGACCGTGAGAAGCCCGAAAACGCCAACCCGCGCCAAGCGCGAGGAAGACCAGTTGTTACGAAGCATGGAACCCCGTCCCCGTTTGTGACTTGATCACCGGCTCGTGAGGCGAAATTGTGCCCTGCGGACCCGGGATCATTACCTGCTCAGGCTGTCTCTCCGCTGGTGCTCGCCGCGGGAGACGTTGGGCCTGAGCCGCTGTTCTGGCTAAGGTGATGTTCTCAAACGGCTTTTGACCGTCTGCGGAAGGTGAACACGTCCAGGGAATCAGGGTAGGGTGCCGGAGTTTCCAAAAGCTTAAGGAACCCTTGCGGGAAAGCCCGGGAATCTCCGCAACTTGCATCGATTTTTGTGCGCCGCACAAGATTCTTGACTTTTTTGTGCGTTGCACTAATTATGGGCAGAGTCAGGGAGCCGGGGCTTCCGGACGCGAGCCAGGGAAAAGGATTCCAAGATGTTCAAGGTTGAAGACTTTCAGAACTACGGGAAAGAGCAGTTCGAGACGTGCGTTGCTTCCGCGACCTCGGTGCAGCACGGCCTCCAGGCGATCGCCAGCGCTTATGGCGACTACACCAAGAAGTCCTTTGAAGACACCAAGTCCTTCGTCGAGAAGCTTTCCGGCGTGAAGTCGCTGGACAAGGCGATGGAAGCCCAGACCGATTTCGCCCGCTCTGCCTACGAGACCTTCGTCGCGGAATCGCAGAAGATCGCCGGCCTCTATAGCGATCTCGCCAAGCAGGCGTTCAAGCCGGTCGAGACGGTCGTGTCGAAGTTCACCCCGGCTGCCCAGTAACGCTTTCGAAACGTGCTGGAATCGAAAAAGCCCGGCTGGTTCAGCCGGGCTTTTTTTGCGAGTGGTGGCACGTCAAGAGCTTGGGCATGAGGTACCTGGGACGGGCGGCGTGGTCCCGCTTGTGATAGTCGGCACAAAGCTCGTTTGGCGAGGATACAGATAGTAGCTGTCGCTGAGCGAAACTGTCCCGCTGATCGTGTAGCCGAGGTTAGGCGTATAGAAGTACGTCGCCTCACCGAGGATAAGCCCAGCTGTCGTCGGCACCCCCGTAAGGGATGTCGGCAGGTTGACGGTTGATCCGGTCGTTCTTGCCGTGCCGTTAAGCGACTGACTCCAGATCACCTTGGCCGTGACGTTGTCGCCGGTCGGCTGCACCTCCGAGACGGTCACCACAGCCTTGGTGATGTCATAGGGCGAAAGGACTTTCGCAGAGGCGTTGAGAATGCCGGTGACGTCGCTCGTCGTCACACATTTGTTCTGCGACAGGATATCGGCGATGGTATGCACCGTAGCCGTGACCTTGACGTTGATCGAGAGCGCGTTGCCGAGTTCGACTCCGCCCATGCAAAGCAGCAGCATGAACGGCAGCACGATCGCAAGCTCGATGGCTGCCACGCCATTTTCGTCGGCTCGGAATGCCCTCAGGCGCATGGGCAAGCGGGTCATTGATAGGGCTCGTTCTGGAAAGCGGCGGATGCTGTGATCTGGCGATTGCCGTTGGGCAGATTTGCCAGGGTGAAACCGAGCGGTCCCATGAAGACCGGCCATTGGTAGATCACCGCCAGGATGACCTTGTCGGAAGGACCGCCTGGGTTGTAGGGCCAGCTGTTGGCGACAGTGCCGTCGGCATTGAAAGTCAATGTCGGTGCAGCCGCGCTCAGCGCCGACCAGCTGCTCCCGGACTGAACGCTGATCATCAATTTGTTGCAGTTGAAGATGATACGGACCTGCGAGCAGACCAAGGTCGAAAATTGTGTCTGCGTCATGCCGGCCGCCTGTACCTGGCCGGTCATGACCTGGCGCGCCGACTGCTGCACGACCTGCTGAAGCAGCTGCTGGCCGAAGAAGACCAGGAAGATCTGGATGATTCCAACCAGCAACGCGATGAACACCGGTGCAACCAGCGCGAATTCGACAGCGTTCGCGCCGTCTTCGTCTTTGCGGAAAGTTGCGAACAGCTCGCGAAGGCGTCGCTTTCCGGATGCTGCTCGCAGCTTGGGCATGAGGTCAACTCAGTTCGTCAGGTGAGGGGCCGTTTCCACGACCAACAGGAACAGTTTCTTGAGTGCGTCGGTGATGTCGCCGCCCGATTGTACGTCGTAGAACAAGCCGGGCGACGCGCAGGATTTCGCATTTTGCGCGATCTGTCCGGTCGACGACGAGGGATTGTTGAATGGCGCGATGTAGGAGTTATACCAGCTGTTGCTTGTGAGCGGCAGGTACTCGGTATAAAGCACCGCGATGCGAATTCCCCGGTTCTTGATCGTCGTGCATATCGACGTATTGATCGGTTGCTGACATCGATATTTGGAGCCGTTGGCAAGCGGCGTTCCGCTGCAGGACGAGCTCAGCGACACCATCTTGTCGTCAACCCCGTCGGTAACGAGGAACACCACTTCCTGAGGCGTATCCCCGGTCTGATTTGACCCTCCGCCGGGCAAGGGCATGAGGGCGTTGACGCTCGTGAGCGCGTTTTCGATGTCGGTGCCGTAGTCGGTGCTGCAACTCCCCGAAACGACGCAGTTCTGATGGTCGACGGTGAGAAGCGAAATATTGTTGGCGGCCGAGGTCGCGGCACTCGACAGGTCGGCGGATGGCAGCCCCGACGGCGCATAGACCGTGTTGAATCCGTAGTCGAATGTATAGATCGCAGCCTTGTAGGTGTTGTTCTGCGCCGCCTGTACGGTTTGCGCGGTGCTCATGAGACTTGCGGTCGCCTGAGCCACGAGGTCGATTCGCAGCGTAATATTGTTGCTGCGCGCGATGGTGAGGTTGTCCTTGGTCGAGGCACTCGCGCCGCTGTCGAGATTGGGATGCGCTTCATGGCAGGCGAACGCGCAGTTCGCTGAGCCGAGGGGCTGGTTTTTCGTGGCCGTTATCATGGCGGTGATATCGGCCGACGTCGCTGCGATACCCATTGATGGCGAGTCGTCGAGCAGCAAGTAGAAGTTGATGTTCGGCGCGCCGGAGGCGCTGGCCGTCGCTGCGCCCCTGATCGGCCACACGGGGGCACCGAGCAACGTCGGGAAGGCGTTGCTGGAGTTCGCGGTGTAGCTGACGGTCGCAGTGCGCACCAGGCCGGTGTTGCCGACAGTGATCGTCAGGGCAGGGGCCCCTGACAGGCCGCCGGCGATCGCGTTCGCCGTCGCATTGAAGATATTTGTGGCGGTCGTCTGTGCGACTGTCGTGCTTTGGGCCATCATCGACGGCGTCACGGCCGCGATTGCGGCGGCATCGGCAGCGGCGTCCAGCTGCGATTGCCGGCGTTGGGCCTGGGTGTAATCAAGCGTCATGCCCAACAAATAGATGGTCGGGAACAGCATGATCGCGAAGATGACGGCGACGTTGCCTTGCTCGGCGGCGGCAAAACGAGCCAGGGGTCGACGAGTGCACCGGGCGGCGGGCAGGCGAAACATGACGTTCCCCGAAATCTCTGGTTTGCCTGATTTCAAGCCGCGCGGTTGAACATCAGGTAAACTCGACCGTACAAAACCGGGGCCGATTGCGCGCAAAAGGTCGCGCCCCACCGCCGAAGGGGTTTCTGGTTAATGTCGGTGAAACCGAGGACGGATTATTTTGTCAAATCGGTCCGGATTGATTAACCTTGGCCCGGATCGCCCGGACCGGGAATCGGACCGTCGCGGCCGCATCGGCTGGGCCTTTGCATGCTTGCGGCGAGCCGGGGGCGGGCCCATATTCCCAGCAATCGATCCGGCTCCGACCGGACCGGCTGGAAGCGGCGATCCAACAAGGCGGTACGCCCGCGCGAAGCTCCCGAGTCCGGGACCGCGCGGCAAACCGTCATACGCTTCCGTGGGGAATTTGAACGCCTGAGCCATGCCGAAACTGACTTCCAGACTAGACCTGACCGCGGCCGCCGCCGCCCACGCTCCCCGGATGAGCAACGATGAGAACCGTTCCGGCGGCCCGGCGGGTCCGAACACGTCCGTCATCACCAAGGTCAAACCAAAGACCAAGCGGCCCAACCTCTATCGCGTGCTGATCCTCAACGACGACTACACGCCGATGGAATTCGTCGTCCATGTGCTGGAGAAGTTCTTCCAGAAGGATGTCGAGGCCGCGACCAAGATCATGCTGCACGTCCATCATCACGGGATCGGCGAGTGCGGCGTGTTCACCTACGAGATTGCCGAGACCAAGGTGACGCAGGTGATGGATTTCGCCCGCAAGCACCAGCACCCGCTGCAATGCGTGATGGAAAAGAAGTAACCGCGCGTTCGAGTCCCGAGTTCTTTAGATCGGTTCTGTTCGTGCGGTGTGTGATGTCAGCGGATACCGCTGCACGATCCGGCGAAGATCAGCGCCGATGCCAATCCTGCCCAAATGGGTAGTTTTGCCCAAATCGGAACGGGTTTTGCATCGAGAATGCGGTGGGCGCGTAATGCCCATCGAGTCGCGGAACCGGTCTTTTGCCGCGATCTTGTATAACTATATGTGACAAAGGTTGTTGTTGCCTGACCGGGCGATGGCGATCATGATGGTGGGGGCCATAGAGGACGCGAATGCCGACTTTTTCCCAAAGCCTTGAACAATCCCTGCATCGTGCACTGGCGATCGCCAATGAGCGTCATCACCAATACGCGACGCTCGAGCATCTCCTGCTCTCCTTGATCGATGATTCCGATGCAGCCGCCGTCATGCGTGCCTGCAGCGTCGATCTCGACAAGCTCCGCACGAGCCTCGTCAATTATCTTGAGACCGAATTCGAAAATCTGGTGACGGATGGCGCCGACGACGCCAAGCCGACCGCCGGTTTCCAGCGCGTGATCCAGCGCGCAGTGATCCACGTGCAATCTTCCGGTCGCGAAGAGGTGACCGGTGCGAACGTGTTGATCGCGATCTTCGCCGAGCGCGAGAGTCATGCCGCCTACTTCCTGCAGGAGCAGGACATGACGCGCTACGATGCCGTCAACTACATCAGCCACGGCATTGCCAAACGGCCGGGCGTCTCCGAGGCGCGGCCGGTGCGCGGCGTCGACGAGGAGACCGAGACCAAGGGTGCCGAGGACGCCAAGAAGAAGGGCGAGGCGCTCGAGACCTATTGCGTCAACCTCAACAAGAAGGCGCGTGACGGCAAGATCGATCCGGTGATCGGACGCAATTCCGAGATCAACCGCGCGATCCAGGTGCTGTGCCGCCGCCAGAAGAACAATCCGCTGTTCGTGGGCGAGGCCGGCGTCGGCAAGACCGCGATCGCGGAGGGCCTTGCCAAGCGCATCGTCGACAGCGAGGTGCCGGAGGTGCTGGCGGCTGCGACCGTGTTCTCGCTCGACATGGGCACGCTGCTCGCGGGCACGCGCTATCGCGGCGACTTCGAGGAACGCCTCAAGCAGGTGTTGAAGGAGCTGGAGGCACATCCCAACGCCATCCTGTTCATCGACGAGATCCACACCGTGATCGGTGCGGGCGCGACGTCGGGCGGTGCAATGGACGCATCGAACCTGCTCAAGCCTGCGCTCGCCTCGGGCACGATCCGCTGCATGGGCTCGACCACCTACAAGGAATACCGTCAACACTTCGAGAAGGACCGCGCGCTGGTGCGGCGCTTCCAGAAAATCGACATCAACGAGCCGACGGTCGAGGATGCTATCGCCATTCTCAAGGGTCTCAAGCCGTACTTCGAGGACTATCACCGGCTGAAGTACACCAATGAGGCGATCGAGGCGGCGGTGCAGCTCTCCTCGCGCTACATTCACGACCGCAAGCTGCCCGACAAGGCGATCGACGTGATCGACGAGTCCGGTGCGGCGCAGATGCTGGTCGCCGAGAACAAGCGCAAGAAGACGATCGGCATCAAGGAGATCGAGACCACGATCGCCTCGATGGCGCGGATCCCGCCGAAGAGCGTGTCGAAGGACGACGCTGAGGTGCTCAAGCATCTCGAGCAGACGCTGAAGCGCACCGTGTTCGGCCAGGACAAGGCAATCGAGTCGCTTGCCGCTTCGATCAAGCTCGCCCGCGCGGGCCTGCGCGAGCCGGAGAAGCCGATCGGCTGCTATTTGTTCTCGGGTCCGACCGGCGTCGGCAAGACCGAGGTGGCCAAGCAGCTCGCGGCGTCGCTCGGCGTCGAGCTGCTGCGTTTCGACATGTCCGAATACATGGAGCGGCACACGGTGTCGCGCCTGATCGGCGCGCCTCCCGGCTATGTCGGCTTCGACCAGGGCGGCCTCCTGACCGACGGCGTCGATCAGCACCCGCATTGCGTGGTGCTGCTTGACGAAATCGAGAAGGCGCATCCCGACCTCTACAACGTGCTCTTGCAGATCATGGATCACGGCCGGCTCACCGACCACAACGGCAAGCAGGTCAACTTCCGCAACGTAATCCTGATCATGACCACCAATGCGGGCGCATCGGATCTCGCCAAGCAGGCGTTCGGCTTCACGCGCTCGAAGCGGGAAGGCGACGACCACGAGGCGATCAACCGGCAGTTCGCGCCGGAATTCCGCAACCGTCTCGATGCCATCGTCTCGTTCGGCCATCTCAGTGTCGAGGTGATCGGCACCGTGGTCGAGAAGTTCGTGCTTCAGCTCGAGGCGCAGCTCGGCGACCGCGACGTCACCATCGAGCTCTCCGAGCCCGCCAAGACCTGGCTGGTCCAGCATGGCTATGACGAGCAGATGGGTGCGCGGCCGATGGCCCGCGTCATCCAGGAGCACATCAAGAAGCCGCTGGCTGACGAGGTGCTGTTCGGCAAGCTCAAGGGTGGCGGCCACGTCCGCGTCGTCCTGGTCAAGGACGAGGCCGACGAGACCAAGGAAAAGATCGGCTTCGAGTTCGTCGAGGGCCCGGTCACGCCGAAGCAGGAAAAGCTGCCCGGCGCCCGCAAGCGCCCGCCGGGCAAGCCCAACAAGCCGGGCGGCCCCGGCGGCTCCAAGGGGCCGACCTCGAAGGGCCCGCTGGTCAAGGCCTGATCGGTGCATCATGAATAGAAAAGGCCGGCTGAGAAGCCGGCCTTTTTTATTTGCGAGCGTCACGCCTTGTCGGACGACCTCATTCACCCCGTAGGCGCTGGTCGTCCTGCACCCGGACGTGTTCGGCCCCCCGCGCGCCGGCGGGCGACAGCCGCAGCATGCTCAGCATCGCGCCGCAGAGGGCAAATCCAACGGCAGTGAGGAGCGCGATCCGGGTTCCCTCGACCGGATAGCGGCCGAGGAACAGCGCAACCAGCGCGGCTCCGGTGGTTTGGCCGAGCAGGCGCGCCGTGCCGAGCATGCCGCTGGCGCCGCCCGCGCGCTCGCGCGGGGCGGCGGCGATCATGGTGCGGTTGTTGGGCGTCTGGAACAAGCCGAAGCCGGCGCCCGCCAGCGCCATCCGCCAGATCACGTCCAGCGGCGTCGGGCTTGCGGGCAGGAAGGCGAGCGCGGCGAGACCGCAGGCGAACAGCGTCAGCCCGATGCCGCCGAGCAGGCCTGCCGGATAGTGCTCGACCAGCCGACCAGCGAGGGGGGCCGCAAACGCCACCGCGATCGGCCATGGCGTGATCAAGAGGCCCATATGCACGGCCGAATAGCCGAAGCGGCTCTGGAGGTAAAAGGGAATCGCGACGAAGGCCAGCATCTGCCCGCAGAACGAGGCGATCGAGGTCGCAATCGAGAGCCCGAACACCGGGATGCGCAACAGGTCGACCGGCAGCAGCGGCGACTTCACATGCGTCTCGCGATAAATGAGCAACGCGCCGGCGACGATCGCGACGGCGAACTGGACGAGGCAGGTGGTTGTCGCCTCGCCGTGGCCGACGCTGTCGATCGCGGCGATGCCGACGCCGAAGGTGATCGCCGAGAGCCCCGCGCTCTGCCAGTCGAAGGAATGGCTCGCCGGCGTCGTATGCGGCAGGCTGCGCAGGCCGAGCACGAGCGTGATCACGCCGAGCGGAACGTTGATGGCGAACAGCCAGGGCCAGCTGCCGATTGCGAGGATGCCGGCAGCGAGCGTCGGCCCGACCGCGGCGGAGAAGGCGACGACGAGCGCGTTGAGCCCGATGCCGCGGCCGAGCAGGCTGCGCGGATAGGTGAAGCGAACCAGCGCTGCGTTGACGCTCATGATGCCGGCTGCGCCGAACCCCTGGATGATGCGTGCGATCGTGAGCAACGGCAGCGTATGCGCCAGCGCGCAGAAAGCGGATGCGAGCGTGAACAGCACAAGCCCGACCAGATAGACGCGACGATAGCCGACGATCTCGCCGAGCGAAGCCAGCGGCAACAGCGAGATGGTGATCGCGAGCTGGTAGCCGTTGACGATCCAGATCGAGAAGGCGGGGCTCGCATTGAGGTCGGCTGCGATCGTCGGCAGCGCGACGTTAGCGATAGCGCTGTCGACGACGGCCATGGTGATGCCGAGCGCAATGGTCAGGATCGCCTGATTGCGCTGGGGTTGTGGCAGGCCGTCGACATGCTCGATCGGGACAGACGACATGGTGGAGGCGTGCTTGATTCGAGCCGTGATGTTCCCCGGGTTAAGGAATTGCGCGATGCATCGCAACCCGGCAGGACACGGACGGTTCCTGTGCGCCAAGGCAGACCATCCCGGCGTCGCGGACATGAGTAGCGCGGCCCCGCTTGATGCAACCCAAGCCAAGCCGCGCTCGACGTTCGCTTCTTATACCGGCGGCGGGTTGCGGTCGGAGAAGGTCCCCCGCTGGTGCCAGTACGGATAAGGCAGCGTCACCTTGCTCGCGGCATCGAGCTTTTCGATCTGGTCCTTGGTCAAGGACCATCCGACCGCGCCGAGGTTTTCGCGCAGCTGTGTTTCGTTGCGCGCGCCGATGATCAGCGTCGAGACGGTCGGACGCTGCAGCAGCCAGTTCAACGCGATCTGGGACACGCTCTTGCCGGTCTCCTTTGCGACCTCGTCGATGGCCTCGACCACGCGATAGACGTGCTCGTCCGGTACGGGCGGCCCGAAATCCGCGGTCTGGGGCAGGCGGCTCACTTCAGGCTTCGGCTGGCCGCGGCGGATCTTTCCGGTGAGGCGGCCCCATCCGAGCGGTGACCAGACCACGGCGCCAAGCCCCTGATCGAGACCGAGCGGCATCAGCTCCCACTCGTAGTCGCGCCCGACCAGCGAATAGTAGGTCTGGTTGGCGACGTAGCGGGGGAAACCGTGCTTGTCGGCGACGCCAAGCGACTTCATCAGGTGCCAGCCCGAGAAATTCGAGACGCCGACATAGCGGATCTTGCCGGCATGCACGAGGGTATCGAGAGTCCCGAGCACCTCCTCGGGCGGGGTGAAGGCATCGAAGCCATGGAGCTGGAACAGGTCGATATAGTCGGTGCCGAGCCGGCTCAGCGAAGCGTCGATGGCAGCGAGCAGATGTTGGCGTGACGAGCCGACGTCGTTGGGGCCGTCGCCGAAGCGGAACGTGGCCTTGGTCGAGACCAGCACCTTGTCGCGGCGGCCCTTGATGGCTTCGCCGAGAACCCGCTCGGATTCACCGAGCGAATAGACGTCGGCGGTGTCGAACATCGACACGCCGGCCTCGAGACAAATATCCAGAAGGCGCCGCGCTTCCGTGGCGTCGGTCGTCCCCCATGCCGCGAGACGGCCGACGCCGCCGAACGTGCCCGTGCCAAGGCTCAAAGCGGGCACCATGAGGCCGGACCGGCCCAAGCGTCGGTATTCCATCGAACTGCTCCTCACGGCCGCTGATTGATTGACGCGGCCTTGGAGGCGGATCGTAGTGCAAGCAGCCGCGCTGTCCTATCGCGCGCTGACATACCCGCCTTGCTTGGAATATGGCCTAGTCGTGCAGACGCATGTCATCGAATGCTGCATCTGCGACGCGCGTACCGACCGTCGTCGCAGCAGGTTGCGCCGCGATCCTGGCTGCGGACAGGGGGACGCAGGCAGCTTCGTTGTCACGCGCCTGCCGCGGCAGGAGCGTCAGGCCCCAGCCCACCAGGACCAGCACCGCGAGCCGGATCGCGATCACACCCAGCAGCAGCTCCGAGCCGCTTATCGTCGCGTGAGTCCTCATGCACGCCAGCCTGATGCAGGTCGCGAGACCTGACAATCTGGAATTGGCAAGCATGGCCTTCGCCTGAGGCGAAGGCTGATGATGATGATGGCTGACCGGAATGTCATCTCAATGCCGCAGCTGACTCTGCCGGAAGTCGCGTGGCGACATCCCGAAATGCTCGCGGAAGACGCGGCCGAAATGCGAGAGGTCGTTAAAGCCCCAGGCAAACGCAATCTCGCTGATGTGGCGGTGGCTGAGCACGGGCGAGGCGAGGTCGCGTTTGCACTGGGCGAGACGCTCGGCGAGCACATGGCGCTGGAACGAGGTGTCCTCGTCGGCGAGGAGATCGTTGACGTAGCGCGAGGAGATGCCGAGCGCGGCGGCGGTCTCGGCCAGCGAGAGGTCGGGATCGGCGAGGTGACCGCGGATATGCGCCTTGAGCCGGTAGCGCAAAGCGGAGCGATGGGTCGAGGATGGCAATGATGTTCCGCCGAGCCGCTCGCTCAGCGCCATGGCGAGCAGATCGACGGCTTGCTCGGACAGGGCGGCGGCGCTGTTGGGCGCGAGCCGGTCCGCGCTCTGGCAAAGGCGGAAGATGAAATCATAGGCGAGCCGCTCGAGCGGCACGTCAGCGCCGAACGTGATCGCGGTGAGCGTCTCGGTGGCGCCGAGCCGTCGCTGCAACATGTCGCGCGGCACCTTGAAGATGGTCTGGGAGAACGTGTCGTTGAACTTCAGCTCATAGGGGCGCGTGGTGTCGTAGAGCGCGAACTCGCCGGGATGGATCACGGTCTCCCGGCCATCCTGCACCACGCCGCCGTCGCCGCGATGGCCGAGCGCAACCAGAACATAATCCTGATCCGAGCGCGCGATGCGCGAGGGCGTCCGGAACACGTGCTGGCGGTCTGAGCAGACCTCGGAGCAAACGGCCTTGCCCAGCGCGACTTGCGTGACCGAGCCGTGAAAGGCGCTGCCGAGGTCCGACTTGCAGTCGAGCCCGACGAAGACGTCGCAGACGATGTCCTGCCAGAGGGCGAGCCGGCGGTAGCCGGGGCTGCCGTCTGTCGTGAACTGGATTGGCATCTCACAGGCCTCCCTTTCACATCCAGCAAAACCGCATGGTGGCGCAGATCCCGCCTGACCGCAGGCAAGTTCCGTACCGGGGCGGCGATCCCTTCCGGTCGAGTTTTTGTTCCGCCGTGGTCGAGCGCGCGGCCGCCCGGCTTGGCCCTATAGACTGCATCGGACGTGGTCTCCGATCAACCGGCAATGGAGGCGGCAATGGGCATTGAACATCCGAAATACAAGGTCGCGGTGGTGCAGGCGGCACCGGCCTGGCTCGATCTCGACGCCTCGATCGACAAGTCGATCGCGCTGATCAGGGACGCCGCCGAGAAGGGCGCCAAGCTGATCGCATTTCCGGAAGCCTTCATCCCCGGCTACCCCTGGCATATCTGGATGGACTCGCCGGCCTGGGCGATCGGCCGCGGCTTCGTGCAGCGCTATTTCGACAATTCGCTGTCCTATGACAGCCCGCAGGCAGAACGACTGCGCGACGCGGTGCGCAAGGCCAAGCTCACCGCCGTGATCGGCCTGTCCGAGCGCGACGGCGGCAGCCTTTATCTGGCGCAATGGCTGATCGGGCCCGACGGCGAGACCATCGCCAAGCGCCGCAAATTGCGGCCGACCCATGCCGAGCGCACCGTCTATGGCGAGGGCGACGGCAGCGATCTTGCGGTCCATGCGCGCCCCGACATCGGCCGTATCGGCGCGCTGTGCTGCTGGGAGCATCTCCAGCCCTTGTCGAAATACGCCATGTACGCCCAGAACGAGCAGGTGCACGTCGCGGCATGGCCGAGCTTCTCGCTCTACGATCCCTTCGCGCCGGCGCTCGGCGCCGAGGTCAACAACGCCGCTTCGCGCGTCTATGCGGTGGAGGGCTCCTGCTTCGTGCTTGCACCTTGTGCGACGGTCTCGCAGGCGATGATCGACGAGCTCTGCGACCGGCCGGACAAGAACGCGCTGCTGCATGTGGGCGGCGGCTTTGCCGCGATCTACGGGCCCGACGGCAGCCAGATCGGTGACAAGCTGGCGCCGGACCAGGAGGGGCTGCTGATCGCCGAGATCGACCTCGGCGCCATCGGTGTCGCCAAGAACGCGGCCGATCCCGCCGGGCATTATTCGCGGCCCGACGTCACGCGGCTGCTGCTCAACAAGAAGCGATACCAGCGCGTCGAGCAGTTCGCGCTGCCGGTCGACACTGTCGAGCCCATGGAGATCGGGGCAGCGGCGAGCTGATAGCTGAAATCAAGGGGAGCGCACGATCATGGAATCCGCAATTCCGCTACATCTCGAAGCCGAGCGCACGCGCCACAAGCGCGTGCCGGACGATTACCAGCCGCCATATCCGTCCTTCGTGGCGCGCTATAAGCCCGCGGTCGGCCGTGTCGTGATGGCCTATTTCGGTGTGCAGTATCGCGGCGCGACGCCGCCATCTGCGACGGAAGCGCTCACCGAGATCGCGGGGCTGTTCGCCGGCGAGGGTGGTCCCTCGCATTGGGATCGCGCGTACTATGTCGATCAGGCCGGCCACGCAAACATTGTCTCGGTGGCCTATTGGGACGACATCGCGCGCTTCGACGCCTGGTTTGTGCCGGCACGCGAGGCATGGACCGGAAAGCCCCGCGAGGGGATCGGCACCTTCATCGAGCTGCTGCGTCCCACTGTGGCGCGGCACGAGACGCTGTTCTCCTCGCTCGGCAGGCCAGAAGGTGTCGCGGTGATTGCGGACGGCATGAGCGGCGAGGTGCAGGAGCACGCCTATTGGGGTGGTATGCGCGACCGCATTCCGTTGTCGCAGACCGATCCGATGTCGCCGGGCGGCAATCCGGAGCTGATCCGCGACGGTGCCCGGCTGCGCGTCAACGCGCACGACAATCTCTGCCTGATCCGCTCCGGGCAGGACTGGAGCGATACCGAGGCGTCCGAGCGAAAGCTCTATCTCGACGACGTCGAGCCGGTGCTGCGCGAGGGCATGGAGTTTTTGCGTGACGACGGCCTCGGTATCGGCTGCTACGCCAACCGCTACATGCAGGTGCTCTCGGCTGACGGCAAGGCGAGTGAAAAGTCCTACGGCCAGAGCTGGTGGAAAAGTCTCGCCGCACTGGAGCGCTGGGCGGAATCGCATTCGACCCACGTAAAGATCTTCGGTGCGGCGATGAAATATCTCTCGACGCTGGGGCCGTCAGCGAAGCTGCGGCTCTATCACGAGGTCACAGTGGCCGCCGCCGACGAGCAGTTCTTCGAATATCTGAACTGCCATCCCAAGACGGGGATGCTTGCGGCGGTCGAGACGGTTACCGCTTAGGCGACACGGTGCCCGAGCAGCTCCGGATGCGCGGCGCAGATGTGATGCGCGCCGGCGTCCCGCAGCTCGGCCTCGCTGCCATAGCCGTAGAGCACGCCGATTGCGGTCATGCCGTTGGTCCGGGCGCCGACCACGTCATGGCTGCGGTCGCCGATCATGATCGCACTGGTCGCCTCGACCCTGGTCTCGTCGAGCGCGTAGCGGAGCAGGTCGCGCTTGTCGACGCGGGTGCCGTCGAGCTCGGAGCCGAACACGCGTTCGAAATAGGGTTTTAAGCCGAAATGATCGACGATGCGGGTGGCGTAGACCGCGGGCTTGCTGGTCGCGACGAACATGCGCGGTGTGGTCGCGGCGAGCGTCGCCAGCGTGTCCATGATGCCTGCATAGGCCTCGTTCTCGAACAGGCCGACATCGCTGAACCGCTCGCGGTAGAGCAGCAGCGCCTGGTCGGCCAGCGCGTCGGTTCCGGTGAGCTTCTTCAGGCTCGCATGCAGCGGCGGCCCGATGCACCAGGTCAGCTCGTCCTCACTCGGCACCGCGAGGCTCAGCCGCTCCAGCGCGTACTGGATCGAGCGGGTGATCCCGGGTTTCGGGTTGGTCAGCGTGCCGTCGAGATCGAAAAAGATAGTCGCCATCAGGAGCCGGCTCGCCTTGAAACTGCTGGTCCGTTGCTAGCCGGATCGGGTCTCGAGTCAAGACCCGTTACATTATTGCCGCTTCGTCCATTCGACGATCGCGGCGGCATCCGCGCCGGCCTGCGCTTCCCAGGCGGCAATCGTGGCCGTTGCCGCCTTCCGGAGCGCCGCAACGAGGGACTGCGGCGCGGGCTCGGCGATGTTGACGCCGTTGTCGCGCATGCGCGCATAATTCTCGGTCGTGCGATGGGGCAGCAGTGCGATCCGACGTTGCTCGGTCTCGGCTGCGGCAGCCAGCACCTCGCGCTGCATCGGCTCTGGTAGCGCGGCGAACGCCTCGTTGCGGACAAAGGCGATCGAGACCGGCATCGCGTAGTTGATGGCCGTGAAATAGGGCAGGAAGTCCCACAGCTTGCGCCCCGCGCCGCCGTCGCCGGAGGTGAGGAACGCGTTCAGTTGATGCTCTTTCAGGCCGGCAAGCGCTTTGTCCATCGGCAGGAACTGCGCGTTGGCTCCGGCCGCCTTCATCACCTCGCTGGAATTGGCATCATAAGCGCGCAGGTTGAGTTTCGGCAGGTCATCGGCGCCTGCGAGCGCGCGGTCCGACCACAGACCCGTCGCCGGCCAGATCGTCAGATAGAGCAGCTTGAGGCCGCGCGCGGCGAGCGCCTTTTCGTAAAGCGGCCGCGCACGCGCACTGGCGGCGCGGGCGATATCGACCGATTGCACCAGGAAGGGCAGGGTCGAAAAACCGAGTACGGGATCGAGGCCCGAGAGCGCGCCGGCGAAGGCATCGCCGCCGGCGATCCGGCCGTCCAGCGTCGCGCGGGGGATTTCGCCCGAGCTGATCTTCAGCTGGTTGTCGAAGGCATTGGTTACGGTCACGAAACCGTTTGTGCGCGCGGCCACGCGATCGGCGAAGGTTGTGAGCCCGATCCCGGATATGTTGTTCTCCGGATATTCCGTGGTCATCCGCCAGACGATCTGAGGGGCGGCTTGAGGCGAGACTTGCGCCAAGCCCGGCACCGCGCTGACGACGAGCGCAGCGAGGGCAAGCAGGGCACGGATCCGTTTGGCGGGGGAACGCATTGGGAGAAGCAGGTCAGGTAGCATAGAATGGCAACTCGTCGAACCATGGCACGATGCCACGACATGGCAGATCACCTTGTTGCACGCCGCGCCGGCGCCCGCCACCGCGATCCTTGGGCACGGTTGACGCGAATTGCGTCACTCATCGTTGCCGCGTTGCTGGTCCCGGCGACAGAGGTGGCGGCCTCGGACAGTTCGCCGGCAACGACCAACGTCGCCGTCCCCAGCGCCGAAGAGCTTGCGAGGCCGCCGGAGAAGCCGGCGGATGGCCGCGAGAGCGACACGCGGGAATCGATCTGCCTGATCGTGGAGGCGGCCGCGCGCGATGCCAATCTGCCGCTGGAATTCTTCGCCCGCGTGATCTGGCAGGAAAGCCGCTTCCAGGCCGATGCGGTGGGCCCGACGACGCGGAGCGGCGAGCATGCGCAGGGGATCGCGCAGTTCATGCCGGGCACCGCAAGCGAGCGCGGGCTTCTCAATCCGTTCAATCCGGTGCAGGCCCTGCCGAAATCGGCCGAGTTCTTGAACGAGCTGCGCAACCAGTTCGGTAATCTTGGTCTCGCTGCTGCCGCCTACAATTCCGGCCCGCGGCGGGTGCAGGAATGGCTCGCCGGCACCGGTGGCATGCCGGAGCAGACCCGCAATTATGTCTACGCCATCACGGGTGCGACGGTTGACGCATGGGCCAAGGCCGGCAGCACCGGCAAGGGGCCGCCGAGTTCGCCACCGACGAGCTGCCGCGATCTGATGGCGTTGTTGAAGCGCGCGCCGAACCCGTTCGTCGCCGAGCTCGAACAGCACGTCGAGCTCGCCGCCGCGAAGATCTGGGGCGTTCAACTCGCCGCCGGCTTCGACCGCAACAAGGCGCTGGCGATGTACTCTCGTGCCGTCACACGCCTCAGCGCCGTGATCGGCGAGCGCGATCCCAGCCTGTTGAGCTCGGTGGTGCGCAGCCGCGGTTCGCACGCCTTCTACCAGGTGCGCATCGGCACCGACACGCGCCCTGAGGCGGACGATCTCTGCAATCGTATCCGCAAAGCGGGCGGCGCCTGCTTCGTGCTGAAGAACCGGGGCGTAAGCGGGTAGGGAGCGCGCGCATGCCAGCCCCGCCGCGGGCTTCCTTGACGCAGCCGCCTGCATTGGCCGTTATGCAGGCACGATTCCTCACCCGCCGGCCAAGCTCCCGTGGCGCTTCCTTCGCTCGATTCCCCCCAATGGCAAAGTCCGTGGCGCGCCTTCGCGTGGGGGCTGCGCTCGATCACGCAGACGATCCTGACGCTGGTCCTGTTCGCGACCTATCTCGGCATCGGCGCGCTCGCCCATGACAGCCATTTCAGCCTGGTCTGGGCGCTGGCTTCGACACTGTTCGTCTGGGCCGGGCCGGCACAGATCATTTTGATTACCACGCTCGGCTCGGGCGCGACCATCATCCAGTCGGCGATCGCGGTGACCGTCAGTGCGATCCGGCTGTTTCCGATGGTGGTCTCGGTGCTGCCTCTGATGCGCACGCCGACGACCAAGCGGCGTGAGCTGTTCTTCGCGGCGCATCTCACCGCCGTGACGCTGTGGGTCGAATGCCATCGCTTCCTGCCGCAAGTGCCGCGCGAGCGGCGCATCGCCTTCGTCAACGGCCTCGGCTTCGGTCTCGTCTCGGTGTGTCTGACTGCCAACACGATCGGCTATTTCCTCGCCGCCAATCTGACGCAGACATTGGGCGCGGCGATCCTGCTGCTGACGCCGCTGTCCTTCCTGTTCTCGACCGCGCGCAACAGCCGCGAGGTCGCCGACGTCGTCGCGCTGGCGCTCGGAGTTCTGCTCTATCCGCTGGCCGCGAAGATGAACTCCGGCCTCGACATCCTCGTCAGCGGCCTTGCGGCGGGCACGATTGCCTATGGCGTGCACTGGTGGCGGGAGGTGCGCGCATGAGTGCCGCGCAACTGATCGGCGACTGGCACGCGCTGTTCGTGCTGTTCGTCGCCGGCGTCATTCCCAACCAGATATGGCGCATGCTGGGCCTGTGGTTCGGCGGCGGCATCGACGAGGGCTCGGAGCTGCTGGTCTGGGTGAGGGCGGTCGCGACCGCGATCCTGGCCGGCGTCATCGCCCAGATCGTGGTCGAGCCGCCGGGTGCGCTCGCCAGCGTGCCGGATAGCTTGCGCTACGGCGCGGTGGCCGCCGGCCTCGTCGTGTTCCTGCTGACCCGCCGCTCGATCTTTGCGGGCGTTGTCGCTGGCGAAGTCTTCATGCTGGCCGGCACGTGGTGGTTGGGCTAAAACCCTCGCGAATAGCCAAGGAACTGGAAATATGGTTCGCGAGAACGAACTCCGCGAGGGCGAGGTCGCCATCGAGCTGCCGTCGACGGAGGATGCCGGCCTTGTCTTCATCGGTCGTATCCGCACCCCCTGGACCTCGCGGCTGGAGACGCCACGGCAGGGCCGCGCCGACGGCCCGGTGTGCCGGCTCGAGATCTTCGAGCCCTTCGTGCCCGCCATCAAGGGCGTCGATTTCTACAGCAATCTCGAAGTGCTCTACTGGCTTGACAAGTCGCGCCGCGACATCGTCTTGCAAAGCCCGAAGAACAACGAAAAGACCCGCGGCACGTTTTCGCTGCGCTCGCCGGTCCGGCCCAATCCGATCGGCACTTCGATCGTGAAGCTCGTCGGCATCGAGGGAAATGCGATCCTGGTACGCGGCCTCGACTGCCTCGACAACACGCCGCTGATCGATATCAAGCCCGATCGTTGCGAGTTCACCCCGCTGGCCGCGCCGCAAGCCGGGGATTTTCAGACGGAGTAGACCGTCATTCCGGGGCGTGCCGCAGGCACGAGCCCGGCATCCATCAAGCGTCAGAGACGGTGGTGAAATGGATTCCGGGCTCGACGCTACGCGTCGCCCCGGAATGACGATCAGCTATTCAACGCCGCGATCAGCTTCGTCGCATTCTCTTCCAGCACCTTGACGTCTTCCTTGCGGCTCGCAGGCGGTAGCATCGCGACGCCGTCGTGGCGGGGCATCACGTGCATGTGGAGATGAAACACCACCTGTCCGCCGGCGGGCTCATTGAACTGCTGCACGGTGATGCCATCGGCCTTGAACGCGCTCATCGCGGCAGCTGCGATCTTGTGCGTGCCGCGGGCGACGTGGGCGTAGTCGTCGGGCTTGATGTCGAGGATGTTGCGGGCCGGGGTCTTCGGGATCACCAGCGTGTGGCCTGATACCCGCGGCATGATGTCGAGGAAGGCGAACACGTGTTCGTCCTCGTAGACCTTGTGGCAGGGCAGTTCGCCGCGCAGGATCTTTGCGAAGATGTTGTTGGGGTCATAGGCGGTCATGGCAGCTCCTCGGCGGCTCCCTCGAAATTTCGCGCTTACTGTCACCAGCGACGGCAAATCGTCAAGGCGCCTCGTCGATGCCTTTCCGGAACGGGCCGAGCTCGGCCAGCTCGCGCCCGGCCTCAGCGACATAGGCGCGCTCGCGCTTGAGATAATCGTCGATGGCGCGGCGCAGGCCGGGATCCGCGATGAAATGGGCGGAGTGGGTGGTCCGCGGCAGGTAGCCGCGCGCGATCTTGTGCTCACCCTGCGCACCGGCCTCGACATTCGCGAGGCCACGTTTGATCGCAAAATCGATCGCCTGATAGTAACAGACTTCGAAATGCAGGAAGGGATGATGCTCGACCGCACCCCAGTTGCGGCCGAACAGCGTGTCCGAGCCGATGAAGTTGATTGCGCCTGCGATCCAGCGGTCGTTGCGGCGGGCCATCACCAGCAGCACGTCATCGCTCATAGTCTCGCCGATCAGCGAGAAGAATTCGCGCGTGAGATAGGGACGACCCCATTTGCGCGAACCGGTCTCCATGTAGAATTCGAAGAATGCGTCCCAGGCGTCCTCGGTGATGTCTTTTCCTGTGAGCCAGTGGATGGTGATGCCGGCGCCGAGGGCATCGCGCCGCTCCCGCTTGATCGATTTGCGGTGGCGCGAGTTCAGCGTCGCCAGGAAATCGTCGAAACTCGAAAAGCCTTCGTTGTGCCAGTGGAACTGCTGGTCAGTACGCTGAAGGAAGCCGTGCCGGGCGAGCAGCTTCCACTCGGCCTCGCGGGCGAAGGTGACGTGCACCGAGGAGGCCTTGCTGACACCGCACAGCGCCACCAGGCCGCTCGCCAGTGCCTCGGTGATCCGCTCGCGGTCGACGCCGTCGCGGACCAGGAGCCGCGGCCCCGTCGCCGGCGTGAAGGGAACAGAGACCAGTAGCTTCGGGTAGTAGCGTCCGCCGGCGCGCTCATAGGCGTCGGCCCAGCCGCGGTCGAAGACGTATTCGCCTTGGCTATGCGATTTCAGATAGCAGGGCACGACGCCGGCGACACGGCCGTCGATCTTGGCCACCAGATGCCGCGGTCCCCAGCCAGTGCGGATCGTGGCTGAACCCGATTTCTCAACGGCGGAGAGAAACGCGTGCGAGACGAACGGGTTATAGGCGGGTTTTGAGAGGCCGAGAGAATCGCCTGGGAGCCCGGATGAGGTTCCCGCGCCATGCCCATTGCAGGCTTTGCCAGGATTGGCGCAGGCGTCCCAATCCTCCGGCGAAACTTCGCCAATCGACGGTACGGCTTCGAGCGTGATTTCGGGTGATGCCATTGCGCCAAAGATCGTGCATTGCAGCAGTGACTTCAAGGGTGGGGAACATCAAGCTTTACGGCACGAACCCCTCAAAGATCATCTGATCGGCATATTCCCTAACCCGTGTCTGCTGCTCCGGTGTGCGCACGGTCCAGCCGAGCAGGGCGCAGCCGAAGACGTTGCGGGCGACCCAGGGAGCCGGCGCCGGCAGGTGATCGACCTTGAAGGCAACGAAGTGGGGCTGTGTCTGGAAGCCGTGACGCAGGTACAGCATGCTGTCGCGTTGCGCCTCGGTCAGGTAGGCCCAATATTCATCCTCGTAGGTCCGCTGTGCAACGATGCCGCGCGGGCGAGAGGGCAGCAACTCGCGCAGCGCCACCACCTGGTCGGGATCGAAGGACATGCCGACCGCTTGCCCCTGATACGATGCCAACACCTCGGCCATCCGCTTCATCAGCTTGCGGTCGCCGTCAAAATGGCTCTTCACCTCGATCACCAGCGGCACGCGGCCGGCGACCATGGCGCAGAGGTCACTGAGCGACATCATCCGCTCATGCGTATCCTTGAATTTGACGGCTTTCAGCTCGGCTGCGGTTTTCGCGACCACCGGGCCGGTGGCCTCGGTGAGGCGGCCGAGCGCATGGTCGTGATGCACCATGGCCTCGCCGTCAGCCGAGAGCTGGATGTCGACCTCGATCGAGAAATTGCCGGCGATCGCAGCCTGCACCGCGCCCGGCATGTTCTCGACGATGCCGCGCGAAATGTCATGCAGGCCGCGATGGGCGACCGGCCGCGCTGTCAGCCAATCCGGAGCTCGCACGATGCCGGTCTCAGGCGACCTCGAACACGCCTTCGACCTCGACCGCCGCATCCGCGGGCAGCGAGGCGACACCGACGGTGGTGCGGGCATGGCGGCCCTTGTCACCGAAGGCCGCGACCATCAGGTCGGAGGCGCCGTTGAGAACCTTCGGCCCGTCCAGGAAGTCCGGTGCCGAGTTGATGAAGCCGCCGAGGCGCACCACGCGCACAACCTTGTCGAGGTCGCCAAGCGCCGCCTTGACCTGTGCGAGCAGGTTGACGGCGCAGCCGCGCGCGGCCGCAGCACCTTCCTCGATCGAGACGCCGGCGCCGAGCTTGCCCTTGGCGATCAGCTTGCCAGCGGGATCGAAGCAGACCTGGCCGGAGACGAACAGCAGATTGCCGGTACGTACGAACGGGACGTAATTGGCGACGGGAGTGGGGGCCTCGTGCAGCTTGATGCCCTGTTCCGCCAGTTTCTGCTCGACCGTGCCCGCCATGTCTCGACCTCGATGTCTGAAAACTCATCCGCTCCGGCGCGTCTGGTGACGGCCGGGTGCGCCCTGTTTCGCCCATCATGCCGCCACATGCAAGCAAGCCGATAGGGCGGCAGGATGCGCGGGCTGACTGCATTTTCCTGAGGCACGACAGCAGGTTCAACGGAGAGGCGCAACTTTACGTGAAACCGCCGCAGTTGCGACGCAATGGAACGGTCATTAAAGTGTCGAATCTGCGCGTCCTCAGGGAACAGACATGGTGCACCTTTTCCGGACTTCACTGGGTGTGATGGCGCTCGCGGCGGCCGCTGTCGGCGCCGGTGCCGGCGCGCATGCCGCGAACGGTCCGTTCCTCGCGCACCAGGCGCTCTATGATCTGAGCCTGGTCAAATCGCGCTCCAATTCCATCAGCAGCGCGCGGGGCCGCATCCTCTACAATTTCGCCGGCAGCAGCTGCGAAGGCTACACGTCCGAATTCCGCCAGGTCTCCGAGCTCGACAGCGGCGAGGGCAAGGTCACGCTCAGCGATCTCCGCTCCAATTCCTGGGAGGACGCCACAGGGAAAAGCTACCGCTTCAAGATCGAAACGCGGATGAACGAGACCGAGGCCGGCCTGGTCGACGGCTCGGCGGAACGTGACGGCGACCACATCAACGTCAAGCTCAAATTGCCGGCGCCGAAGAATTTCACCCTCGACGGCAAGATCGTGTTTCCGACCGAGCAGATCCAGCACATCATTGCGGCGGCCAGGGACGGCAAATCGCTCCTGGAGCTCTCCGTCTATGACGGATCCGACGATGGCCAGAAGGTCTACAACACGCTGACCGTGATCGGTCAGCCGATCCCCGCCGAGCGCACCGCCTCGCCCGATCCGTCGACGGCGGACGAGCACATGAAATCGCTGAAGCGCTGGCCGGTGACCGTCAGTTACTTCGACCGCGACGTCCAGCAGAAGGAAGGCGAGCAGACGCCAGTCTATGCGATGTCGTTTGAGCTCTACGAGAATGGGGTCTCCCGCCAGCTCGTGCTCGACTACAACGACTTTGTCATCTCCGGTGCGATGGGCAAGTTCGACGTCAAGGACAGCAAGCCCTGCAATTGAGTGCGCAAGGCTAGCCCTCAACGCCGTCTCCGGCTACGCTCTCCCTCAATCACAAACTTCGGGGAGCCCGCCCATGCCCAAGCTCGACCATCTCCGCCCCAGCGGCCTGCACCACAATCCCGCATATTCACACGTTGTCACCGCCTCCGGCGCGCGCACGATCTACATCTCCGGCCAGGTGTCGGTGGATGAGGAGGGGCGGATCGTCGGCGAAGGCGACCTCGCCGCGCAGACCACGCAGGTGATGCAGAATCTCGGCCATGCGTTGAAGGCGGCTGGCGCGAGTTACGCGAACATCGTGAAGATCACGACCTTCGTCGTCGGGTACAAGCCGGAGCTGCGCCCGATCATCGGCAAGGCCCGCTCGGTCTTCTTCGCAGGCATGGAGCCGCCGGCCTCGACCCTCGTCGGCGTCTCCGCGCTTGCCGCGCCGGAGTGGCTGATCGAGATCGAGGCGATTGCGGTCGCGGATTGATTGTGCAGCCCGGGCGGCCTCAAGCTGAGGAAGGGCGAAGCGATGCGCTGACGGCGCTCCCTCCTTGCTGAGGAGCGCCGGCCCACGCTTCTGCAAAAAGCGAAAAACAACCCCATGCACAGTAGAAATGCGGTTGCAGGACGGCACAATTCCCAATCGGTCAAGCTATTGCCGCGTCGAACAAATCGGCAGCAAGGGGGGCAGGGAACGTGGCAATTGCGGCAGGGGCCGGTCTTCGCAAACAACGACGGACAGGGCCAATTGGCCAACGCTCAGAAATCGCTCAGGAATTGCAGTTCAAGGCCCGGCCGGTATTTCGTATTTTACGAATTCTGTTTGACGCGTCGGGCAAAACAGTGCCAATATGCCATGGTGGGATTTTCGAAAGCAGCACCAGCCAGTCGCCGCGACGCAGGACGTCTCGGCCTTTTGGATTCGACGAACGAGCGATCCTCATTTCATGCTGAACCAGATACTTCGTGATTGCGAGGCCGGCAATTGAGGCGATGGTCCGGGTCCGGCACCGCAATTAGCGTGTCTCACTTACGGGTGCAGTCCATCGTAATGCTGTCCGGAACTTACAACAACAAAGCCATGACCAAACGAGAAGATGCTGACCCGATTGTGGGTGACGAACTTGTCGAAGTTTCACTTCGCCCATACAACTTGTCTTTCATTTTCGTGAAATCTGAGCTGCAGATCGATGCTCCATTTGCAGTATCACTTCCGGACGGGACCTCGGCAAAGTTCCTTCCCAAGGAGGGAATTGGGAATTTGGAGATCTTGTGGGGGCTAGTTGGAAAGACAGTTGAGGCTGTGATTTGGAATGAGACAATCACAGTAAGGTTTTCTGATGGGAAGCAAATTTTTGTCGAGCCAAGTGAAGGGCATCCCAGGGGATTGATTAGAGGGCGGGATGACATGACGGTTGAAGATTTCTAGTTAACTATGGACGGTAACAGCTTCAGTGCGCTGAATCGTTTCGCCCCCTTATTACGGTGACAGTGCACTTAATACGAGAATCATTCTTCCTGCTCCGATGGTTTCGGCCCGCGCTTGGCTGGCTTGAGGACGCGTCCGGTCTGGCGCTCGATACGGGCGAGAAAGCGGTTGTCTCCGAGCGGGCGGCCGATGCTCTCCGCGGAGCGCAGTGCATCGAACAGATCGGCTTCCGGTTCGGTTGCCAGCAAATCGCCGAACTCCGGAAAACGATCGCGGATCGGCGCCAGTGCGGTCAGGCCGTCGTCCTTGCCGCGCAGATGCGCGCGCGTGCTCGACCAGCGCCAATCCTGCGCACGCTTTACCAGGCGCGCCCGCACCGGATTGAGCGAGACGTAGCGCAGCGCCGCCGCAAGATGCTGCTCGTCCATCACAACGGCACCGAAACGGCCTTGCCAGAAATGACCGGTGCGCTTGCGCCGCGCCTGGATGGTCCCGGCATAGCTGCGGTGAACCCGCGCAAGCGCGTGGCGCAGCCCGTCGGGATCCGACGGCACGAGAATGAGGTGGACGTGGTTGGGCATCAGGCACCAGGCCCACACCTCGACCCCGGCGGCCTTGCAATTGGTCGCCAGCAGATCGCGATACAGCGCATAGTCGCCGTCCTCGAAGAACGTGCGGGCGCCACCGTTGCCGCGCTGGGTGACATGGTGGGGATGACCGGGAATGACAACACGAGCAAGACGAGCCATGCCGCATCATGCCCGCAAAACCGGCCGGTGTCAATTTAGTGCACTGTCACCGTAATTCCAGTAGCGCAGCAAGATCGCGTTCGGCGGCCATCATTCCTGCGCTTTCTCCGGCCCGTCATATGCGATGCCTCGAATGACGGCGGCGCTGCCGAACTTCTTGCGCAGGCTGTCCACTGCACGCTCGGCATGCGCGGCGCGGCGGTCGAGCATGTCGGTGTCGTCGGCGGGGGAGCCGTCGCGCAGCGCGCTGACGCCCGCGCCCATCAGGCGGAAGGCGGTGCCGTCGATTTCCTTGGCCAGCATCTCGCGGCAGATCGAAAAGATTTTTGCGGCGAGCTGCGTCGGCGCCGCGATCGACTGCGAGCGCGTGCGCTGACGGAAATCGGCGGTCTTCAGCTTCAGCGTCACGGTCGAGCCGGCCAGCTCGCTGCTTTTGAGCCGCGACGACGTCTTCTCGCACAACCGCCACAGGATCTTTTCCAGCGACGCGAAATCGTGGATGTCGGTTTCGAACGTGGTTTCGCTCGAAATCGTCTTGGCGCCGCGGTCGGCCTCGACGCGGCGGTCGTCGATACCACGCGCGAGCCGCCACAGCCTGCGGCCGTCACTCGGAAATTGCCGCATCAGCTCGATCTCGTCGGCCTTTTGCAGGTCGGCGATGCTGCGGAAGCCGCGCTGCATGAGGCGCTCCTGCGTCGCAGGTCCGACGCCGAAGATGAAGCCCACCGGCCTCGAAGCCAGCATCAAACGCGCTTCCTCCTGATCGAGCGCGGCAAAGCCGCGCGGCTTGTCGAGATCGGAGGCGATTTTGGCCAAAAACTTGTTGCAGGAGAGCCCGACCGAGACGGAGATGCCGACGTCGCGCTCGACGTCGCGGGCAAAGCGCGCCAGCACCTTTGCCGGGATCATGCCGTGCACCCGCTCGGTGCCGGAGAGATCGAGAAAGGCCTCGTCAATCGAAAGCGGCTCGACCAGTGGCGTCAGCGCCTGCATGGCCTGGCGCACCTCGCGGCCGACGCGGACATACTTCGCCATGTCCGGCCCGATCACGGTCGCATGCGGACAAGCTTCCAACGCCCTATACATCGGCATAGCCGAGCGCACGCCATAGGTGCGCGCGATGTAGCAGGCGGCCGACACCACCCCGCGCTTGCCCCCGCCGATGATGACGGGCTTGTCGGCGATATCAGGATTGTCGCGCTTCTCGACCGTCGCATAGAAGGCGTCGCAGTCGATATGGGCGATGGTCAGGCGCGCGAGCGCGCGGTGACGGATGAGGCGAGGGGAGCCGCAGGCGGAGCAGCGTCGCACGGCCATATCCAGATCGGCCAGACAATCCCGGCAGAAGCAGCGGGGCCCGGCCGGATCGGGCGCGCTCACGGCACGTCGCGCTCCCAGGTCCGGTCGCCGAGCGCATCGCCCAGCACCTGCCGCGCTGCGGCAACGTTGGTCGGATGCAGTTCCGAGGCCTTGGCAAAGGCCTTCACAGTGTCGTCATCGCGCAGCACGAAATCGAGCACGCTGAGCAGGAAATGGGGGTCCGAGGCGGCGTTCCGGAGCGTCTCCGGGCCGACCCCTGTCTCAGCCAGGAACAGGCCCAGCCTTTCAGGGTCGCCAGCCACAAAGGACAACGCCTGAATCGCAACGATTTCAGCGACTTCGCGAGGGTTGTGAACAGGCTTTTTCACGGGCCCGGTTTGCCTTTCCATTAACTTTCGGTGTCTACTTTGCATCATGCCCGAGTCTCGTGCCTGAGTCTTGCGACCCCGGGGCAAGCAACTGGAAACCACATCGCAGAAAGTGGCCCCTCGGGTTTAACGAAACTCAAGCGAATCTGAGGCTAGTTTGAATCCAGTTTTCGAAGCGCCGGAAAGCGGCGCCTGAGGCGTCACATGCATCGGTCTTTTGGACCAAACAGGAGGGCGGGATGGCTAAGACCGTCCTGATCGTGGAAGACAACGAGCTCAACATGAAGCTCTTCCGCGACCTGTTGGAGGCGCATGGCTACCAGACCTCCGGCACCAGCAACGGCTACGAGGCGCTCGACCTCGTACGCAAGATGCGGCCCGACCTGGTGCTGATGGATATCCAATTGCCGCAGGTCTCAGGCCTCGAGGTGACGCGCTGGATCAAGGACGATCCGGAGCTGCGCGCCATTCCCGTCGTCGCGGTCACGGCCTTCGCGATGAAGGGCGACGAAGAGCGCATCCGCGAGGGCGGGTGCGAAGCTTATTTGTCCAAGCCGATCTCGGTCGGCAAATTCATAGAGACGGTCCGGCGTTTTATCGGATAGGAAGTGAGTGCAAAGTGTCCGCGCGTATCCTGGTTGTCGATGACGTTCCCGCCAACGTCAAACTCCTCGAAGCCCGCCTGTCCGCCGAATATTTCGACGTGATGACCGCCTCGAACGGCACCGATGCGCTGGCGCTGGCCCGCCGCGCCGAATGCGACATCATCCTGCTCGACGTGATGATGCCTGACATGGACGGCTTTGAAGTCTGTCGTCGCCTCAAGACCGATCCGGCCACGCACCACATTCCCGTCGTCATGGTCACCGCGCTCGACAGCCCGTCCGACCGCAACCGCGGACTGGAAGCCGGCGCCGATGACTTTCTGACAAAACCCGTCTCCGACGTCGTGTTGATCGCGCGCGTGCGCTCGCTGACGCGGCTGAAGATGATGACGGACGAACTGCGCATGCGCGCCATCACCTCGCTCGAGATCGGCATGCAGGCGCCCGAGCGCAGCGCCATCGCCGATGCAGGCAAGGGCGGCCGCATCCTTTTGGTCGACGACCGGCAGTCGTCCTATGAGCGGCTGGCGACGATCCTCGCCGCAGAGCACACCATCGACGTCGAGAAGAATCCGACTGAAGCGCTGTTCCACGCCGCCGAGGGCAATTACGATCTCTTGATCGTCTCGCTCGACCTGAACAATTTCGACGGGCTGCGGCTCTGCAGCCAGGCGCGCTCGCTGGAGCGCACCCGCCACGTGCCGATCCTCGCGATCGCGGAAGCGGAAAATGCCACGCGGCTGCTTCGCGGCCTCGAGATCGGCGTCAGCGACTATCTGCTGCGTCCGATCGACAAGACCGAGCTGCTGGCGCGCGCCCGCACCCAGATCCGCCGCCGCCGCTACACCGATCATTTGCGCGACAACGTGCAGAACTCGATCGAGATGGCGATCACCGACGCGCTCACCGGCCTGCACAATCGCCGCTACATGGAGAGCCATCTGGCGACGCTGGCCGAGCAGGCCTCGACCCGCGGCAAGCCGCTGGCGTTGATGATTTTGGACATCGACTATTTCAAGTCCATCAACGATAATTTTGGCCACGACGGCGGCGATGACGTGCTGCGCGAATTCGCGGTGCGCGTGCGCAAATCGATCCGCGGCATCGATCTCGCCTGCCGCTACGGCGGCGAGGAGTTCGTCATCGTGATGCCGGAGACCGATCTCCACGTTGCCGGCATGGTCGCCGAGCGCCTGCGCCGCTCGATCGCCGGCGAGCCCTTTGCCGTCCACAAGGGCACCAAGCGCGTCGAGGTCACGATCTCGATCGGGCTGACCACGCTGGAGCAGAAGGGCGAGGCTGTCGCCGACGTTCTCAAGCGCGCCGACATGGCGCTGTATCGTGCCAAGCACGATGGCCGCAATCGCGTGGTATCGCAGGCGGCGTGAGGCAGCGTCCCATCTTCCGTGAGGTAGCGCCCCATCTTCGGTGTCGTCCCGGCGAAGGCCGGGACCCATAACCACAGGAAGCGGTTATGGTGCAAACTGGCAACTCCGAGTCTTCGTCAAACTACGGCCTGTGGTTATGGGTCCCGGATCTGCGCTCCGCTTCGCTGCGCTTGTCCGGGACGACATTGCTATTGCGGCGCGGGCTTGCGTCCCTTTGCCATCGCCGCATCACCGCCGACATCCACACCCGCATTCCGCAACAGCACCTTCGCCGCTTCCTTGGCCGCACGGGCCATCGCGGGGTCATCGCGGACGAGGTCTTGCGCGATCGAGCCGTCGACCAGCAGCACGAGCTGCGTTGCGAGCGCATCCGCGTCCGCAACACCAAGCTCGTTCAGCCGCTCGCGAAACCAGACGCGGCGGCTCTCCTTGAAGGCGATAGCGATTTTCTTCACGGCGCGATCCGTCGGCCCGAGCTCGGCGACGGCATTCACGAATGGGCAGCCGCGAAAATCCTTCGCCGCGAAGCGCCGCTCCAGCGAATCGAAGGTGGCGAGGATTTGCTCGGCCGGCGGCTTGTCGGAGGGGCGCTGAGCCACGAAGCGGCGCTCGAGATAGGCCGCGATCAGCGCGTCCTTGGAGGGGAAGTGGTTGTAGAGCGTGCGTTTGCTGATGCCGATCTCGGCCGCAATCGTGTCGACGCCGATGGCGCGAATGCCCTGCAGATAGAACAGCTTGTCGGCGGTCTCGAGGATCCGCTCTTTCATCGTCTGTGGGGCGGGCGGGGGAGCCATGCGGTGACGAACATCCTCTTCGCTTGACAGCGCCCGCTACCTATAGACTAATTACACAGGTCTGTGTAATCAAAATCAACGCCGATTGCAGATGCCGGCGCGCGTCCAGCGCCCACGAGGGAGACAAAAAATGCCCCTGTTGCAGGTCCTGCGTCCGACTTTGCCGATCCTGATCGGCGCCTCGATCATGCTGACGCTGAGCATGGGGCTGCGGCAGTCGCTCGGCATCTTCATGCAGCCGCTGACGCACGACATCCACCTCTCGGTGTCGGATTTTACGCTGGCGCTGGCGGTGCAGAACCTCGCCTGGGGATTTCTCCAGCCGCTCGCCGGTGCGATGACGGTGCGTTACGGCTTCCGCCCCATCATGATCGTGGGATCGCTGATGTACATCGCGGGCCTCGCTTTGATGACCACCGCGAACGGTCTCGTCAGCATCATGATCGGCGCCGGCGTGCTGATCGGTACCTCGCTCGCCTGCACCGCGGCCGCGATCGCGATGTCGGTGGCGGCACGCGCAGTGCCGGCGACGGTGCGATCCACCGTGCTCGGCATCGTCTCCGGCGCAGGGTCGCTCGGCGCGCTGCTGTCGGCGCCGATCGGGCAGATGCTCAACGAGGGCTTCGGCTGGCGCGTCGGTCTCGCCGGCTTCGTTGTCATGTCGGTGCTGATGATCCCCGCCGCCTGGTACGCCGGCCGCGTCGACGCCATCCCGCTGCCGAAGCCCGCCGCCGATGACATCGGCGATGCCACGGCCGCGTCCGTCGCCAAATTGGCGTTCGGCAATGCCTCCTTCATGGTGATGACCTGCGCCTATCTCGTTTGCGGCATGCAGCTCGTGTTCCTCACCACGCATCTGCCGTCGTATCTGGCGATCTGCGGCCTCGATCCGATGCTGAGTGCGCAGACGCTCGGCATGATCGGCGGCTTCAACGTGCTGGGCTCGCTGTTCTTCGGCTGGGCCGGCCAGCGCTGGAACAAGCTCGCGCTGTTAGGTGGCATCTACATCCTGCGTTCGCTGGCGCTGGCCTGGTACTTCATGCTGCCGGCGACGCCGTTCTCGACGCTGCTGTTCGGCGCCATCATGGGCTTCCTCTGGATGGGCGTCGGCCCGCTGGTCGCGGGCGCCGTCGCCGAGATGTTCGGCCTGCGCTGGCAGGCCATGATCCAGGGCCTCGCCTTCATGAGCCACCAGATCGGCAGCTTCCTCGGTGCCTACGGAGGAGGGGTGATCTACGACGCGCTCGGCTCCTACAATATGGCCTGGCGCATCGGCGTGGCGCTGGGACTGGCCGGCGGCATCATCCAGGTCACGTTCGCGCTGATCCGGCCGTCGCAACCGCCGGCGCCGGTGTTGCGGACGGCGTAGGCGGGGCGTGTGGTCACACTCGTCAGCTTGCGGGCTTTGAGCGGACGCCGCGCTGCCTGGTCGTGATGGCTCGTTGTGCCGCGGCTTGGTCGACTGCGGCGCAAGCAAACTTTTTACCCTCCACTTTGGAGGGCGCTCAAGCGTGATGGGCAGGGAATCTCAATGCTTGTCGGTTGCTATTTTAGCTGAATGCGACTCAGATAATCGATAACAGCGAGGATGCGTTTTCGCACGACGACTTCCGGGCTTTGCTCCGGCCCGGCCATCTTCCAATAAGACGGATCAACATAGTGAGGCAGGTTGATTATGGGGTTGAATCGCTCCCCCCAAATTGGCATTTCACGGGTACCGTGAGCGGGAACTGTTTTCATTCCGTCTATGGTTTCATAAACAACGTTCGTGGGAAACACGCCGTTGTTGTTCCTGGCCAACATCGTCAAATCGGGAGGCGGTATCTTAAGCTGGTCGCTAACCGGTCCTTTGCCCCTCGCATCCGCACCATGACAACTCGCGCACGAAGACTGAAATTCTGACTTGCCGATGTCGAGGTCTTCAGCCTGAACCGCAGCGGCGAACCCAGCGGCAAGACCGGCAAATATCAAACATTTTACACCACATTTTACCATGTCGCGCTCCGACGCTGGTTAGTAAGATTTCAATTGCTAGCCGTTTCGCTCCCCGACAGTTTGACGCACGTCAAGATTGGCTTCCGGCCTAAGCCTACGAATGCTCTGAGTTCACGCGGATTCATGCAGACGCGAAAGTTGTGTTTGGGCACGCTTCGCGTGAGGCGAAGATCAAAATTGCATGACACGTAAGAGGTGTTGACACACAAAACACCTGTCGGGGCGTGAACCTACGGTCTGACTTCCAGACGAAATTGAGGGGGCTCCCACCATACAATTTCAAGTCACGTGTAATTTGCAGAGGAGTAGCCAATGTTTGTTCAGCGACATCTGCTTTCGTGTTCCGTCAGTGTCCTCGCCGCGCTGCTTGCCGGTCCCGCCATGGCGGACTGTGGATCCTTGCCCAATCTATCGCAGCTTCGATCCGCTTTGGTCGGATCTCTTACGCCGACGAATGGCCCAAATGGCGGGCTTGGCTTTCACATGTGGGGCACGATCATTGACCGCGATGGTACGGTTTGCGCGGTTGCATTCTCCGGCAGCCAATTCACCGCCCAATGGCTTGGCAGCCGCGCGATTTCCGCCCAGAAAGCAAATACTGCGAATGATTTTAGCCTTGGCCATAACGCCACTCCCGCCGGCAGCGCATTCCCAGCCGGTCTTGCATTGTCGACGGCCAACTTGTTCTCGGCCGTTCAACCTGGCGGCAGCCTCTACGGCCTACAGCATAGCAACCCTGTGGACACCGGCGTTGCTTATGGCAATCAGCCCGGGTTTGGGGGCGTCACTCCAGCAAGTTTCAATCCGACTCCGGTCAACAGCCAAGCCTTCGGTACGAACGTTGATCCGATGGTCGGAAAACGAATTGGTGGCGTGAACGTATTCGGCGGCGGCCTTGCACTCTACAAGGCTGGACAGAGAGTGGGTGGTCTGGGTGTCAGTGGCGACACTTCGTGCACCGATCATATGGTCGCGTGGCGGACTCGTCACGCTCTTGGGTTCGATGAGTTTCAAGGGGTTCAGGGAGTCGCTGACGCGAACCACCCAGACAACATCATATTCGACATCACGGCGAATGCCGACGGAACCGGCGGGACCGGACAGGCTCCTACTGGTCAGGGCGGCGTCGGCCAAAGCGCAAGCGGCTTCGGCCATCCCAAATGCCTCAACAATCCGACTCCTTCAGCCGTAGCAGGCCTCCCGGCCGTGAAATGAAGCCGCTGCGCTCGGAGGACACCGCGTTACTTCTCCGAGCGCATTGCTTCGTGGGCTTCCTCTTGTTGGGCGTCGGCCGCTGGTCGCAGCCGCCGGCGCCTGTGTTGCGGGCGGCGTAGAGCTGGCTGCTAGACGCCGCGACGTTCGCCTTCACCGAACGGGCAGCGGAAGGCGCAGTCCGATGGCGTCGTGCAAGACAGCACCGGCAGTGCGACAGCGTTGAATATTGCGCTAGAGATGGTGAGACCCCAGGCGAGGTGTCGCAAGGTGATCTTCTTTGTGAGCATCGCGCAAAAGCCGAGACACGTGCGGAGCCGGGGGGATTACACAGGCAGGAGCGAAGCCTGATCTTGCCTTGCCCGCCACGCGGCGATTTGCCTCTCGAGTTCGACGCGAGCGTCGTCCACCACGCTGGCCCAGTCGCCTCGCTTTGCTTGCCTGAACAGCCGCATCGACCGATACCACGGGCTGTCATCGCGGTTGAGCAGCCAGCGCCAGTCCGGGTTGAAGGGCACCAGCGTCCAGACGGGAGCGCCGAGCGCGCCGGCGAGGTGGGCGACGCTGGTGTCGACCGAGATCACCAGGTCGAGACAGGAGATCAGCGCCGCTGTTTCGCTGAAATCCGTCAGATGGTGCGTGAGGTCGACAATGTCGGAACGTTCTGCGAGGAAGGCGCGGTCCTGATCCCGGACGCCTTTTTGCAAGGAGACGAACTGGACATCGCAATCCAACAGCGGCGCAAGCGTGCGTAGCGCCATCGATCGATTGTGATCGTTCTTGTGATCCGGATTGCCCGCCCAGACCAGACCGACGCGGAAGCGGGTGCGAGGACCAAGCCGGTGTTCAAGCCGGTGTTCAAGCCGTTCTTGCCACGCCTTCACGCGCGACGCCGGCGGCGCAGGAACGTATCCCTCTGCGAGCGGGATTGTATCGATGCGTGTCCTGAACGCGAGTGGCAGCGTTCCAAGCGGGCAGTGCAGGTCGAAAGCCGGCGTTGACGATCGGCCGACACAATCTGCGACTCCTTTGATGCCACCCAAAAGCTGCTGGATCGGAGGCTCGACCTCGAGGATCACCCGGGCGCCGAGCGCGGCCACCATCGGCACGTAGCGGGCGAACTGGATCGCATCGCCCAGTCCTTCGTCGGAGTGAAGCAAGATGGTCTTGCCTTCAATCGGCTGGTCGCCACGCCAAAGGGCTTGCGAAAAGCCGCGATCGACCAGACCGACGGAGGGAAGCCGCCAACGCGCCTCGCGCGCGCGCCAGCCGCGCTCGAAGTCGCCGGTCAAGAGCTGAAGCGTGGCCAGATAGAACAGCGTCTGCGCATCGTTGGGGGCGGCCGCCAGCGATCTGTGCAGGGTCGCGAACGCTTCATCCAGCAATTGCAGATGCAACAAGACCACGGCCTTGTTGTTGAGCACGGCATGAAAATCAGGTCGAAGGGCCAGCGCCCGATCGAAGCAGGCAAAGGCCTGCTCCAGTCGGCCAAATCGCCAATGCAGCAGGCCGAGATTGTTGTGCGTTTCCGCGAGACTCGGATCCAGCGCGATGGATTTTTCGTAGTCGGCCTCCGCTTCCTCGAACCGGTTCACAGCCGAGAGGCAGACGGCGCGCATTTGGTACAGGGCTGCGGAAGCTGGAGTCAGCTTCTCCGCGATGTCGAAGCATTTTACGGCTTCCGCATGCCGGCCGAGTTCGAGCAGCAGCATGCCGCAATTATGCGCGGCCTCCCAATATTGCGGATTCAGCTTCAGCGCCTGCTGCAAGTGCAGCGCGGCCTCGTCCTTGCGCGCGAGTTGCCAGAGGAGGTTGCCGAGGTGATTCCAGAGGCCCGCATCCTCCAGTTTGAGGCTCAAGGCCCGGCTGTAATGTTGCCGTGCGTCCTCGAGCCGGCCCTGCCGCTCCAGCACCATGGCGAGGCTCAGGAGATATTCGGCCTTCGGTAGCTGCCGGACTGCGCGCCCGATCCATTCCACGGCGGCGTCGGGCTGCTGCGCGTGAAAACAAAGCACGCCCAGCAAATGGAGGGCATCCGGGTGCTGCTCGTCCAGAGTCAGCGCCTGCTGGCAGCACAGCTCGGCCTCGGCAAGTCGTCCCGATTGAAGATGCGTGAAGCCCGCCTGACAAAGCGCCGCCGGCGTCGCTTTTCCGGATTGTGTGGCCGCGATCCGGCGCTCTCTGCGATTCATGAACGGCTGGAAATTGTCGCGCTCCGGATCGATGACTTAGAGCGGTGGAAGTGGCTGCAGTCTCGCAAATTTGAAGCCAGCGAGGCTGCCCCTTCTAACCATGGCAGGATTTCGCGAAGCTGATGGCTCGTCGCCAATGACCGCGGGTCAACCCCGCTCGCGTGCCCCGGACGAGACGGGCACCACAAAATAGAACGGGGCCCGAAAGGACCCCGTAAAACTCTTCAACGCCTTCGCCGATCTTACTTGATCTTGGCTTCGCGGAATTCGACGTGCTTGCGCGCCACGGGATCGTACTTCTTCTTGACCAGCTTGTCGGTCATGGTGCGCGAATTCTTCTTGGCGACGTAGTAGAAGCCGGTGTCAGCCGAGGACACGAGCTTGACCTTGATGGTGACCGCTTTGGCCATGTTCTGAACCTCAGAATATTGGGGAATCTGGAGCCGGCCAAACGGCCCGCGTTGGCCGGCAACCTAGCCAGAAACCGCCTGATGTCAAGGTTTTTGGGCCGGAAAACTACCCAAATCGGGCCCATTACGCCTCGAAGAACCGATTCTTCGGCCGCGGCAGGCCCAGATTTTCCCTCAAAGTGGCCCCTTCATACTCTTTCCGGAAAATCCCGCGCCGCTGCAGCTCCGGGACGACCTTGTCGACGAAATCGTCGAGGCCGGCGGGCAGGAACGGGAACATGATGTTGAAGCCGTCGGAGCCGCGGCCGACCAGCCACTCCTCCATCTGGTCGGCGATGGTTTTCGCCGTGCCGACGAAGGACAGCCCGCCGTAACCGCCGACGCGCTGGGCGAGCTGGCGCACAGTGAGCTTGTCGCGCTTGGCGAGGTCGACCATGCGCTGCCGGCCGCTCTTGCTGGCGTTGGTCTCCGGAATCTCCGGCAGTTGTCCATCCGGATCGAAACCGGAGGCGTCGGTGCCGAGGATGACCGAGAGCGAAGCGATGGCGCTGTCGTAGTGCACACGGCTGTCGAGCAGAGCGCGCTTCTCCTTGGCCTCATCGACGCTGTCGCCGACCACGACAAAGGCGCCGGGCAGGATTTTCAGGTGCTCGGGATTGCGGCCGATCTTTTCCATGCGGCCCTTGATGTCGGCGTAGAGCTTTTGCCCGTCGGCGAGGCTGCCGCCGCCGGTGAACACAGCTTCCGCCGTTTCGGCCGCGAGCTGCTTGCCGTCTTCCGATGCGCCGGCCTGCACGATCAGCGGCCAGCCCTGGACGGGGCGGGCGATGTTGAGGGGGCCGCGCACCTTCAGAAATTTGCCGTTGTGGTCGAGCACATGCATCTTCGCGGGATCGAAGAACAGGCCGCTGTCGACGTCGCGCACGAAGGCGTCATCGGCGAAGGAGTCCCAGAGGCCGGTGACGACGTCGTAGAATTCGCGGGCGCGTTTGTAGCGCTCGGCATGCTCCAGGTGGTCGTCGAGGCCGAAATTCAGCGCGGCATCCGGGTTCGAGGTGGTGACGATGTTCCAGCCCGCACGGCCGCCGCTGAGATGGTCGAGCGAGGCAAAGCGCCGGGCGACGTGATAGGGCTCGTCGAACGTGGTCGATCCGGTCGCGATCAGGCCGATGCGCTCGGTGACGGCGGAGAGTGCCGACAGCAGCGTGAACGGCTCGAACGAGGTCACGGTGTGGCTGCGCTTGAGCGCATTGACCGGCATGTTCAGCACGGCGAGGTGATCGGCCATGAAGAACGCGTCGAACTTGCCGGCCTCGAGCTTCCTGATCAGTTGCTTGATGTGGCCAAAATTGAAGTTGGCGTCGGGCCAGGCCCCGGGATAGCGCCAGGCGCCGGTGTGGATGCTGACAGGGCGCATGAACGCGCCAAGCTTGAGTTGCCGTTGTGACATCGCGCCCTAAATCCCGTTCTGGTGTCGTTGGGGCAAGACATAGGCACGCCGGGGAACTCCGCCATTGGGGGCGGCGGGAAGATTCTTTTGTTTTTCGGTGCCCGCTCAGCACAATCCCGTCATTCCGGGGCGCGCGTAGCGGGAGCCCGGAATGACCGATCAGCTCAAAATATCCTTCTGCATCTTGCCGGCGTAGAAATGGAAGAACGGCACTGGCGCGTCATGGCGTAGCGGGCCGGTGGCAAGGCGCGTGTGAAGCTCGTTGAGCACATTCCGTGTCATGGGATGCAGATCGGCGAGCGGTTTTGAGCCGAGCTCGACCCAGACCAGCTCGACCAGCTCCGCATCGGCATGGATCACACCCTCGACGTGATGGGTGATTGCGGAGGCATCCGCCGTGAAGAAGCGCGTGTCGAAGCGCTTGACGCGACCGGGCGGGGTGATCGCGCGCGCGATGAGGTACAGGCTGGAGGGATCGGGCAGCAGGCCTGCGTCCGCAAACGGCTTCCAAGGCCCTTCGAGCTTGGCTTTGCCCTCAGACTTGCGTCCGAGGCAGAGACCGGTCTCCTCGCAGGCCTCGCGGATCGCGGCAATCGCCAGCGATTTCGCGCGCGAGGCCGGGGTTTTCGGGCTGCCCTTGGCGAGATTGGCCTCTAATTCCGTGGTGATGGGGGCCGCGACCGGCACGCGATAATCGTCCTTGTCGACGCGGCCGCCGGGGAAGACGAATTTTCCGGGCATGAACACCACCTTGTCGTGGCGCTTGCCGACCAGGACCTTTGGAACGGAGCCGCTGCGATCGACCAGGATCAGTGTCGCCGCATCCCGGGGACGGAAATAGGGATGGTGATCGGCTTCCTTCTCCTCGTGCACCTTGGCTTTCTCAGCCGTCTGCGCCGTATCCGTCATATCCTCACCCAAACTGCTTTTTGCTTATTTTGCTTACACGGGCGGAATACCATCCGGCGGGGTCTCGTCAAACCCGTGCATGCGCAGAGCCCATTGCAAGCCGACCACAGCTCCCTTGACCGGCTGCAATAGCCCGAGCGAGGCGAAGAAGGTGAAGGGCAGGTAGGCGGCAAAGCTGAACCAGACTGGCGTGGTGTAGTTGGTTTCGATCCAGAGGATCGTGGGCACCACGATGTGCCCGACGATGACAATCACGAGATAGGCGGGCAGATCGTCGGCGCGATGCGGCGTGAAGTCGAGGGCGCAGGACGAGCAATTGTCCGCCGTCTTCAGGAAGGCGCGGAACAGTTTTCCTTGCCCGCAGCGCGGGCAACGCCCGCGAAAACCGCGCTTCATCGCAGCCCAGACGTCGCGCTTCTCGACGAGGCCGGTCTCGCGCGTCCAGATCTTTGGGGCAGTGTGCGTCGTTACCATGCCTTGCCCTTCTGTCCCCCGCCCTTTCCCTTGTTCTTTCCCTTGCCCTTCTTCGCCTTGCCGGATTTTGGCTTCGGCGGCTTGCGTTTTTTATCCGGGCTGCGTCCGGGATGCGCCTTGAACGAGGGGCGGCGCTGCGGACCAGCTTGCCTGCGGTCGCGGGGTGCAGTCTCGCTGGATGACGACAGCAGCTCAAAACGAAGCGCGCCTGCGATGGGGGCTGCCTCGATCAGACGGACGTCAACGATATCGCCGAGCTGGTACATGGTGCGGCTGCGCGTGCCGACCAGCGCATGGCGGCCCTCGTCATAGTTGAAATATTCCGTGCCAAGGGATCGGATCGGGATCAATCCGTCGGCGCCCGTTTCAGCGAGTTTGACAAAGAGCCCGGCGCGCGTGACGCCGGAGACGCGGCCTTGGAAGCTCGCGCCGATGCGGTCGGCGAGGTGATGGGCGATCAGGCGGTCGACGGTTTCGCGCTCCGCCTTCATTGCGCGCCGCTCGGTTACCGAGATATGCGCGGCGACCTCGCCGAGGCTCTCCGGCGTCTCGCTGTCGGGCAGGGCGCCTTCGCCAAGCCCAAGCGCGCGGACCAGCGCGCGGTGCACGACGAGGTCGGCATAGCGGCGGATCGGCGAGGTGAAATGCGCGTAGCGGCGCAAATTCAGGCCGAAGTGCCCATAATTCTCCGAGGAGTATTCGGCCTGCGCCTGGGCGCGCAGCACGACTTCGCTCACCAGCGGGAAGTGGTCGTGGCCTTCGAGCTGTGCCAGGACGCGGTTGAAGAGAGCAGGGCGAAGCGCGCCGCCTTTCGCGAAGGGGACGTCCAGCGTTTGCAAGAATTCCGCGAGCGCGTGAACCTTCTCCAGCGTCGGTTCGTCATGCACGCGGTAGATCAGCGGGAGCGATTTCTTCTCCAGCATCTCGGCCGCCGCGACGTTCGCGAGGATCATGAACTCCTCGATCAGCTTGTGCGCATCGAGACGCTCGGGCACGACGACGCGATCGACGGTGCCGTCGCTCTTCAGGAGGATCTTACGCTCGGGCAGATCGAGATTGAGCGGATCGCGCTCGTCGCGTGCGCGCTTGACGCAGGCGTAAGCCGCATAAAGGGGTTTGAGGATCGGATCGAGCAAGGGGCCGGTGGTGTCGTCGGGCCGGCCGTCGATTGCGGCCTGCGCCTGCGCATAATTCAGCTTGGCGGCCGAACGCATCAGGATGCGGTGAAAGCTGTGCGAACGCTTGCGGCCATCAGGGGCGATGATCATCCGCACCGCGAGTGCGCCGCGCGGCTCGCCCGGCACCAGCGAGCAGAGATTGTTGGAGATCCGCTCGGGCAGCATCGGCACGACGCGGTCAGGGAAGTAGACCGAGTTGCCGCGATCAAGCGCGTTATGGTCGAGCGCGGTGCCCGGCCGCACGTAGAAGCTCACATCCGCGATCGCGACGTCGACGATGAAGCCGCCCTTGTTGTTCGGATCGGGGTCGGGCTGCGCATGCACTGCGTCGTCGTGATCCTTCGCATCCGGCGGATCGATGGTGACGAGCGGGACATCGCGCCAGTCCTCGCGCCCTTTCAGGTTGGCAGGCTCTGCGGCCCCCGCCTCGCGCTCGGCGGCGGAGGAGAATTGCAAGGGAATGTCGTGGGCGTAGATCGCGATCAGGCTGATCGCCTTCTCCGATTTGACCGAGCCGAGCTTCTCTTTCACGCGTCCTGAGGCCAGCCCAAAGCTGCGGGTGCGGACGATGTCGACGCTGACGAGGTCGCCGTCCTGCGCGCCCTTCGTGTCGGCCGAGGCGATGTTCAGCTCGCGGTCGGCGGACCTCTTGTCGACCGGGATCAGCCGTCCGCCGCCTTCGGGCAGGCTGCGGAAGACGCCGAGGATGCGGCTCTTGGTCTTGTCGAAGACCTTGATGATGTGACCGCGATAGGCCGGACCTTCGCTCTCGTTGGTCGGCTCGACGCGCAGCAGCGCGCGATCGCCGACGCCGGCTGCGGTGCCGGGCTTCGGCCGGCGCGGCATTGCGATGAGGATTTTGGGCGGCTCGCCGCCTTCGACCTCGTCCCATTCAGTCGGGGAGGCGATCAGCTCGCCGTCTGTGTCGCGACCGGTGATGTCGGCGACCAGCGTCGTTGGCAGGCTGTCCGGTTCTGAAACCGTATGGCGCTTTTTCTTGATGGTGCCGTCGTCGGCGAGCTCGCGCAGCAGGCGCTTGAGCTCGATGCGATCGGCGTTCTTCAGGCCGAACTCGCGTGCGATCTCGCGGGTCCCGACCTTTCCTGGATGTGCCTTGATGAAGGCGACAATGGCGCTCCTGTCGGGAAAGCCATGGTCATTCTTGCGTTTCACTTAACCTCTAATTGGTGCCGGCACTCTTCTTGGCCGGGGTTTTGGTCGCGGCTGCCTTGGTCGGCGACGTCTTCGCCGTCGACGCCACGCCTGCGCGCGCCTTGCTGGTGGATTCAGATTTGGGTTTGGCCGCCTTCTTCGCGGCCGGTTTCTTCTTCGGCGCGGCGTCGTCGCCGTCCGCGGCCTTCGCCGTAGTCTTCTTGGCCTTGGCCGGCTTTGCCGCCTTCTTCGGCTTCTTGCCGCCGCCCTTGGCCGCGCGCTCGTCGATCAGCGCGATCGCCTGCGGCAGCGTGATGGCGTCTTTCTCGATGTCGCTCGGGATCGTCGCGTTGACGCCGCCAGCCGTGACATAGGCGCCGTAGCGGCCGCCCTTCACGGTGACGGTGCCGAGCGTCGGATGATCGCCGATCGCCTTGCCGGGGTCGACGCCGAAGCGGCGGCTCGGGCCCTTTGCAACCTTTTCGGCAATCAGCGTGACCGCGCGATTGAGGCCAATGTCGAACACTTCGTCGCCGGCCTCGAGGCTGGCATAGGTCTTCTCGTGCTTGACGAACGGCCCGAAGCGGCCGAGACCCGCGGTGATCGGCTCACCGGTCTCCGGATGCTTGCCGATCTCGCGCGGCAGCGACAGCAGTTTCAGCGCAAGCTCGAGCTCGACATCGCCAGGCGAGGCGCCCTTCGGGATGCCTGCGCGCTTCGGCTTCTCGCCTTCCTCATAATCCTTCTGCTCGCCGAGCTGGATGTAGGGACCGAAGCGGCCGGCCTTGACCCAGACATCGCGACCCGTATCAGGGTCCTGGCCGAGCGAACGATCGGCGGTGGTCTCGCTGTCGGCGGCGAGCTGACGGGTATAGCGGCACTCCGGATAGTTCGAGCAGCCGACGAAGGCGCCGAACTTGCCGGCCTTGAGATTGAGCCGGCCGTTGCCGCAGCTCGGGCACTGCCTGATGTCGCCGCCATCGGCGCGGGGCGGATAGATGTGCTGTCCCAGCATCTCGTCGAGCACGTCGAGCACCTGGGCGACGCGCAGATCCTTGATCTCGTCGACGGCACTGATGAAGCCGATCCAGAAATCCTTCAGCACCTGCTGCCAGGAGATCTCGTTGTTGGAGATGCGGTCGAGCTGCTCCTCCAGATTGGCCGTGAAGTCGTATTCAACGTAGCGGTTGAAGAAGCTTTCGAGGAAGGCGACCACGACGCGGCCCTTGTCCTCGCCGTGCAGGCGCTTCTTCTCCAGCTTGACGTAGCCGCGGTCCTTCAGGACCTGGAGGATCGAGGCATAGGTCGAGGGCCGGCCGATGCCGAGCTCTTCCATGCGTTTGACCAGCGACGCCTCCGAGAAGCGCGGCGGCGGCTCGGTGAAATGCTGGGTGACGGAGAGCGACTGCCGCTTCAGCGCGTCGTTCGGGCTCATCGCGGGCAGCCGGCGCGAATCCTCGTCCTCCTCGTCGTCGCGGCCTTCCTGGTAGAGCGCGAGGAAACCGTCGAACTTGACGACCTGGCCGGTGGCGCGGAGCTCCAGCGTGCGGGCACCCGCCTTCGCCGTGATGTCGACGGTGGTGCGCTCGAGCTCGGCCGATTCCATCTGGCTCGCAATGGTGCGTTTCCAGATCAGTTCATAGAGCCGCGCCTGGTCGGCATCGAGCTTGCGGCTCATGCTGTCGGGGCGGCGCGACATGTCGGTCGGGCGGATCGCTTCGTGCGCTTCCTGCGCGTTCTTGGCCTTGGCCTGGTACTGGCGCGGCGCATCCGGCACGTAGGCGTTGCCGTAATCCTCGCCGATCACCTTGCGGGCCTGCGTGATCGCGGACGGATCGATCTGCACGCCGTCGGTACGCATATAAGTAATGAGTCCAGTGGTCTCGCCGCCGATGTCGATGCCTTCATAAAGGCGCTGCGCGATGCGCATGGTGTGCGCCGGCGCAAAGCCGTATTTGCGGCTGGCTTCCTGCTGCAAGGTCGAGGTGGTGAAGGGCGCCTGCGGATTGCGCCGGGCCGGCTTCGCATCGACCGCAGTGACGGCGTAGGCGGCCGTTTCCAGCGCCTTCTTGAAGTCTTCGGCTTCGGCGCCGCTGCCGATGTCGAGACGCTGGATCTTCTTGCCGTCGGCACCGACCAGGCGCGCCTCGAAGGCATCGCCGCGCGGCGTCAGCAGGGTCGCGATCAGCGACCAATATTCGCGGGCGACGAATTTCTCGATCTCGAGCTCGCGGTCGCAGACGAGCCGCAGCGCCACCGACTGCACACGGCCGGCCGAGCGGGCGCCCGGCAGCTTGCGCCACAGCACGGGGGAGAGGGTGAAGCCGACCAGATAGTCGAGCGCCCGGCGTGCCATATAGGCGTCGACCAGCGCGCCGTCGATCTGGCGCGGATGCTTCATCGCGTCTGTGACGGCCTGCTTGGTGATGGCGTTGAACACCACGCGCTCGATCTTCTGATCCTTTAGCGCGCGCTTCTCTTTCAAGACCTCCAAAACGTGCCAGGAGATAGCTTCGCCCTCGCGATCAGGGTCGGTTGCCAGAATCAGGCGGTCGGCGCCCTTCAGGGACTTGGCAATGTCGTTGAGCCGGCCGGCCGCCTTGGGATCGATCTCCCAGATCATCTTGAAATTGGCGTCGGGATCGACGGAACCGTTCTTCGCCGGCAAGTCCCGGACATGGCCGAACGAGGCCAGAACCTCGTAGGACGAGCCCAAATACTTGTTGATCGTCTTGGCTTTCGCCGGCGACTCCACAATGACGATATTCATGTAGTTCCAGTAACTTACGGGGAAATATTAGGCCGAAATCGACAAGATTCGGGTCGGCCGTTTCGTCCCGAACATGGGTGGTGAGGCCCTCGCTGTCAAATCGAGGGGTGTTGAAAGCCCGCAGAATGGGAAAAGTTTCATATCGAGAAAGTTGCGAAATACCACCTTGGAGTTGTGGCCGGTGTCAGCGTAATGTTTCCGCGGGGCATGGATTCGGTGGGGCTGGTGGCAAAGCCAGGAAAGAAACGGAAGCGCGCCGCATCAGGCGTGCGGCGAGGCTCGCGCAACGAGGAACCGGGGGAGGGCGGGGTCGATGAAGCCGCGGCCTTCATCGCCGAGCAGGTGGGCGCATTGCGCAAGCTCGCCGAGCGCCACAAGCTCGACGTGCTGCATTATCTCTTAGGGATGACCAAGCTCGAGGCCGACGAGCATTTGCGGCTGCGGAGCAAACGCAAGCTGTCGTGAGGGATCGGGATGGCGTGAGACCTGAGTGCGCCGCTATTCGAACCGTCATCCTGAGGCGCGAGTGGCGCGATGCGGAGCATCGTGCCGGGAGCCTCGAAGGATGAACGGCCGAGATGCAGCGGGGCCGTCGCCCTTCGAGGCTCGCCCTGCGTCGCAGGACGAGCACCTCAGGATGACGGTTACAGGTTTGAGCGCGCTGAGGCCGATCGCCGCCGCGGCGCTGGCCGCGGCTTCAACGTCGTGTCGGCGAGGGTCAGCAACCGTCCGTCCTCCGCGCGCAGCTCGATCTTCCGGATCGGGCGGCCTTTGGCGCGATCGACCAGGATCGTCTCGATCTCCTCGGGATAATCGTCGAACTCCTCGCTCCATTGCCGCAGCGCCACCAGGATTGGAAAGGTGCCGCGGCCCTTCGGCGTCAGCACGTACTCCTGGTAGGCGCTGCCGTCGGAGGCAGGGGCTGTCGTCAGAATGCCGTGATCGACCAGCGCGCGTAGTCGCGTGGCCAAAATGTTCTTGGCCATGCCGAGCTTGTTCTGAAATTCGCCGAAGCGCCGCACGCCGAGCAGCGCCTCGCGGATGATCAACAGCGACCACCAGTCGCCGAGCGCCTCGAGCGCTCGCGCGACCGGGCAGGCATCGCCCTCAAAACTCGTTCGCTTCACCATGGTCCAGGTCCCGTCGCGCCTGCCGCATCCAGCGGACGATCACGCTCTCGTGTGGTTGCATTATAAAACCATTTGGCCTACATGGCAATCGAGTTTCATTATGCAACTACTGGAGGCGAGCATGAGGCTGAAGAACAAGACGGCACTGATTACCGGCGGCAATAGCGGCATTGGACTGGCAACGGCAAAGCTGTTCGTAGCCGAGGGCGCCAAGGTGATCATCACCGGACGTAACAAGGAGACGCTGGAAGCCGCCGCGAAGGAACTCGGCCCGAACGCACTCGCGGTTGCGGCCGACGCCACCGACATCGCAGCGACCGAGGCCGCGATCAAGAAGGGCACCGAAAAGTTCGGCAAGCTCGACATCGTGTTTGCCAATGCCGGCATTCCCGGCAGCACGCCGCTCGGCTCGGCGACGCTCGAGACCTTCGAGAAGGTGATCAGCACCAATCTCACCGGCGTGTTCTTCACGGTGCAGTCGGCGCTGCCTTATCTCAACGACAACGCCTCGATCATCCTCAACGGTTCGGTGATCTCCGTGCTCGGCATTCCCGGCTATTCAGCTTACGGAGCGGCGAAGGCCGGCGTGCGGGCGATGGCGCGGATCATGGCCTCGGAACTGTCGCCGCGCGGCATCCGCGTCAACGTGGTCGCGCCGGGTGCGATCCGCACGCCGATCTGGGGCGCGGCGATCGCGACGCCCGAAGCGGAGAAGGCGTTCGAGAAGCGCATCGGGCTGTCGACGCCGCTCGGGCGCATTGGTGAACCAGATCACATCTCGAAGACGGTGCTGTTCCTTGCGTCGGACGATGCCGCGCACATCCAGGGCCAGGAGATCTTCGTTGATGGCGGCGCCGTTGCGTCTCCGAGCGGCGCGCCGATCTATCGCGGTTGATCGAATGATGTGAAAATTGAATCGGCCGGCGCGCTGGATGCGGTTGCGCTGGCCGGTTCCCACGTCTTGCGAGCTGTATTTTCTGAAGCTTGCGTGATGCGTTGAACCTTCGCGTGTGTTGCAAAGACTCTTCTACGGGCAGGGGTCAAAAGACTCATTTTTAAAAGGAGTCCGTTATGCCGAAAGCAGCCCGCATTTATTCTCCCATTTCAGCACCGCGTATTTACACCGAACGTTCCGCTATTCCCGCCAAACGCTCCGACACGTCGGAGTTCATCGGGGTTGCCATCTTTTCCGGCATCGGCCTGCTCATTTCGCTCGCTGCCGTGATCTTCGGCGTGCAGGGCGGCTGGTTTTAGCTTTGTCGATCTTTCAGCCGCCGCCGGAGTCCGGCAGCGGCTGTCGTCGGCGTGCTGTCAGGCCGCGCGAAGGCTCGTTGCCGCCTCAAGCGCGCCAGCGAGCGCCTTCTCGCGATGGTTCGGGCCGATCTGGATGCCGTCGGCGGGGATGAATTCGAGGCTCGTGATTCCTATGAAGCCGAACACCCAGCGCAAATAGGTCTCGAGGTGTTCTCCAGCCGCATACGGCGTCTCGGCGCCGTAATAGCCACCGCGTGAAATCGCCACGATCACGCGCTTGCCGCCGGCGAGTCCCTCGGGCCCGGCCGCTCCATATTTGAAAGTCTTCCCCGCAATGAGGACGCGATCGATCCAGGCCTTGAGCTGGCTCGGAATCGTAAAATTGTACATGGGCGCGCCGATCACGACGACGTCGGCATCGAGGAACTCGTTCAGCACTGCCGCGCTCGCCGCGAGATCGGGTGCGAGTTCCGCGGGCGCAGGCGCGCCCTGGGCTGCCGCAAGATGCGAGCCGGAGAGGTGGGCGAGCGGGGTCTGGGTCAGGTCGCGGTAGACGATGTCGAGCGAGGGCGTGGCCTGCCGTAACCGGTCGACGATGGCGGCGGACACCTGCCTGGAGACAGAGTGGGGGCCGAGCACGCTGGAGTCGATATGGAGGAGTTTCATTTGGGTCACCTATGGTATAGATTTGTAACCCGCACTACATGAGTGACCGTCAAATTCCCCGCAAGAACGCACTTTTTTGAGCCATGGGCACATCTTTGAGACCTGCACACACCGATTTGCCTGCACCGCGGGTGCCGGACCCCGACCATGCCGACTGCCGTGGCGTGGCTTCGATCCTGTCGCGCGTCGGCGACAAATGGAGCGTGTTCGTCATCATGATGCTGAGCGACGGACCCAAGCGCTTCAACGAGCTGAAGCGCATGATCAACGGCATCTCGCAGCGGATGCTGACCCTGACCTTGCGCGGGCTCGAGCGCGACGGTCTCGTCACGCGGACGATCTTCCCGACCATTCCGCCGCGCGTCGATTACGAGCTGACGGATCTCGGTCGCGGGTTGCAGGAGCCTGTGAAAGCGCTCGGCGAGTGGGCGATCACGCATCAGGAGCAGATCGCGGCTGCACGCACGCGCTTCGACGAGCGCAACGGCTCTTAAAGCAGCGACACCAGCCCGCCGCCGTGACGTTCGAGTCGCCCCGCGAGCTCCAGTTCCAGCAGCACCGTGCGCACGATCGCGGGCGAGGCGCCGGACATGCGCACGAGGTCGTCGATCGAGATCGGGACAGGCCCGAGGAGACGAGTGATCTGGTCGCGATCATGTCCTTGCGGATCGCTTTCAAAAGGCTCGCTGTCGGGTTCGCTGGCCGGATGCATGACCGGGCGCTCCATGATCGGTGCGACCGCGTTGACGACGTCGGCCGCCTCGGTGACCAGCGTTGCGCCCTGCTTGAGCAGATCATTGGTGCCGGCAGCGCGCGGATCGAGCGGCGAGCCGGGGACCGCGAACACTTCGCGGCCCTGTTCGGCCGCCATGCGCGCGGTGATCAGCGAGCCCGAACGGTGCGCCGCTTCCACCACGACCACGCCGAGCGCGGCGCCCGAGATCAGCCGGTTGCGGCGGGGAAAGTCGCGGGCGCGCGGCTCGTGGCCGAGCGGCATCTCGGAGATCGCAGCGCCCGAATGATCGAGGATAGCGGTGAGCAGATCGCCATGTTCGGACGGATAGATGCAGTCATGTCCGCCGGCGAGCACGGCGACCGTGCCCGTTTCGACGCTGGCGCGATGCGCGGCCTGATCGACGCCGCGTGCGAGCCCGGAGATGATGATAAAGCCGGCTTCGCCAAGCTCGCGCGCGAGCTGGCCGGCGAATTTCAGGCCAGCGCCGGAGGCGTTGCGCGAGCCGACGATCGCGATCATCGGCCGCATCAACGTCGCGTTGTCACCACGCACCGCGAGCAGTGGCGGTGCATCGTCGAGCGTTGCCAGCCGATCCGGATAGCCGTCCTCGCCGGGCGCAAGCCAGGCGATGCCGAACTTGCGGCTCGCCGCGAGCTCGGCCTTAGCCTCATCCACACTGCAAATGCGCCCGGATCGCGACGCGCCGCCACGGCGCGCCAGATCGGGCAGCCGCTCCAGCGCGGCGCGCGCGCCGCCAAAATGATCGACCAGCGAACGAAAGGTGCGCGGCCCGACATTGTCGGAGCGGATCAGCCGCAGGCGGTCGACCCGCTCAGTTTCGGTCAGCTCCACGTTTCGATTGATGGCGTCCACGGCGTCTCCTGGTGGGGGCAGCATGGAACAACCTGAGGGCGTGAGCAACAGGGTCGTGCGCTTAGGCGACATTGTCGCGGCCAGAAGCGATCGGAATTCGCGATACCCTCAGGCGCCGCGGAGGACGAACAGGGGCCGGTGGGCTGCTGCCTTGCTCAACGCTGAAATGAGGAAGGCCAACTTAGCTAGCGGAAGTTTGACTATCTGGTCTCTTCGAACCGCACGGGTGTCTTACCTCCCAAATCCAGCTTCACACGCAACTGAAGCGAAATTGCATCGTCGGCAGTCACAACCACGGACATGGGCCAATCAGGATCAGGGGCGTCGGGGTTATGATAAATGCCGTATGCTTTAACACCCGTTGCGGTGGAAACCTCAAAGTGCCTCGGATGGTCAGACTTTAGATAGCTATATTGCTTCTTCTCATCGTCGTTGAACGTGACAAAACCACCGGTAGGAAAACCATCAACGGCAACGATCTTCCCAATCTCAAAAAATGCCCATTCGCCATGCCGTATGTCTGTAGATGTGTCGCCGGATTCCTTCACTCTGGCTAACAATGGTTCCTGTCCTAGGAAAAACACTCTCGTCTTGATGTTCTTGACGGCTTTCCCTGTGTCCAGGGCATTGCCCACCATTAGGTAATACCTCGACTCGAACAGCCCAGCATTGGTGCCGTCTGCCCATTTAACAAGGCGCGTCTCGACGAACGCGTCATTCCTGAACTTGAAGACGATCTCCGGCTTGACGGTTGGTGTTTCTGAACTTGCTGCATTTTGAACCGGATGATGCTCTTCCTGTTGGACGTTCATTTGAAGGAAAGCAACCAGGCCCACGAAGAACACGCATGCAGAAAAGACCATCAAGTACTGAGGCCACATCCGACCGAAACCTTTCATAAGGTTTTTGCGAATTGCTCTAAGGCACGCTGGAGCTAGTCCCCATACCATCACGCCTATGAGAACCGCATATAGGAGCGCTACTAAAACGGCATGAGATTCAAAAAAATGAGGCTCGATGAGTGCCAACAGCGCGATACCCGCTGCCGCACCCGTACCGATTTTCGTTTGCTCGTCCATGCTGATCGCCCTCAGGACAGCCTATCCTAGGGATATCGATTCTCGAAACTATAGGTGGTTGAAAACCGCTCGCGGCCATGATCTGGCTTTTGTTGCGTTCGAGACATAGCTCCGCGCGGCCCGACATTGTCGGAGCGGATCAGCCGCAGCCGGTCGACCCGCTCAGTTTCGGTCAGCTCCACGTTTCGATTGATGGCGTCCACGGCGGCTCCTTGTGAGGGCAGCATGGAACAACCTGAGGGCGTGAGCAACAGTGTCGTGCGCTTGCGCGTCGCGAAGGGCTCAGAAACGGAAATCTGGCAGCTTCCCTTGCACCTGACAGACCGGCTGCGATTCTTCCACGGTTCAAAAGCGCGACGGGGATTCCACTTTTAAGGGTGGGCCCACCAATGCCATTTCGAATGGCGACCAAAATCCTGGGTCCGTTGGCGCCATCGCGTTCGCCTTGCTGATTTCCAGGAAGAACGCCTCCGCTTGACCCGCTGGTGCGAACACGAAAGTGATCCGTCCCGGCCCTTCGCTTACGTTGACCCAGCAGTGTGGTACTCCACGCGGCCCGAAGGCCGAGTCGCCCGGCCCCAGCAGGTACCGCTCGTCGCCAATCTCGACAATGTATTCACCCTCAATGACGTGGAACCACTCGTCCTGATGGCGATGTAAATGTCGAGGAGGGCCGCCTTTGGCATGATGTGCGATCTCGGCCACCAGAAATGCCCCGTTGCTGTCCGCAGTCGTGACCTTGAAAGAGAGGGTGCCAATGCCAACGTTGCGATGCACCGCGTGTCGGTCGCCGTTACGTTCGACCTGAAATGGCCCTGTCGGCGTCGCGGTCAACTCTACGTTTCGATTTGATGACATTCGCGGCGGCTCCTTGCGGACGCAGCATGGAGCAACCTGAGGGCGTGGGCAACAGCGCCATGCGCTTGCACGGCCTCGTCGCGATGCTAAAAGCGATGCCAATAAGGATTTTGCCATGATCTCACTTGCCGACCTCCAGCGCCGCATCGCTAGCGGTGAGCTTTCGCCTGACGACGCCATCGCCCAGTCGCATGCGGCGATCGAGGCCAAGGAGAAGGACGTCCGCGCCTTCGTCCGTCATGACAAATCCGCGAAGGCGCAGGCCTCCGGCGCGCTGCGGGGCATCGCGGTCGGGATCAAGGACATCATCGACACCGCCAATATGCCGACCGAGATGGGCTCCGAGATCTATCGCGGCTGGCAGCCGCGCTCGGATGCGCCGGTCGTGATGATGCTGAAGCGGGCAGGCGCCACCATCATCGGCAAGACCACGACCACGGCGTTCGCCTCGCGCGATCCGACGCCGACGCTCAATCCGCACAACACCGGCCATACGCCGGGCGGCTCGTCCTCGGGGTCGGCCGCAGCCGTCGGCGCCGGCATGATCCCGCTGGCGCTGGGCACGCAGACTGGCGGCTCGGTGATCCGCCCCGCTGCCTATTGTGGAGCCGCCGCGATAAAACCGTCGTTCCGGATGCTGCCGACGGTCGGCGTGAAGTGTTATTCTTGGGCGCTCGATACGGTCGGCCTGTTCGGATCGCGCGCGGAAGATCTCGCGCGCGGACTTTTGGCCATGACCGGCCGTGCTGAATTCTCCGGGATTACTCCGGCGAACTCTCCGCGCATCGGTGTGGTCCGGCAGGAGTTTGCCGAGGCCGTGGAGCCGGCGGCGGAAGAGGGGCTGCAGGCTGCGATCAAGGCGGCCGAGAACGCCGGCGCCAGCGTGCAGACCATCGATCTGCCCGAGGCGGTGCAGGAGGCCTGGCGCATCCATCCGATCATCCAGGACTTTGAGGCGCATCGCGCGCTCGCCTGGGAGTTTGACGCGCGTCACGACGAGATCGCGCCGATGCTGCGCGCCAGCCTCGATGAGACCGTCGGACTGACGCCGAAAGAATATGACGATGCCCGCCGGATTGCCCGCCGCGGCCGTCGCGAGCTCGGCGAATTGTTCGAGGGGTTCGACGTGCTGCTCACCTATTCGGCGCCGGGCACTGCGCCGGCCAAGGAGCTCGCCTCGACCGGCTCGCCCCGCTACAACCGGCTGTGGACGCTGATGGGCAATCCTTGCGTCAACGTGCCGGTGATGAAGGTCGGCGGCCTGCCGATCGGCGTGCAGGTGATCGCGCGCTTCGGCAACGATCCCGGCGCCTTGGCGGCGGCGTGGTTCCTGGAGAATGCGCTGGCGAAATCAGGCTAGCGCTGGCTCGGCGGCGGGCAGGGGGCGTTGGGTCTCGGCGCCATCAGCGCCTTGCCCAAGCCAGCGCTCGGCGGCTTCGCGGCCGCTCCGATGCAGCGTGCGAATGAAGCCGCGGCCGAGATCAGTGGACGAGCGCTGTGCGAGGCCCTCGATCGAGTCTTCCGCGGCGATCTTTGAGAGCTGCAGCGCGGGTGCTGCGTGCGACTGCGCCCATGCGATCGCCGCGATCTCGGCCTTGAGGGCGGCGTTGGCGGCGATCTGGTCGAGGCGGCGATCGATCGCGGCGAGCGTGATCGGCACATAGCTGTCGCGCGTGGGCGTGATCTGGACGAGCAGCAGGTCGGCGGTTGCCGATTGCTGCGCGAGCTTGATCAGCGGCGGATTGCCGCCGAAGCCGCCGTCCCAATAGCCCTCGCCGTCGATTTCGACGGCGCAGTGAACCAGGGGCGGGCATGTCGACGCAAGCGCAACATCCGCGGTGATGGCGTCATTGCCAAAAATCTCCTGCTGGCCGTCGCGAATGCGCGTTGCCGCGATCAGCAGCTTTGGGCACGCTTCGTCACGCAAAGCCGCAAAATTGATGTCGCGCGACAGCGCCTGGCGCAGCGGATCGAGATCGAACGGATCGAACTGGCCCGAGCGCAGCGTCGGGCCGAAGGCGACCGAGCTTCCCGCCGGCGAGAAGCCGCCGATCAGCATCAGCGAGCGGAACGAGGCCTCATGCATCAGCCGGACCCAGAACCGGTTCAGCCGGCTGCGCGCGCCTTCGCGGCCGCCTTCGGCAAGGCCGCAGGCCAGGAGCAGCGCGTTGATGGCGCCGGCGCTGGCGCCGCTGATGGTGTCGAATTCGATGGAGGGCTCTTCGAGCACCCGTTCCAGCACGCCCCAGGTGAAGGCGGCAAAAGTGCCGCCGCCCTGGAGCGCCAGCGAGAGTTTTCGCGGCGGCCATGGCCGCGCGTGCGTCGGCGCGGGCGCAGCAGTGGTTACGACCTCGACAGCGACAGGAGCTCGCAAGACGGGAGCAGGTGGCGGCGAAACGGTGACAGGCTTTGGCGCAGGAGGCGGCGAGGGCGCGTCGGACCAGATATTGGTCGACGAGAGCAGCCGGCTTGCCGCAGTGCGCCGCGAGCCACCGTCATCGTGCGTGCCGTCAATTTTCTCGCTCATTCTGAGCAACCGCGTAACGCCATTTCCTCTTTCAGGATGACAGGCATGGAACCCGTTTGCTACTGCCACCCACGAGTTGGACGGAAGTTGCGAACAGGATTTGGCATATAATGCGGAGGCCCTGCGGCGGTATCCGTACTTTTTCCGGCTTCAGGCTTTCTCGCCGATCCGGCCTTCTTTTCCCGATTGCAATCGCTTGATGTTCTCGCGATGCATGTAGAACAGCAGCAGCGTCAACACCGCGAACAGCGAGGCCAGCCTGGGGTCACTGAACCACCACAGGAACAGCGGCGTCACGAAGGCTGCCACCAGTGCCGAGAGCGACGAGTAGCGGGTGGTAAAGGCGGTGGCGAGCCAGAGCAGGCAGAACACCAGCGCGCCCGCTGGAATCAGGCCTAGCAGGATGCCGATGTAGACCGCGACGCCCTTGCCGCCCCGAAATCTGAGCCAGACGGGGAAGAGATGACCGAGGAAGGCGCCGAGCCCAGCTAGCAGCGCCGCATTGAGGTCACCGATGCGAAACGCGATCAGCACCGCTGCTGTACCCTTGAGTGCGTCTAGTAGCAGGGTCGCTGCGGCGAGACCCTTGCGTCCGGTGCGGAGCACGTTGGTGGCGCCGATATTGCCGGAGCCGATCGAGCGCAGATCCTGCGTGCCGGCGAGCCTGGTCAGCACCAGCCCGAACGGAATCGAGCCGAGCAAATAGCCAATGACGAAGGCCCCCGGCAGGAATGCATCAAGCCCCATGGTGAGAACTCCGCATGTCAGACATGCTCGTACACCGTTCGCCCGCCGACGATGGTCCTGATAGCGCGGCCTGTAAAGCGGGCTTCGTCGAACGGGGTGTTCTTGCAGGGCGATTTGAGGTCGGCCGGGTCGACCACCCAGGGCACATCGGGGTCGATCACGACGACGTCGGCTGGGCTGCCGACGCGCAGGGTTCCGCCCGGCAGGCCCAGAATCTCCGCCGGCCGGGTCGACATCGCCCGGATCAGCGTCTTGAGGTCGAGCTCTTCATTGTGAACCAGCCGCAGGCCCGCTGGCAGCATGGTCTCGAGGCCGATTGCGCCGGGAGCTGCTTCCGCGAACGGCAGGCGCTTGACCTCGACGTCGTGCGGATTGTGATCGGACATGATGACGTCGACGAGGCCGGAAGCCACCGCCTCCACCAGCGCCCGGCGATCGTCCTCGGTGCGCAGCGGCGGCGACAGCTTCAGGAAGGAACGGTACGGGCCGATGTCGTTCTCGTTCAGCGCAAGATGGTTGATCGAGACCGAGGCACTGACGGCGAGGCCGGCGTCGCGGGCGCGCTTCAAGATCTCGAGCGACTCGATGCAGGACAGCGAAGCCGCGTGATAGCGGCCGCCGGTGAGCGCGACGAGGCGCATGTCGCGCTCGAGGATTACGGCCTCAGCGGCCTTCGGGATGCCCATCAGGCCGAGCCGGCTCGCGAACTCGCCCTCGTTCATCACGCCTTCGCCGACGAGATCGGGGTCCTCGGTGTGATGCACGATCAGCGCGTCGAAATCGCGGGCGTAGGTCAGTGCGCGCCGCATCACCTGCGCATTGGTGACGCTGCGGTCGCCGTCGCTGAAGGCCACGGCGCCGGCGGCCTTGAGCAGGCCGAACTCGGTCATCTCCTCGCCGCGCATGCCCTTGGTGAGCGCCGCCATCGGCTGGATGTTGACGATCGCGGTGTCGCGCGCGCGGCGCATCACGAAATCGACGGTCGCCGAATTATCGATCACGGGCGACGTGTCGGGCTGGCAGATGATGGTGGTGATGCCGCCGGTCGCAGCCGCCTGGCTCGCGGAGGCAAAGGTCTCGCGATGGCTGAAGCCGGGCTCGCCGACGAAGGCGCGCATGTCGATCAGGCCGGGCGCCACGATCTTGCCCGAGCAGTTGACGACGTCGGTGCCCTCGGGGACGCCGGCAGCTCCGATGCCGCGGCGGGTCTCGCGGATGATGCCGTCGGCAATCAGGACGTCGCCGGGGCCGTCGAAATCCCTGGAGGGATCGACGACGCGGGCGTTGGCGAGCAGGATGGGGCGGCGGTCAATCAGCATGAGCATCACGCGTTCGGCAGGTTACGGGCGAGCGCTTCAAGCACAGCCATGCGCACGGCCACGCCCATCTCCACCTGTTCGCGGATCAGGGACTGCGCGCCGTCGGCGACCGCGGTGTCGATCTCGACGCCGCGGTTCATGGGTCCTGGATGCATCACCAGCGCGTCGGGCTTGGCGTAGGCGAGCTTCTTCTGGTCGAGCCCGAAATAGTGGAAATATTCGGAGGTCGACGGCACGAAGGAGCCGTTCATGCGCTCGCGCTGCAGGCGGAGCATCATGACAATATCCGCGCCGTTGAGCCCTTCGCGCATGTCGCGCGCGACCTCGACGCCCATCCGCTCGATGCCGGGCGGCAGCAGCGTGGAGGGGCCGACGACGCGGACCCGGGCGCCCATCGTGTTGAGCAGGATGATGTTGGAGCGGGCCACGCGCGAATGCAGCACGTCGCCGCAGATCGCGACCACAAGGCCCTCGATCCGGCCCTTGTTGCGACGGATGGTGAGCGCGTCGAGCAGCGCCTGGGTCGGGTGCTCATGCGCGCCGTCGCCGGCATTGATCACGGAACCGTCAACCTTGCGGGCCAGAAGTTCCACCGCGCCGGATGCGTGATGGCGCACCACCAGGATGTCCGGATGCATGGCGTTGAGCGTCATCGCGGTGTCGACCAGCGTCTCGCCCTTCTTGATGGACGAGGACGACACCGACATGTTCATGACGTCGGCGCCGAGGCGTTTTCCCGCGAGTTCGAACGAGGACTGGGTCCGGGTCGAAGCTTCGAAGAAAAGGTTCACCTGCGTCCGTCCACGCAGGACGGTACGCTTCTTGTCAACCTGGCGGTTGAGCTCGACATATTCTTCGGACAGGTCGAGGAGGCCGCTGATGTCGGCCGCGGAAAGGCCCTCGATGCCCAGCAAATGCCGGTGGCCGAGGACGAAGGTCGATTTCGATGTCATTAAAGCGAGAGCTATAGGCGCGGATGGCGGGGGGAGCAAGGGCCAATGCCGGGGCGGGGAGTTATCCCCTGATCTGTCTCCCGCTCAGTCATTCCGGGATGGCGCGCAAGTGCCAGACCCGGAATCTCGAGATTCTCAGGTACGCAAGAGCGCACCATAGTTCGATGCTTCGCATCGTCCCGGAATGACGCTGATGGACAAGGAAGCATCGTGAAATCAATTCTTGCTGCATTTGTATCAATCATCGCCATTTCATCAGCCCACGCCCAACCGCTCCCCGGCGGCTTCGTCTATTTGCGCGACGTCGACCCCACCATCATCCAGGACATCCGCTACGCCACACCGAACAACTTTGTCGGCCGCCCGCTCGCCGGCTATGGCGCCGGCGAATGCGTGGTGAAGCGCGAAGTCGGGCTGCGGCTGAAGGCGGTGCAGCAGGAACTGGCCGCACAGAACCTGTCGCTGAAAATGTTCGACTGCTACCGGCCGGCGCGCGCCTCGCTCGACATGGTAAAGTGGTCGCAGAACGGCCACGAGACCGCCGCCGATCGGCGCTACAATCCGCAAATTCCCAAGACCGAGCTGTTCCGCCTCGGCTATATCGCGACCCGCTCGCAGCATTCGACAGGTGCGGCGCTCGACCTCACGCTGGTCGATCTCAAGGCCGACAATTCCGCCAGGATTGATCCCTCTAAATCCTATGCCGATTGCACGGCGCCGGTCGCGGCGCGGTTGCCGGAAGGAAGTGTCGACATGGGCACCGGCTATGATTGCACCGATGCGAAGGGGCATACCGCTGTAACGTCGATCAATCCGGATCAGCGCGCCTGGCGCAAACGGCTGGTCGCTGCGATGGCGAAGCAAGGCTTTGTGAACTATTCGAAGGAGTGGTGGCATTTTTCCCTGCCGGGGGCGGGCGGGGCGGCCTATGATTTCCCGATCCAGCCGCGGCGGAACTGATTCCGCCAAGGAAGCGCAGATGACCCAGCCCAGCTTCGCGACCCACGAGGTCTTCAATCAGTCGCCGCCATTCGAGGACGTCGACCTGTTTGCCGTGGATCGGCCATTGGTCGACGCCGTGAAGGCGCACGGCGGCGCATCGGCGGAGCGGGAGCTGTCCGAGTTCGGGAAACATTGGGGCTCGGCGGCGATGGCCGATCGCGGGCGCGCGGCGAACGAGAATACGCCGAAACTCCGTAGCTTCGACGCCAAGGGCAATCGCCGCGACCAGGTCGAGTTTCATCCCGCCTATCACGAGTTGATGGCGCACAGCGCTCATGCCGGCGTGCACAATTCGACATGGACCGCGGACGGGAAGCCCGCGGGCGATGCCGCCGAAGTCATTCGCGCGGCTAAATTCTACATGGCGTCGCAGGTCGAGACCGGCCATCTCTGCCCGATCACGATGACGCGCGCCTCCGTCGCGGCGCTGGCGATGCAGCCGGAACTGCTCTCACGCGTGATGCCGGTGCTGTCGACGAAGAGCTATGATCCCAGCTTCGCGCCGTGGTGGGACAAGCGCGGCATGACGCTCGGCATGGGCATGACCGAGAAGCAGGGCGGCACCGACGTGCGCGCCAACATGACGCGCGCGGTGCGCGACGGCAGCTCCTATCGCATCACCGGCCACAAATGGTTCATGTCGGCACCGATGTGCGATGCGTTTCTCGTCCTGGCGCAGGCCGAGGCGGGGCTGACCTGCTTCTTCATGCCGCGCTTCGCGCCTGATGGCTCGGTCAACGCCATCCAGTTCCAGCGGCTGAAGGACAAGCTCGGCAACCGTTCCAATGCGTCCTCCGAGGTCGAATTTGTTGGCGCCTATGCCGAGCGAGTCGGGGAAGAGGGCAAGGGCATCCGCACCATCATCCAGATGGTGCAGCTGACGCGGCAGGATTGCGCGATTGCCTCCACGGGCCTGATGCGCTCGGGGCTCGCGCATGCGCTGCATCACGCCCGTCACCGCAGCGTGTTTCAAAAGCATCTCGCCGATCAGCCCTTGATGCAGGCCGTTCTGTCAGACATGGCGCTGCACGTGGAGGCGAGCACGGCGCTGGTGATGCGGCTCTGCCGCGCCTTCGACCGCACGCCACACGATGCGGCGGAGGCCGCCTACATGCGGCTTTTGACGCCGGCGATCAAATACTGGACCTGCAAGAGTGCGCCGCCGTTTCTCTACGAGGCGATGGAGTGCCTCGGCGGCAATGGCTATGTCGAGGACGGCATTCTGGCGCGCCATTACCGGGAGGCGCCGGTCAACGCGATCTGGGAAGGCTCGGGCAACGTGATGTGCCTCGACGTGCTGCGCGCGCTCGCGCGCGAGCCGGAGGGTGCGATGGCCGTGCTGCAGTCCCTTGCGGCCGAGACGAAAGATCTGCCCGGGGTGGGCGAGGCGGTCGCATTCATCGGAAAAACCTTCCGCCGCGCCGATGGTGAGCGCGTCGCACGGCTCGCGGTCGAGAAACTGGCGCTGCTGGCCGCCGCAGCCGCACTCAACGGTGTCTCATCCCACCACGCCAAATTGTTCGCCGCCACACGTCTCGCCACCAATCACGCCAGCATGTATGGCGCGGTCGAGTTCGAGAGCGGCGACGTGCGTCAGTTGCTGGAGCGGGCGCTGCCGTGAGCCTGCCAAATGAAAGCCTTCTGATGGATTCCCTCAATCCCGATCATCCGCCGCTGATCATTAGGCCTGCGCCGCTGCGCGTCTGGAAGTTCTGGGGCACGGCGCTGTGGGGCCTGCTCGTCTTCGTCGCGATGTTCGTCGGCCAGGTCGGGGCGGTCCTGCTGCTGGGGGCGATGCGCGGGCTGCCGCTCGACATGGACTCGATCCAGTCGGTCGGCCGAGAGCCGCAGGCGCTGGCGCTGTCGGTGATCATGGGGCTGCCGGCAACGCTCGCGGCGGTGTGGCTCGCCATCCGCATCAGGAAGGCAACCTTCGTCGACTACCTCGCGCTGCGCTGGCCGGATTGGAAGCAACTCCTGCTCGGCGCCGTCGGCCTCATCCTGACCGTGCTGGCCTGGGAGGTGGTGTCGCGATCCCTCGGCCGCGAGGCCACGCCGGGCTTCATGACCGATCTCTTGAAATCGGGCCGCGACAACGGCGCGGCACTGTTGCTGTTATTCGCCTTCAGCGTGGCAGCGCCGATGTCGGAGGAGGTGCTCGCGCGCGGCTTCCTGTTCCGCGGCTGGTCGGCGAGCTTCCTGCGCGTGCCCGGTGCGATCATCCTGTCGTCCCTGGTGTGGACGGCAGTGCACCTGCAATACGATCTGTACTTCCTCGCCGAAGTCTTCTCCATCGGCCTGTGGTTCGGCTACATGCGCTACCGCGCCAACTCGCTCTGGCTCACCATCGTGCTGCATGCGCTGAACAACATGACCGCAGTGGTGCTGACGATGTGGCTGGGTGGCTGAGGCCTCAGGCCACCAGCGCGATCGCGATCGGCATTGTGATCGCCGCCAAGATCGTCTGCAGCGTGATGATCTGCGCCAGCAATGGGGCATCGCCGCCCATTTGGCGAGCCAGCACATAGGCGCTCGGCGAGGTCGGCACTGCCGCGCAGATCGCGACGATCGCGAGGTTGGTACCTGACAGTCCAAACCAGACTGCGAGCGCCAGCGCGAGCACCGGCATCAGCGCCAGCTTGAACGCCACGCCGATCGTCGCGCCCACGCTCGGACGGAGCAGGCCCTTGAGCTGGAGGCCGGCGCCGGTGACGAGCAGGCCGATCGCGAGCGAGGAGCGGCCGAGCGCGTCGGCAACCTCATGCCAAATCCTTGGCAGGGGCAGGTGAACGACATTAATGAACAGCCCGATGGCGCAGGCCCAGATCAGGGGATTGCGGATCACCGTCATGACGATGGCGCGCGCCGACTGCTTCTCGGGTGATGCGTAGTGCGCGAGCACGGCGACGCTGAACACGTTGACCAGCGGAATGATCGCGACCATCGCGACCGAGGCCAGCGCCAGCCCGACCTCGCCGTACAAATTGGCGGAGACGGAGAGAGCGACATAAGTCTGCCAGCGCGTCGCGCCCTGAAAGATCGAGGTGAAAGCGGGGCCGTCGATGTCGAGCCGCGACAGGGCAGGGCGGAGCGCGAGGCAGAGCAGCGACATCGCGAGTGCTGACAGCAGCAGCGCGCCGCCGACGCCAGCGACCGGCACCTTGGAGAGGTCGGCCTTCACCAGCGTCTGGATCAAGAGCATCGGGAACAGCACGAAATAAGTCAGCCGCTCCAGCCCGTGCCATTGCGTGTCGAGCTGCATCAGGGTGCGCTTCAGCACCACGCCGAGCACGATGAGGATGAAGACCGGCAGCAGTGCCGCGATCACGACGGCCATGGATCAGCCATTCCCCGATGCCGTGCGCAGATTGGCGAGCCGGTCGAGCGCGCCCTGCAAGATGAAGATGGCGGCGTGCTCGTCGATCACCTCGGCGCGCTTGGCGCGGCTCACATCCATGCCGATCAGCTCGCGCTCGACCGCTGCGGTCGAGAGACGCTCGTCCCAGAGGCCTATGGGGAGCGTCGTCAGGTTGGCGAGATTGCGGGCAAAGGCGCGGGTCGACTGCGCGCGCGGGCCCTCGCTGCCGTCCATGTTGATGGGAAGGCCGAGCACGAAGCCGACGACCTTGCGTTCGGCTGCGATGGTGAGCAGCCGCGCCGCGTCCTGCTTGAACGCCTTGCGCTGGATGGTCTCGACACCGGTCGCGAGCCGGCGGTCCGGATTGGACACAGCAACGCCGATGGTTTTGCTGCCGAGGTCAAGTCCGATCAACCCGCCGCGTTCGGGCCAGTGGGTTGCCGCTTCGATGAGCGGGAGGATGGGAGCCGGCATGGCGTTAGCGCATAACACGCGATGCGCTGCGGAGTGAACCAGAGAATCCAGTCCTTCGTGACGCAGCTGCAATGCGTCAGGCCGCGATGCCCTGATCGTCGCTCTTCAAACAGGACAGGAAGCCTTGAAGCGCGCTGGATTGATGGCCGGCGCGGCGCTGGATGAACAGAGTCTCGACGCTGGCGTGCGACGGGGTCAGCGTGTGCATCGTCACGCTACCGGTCATCGCGCTGCGCTCGACCACGGCGCGCGGCAAGAGCGTCACGCCCATGTCGGCGGCGACGCAGCCGATCATGCCGTCGAGCGTACCGAGATCGAAGCGCGCTGCGGAGGGCCAGCCGAATTCGACGAAGATTTGCTCGAGCCGCTGCCGATAGGTGCAACCGGTGCGAAACGCCAGCGCCGTCGGACCGGACTCTGGCGTGCCGGCGCGCAACTCGGCGAGCGAGGCCCAGCGCCGCGCGCTGACCAGCACCAGCTCTTCGCGGAACGCGCTTGTTACGGAGAGGTCAGCATGCGCGATGGGACCAGCGACGAAAGCGCCGTCGAGCGTGCCTTCGAGCACACCGGCGACGAGATCGGCGGTCGGCGACGTGCGCAGGCTGAGCCGCACGGCCGGGAAGCGGCGGTGGAAATCGGCCAGCAGCGGCGGCAGCCGCACCGCGGCCGTCGTCTCCATCGAGCCGATCGCAAGCGGCCCCTTCGGTTCGCCATCGTCGCGTGCCGCGAGCACGGCCTCGTGCGACAACGCCGTCATTCGCTGCGCGTAGGGGAGGAGGCGCTTGCCTGCGCCGGTCAGCGCCATGCCGCGGCTATGGCGCTCGAACAGCGGCGTGCCGATCTCGGCCTCCAAGGCCTTGATGCGCTGGGTGACGTTGGATTGCACCGTGTTGAGCTCTTCGGCGGCGCGGGTGATGCCGCCGGTGCGGGCGACCGCGGCAAAGGTCTGGATGTCACTCAGTTCCATGGCATCGTTTCGCTTTTGTGATGGCAGCGTTCGCAACAATTCATTTTTCGAGAATGCTAGTTGCGCCTAATGTTCCTGTCCAGAGCGGGAGACCCCATGCCGATCGCCACGCCGCTGACGGAGCTTCTCGGGATCAGGCATCCGATCCTGTCGGCGCCCATGGACACGATCGCAGGCAGCCGACTGACCCGCGCCGTCAGCGAGGCCGGCGGCTTCGGAATCCTCGGCGGTGGCTACGGCGACCGCGCCCGACTTCAGGCCGAGGCGGCTGAGTTGAAGGGCTTTGCACCGTTCGGCATCGGCTTCATCACCTGGAGCCTGGCAAAGCAGCCCGAGCTTCTCGACATCGCGCTCGATGCCGGCCCGCAAGCCGTCATGTTGTCGTTCGGCGATCCCGCGCCGTTCGCGCCGCAGATCAAGGCGAGCGGTGCGCGATTGATCTGCCAGGTCCAGAACGAGGACATGGCAAAGCAGGCGCTCGATGCCGGCGCGGAGATTTTGATCGCGCAGGGGACGGAGGCGGGCGGCCACGGCGCATCGCGCACCACGGTCGATATCGTGCCTGCGATCGCCGATCTCGCGGCCGGGCGCGTGCCGGTTGTCGCGGCCGGTGGGATCGCCGATGGCCGGGGCCTCGCCGCAATGATGATGCTCGGTGCGTCTGGCGTGCTGGTCGGCACGCGCTTTTATGCGAGCGTGGAGGCCAATGGCGCCGCCGGGGCCAAGGAGCGCATTCGTAACGCCGACGGCAATGATACCGTGCGCGGTGTCGTTCCCGACTGGTCTCGGAAGCTGTTCTGGCCGGCTCCGTTCACCGCACGCACGCTGGTCAACGATCATATCAAGACCTGGACCGGCCGTGAGATCGAGCTGATGCAGCGCGCGGACGAGGTTTCCAAGGACTATGCCGCGGCAAAAATGGCAGGCAATTTCGAAATCGCGGCTGTCTTTGCGGGAGAAGCGGTCGGCCTGATCCATGATATCCCACCGGCGGCCGAGATCGTCGAGCGGATTGCGTCTGAGGCTGAGCAGTTGCTTGCCGGCCAGCGCAACTCGACGACAGCGGCGCAGGACCAATTCTTACCCTCCCCTGGAGGGGGAGGGTCGCTGCGCATGTAGCGAAGCGAAATGCGTAGCGGGGTGGGGTGATCTCGCCCCTCGGGCAGCGTCTCAATGGAGAGACTGTCACTCCACCCCGCTCGCGCTTCTCGCGATCGACCCTCCCCCTCCAGGGGAGGGTAAGAACAACGAGCAAGAGAGACACACCATGTGGCCTGACCGTCGACTGATCGATCTCTTCAAGACCGAATTCCCGATCGTGCTGGCGCCGATGGCCGGCGTGATGGATGCCGAGCTTGTCATCGCCGCCGCGCAGGGCGGGGCGCTCGGCTCGCTGCCTTGCGCCATGCTGTCGGGGCACAAGATCCGCGAGCAGGTCAATATCATTCGCCAGCGGGTGACGGCGGCGGTGAACCTGAACTTCTTCTGCCACACGCCGGTTGAGCTTACCGCTGAGGCTGAGGCGCGCTGGAAGCAGCGCCTCGCGAGTTATTACGAGGAGCACGGCCTCGATCCGGCTGCGCCGGTCAACGCCGCCAACCGGGCGCCGTTCGATGCCGCGACCTGCGCGGTAGTGGAAGAGTTGAAGCCGGAGGTCGTGAGCTTCCATTTCGGCCTGCCCGAGAAGGCCCTGCTTGATCGCATCAGAGCGGTCGGCTGTCTCGTGATCGCCTCGGCGACGACGGTGAAGGAGGCGGTCTGGCTCGACCAGCGCGGCGTCGATGCGGTGATCGCACAAGGCGCCGAGGCGGGCGGCCATCGCGGTATGTTCCTGACCGAGACCATCGCCGAGCAGCCCGGCCTGTTCGCGCTTTTGCCGCAGGTCGTTGATGCCGTGAAAGTGCCGGTCATTGCAGCCGGCGGCATCGGTGACGGCCGCGGCATTGCGGCGGCGTTCACGCTCGGCGCATCCGGCGTGCAGATCGGCAGTGCCTATCTGCGCTGTCCGGAATCCACGCATACGGCGGCGGGACGGGCTGCGCTTGCGCAGGGGCGGGACGATTCCACCGTGATTACCAACGTCATGACCGGCCGTCCGGCGCGGGGCGTCCAGAACCGCCTGATCCGCGAAGCCGGCCCGATCTCGCCCGATGCCCCGCCATTTCCCCACGCCGCAACCGCCCTGGCGCCGCTGAAGGCGGCAGCCGAGAAGCAGGGCCGAGTGGATTTCACCAATCTCTGGGCCGGACAGGCCATTGCCCTGGGCCGCGAGCTTCCCGCCGCCGAATTGACCCGGGATCTCGCCAAATCGGCGCTGGCACGCCTGCGTCAGATGGCTGGCTAAGTCTTAGGTTCTTGTTTGCGCATGATCTTTTCGAAAAACCGCTTCACACTTTTCCGGATCATGCGCTAGCGCCGGTTGCGGCGCAAAACCGGCCTCTGCTATACGGCACATAGGTTTTGCCGTGAGAGGCCTTATATAATGTCCGTCGACGCCGCTACCGTCCGCCGCATCGCGCATCTGGCGCGCATTGCGGTTTCCGAGGGCGAGGTTCCGCATCTGCAGGGCGAGCTCAACGCCATGCTCGCCTTTGTCGAGCAGCTCTCGGAGGTCAATGTCGAGGGCGTGGAGCCCATGACCTCGGTGACCCCGATGCAGATGAAGAAGCGGCAAGACGTGGTCAATGACGGCGAGATCGCCGACGATATCGTTGCCAATGCGCCTGCGACCGAAGGTCACTTCTTCCTGGTGCCGAAGGTTGTTGAGTAATTTGCATAGCGTTTTCGAGCGAAGTGGAAGCCGGTTCGCGCAAAGAAAACGCGTCAAACTAAAGAGTCTTGGGACGCCGTCCGATGTGCATGCTTTGCGACGATGAGAAGGCCTATCAGGCCTACATGAACTACCTCGACAAGATGGAGCGGCAGGGCAAGGCTGCCGATCCCAATGTCGCTGTCAATGCCGTGCTCGACGAGCTCCAGGCCGCCGCGAATGCAGCCGCCAAAAACGACGACCCGGCCGACGACAAGACCCTGTCTCCCTTCTTCTGCAGCCCGATCAATAAATGACCGATTTGACATCGCTGACGCTCGCCGAGGCCCGCAAGGGTCTCGCCGACAAGACTTTCACGTCACTCGAGCTGACCGACGCGCATCTCAACGCGATCGAAGCCGCGCGCGTGCTCAACGCCTTCGTGATGGAGACGCCCGACCAGGCGCGCGCGATGGCGCGCGAGGCGGACGGCAAGATCGCCAAGGGCGACGCGGGTCCGCTCGCCGGCATCCCGCTCGGCATCAAGGATTTGTTCGCGACCAAGGGCGTGCGCACCACGGCGTGCTCGAAGATCCTCGGCAATTTCGTGCCGACCTATGAGTCCACCATCACCTCGCAGCTCTGGCGCGACGGTGCCGTGATGCTGGGCAAGCTCAACAATGACGAGTTCGCGATGGGCTCGGCGAACGAGACCTCGTGCTTCGGTCCGGTGGGCAATCCCTGGCGCCGTGAGGGAAGCAACACCACGCTGGTGCCGGGCGGTTCGTCCGGCGGCTCGGCCTCGGCCGTGGCGGCGCTGCTCTGCATGGGCGCGACTGCGACCGACACCGGCGGCTCGATCCGCCAGCCGGCCGCGTTCACCGCGACCGTCGGCATCAAGCCGACCTATGGCCGCTGCTCGCGCTGGGGTATCGTCGCCTTTGCCTCCTCGCTCGACCAGGCCGGGCCGATCGCGCGCAGCACGCGCGATGCCGCGATGCTGCTGCGCTCGATGGCCGGGCACGATCCGAAGGACACGACCTCGGTCGACATCCCCGTGCCGGATTACGAGGCCGCGATCGGCAAGTCCGTGAAGGGCATGAAGATCGGCATCCCCAAGGAGTATCGTCTCGACGGCATGCCGGCTGAGATCGAGAAGCTCTGGAGCGAGGGCGCGGCCTGGCTGAAGGCCGCCGGTGCCGAGCTCGTCGAAGTGTCGCTGCCGCACACGAAATATGCGCTGCCGGCCTATTACATCGTGGCGCCGGCGGAAGCGTCCTCCAACCTCGCGCGCTACGACGGCGTCCGCTATGGCTTGCGCGAGCAGGGCAAGAACATCATCGAGCAGTACGAGAACACTCGCGCCGAGGGTTTTGGTGCAGAGGTGCGCCGCCGCGTCATGATCGGCACCTACGTGCTCTCGGCCGGCTATTACGACGCCTATTATCTGCGCGCCCAGAAGGTGCGCACGCTGATCAAGAAGGATTTTGAGGATTGCTTCGCCATGGGCGTTGACGCGATCCTGACGCCGGCGACGCCGTCGGCGGCCTTCGGCATCGGCGAGAAGGGCGGCGCCGACCCGGTCGAGATGTATCTCAACGACATCTTCACGGTGACCGTGAACATGGCGGGCCTGCCGGGCATCGCGGTGCCCGCCGGCAAGGACGCGCAGGGCCTGCCGCTCGGCCTGCAACTGATCGGCCGTCCGTTCGAGGAGGAGACGCTGTTCTCGCTCGGCGAGGTGATCGAGCAGGCCGCCGGCCGCTTCACGCCCGCGAGGTGGTGGTGAATGTCGCGGCCTTCATCGCGAGCCTCGACGGCGCGGCGCCCGCGCCGGACCTGACCGCGCCGCTTGCCGGTCTCTGGTGGGCCGCGAAGGGTGACTGGGACCAGGCGCACAAGATCGTCCAGGACGACCAGGGGCGCGACGCCGCCTGGGTGCACGCCTATCTGCACCGCGTTGAAGGCGATCTCGGCAATGCCGGCTACTGGTATCGCCAGGCCGGCCAGCCCGCGGCAAAAGATTCATTGGAAGCGGAGTGGGAGCGGATCGCTGCCACGCTGCTCGGGAGCAGGACATGAGCACGGCCACGCACAAGCTTCTCAAGGGCGCCACCGGCGATTGGGAGATGGTCATCGGCATGGAGATCCATGCCCAGGTGACGTCGAACTCGAAACTGTTCTCGGGCGCGTCGACCACGTTCGGTGGCGAGCCGAACAGCCACGTGTCGCTGGTCGATGCCGCAATGCCGGGCATGCTGCCCGTGATCAACGGGGAATGCGTCAGGCAGGCTGTCCGGACCGGGCTCGGCCTCAACGCAAAGATCAATCTGCGTTCGGTGTTCGATCGCAAGAACTATTTCTACCCGGACTCGCCGCAGGGCTATCAGATCAGCCAGTACAAGTCGCCGGTCGTCGGCGAGGGCGAGGTGCTGGTCGAACTCGACGGCGGCCGCAGCGTCACCATCGGCATCGAGCGGCTGCATCTGGAGCAGGACGCCGGTAAGCTGATGCACGACCAGTCGCCGACCATGTCCTATGTCGACCTCAACCGCTGCGGCGTGGCGCTGATGGAGATCGTCTCAAAACCGGACATCCGCGATGCCGAGCAGGCCAAGGCCTATGTGACCAAGCTGCGCTCGATCCTGCGCTATCTCGGCACCTGCGACGGCGACATGGAGAAGGGAAGCTTGCGCGCCGACGTCAACGTCTCCGTGCGCAAGCCGGGCGCGCCGCTCGGCACACGCTGCGAGATCAAGAACATGAACTCGATCACCTTCATCGGCCAGGCGATCGAGTACGAAGCGCGTCGCCAGATCGAGATTTTGGAGGATGGCGGCGCGATCGACCAGGAAACGCGGCTCTACGACCCCAACAAGGGCGAGACGCGCTCGATGCGCTCGAAGGAAGAGGCGCATGATTACCGCTACTTCCCCGATCCGGATCTGCTTCCGCTGGAGTTCTCCCAAAGCTTCGTCGACGAGCTGAAGGCTGAGCTCCCCGAGTTGCCGGACCAGAAGAAGACGCGCTTCGTCGCCGACTTCGGCCTGTCGGCCTATGATGCGAGCGTGCTCGTCGCCGAGCGCGAGAGCGCGGTGTTCTACGAAACGGTGCTCGACAGGCTCGCCAACCGCGCCCGCGACGGCAAGATGGCGGCGAACTGGGTGATCAACGAGCTGTTCGGCCGTCTCAACAAGGAAGGCCGGGAAATTGCGGGCTCTCCGGTGTCGTCTGAGCAGCTCGCTGCGATCATCGACCTGATCGGCGAGGGCACGATCTCCGGCAAGATCGCCAAGGATCTGTTCGAGATCGTCTGGCAGGAGGGCGGCGACCCTCGCGCGCTGGTCGAAAGCCGCAGCATGAAGCAGGTCACGGATCTTTCGGCGATCGAAAAGGTTGTCGACGACATCATCGCGGCCAATCCCGACAAGGCCGCGCAGGTGAAGGACAAGCCGCAGTCGCTCGGATGGTTCGTCGGCCAGGTGATGAAGTCATCCGGCGGCAAGGCGAACCCGCAGAGTGTCAACGACCTGCTCAAGTCCAAGCTCGGCATCTGACGTCACGCGCTCGGACGAGACGGTGAGACGCTCGCCGTCACCTCGCGCGACGTCGAGACGAGACGCGCGCACGCATCGCAGACAGCAAACTTCATCCCGCTGAGGTCACGATGCAGTTGCGAATCGCGGTGGTGCGATTCGCGCAAAACGGCGGCTTGCACATGCTCTGACGAGCGCTTCCGCCGTTAAGCATGAAAATAATTTCGTTGCCAAAATTGGCGACTCAGAGTCCGCGACTCGCCTCCACGACGCCATCGCGCGCCTTGCGGCGCGCGTCATCGCACTGATCGCGCGTGATGTGCGCGCGCAGAATAATACTTGCGGCATAGGGTATTCTTGCAATCGCCGCTGTTGTCGAGATCAATGCTGCGAGAAGCATTTGCAATCGCAGACGCGTGTCTCTGCGTGTCGGCAGATCAAGTGCGGCTGGCGCACGCGCGCTGCGCCGTCAACACTTCCTTAAGTGAGAAGATGTTTTTTTCGTCGTGTTGGTGTATTCGGGGTGAGTGCATTCGATCCCCGAATGCGCGCAGCAATTAAGCCATCTCACACATCGGAGGGCAACATGGCCAAGAAAGCAAAGAAGGCGAAGAAGGCGAAGAAGGCGAAGAGCGCAGTGAAGAAGACTGCGAAGAAGACCCGCAAGGTCGCCAAGAAGAAGTAACTTCGCTTCTGAAGTTGCCGGCTCCTAGAGAGCCGGCACGTCATCAGCGCCTCTCAAAAGGTTCTGGTCGACGATAGAGGGTGTCGGCGAGACATCAGGTCAACGGTCGGATCGTCAGCTTTCACGGGCTCGCTCGTCAAAGTCCGGTCCGGCAGAAGAAACAAGTTTTCTTCGTTCGGTGCGGCTCCTTGAATAAGGGCTCCGCAATTCCACAGACGGCCTTCGAGCCAATTTGGAATCTGATCCTGACGTGTTCGCCGACGCCCTCGTTCCCTGAGGCCGGGGTATTGCCGGCATTCCTTTCCCGACATTGTTGATCTGACCGCGACGCAGTCGCATTGTGCTGTCGCGTTGCCTTGGCCGTGCTGTCTTGAGGCAGGCGAGGGTGCGGCGTGATTGCGCGCTGACCGCACGCTGCCTCTCCACTCGCGATGTCATCGCCCGGCTCCGACCGGGCGATCCAGTACGCCGCGGCTTCCCGGGGGACGATTGCTGCCTCTGGAATACTGGGTCACCCGCCTTCGCGGGTGACGACAGCGGGAGGGAGGCATCACAGGACACGCGCGACCGCGCGCGATGGTTATCGATGTCCCAAAATCCCACGGTAAACCGAATCTGACGAATCGCAGAAGTGCCTGCAAATCAGCGACATCTTGAATTGCTTGCGCCTGCGGGACGCGCCCGCGTTTACGTCTGCTTCATCGCGATACTTAAACTGCCATTCAAATTTGCCCGCCATCATTGTCTTCAACAAGCCGGGAAGCGGCATGGACTTGGGGATGAGTTGAACAGCGCATGATCAAGGATCAGGCAATCAGAGTAGACGGGAGCCGCGCTCGGGGGAACGAGGCGGCATAAGAAAAAGGGGATGCGTTATGTTTCAGGGTACTTTCGATCTCGATGCGGCAACGCCGATCGATGCAAGCACGCTGTCGGACGTTCTGTTCGAGCGCGGGATATATTGGGCGAGCGGCCGCTCGGGCCTGGTTGACCTCGTCGCCGCGCACAAATGGTTCAACCTCGCAGCCCTGAAGGGCCGCAAGGACGCCATCGCGCTGCGCCAGGAAGTGGCCGGTCAGATGTCCGAGGCCGAGATCTCGGCTGCGCAGCGTGACGCGAGGGCCTGGGTGTCCGCGCACTGAGCGAACAACGGCGCCAATCGATTTGGCGCGATTGCGCTGAATCGAGCAAATGCGTTGTGCCGTCGCCTGGACCCGCGCGGCATAGGCGATCCCGACAAGAATGACCCAATGGCTGCCGATTCGGATCGCGCCCGACGATTGCGATCTGGAACTCGGGCGACCGCACGGAGGAGGTGCTCATCTCGCCCCCGTATTGGCGTCCGGCCGGTCAGATGCGGGCACACATATATAGGGAGAGCGCGAATCGGGCTGAGCTCAGCCGCGCGGATCCTTGCGCCAGGCTTTCGCGCCGGCTTCATGGTCGCTTCTAGCTTTGATTCTGCGGTTGGGTGGCGGAGAGGGAGGGATTCGAACCCTCGATACAGCTTGAGACCGTATGACGCTTTAGCAAAGCGTTGCCTTCAGCCACTCGGCCACCTCTCCGGTGCGAGCCTTATGCATCTAATTACTTGGGCCGGTCAATTTGGAAGCGCGTGTTTTCGCTCGAATATTCCCAACGATTTCCGCAGGACTGCGCGCCAATAATGACGGTTTGCTATCCAGTCGGGAAAGATCACGTCCGAAAGAGCTAACGCAGACCTAAAGCGTTTGGCAGAGCTGACAGAGATGGTTCCGCGGACGACACTATTTTTGTTTTAGCAAGCGATTGAGTTTACTTGGAATTTCCTGCCGCGCGGCCTGCCTCTCGCGAGGCAGGATACCGGCTTGTTAGGCCGCCGGAGGCCTATGAAGGCTGATCGACGGGCGAATCCTTCCATCTCCGCCGGCCGGGATGCCGGCCCTGATTCCCCAATCGCCCGAACGACGTCAGCTACATAAAGAGTCTGCGCGGTGTCGGCCGTTTTTTGCACGCGTCCTGCCGGAGATCACCGAGAGTTACGGCGCGTTACCGTCCCCTGGAGTCTGCGTGCCGATTCCACGATTCGTGTGTGTCAGAGCCGTCTCTGTGTGTAAGCCGATCCGCGCGCCATCGGATCGGGAACCTCGGCGGCGAATGGAACCGCGTAAAAAAATATAGTAAAAACAATATGTTGTAGGCGTCGTCCGATCACATCTGCGTGTTATTTGTGCAACACCCGTCGGAAAACACGCTTCATAGGCCCGCTTCGGAGCGTTCTCTTGTTGTGTGTGCAAGGACGTTCGGTAATTGTGATCGGGCGACGGAGGGGGGCATCCCAAGGTCGTCCCGTTTAGGTCTTTCGCTTAAGTCCCTCGCGTTCATGCGGGTGTGTCCGAAGACGCGAAGGCGGCCAAAGCGGTGATTTAAAGGGGGTTGGGGAATTGGCCGTTCGGGTCAGTGACCTTCCCTGAAGAGCAACTTGGAGGTTTAACATGAAGTTGGTTAAGAGCCTTTTGCTCGGCTCAGCGGCGGGTCTCATCGCCGTGGGCGGAGCGCAGGCAGCCGATCTCCCCGTGAAGGCCAAAGCGGTCGAATACGTGAAGATCTGCTCCCTGTACGGTGCGGGTTTCTACTACATCCCGGGCACCGACACCTGCATCAAGCTGGGTGGTTACGTGCGCGCTGACGCAATTGTTGGCGGCGCCGGCGACTATGGTTTCAACCAGAGCTCGGCCACTGCGAACGGTGGGTCGAACAACCGTTTGACCAACTACTATTACACCCGCGCTCGTATGGACTTCAACGTCGATACCCGCACGGCGACCGAATACGGTGTGGTTCGCACCTACGCTGATATGATCTTCAGCTACGACACGGCCAACGTGACCGGCGTCGCAGCGGGTGGCACGGCGTTCTCGACCGGCAACCCGTCGCTCGGCCTCTACCATGCGTTCATCCAGTTCGCTGGCTTCACCTTCGGCCGCACGGTCTCGATCTTCGATGCCCCGTGGCAGAGCTATCCGGCTGGCGGTCCCGATTCCATTCCGGGCGGCTCCAACCACGTCACCGGCGTGAACCAGTTCGCTTATACCGCTGACTTCGGCCAGGGCATCACCGGTTCGCTGGCCTTGGAAGAAGACACGACGCTGACCTCCGGTCAGTCGAACCTGTGGAACACCACTGGCTTCGCGACGGCTGCCGCCGCTGGTGCAGCGTTCGTCCAGGGTCAGTACGGCGTCCAGTCTTGGGGTGGAACGCGTACCCCCGACATCATTGGTGCTGTTCGTGTTGATCAGGCTTGGGGTCTGGCCCAGTTCTCGGTTGCTGCCAAGGATCTCCATCCCTCCTACTACGGCACGACGGAACCCACCGGTCATCCCGGCGACAAGTGGGGTTGGGCTGTTCAGGGTTCGTTGTCGATCAAGAACATCCCGACTGGTGCGGGTGACTCGCTCAACTTGCAGGCCGTCTACACCGATGGTGCAAGCAAGTATAACTTCCAGACCCTGTTCCCGCAGAACTTCTTCATGTACAGCGGTTCGGGCATCGGTGCCTATCAGAGCGTCGGCTTCGCCGGCATCTCTGATGGTGTCTTCGGTGGTCCCGGTGGCAGCATCGAGACCGTCAAGACCTGGGGCGTCCGTGGTGGCTTCACCCACAACTGGAACCCCTACTGGGTTAGCGCCGTCTACGGTGGTTACGCTCAGCTGAAGTACACCGACGCGGGCAAGGCGCTGATCTGCGCCAACTTCGCGGCCCTCGGTCCGTCCGCTGGTGCGACTTGCAACCCGGACTTCAACTTCGGCGTGGTTGGCATCAACACCGTCTGGACCCCGGTCAAGAACCTGGCGTTCACTGCGGACTTGAGCTACTCGCGTCTGGACCAGAAGTACGCTGGCACCATCTCGGGTGCGAACACTGCGGTTGCTACCGCTGCCAAGCCGGCTGCGGTGTATGAGCTGAAGGATCAGAACTCGCTCACTCTGCTCCTCCGCGCTCAGCGCAACTTCTGATATCTACCAATCAACTCGAGCCCCGGCGGGAAACCGCCGGGGCTCTTGCTTTTTTTGGCGATACGGCCCTGGCCTTCTGACGCGCAAATCGACAGATGATAATCGACCGGGCAGGACCGGACGGAGCCGATCTCGTCTCCCGAAACGAAAGAGGCCGCCTTGCGAGGCGGCCTTTTCGATTCTGATGCCCAACCGTCCCTATTTCAGTCCAAGCCTCGATTTCAGTCCAAGCCTCGATTTCAGTCCAAGCCTCGATTTCAGTCCAAGCCTCGGCGGTGGCAAAGGCGCGGCAGTGGCGATATCGTTCCAGCCCCAATTCATCTCATCCAGTTGGTTCGGCACGGCGTAGCAAGTCTTGAAGTTCAGACCGCTTCTGCAGTTCTGGACCGGCCTCGCTCAACCCGGCATGGCCGGTGGTGGTTCTTCCGTTCCAGAGAGGGCGGCTCTACTCCACGCTGCCGGCGCCGCGGCGCAAATCGGCCTCGATCTGCAAGCGCGTGCCGCCGCCGAAGCGGGCGCGGTAGACCTGAAGATTCTCCATGATCCGCTGCACGTAGTTGCGCGTCTCGGAGAAGGGAATCAACTCGACCCAGTCGACCGCATCGACCTTGGCGTCGCGGGGATCGCCGTAACGGTCGATCCATTTCTTCACGCTGCCGCGACCGGCGTTGTAGGCGGCGAAGGTCATGATGTAGGAGCCGCGATAATCCTCGAGCAAGCCGCCGAGCTCGGCCGCCCCGAGCGTGGCATTGTAGGACGAATCCTTCTTCAGCCGCGAGAGGTCATAGGTCGCGCCATGCCGCTTGCAGACGTAGCGTGCGGCGTCCGGCGTCACCTGCATCAGGCCGTAGGCCTGCGCCGGCGAGACCACGGAGGGGTTGAATGCGCTTTCCTGGCGCGCGATCGCGTAGACGATGCTGCGCTCGACCTCGGGACCGATCTGCGTGAAGTGTGGAATGCCGTTGACGGGATAAGCGTAGAAGTCGAACGGGAGGCCGCGATTGAGCGCGGCCTTGCCGACCAGCAGCATGCCACGCGCGTCGCTGTAGCGTTGGGTCAGCTCGCCGAGGCCGGTCAGCGCCTCGGGATCGCCGTTCTCACCCATGTCGGCAAGCATCGGCACCGTCATCTCGCGCTCGTCGAGCTCGTAGAGCAATTGCGCCGCGCGCACGATCTCCAGCCGCTCGGCGCCGCGGCCGCGCGGCTGGCTGTTCAGCTCGATCTGCGGCAGGCCGAGCTTTGCGCGCGCGAGCTGGCCGTAATAGCTGGTCGATTGCTCGGCAGCGCGGGCATAAGCGTTGCGCGCCTCCTGCTGGCGACCGGCGGCCTCGGACGCGCGGCCCTGCCAGTAACCGGCACGCGCCAGCGTGGTCGGATTGACGCTGCCGACGCCGATGCGGGCAAAGTGCTGGGCGGCTGCCGCGGGATCGTTGAGGAAGCGCAGCGCGATCCAGCCCGCCGTGAATTCCTGCTCGGTCTTGTAGATGTCACGCGAAGGGAGCGCCGCGTCGCGCGCGATCAGATAGGCGCTGCGGAATTCCTCGGTGTCGATCATCTTGCGCGCCAGCAGGCGCCGCTCGATCCACCATTCGTCGAGGTTGTGGAGCCGGTTCGGATCCTTCGGCGCCGACAGCATGAGCTGGGCGGCTTCGGCAAACTTCTCCTCGCGGCGCAGCAGTTGGATCTTGCTGAAGATGAAGCCGGGATCGTTGTGCAATTCGCTCGGCACTTGTTCCAGCAACGCCCGCGCGTTCGGTGCCTTCTTGAACGAGGCAATGCGGGCCTTGGCGAGCGCGACATAGCCGGCGCCGAGCCGCTTTGCAGCGCGCAACGCGGCCTCGTTCTCGCTGCCATAGAGCAGCGTGTCCATTCGCGCCTTCTGGTCGCCCGGCGTCAGCAGTGCGCCGAACTGGTCGAGCGCGTTGTTCTCGGTGTCCTCCGACATCGGATCGCTGCGCCAGGCCTCGCGCACCAGCCGCTCGGCGTTGGCGCGGTCGCCGCGCGCCAGCATCGCCTTGGCGAGCACGAAGCGGCCCTTGGCCGAAACAGGGGATTCGTTCTCGAACCACGACCAGCCAACGGAATCGTCGCGCCTGTCGTCCCACATCGCGGCTTCGAGGCGCCGGCGCAGGAAGGTTTGCGAAGGCCAGCTCGGATTGGCGGAGAGGAAGGCGCGGTAGCGCTCAACGCTCGCGCCATTGTCCTCGCTACGGAGGATGATCCATTCCGCGAGCTTTCGCGCAACGGGGTCCGAAATCGAATCTGCGTAACTGCTGGCGTCGCCCGGCTTGCGCTTGCGCACGAGCTCGATGACGTTCTCGAGCGTGTCCTTGTCGGCTTGCGACGTCGACGACGTCGCAGCGACCGCGGCCGGCGTGACCGGCTTGCGCGGCGCGGCGTGCTGGCGGGTCGCAGGTGCGAGTACCGGCGTTGCGACTGGTCTGACGGAGGTGGGGGCCGGGGCAGAAGGTCTGACGGTGGCTGTCACCGCCGGCGTGGTCTGGGAGGCCGGGGCATTGGCCGCCGGTTTTGATTTTGGCGCGGGAGCGGCAGCAGCGGACTTCGGCTTGTCCTTCGCGGCATCCTTGCCGGCAGGTTTCTTCGCCGCATCCTTCGCCGCATCCTTGGCGGCTGCTCCCTTGGTCGGGCCCTTGGCTGCTTCTTTGCCTGTGCCCTTGGCTGTTTCCTTGGCCGATCCCTTCGCAGCGTCCTTCGCGGGCGGCTTGGCGGCTGGCTTCGCGGTTCCCTTGGTCGTTCCCTTGGTCGTTTCCTTGCCGGCCTGCCTGGCCGGTTCCTTCGCGGTGTCCTCAGTCGTCTCATTCGACTTGGCCAGGGCGACGCAGCCGATCGACAGGCCGGCCATCAGGCATATGGCCAGACCGGCGGATCGCGCGGATCGCCATGCGGCACCAGGAAAGGAGGTCACGAAGGTTCGTCGCCCCGAATCAGTCAATTGGCTCAAGACCTATCTGTACAAGATCTGGCTGTATTTGATTGAATATGCGGACAAAATACCAACAGCCGCTTACCTTCGCCGGGTTTGCACCACCACCGCGGCAAAATCGCGGCTTAAACGGTGCGTCAGTCGGCAGCAGGTCTTTTACCGGCCGGACAGACCCGATAAGAATGGGGCTTGCTCAAAAATCACGCCGCGTACGGAGGAAGTCCATGGCAGCCAAGACGAAATTCCGGGGGTCGTTCACCGCCTTGGTCACGCCCTTCAAGAACGGCTCGCTGGACGAGGCGGCGTTCCGCTCCCTGGTCAACTGGCAGATTTCGGAAGGCACCAACGGCCTGGTCCCGGTCGGCACCACTGGCGAGAGCCCGACGCTCAGCCACGACGAGCACAAGAAGGTGGTCGAGTGGTGCATCGCTGAGGCCAAGGGCCGCGTGCCTGTCGTCGCCGGCGCCGGTTCCAACTCGACCAGGGAAGCGATCGAACTCGCCCAGCATGCCGAGAAGGCGGGCGCGGACGCCGTGCTGATCGTGACGCCCTACTACAACAAGCCCACCCAGGAGGGCATGTACCAGCACTTCAAGGCGATCAATGATGCGATCGGGATTCCAATCATCATCTACAACATCCCGCCGCGCTCGGTGATCGACATGTCGGTCGACACCATGAAGCGGCTGTGGGAGCTGAAGAACATCGCCGGCGTCAAGGACGCTACCGCAAGCATGGTTCGCGTCTCGCAGCAGCGCGCCGCGATGGGCGAGGACTTCAACCAGCTCTCCGGCGAGGATGCGACCATCCTCGGCTACATGGCCCATGGCGGCCATGGCTGCATCTCGGTGACCTCGAACGTCGCGCCGCGCCTGTGCTCGGAATTCCAGGCCGCCTGGGCCAAGGGCGACGCCAAGGCGGCGCTCGCGATCCACGACAAGCTGATGCCGCTGCACAACAACCTCTTCATCGAGAGCAATCCGGCCCCGATCAAGTACGCGATGTCCTTGCTCGGCAAGCTGGACGAAACGCTGCGCCTGCCAATGGTTCCGGTGTCCGAGCCGACCCGCGTTGCCGTGCGCAGCGCCATGGTGCACGCCGGCCTGGTCAACTGATGCGCTACCAATCGGGGAGCCGTTCATGAGCGTCGACGAAAAGGGCAGGCGGATGCTCACGGAGTTCCGCGATTTCGCCATGAAGGGCAATGTCGTCGACCTCGCGGTCGGCGTCATCATCGGCGCGGCCTTCGGCGCCATCGTCACGTCGCTGGTCGGTGACATCATCATGCCGATCATCGGCGCCGCCACTGGCGGCCTCGACTTCTCGAACTACTTCGCCCCCTTGTCGAAGGCGGTGACCGCCACCAACTTAGCGGATGCGAAAAAGCAAGGCGCAGTGCTTGCTTACGGCAGCTTCCTTACGCTGACGATCAACTTCATCATCGTCGCCTTCGTGCTGTTCCTGGTGATCCGCGCCATGAACACGCTGAAGCGCAGGGAAGAGACCAAGACCGCGGAGCCGCCGAAGCCTTCGGCGGAGGTCGTGCTGTTGACCGAGATCCGCGATCTCCTCAAGAAGTGACGCGCGCGCTTCATCCGAACTGTTAGCTTACGCGCGCATCTCGATCAGGTTTGTTGTCCGGATTTTGTAGGTCATGGCCGATAAGAACGAACGTCCTATCAAGGTCATGGCGGAAAATCGCAAGGCCCGCTTCAACTATGCGATCGAGGATACGATCGAGGCGGGCATTGCGCTGACCGGAACCGAGGTGAAGTCGATCCGTAACGGCAAGAGCACGATTGCGGAGTCCTACGCCGACTCGAAGGACGGCGAGATCTGGCTGATCAACGCCACCATTCCCGAATACCTCCAGGGCAACCGCTTCAACCACGAGCCCAAGCGGCCGCGAAAGCTGCTGCTGCACCGCCGGCAGATCAACAAGCTGATGGGCGCAGTCGACCGCGAGGGCATGACGCTGATCCCGCTCAAGCTCTATTTCAACGAGCGCGGGCGGGCCAAATTGCAGCTCGCGGTTGCGAAGGGCAAGAAGCTGCACGATAAGCGCGAGACCGAGAAGAAGCGCGACTGGAGCCGGGAGAAGGGCCGGCTGATGCGGGCGAGGGGATAGCGGCAAGAGGACGGGATGACTCAGAAGAATTTGCTCGAGGTCGATTGGACCCAAATTCCCCCACCCGCTGACGATGGCGGGGCTGCGCATCTGAAAGGCCTGACGTTGCCCGCAATCAGCCTGCGCGCCACCGACGACAATTCGGTCGATCTGTCGGCGCTCCCGGGCCGCACGGTGGTGTTCGCCTATCCGCGCACCGGCGAGCCCGGCAAGATCGCGCTGGTCGACGACTGGGACATGATCCCGGGCGCGCGGGGCTGCACACCGCAGACATGTGCGTTTCGCGACCTCTTCGCAGAGCTGAAGGCCGCCGGCGCCTCGCAGGTGTATGGCCTTTCGACCCAGAGCAACGACTACCAGACCGAGATGGCGTCGCGGCTGCATCTGCCGTTCCCGGTACTCTCGGACGAGAAGCTGGCGTTCACGCGCGCGCTCAACCTGCCGACCATGGAGGTCGCGGGCCTGACGCTGATCAAGCGGCTCGCGCTGATCATCGACGACGCCCAAATCACGCATGTGTTCTATCCGGTGTTTCCACCCGACCGGAACGCCGGCGATGTGCTGAACTGGCTGAAGGCCAATCCTGCAAAGACCACAGCAAAGGACTGATTAGTTTGACGCGTTTTCTTCACGCGAACCGGTAGCCAATTCGCTCGAAAACGCTCTAGTCGAGATCGGCCTTCACCTTCGCGAACACGCTGCGGAACATGTCCGGCGTCAGCACGCCGGTGTTCGTGTTGTAGCGGGAGCAGTGGTAGCTGTCGTAGAGCCTGAACGCGCCGGCCTGGTGCACGGCGCCGTGGCCGAAAGGGGCCTGCGACGCCTTCAGCTTCAGCGGTCTGAGCACGCTGTCGTGCGCAATCCGCCCGAGCGCGATGATCGCGCGCAGCTTCGGCATCGTTTCGAGATTCGCAATGAGGAACTGCCGGCAGGTGTTGATCTCGACCGGCAGCGGCTTGTTCTGCGGCGGAACGCAATGCACGGCATTGGCGATCCGGCAGTCGACAAGCTTCAGGCCGTCGTCGGGCCGGGCCTGATAGCTGCCCTTGGCGAAACCGTATTCCAGCAGCGTGGCATAGAGCAGGTCGCCGGCATAGTCGCCGGTGAAGGGGCGGCCGGTGCGGTTGGCACCCTGCATCCCCGGCGCGAGGCCGACGATCAGAAGGCGCGCCCTGATGTCGCCAAAGGGCGCAACCGGCGCGTTGTGCCACAACAGCTCGCGCGCGCGGTTCGCCTCGCGAAAGGCGACCAGACGCGGACAGAGCGGACAGTCACGATCGGGGACGAGGGTGGGGGCCTGGCGGCTTGACCGCGCCGTCTCACTCGTCGAGGTCGTCATCGCCCCTCGGCGCCATCGTCGTCGCGCGCTGGAGGAACTGCGGAGCGTGATGGCGCGGCTCGCGGTCGCCGCGATCGCGCGGGGCGGGGCGCTCGGACGGGTCGCGGCCAAGCTTGGACTGCAACTCGACAAGATCGGTGAAGACGTCCGCCTGGCGGCGCAACTCGTCGGCGATCATCGGCGGCTGGCTGGCGATGGTGGAGATCACCGTGACCCGCACGCCGCGACGCTGCACGGCCTCGACCAGCGAGCGGAAATCACCGTCGCCGGAGAACAGCACCATCTGGTCGATATGCTCGGCCAGCTCCATGGCATCGACCGCGAGCTCGATGTCCATGTTGCCCTTGACCTTGCGCCGGCCGGAGGCGTCGATGAACTCCTTGGTCGCCTTGGTGACGACGGTGTAGCCGTTGTAGTCGAGCCAATCGATCAGGGGACGGATCGAGGAATATTCCTGATCCTCGATAATCGCTGTGTAGTAGAACGCCCGCAGCAGCGTCCCGCGACTCTGAAATTCCTTCAGAAGGCGCTTGTAATCGATGTCGAAGCCGAGAGTTTTCGCGGTTGCGTAAAGATTGGCCCCGTCGATGAAGAGCGCGATCTTGTCGGTAGAGGAAGGTGACATTCAGTTTGCTCGCGTAGTGTTCGTGATAAATCGTTTATTGTTGGCGCGGCGGCAGCAAGCCGCGCAGATCAAAGTCCTGCCGAAACCCGTCGAAACCGCAAATCCGGAGAAGTCGGGGCAATCAAGGTATAGTTATGGCGGACTTTCATACACCCGGCGCCGCCCTCAATAGCAGCCCGGGAAACCACCCGTCCCAGCCCCAATGTGGGGGTACCAGAGGCGTTTGGCGAGACCAAATCACAAATTTGCCTTGCGAAACCGCCCTGGCCCCTATAACTAGCCCCGATCATCCACATATTTCGTCCCACCCACAACGGAGCGACAGTCCATGGCTCGCGTCACCGTAGAAGATTGTATCGACAAGGTCGACAACCGGTTTGACCTGGTCCTGCTGGCCGCCCACCGCGCCCGCATGATTTCGTCCGGTTCACAACTAACGGTTGACCGCGATAACGACAAGAACCCTGTTGTATCTTTGCGTGAAATTGCCGACGAGACCATCTCGCCGGAGGATCTCCGCGAGGAGCTGGTGCACTCCCTCCAGAAGTTCGTCGAGGTGGACGAGCCCGAGCCGGACACGGTGCCGCTGATCGGTTCCGCCGGCGCCAGCGTCGATGCCGACGATACCGAAGTCGCTGTGGAGCGCATGACCGAAGAGGAGCTCCTGAAGGGCCTCGAAGGTCTCGCGCCGCCGGAAGAGCAGCCCGAGGAGGACGAGTAATCCTCTTACTCGCGATCGTCGACTTCTTGTGATCTTATCAAAGGCCCGAACCCGCGTTCGGGCCTTTGCTTTTGTTGGCGTTTTCGTGGTTACCATAGCGTTGCCGGTTCGCGCCGCGCGCCTGTCATCGAATTGATCGGCCACGTCCGCGATCGGAGCTTAAGATGTATACAACGGGCCGCTTCATGGTCCGTTTGAAGGCAGGACGGCATGGTGTATCGACGCCGCAGACCCACGCAGATGCAGGCCGCAACCGAATCGGTTGCCGTGGCCCCGACTGCGCCGGTGGCACGGCCAGCGAAGCCGCGCGCGCGCATGATGCGTCAATATGACCTCGTCGAACGCGTCCGGTCCTACAATCCGAACACCAACGAAGACCTGCTGAACCGAGCCTATGTCTACGCCATGAAGGCGCACGGTTCGCAGACGCGCGCCTCGGGCGACCCGTATTTCTCGCACCCTCTCGAAGTCGCGGCGATTCTCACCGACCTGAAGCTCGACGACGCGACCATCGTCGCCGCGCTGCTGCACGACACGATCGAGGACACGGAAGCGACTCGCGCCGAGATCGACCAGCTGTTCGGCCCCGAGATCGGCGCACTGGTCGAGGGCTTGACCAAGCTGAAGCGGCTCGAACTGGTGTCGCGCGAGGCCAAGCAGGCCGAAAACCTGCGCAAATTGTTGCTGGCGATTGCCGACGATGTCCGCGTGCTGCTGGTCAAGCTCGCCGACCGCCTGCACAACATGCGCACGCTCGACTTCGTGCCGACGGAATCGCGCCGGCGCATTGCCGAGGAGACGCTCGACATCTACGCGCCGCTGGCAGGGCGCATGGGCATGCAGGAAATGCGCGAGGAGCTGGAGGATCTGTCCTTCCGCACTCTCGATCCCGAAGCCTATTCGGTGGTGATGCAGCGGCTCGATGGGCTCGCCGAGCGCAACCGCAATCTGATCGGCGAGATCGAGGACCAGCTCTCCAACAATCTGCGCCACCGGGGTCTCGGTGCGCGGGTCTATGGCCGCCGCAAGAAGCCGTTTTCGATCTGGACCAAGATGGAGCGCAAGTCGGTCGGCTTCGAGCAACTGTCCGACATCTTCGGCTTCCGTGTCGTCGTCAACGACATCGAGGCCTGCTATCGCGCGCTCGGCATCGTCCACACCACCTGGCCGGTCGTGCCGGGACGCTTCAAGGACTACATCTCGACGCCGAAGCAAAACGACTACCGCTCGATCCACACCACTGTGATCGGTCCCGGCAATCAGCGCGTCGAGCTCCAGATTCGCACCGAGGCGATGGACCAGATCGCCGAGCGCGGCATCGCCGCGCATGTCTTCTACAAGGAAGGCGTGGGCTCGCCGACCGAATTCCTCAAGCGCGAGTCGAACGCGTTCGCCTGGCTACGCCACACCATTGGTATCCTCTCGGAGAGCGCCAACCCCGAGGAATTCCTCGAGCACACCAAGCTCGAGCTGTTCCACGACCAGGTGTTCTGCTTCACCCCGAAGGGCAAGCTGATCGCGCTGCCGCGCCATGCCAATGTGATCGACTTCGCTTATGCCGTGCATACCGACGTCGGCAATAGCGCGGTCGGCTGCAAGATCAACGGCCAGTTCGCGCCGCTGTCCTCTGAGCTTCAGAACGGCGACGAGGTCGAGGTGCTGACCTCGGAAGCGCAATCGGCGCCACCCTCGGCCTGGGAAACGCTCGCGGTCACCGGCAAGGCGCGCGCCGCGATCCGACGCGCCACGCGCACCGCCGTGCGCGATCAATATGTCGGTCTCGGCCGGCGCATCGTCGAGCGCCTGTTCGAGCGCGCCAAGATCGAATATGCGGACGACAAGCTCAAGGGGGCGCTGCCGCGGCTTGCGCGCACCTCGATCGAGGACGTCATGGCTGCGGTCGGCCGGGGCGAGATCAAGGCCTCCCACGTCGCGCGCGCGATGTATCCCGACTACAAAGAGGAGCGCGTCGCGCGCTACGGCGTCAAGAAGGGGCTCGCCGCCAAGCTCAAGGAGAAGGCGCTGGAGCCGTCGCGCCGTCCAGTTGCGATCCCCATTGGCGGAAACAATTCCGACCTGCCGGTGAAATTCGCGCCGAACGGGGGTGCCGTGCCGGGCGATCGCATCGTCGGCATCGTGACGCCAGGCGAGGGGATCACGATCTATCCGATCCAGTCGCCGGCCTTGAAGGACTTCGAGGAGGAGCCGGAACGCTGGCTCGACGTGCGCTGGGACATCGAGGACTCCGCACCGCAACGCTTCCCGGCGCGCATCAAGGTCGAGAATGTCAACGAGCCCGGCGCACTGGCGCAGATCGCGACCGTGATCGCCGAGCACGACGGCAACATCGACAATATCAGCATGCAGCGCCGCTCGCCCGACTTCACGGAGACGACGATCGATCTCGAAGTCTACGATCTCAAGCATTTGAGCGCGATCCTGGCCCAGCTGCGCGCCAAGGCGGTCGTCGCCCGCGTCGAACGTGTTAATGGATAGGCGGCTGTCGTAGTCGCCTGTCTCTCCGATCTCGTGAGTCCTGAAATGCCCGCATCTCCGCTCCGCCTCGGCGTCAATATCGACCATGTCGCGACCGTCCGTAACGCCCGCGGCGGCCGTCATCCCGATCCGGTCCGGGCCGCGCTGCTTGCGATCGAGGCCGGCGCCGATGGCATCACCGCGCATTTGCGCGAAGACCGCCGGCACATCCGCGACGAGGACATGGCGGGGCTGAAGGCCGAGATCTCCAAGCCGCTGAATTTCGAGATGGCGGCGACCGACGACATGATGCGCATCTCGCTCGCGACCAAGCCGCATGCGGTGTGCCTGGTGCCGGAGCGGCGCCAGGAGGTGACGACCGAGGGCGGCCTCGACGTGGTCGGCCAGCACAATGCGCTCGCGCCCTATATCGCGCGGTTGAACGATGCCGGCATCCGCGTCTCGCTGTTCATTGCCGCGGACCCTGCGCAGATCGCGATGGCGGCGCAGCTGCGCGCGCCCGTGATCGAGATCCACACCGGCGCCTGGTGCGACGCCGTGGTCGACGGCCATACCGACAAGGCCGAGGCCGAATGGCAGCGGATCGTGGCGGGCGTTAAGGTCGCGAAGGACGCAGGTCTTGAGGTCCATGCCGGTCATGGGCTGGACTACGCGACGGCCGAGACGATTGCCGCGCTGCCTGACATCATGGAGCTCAACATCGGCTACTACATGATCGGCGAGGCGCTCTTCGTCGGTCTTGCCGAGACGGTACGCAAGATGCGCGGGGCGATGGATCGCGGACGGAGCCGGGCATGATCATCGGTATCGGCTCCGACCTCATCGACATCACCCGTGTCGGCAAGGTGATGGAGCGCCATGGCGAGCGCTTCCTCGACCGCATCTTCACAGCGGCCGAGCGGGCCAAGGCGGAGCGCCGTTCCAAGAACGAGAAGATGGTGGTGGCGACCTACGCCAAGCGCTTTGCCGCCAAGGAGGCCTGCTCCAAGGCGCTCGGCACCGGCATCAGACACGGCGTGTGGTGGCGCGACATGGGGGTGGTCAACCTGCCGGGCGGAAAACCGTCCATGCGGCTGACCGGAGGGGCGCTGGCCCGGCTCCAGGCCCTGACACCGGAGGGATTCGAGGCCCAGATCGATCTGTCGATCACCGATGACTGGCCGTTGGCGCAGGCCTTTGTGATCATTTCCGTCGTGCCGCGGGCCAAGTCCTGAAACTTTGGTGGTAATTTTATAATTCGTGTTAAAAATCAATATCTTATAAGTTTTTGATGCGATCCTTGATTGCGTGGCCTGCGACAACCGTCTAAAAGTCCGCGAACGCAAATCAGGCTGGGCGAATTCGGCTTTACGCCGGAATTGGCCCTCACTATCAGAATCAGGACAATCTCCTTGGGCTGCGAACCGGTGGGCCGTTCGCGGGGGGAGGGCGTTCTGTGATCGCCGGCCGGAATTGAGAGAGCAATGAGCGTGACTTCGGGAACGAAAACTGAAAGCGGCGTCGGCGAAACGATCCGGGTCGTGATCCATGCTCTCCTGATCGCGCTGGTCATCCGCACCTTCCTGTTCCAGCCGTTCAACATCCCGTCCGGCTCGATGAAGGCGACGCTGCTGGTCGGCGACTATCTGTTCGTCTCGAAATATTCCTACGGATATAGCCACTACTCGATCCCGTTCTCGCCACCGCTGTTCTCGGGACGGATCTGGGGCTCGGATCCGAACCGCGGCGACATCGTCGTGTTCCGCCTGCCGAAGGACGACACCACCGATTACATCAAGCGCGTGATCGGTCTTCCGGGCGACCACGTCCAGATGAAGGACGGGCTGCTCTACATCAACGACACTCCGGTCGAGCGCCAGCGCATGAGCGAATTTGTCGGCGAGGATCCGTGCGGCTCCGAAGGCGGTGGCATCTCGCGGGTGAAGCGCTGGAAGGAAACGCTGCCGAACGGCGTCTCCTACGAGACGCTCGATTGCGCCGACAACGGCTACATGGACAACACCAACGTCTACACCGTGCCGCCCGGCCATTTCTTCATGATGGGCGACAATCGCGACAACTCCACCGACAGCCGTTTCCTCGGCCAGGTCGGCTATGTGCCGCAGGAGAACCTGATCGGCCGCGCGCAGATGATCTTCTTCTCCATCGGCGAGGGCGAGCATGCCTGGATGTTCTGGCGCTGGCCGTGGGTAGTGCGCTGGAATCGCTTCTTCAAAATTGTCCGATGAAAGACGAAGCCAAGGACATCGCGACCCAACCGATCGAGGCGCAAGCCGCTCCTGAGGGCGAAGCTGCAACCAAGACGCTTGCGACCAAGACTCCTGAAACGAAGGCTGCTGAAACTAAGACTACTCCTGCGAAGAAGAAGCGGACGCGAAGCAGCAAGGCCAAGGACAAGGCGAAGGCGGCGGCTGACGCGAACGCGGCGCTCGAAGCGCGCATTGGCCACAACTTCGCCGATCCGAACCTGCTGATGCAGGCGATCACGCATGTCTCGGCGCTGAAGTCCGGACGCAAGCGCGGCGATAGTTATCAGCGGCTGGAGTTCCTCGGCGACCACGTGCTCGGGCTCGTCGTCTCCGACATGCTCTATCACGCCTTCCCGAATGCCGATGAGGGCGAGCTGTCCAAGCGACTTGCCGAGCTCGTGCGCAAGGAGAGCTGCGCCGACGTCGCCAAGTCGCTCGGTCTGCTCGACGACATCAAGCTCGGCTCGGTCGGCTCGAGCGCGGATGCCCGCCTGCGCAAGTCCATCCTCGGCGACATCTGCGAAGCCGTGATCGGCGCCATCTTCCTCGACGGCGGTCATGCGGCGGCGGACGAGTTCGTCAAGCGCAACTGGACCGAGCGCATGCACCAGCCGCGGCGGCCGCTGCGCGATCCCAAGACCGTGCTGCAGGAATGGGCCCAAGGGAAGGGATTGCCGACGCCGGTCTATCGCGAAGTCGAGCGCACCGGCCCGCATCACGATCCGGAGTTCCGCGTCGCGGTGGACCTGCCCGGATTGGCACCGGCCGAAGGCACCGGCGGCAGCAAGCGCGCGGCAGAGAAGGTGGCGGCCTCAGTGATGATTGAACGTGAAGGTGTTGGCGGCGGCAATGACGGCTGAAACAAGCGGCGAGGCGCCCACGGCTACGCGCTGCGGCTTCGTTGCGCTGATCGGCGCGCCGAATGTCGGCAAGTCCACGCTGGTCAATGCGCTGGTCGGAGCCAAGGTCACCATCGTCTCGCGCAAGGTACAGACCACGCGCGCGCTGATCCGCGGCATCGTGATCGAGAGCAACGCGCAGATCATCCTGGTCGACACGCCCGGCATCTTCCTGCCCAAGCGCAGGCTCGACCGCGCAATGGTCTCGACGGCCTGGAGCGGGGCGCATGACGCCGACCTCGTCTGCGTGCTGCTGGATGCCAAGGCCGGCATCGACGAGGAGGCCGAGGCGATCCTCAGCAAGGCCGCCAGCGTCAAGCATGAGAAGATCCTGGTGATCAACAAGGTCGACCTGGTCCAGCGCGAGAAGCTGCTGGCGCTCGCACAAGCCGCGAACGAGCGCATGGCCTTCGCGAAAACCTTCATGATCGCTGCGATCTCGGGCGACGGCGTCGACGACCTCAGGCATACACTGGCCGAGATCGTGCCGCCGGGGCCGTTCCTCTATCCCGAGGACCAGATGTCGGATGCGCCGATGCGGCAGCTTGCGGCCGAGATCACGCGCGAGAAGATTTATCGCAAGCTGCACCAGGAATTGCCCTACCAGTCCACGGTCGAGACCGACAAATGGGAGGAGCGCAAGGACAAATCGGTGCGCATCGAGCAGACGATCTTCGTCGAGCGCGAGAGCCAGCGCAAGATCGTGCTCGGCGCAGGCGGCGCCACCATCAAGTCGATCGGCGCGGACTCGCGCAAGGAGCTCGCCGAGATCCTGGGCGTACCGGTGCACCTGTTCCTGTTCGTCAAGGTGCGCGAGAACTGGGGTGACGATCCCGATCGCTACCGCGAGATGGGCCTGGAATTTCCCAAAGAATAAGCAAGAGCAGATCGGTATTTGATGAGCGTGCCTCGCAACGTCCAGCGCTTTGAAGCGTTGCTCTATGCCTCGCTGATGCTGGACGCCCTGTCGGTGGCGGTGCAGGACCGTACGCCCACCATCGAGATGACCGAGCAGATGATCATGACGGCGACCCTGCTCGCCGGCGCGATGATCCTGCTGCTGGTCTATTTCGTCTGGCTCGCTGCGCACTGGCGCAAGAACTGGCCGCGCTGGGTGCTGGTGGCGGCGCTGGTCCTGTCCGTGATCTCGCTCGGCCAGATCCTGGGCGAGCGGGGCCTCGAGCTCGATAGTGTCATCGAGATCGTCTCCTGCGTGCTGACAGCGTTCGGGCTGTATTTCTCATTCACCGGCGACGCGCAGGGCTGGTTCAACGCGTGAGGTTTTACGCGGTGCCGTAGGGTGGATTAGCGAAGCGCAATCCACCATTTGAGCGTGCACGCGGGATCGGCGGATTACGCCTTCGGCTGATCCGCCCTACGATTTCAGGCTGGAATCCGCTACACTTCACCCCATGGAATGGACCGACGAAGGCATCGTGCTGGGCGTGCGGCGGCATGGCGAAAGTAGCGCCATTGTCGAACTGCTGACGCGCCAGCATGGTCGGCATCTCGGTCTCGTGCGTGGCGGTGCCGGCTCGCGGCTGCGGCCGCTGCTGCAGCCCGGCAACAGTGTCAGCGCGGTGTGGCGGGCGCGGCTCGACGAGCATCTCGGCACTTATGCGGTTGAGGGATTGAAGCTGCGCGCGGCGACGCTGCTGGGATCGTCCCATGGCGTCTATGGCGTCACCCATCTGGCCTCGATTGCGCGGCTGCTGCCGGAGCGCGATCCGCACCAGGACATCTTTGCGCTGCTCGAACATTCGCTCGACGATTTCGACGACATCGGCAGTGCCGCCGTGCACGTGATCCATTTCGAGCTTGCGATGCTCGCCGAGCTCGGCTTCGGGCTGGCGCTGGACAACTGCGCGGTGACCGGGGAGACTACGGACCTGATCTATGTGTCGCCCAAATCCGGGGGCGCGGTGTCGCGCGGCGCGGGCGAGCCGTGGCGCGACCGGCTGTTGCGGCTGCCGGCGTTCCTGCGCCATGGCGACGCCGCGAGCGACCTCACCGACGAGGATCTTCAGGACGGCTTTCGGCTGACCGGACTGTTCCTGCTGCGGCACGTGCTGGAGCCGCGCGGGCAGGCCCATTCCGACGCGCGCGCCGGCTTCATTAACGCCCTGATCCGGCAGCAGACCAAAGCGGCGCTTTCTGCGCCATGATCTGAGGGGCGCCTCTGCTCGTTCCACTGGAACCAAATCGGCCGGGTTGAGTTGGCCCGCGCAGGTTCCGCAGGTTCCACAACGGGGGACAGCCTAAAATGTTGATCAAAGGATTCGTGCTGTCGGCAGCGCTTCTCGCGTTGGCGCCGGCCGCCATGGCTGGCGAGCCACAACCGGGGGTCTTTCGGCGGGCTTCCTGTACCGTCGTCAGGTACTATGTCGCGAAATATTCGGCTGCGGCCGCAGAGACATGGGCGCGATCCCATGGCGCAACCGAGGCCGAAATCGAGGCCGCCCGCCGCTGTGTAGCCAATATGCCGGCGACGCCTCCGGCCAAGGTCGAGCCGACTGTGACGGCCGGCTGGGCAGGGCGGTAGCCGCCCACAGGGAACCAATCCATCCTTGCCCGATTCGCTTCCACGGTTTAACCGGGCGGCATGGGAAAACGAATCGTTCCGCCGGAAGAACCGGCCGAAATTCACGAGGTGCCGCTGCGCGAGGCGCTCGAAGAGCGCTATCTCGCGTACGCGCTCTCCACCATCATGCATCGCGCGCTGCCCGACGCGCGCGACGGCCTGAAGCCGGTGCACCGGCGCATCCTCTACGGCATGCGCCTGCTCAGGCTCGACCCCGGCACCGCCTTCAAGAAGTCCGCCAAGATCGTCGGCGACGTGATGGGCTCGTTCCATCCGCATGGCGACCAGGCGATCTACGACGCCATGGTGCGCCTCGCGCAGGATTTCTCCTCGCGCTATCCGCTTGTCGACGGCCAGGGCAATTTCGGCAATATCGACGGCGATAACCCTGCCGCCTACCGTTACACCGAAGCGCGCATGACCGATGTCGCGCGGCTTCTGCTCGATGGCATCGACGAGGATGGCGTCGAATTCCGCGCCAATTACGACGGCCAGTCGAAAGAGCCGGTCGTGCTGCCCGGCGGCTTTCCGAACCTGCTCGCCAACGGCGCGCAGGGCATCGCGGTCGGCATGGCGACCTCGATCCCGCCGCACAATGCCGCGGAGCTTTGCGATGCCGCGCTGCATCTGATCGAGAAGCCCGACGCGAAATCCAGGGCGCTGCTGAAGTGGGTGAAGGGCCCGGATTTCCCGACCGGCGGCATCTGCGTCGATTCCAAGCAGGCCATCGCCGAAGCCTACACCACCGGCCGCGGCTCGTTCCGCGTCCGCGCCAGGTGGGAGCAGGAAGAGGGCGCGCGAGGCGTCTGGATCGTCGTCGTCACCGAGATCCCCTTTCTGGTGCAGAAGTCGCGCCTGATCGAGAAGGTCGCCGAGCTGCTGGACCAGAAGAAGCTGCCGCTGGTCGGAGACATCAGGGACGAGTCGGCCGAAGACGTCCGCATCGTGATCGAGCCGAAATCGAAGAACGTCGATCCGGCGCTGATGATGGAGTCGCTGTTCCGGCTCACTGAGCTCGAAAACAAGATCCCGCTGAACCTCAACGTTCTGATCAAGGGCCGCGTCCCCAAGGTGGTGGGGCTGGCGGAGTGCCTGCGCGAATGGCTCGACCATCTGCGCGACGTGCTGATCCGCCGCAGCAATTACCGCAAGGCGCAGATCGAGCACAGGCTGGAGGTTCTCGGCGGCCTGCTCATCGCCTATTTGAACATCGACGAGGTCATCAGGATCATCCGCAACGAGGATGAGCCGAAGCCGGCGCTGATGAAGGCGTTCAAGCTCACCGAGGTGCAGGTCGAAGCCATCCTCAACATGCGGCTCCGCTCGCTGCGCAAGCTCGAGGAGATGGAGATCCGCACCGAGGACAAGAACCTCCGTGCCGAGCTCAAGGGCATCAACGCGATCCTCGCCTCCGAGCCCGAGCAGTGGAAGAAGGTCGGTGAGCAGGTCGGCAAGGTCCGCGACATGTTCGGACCGAAGACGCCGCTCGGCAAGCGCCGCACCACCTTTGCAGATGCGCCCGAGCACGATCTCGCCGCGATGGAGGAAGCCCTCGTCGAGCGCGAGCCGGTGACCGTCGTCGTCTCCGACAAGGGCTGGATCCGTACCATGAAGGGCCATGTCGAGGATCTCTCGGGCCTCGCCTTCAAGCAGGACGACAAGCTCGGCTTCGCCTTCTTCGCCGAGACGACCTCGAAGCTGCTGCTATTCGCCACCAACGGCAAATTCTACTCGCTCGATGTCGCGAAGCTTCCGGGCGGCCGCGGCCACGGCGAGCCGATCCGCCTGTTCATCGACCTCGAGCAGGAGGCCGCGCCCGTCGCGCTGTTCGTCAACAAGGGCGGTCGCAAATTCCTGGTCGCGAGCCACGAGGGTCAGGGCTTTGTCGTCAACGAGGATGATTGCGTCGGCACCACCAAGAAGGGCAAGCAGGTCCTCAATGTCGACATGCCGAACGAGGCGCGCACGGTCACCGAGGTGATCGGCGACACCGTCGCGGTTATCGGCGAGAACCGCAAGATGCTGATCTTCCCGCTCGACCAGGTGCCGGAGATGGCCCGCGGTCGCGGCGTGCGTCTGCAGAAGTACAAGGACGGCGGCCTGTCCGACGTCGCTGTCTTCGAAGCCAAGGCAGGCCTCACCTGGAAGGACTCCGCTGGCCGCGAATTCTCGGCGACCATGAAGGAGCTCGCGGAGTGGCAGGGCACCCGCGCCGATGCCGGCCGCCTGCCGCCCAAGGGTTTCCCGAAGTCGAACAAGTTCGGCAAGGTGATCGGGTAGGGCGGCAGGACGCGACTGTCGCCACAATGCCGGCGTCATGCCCCGCGAAAGCGGGGCATCCAGTACACCGCGGCTTCTCGGATTGATCACGACCGTCTCGAATTACTGGGTCGTCCGATCAAGCCGGGCGACGACAGCGAGAGTGAGGCGAGATTAGCCATCGCTCCGTTACACTTTTCAAACAGCAGGCGAGAGTTCGCAATCTCGCGGCGCATTTCGCCCGAGTTTTACTTCTCGCGTCGCCCTCATTGAGACAAGGGCGCAGGGAAGGCTGGATGCCGGCTGGCACCCGAGATCCGTGCGCTACAGAAATGCACACGGGGTGGACCACAGGTGTTGCCGGTCGCCCGGCCTTCCCTGCGCGATGGTTTTAACGTGTCCTTCGTGCTCCCCGGGGAGCGATGCACTATTGCCCCCGTCGCCTTGCGGATGACCGATGCGCGCGCCCGGTCGGGCCGCCGCATCACCGCAAGCCTTGACGCACAGACCCCGGGCGTCAGGACCACACGACTTCTCCGTTCGCGCACGTCCTCGCTGGGAATCCGAGGGGTGGCGTGTGCTCGCCCCCGAAGCCATGCGAAGACGATGTCAGCATCGTGTCGTTCGCGCGAACGCCATTGCTCACGGCCGAAGCCGCCCTGCAACACCGATCCCGCGCGACGTCGTCGCGTCCATCGCACCCTGGCCCGCGGTTCGTGACGATCGCGATCCGCCCCTTGTCTCGGGCCAGGGTGTTTCGCTTGTACGACAAATCCGAATTTCGGTAAAGTGGAATATTTTGCGATTCTGGGGCTTGACAAGCAGTTGGGTCGTTTGGTGTGGCTGTTTTGCCCGACGGGCAGCGATTTGCGCGACGTCGAGCAAATCCGGCGCTAAGCCTTTAGCTGGCAGGCGTGAAGCCTGTGGCTTGCACGATCGCCTTCCACCGGGCGGATTCAGACGCGATTAATTGGCCGAAGGCGGCCATGGAGATGGAATCGAGCTCAACCGACATTTTTGCCATCCCGGATTTTACCTCATTTGATCCTAGGGACTCCTGGATGGCACTGTTGAGCCTCTCGACGGTCTCCGCCGGCGTCCTGGCGGGGACGAAAAACCCAAACCAGGTGACGTCTTCAAGCAGGGGGAAGCCGGCCTCCGCCATGGTCGGCACGTCGGGCAGAAATGAACTGCGGCGCGGACCGGTAGTCGCAAGCGCTCGAATATCGCCGGATCGGACAAGGCCCAACGAAGTCCCCATCGGCATGATGGCCGACGCGATCTCGCCCTTCAGAAGGTCATCGATTGCCTCCCGACCCTGATAGGGGACATGAAGATACTCGAACTGCGCAGTGCGCCCCAGCATCGCACCAGTGAGATGCAATGTGGTTCCCACGCCGGCAGTGCCGTAGGTCGCAATTTTGGGGTTGGCGCGACACCATGTGATGAAATCGGCAATCGTTTTTACATCGCCGGGCACCTTTCGACCTACCGTCAGCGACATCGGAAATGACGCAACAGTCGATACCGGCGTAAAGTCCTCCACCTTGTATCCGAGCGTTTTGTACGTGTGCGGAAACAGTGTGACGAAACCAAGCGGAGCGAACAGGACGACCGATCCGTCCGGATCGGCCGTCCTGAGGGCTTCTGCAGCAATACGACCACCGGCGCCTGGCCGCGTCTCCACGACGATCGAGGAAGCCTAACCCTTCATCTGGCCAGTCACGAGCCTTGCCACTGCGTCAGGCAGCCCGGGAGTGAAACCCGTCAAGACGTGGACGGTTTTCGCAAGGGTTTGAGCCTTGCTCCGCGGCACGATACCAGCTCGGCTCAACGCAAGCCCGACCGCCGACAAAGTTAACAAGCCACGACGTGTCAGCATGACATTTTTCCCCGGAAGCAACCAGTGTTCGGCGGCAGTTGGACGCAAACCGACCAAGGTCGGCGATAAATCATCGCGTGGTTCGATGCGACGGGAACTGGGGGCCACGCCTGCATCGATAGGACGCAACTTGTCCGGGAGGATGCTAGAGGCGTGGATATCCGTCCAATGCTACTGTCTGAGGCTCCCATAACTGTTTTGATAAGGATCGCGGATGCAAGACATCGACAGAGCTCGACGCCGCATCAAACTGCGCGATATGAAGATACTGCTCGCTGTTGCCATGCGTGGAAGCATGGCAAAGGCGGCGGCTGAGCTTGCCATCTCCCAGCCCGCGGTTTCGCGGTCAATCGCGGATCTGGAGCATGCGCTTGGGCTCCGACTTCTCGACCGCGGCCGTAACGGCATTGAGCCCACGCTCTATGGCCGGGCCTTCGTCAGGCGTGGCGCGGCGATTTTCGACGAACTGACACAGGGCCTTCAAGAGCTTGAGTTTCTTTCCGACCCGACAAGGGGACAATTGCGCATTGGCAGTTCCGAGAGCGTTGCGGCAGGCCTGCTCTCGGCCGTAATCGATCAATTTGCACGGCAGCATCCGGGTATACGACTGAACGTCGTGCAAACGGTGCTGGGCACAACGCACTATCGCGAATTGCGCGAACGCAGCATCGATTTGTTGCTCGGATGGGTCCCGACATCATTTGCAGAAGACGATCTGGTCGCGGAGCCCGTATTCAGTGATCGACGCGTTGTGGTCTCGGGACGGCACAGCAAATGGGCGAAGGTTTCCAAACTGAGCCTTGCCGATCTCGCCGGCGAAGCGTGGATCGTGCCGCCGCCCGACACGTTTCCGGGCACCGCCACCGCTGATCTGTTTCGAGAGGGAGGATTGGGCATGCCGCGCGCCACTCTCACGACGCTGTCCATTCACCTGTGCTGCAACCTGGCTGCAACTGGTCACTTTGTTACGCTCTTGCCAGGCTCTATCATGCACTTCAGCGGTCGCGGCTCCTCCTTGATGAAACTTCCGGTCAAGCTTCCGCGAATGTCTGCGATACCGGTGACCATTCTCAGGTTAAAGGGGCGCACGCTGAGTCCGGCAGCCGAATTGTTCATCGAATGCACTCGCGAAGTCGCGAAGCCCCTCACAGGCAGACCGTCGTCTCGAAGGGGCATGAGTCTCTGACCTCAAATCCTGGTTCTTGCCTGGCTCGCTGGCGGCAGGGAGCACCTGCTTCCTGCTTGACCACGAACAGGAGGACGAGCATGTCCGAGAGCGTCTACAAGGTCATCGAGCTGGTCGGCACCAGCAGCAGTTCCGGGGTAGATGGCCGCCGCCAATGCGGTCGAGCAGGCTGGAAAGTCTCCTCGAGACCTCTGCATTGCCGAGGTTGTCAAACTCGACATGCAATTGGACGCCAAGGGCAAGGTAGAGGCCTTCCGCGCCAAGCTGTGCGTGTCGTTCAAACCCGAGGGCACCTGAGTTGACGAAATCTCGCCCCGCTTGCGGGGCGAGATCGCTCTAGATTACGGCGACGAGCCGCAGCGCCACGCCGGCCGCGCAACTGCCCGCGAGCACCGTGAGCATGCCGAGCTTGAAGCGGAAGATCGCGGTCGCCGCCGCGATCGACAGCACCAGCGCCGGCACATCGACGCTCGTCAGGACCGGCCTGTCAAAATCCAGCGGGAAGGCGTGCACCGGCACGGTCTCGCGGAACAGCGTGTGCAGCGCGAACCAGATCGAGAGGTTGAGGATCACGCCGACGACGGCGGCGGTGATCGCGCCGAGTGCGCCGGCTAGCCCGGTGTTGCCGCGCAGGCGCTCGATGTAGGGGGCGCCGACGAAGATCCAGAGGAAGCACGGCGTGAAGGTGACCCAGGTCGCGAGCAGTCCGCCCAAGATTGCCGCAAGCATCGGCGACAGGCCGCTTGGGTCGCGGTAGGCCGCCATGAAGCCCACGAACTGGAGCACCATGATCAGCGGGCCCGGCGTGGTCTCGGCCATGCCGAGACCGTCGAGCATCTCGTGCGGCTTCAGCCAATGATAATGCTCGACCGCCTGCTGGGCGACATAGGCCAGCACGGCATAGGCGCCGCCGAAAGTGACCAGCGCCATCTTCGAGAAGAACAGCGCGATGTGGCTGAACACGCTGGCCTGGCCGAGGACCAACAGCAGCGCGATCACCGGCACCAGCCAAAGTGCAAGCCACAACGCAGCGGTGCGGATTACACGCGCGGTATTGGGGCGGACATGCTCGGGCACGGCTTCGCCGAGCATGCTGTCGATCGCTGCGCTGCTGCCATGGCCGTGACCGGCAGGTGCGAATTCCGGACGGCCGACGCGTGCACCGGCATAGCCGATCACGCCGGCGGCGATGATGATGATCGGGAAGGGGACCGCGAAGAAGAAGATCGCGACGAAGGCCGCGGCCGCGAGCGTGATCATGATGCGGTTCTTCAACGCCCGCTTGCCGACGCGGACCACGGCCTCGACGACGACGGCGAGCACGGCGGCCTTCAGCCCGAAGAACAGCGCCTCGACGAAGCTGACATTGCCGTAGGCCGCATAGACGTAGCTCAGGCCCATGATGGCGATAATGCCGGGCAGGATGAACAGCCCGCCCGCCATCAGCCCACCGGCGGTGCGATGCATCAGCCAGCCGACATAGGTCGCGAGCTGCTGCGCTTCCGGCCCCGGCAGCAACATGCAGTAGTTGAGCGCATGCAAAAAACGGCCTTCCGAGATCCAGTTCTTCTCCTCGACCAGGATGCGGTGCATGACCGCGATCTGGCCCGCGGGCCCGCCAAAGCTTAAGCACGCGACGCGCAGCCAGACGCGAAAGGCTTCACCGAAGCTGATGCCGTGACCGGCATCAGCTTCTGCTTGGGCGTTACGAATATCCATTACGCCTTCACCTTGTTGGTCGGCCAGTTGTGGGTTTCTCCGGTCGCGTCGCGGCACCAGCGATAGAAGGCGTCGTAGAGCAGCATGCCGGCCTCGAGTTGTTCGAGGTCGTCATCGTAGATCCGCGACAGCCCGAGGGAGGCGGCGAGCAGGCCGGGCGCTTCCGGCGCGAGGTCCGGCCGGGCTGTGTCGGCGCCGCGCACCAGGGTGGCCAGCCGCAGCAGCGCCGGCGTCGCGATCCCGAACTCCTCGATCATAACATCGAAGGTGCAGAGCTCGCCGCGGTGGCTCCAGAACACGTTCTCGATGTCGAAGGGGTCGGCGTTGAAGCGTTCACCGACGGCGACGACCTCGGACGGTGCTACGTAGAGGAACACCGCATTGGGATCGACGAAGCGACGGATCAGCCAGGGGCAGGCGATGCGGTCGATCTTGGGCCGCGCGCGCGTCACCCAGATTGTGCGTCCCTTCGAATCGCGCGGCGGCAGCTTTCGCGTGTCGAGCAGCGGCAGCTTTGCTTCCCTCCAGCCTTCGAAGCCGCCTTCCAGCGTTTCGGCTTCAGCGCCGAGCTGGCGCAGCCAGGCCGCGGTGCCCTGCGCGAGTTTCTCGCCGCGGAAACAGGAGACGATGGCCCGGCGGCCGGCGAAGTCGCCGCCCCATTCCGCAACGGTCTCGTGGCTGAGCTTGATGGAGCCGGGGATCAACCGCGGGTCGGCGGCAAAATCCTCCTCCGTCCGCACGTCGATCAAGACAGGGGCATTGGCCGTGCCGATCAGGCGCGCCAATTTGTCGGATGATATGGTCGTGAATGTTGACATGATGCGTCCTCGCATAATCAAACGGGACGCGATACTTGGGCATGTCGCCTCGTGGGGAGATCGCTCAAATCCCCATGGCGCTGATTACAGCGAAACCGCGCCGTCCTGTCAATCGCCGGTTTCATTGGCATTGAACGTTAGAAAGATATGCTGCCGCGACCTACGGTGGGTGGAGGCGGAATTCTGCGGCGAGGTCGGGGTTGATCCTCAGTCGCAGCAGGAAGGCGCTGCAAGGAGGGACCAAGATGACGCCCAAGATCATGTCCAAAATCACGCTCGCTCTCGCCGTTGTTGCGCTCGCGTCGTCCGGCCAGACCGCGCTCGCACAGTCGGAACAATCCGGCGTCGAGAAGCTCTACATCATGAATTGCGGCGAGGGCGTCGCCGGCGACATCGGGCGCTGGTCACCCGGGGTGAACGAAGGCCAGTCGATGGACTTCGTCGACACCTGCTATCTCATCAAGCACAAGCAGGACTGGTTCCTGTGGGACACCGGCATCCCCGACGCGGTCGCCGCGATGCCGAATGGGCTTGCGCCTGCCGATCCCAAGGCCGTGACCTGGAAGCGGCCGAAGACGCTCGCATCGCAGCTCGAGCAGATCGGCGTCAAGCCCGCTGACATCAAGGCGATGGGCGTCTCCCACACCCATCCCGACCACATCGGCAATGTCGAGATGTTTCCGCAGGCCACGCTCTATGTGCAGAAGGCCGAATATGACTGGCCCGGCGCGAACAACGAGCCGCGCTTCAAGCCTTCGCATCCGGTTGAGTTGCTCGTGGGCGACAAGGACGTGTTCGGCGACGGCAGCATCACCATCCTGTCGACGCCCGGCCACACGCCGGGACACCAGTCATTGCTGGTGAAATTGCCGAAGACCGGCGCGGTCGTACTGTCCGGGGATGCCGTTCACTTTAGGAGCAATTGGGAGAACCGCCGCGTTCCCGTCAACAATGTCAGCAAGGACCAGTCGCTCGCCTCGATGCAGAAGATTGCGGACACGCTGACCAAGGAGAAAGCGCAGCTCTGGATCAACCACGACAAGGCGCAGCGCGACAGCCAGAAGATGTCGCCGGAGTTTTACGAGTAGGTCGTGAACTCACAATCCAGGAACGCTTAACTATGCTCACCGTCTATGGCGAAGGTCGTGGCTTCCGCGTTATTTGGCTGCTTGAGGAATTAGGATTGGCTTATCGGCTGCGCCCGGTCGATCTGCTGGCAGTCGAGAATGATCGCGATTTCCTCGCGATCAACCCCGCCGGCTTCATTCCCGCACTGCAGGACGGCGAGACGATCATGGTCGAATCGATCGCGATTCTTGAGTACCTGCTCGCCTGCCACGGCTCAGGCTCGCTTGCCGTCGTCCCGGACGATCCCGCCTTCGCTTCCTATCTGCAATTTCTGCACTTAGGCGAGGCCGGGCTCGCCGGGCCGATGAACGCCGTCTTTGTCGGTCGCGAACTGGCGCCCGAAGCCGAGCGAGATGCCCGGGTTACCTGCTGGGCACTCGAGACCTTCAAGAGCCGGCTGGACTTGGTTATCCGCCGCCTCGCGGATTGCCCCTATCTCGCCGGCGACCGATTCACTGCTGCCGATATCTCGGTGAGCTACGCCCTCCTGCTTGGCCTGCGAACTGGTAACTACGTTCCCGGTTCTACCGAGCGGCACTATCTCGCCCGCACGACGGCACGCCCTGCCTACGTCCGAGCGATGGAAAGCTGCCAGGCCACCAAGGCCTGGGCGGCGAGATCGCCGGGATTGTAGTGCGCGCTTCATCGGAGAGGCCAAGCGCCCGATTGAATAGTTGCGAAACAGACTCTACCGCGAGCGCAACCTCATCAAGCTGTTTTTAGCATTCGCCGGCACTCCTGTTGCCAGGATGGTGGCAGCAGGGTTGTGGTAGGCGCCTCCAAAAGCTCCAGGACGGGAGGCAGCGGTGGGGGAGTGGCTCGGGGTCGCGATCGCGCTGGCGTCGAGCAGCATCGGCGGCACCGCCGCAGCGATTACCCGTTATCTCGTCGCAGGTGCCGATCCGGTCATGCTTGCGATCCTGCGCTGGGGGATCGGTTTTCTCTGCCTGCTGCCGTGCGCGTTGCTGCTTCGCGTCCGCTGGCCGCAGCGATCCGACTGGCCGGCCGTGATGGCGCTCGGCATCTGCTTCTTCGGCCTGTTCTTCATCCTCTACAATATCGCGGTGTCCTACACGACCGCCGCGCGCGCGAGTCTCGCGCTGGCAACGCTACCGCTTCACACCATGGTCGTCGGTGCGATCCTCGGCGTGGAACGGCTGACAGCGCGCAAGATCGCGGGCGTCGGCATTGCCGTGCTCGGCGTGGCTGCGGCGTTGGCCGTGGGGCTCGCGCAGAGCCCGCCGGGCGCGTGGCGCGGCGAACTGATCATGACCGGCGCGGTGTTCTGCATGGCTTTCTATAACGTGCTGTCGCGGCCGCTAATGCAGCGCTCCAGCGCGCTCGGCTTTCTCACCGTCGGCATGGGCGCGGGCGCCGCGGTGCTGGTGCTCGTGGGTTTTGCGAAGGGCAGCTTTGCCGCTCTCGCGCACTTCACCACGGCGCAGTGGATCGCCGGAATCTATCTCGGCGCCGGCGGCGGTGCGCTCGCCTTCATGCTCTGGGTCATGGCGCTGGCGCGCGCGACGCCGACCCGGGTCGCCAACACGATGACGGTCAATCCGATTGCGGCAACCTTGTTGGCGGCACTGCTGATCGGAGAGCCGATCACGCCAAATCTTCTGATCGGGCTGGTTGCCGTGTTCGCCGGGATTTGGATCGCGACCAGCGAGGCGAAGCCGGCTTAGCTCTTCGGTGCCGTGACCGTAGGCGGGCTCGCATCCGGCGTCTTCTTCGGCTTCAGCGTGCCGGCATAGAACGAGAGCAGCCACACCAGCAGAATGGCGAGGAGATAGACGCCCCAGGCCTGCGGCGGTGTCATGGCCCAGCGCAGAAGGCCTTTGAACGTGCGGGGCGGGGGGCTGTCTTCGGTCATGGTGCGCTTGTGCGCGAAAGCGGTGGCACGGTCAATCCGGCCGAGGCGCTGCGCGGATCAGGAACAACGCCGCCAGCGCCGACAGGCTGAGGGCGGATGAGACCATCAGCACTTTGGCGCCCATGACGTCGATCAGCAGGCCGAAAGCCAGCGGTGCCACGGCTTGCGCCATCCGCGCCGGCGCGCCGATGATGCCGAGGCGATAGCCGAAATCCTTCGGGCCGAAGATCGAGAGCGGCAGCGTTCCGCGGGCAATCGTCAAAATGCCGTTGCCGGAGCCGTGCAACAGCGCAAAGGCGCTGGCCGCGGGGGCGCCGAAGATGGCGACGACGGCAGCTCCGATCGGATGGGTGAGGCAGGCGAGCCGCGTCGACCACAGCGGATGGAAGCGGGAGAGAAAGCTCGCTTCGAGGATGCGGGCGACCACCTGCGCCGGGCCGATCAGCGCGCCGGCCGCGATGGCCTCGATATGCGTCGCGCCCATGGTTTCCAGGATGCGCGGGAAATGCACGGCCATGGCGCCGGTGACGGTCCAGACCGCAGCAAAGACGAAGGCGAGCAGAAACATTGTGCGGTCGAGCGGGAGATGTGGCTTGTCGGCCGTTGCCGCAGCCTGCTTCGCGCCCTTGATCGCCGGCAGCATGAAGAAATTGAGCGGCAGGCCGATCAGGATGTTGGCGGCGGCCCAGGCGAAACACGTGTCGCGCCAGCCGATATGAGTGAGGCCCCAGGCCGTGAGGGGCCAGCCGATGGTGGAGGCAAAGCCCGCCATCAGCGTGATGCCGGTGATGGGCCTGCGCGCCGCCGTGCCGTAGATGCGGCCGAGCGCGGCGAAGGCAGCGTCATACAGCCCCATCGCCATGCCGATGCCGAGCACGAGCCAGGCGAGCGCCATCACCGGAACGGATTGCGAGAACCCAAGAAGCACGAGGCCGGTGGCAATGGTCAGGTTCGAGGCCGATAGCACCTGCCGCCCGCCGACGAGATCAATCTGCCGGCCGATGCGCGGCCCCAACATTGCGGAGATCACGAGCGAGACCGAGAACGCGCCAAAGATCCAGTTGGTGGAGATGCCGAGGTCGTGCGCCATCGGATCCGCAAGCAGGGCCGGCAAATAATAGCTGGAAGCCCAGGCCAGGGTCTGCGTCGTGCCGAGCGCCAGGATGATTGGAAGCTGGCGCTGGCTCATGTCCCCGTATTTCTGATCGGCGGTGTCATCATTTGCATTTGCGGCCCGAGGCGAGAGCGCGTCAACAGCGTCCGCGGCATATTCGATCTGCTGCAGGCGGGACCTTGGTCTGCACACGGTCTGCGCGTGGCCTTTCGCTCGTCACGAATGCACGCCATAATGGCGTATGCAATTGACCTCGCGCCTCGCGCTGATGAACTGGCTGGCCGGCCAGGGGCTCACCGGACTGCCCGAACCTGAACTGCTGCGCGGCTTCTGCGAGCGCTGCCGCGCCGACGGACTGGAACTCTCGCGCGGCCTCGTCGTCATCGACACGCTGCATCCGATCTACGAGGGCCGCGCCTTCCGCTGGAGCGATACGCCGACCAACGAGAGCGACGTCATCGAGTACGGCTCGACGGCGGAGGGCGACGCGGCCAAGAACTGGCGCCGCTCGGTATTTTATCATTTGCTCGAACATGGCCATGACGAGATGGTGATCGACCTCGCCGACGCGCCCTCGCTCGATTTTTCGCAGATCGGCGACCTTGCCGAAACGGGTCACCGCCATTTCCTGGCTTTCGTGCACCGCTTTGGCGAGACCGGAGCGCTCGGGCAGATGGACTGCCTCTACTCCTACTGGACCACGCGACGCGACGATGGCTTTACGGAAGCCGAGCTCGCCGCGCTGCGCGATCTCGTGCCAGTGCTGGGGCTGGCGATCAAATCGGCGCAGCAGGTCGACATTGTTCGGACGCTGGGGCGCGTCTATCTCGGGCGCGATGCGTCAGAGCAGGTCCTGCGCGGGCGTATCTCGCGCGGCGTCACCGAGCGCATCAACGCCGTGCTCTGGTATTCGGATTTGCGCGGCTCGACCGGGATCAGCGAGAGCATCGGGCCGGACGAGATCATCCCGTTCCTCAACGACTATGCCCAGGCCGTGATCGACGCGATCCACGATGGCGGCGGCGACGTGCTGAAGCTGATCGGCGATGGCGTACTTGCGATGTTTTGGGGCGAGGACATGGCGGATGCGCGACGGGCCGCGTTACGGGCCGAGCACCTGTTCCGCAAGAATGTCGCGGCGCTCAATGCACGCCGGGCGGCGGAGGGCCGTCCGACCACGTCGGCCTATATCGGCCTGCATGTTGGCGAGGTCTTTTACGGCAATATCGGCAGCGAGGACCGGCTCGATTTCACCGTGGTGGGCCCGACGGTGAACGAGGTCAGCCGCATCGCCTCGATGAGCCGCTCGGTCGATCGCGAGCTGCTGGCGTCGGCGGAATTCTACAAGGGCCTGGACGCTTCCGGCCGCCGCTACCTCGTCTCCACCGGCCGCTATGCGCTGCGCGGCATCGGCCGCGCGCAGGATCTCTACACCCTTGATCCCGAGGTCGATTCGAGCGAGCCGGTGACCGGGAGCTACGAGCGGTATCTGGCGAATTAGCACCGCGCCGGCGCTTCGTCCCCCACCATGGCCGGCTGCCGGTCCAGCACCACCGCGGGCGAGAGCCAAATGATCAGCGCTTGCACGCCGAACACGGCCGCAGCGAGATAGAGGCACGCTTCCGCGCTCCAGAAGCCGCCGACGATCGCGCCGAGCGCCGAGCCGAGCGGGCGGGCGCCGTAGCTCATGATGTTGATCGCGGATACCCGCCCCAACAGCCGCGGCGGCGTCACCGACTGGCGCAAGGTCGTGGTCGAGATCACCCACAGGATCGGGCCGACGCCGAGCAGGAAGAAGCTGAGGCCCGCAAGCCACGGCGAGGGCACCAGCACCGTCAGCGCCATCACCACCGCAGCGACGAAGCCGGTGACCGGGCCGAGGCCGACCACGGTGCCGAACGCGATGCGCTTCATCACGCGCGTGGCGAATAGCGCGCCGATCACCATGCCGACGCCGTACATCGTCAGCACGGTGCCGACGCCGGCGGCGGTCAAGCCGAGATGGCGCACCGCGTAGGGCACGAATACCGCGATCTGCAGGAACCAGCCGGTGTTGAAGATGAACTGCGTGATGAACACCGGCCGCAGCAGCGGATGATGAAACACGAAGGCTGCGCCTTCGCGGATGTCCTGGAACGGATGGCGACGCGGCACCGGTGCGCGCGCGGGCTCGTAGATGCCGGAGAGCAGCACCACGGCGATAGCCGAGAGCGCTGCGGCAAAGCCGAAGGCCGGGCTTGCGCCCCACCAGCCGACAAGCGCGCCGCCGAGCGCGGGACCGCTTGCGAAGGCGATGGTACGGGCAAGCTCGATCCGGGCATTCGCCGCCGGCAACAGCTCCGCGCTCACCAGAGAGGGCACGAGCGCCGGTGCGGCGACGCTGTAGACGACGGTGCCGCACACGGCGGCAAAGCCGAGCAGCGCGAGCAACGACAGATTGAGCACACCGAGCGCGAGCAGGAGCACGATCGCCGCGAGGGCCACCGCGCGCAGCGCCTCGGCGCCCGCCATCAGCGAGCGGCGGGAGATGCGGTCGGCGAGCAGGCCGGCGGGGATGGCGAACAGGACGAAGGGCAGGGTGAGAGCGGTCTGGAGCAGGCCGGTCTGGCCCTCGGCCACACCCAGCGTCAGCACCGCGACGATGGGGGCCGCGGCCAGCGCGATCTGCTCGGCCGACTGGGCCGCGAGGTTGGACCAGGCCAGGCGGTTGAAGGTCTCAGGGAGGCGGGGCGGATTTGACATGGCTCATTTCCTGCAAAGTCGGATTGGCGCCAGTATCGGCTTCCGGGGACGGCCAAACCCACCCGCTTCCCGACAGGCTGGGGCAAAACGAGGCGGTCGCAGGGAACCGATGCGGCTAGATGCAGTTGCAAATGAGTTGCAATAAGGTTCGACATCGGTATTGTGCCAACATGGATGCCCGATCGCCCGATCTCACCCAGGAACTGACCCAGGACGCCGCCGGCTGGCGCGACGACGCGCCGACGACGAAGAGCCTGGCCGAAGTGAACGCCACGGTCGCCATCCCCGCAGGGGGGGCGTGGTGGCGGCGGCTGCTGGCCTTCGTCGGCCCGGGCTACATGGTCTCGGTCGGCTACATGGACCCCGGCAACTGGGCGACCGACCTCGCCGGTGGATCGAAGTTCGGCTACGCGCTGCTCTCGGTCATCCTGCTCTCGAATTTGATGGCGATCCTGCTGCAGTCGCTGGCTGCGCGGCTTGGCATCGTCACCGACCGCGATCTCGCGCAGGCCTGTCGCGCCACCTATTCGCCGGCGGTGAATTTCCTGCTCTGGCTCGCCTGCGAAGCGGCGATCATTGCCTGCGATCTCGCCGAGGTCATCGGCACCGCGATCGCGCTGAAACTCCTGTTCGGCATTCCCCTGGTCGGCGGCGCGCTGATCGCAGCGATGGACGCGTTCCTGCTGCTGATCCTGATGAACCGCGGCTTCCGTTTCCTCGAGGCCTTCGTCATTGCACTCCTCGTCGTGATCGCAGTTTGCTTCACGGTCCAGCTTGCCGCGGCAGCGCCGCCGGTTGCCGAGATGCTCAGGGGGTTCGTGCCGGCGACCGAGATCTTCACCAACCCTGACATGCTCTACATCGCGATCGGCATCATCGGCGCCACCGTGATGCCGCATAATCTGTACCTGCATTCGTCGATCGTGCAGACGCGCGCCTATGAACGTAATGACGAGGGCCGGCGCGAAGCGATCAAATGGGCGACGACGGATTCCACCATCGCGCTGATGCTGGCGCTGTTCATCAATGCAGCGATCCTCGTGGTGGCGGCTGCGACGTTCCATAAGAGCGGTCATTCGGACGTTGCCGAGATCGGGCAGGCGTTCGAATTGTTGTCACCGCTGCTCGGCCTCGGCATCGCCTCGACATTGTTCGCGGTCGCGCTGCTGGCCTCGGGCCTCAATTCAACGGTGACGGCGACGCTCGCCGGCCAGATCGTGATGGAAGGCTTTCTCGACCTGCGCCTGCCGAGCTGGGCCCGTCGTCTCGTCACCCGCGGCATTGCGATCGTTCCGGTGATCGTCGTCACGGTGATCTATGGGGAGCGCGGCACGGCCGATCTTCTGGTGTTCAGCCAGGTCGTGCTGTCGATGCAGCTTCCCTTCGCGGTCATCCCGCTGGTGCGCTTCGTCTCCGACCGCCGCAAGATGGGCCAGTTCGCGATACCGACGTCAGTCGCTGCGATCGCGTGGATCGTCGCAGGCGTGATCGTGGTTTTGAACGTGAAGCTGCTGGTGGATACGCTGTTCGGGTGAGACAAGCCGACCGCTTGCTCCGCCTGTTCACGACAGCCGTGCCCCTTCATTTCGGGCCGCTAGCGGCGCGAGGGCAGGCAGACAGATGGCCCTCGATTTTGTGAACTACGTCGCTTTTCAATTTGGGTGGCACGCGTATACTGGCTCTCAATTACCGGTTGGACGTAATGTGTAGGCGTAATATCATGTTGTTCATTTCAGGATTGATTTTGAACCCCGCGGGATGATCGGCGGTCCCGCGCCGGAGGAAATGCGCCGACTGCATTTTCTCCGGAGCCATCTGTCGGTTGTGCGCGAGCCACGTCGGCGCGCATAATTCTTGCTTAGATTCATTGGTTTGATCGACAAGTTGTTTTTCTGCTGTGCGGGTTCACGTCCGGGAGGGGGCGATGATCAGGCCAGAGCGCATTGGTTGTTTCGGTGAATTCATTGAAGCGTGGAGGCAGCCGTGACCAGGTGTCCCACATGTTCAGCCCGTGCTGCCCCCGAGCATCGCTTCTGCTCCCAATGCGGCGCGGGTCTCGATCGTAGCGCGGAGGAGCCCGACACCGCGGATCAGGATGCGCGCGTTGTCTCGCTGCGTGATCATTTGCCGTTTCGATCAAAGATGCTGACCGAAAACAAGCAGGTCAGCGTGCTGTTCGCCGATGTTTGCGACTCGACCAACCTGCTGCAACATGCCGACCCCGAAGAGGCTCGCGACTTTCTCGGCAAGGCGCTGGACCAACTGGCCGAGGCGGTCGAGACCTACGGCGGCACAGTAAGCCAGTTGCTCGGCGATGGACTCGTCGCCTTGTTCGGTGCGCCACTGGCGCAGGAGGATCACGCCTTACGTGCATGCCTTGCCGCCCTCAAGATGCAGAGAGCAATCATTCCCGGCCACGACGTGCAAAGCGCCGTAAGCCCGATGCTGCGAATCGGCATCAATTCGGGAGAGGTGTTGGTCGGTGTCGTCGGACAATACGAATGGTCTCATTACGGTGCGGATGGCAAGACGATTCACCTTGCGTCACGGCTCGAAAAGATGGCTCCGCCCGGCGGTATTCTGATCAGTGCCGCGACCCAACGGCTGGTCGCCCAGCAGATCGACACGCGGTCGGTAGGGACCCGACCGGTGCGGGGATTGGACGAGCCGATCGAACTTCACGAGGTCGTCGTCGAGACTGAAAGTTCGGCAGCGGCGCCGCTGACGCGCAAGCAACGTTGGGCGCCCCTGGTCGGACGCGAAGAGCCCTTGAGGATCCTGGCCGGAGACGTCGAGGTCGTTCGAAAGGGCGGAATGCGAGTGATCGGGCTGTGTGGCGATCCCGGGATCGGAAAGTCCCGCTTGATCGCCGACTGGACGGCTGCCCTCGCAACCGAAGGTATGGAGGTGTGCGTCTCGCAGGCGAGAGGTTATGCGAGCACGCGCGCTTACAGCACCGCCGCGGACCTGATCGCAAGCCTGGTCGGGTCGGCGCAAATGAACGTGACGGACGTACGACAGTCGGCCAGGCAGGCCTTGATCGAGGGATGGCCCGTCGATGGGGCCGACCACCTCGCGGCGGCCAGCGACCTACTTGGGCTGGCATCGCCCGATCAGGCCTGGCTGGCGCTGAACCCGGCACAACGACGCCGCCGCATTGGCGAGGCACTGCTGTGGCTGGTGCGCAGGCGCGCCCGGTCCGGCCCATTCGTGCTGGTGCTTGAGGACGTTTTCCTGGCCGATCGCGAGAGCCGGAGGTTATTCGAGGCCTTGCTTCCGAAGCTTCAGGGGTTGCCGGTTCTGATTTGCGTCAGCTATCGGCCCGGTTTCGACCATCAGTGGCGACAGGTGCCTTGGTTCGCAGAGCGCATGATCGAGCCTCTACACGACGGCGAGATGCTCAGGCTCGCGCGGGCCCTGCTGGGGGACGAACCATCCGTGCTCGGCGTCATGAGCGAGCTGGTCGCCCGCGCAGACGGCAATCCCTTCTTCCTCGAGCAACTGGTCATCACTCTGATCGATGACGGATCGTTCGAGGGAACGCCGGGCGCTTATCGCCTGCGGAGACCTCTCGGAGAGCTGCGCGTGCCGGGCTCGATCGCCGCGGTCATCGGCGCGCGGACTGACAGGCTGCCCGAGGCCGCCAAGTCTGCGCTCGAGGCTGCCGCCATCCTTGGCGATCCCATCACGCGCGAACTGATCGCCGCGATGCAGGCCGTAGACCTTTCGCGCGCCGAAGAACTGCTCGGCCTTTGCGTCGCGTCCGGATTGCTGACGAGCCCGGAGCAAACAAACGTACTGCTCGAGCCGCACGCATTCGCGTTCCGCCACGCGCTGGTGCGCGACGTCGTGCTTGGGGTGCTCACACGTAGCCGGCTCAAGGCGCTGCATCGGCAGGCCTTCCTGGCGCTGCACGCGCAGCCGGGGGCCGCGGATCCCGATGCCGCGCCAGCGTTGGCGCATCATTCCTTCAAAGGCGAGGAATGGGAGCAGGCGGCGAAGTTCGCCGTCAAGTCGATGGCGCGGGCCATCTCGCATTCGGCCAATCAGGAAGCCCTCCAATTGTTCGAGAAAGGCATCCAGGCGGCGCGGCGTGTCGACGGCGCCTCGACAGCGCAGGCCCTGGAGCTTGCGCTTCGGCTGGAAGCCATGGGAGCAATGCTCGCCCTCGGGCAGATCGACGACATCTTCAGCAACATGGAACGGGCCGAAACCATCGCCGTGCATCTGAACGATCAGCGCGCACGGGCGGCAGTATCGACACAGACAGCGGTATTTCTGTGGATGCGCGGACGTTTCGAGCAAGGCTTGCGCTACGCTTCGCTGGGCCTGGAAGCAGCCCGTCTTGCACAGCGTCGCCACATGATGATGGCGGCGCATCAAACCCGTCTCATGCATCTGCACGCGCTCGGGCGATATGCAGAAGCGGCCGTCGAGGGGCGCGTCCTGCTGTCCGATTATGGACCGGAGCTGTCGGCGCATCGTGTCCAACCCGGATGGGCTGCCATCCCCGTCATCAATCTGTACGCGTTCCATGGCAGCTCGCTCTGGCGCCTGGGCGACGTGGAAGCCGGGCACGACTTCTGCGCCCGCGCCTACGACATCCTGTCGAGCGTCAACCATCCCTATTCCCGGCTGCTGGTGGACACCGTTCAGGCGCAGATCTGGCTCGAGATTGACGAAGTGGACAGGGCCGAAGCCCTGATGCGCAACGGCGTACAGCAATGCATGACGCACAACGTGCCGACCATGCTGGCCGTTTGCTCGGGCGTGCTGGGAGCGGCGCTTGCGCGCAACGGCCAAGCCGCCGAAGGGGCCCGGCTGCTGGAGAAAGGATTTGCTGATCGCATCCACGACGCGGCCGGCCCGTATGGCCGAACCTTCATGCGTGTCAGCCTCGGCGTTGCCTATCGGAATCTCGAACGGCTGGATGATGCGGTCACGGTCGGGCGCAAAGCTGTCGAGCAGGCCGGCGAAGAGTACGGGCATCAGACCGAAGCTCTGTACGAACTCGCTGAAACGCTGCGGCAAGCCGGCAAGGAGTCGGAGGCCCAAGCCTATTTCACACGGACCGCGGAGGCGGCGGACCGCCTGGGCATGCTTTTCTACCAGAGATGGGCCACCAAGGCCCTTGCAGATCTGCGCAAGGATTGGAACGCAGCATGAAGATTACACCCGGCATGCCTGACGCCCTGCCTCCGGGGCTCCGCAACCTTTTCTACGGTATTTTTTGTTGGGCCAACCGCCATCCGGGTGCCCTGCGCGCGGTCGGCGTCATGCTTCGGCGGTGGCCGTTCGTCGCGGGCTGGTTGGGGATGGCGGCCCGCGCCAGTGCAGTCAAAGCCGTGTTGACGAGGCCGAATAGTTTCTCGAACACGGCGCACGCGGCCAACCTGTCGGCCGGTGACTATCTGATCGGAATGGATCCCGGCGCCACCTACACCGCCGACAAGATTTTGCTGGATGATCGGCTGGCTGTCCTGAAGGCGACATTGCCGGCTGCGGCCGATCTGGCGGTCCAGGCCTACGTTAAGGCCCTCCAGCCGCTCGGGGCGGACAAGTCGTTCGATCTCATCGAGGATTACCTGATGTGGATCGTGTTTCGCGCCATGTATCCCTTGTTCGGGCCGGCCACCGACAGGGTGGCGGCGGGCGCGACCGGCAGCCTCAATGACCCCGGACTGCAACGGCAATATCTTCTCGAGATCCGCTACGTGGCAGGGCAGCTTCTGGCCGGCAGTTCGGCGACACTCAGGGTGCAGCGCAGGGCCGAGCTCAACGCTGACGCACTGAAGTCGCGCATCGCGGGCGTGAGGACCGACATTCAAAATGCATGGAGCCTGCCGGGTCACAACATTGACCGAAACGCAATCGGACTTGCCTGGATCTCGCACCCGGTGACGGTGCAGTCGGGGGCTCTTGCCGTTCAGGAGCTTCTGGGGCGCCCCAATGTTCACAAGGCCCTGCGAGAGGAGGCGCGCCGGCTTGGGGACCCCGGAGTTTGGCAGTGTGCGAAATTTCGCGCTTCCGTGCGCGACCATGTGCTGGAGCTGATGCGCTTCCGTCCGATCTTTCCGCTGCTTGCGCGCGATGTGCCCCGCGCCACGGAATTCGAGACGGGCGCGCGGCACAATGCAACATGTCCCGCCGGTGGAAAGATGGCGATCTGGGGGATCGCTGCACTGTTCGATCCAGAAGCGGTGGAGAACAGCAGGCAATTCTGCCCGGCGCGCAACTGGGGCAACCAGGCGGACTTGCGGTGGATGATGTTCGGTTACGGCACCCGCCAATGCCCCGCCATGGTTTACGCGGTCGAAATCCTGACCAGCGCGCTGATTGGCCTGTTGATCCTGCCTGAGCTGCAACTGGCGCGAGGTGAGGGCAAGGCCATCACCTACGACGGACCGCTGATGTCGCAAATGCGCGTGAGTTTCATTTAGCTGGCGGGAGGGGAACGGGCATGCTCGAGATGGTTCGCCAGCAGATGATCTGCATCGTAGTGCCAGGCTGGGACGGCACGACCGATCTTTCGGAATCTGGCAGCGTTTGCACCGGGCTGGACGCTCTGCTGAAAGATGTCGCGGTCGTTCAATTCGCCTCCATCGCATTGCTGCCGGCGAGGGCGGATGCGAAGGACCCGAGACCGTCGCTCATGCTTGAGCTTGCCATCGAAGAGGGCATCGCCCCCTACGATATAGTCTACAGGCTCGTCTATCATCCGAGCGGTGCAATGTGGTCGCTCTACAGCTCGTTTTGGCCCGGCGGTGGTCCACCGCTGCAGAGCGCGCGCAACGACCAATTGCAGGGCAAGCTGATGGAGGGCCTCACCATCGCCGAAGGCGGCTTCATCGGCGCCCGAGACCGGACGGCCCGCCAGATCGAGAAGGAGCAGGATCTGCTTCAATGGACGCGGGACCAGGCGCGAGCCATGAAGGCAGCGAAGCTGTACGGCGATGATCGCGCAGCGTTCGCGCTGGCGCTTGCCCAAAGGGCATTCAAGAACCCTCGCTTCGACTGGGCGCTTGATCCGGCGCCGCGATCCTACTGGCGCGAGAAAGGCGCGAGCATCGGCGCAAAAATCGGCTATGTGCTGGCGCTCTTCGTGCTGTGGCTGGCCGCGGTCTGGCTGATAGGCGCAGTGCCGCGTGGCCTGCTCGGCGTCTACACTTGGCTGTTCGGCGCGCCATATTCCGGCGTGCAAGCCGTGGTGGATGCCGTTAGCAAGGTGAGCGGCTGGGTGCTCGGCGTAAGCATCCGTAGTTTATTCGCGCTGCTCGGGCTCGGGGTTTTGGCAGTTTTTTTCCTGCTCGCACTGCCGGCGGTGTCCAAGTCATGGCGGCGCTGGCTTAAGAGTGTGGGGCGTGAGCTCGATCGGCCCACGGAGACGTGGTCGTCATGGTCCACCTATTGGGTTGGCTGGATCGTCGGCGTGCCGACCGTTCTGGCCGTCGTCGCATGCGCGTTGGTCTTCATCTTCTGTCCTGGGACGATCGTGGACGCGTACCATGCATTGACCGCGAAATTCCTCGGATGGCAGATCATTGCCTTCATCATCCTCGCGATCGTCGCGTTGATCTGCGTCTTCGGTGTGCTCTCCCGGATCGATCAGCAGCTTGCGGCGGCGGGCAACTGGTTCTTTCATCCCTATGAAGACGATGTTCCTCGAGCCCAACAGGTCGATACGTCGATCGATCATTGCGAAGGACTGGTGGTCCGCGAAACGGCGCATATGTTCAGCCTGACGGATATCCGTAGTCCGAACGGCTGGAGTGCCTTCTGGATCCGGGCGTCGCTGCGCATCGTGACACTGTTTGGACGCGTGTTCTTCACCGAGGGCCGGCTGGGTGATGCGCCGGGCATTCATTTCGGCCACTGGCACATCATCGAGAAGGGGCGCCGCTATCTGTTCTGTTCGAACTATGACGGCAGTTTCGGCGGCTACCTCGACGATTTCATCAATGGCGCCACGATCGGGACGACCTTGGCCTGGCGGTGGACCACGCTGAAGCGCCGTGGATCGGCGGCGATCGGCCAGCCCGCCGTCGAAGAGCCGCGCAGCTTCCCGCCGACGCGGTTTATCGTGTTCCGGGGCGTGAAGTGCGAGCTGAAGTTCAAGTCGTATGCGCGCGACAGCATGCTTCCTCATGTGTTCCGCTTCGACGCGCGAAAGGAAACGGTCGACGGGATCAACCTCGCCACCAGTCTCCGCGACGCTCTGTTTGGGGAGCGCAATGACAGCAACGACGACCAGATCATGAGGGCCATCGAATCATGAAAGCGCAAGCGCCGCATCTGGCTGAGCAGTTTGGCGACATCCAGGGAATGCTGAGGAGCGGCTACGGCTGGCTGAAGAGCAGTCGTTTCTGGCTGCTGACGATCAGGGACGGGCAGGAGAAGGCAGCCCGGGCGTGGCTCGCAAAACTCGTTGAGAGCGGAGTGATCGCCAGCGCAAATGACGTCGGGAAATCGAGAGCGCATCCGATCGAGAGGGCTGCGGCGATCGCGTTCAGCTTTTCGGGACTGACAAAGCTCGGATGCATGGAAACCAAAGAGCATCCGTTCCCATCACCATTCCGCAGTGGCATGGGCAGCGACGTGCGCGCGCTGCTGTTGAGGGACAACCCTCGGAAATGGCGTTGGTCCGATGTTGACGGTGTCGCTTGCGGTCCCGTGCATGTCCTGATTGCCGAGTGGACGCCGAAAGACGCCCGGCCCCTCGTTTCGGATGTGGACGAGGCGGTGTTCTGCGTCATCAGGGTCGAGAACGATCCTTGCTCATTCCAGAAAATTGGCGACGGCAAGGATGAGAGATTACACGAGGCATTCGGGTTCCGCGACGGGCTCGCGCAACCAGTGATCCGGGGGCTGAGGCAAGACGACGGTGTCGGACTGAGTCAAGCCAAGGACGACGCCGGCACCCTGTACGATGATCGCGTCGTCTCGGCTGGAGAGTTCATCCTCGGCTATCGCAACGAATATGACGAGCTCACCTACTGTCCAAACGTGGAGGGGTGGACTCAATCAGGCCGCGCCCGACATCCCGGCGGCCGCTTTGCTCTGAACGGAAGCTACCTCGCCGTGCGCCAGATCGAGCAGGACGTAAAGGCGTTCGATGCCTTTCGGGCGGCGAACGGTCAAGGCATCTGTGAGAAGCTGATGGGCCGCCAGGCCAATGGCTTGCCGCTCGGGTGGAAAGACGACCCGAGCAAGCCGATCTCAGATTCGAAAGCTGACGCTTTCCGCTATCGTGTCGAAGACGCCAACGGATTCACGTGTCCCAAGGGGGCGCACATTCGCCGGGTGAATCCGAGGGATACGCTGGGCGTCGATGTCCAATCGAGCATCAAGTCGACCAAGCTGCACAGGCTGCTTCGCCGCGGCCGGCCCTATCGCGAGGACAGCAACGGCGAAACGCGCAAGGGCATCTTCTTCATCGCCTGCAATGCGGATCTCGAGCGGCAGTTCGAGTTCATCCAGCAGCGCTGGGTGCGGAACCCGAGTTTCGTGAATGTCCACGCTGACGATCCGATTGTCGGGTCGTCTGATCCCAAGACCTTCCCAAAGGTCTTGTCCGTGCCGGGCCTGCCGAGCGGTGAAGAGGTCTCCCTGGCGAGCTTCACGACAACGCTGGGAGGAGGCTACTTCTTCCTGCCGGGCATTGCGGCGCTCAATTTCATCGTTGGCAATGACAGCAGTTCGAAGTCCGCGGCATCGGAGGTGGCTGAAGCTGCTGCGTCCTGAAAGCGACAGCTTATGTCGGTGCTGCGCCGTGCACGGCACGACGCACGAACTCGTCGTCAATCCTGCGGCTCCGACGCCGCGTCGCCCTGCGCGTCGATGCGCAGCCAGCCTGAGGGCGCGAGGCGCTGCTGCGGCAGGAAGCGGGCCTTGTAGTCCATCTTCTTGGAGCCCTCGATCCAGTAGCCGAGATAGACGTAAGGCAGGCCCTGGCGCCGTGCACGCGCGATGTGGTCGAGGATCATGAAGGTGCCCATCGAGCGGCTGACCTGGCTCGGCTCGAAGAACGAATAGACCATTGACAGGCCATCGCTGAGCACGTCGGTGAGCGCCACCGCGATCAGCTCCTCGCCGCGGCCGGTGATGCCGCTGTCGGGGCCGCGCTTGCGATACTCGATGATCCGGGTCTCGACATGGCTGTCCTCGACCATCATGGCGTAGTCGAGCACGGTCATGTCGGCCATGCCGCCATGGCGGTGGCGGGCGTCGAGATAGGCGCGGAACACTGAATATTGCTCGGAGGTCGGTACCGCGCTGCGCTGCTCGCCGATGATGTCGGCGTTCCGCGCCATCACCTTGCGGAAGTTGCGGGACGGGCGGAACTCGTTGGCGATCACCCGGACCGAGACACAGGCCCGGCACTGGTCGCAGGCCGGCCGGTAGGCAATCGACTGGCTGCGGCGGAACCCGCCATGGGTCAGGAGGTCGTTGAGGTCGCCGGCGCGCTCACCCACGAGGTGCGTAAACACCTTGCGCTCATGCCGGCCCGGCAGATACGGGCAGGGCGACGGCGCCGTGAGGTAAAATTGTGGGGTGTCGCGCGAGTGCTGGGTCAAGGGACGTCGTGGGCCTCCGAAATAAGTATCAGCATCGCGCTACGAAGGCTCCCGGTCAATCGGTCCGCTTGGTAGGCCAGATCAGTCAGCTTAGCGGAACCAGGTTAGTAGGTCCTTGATCACCAAGTCCTCAATACGTCCTTGCCGTCTGCGGCACCGGCGCCCGAACGGAATTGTTGATCACGACCGTTCCCAGCACGAAATCGTGCAACAAGCGCCGGCGGCCGTTAAACAGACCGACCAGCACGACGAAGGGCGACAGGAACGAGACCGTCACCCAGAACAGCACGGCGTGGGTGGCGCCGAGCACAAAGTAGCCGGGCGCGCCGTACCAGGTGCGCAACTCCAGGTCCATGATCCGCATTCCGACCGTCGCCGACGAGGGGCCGCCGATGCAGGCGCCATAGTAGACGATGGCCCAGATTACGGAGGCCGGCCAGGCCAGCCAGAACAGCGCCCAGCCGATGCCGAGCGTCACTACGCCGAACAATGCGATGAAGATGTAGCCGAGGATGACGGGAACGGAGATCACCACCATGTCGATCAGGAACGCGAACACGCGCCGCATTGCGACACCGCGGAACAGTTCCGGATGCAGATAGGGATCATAGGCGTGAGCCGCGCCATCACTGCGCCAGGTATTGCCTGAGTCCGAATACGACATGGTCCGTTCTCCCGGGGAAACTCCCGTGGCAGGACATGGGAACAGGCCATCCCCGTGCCAAGGGCGCGCGTGGATTAACAAGCCGAAATATTCCGGCGATTCGGGGGCGGGGGAGGCGTCACGACGACGCTAGAAGACAAGACTGCCGGGCTTCACAGGGTGGGCAAAGGCGCTTCAGCGCCGTGCCCACCATCGTTCCGCGATCGCTCACACCCTACGATGCTTATCCTTGGGCCCGCAGCTTCTCTGCCGCCTTCGGCGCGAAATAGCTGAGTACGCCGTCGGCGCCGGCGCGCTTGAAGGCGAGCAGGCTTTCCATCATCGCGCGGTCGCCATCGAGCCAGCCGTTGCCCGCGGCGGCCGCGATCATCGCGTATTCGCCGGAGACCTGGTAGGCGAAGGTCGGCATCGCAAACGTGTCCTTCACGCGGCGGACGACGTCGAGATAGGGCATGCCGGGCTTCACCATCACCATGTCGGCGCCTTCGGAAATGTCGAGCTCGACTTCGCGCAGCGCCTCGTCGGTGTTGGCGCTGTCCATCTGGTAAGTGCGCTTGTCGCCGGTGAGCGTCTTGGCCGAGCCGATCGCGTCGCGGAACGGGCCGTAGAAGGCGGAGGCGTATTTGGCCGCATAGGCCATGATTTGCACGTCGAGCAGACCGCTGCGGTCCAGCCCCTCGCGGATCGCCGCGACGCGGCCGTCCATCATGTCCGAGGGCGCGATGATGTCGCAGCCGGCTTCGGCCTGCACCAGCGCCTGACGCACCAGCACCGCGACCGTCTCGTCGTTCAAAATCTTGCCGTCGACGATCAGGCCGTCGTGGCCGTGGCTGGTGAAGGGATCGAGCGCGACGTCGCAGAGGATGCCGAGATCGGGAAACTCCTTCTTGATCGCGCGCACCGCCTGGCAGACCAGATTGTTCGGGTTGGTCGCCTCCGAGCCTTCCTCGTCGCGCAAGGAGGGGTCGGTATAGGGAAACAGCGCGAGGCAGGGGATGGTGAGCCTCATGGCGCGCTCGGCCTCGCGCACAGCCTGGTCAACGCTGAGGCGATCGACGCCCGGCATCGAGGCGATCTGCTCGCGCTTGTTGTTGCCGTCGATCAGGAACAGCGGCCAGATCAGATCATCGGTGGTGAGCACGTTCTCGCGCACCATGCGCCGAGCCCACTCGGCCTTGCGGTTGCGGCGCGGACGGATGGTCAGATCGAGGGCTGGGGAGGCTGTCGTGCCATCCCGGCGCGAAACCTCGCGCAATTCGATCGGACGTCCGTATTTGATCGCCATCACTCTCTTCCTCCGGCTGGAATTATTCTTATACCAGTTCGCATGGTTCCCGTCACCGCGACTTGACCGGCCGCAAAGGGATGGGCAGCCGATTGATTTTGCGGGGCGAAACAGCCAGAAGGGGGCCATGTCCGAGATCTCCACCCGCGATGCGGCCCGCGACAGCGCCAATGCCAGGGACGCCGTCAGAGACAGCGCCCGAGACAATGCGATGTCGGTGGCGGCGATCTCGTCGGAACGGCCGGAGTCAGACGATAGTGTCTGGACGCGCCGGCTGGTGCTGTTCCTCCGGGTGATGGCGCTGCTGTCGATCCTCAAGGGGCTCTATCACTGGGCGCAGGTGACGGGCTTCGTCGGTGGCGAAGACGAGGCGTTCGAGAACCAGTCGATGGCCTGGCAGGCCTCGACCATCTACTTCGCCGTGATCGAGCTCGTCGCCGCCGTCGGCCTCTGGCTCGCCACGCCGTGGGGCGCGGTGGTGTGGCTCACGACCGTGGTGTCGATGGCGGTGATCGAGCTGATGTTCCCCGGCATCTATGGTGGCAGCCTCGTTGTCGTCGGCATCGAATCCTTCATGCTCGCCGCCTATCTCGCACTCGCCTGGATGGCCGCGCGCGAACGGCCGCCGTAGCGCGACGTCGTCGATATCAGAAATACTCTCGTGCCCCCGGACGCGGCGCAGCGGTGATGCGGCCCATCACCCCACAATCTCGTTTTCGGCTTCTGGGTCCCGGATCTGCGCTTCGGTTGTCCGGGACATGAGAGCGGAGTTGTGCGCGCCTGGTTGACCGCTGGTTGCCTAAAATTCGAGGTAACTTTTCGTTGACTCAGCGAGATCCGCCACAGTTCTTACGCGTGCGTTTCGAAACGGGGCGGGGCTGTTCTGGAATGCGACAGACGGTGTGCACGGAGGGTGAACAGGACCTTGCGACGGTCAACAGACGGTTGCGAAAAGTGCTTGTGACACAGGCTTAATCCGCAATTCACTGTCTTAAATTCATGATCTCTTTATTCTCTTATTTAAGCCGATCTTCAAACGCTCCCCTTAAGTTGCACCTATCAGACGGGACACAAGTTTCGTCGAATAAGTGTCGATAAAAACGACAACAGGGGAAGTGTCATGATGAAAGCCGTCGCAACTGCGGCAGATACCGCAGAGCGCGTTTCGGGCCCGCAGGGTTCGGTGCAGTCGCTCTATCTGGAAGCATTGACTCTGGTGGAGCGGCTGCATCGCCGTCTCCTCGACGTGATCAAGGACGAGTTCGATCGTCGTGGCCGCGCCGACATCAATTCCGTGCAGGCGCTCCTGCTCTACAACATCGGCGACAAGGAGCTGACCGCGGGCGAGCTGCGCACGCGCGGTTACTATCTCGGCTCCAACGTCTCCTACAATCTGAAGAAGCTCGTCGAGCTCGGCTTCCTCGACCATCAGCGCTCGCGCGTTGACCGCCGCTCGGTGCGCATCCGCCTGACGCCGCAGGGCCAGGAAGTTCGCCGCATCGTCGACTCCCTCTACCAGAAGCACGTCAAGACGGTGGAACAGGTCGGCGGCATCTCCGGCGAGGAGTTCTCGACCCTCAACAAGTCGCTGCACCGCCTCGAGCGGTTCTGGACCGACCAGATCCTGTATCGCCTCTGAGTTTTAATGGGATAGGCCAAGCCGGCCCGCAACAAGACCGGCAAGCCCTTCCGAACGTGCCTAACTTCCCCAAGCGCGCCGGCCCGGATTTCCCCGGACCGGTGCGTTTTGTCGTCTTCGCGCTTGCGAAAAAATCGCCGGCCGAATGGAACCGATTTCCCGCATCGCAGTTAGTTGTCCGGATCGGAGGATGCGATGCTGGTCGGACGCGGGTTGCAGGCTATGAACGTCGAGCTCGTGAGCGATGCCTATGCGATCGCCGCGAATTATCTCCGCCGTTCCGGCGCGATCCCCGACACGCTCGTCACCAATGAGCGCCTGCTCGAGATCATCATCAAGCTGCTCCAGCACGGCGAATTCAACAGGATCAGGCTGGCCAACAAGGCCATCGCCAGGTTCGAGGCGCAGGCCGAGGCCAGAGCGGTTGCCTGATCAAGACTCCCAAAACTTCAGAGAACCAGAGGGTGCCATGGAAGCCGCCATCGATCGCATCATGCAGACCTATGACCTGCTCGCCAACCGCACGTCCGCGGCGAGCGCTGAGGCGCGTTTGAAGGTGACGAACTACCTCAACACCTTGATGGAAGCCGGCGAGAAGGACCCCCACAGGTTGACTGTCTGCGGCCTGACCTATCTGCGCCAGCTCGATGGCAGCGTGGACCCCGTGAAGGCGGGATATACCGGGCTGTAGCTGTAGGGTAGGTCCGGGCGCTGGGGCGTCATTAGGGTCCGAAGCGGGCCCTTCTGGGATGATCGGATCGGGGCGGTTCCAGAGAGCCGTCCTCGTCCCAAAATCCTTCAATCCCCACCATATCTTGCATAAATATCAGGCCCGACCCGCAAATGCTTGGCCGGGGGCTGCCGATGTGGTAGATCGCGCTCGCCGCTTCCGATCGCCACACCAGACCGCCCGTAGCCTGCCAAAAGGCTGCGGCGGTGGAGATATTCGCAAGATGACCTTCGCCAAAACCGCCTCCGCACCCGATTCGTTTTTCACCGCCTCGCTCGAGCAGGCCGACCCGGAAATCGCCGCCGCCATCAAGGGCGAGCTCGGCCGGCAGCGCCATGAAGTCGAGCTGATCGCCTCCGAGAACATCGTCAGCCGGGCCGTGCTGGAAGCGCAGGGTTCGGTGATGACCAACAAGTACGCAGAGGGTTATCCGGGCGCGCGCTACTATGGCGGTTGTGAATGGGTCGACGTCGCCGAGAACCTCGCGATCGATCGCGCCAAGAAGCTGTTCGGCGCCAATTTCGCCAACGTGCAGCCGAACTCCGGCAGCCAGATGAACCAGGCGGTGTTCCTGGCGCTGCTCCAGCCCGGCGACACCTTCATGGGTCTCGACCTCGCGGCCGGCGGCCATCTCACCCACGGCTCGCCCGTCAACATGAGCGGCAAATGGTTTAAGGCCGTGCACTACACCGTGCGCCGCGAGGACCAGATCATCGACATGGATGCGGTCGCCAAGCAGGCCGAAGAGGTCAAGCCGAAGCTGATCGTCGCCGGCGGCTCGGCCTATTCGCGTGCCTGGGACTTCAAGCGTTTCCGCGAGATCGCTGACTCGGTCGGCGCGTATCTGCTGGTCGACATGGCGCACTTCGCGGGCCTCGTTGCCGGCGGCGTGCATGCTTCGCCCGTGCCGCATGCCCACGTCACCACCACCACCACCCACAAATCGCTGCGCGGCCCCCGCGGCGGCCTGATCCTCAGCAATGACGAGGTGCTCGCCAAGAAGCTCAACTCGGCGATCTTCCCGGGCCTGCAGGGCGGCCCGCTGATGCACGTCATCGCGGCCAAGGCGGTCGCCTTCGGCGAGGCGCTGCGTCCGGACTTCAAGGTCTATGCGAAGAACGTCGTCGAGAACGCCAAGGCGCTCGCCGAGACGATGAAGAGCCACGGCTTCGATATTGTCTCCGGCGGTACCGACAACCATTTGATGCTCGTTGACCTGCGGCCGAAAGGCCTGAAGGGCAACGTCTCCGAGAAGGCGCTGGTCCGCGCCGCCATCACCTGCAACAAGAACGGCATTCCGTTCGACCCCGAAAAGCCGTTCGTCACCTCGGGCCTGCGTCTCGGCACGCCTGCGGCGACGACGCGCGGCTTCGGCGTCGCCGAATTCCAGCAGGTCGGCGGCATGATCGCCGAGGTTCTCAACGCGATCGCGCAGTCCGACGACGGCAAGGCGCCGCTGGTCGAGGCCGCGATCAAGGAACGGGTCAAGGCGCTCACCGATCGGTTCCCGATCTATCAGTAAGGCTGGGTTCAACGGATGCGCTGCCCGAACTGCAACAGTCTCGATACGCAGGTAAAGGACTCGCGTCCGACCGAGGACTCTTCTGTCATTCGCAGGCGACGCGTGTGCGTCGCCTGCGAATTCCGTTTCACCACCTTCGAGCGCGTGCAGCTGCGCGAGCTCACGGTGATCAAGCGCAATGGCCGCCGCGTGCCGTTCGACCGCGACAAGCTGATGCGCTCGGTGTCGATCAGTCTGCGCAAGCGGCCGGTCGAGCCGGAGCGGGTGGAGAAGATGGTTTCCACCATCGTGCGCGAGCTCGAGACCGGGGGCGAGGCCGAGATTTCCTCCGAGGTGATCGGTGAGACCGTGATGGAGCATCTGCGCACGCTCGACGACGTCGCCTATGTGCGTTTCGCCTCGGTCTACCGCAATTTCCGCGAGGCCAAGGATTTCGCCGACGTGCTCGGCGAGCTCTCCGGTGAGGAGGAAGCGCGGCTCGCCGCGATCCGCAAATGATCTTCCGTATCCTGGAGGATCAATTCGCCCAGAAGATTCGCGAGTCCAAGGATTCCGATCGCCGCTTCATGCAGCTTGCGCTTGCGCTGGGCAGGCGCGGGCAGGGGCGCACCTGGCCCAATCCGGCGGTCGGTGCCGTCATCGTCAAGGATGGCATCATTGTCGGCCGTGGCTGGACCCAGCCTGGTGGGCGCCCGCATGCCGAGCCCGAAGCGCTGCGGCGGGCATGCGAGGCGGCGCGCGGTGCCACGCTCTACGTTACGCTCGAACCTTGCTCGCATTTCGGGAAGTCGCCGCCTTGCGCCGACGCGGTGATCGCGGCCGGCATCAAACGCGTGGTGGCCGCGATCGAGGATCCCAATCCGGACGTCGCAGGCCAGGGCCATGCGCGCCTGCGCGCGGCCGGCATCACCGTGGATGTCGGCCTGTGCGCGGCGGAGGCCGCGTTCGACCACGCCGGTCATTTCCGCCGCATCCGCGATCACCGCCCGCACGTGATCCTGAAGCTCGCGGTCTCGCCCGACGGCAAGATCGGCGGTGCCGACGGCAAGCCGCTCGCGATCACGGGCGAGGCGGTACGCAACCGCGTGCATCTTTTGCGCGCCTCGAGCGATGCCATCCTGGTCGGCATCGGCACGGCGCTGGCGGACGATCCGCAGCTCAATTGCCGCCTGCCGGGCATGGCGGCGCGCTCGCCGGTGCGCGTGGTGCTCGACCGGAGCCTGCGCATTCCCGCCGCGAGCCAGCTCGTGCGTTCCGCGCGTGAGACGCCGGTCTGGGTCGTGGGTTCGGAGCTCGCCGAGGCGGCAGCCGCAACCCGCCTTGGCGCTGCCGGTGCGCAAATCATGCGCATGCCGCCGGGCAGTGCATCGGGGCTCGATCTTCCGGCCGTGCTGCATGCGCTCGCTGAGAAGGGCATCACGCGCCTGATGGTCGAGGGCGGCAGCCGCGTTGCGGCGTCGTTCATGTCCGCCGACCTCGTCGACGAGATCTGGCTGTTCCGCGGAGCGGACGAGGTGGGCGCCGGCGGCGTCGATGCGCTCGATGCATTGCCCCTGTCGAAAATCACGCAGTCGCAGGCCTACAAGGTTCATGCTAGCGAGACATTCGACACCGATACTCTCACCATCTACGAGCGCGCCTAACATGTTCACCGGCATTGTCACCGATATCGGCGAGATCGTCAGCTTCAGGCCAACGGCGCAGGGCCAGCTGCACCGGCTGCGCATCGCCTGCAGCTATGATCAGACCACCATAGCCGACGGCGCTTCGATCGCCTGCAACGGTGTCTGCCTCACCGTGGTCGCCTCCGGCATCGCGGGCGGCAAAACCTGGTTCGACGTCGATGCCGCCGCCGAGACGCTGGCGCTGACGACGGCAAAGCACTGGAAGCTGGGGACGCGGCTCAATCTCGAGCGTGCGCTCAAGATCGGCGACGAGCTCGGCGGCCATATCGTCGCCGGCCATGCCGACGGCATCGCAACCATCGTCGGCCGCGAGGACCTGCCCGACATGGCACGGTTCGAGCTCTCCTCCACGCGGGAGCTGGCGCGCTTCATCGCCACCAAGGGCTCGATCACGCTCGACGGCGTCTCGCTGACGGTCAATACGGTGAAGGACGTGACCTTTTCGGTATTGATCATCCCGCATACGCTTGATGTTACGACGATCGGCGGCTGGAAGGCGGGCACCGAGGTTAATATCGAGGTCGATCTGATGGCCCGCTATGCGGCGCGGTTGACGGAAATGACGGTTTAAAACTTGGCTTACTCGCCTGCGGCGCCTACATAACGCGCCGACCCAAGAGACCAACCAAGCGACCAACCAAGCGACGACTTCACGAAACGGATTGAGACGATGGCAGACGCGCGGCGCGCACCCCTGAAGGACCAGACCGACATTTCCGGCGCGCGGGCGCTGATTGTCGAGGCGCGGTTCTATGACGATCTCCAGGACGCGCTTCTGGACGGCGCGGTCACCGAGCTGAAGGCGGCCGGCCTGACCCATGACGTCATCACGGTTCCCGGCGCGCTGGAGATCCCGGCGGCGGTCGCGATTGCGGTCGACGCGGCTGCGGCAAACGGGAAGCCCTATGACGCGGTGATCGCGCTCGGCTGCGTCATCCGCGGCGATACCATCCATTTCGAGATCGTCTCGCAGGAATCCTCGCGCGCACTGATGGACCTCGCGGTGGCGCGAAAGCTGCCGCTTGGCAACGGCATCCTCACGGTCAACTATGAGGACCAGGCTTGGGCGCGTGCGCGCGCCAGCGAGCTCAACAAGGGTGGCGATGCAGCTCGCGCAGCACTTGCGATGCTGCGCATCAAACGCCGCATGGCGCGGGCCTGAGCGATGGCTGACACCAGGAAACCGGCGGGGCTTACGGAGAAGAAGGCGAACCGGCGTGGTGCTGCGCGGCTCGCGGCCGTTCAGGCGCTGTACCAGATGGACATCGCCGGCGCCGGCATCAACGACATTTTTGCGGAGTTCGAGAGCCACTGGCTCGGCAACGAGGTCGAGGGCGACACTTACCTGCCGGCGGAAGCCGCGTTCTTCCGCGACGTCGTCTCCGGCGTCGTGCGCGACCAGAAGAAGCTCGATCCCCTGATCGACGAGGCGTTGTCGAAGGGTTGGCCGCTGAAGCGGATCGAGGCGATCCTGCGCGCGGTGTTGCGGGCAGGGGCCTACGAACTGGAGCATCGCAAGGACGTGCCGGGCCGCGTCGTGGTGTCCGAATATGTCGACGTCGCGAATGCCTTCGTCGACCGCGAGGAGACCGGCATGGTCAACGCCGTGCTCGACCAGATCGGCCGCCAGTTTCGCGGTGACGAGTTCGGGCGGGGGTAATTGAGACGACCACTTCCGCCGTAGCCGTCACCCTGAGGTGCCGGAGCGAAGCGGAGGCCTCGAAGGGCGGCGGCGTGCCGCTGAGGCGCACCTTGGCCGTGCATCCTTCGAGGCTCGCAAGGGCTCGCACCTCAGGATGACGGGTCTTCTGTTGTGACGCAGGACAAGAAACAGATCTCCGCCGAAGACGCCCTCATCGCGCGTTATTTCAAGCCGCTGGCGACCGATCCCGGTGCGTTCGGGCTGGTCGATGACGCCGGGATCCTGTCCTCGTCCGGCGACGACATCGTCGTCACCACGGATGCCGTGGTCGAGGGCGTGCATTATCTTGCCACCGATCCCCCCGACACCATCGCGCGCAAGGCGCTACGGGTGAACCTGTCCGATCTCGCCGCCAAGGGGGCCGCGGCCGCCGGCTTCGTGCTGACTCTGGCGCTGCGCAGCAAGGAGGACGCCTGGCTCAGGCCGTTTGCGGATGCGCTCGGCGAGGACGCAAAGAGCTTCGGATGCTCGCTGCTCGGCGGCGACACGGTGTCGACGCCGGGACCGCAGATGATCTCGATCACCGCCTTCGGCCGCGTGCCGAAGGGGCATATGGTTGGCCGTACCGGCGCGCGGCCAGGCGACGTTATCATGGTGACGGGGACGATCGGCGATGCCGCGCTCGGTCTCGACGTACTCACTGGCGGTACGGTGGCCACGGCGCTTACGTCCGATCCCGCTGCGAGGGATGCACTCATCTCGCGCTATCGGATCCCGCAGCCTCGCAATGTGCTGGCACAGGCCGTGCGCGACCACGCGACAGCGGCGATGGACGTGTCCGACGGGCTCGCCGGCGACCTGACGAAACTCTGCTCGGCCTCCGGCGTCTCGGCCACGGTCAACGTGGCAACCGTACCCCTGTCACCCGCTGCGGCCGGCCTGGTGGCGGGCAAGGCGATTTGCGTTGAGACGCTGCTGGCCGGGGGCGATGATTACGAGGTGCTGTGCACGGTGCCGCCGGCACAGAGCGATGCGCTGATCGCCGCGGGGCGGGCGGTGGGCCTGGCCGTCACGGCGATCGGCACTATCGTCGCGGGCCATGAGCGACCGCGCTTCCTGGACGGGCAGGGTCAGGAACTGGTCTTGAAGCGGCTGTCCTACAGCCACTTCTAGGAATTGCGCCAAGCCGGCGAGCAGGCGCTCGGCATTAGGTCTAAATACCTGCCGAGATCGGCTTTTTTGGCCTTATCCGGCGTTGCACCCTCAATTTGATTTTGGCAAGCTTGTGACCGACCAGGGCTACCTCTTCGAGGAAGGGGCAGCCCTGTTCAACATAAGGGCGCCCACCGCATGACGGAAAAACAAAGGGCGCCGGGGGTTCGTACATCAAGGATCTGAGGCAAAAAATCACATGACAGCATTATGGTTGATAGTGCTCTGCGGAGTGCTTTCCGTCGTCTACGCGATTTGGGCGACGTCTTCGGTGTTGAGTGCGGACGCGGGGTCACCGCGCATGCAGGAGATCGCGGGAGCTGTGCGTGAAGGCGCACAAGCGTATCTCCGGCGCCAGTACACCACGATCGGCATCGTCGGCATCGTCATCTTTGTGCTGCTTGCCTATTTGCTTGGGCTTTATGTCGCGATCGGTTTTGCCATCGGCGCGATCCTGTCGGGGGCGGCCGGCTTCATTGGCATGAACGTCTCGGTCCGCGCCAATGTGCGCACCGCCCAGGCCGCGACGACGTCGCTCGCCGGCGGCCTCGAGCTCGCCTTCAAGGCGGGCGCCATCACCGGCATGCTGGTGGCGGGTCTCGCGCTGCTCGGCGTGACCCTCTATTTCGGCTTCCTGGTCCACTCGCTGAAGCTCGCGCCCGACAGCCGCACCGTCATCGACGCCATGGTGGCGCTCGGCTTCGGTGCCTCGCTGATCTCGATCTTCGCCCGTCTCGGCGGCGGCATCTTCACCAAGGGTGCGGACGTCGGCGGCGATCTCGTCGGCAAGGTCGAGGCCGGCATCCCGGAGGATGATCCGCGCAACCCGGCCACCATCGCCGACAACGTCGGTGATAACGTGGGCGACTGCGCCGGCATGGCCGCTGACCTGTTCGAGACCTACGCGGTGACCGCGGTCGCGACCATGGTGCTCGCGGCGATCTTCTTCGCCAAGACGCCGATCCTCTCCAACATGATGACGCTGCCGCTCGCCATCGGCGGCATCTGCATCATCACCTCGATTATCGGCACCTTCTTCGTGAAGCTCGGGCCGAGCCAGTCGATCATGGGCGCGCTCTACAAGGGCCTGATCGCCACCGGCATCCTGTCGCTGATCGGCATTGCGGGCGTGATCTATTACCTGATCGGCTTCGGCAAGCTCGACGGCGTCGACTACACCGGCATGGCGCTGTTCGAATGCGGCATCGTCGGCCTCGTCGTCACCGCGCTGATCATCTGGATCACCGAGTACTATACCGGTACCGACTACCGTCCGGTGAGGTCGATCGCCCAGGCCTCGGTGACCGGTCACGGCACCAACGTGATCCAGGGCCTCGCCGTCTCGATGGAAGCGACCGCGCTGCCCGCGCTCGTCATCATCGCCGGCATCCTGGTCACCTATAGCCTCGCCGGCCTGTTCGGCATCGCGATCGCGACCGCCACCATGCTGGCGCTGGCCGGCATGGTCGTGGCGCTCGATGCGTTCGGCCCGGTGACGGACAACGCCGGCGGCATCGCCGAAATGGCAGGCCTGCCTAAGGAAGTGCGCAAGTCGACCGACGCGCTCGACGCGGTCGGCAACACCACCAAGGCGGTGACCAAAGGCTACGCGATCGGCTCCGCCGGTCTCGGCGCGCTGGTGCTGTTCGCAGCCTACAACCAGGACCTCAAGTTCTTCGTTGCGGACTCCGCGCACCATCCGTACTTCGCCGGCGTCAATCCGGACTTCTCGTTGAACAATCCGTACGTCGTGGTGGGCCTGCTGTTCGGCGGCCTGCTGCCGTACCTGTTCGGCGCGATGGGCATGACGGCCGTGGGACGTGCGGCGAGCGCGATCGTCGAGGAGGTGCGGCGCCAGTTCCGCGAGAAGCCGGGCATCATGCAGGGCACCGACAAGCCGGACTATGGCAAAGCGGTCGACCTGCTCACCCGCGCGGCGATCAAGGAGATGATCATTCCCTCGCTGCTTCCGGTGCTGTCACCGATCGTGGTCTACTTCCTGATCTACGCGATCGCGGGCGGTGGCGTGGCCGGCAAGTCGGCGGCGTTCTCGGCCGTCGGTGCCATGTTGCTCGGCGTGATCGTGACGGGCCTGTTCGTCGCGATCTCCATGACCTCGGGCGGCGGCGCCTGGGACAACGCCAAGAAGTACATCGAGGACGGTCATTTCGGCGGCAAGGGCTCTGATGCCCACAAGTCGGCCGTGACCGGCGACACCGTCGGCGATCCCTACAAGGACACGGCGGGCCCCGCGGTGAACCCGATGATCAAGATCACGAACATCGTGGCCTTGCTGCTGCTGGCGATCCTGGCGCACTGAGCCGCGCAAACGGCACAAGACAAAGCCCCGCGGCGCGAGCCGCGGGGTTTTGTTTGGTGATGCGAAGATCTCTCACCGCGTCATTGCGAGCGCAGCCTCAATCTCGCTGTCATCGCCCGCGCAGGCGGGCGATCCAGTATTCCAGAGGCCATAATGGGATACGGATAGGGTGCGGCGTACTGGATTCCCCGCCTTCGCGGGGAATGACAGCAGTGTGTTGGGCGTTGTCTGCCGACCTCGCTTGAGCGCGCCTTCTACTGCACGTCCGTCTGCAACCCTTCCTTCTGGATGATGCCGGCGAATTTCCTCGTCTCCGCGTCCACGAAGTCGGAGAATTGCTGCGGCGTGCTGTAGTCGGCGCGGGCGCCCATGGCGACGATCTGCTTTTTGATGTCGTCGCGCTCGAGCATCGCCTTGACCTGGGTCAATTACGCAATTACGAATTACGCGAATTACGGTGACAGTGCTGGACTGCACCCCTGAAGTGAGACACGATAATTGCGGTGACGGGTGACGGACCATCGCTTAGACCGCCGGCCTCGCAATCACGAAGTATCTGGTTCAGCATGAAATGAGGATCGCTCGTTTGTCGAATCCCAAAGGCCGAGACGTCCTGCGTCGCGGCGACGGGCTGGTGCACCTGCGAAAAACGCCAGCATGGCATCGTGCCACTGTTTTGCCCGATGCGTCGAATGGAATTCGCAAAATGCGAAATACAGACTGGCGCCGAACTGCAATTCCTGAGCGATTTCTGCGCGCTGGCCAATGGGGTCGTCCGTCGTTGTTTTGCGAAGACCGACCCTTGCCGCAGTTGCCGAGTTCCTTGCCCCCTTTTCCGCTGATTTGCTCGATGCTGCAATAGCTTGACCGATTGGGCATTGTGCCGTTCGGGCTCCGCGCTTCTACTGTGCATGGGGTTGTTTTTCACTTTTTGCCGGAGGGGAGCCGGCTTCGCCCAGCAGGGATTGCTTCGCTTCGCTCGCAATGACGGGAGCGAGAGCTACTGCACGTCCATCTGCAGGCCTTCCTTCTGGATGATGCCGGCGAACTTCTTTGTCTCGGCGTCCACGAAAGCGGCGAACTGCTGCGGCGTGCCGTAGTCGGCGCGGGCGCCCATGGCGGCGATCTGCTTTTTCATGTCGTCGCGCTCCAGCATCGCCTTGACCTGGAGATTGAGCGCTTCGAGCACGGGGGCGGCGACGCCTTTGGGCAGAAACACCGAGAACCATGACGACACGTCGAAGTCCGCCAGTGCCGGCGCGCTCTCGCGCATGGTCGGCAGGTTCGGTGCGAGATCACTCCGCTCTGTCGTGGTGACGCAGAGGCCGTTGAGCGTGCCGTTCTGCACCTGCGGCAGGCTCGGATAGAGATTGTCGAACAGGATCTGGATGTCGCCGGCCAGCGCGGCCTGAAGCGCAGGACCGGCACCGCGGAACGGGATGTGCGTCATCTTCAGCCCGGTGAGCTGGAGAAACCAGGCGCCGGTGAGGTGAGGGCTCTGGCCGACGCCGGAGGAGGCGTAGCTGAGCTTGTCCGGGTTGGCCTTGAGAAAAGCGATCAGCTCGGCGACCGACTTGATGCCGGTCTTCGGATGCGCCGACACGATGTTCGGGATCCGGATCATGTTGGAGACCGGCTGGAGCTGGTCCGGCTTGTAGCTGAGGTTCTTGAAGATGCTGTAGGCGATCGCGTTCGGACCGGGATTGCCGATCAGGATGGTGTGGCCGTCGGCCTTGGAGCGAACGACTTCGGCGGTCCCGATCGTGCCGCCGCCGCCTGAGCGATTCTCCACCACCGCGGTCTGGCCCCAGGCGGACTGGAGATGTGCTGCGAGCAGCCGACCCATCACGTCGGTCGAACCGCCCGCCGCGGCCGGCACGATAAGGCGGATGTTCTCGGTCGGCTTCCAATCGCCAAGGCTCGATCGCGGCAGGATGGCTGCGGCGGACAGCCCGGCGGCACCGGCGAGCACGCGACGACGGGACAGAATTTTGTTGGGCACGAATCCACTCCCTGCATTTTGTTTTGCAGAGAGCGTATGGAACCCGGCGGGCAACGGCAAGTCGCGCGCGCATGCGCTGCGGGAACGGCGGCACGACGCCGCAGGCCGAAATATCAGCTCACGATATCAGTTAAAGCTGAGCAGCTTGAACAGCGGCGCGAGGTAGCTCATCTCCTGACCCGAGGTCGGCGTGGTCCGGCTGATGGAGTCGAAGATCTTGCCGTCCTGGAGGCCGTAATTCGCAAGCCGGCGCACGCGCCGGTTCTTGTCGAAATAGACGGCGATGACGCGTTGGTCGACCACCTTCTGGTTCATGAAGGCGACCATGCGCTCCGAGCGCTGCGAGATGTAGTAGAACACTTCACCGTCCAGGGTCGCGACCGTGGAGGGCGTTCCCATCACAATCAGCACCTGGTCCTGGCTCGCGCCGATCGGAATCTGCTCGAGCGCGCCGGGCGGCAGGATGTAGCCCTTCTGGAATTGCTCGCCGGTGCATCCCGCAAGGGCGCCACCGACCAGAGCCACGGCCGCGAGCATGCGCAAGCCGCGCCAGCGTGCGTAAAGGCCGCGCCGCTTGTCTGCGCGCAGGCTGGTCTGGTTCGTTATCGTCATAGCGGAACTGATTCCGTCCCCTTGCGTCGCGCGAGGCGCTGAAGTACCGGGCGGAGGCTCTGAATGCAACTCGCGCGCGCCCGCTTGCGGAACCCACAATGCTTTGGCCGTTCAATCACTTCAGGAAACCCCGGCTAGCCCCGGCCGGCACCATTGAGACCATCTATGGCATGATCGTGACGCAGGCGCGAGAACCCATATTTTACCGGGACTTGGGCGTGCCGGATACGGTTAATGGCCGTTTCGACCTGTTGCTTCTGCACCTCTGGCTGTTGCTGAGACGGCTGCGGGCCGCCACCCAGGGCGGGGCGGAGCTGTCGCAGGCCGTGTTCGACCGCTTCTGCGAGGACATGGACGACAATCTGCGCGAGATGGGTGTAGGCGACCAGACCGTCCCGAAGCGGATGCGGGCCTTCGGCGAGGCCTTTTACGGCCGTGTTCAGGCTTATGATCAGGCGATCGAGACGAGTTCTGAAGCGCTGGCGCAGGCCATCAGCAAGAATATCTTGAACGGGACCGGGATGGACCAGGCGCAGCGGCTGGCCGCGTACGCAGTCGCCGCGGATGCGAAGCTCAGCCAGGCAGGCGATCCCGCGCTGTTGCTCGGATCTTTCAAATTTCCCGCACCGCTCCGGGAGGATGAGACGTCATGAACCGACCGATGACCGGACCCGACCCCTGGCGCGCACCTGTAATCGTGGCGCAGATTCCCGATACCGGGCTGCACCGTGAGCTCGAAGCCTCGGCGGCTGAGCGCCAGGCCATGGCTGATCTCGCGGGCGTGCGCGACATCCTGTCGGCCCATGCCGACTTCGATGTCGTGCCGAAGAGTGGCGGCCGGATCCATGTCACGGGCCATGTCCGTGCCCGGGTCGGCCAGACCTGTGTGGTCACGCTCGATCCGATCGAGAGCGAGATCGACGAAGATGTCGACCTGACCTTTGCGCCCGAGGCCGAGGCGCGGCGGCTGGAGGACCTGATTGAGGAAGGGCAGGACGAGGCGGAGCCGGCGCAGATTGCCGATGCGCCGGAGGCCATCGTCAACGGAATCATCGACCTCGGGCGGATCGCGACCGATGCGCTGTTCCTGGCGATCGATCCCTATCCCCGCAAACCGGGGGTCGTGTTCGAGGCTGAGGTCACCGCGCCCGACCCGGAGGACCATCCGTTCGCGGCGCTGAAGGCGCTCCAGGACAACAAGCAGGGCAAGAAGAAAGGTAAATAGCTGGGCATTCCCCGTAAGACCGCTGTGCTACGGGGTGTGAGGTGTTTGCGGGGCTGGTTTGAAAGGCTGGTCCACCTCTTTGATTTTTAAGCTATTTTTGTGAATTCGAACGTCCGCCGGCGGATCGCCCCTTAATCCAAAAGGCTGGGGGCAAGAGGTTGTTTCGGGATAACAAAACGCTATTGTCCGCCCCGGTCCGGGCGCGGCGTCGCGCTTGGCCGGTCGCCATGTCCATGGCGAACCCATTTCGCGGCCCGCTGATTGACGACCGCGCCAGACCAGGTTTCCGGGATTTTGATGCCAAGCAAGGTTCGTATCGCGCTTGACGCCATGGGCGGCGACGTCGGCGCCCCTGTCGCCATTCCAGGCGCGGCCATCTCGCTCGGCAGGCATCCCGAGACCGAATTTCTGTTGGTCGGGGATCGCGCCAGGATCGAGCCCGAGCTCGACCTCCACCCCAAGCTCAAGGCCGCTTCCCGGATCATCCACACGGACGTCGCCGTCAGCATGGAGGATAAGCCGAGCCAGGCGCTGCGGCGCGGCCGCAAGACCTCCTCGATGTGGCTGGCCATCGATGCCGTCAAGAAAGGCGAGGCGCATGTCGCGATCTCCGCCGGCAACACGGGCGCCTTGATGGCGATGTCGCGCTTCCACCTGCGTACACTGCCGGGAATCGACCGCCCGGCCATCACCGGGATATGGCCGACCAGGCGTGGCGAGTCCGCCGTGCTCGACCTGGGCGCCACCATCGGCGGCGACGCGCACCATCTGGTGTCGCTCGCGGTCATGGGGGCTGCGATGGCAAGCGTGCTCTTCAACAAGGAGCGCCCCACGGTCGGGCTGCTGAACATCGGGGCCGAAGAGATCAAGGGCCACGAGGAGATTCGCGAAGCCAGTGAAATCCTGCGCACGAGGAACCTGCCGGAACTCGACTATATAGGCTTCGTCGAGGGCGACGGCATCGGCAAGGGGCTGGCCGACGTGATCGTCACGGAAGGTTTCAGCGGCAACATTGCGTTGAAAGCCGCAGAGGGAACCGCACGCCAGATGGCGGACTTGCTTCGCAACGAGATTCAGCGGAGCTGGCTGTCCAGGCTCGGTTACCTCTTTGCCCGCAAGGCCTTCCAGGCCCTGCGCGACAAGATGGACCCGAACAAGTCGAACGGGGGCGTGCTGCTCGGGCTGAACGGGCTGGTGGTCAAGAGCCATGGCGGAATTAATGCCGAGGGCTTTGCCTATGCGATCGATGTTGGTTATGAGATGGCCAAATTCGATCTTCTGAACAAGATCAAGCAGATGCTCAACCGCGATGGGGGTGCGCTCGCTTCAGTGCCAACCGCGCCGGAGGATGTTTCGTGACCAAAATTCGTTCGGTCGTGCTGGGCTGCGGCTCCTACCTGCCGGAGCAGGTGGTGACCAATGCCCAATTGGCGGCGCGCATCGACACGTCTGACGAGTGGATCGTGCAGCGGACCGGCATTCGCGAGCGGCACATTGCGGCCGATGGCGAGTTCACCTCGCATCTTGCGCTCAAGGCGGCGCAGGCCGCCCTCGCTGACGCCGGCGTGGATGCGCAGTCGATCGAGCTGATCGTGCTGGCGACCTCGACGCCGGACAATACGTTCCCTGCGACCGCGGTCGCCGTGCAGCACGGGCTCGGCATCAACCATGGTGCGGCCTTCGACCTCCAGGCAGTGTGCTCGGGCTTCGTGTTCGCGCTTGCGACCGCCGATAATTTCCTGCGCACCGGCGCCTACAAGCGCGCGCTGGTGATCGGCGCCGAGACCTTCTCGCGCATCCTCGACTGGAACGATCGCGGCACCTGCGTGCTGTTCGGCGACGGCGCCGGCGCGGTCGTGCTGGAGGCGCAGGAGCAGCCGGGCAACGCCGCGACCGACCGCGGCCTGGTGACCACGCATCTGCGCTCCGACGGCCGCCACAAGGCAAAACTCTTCGTCGACGGCGGTCCGTCCTCGACCCAGACGGTCGGCCATCTGCGCATGGAGGGCCGCGAGGTCTTCAAGCATGCGGTCGGCATGATCACCGACGTGATCGTCGACGCCTTCGAGGCAACAGGGCTCAATGCGGACAGCATCGACTGGTTCGTGCCGCACCAGGCCAACAAGCGAATCATCGACGCATCCGCCCACAAGCTCCATATCGCGCCGGAGAAGGTGGTGCTGACGGTGGACCGTCACGGCAACACCTCGGCCGCCTCGATTCCCCTGGCGCTGTCGGTGGCCCGCAAGGACGGCCGCATCAAGCGCGGCGACATGGTTCTGCTGGAGGCGATGGGCGGCGGCTTTACCTGGGCCTCCGCACTCGTGCGCTGGTAGAGCCACATTCGATAAAATTTGCCGGAATCAGCACCGATTATCGATGCGTCTGCATTGATGAGCGCTGTTGACCGCCGTATCGTAACCTCATAATTTCAGACAACAATTGTTCGCCGTGATGTGGGGCAGGGCGATGACCGATCAAAGTAAAACCGTAACGCGTGTCGATCTCTGTGAAGCCGTCTACCAGAAGGTAGGGCTGTCGCGGACGGAATCCTCCGCCTTCGTGGAACTCGTGCTGAAGGAGATCACCGACTGCCTCGAGAAGGGTGAGACGGTGAAATTGTCCTCGTTCGGGTCCTTCATGGTCCGCAAGAAGGGCCAGCGCATTGGCCGCAACCCGAAGACCGGCACCGAGGTGCCGATCTCGCCGCGCCGGGTGATGGTGTTCAAGCCGTCGGCGATTCTGAAACAGCGGATCAACGCCCAGCACCGCACCAATGGCGATGCCAGCAAGGCTCAACCCGAGGCGTAAGTCGCCTCGCGCGAAGGATTTGGCATTTGGACAAGGCGCCGGATGCGTTCCGAACCATCAGCGAAGTAGCGCAGGAACTCGACATTCCGCAGCACGTGCTGCGGTTCTGGGAAACGCGATTCTCCCAGATCAAGCCGATGAAGCGCAGCGGCGGCCGCCGCTATTACCGCCCCGACGATGTCGACCTGCTCAAGGGCATCCGCCGTCTGCTTTACGGGGAGGGCTACACCATCCGCGGGGTGCAGCGGATCCTGAAGGAGCACGGCATCAAATCGGTGCAAGGCGTGGCCGACAGCTCGGCCGCGGTCTCGTTCGGGGCGATCGAGGACGCCATCGGCGCAAGCCTGATGGAGCCCGACGACGAGGCACCGATCAAGGGCGTCACGGATGCCGACGAGGACGACTACCAGGGCGACGAGGAGGAAGGCATCGACTTCCGTTTCACGGAGGTCGACGACGAGGATATCCTGACCACCTTCCGCAAAGGCGGCACCGCCGCCGCGCCCACCGGCCCCAGTGCCGTCGACCGGGAGCGGTTGGGACGGGCGCTCGCCGACCTGGTCGCCTGCCGGGAAATGCTGGATCAGGCGTTGAAGGACGGGTAAGGCGCTTTTCGCGCGCTTTACGGGCAGTTCCGGGGCCTCGGGGCGGGGATGCCAAAATGGTGTGACCTTGCCTTGCGCAAAGCGGCGATCCTAGCTAATGGAACGACGTTCGGAGCGTGGCGCAGCCCGGTTAGCGCACTAGTCTGGGAGACTAGGGGTCGGAGGTTCAAATCCTCTCGCTCCGACCAACAAAATCAAAGACTTAGCCGGAAGTCGACAAGTTGGCTATAAAATTTGTAGCCATCTTGTAGCCAGCCCTCCAAAAAGAACGCGTACCCTCGCGGATGGGGCGTGTCTCGGCGGCGCGGGTCGGTCCGGCTGTCGGATATTGAGCCGCGCTTCGTATGCAAAGCTTGCGGCCCGCGCGGTGCTATCCTGCATGGCGGCACCGCGCCAACGATCATGAGTCTTCTGCCAAGCTCGAATCGCGATAGGGCATGGCTCATGACGCCGACCGCCCCTTCGCTGATCCAGAAGTTGCCGCGCGCAAGCTGCTTGAATTCGCCCGCGGCATCGAGCCAATCCATGACGGACGCATCTACATTGAGCAGATCAACTATCCAACGCTGTTCAAGCTGAAGGCTTCGCCGGCTGAATACAAGGCTGGAGCTCGCCATTGCGCGCGGCTGGATCGAGCTAAGCTACACGTACACGAAAGCGGGACGTTTGTGAGACTCCTCCAGGGGGCGCGCGACCAGCAATGAAGAAGCGACTGCACAATAACGGCGTCTTCGTCTGCGAGTTCGAGTCGACTGGCGATAACATGAAAGACATCGCCCTCGTTGACAAGCTGCTTGAGGAAAGAGGGCTGAAGCCTCCCCCTGCCACCTTGGAGCGCTCTATTTTCAATCAAGCCAATTCCTTTGCGGGGGCATCGGCCGACATCTTCGAAAAGCATCTATTAAATCAACCACCCAACGGCGCTGCAGTGAGCCCGTTCGTCGTCAACATTGCCTTCGCCATTGAGCTATCCCTCAAGACTCTTTCTATCCAGCACGGGAAACAACTCCGTGGGCATGAGATCAAGAGGCTCTTCAAAAAGTTCCCCGCTCCCGCAAAGAATGAGGTCGAGCATCATCTCCGCCGCCTGAGCACTACCAGCCAATGGGCAGCCGGAACTAAGACGATAGAAGATATCCGGGTCGTCATCGACGAGATCGACACTGCTTTTGAGGATTGGCGGTATCTTCACGAGGACACAACAAAGCCCCTTACGGTCACCTTCAGACCCACAATATTCTTGAGCGAGGTGTTGCACGCGGCATGCGCTGAAAATCTGCTGAAGAATGTGACCGAGCCGAACCGCGGTTCTTAAGATAGGATCGATGGCACAGCGAGGCTGGAGAAGAAAACTCCCGTTCAGTCTGCGGCCTGATCGGGCCACCGCGCCACGCGATCATCCCGCGGCCCTCGCCGGACGGTTACGCCGAGCGTGCCCTGCGCGGCTTTGCACTTGGGCGCAAATCCTGGCTGTTCGCCGGCTCAGACCGCGGCGCTGACCGCGCTGCCGTCATGGCCACGCTGATCATGACCGCCTAACTCAACAACATCGATCCACAGGCCTGCTGGCTCGCCGATGTGCTCGCCCGCATCAACGACCATGCCGTCCACAGGCTAGATGAGCTTCTGCCTTGGAACTGGCGAAAGCCCACGCCATGCTGTGCCGAAGCGGCGTGAGCAAAGAGGACACATGAGATCGAGCGGTCTTTCCGCAACGGAAAAATCGGCGGTGACGGCCGCCTGCCAGCACCTGATCGACGACTTCCTGAAGCCCCGCTTCCTGCCCACCATCCGGCCAACGCAGTTCAACTATCCCGTCGACATACTCGGCAAGTGGCATGGCACCAAGTATCGCTTCATTCAACGCTACCGCTCCGGCTTCCCCGAGAATCTGGGCGAAGAGTTTGATGCGCCCTTCGCCCGCATCGACTGGATCAGCCGCAATCGCTTCGACCTCCAGTGGCATCGCCACACCGGAGAATGGTTCTGCTTACATCGCGGCCTTACCCTCGCCGAAGCGATTGACATTCTAAGATCCGACGGATTGTTCCACCTCTTTTGAACACCGCAGGTTCAGCCATCCCGCGGTGCTCGCCGGATGGATACGATCTTCGCGTGGAAAGGAAAGGGCAGGTGACGATGATCCAGGCAGATCAGATTGGGACCTGACGAGCGCCTGACGCGAAACCGCTAAAGACTTTTACTCTCGATGACAAAGGATCCCGCTAGTGTGCTGACCTTTTAGATAGGTCGTGAAAAATCCGGGTCGAACGTAACGTTGCCGTTGGTCAAGCGTCCATCCAGGTTTAGGATGGCCCCTTACAACTCCATGATTGCAGAAGCAGGCTGCTCCGTGAGGGGTGTGACGAGAACAAGGCTCCGAAGCCACCATTTGCGCGCGGACTATGCCGCCAGCAATCAAGGCTAGTAGGAAGAAGATCACTTTCATCATTCGCCCCCGTGATCAAAATGTAAAATTCCCCGCGCAATCTAAGCGCGAGGGATGATCGCGGGCAATGGGAATTGGCGGGCGGCCCTAGCCGTGCCCAGCTCAATCTCTCGGGCTAACTCGCCAAGCATCCATTCCGCCGTCTTTTCGGCCGTCTTGCCTTCCGATAGTGGGGGTGCTCAAGGCAGACAAGCTGCCCGTCAAAATACCACTCCGATGTGAGCCCGGATATTGGGCCGACCGTTCCCTCTCGATCGTCCCTCATGCGGCTTCCTTCAGAAATTCGTGCGGTCCGAGCACGCCTTCGTCACGACACCACGATTCTACCTCATTAAGTTCTCCGCTCATGACGATGAAGTTTCGATCTACCATACCGTAGGACGCCCGAAGGTTGCTCGCCTCCTTCAGATTTAGCTGGCAGATGCGTAGCTGAAAGTTGGTCGCACGCTCGAAACGGCGGCGGGCCGCTCAGACCGGCTTGAATGGGTCGATTGGCAACTATTTTCTCCTTGTCAGTAGTTGAAAATGATCTCCCCCTGAAAAATCAGCCGGCGGGTGATGCACCGCCGGCTGAGTGACTGACAGAGGAGACACGAACGGGCCGTAAGGCCGTGCGCTAAATTGCGCTATAGTCAGGACGATTCGCCGGCATTAGATGACACATCGAAATTGTTGATTTGTCTGAATAATCTTGTTCAGGGGGTGTCAACAGATTTGCCCGAATGCAAATAGCTTTGGTCTGGGAGACTAGGGGCCGGAGGTTCAAATCCTCTCGCTCCGAGCATTTTTCTTCAGAGATGGGCCGAACGCTTGCGCGATCGCTGATTGGCAAGCGATCTCCTGTTTTCGCAATGAGCCCGTGCCCGCGGTGGCCGTCAGTACGCGCTGCGCTGACACTGCTGCTCCGGTGGACTCTTGCCACGGGCCCATGGCCTAACGGCGAAGGCGAGTTGATGCTGCGCCATCGTCTCCACGAAGGAGGCTTGCGCGCTCTCCAGGCGTTTGACCAACGCGTTGGCATTCAGGTCCAGGAGCGCGTCGGCTGCCAAAAGGGATACTGACAGGAACGCGATAGCGGACGCGACGGCAATTCCCTTCCATTCTGGTGACTTCATCAGCTGACTTTCTCAGGTATTCTCCTGCCCGGATAGGTAGGGCTTCTGCGCACGATTCAACCCCTCGAAGGACTCGCGCACGCGTTCTTGAAGTGCGACGATTCTGTAACAGCGCGCGCCTCGCGGTTGCAGGCCGACCGCAGCTTGCCGAAGCTCGGCTTGGAGTCACCGAGCCTGTATCGAACAACGAGAGCTAAGCCGGTGGCCGCAAAAACCCCACCACCATCCGCGTCGTCTCGTCCACCAGCGTCCGCACCATCTTGTCCGACAGCATCTCGGCCTGGTTCAGCACCGTGTTGTGCGCGACTGCTTCGATTGTGCTGACGCAGATCAAGGTCGCGACATCGAGATCAATCTTGCGCATTTCCTTGCGATGGCTGTTGAAATAAGCGCGGACGTGGGCGTGGACCTCGCGGTTGAAGGCTTCGACGTCGAGCTTTCCTGCGCGCGGGATCTGCTCGGCGAGCACGCGATGCAGTTCGGGGTTGATGCGGTGCGCGTCGATCGCGACAGTGACGAGGCGGCGGACGGCTTTCTCGATCGGCATGTCCGTGACTTCGGTGAGCGTCGTGCGGACGATACCCATGATCTCCTCGTTGTGACGCTCGATCACGGCGGCGACCAGCGCCTCCTTGCTCGGAAAATACTGATAGAGCGAGCCGACGCTGACGCCGGCGATTTCGGCGATCCGGTTGGTGCTCGTCTTCTCAAAACCTTCGCGAACCAGAATGCGAGCAGTTGCCTCGACGAGCGCGTCGACCGTGACGCGGGATCGCTCCTGCAAGGCATTTTTCCGGGGTTTTGTCGGCGGTTTGCGCGCCATGATCCTGTACTTTGAATGCGAGTATGAAAAGCGAGTGAATGCTCGCATTATAGGCGGGGTTGGTAGCCGAGAGATAGAAGCAAGTTGGTGCCGGTCGGGCGCAGCAAATGAGGGCAGGAGCATGAGCGTTGCGAAGATGCTGTCGATCGGGCGGCTTTGCGAATGCAATGTCTCGCGGGCGAAGCCTGCAAACGATCCCGCGCCGAGCTTGCAGAGCCGCGTCTTCAACTTGCTGCTCGGGCTGCTTTCCTACAAGGTGCAGCTAGCCTCAGCCGAGGCCGTGCAGGCGCATGTTCAGAAGCTCGCATTGGCGCCAGCCTCGCATGAGCCTACCGGGCTTGGCCGTGGCGTCGAGGCGACGCTGACGAAGATGGGCGGATGGCCAGTCTATTACACTGCTCCGTCGTCAGGACACGAGGGCTGCAACCACGTGATGTTCCTGCATGGTGGCGGCTACATCAACGAGATCGTGCCGGCGCATTGGCGCTTCGTCGGCCAGATGACACGCAAGGCGGGCGTCGTCTGCGTCGTGCCGATCTATCCGCTTGCGCCGCGCGCGACCGCAGAGGACGTCGTACCGGCGACGGCGGAGCTGTTGCGGATGCTGCTGGAGGATGCCGGGTCGGCAAAGGTCACGGTAGTCGGCAATTCGGCCGGCGCCGGCCTCGCGCTTGCCGCATGCCAGTGGCTGCGCGACCGCGGGCATCGGCAGCCGAGCCGGCTGATCCTGATCTCGCCCGCAGCCGACGCATCGATCAGCCGTCCGGAGCAGGTCGAGATCGCCGCGCGCGATCCGATTCAGGACATTCCGGGAATCATCGAGGCGGGGCGGCTCTATGCCGGCGAACTCGATATCGGCCATCCCTTCGTCAGCCCGCTCAACGGCGCCTTTCGTTCGCTCGCGCCGATGACGATCTTTTCGGGCACGCGTGATCTGCTCTTTCCCGACAGCGTCGATCTTGCCGAGCGGGCGAGGGCGGCCGGCGTGCCGGTTGAGCTGCATCTGCTCCGTGACCAGCCGCACAATTATGCGCTGATGCCGACGCCGGAAGGGAGGCAGGCGCGTGCGAACATTCTGCGTGCGGTGGCTTAAGGGGAAGGGCGTGATCGTTGTCACGCGGCGCGCCGCCGCGATGGGGCTGGCGCTGCAATCTCGCGCGGGGAGGGCGGCCCGGGCGTTTCCTCGATATCAGTAGTTTTGCGGGGCCTTAGGCGTGGCCCTTGATCTCGTAGTGACCCGGCACGCATTTGTAGCGATCGAGGCGCCAGTTGGCGTGATAGATCGGATGCTCGCCCATCCATTTTGCAAGCGGGGCCTGCGCACCGACCGCACACGCCATCATCGACATATCGGGCGTCATGTTGCTGTCGGTCACGATTTCTTCCACGCAGCTGCCAGAAGCAGCGGCGCCAAGCCGGCAGAGCACGGCCACGACGGTTATGAACATTCCAGTCACCTCATCGGTAGTTACGACCACGAGGAGAATGCAAGCCGAGTGCCACAGCCTGTGTCGGAAACGACACGCGGCCGGCCCGAATCGCCCCGCGTTCCCCATTTGACGATTCGGATTGTGAAAAAGTTGGCTCAAACCCGAAGCCGGACCACTACGGGGAATCCACAGGGAAAGGCGCAGGAATGAGCGATCGTCGGGCAGCGCCGCGCGATCCGCCATTCACAAGACCCGGGTAGCAGCGCCGATCCGCTTTTACCTGCGGATGCGGCGCTGCTACATTTGGCGCGCGTCGCATGCGCGGCGCGCCAACGACGAAGAAGCATGCCGATAAGGGGAGGGCCGAAGTCCCATGAAGGAATTTGCTGGAAAGATCGCCGTCATCACCGGTGGTGGCACGGGCATGGGGCGCGAGCTCGCACGGCAACTCGTTGTCGAGGGCTGCAACGTCGCGATGTGCGACGTCTCGGAAGCCGCGATGGCGGCGACCAAGCGGCTCTGCGAGATCGAGAAGCTGCCGCAGGGCCTGCGCGTCACAACGCATGTCGCCGATGTCTCGATCGAGGATCATCTCAAGCGTTTCCGCGACGAGCTTGCCGAGCAGCAAAAGACGGACAAGATCCATCTGCTGTTCAACAACGCCGGCATCGGCGGTGGCGGCAGCCTGTTCATCAACACACGCGAGCAGTGGGAGCGCACCTTCAACATCTGCTGGGGCGGCGTCTATCTTGGCGTCCGCACCTTCCTGCCCATGCTGGTCAAGGCTGACGAAGCCCACATCATCAACACCGCCAGTGTCAACGGATTCTGGGCCTCGATCGGCATGGGCCAGGCGCACACCGCCTACAGCTCGGCGAAGTTCGCGGTGAAGGGATTTAGCGAAGCGCTGATCAACGACCTCCGCTTGCATGCGCCGCACGTCAAATGCTCGGTGGTGATGCCCGGCCATATCGGCACCTCGATCGTGTCCAACTCACGCAAGGTGCAGAGCGGCGACGGATCGGAGCGTCTCAACACCGAGGAGGTCGTGCTGACCCGCAAGCGCATGGTTGCGGCCGGCGTGCCAGATGCTGACAAAATGTCGGACGAGGACATCCAGGCGGCGTTCGCCGAACGCGCCCGCACCTTCCTCGAGGACGCGCCGACGACGGCGGCGCAGGCCGCCAGGATCATTCTCGACGGCGTTAAGGCGGAGCGCTGGCGCATCCTTGTCGGCGAGGACGCCAAGCTGCTCGACGAACGCGTGCGCGCCGCGCCCGAGCAGGCCTATGACCGCGCCTTCTACGAAAGTTTCACCCAGGAAGTCGGCTGGCGACTCGGCTGAGACTGTCAACGAGCGCGCGCAGATGTGGGTATGATGATCATCATTGCAAGAGTGCGCAGGTGATTTTGCTCGGGTAATTTTCGTTGCCCTCCCGCGCGCGTTCTCCGTCTCATGACGTGACGGAATGTCACGCATGCGACATGTGACATGCGTTCAAGCGATGGTGATCTCGAACGGGTCTCATTCAGCGCAGGGCAGCTTGGTTGGCGAACTGAAATAGTTTAGTGAAGCACGGTAACGCCACGATAAAGCGTAGCACCGATGATACCCGCATGCCTCTCCGACGATTTTATCCTCTGCCCGGAGAGAGAGGATATCTCTGCTGAATTCACGCGGCTGCTCACCGCGGCCCAGGAGGGCGGCGCCACCATCGCCGAATGCCTGATGATCGCGCGGCAGCTGAAGCGCGACGACGAGCAGTCCTGGCATCGCGAGTGGAAAAAGCTGGCGCAGGCCAACCGGCATCGTGCCGAGGCGGCGTTCGCGGAAGGCCATATGGTGACCGCGCAGCGCAACTGGCTGCGCGCGATGAACTACTACGGTGCGGCCGCGATGCCGCTCGATCCCGCCGACGAGCGCCGCTGGGTCGCGGTGCTCGCGATGCAGGAATGCGCTCGCCGTTTCCTCACGGCGCGCGGGCCGGCCGGCGAAGTCGTGACAATCCCGTGGGGCGAAGGTCATTCGTTGCAGGGCTATTTCCTGCCTGCGCCTGCGGCGAACGGTCGCGCCCCGACGGTGATCTGCATCGGCGAGCCCGGCCACCGCAAGGAAGAATTCCTGTTCAAGCTCGCGCCCCATGCGCGCGAGCGTGGGTTGTCGATGCTCGCGCTGGACTTGCTCGGCGACCAGCGCGACGATTACGCCGACATGCTCATGCAGCGCCGGGATCTCGAAAGCTCGGTTGCCAGCGCGATGGATTATCTGGAGGAGCGCGAGGACGTCGATTTCGATCGCGTTGCGATCGTGGCTGACGGGTGGGGCTCTTCGTTCGTGGCACGTGCGGTGTTGCAGGAGCCGCGTCTCGCCGCGGCCGTCTGCGATGGCGGCCTGTGGGACCTGCACGAGCGGTCGTTCTTTGCCAGCCGTTTTGCGATGAGCGATCTCAGCATCGTCCCGGTGCCGCATGCGCCGCTGATGGCCTCGGGCGCCGAATGTCCGGTGTTGATCACGCTCGGCGAGGACGGCTGGCTCAAGGCCGACCGGGCGCGTCAGATCCTGCAAAAATCCCAGCTCGGCAGTTCGGATATCGTGCTGAAAGTGTTCACCGCGGCGGAGACCGGCGCGGCGCAGGCTCATGCCGACAACCCGAGCCTTGCCAACGAATACATCTTCGACTGGCTCGAATCGCAGCTCGGTGCCGTCGGCAAGCGGATCTGAGCGCGGCCTCCTGGCGCAAGATCGGATGCGCGCCTCAGAAGTCGAGGGAGATCCTGACGCAGGCCTTTTCAAGTCGGGTCTTCAGCGTCGCGAGCTTGGTGGTGAATTCGGTCAGCTCGTTCTCGTCGAACTCCTGGAAGACGAATTCGCGAATCGTCTTGTACTGCTCGTTGAGGCTCGCGATGTGCTTCTGCGTCTTTTCGACCAGCGACAGCCGTACCACGCGGGCGTCGGTCGGTGAGGGGCGGCGGCGCAGCAGGCCCTTCTTCTCGAGAAGCTTGGACTGGGTGGTGACGAAGGACGGATCGACATGAAGCAGCTTGGAGACCACGTTGACGGGGACGCCGTCGTCCTTGTCGAGGTCGGAAATCGCCATCAGGATCAGCCATTGCGGTCCGCTGATGCCTAGCGTCCTGGCCCAGAACTGACGCAGCTCCTCCAGATACATGTTGATCGATGATATCTCCCAGGTGAATCGCCTGATGATATCGAGATTGCCGACGGAGCGGACGCGCGCCCCTTCTTTCCTCGTCGCTGACACAGCGTCACTCCCGCAGGCTGATTTCTTTCTGGCCGGTCTTCGCGGCGGTCATAGTCCACGCAAGCCTGCCCTGACGCAAGTGCAGAGCAGGGTAATTGTGTCACGGAAATTACAAATATGATCCGGTCAGCCTTTTAGCTCGCGCGTCCGGTGTTGCGCGGCAGACACAGGGTTGGTGAAACCACAAAGCTGAGCTGATAAACTATTTTGATTAACGGAACGGCGCAGGCATATTGATCCGGACGGTGGGGGGTTCTCAATCGTCCCGTTGCAGGTGGTTCGCTCACGTCCCTCGCGTCTCAAGCGGGTGCGTCCGAAAGCGGGAAGCGGCCGAGCGGATTTGAAGAGACGGGGATCTGGGGGGCCTCACGGTCCGGTCTCCGTAAAATGAACAACTTGGAGGTTTTATATGAAAGTGGTGAAGAGCCTTTTGCTCGGCACTGCGGCGACTCTGATCGCCGTCGGTGGAGCTCAGGCGGCTGATCTTCCGGTCAAGGCCAAGGCGGTCGAATACGTGAAGGTCTGCTCGCTCTACGGCGCGGGTTTCTACTACATGCCGGGTACCGACACCTGCATCAAGCTGGGTGGTTACCTGCGCGCTGACGCGGTTCTCGGCGGCACTGGCGACTACGGTTTCAATAACAGCACGAGCTCTGTGAACGGTGGGTCAAACAACCGTGTGACCAACTACTATTACAGCCGCGCCCGTTTCGACTTCAATGTCGACACCCGCACGGCGACCGAGTACGGCGTTGTTCGCACCTACGCCGACATGGTTTTCACCTATGACACGTCCAACGTCACCGGCAGCGGCCCGTCGACGATCTCGCCCAGTGCCCCCGCGCTCGGCCTCTACCATGCATTTATCCAGTTCGCCGGGTTCACCTTCGGCCGCACGGTATCGATCTTCGATGCCCCGTGGCAGAGCTATCCGGCTGGCGGTCCCGACACCATTCCGGGCGGCTCCAACCACACCAACGGTGTGAACCAGGCTGCCTATACGGCGGACTTCGGCCAAGGCATCACCGCTTCGATCGCGTTGCAGGAGGAGACGACGGCGTCAAACGGCCAGTCGAATCTCTGGAACGTGTCGTCGGGTACGGCTGCTCAGTTCGTGACGGGCGTCTATGGTGCCAACTCATGGGGTGGCACGCGTTCTCCCGACATCCTTGGTGCCGTGCGCGTCGACCAGGCCTGGGGTCTGGCCCAGCTCTCGGTTGCTGCGCATGACCTCCATGCTGCCTACTACGGCTTGACGGAGACCAGCGGTCACCCCTCCGACAAGTGGGGCTGGGCTGTGCAGGGCTCTTTGTCGATCAAGAACATCCCGACCGGTGCGGGCGACGTCATCAACCTGCAGGCCGTCTACACGGACGGTGCAACTCGTTACAATTTCCAGAGCTTGTTCCCGCAGAGCTTCTTCATGTTCAGCGGTAGCGGCACCGGCGCGTATCAGAGCACCGGCTTCGCCGGTATTGCTGACGGCGTCTTTGGAACGACTACCGGCATCGATACCGTCAAGACCTGGGGTCTCCGTGGTGGCTATACCCACAACTGGAGCCCGAACTGGGCGAGCGCCGTCTACGGTGGTTATGCCCAGCTGAAGTACGGCAATACGGGCAAGGCCCTGATCTGCACCAACTTCGCTGCGATCGCCGTGGCCGGTTCGACCTGTAATCCGGACTTCAACTTCGGGGTCATCGGTGTCAACACCGTGTGGACTCCGGTCAAGAACCTGGCGTTCACTGCCGACTTGAGCTGGTCGCGTCTGGACCAGAAGTACTCTGGCGCCATCGCGAGCCCGGGCATTGCCACCGCAGCGAAGCCGGCGGCCGTGTACGAGCTGAAGGACCAGAACTCGGTGAGCATGCTGCTGCGTGCTCAGCGCAACTTCTGATCATCGATCGCGCAATTCGATTGGAGAACCCCGGCGGGAAACTGCCGGGGTTTTTTCTTGATGAGGTGCTGATCTTCAAAATCAGAAATGTCCTGCGCGAGCGAAGACGAGCTATGCGATTCGATAGACAAAAATTTTATTTACTTACCTGAGTTGATCAGCTATATTGCTCTTAGCCGGTTTTGAAAATTCGCGGCTCTTAGCTTCACGCTAAGCCTCCAGAAACCTCCGGCAGTGCCCTGCCGGAGGTTTTTCGTTGAGTCCAAGGGACGGCGGGCTTCAGCCGCGCATGACGCGCGCACGCGAGTTCGGCCGGTAGGCGAGGCGCTTGTGGCCGGTGCAATAGGGCTGTCCGTCGTGCGCGGCATTGCCGCAGAAGCAGAAATCCTCCGCACCGGGCGTCGAGATCGGCCAGCGGCAGCGGTTCTCGCCGAGCTCCATTAGCGAGCAGCGATTGGCTTCGTCGATTGGTCCGGTCGCGACAGGCACGTCCGATTCGCCGTAGATCGTGGCGAGCATCTCAAATTGCAGCCGGGGCACTGCTTTGTGCGCGCGCGGCGCGCTAGTCCGGTCCTGGTGCCTGTCTTGGAGTCTGCGCTCGTCGACCGAGCGGCCGCGCGTGAGATTCAGGCGCGACAGCTTGCCGATCACGGCGTTGCGGCTGACGCCGATGTCGGCGGCGATCTCGCGGCAGGATAGACCAGCCTCGAAATGTTGCTTCAGAAGTTCAATTCGTTCGTTGGTCCAGGTTGGTGAGAGAACAGGCATTGTAACGGTCCCAGGTTGCGACAATCGGCCAACCGCAGCTCGAGATCCGTCCGCTTCACGTTCGGCGCACGCTCACGTTCTGCCATTGTCGCGAATCGACAAAAGCCCGTCCTTGATGGCGAGACGGATGCCTTCCTCGATCAAGGTACGTGCGACGCCGGGAACGCTGGTGCCGTGGGTGCCCTGTCTCACCAACTTCTCCAGGTAGGTGATGGTCGAGAGCGCCAAGGTTACGGGAATGCGGTCAGTCTCGGCTTTTTCGGTGGCCATGGCCCGAACGCTAGCCTCTTACTCGGGTACATAAAAGTAACGATTAAGACTCTATTTAGGTTCAGGGGTGGAAGTCAAATGCAGGCTTAGCTCGTCGCTTAGATCGTTGGAATCGTGCAGGAAATCAGACGCGACTCAGCGCGCCGTCCGGAATGCCCGGGCGGCCGCGGTCAGGAGGTGCCGGCGAGATCAGCCGTGCACGATCGCCTTGTCGATCATGCAATGGATGCCCTTGGAGCCGTTGACGGTCTGGGTCACCCGCAGATCGGCCGCGAGACTGCACAATGTATAGGCGTCCTCGCGCGACAGGTTTCGCGTCTCGCCCAGCAGCACGATCATGTCGCGCAGCGCCCGCACCGCGCATTGGTCGAGGTCGGGGTCCATCGCCATGGTCATATAGTGGGTCGGCGTCTCCGCGCGCGGATAGTCGAACCGCAAATCCCTGCGCAGCGTCAGCCGGAAGCGGCCCTGAAGCGCCGTCTCAATCGCGGTGACGCAAACCTCACCGTCACCCTGCACGCCATGACCGTCGCCGCAGGAGAACATCGCGCCCGGGACGAACACCGGCAGATACAACGTCGCGCCGGCGCCGAGCTCCTTGTTGTCGAGATTGCCGCCCATGGCGCGCGGAACGAGCGAGGAGATGCGGCCCCAGGCGGGCGGCGGCGAAACGCCCATCACGCCGAAAAACGGTTTTAGCGGCAGGTCGAGGCCCCACGGCATCCGGCCGACCATTCGCGTCCGGTCCAGCGGGATGTTGAGAATCCGCGTCTCGTGGAAATCGTCGGGCAGGGTGCCTGACAGTGGCTTGATCATGTTCCAGCCCCAGTCCTGGCGGAGCTGGACGTCGAGGATCTCGACTGCGAGCACATCGCCGGGCTCGGCGCCTTCGACCGCGATCGGGCCGGTCAGGATGTGGCCGGGGAGCATGCGTTCGTTCTTGGCGTGAACCTCGAACATCTCCGGCGGAATGTGAAACCTGCTGCGGTCGGGCAGCATGTCCGGGCCGCCGCTGATGGTATCGACGGTCACCTCATCGCCGCTGGCGATGGTGAGGACGGGCTTGAGCGCGGCTTCAAAGAAGCCCCAATGGCAGGTTTCGGGACTTGAATGCAGGTGATGATGGGTCATTTGCCGCGTCCAATCGATTTCATCAGAACTTGTCATGAGATCTTGTTATGCCCGGGCTTGACCCGGCAATCGATCCTCTTCCAAGAAGATTTCTGAAGATGGGCGGGGTCAAGCCTGCGCACCACGATCGTTTCAGCGAGGCTTCCCCTGTACTTCCTTCTTTCCAAGACGCTCGGTGCCGCAGTGGTGCCGATCAATCTTCTGGTCGAACTCGGGATCATCTCGGTCGTGCTGATGGCAACGCGCTTTGCCGGGCTCGGCCGGAAGCTGGCCGCGACCACGCTGATCCTGTTCGCGCTCGCTGCCTTTTCGCCGCTTGGCAATCTCTTGCTCTATCCGCTTGAGTCACGCTTTCCGGCGTGGGATCCGTCGCGCGGCACGCCCGACGGCATCATCGTGCTGGGCGGCTCGGTTGATACCGATCTGTCGGCGGCGCATCACACGCCGGTGGTCTCACACGCGGCCGATCGTTTTTTTGCGCCGGCCGAGCTTGCGCGTCGCTATCCGAATGCGCGCATCGTCTTCACGGGGGGCTCTGCCAACCTAGTCTCGCCCGGCGCCAGGGAAGCCGACTACTCGGTACCGGTCCTGGAAAATATCGGCATATCGAGGGAACGCCTGATCGTGGAACGGGACTCGCGCAACACCTACGAGAATGCGATCTTCACGAAGCGCTTGGTGGCACCGAAACCGGGCGAGCGCTGGCTGCTGGTTACCTCGGCCTTTCACATGCCGCGTTCGATGGGGATATTCCGCAAGGCTGGATTTGATGTCGAAGCCTATCCCGTCGACTGGCGGATGGGCGGACGCGACGATCTGTTCTCTTTCACCAATGTCGGTTCGGACGGTCTCGGCCGAACCGACACGGCTGTGCGCGAATGGATCGGCCTCGTGGCCAACCGACTCGTGGGCAGGACCAGCGAGTTGCTTCCCGGGCCGGCCAAGGACTAGAACAGCCTCAGTAGCCCAACAACAGGGGCGCGCCGGGAGGATGCCATGCAGCAGTTAGCCGCTGATACGATCGATCTTGCCGGCCTCGTGGCCGATCTCAATACCCTGTTGCGGCTGAAGACCACGGTGATCGGCATGAAGCTGTTCGCGCATGCCGCGGACATGGAGGCGATTCCGAAAATCCGGCGGCCGAATGCGGTCCACACCACCGACCAGATCGTCAGCATGGCTTCGCGCCTGGGATGGACCGTCGGCATTACCGGCGACGATCTCGTCGGCGCGCAGTGCCGCGCGGTGATCGGGCTTAGCCCCCAGGACGAGAAATGGCTCGCCGGCGAAAATTATGTCGGGGTCTGGCACGGCACCGCGGAGGATGCGCGCAAGCGCCAGGAGGCGCTGGACGTGGTTCCGTTCGGGCAATATCAGGCGCTCGCGGTCAGCCCGCTGGCGAGCGGCCGGCTCGATCCACCCGACATCTGCCTCGTCTACGCAACGCCCGGCCAGATGATCATCCTGATCAACGGGCTGCAATACACCGGCTACAAGAAGTTCGAATGGGGCGTGGTCGGCGAGACCGCGTGCGCGGATTCCTGGGGCCGGGCGCTCAAAAGCGGCGAGCCCAGCCTGTCCTTGCCATGCTATGCCGAACGGCGCTATGGCGGCGTGCCGGACGAGGAGATGCTGATGGCCCTGAAGCCTGCGCATCTCGCCAAGGCAATCGAAGGCATGAAGGCGCTGGCCAAGAACGGCCTGCGCTATCCGATTCCGCCCTATGGTATTCAAAGCGACGTCCGTGCCGGCATGGGCGTGAGTTACGCGAAGAAGTAAAGGTCGACCATGAGCTCTGCGAAATTCGACATCGTCGTCTACGGCGCAACCGGTTTCACCGGTCAGCTCGTCGCCGAATATCTGACCCAGCATTATAAGAGCGACAAGACACTCAAATGGGCGCTGGCGGGCCGTAGCCTTGGCAAGCTGAAATCGGTGCGCGATGCGATCGGCGCGCCCGGGAATATTCCGCTGATTGTCGCGGATGCGTCGGACGCCGCCTCGCTAAGGGCGATGGCCGAGCAAACGATGTCGGTGATCACGACGGTCGGTCCGTATCAGCTCTACGGCGAGGAACTGCTCGCGGCCTGCGTTGCGACCGGCACGGATTATTTCGATCTCTGCGGCGAGCCGATCTGGATGCGGCAGATGATCGACAAGTACGAGGCGGCTGCGAAGGAAAGCGGCGCGCGTATCGTGTTCTCCTGTGGCTTTGACTCCGTGCCGTTCGAGCTCGGTACGTTCTTCGTGCAGGAAGAGGCCAACCGCGTGTTCGGCGCGCCCGCCGCGCGGGTGAAGGGCCGCGTGCGCGACATGCGCGGCACGCTGTCGGGCGGCACCGCGGCGAGCGCGAAGGCAACCTTCGATGCGGTCGCGAAGGACATCAGCCTCATTGCGATCCTGAACGATCCGTTCGCGCTGACGCCGGGCTTCACCGGACCGAAGCAGCCGAAGGGCAACAGGTCGGTGCTCGAGGACGACCTGCAATCCTGGGCCGCGCCGTTCATGATGGCGCTGATCAACACCCGCAACGTCCATCGCTCCAACATGCTGATGGGCTTTCCCTACGGCCAAGACTTCGTCTACGACGAGATGGTTCTGACCGGTCCCGGCGAGAAGGGCGAGGCCAACGCCAAGCGCGTGATGGCGGCCAACGCCGAGAAGACCGGCCCGAGCGCGCCGAAGCCGGGTGAGGGACCATCGAAGGAAGAGCGCGAGAACGGGCTCTTCAATTTGCTTTATGTCGCGATCGCGCCCGACGGCCGTGCGGTCCGCGCCGGTGTCACCGGCGACCGCGATCCCGGCTACGGCTCGACATCGAAGATGATCTCCGAATGCGCCATCTGCATGCTGCGCGACGTGACCGACGTCGCAGCCGGCTTCTGGACCCCTGGCGCAGCGCTGCAGCACAAGCTGATCAAGCGGCTGCGGGACAACGCAGGGCTGACATTCACAGTGGAAGCATAAGGTCTGCGATCCCCAAGGAAGCGTGATCCGTGTCTGCGAAGTTCGACATCGTCGTCTATGGCGCAACGGGATATACCGGCCAGCTCGCGGCCGAGTATCTCGCCGCGCACTATGTCGGGGACGGTGCGCCGACATGGGCGATGGCAGGGCGCAGCCGAGACAAGCTCGCGTCGGTTCGCGATGCGATCGGCGCACCCGCGCATACGCCGCTCATCGTTGCGGACGCAGCCGATCCTGTATCGTTACGCGCGATGGTCGATCAGGCGAAGCTGGTCGTCACCACCGTCGGCCCGTATCAGCTTTATGGCTCCGATCTGCTTGCGGCCTGCGTCGCGTCGGGCACCGACTACATGGATCTCTGCGGCGAGCCGATCTGGCTGAAGCAGATGATCGACAGGCATGAAGCGGCCGCCAAGGCGAGCGGCGCGCGCATTATGTTCTCCTGCGGCTTTGACTCCGTGCCGTTCGAGCTCGGTGCGTTCTTCGTGCAGGAGGAAGCCAGGCGCGTGTTCGGAGCGCCGGCGCCGCGCGTCAAGGGGCGCGTCCGCGATCTCAGCTGGAAGTTCTCCGGCGGCACCTCGGCGAGCGCAAGGCTCACCTTCGCAGCGGTTGCGCAGGATCTCAGCCTGGTGTCGATTCTCAAGGATCCCTTTGCGTTCACGCCAGGCTTCGAGGGGCCGAAGCAGCCGCGCGGCAATAAGCCTGTTTTCGAAGAGGACCTGCAATCCTGGTCGGCCCCGTTCGCGATGGCGACGCTCAACACGCGCAATGTCCACCGCTCCAACATGCTGATGGGGTTCCCCTATGGCCGGGATTTCGTCTACGACGAGATGGTGCTGACGGGAACGGGCGACGAAGGTCAGGCCAACGCCAGGCTTGTCATGGCCGCCAACAGCGAAAAGACCGGCCCCGAGGCGCTCAAGCCCGGCGAGGGGCCGTCGAAGGAAGAGCGCGACAACGGGCATTACGACTTGCTCTATGTCGCGATTGCGCCCGATGGCCGTCAGGTTCGCGCGGCCGTGAAGGGCGATCTCGATCCCGGCTATGCGTCAACGGCCAAGATCATCTCCGAATGTGCGATCTGCCTGCTGCGCGACACGCCTGATGTACCGGCAGGGCTCTGGACGCCGGGTGCAGCGATGCAGCACAAGCTGATCAAGCGGCTCGTCGATCACGCCGGTCTGTCGTTCGCTGTGGAGAGCTAGCTCGGTTTCGTAGGATGGGCAAAGCTGAGCGTGCCCACCACTTCCATTGCGGAGAGATGGTGGGCACGGCGCGTTGCGCCCTTTGCCCACCCTACGACACCTACACGACAGTTCGCCATTACACCGCTCGCGCGTCGTACGCGTACATGAAATCCATGCTCTTCGATCCCAGCGGCAGCAGCCATTTCATCATCTGATTTCTCATCCAGGCGCCGGTGGCGCTGAATTCGCGCTTGCTGTTGCCGTTGCGGCGGGCGATGGCGACGATCTTCTCGGCGCGGGGGCGACGTTCGGCCTCAAAAGCCTGGAAGGTGGCGGTCAGCTCCTGGCCCTCCTGCATCAGTCGCGCAAGCCGCATCGCATCCTCCAGCGCGAGTGAGGCGCCCTGGCCCGCGTGGGGGCTGGTTGCATGCGCAGCATCGCCGATCAGCAGCGAGCGCTTGCGCGACCAGGTCGGCAAGGTCGCGACGTCGAGCGTGTCGGTGACCACGATCTTCTCGGCCGCCTCGATAATGGCAGCGATCGGATCGTGCCAGCCGTGATGGAAGCCGCGCAGATGCTGCTTCAGCGTCTGCTGGTCGAGCGCGCGGAACATCTCGGCATCCATGCCATACGCGGGCTGCGTGCTCCACCACATCACGCCGTCCTTCGGATCAGGGCTGCAATAGCCATAGCCGAAGAAGCCGCTCCGCCCGAACGTGGTCTCGACATGCCGGCCGATCGACCGGCTGTCGAGTACGGTGTGCGGCACGAAGCCGCCGAACCCGATGAGGCCGGTGTTGAAGGGCGTTGGTCCGTCCGGCACGACCTGGCGCCGCGTGATCGAATGCACGCCGTCGGCGCCGATCAGGAAGTCGCCTTCGGCCGTGGTGCCGTCGGCGAAATAGGCAATGATCGGCTGGTCGCCGCGATCCTCGATCTTGATCAGGCGCTTGTCGAAATAGAGCGAGACGCAGGCGCACCAGGCCTTGTCGATCAGCATCTCGTTCAGCGTGGCGCGGCAGACATTGACCGCGGGCTGGCCGAAGCGCCGCGCCATGTCGCGGTTGATCGAGCCGAGCCGTCGGCCTTCTTGCGAATAGAAGTCGAAGGATTCCGCGATCGAACCGCGACTGATCAGCTCGCCCGAAAGCCCGATCTCGTCCATCACATGCATGCCGTTGGGCGCGATCTGGAGGCCGCCGCCGATGCCCTTCGCGTAGGGCCAGGCTTCGTAGATCGCGGATTCGATGCCGGCGCGGCGCAACAGGATGGCGGCAACGGGCCCGGCGATGCCGGCGCCGATGATCAGGGCCTTGCGGGGACGATGAGGCATTGGCTTGCTCCCGACGCTTCCGTGGTGCTAGGAGAAATTACGGCCGCTAAATCTCTTAGTGGCTAAGATATATATCGACTAAGAGATGAGGTGGGCCTTGTCAAGGGCAAAGGCGCGCGCGGCGCTGCTCGGAGAATTGGAAGAGGCGATGCGGCGGTCTTCGGCGCAGGGCGTGCTCTATGGGCAAACCGTTGCGAACGTGGCCGGAATTGCCAATTCCGACCTCGAATGCATGGACATCCTCTACCTCGAGGGGCGCGTGACCGCCGGCCGGCTCGCCGAGGTGACGGGGCTAACGACTGGCGCCATCACCGGCGTGGTCGACCGGCTCGAGAAGGCGGGGCTGGTGCGCCGCGAGCGGGACGAGACCGATCGCCGCAAGGTCTACATCGCCGTCGTGCCGGAAACCGCCATGAAGATCGGCCAGCTCTACGTGCCGATGCAGCAGGCAATGGAGAAGGTCTTCAGTGCCTATTCAGACGAGGAACTGCGCCTGCTGCTGCGCTTCGCGAACGAAGGCTACAAGGGCGTCCTCGCGGCGACCGCGGCGCTGAAAGGCCTGCTCGATACGCCGCCGGAGAAGCGGCCCGCGCTCAAGCTGAAGCATCCTCGCCAGACTTGATCTTGTAAGCCTGCGCGGCGGCGATCATGCCCCACATCGCGCCCAGCATCATCCAGAAGTGGCGCCAGTGATCGGTGTCGATCACGAAACTTTCGCCGACGGTGCCGACGAAGGCCGAGAACACCGCCAGATAAGCGCGCTGCCAGGGCACGCGGACGAAGATGTGGCGGAAGCCTGTGATCATGGTGGTGAAGACCAGCGCGGGATAGCACACGCCGGAGAGCCAGCCGCCGGACATGAAGGCGTTCAGGTAGGAATTGTGGGTGTCTTCGGGAAAGAAGCGGTGGAATTGTAGGGGACCGATGCCGAACGGCAGGTCGAGCGCCATCTCTGCGCCAAGGATGTGCCGGCCGAACCGGCCGAAGCGGCCTTCGTCATAGCTCTGGTCGAAGCTCGCGCGCTGCTTGAACATCTCGGCGATGGAATCGAACGACAGCAGCACCGCGATCAGCGCGAGGCCCAGCACCACCGCGACGATGGCCATGATGATGATGCGCGAGCGCTGCGCATTGGTGCGGCTTGTCAGCACCATCAGCGCCAGCATGAAGGCCGAGGTCAGCACCAAGCCGCCCCAGGCGGCGCGGGAGAAGGCGAGCAGGATCGCCAGTGACATGATGCCGAAGGCGATAACGTTGCGGAATGCCTTGGCCAGCTTGTCCGAGACCACGCTCTGGAGCGCGAACAGCGCCGGCAGAATCAGGAACGCGCCGAGCACGTTCGGGTCCTTGAACGTGCCTCGCGCGCGCTCGTAGAGCGTCAGCAGATCGTGGCCGCCGGGAATGAGGTTGAAATAGCCCGCGATCGCCGAGAGCGATGCGACCATCGCGCCGACCACGAGGCCGCGGCGCAACATGTCGAGCCGCGCCGCCGTGTCCTCGGAGGTGACCATGGCGAAGAACACCACGGTCACCGCCATGTACCAGGAGGTCGCGATCCAGCTTGCGACCTCGGACTGGTCGAGCAGCGGGATCGCGCTGATGGTGTAGCCGAAATTGAGCAAGATCAGGGCCAGCACCAGCGGTATCAGTACGAGCTTGAGCCGCAGGCCGGTGGCGAAGAACGCGACGGTGGCGAATAACGTCGCGATCTCGTAGGGGCTCGGCTCGATGAAGACGATCGCACCGGAAGCGCCGACCAGCCACACCAGCGCGCGCTGGAGGGCCAGCACGCCGGGCGCAGCCGGTGCGGCTACGTTCATTCCACCGGCTGTTGCCGCATACGCCATCATACGCTCATACGCTTACGCTACTTGTACGCCACAAACACCGCTGTCATCGCCCGGCCTGACCGGGCGATCCTGTATTCCGCGGCGCCTATTGCGAAACGGCTGATGCCGCGGAGCACTGGATGCCCCGCCCCAGTGCGCAATTGCGCACAAGGCGGGGCATGACAAAGAAACTCAGATCAATACGCGTTCTCGTTCTTGGTCAGAAGCGAGAGCGGCGTCTTCAGGAGAATGACGAGGTCGAACAGCACCGACCAGTTCTCGATGTAATAGAGGTCGAACTCGACCCGCTTCTGGATCTTCTCTTCGTTGTCGATCTCGCCGCGCCAGCCATTGATCTGGGCCCAGCCGGTGATGCCGGGCTTGACGCGATGGCGGGCGAAATAGCCGTCGACGGCTTCGTCGAACAGGCGGCTCTGGAGCTTGCCCTGCACCGCATGCGGACGCGGGCCGACCAGGGAGAGATTGCCGGAGAACACCACGTTGAACAGCTGCGGCAACTCGTCGAGGCTGGTCTTGCGAATGAAGCTGCCGACGCGGGTGACGCGCGGATCGTTCTTGGTCACGACCTTCGACGCCGTCGGGTCGGCCTGGTGATGATACATCGAGCGGAACTTGTAGACGTCGATGCGCTCATTGTTGAAGCCGAACCGCTTCTGGCGGAACAGGACAGGGCCAGGGCTGTCGAGCCTCACCGCCAGCGCCACCAGCGCCATCACGGGGAGCGCAGCAAGCAGCGCGAGGCCGCCGACGACACGGTCGAACAGCCATTTCATCACCAGATCCCAGTCGGTGATCGGCGCCTCGAACACGTCGAGCGTCGGCACCTCGCCGAGATAGGAATAGGAGCGGGGACGAAAGCGCAGCTTGTTGGTGTGCGCGGAGAGGCGGATGTCGACCGGCAGCACCCAGAGCTTCTTCAGCATTTCCAGCATGCGCGTCTCCGCCGAGATCGGCAGCGAGAACAGCACCAGATCGACCCTGGTGCGGCGGGCGAATTCGACGATGTCGTCGACCTTGCCGAGCTTGCGCGCGCCGGCGCAGGTGTCGAGCGCGCGGCTGTCGTTGCGGTCGTCGAACACGCCGAGCACGTGGATGTCGGAATCTTCCTGTGCCTTCAGCGCCTCGACGAGCTGCTCTCCATTGCTGTCGGAGCCGACGATAATGGTGCGGCGGTCGAGCCGGCCCTGACGCGCCCAGTTGCGCACAAGCGAACGCAGGATGAGGCGCTCGACGATCAGAGCCGTGAAACCGAGAATATAGAAGCCAGCAAGCCACACGCGCGATGTGTCGCTGCCGAATTTTGCGAAGAAGGAGATGCCGATGAACAGCAGGAAGACGAACGACCAGGAGGAGATCATCCGTGTCATCTGCCGGAGGTGACCGCGGAACAATTGCACTTGGTAGATGTCGGCAGCCTGGAAGCAGACCACGGCGGCGACCGCCACGGCGGCGATCTCTGCGGGGTAGACCCAGCTGAAGCCGGCGAGCGGCATAACGTAGCCGACATAGAGGGTGACGCCGACGAAGCTCAGCAACACGAAATCCGCTGCGCGCACGATGCCGGCGATCACGATCGGCGAATAAGCGCGGGCAACCTTCTGGTTCACGACCTCGAGCGCGGCCGGCGTCAGCCGGCGGCGGCGTTCGATGAAAGCTGTCTCGGCCGGCTTGGCCGCGGCGCTGGTCGCGGCATCGAGCATCGAGCGTGCATTGAGCGGTTCCACGGGCGTCCACGTCCATTCCAAAGACCCGCGGGCGCGGCTTTGCGTCCCCGGGGCATCCATCCCCTGGCACTTCGATTATCGGACAAATCGGAAGATTCTCTAAAGCGGCCTTAAGGATGGTTAATGATTGGCGAATGCATCGCGATAACCCGCGAGCACGCCATCGACCATCGCCTGCTGGGAGAAATGCGCCGAGATGCGCTCGCGCAAGGCGACTGCGCGTTGCGCGGTCGCCTGCGGGTCATCGAGCGCGGCCGCGATCGCCTCGGCCATGGCTTCGGCGTTGCTGGCCGCGAACAGGGCCGGGCTCTCCGCGCCAAAAATCTCCGGGATGCCGCCGACGCGTGCGGCGATCATGGGAATGCCGGCCGCGCCGGCCTCGATCACGACATAGGGCATGGAATCGCCGCGCGATGGAACCACCAGCAACCGCCCCTTGGAAAAGCCGTAGCGCGCCTTGACGTGGCCGACGAAACGGATCGCGCCCGTCAGGCCGAGCCGCTCGACCTGTGCCTTCAGCGTCGCCGTCTCCTCGCCGTCGCCGCCGAGCGTCAGCGTGACCTTCTTGCCGCTCTCATGCAGCCGCGCCACCGCATCGACCAGGAGGTCTGCGCCCTTGATGTGCCTGAACTCGCCGACATAGGCGAGGTCGGTGGCGTCGTCGGTGATGACAACGGGCTCGAACTCTTCCGGCGTCACGCCGTTGAAGACGCAATGCACCACGCCTTTGGGCGTGCCGACGATGCGCTGGTAGGTGTCGCGGGCAAAGGCGCTCTCGAACAGGAACAGGTCCGTCGCGTCCATCAGCGTGCGCTCAAGCCGCGCGTAAAACTCACCCTTCAGGGTGTTGAGGGGATAGTGCAGCGAGCCGCCATGCGGGGTGTAGATGCGGATGGTGTCGTCCGCGCGACGCCGCATGCGGACGAAGGCGCCGGCCTTTGCGCCGTGGCCGTGCAACACGTCGGGCTTGAGCGTGACGATCAGGCGGCGCATGCGCAGCCAGACCAGAAAATCCTCCGGCGAGGGTTCGCGACGGATCGCGAGCCGATGCACGCCGAGTTTCAACCGCGGCGCGAGTTCGGCCAGCGCCTTGTCCGCGCGCTCGCCGCCGGTGAGGCTGTCGGCGAGAATCCCGACATGATGGCCGCGATCGACCTGGCCGTTGGCGAGGTCGAGGATGTGGCGGATGATGCCACCGACGGGGGCGCGTACGGCATGCAGGATACGGAGCGGCTGGTCGGAAGAGGGGGGCATGATCAAAACCAGCGCTCGACGGCGAATGCCGAACAACGTTCTCGAAATATCGAGATGGATTAAGGGCCCTCGTGGTTAACAAACGGTGACGAGCGCACATGCGCTACCCGCGAGACCTCGTGATTAACCCAGCGGCAACCTTAATGGAGTGTAATTGGCCCCATTGAGGTAGACGAGTGGCGTTGCCCTGCGGGAGTGTTCGATGCGTTTAGCGTTCTGGCGTGCCGGCAAGGACAAGGCCGTCATCGAGCGGGTCGTTTCGAAGGCCAAGCACCAAGCCAAGCCCGAGTCCAAGGTTGAGACCAGGCCCGGAGTTGAAGCCAGGCCCGCGTCGGTTGTTGCGCCGCAGGCGCCCGCCGAATCCGGTGACATCGATCTGCACGCGCTCGGTGGCGCGCTCGCGCGCAAGCGCGGCTGGATCATCGTGCCGACGGTGCTTGCGCTCGTCGCATCCGTTGCCCTCGTCAATTCCATCACGCCGCGCTACAAGTCGGAATCGCGCATCCTGATCGACGGTCGCGAGAACGTCTTCCTGCGGCCGAGCAGCGACCGCAGCACCGAGGAGCGGCAGGCGCTCGACCCCGAGGCCGTCACCAGCCAGGTGCAGCTCGTACTGTCGCGCGACCTCGCGCGCGAGATCATCAAGAAGAACAAGCTTGCCGAGCGGCCGGAATTCGATCCGGTGCTGCAGGGCGTGTCGCCGCTGAAATCGCTCGCGGCGCTGGTCGGCATCGGCCGCGATCCGTTCTCGATGACGCCGGAAGAGCGCGTGCTTGATTCTTATTACGATCGCCTTCAGGCCTATGCCGTCGACAAGTCGCGCGTGATCGTGGTCGAATTCCAGTCGGCTGACCCGGAGCTCGCTGTCCGCGTCGCCAACTCGATCGCCGACGGCTACCTCGTGCTCCAGCAGAACGCGCGCCAGGATCAGGCGCGCAATGCGAGCCAATGGCTTTCGGGCGAGATCGAGAATCTGCGCAAGAAAGTCTCCGACGCCGAAGCCAAGGTCGAGGACTTCCGTTCAAAATCGTCGCTGTTCGTCGGCACCAACAACACCACGCTGTCGAACCAGCAGATGGGTGAGGTCAACACCCAGCTCAACAATGCGCGCGCAATGAAGGCTGACGCAGAGTCCAGGGCCCGGCTGATCAAGGAGATGCTGCAGAGCGGCAAGCCCATCGAGGCATCCGAGGTCGTGAACTCCGAGCTGATGCGGCGCTTGTCGGAGCAGCGGGTGACGCTGCGCGCCCAGCTCGCCGAACAGTCGTCCACCCTGCTCGGCAATCATCCGCGCATCAAGGAATTGAAGGCACAGCTTGGCGACCTCGACAATCAGATCCGCGACGAGGCGGCCAAGATATCGCGCTCGCTCGAAAACGACGCGCGGATCGCCGGCGGCCGGGTCGACGGCCTGACTGCGAGCCTCGAGCAGCTCAAGAAGCAGGCGACTTCGACCAACGGTCAGGATGTCCAGCTCCGTGCGCTCGAGCGCGAGGCCAAGGCGCAGCGCGACCTGCTCGAGACGTATCTTGGGAAGTATCGCGAGGCCAGCACCCGCGAGAGCATCGACGCTGCGCCGGCGGAAGGCCGCATCATTTCGCGCGCCATCGTCTCCAACACGCCGGCCTATCCGAAGAAGCTGCCGATCGTGCTGATCGCGACACTGGCGACGCTGCTGCTTTCGTCCGGTCTCGTCGTCACCGGTGAGTTGCTGCGCCAAACCGCGCCGCGCGCGGTGGCTGTGTTTACGCCGGCGGCAACACAAGGGTCGATTCGCCGGGAGGCGATTGTCGAGCCCGTGGTCGAACCGATCATGGCAGAACCTGCATCGCTCCAGCCGGAGATGACGGCAGACGCCGATGCCACCGAATTGGCCGAGATCGAACATCTAGCCGACAGGCTGCGCGCCGCAGGCGCTGCGGCGAAGAAGGTCACGGTGCTCGGCACTGCGGCCGGCGAGGCCATCACGTTGTCGACGCTGACGCTCGCGCGGCATCTGGCGCGCGACGCGCGCGTCGTCGTGGTCGATCTCGCCGCGTCCTCACCGACGATCGCAGCGGTGTCCGTTGATCCGGCGGCGCCCGGTCTTGCCGAGTTGATGCAAGGGCAGGCCTCTTTTGCGCAGGTCATCACGCGCGACAAGCTCTCGCGGCTGCACCTGGTCATGGCCGGCCGTCCCGGCTTCGACCGCAGCCTGCTGCAGTCGCCGCGGGTGACACTCGCGATCGATGCCTTGCTGCGCGCCTACGATCATGTGCTCCTTGATGCCGGCAGCGCCTCCGATCTGCCGGCCGAACTGCTGACGGCGAATGCCCGCGCCGTCGTAGTGCCCGATGTCTCGATGGATGTGGATGCGCGCGCGCTGATGTGCGAGCAGCTGAAGGCCGTTGGCTTCAGCGAGGTGACGATGCTGAGCCGGCCGGTGCAGCCGTCTGATGCCGGCGAGACGCCGCCACGCGTGGTAGCGGCGTAGGCCGCTCGCAAGCGGATAGAGCTCTTTGAAAGCTTGAGCCTGCTAACCGAACGCCTGGCGCAGCCGTCGCGCCAGGTCGAACAGCATCTGGTTCTGCTTCACCAGGCGCTTGCCGTGGTTGAGCGAGGACATCGCCATTGCCGCGAGCTTGCCGCGCGAGGTCAACGGGACGAAGCTGTCGAAGATGTCCTCGTCGTCCTTGCAGAACATGCGCTTGTACTCGTCCGTGCCGATGCCGAGATCGAGCGAGCGATAGCCGCGCTCGCCGCAGCGGTCGATGATGTAGCGCATCAGGATCAGGCCCGGGCTGTAGCGGGCGTGCTCGGACATCGTGTAGGTGTTGAACATCGTCGAGAAGCGGTGGCCGTCGGCGACCCCGGCGAAGATCGCGATCACCTCGTCGTCGCATTCGAGCGCATGGATGTCGATGACACGGCCTTCGCCGCACGGCGCAAGGCAGGCGCTGCGGATGAACTGTTCGACACCCGGTTCGGCAAAGACGTTCGGCAGTTTTTGCTCCGCCATCCGTACCGGCTTGACGCGGAAGAACCAGTCGAGCAGGCGGGTGACGTCCGCGTCCGTCGTGGCAAGGTGATAGCGATAACCGGCGAGCGTCTGGAGTTTCTTCTCCTTGCTCTTCAGCCGGCGGCGGAAAGAATTGCTGATCCGGGATGCGGGTGGGCCACCCGGCTCCATCGCCAGCAGCGGGCAGCCGTTAATCGCGCTCTGCTGCGGCAACAGCGCAAATGGATTCTGCTGGTCATGCCAGCGCTTTGGCTGCTGTGTCAGCGCGAGAACGTCGACCTGATCACGAAGCGGGGCGAACAGCACGTCGAGATCGGCGGCGACAGCCTGTGCTGCGAACTCGGCGTTCCACAGACCCATGTTGAAGGTCGTGTGCTTGCCGCCCATGAAGCAGGCCGTGCGCACACTGTGGCCCTGGCGCAGCGCGAGCGGAAACAGCGCAAGCGGCGTCTGCTCGCCGTTGCGGGCGATCACGACCAGGGGGCGGGCGCCTTCGTGCTCCCCGACTGATTGCGCCCACGAGCCCAGGAGATCGAACCGCTGATAAGGCGTGAAGAGATGACCGGGCTCCTCAAGTGCGCGCCAGGCTGCCTCAGCCTCTGCAATATCGCTGATGAGGTCGACATGCGCGATACGGCTCGCTTTCGACCGCGCTGGCGATTCTGCCGTCCGGCTTTGCATCGCCACAGCCATGGTCATCCGCGAAACCTGTCGAGAAAACGAAAAATACGTATTTCGGCCTGTGGCCGACCTTTGCAAATAAATGTCAACAAAGGGTAATGACAATAGCTGAGGGAACGGGCCGCCGGCGAACGCGAAGGTGGAATATTGGCATCCGACGACAGATGGCTGGAGCGGTTGCGGCTCGAACTGGCCTGGTTCACCGGCCAGCCGCTGCTGCGCAGCCGTGGCGCAGGTGCGATCATGCGCTTCGAGCGCGTGCGGCCGCGGCGGAGCGGCGCGTTCCAGCCGCTGCGCCAGAACGAGATCACGCCGCAATTTCTCGATCGCGCCATTCGCGCGCTGAAGCGCTGGAATTATGATTTTCTCGGCATGGACGAGGTCTGCCGGCGCGCGGTGACGCTGCCGGAGAAGCGGCGCTTCGTGGCGTTGACCTTCGACGGTGCTGCAAAGGACTTCATCAGCTTTGCCTATCCGGTGCTGGCGCGCCACGCCGTGCCGTTCACGCTCTACGTTCCCACTGCCTTTCCCGATGGTGTCGGCGAGGCGTGGTGGCTCGGGCTCGAGCAGGTGATCGTGCGTGAGAGCCGGATCAGCCTGATGATGGGCGACAAGGAGCAGCGCTTTACCGTGACGGGCAATGCCGAGAAGCAAGCGCTGTTTTCGCATCTCGAGAATTGGCTGCGCTCGCTGGCGCCGGCGGATCTGTCGGCGGCGATCACCGATCTCTGCACGCGCTACCGCATCGATCTCGCCGTACTCTCGCGCGAGGCGTCAATGGATTGGGGGGATCTGGCCAGGCTCGCGGCCGATCCGAGTGTGACGATTGGCAGCGCGACTGTGAACTATCCCGTTCTCGCCAACATGAAGGACGCGGCCGCGCTGCGTGAGATGACGATGGGCAAGGCGGTGGCGGAAGCGTCCTTCCGCCGCGAGATCCGGCATCTGGCGTTCCCGTTCGGCGATCGCTCGTCGTTTCGGCGCAGCCACGTCGTGATGGCGGAGGAGGCCGGCTTTGCCAGTGCGGTGTCGACTATGCCGGGCATCGTGGATGCGGAAGGGCGCACCAATCTGCGCGCGCTGCCGCGGATTTCCTGGGACGGAAGGGTGCGCTCGCTGCGCATGATGCGCGTGCTGGTGTCCGGTGTTGCGTTTGCGCCGGTGAAACCAACCGGCAGCGTTACGAGCTAGATTTGGCCCGGTCCGGCCGCTGCATCCAACTGACGATCGGCATCGCCGGCAGCACCCAGCCCATGCCGACCACCACGTAGTAGATTGCCTGCCGCCAGCCGGACTCAGCGATCCACGGCATCTGCGCCAGCGCCATGCCGAGCAGAGCCCAGACGGTGGCCAGCACCAGGAGCAGGATGGCGCCGAGGAACTTGCGGGTGCGGATCGTCATGGCGGACTATTGCGGCTTTCGCGTAACTTGCGCTGCGGGAGCGGGGGACTATAAGGGGCACGCAGTTCGGTTCAAGTATCTTCGGTACAAGGCTTGGTTTTGCTCCTGAAATGACGACGAATTCCGCCCCGACCAACTCGCATCGCGCCGTGCGCTGCTGGCTGATCTCCGTGGCCGCCCTGATCGCGCTGATGGTGCTGGTCGGCGGCGCGACGCGGCTGACGGAATCCGGTCTTTCGATCGTCGAGTGGAAGCCGGTCACCGGCAGCGTTCCGCCACTGTCGGACGCGCAGTGGACCGACGCTTTCGAGGCCTACAAGAAGATCCCGCAATATCGCGAGCTCAATACCGGCATGAGCCTGTCCGAGTTCAAGCAGATCTTCTGGTGGGAATGGAGCCACCGGCTGCTCGGCCGGTTCATCGGCGTCGCCTATCTGCTGCCGTTCCTGTTCTTCCTGTGGCGCGGCGGTCTGTCCGGTGAGTTGAAGCGGCGGCTATGGCTGCTGTTCGCGCTCGGTGGTCTCCAGGGCGCGGTCGGCTGGTGGATGGTGGCATCAGGACTGTCCGAGCGGGTCGAGGTGTCGCAATATCGGCTGGCGACGCATCTGATGCTCGCGCTACTGATCTTTGCCGGCATCGTCTGGACGGTGCGACGGCTTGCCGATCGACCGCAGATTGCGGTGTCGGCGCGGCTGCGCTTCACCAGCGCGGTGCTGGTGATCGTGACCTTCGTCCAGATCTATTTCGGTGCGCTGGTCGCGGGCCTGCGCGCCGGGCGCGCCTACAACACCTGGCCGCAGATCGACGGCGCCTTCATTCCGTCGGCGGAGCGGCTGTGGTTCGAGACGCCCTGGTGGCGCAACATGTTCGGCAATGTGCTGACCGTGCAGTTCGAGCACCGCATGACGGCTTATCTGCTGTTCACGCTGGCAGCGCTGCATGCGTTCGATGCGGTGCGTTCACGCGCGGGCTCAGCGGCGAGTGGCGCGCTTTGGCTCTTCGCGGCCGTGAGCGTGCAAGCGGTGCTCGGCATTCTCACGCTGCTCAACCAGGTGCCGATTGATCTCGCGCTCTCGCACCAGGCGGTTGCGATCGTGGTGCTCACGCTTGCGGTGATGCAGGCCGAACGGCTCGCGTCGCGGCAGAACGCGGAAGCGCAGCAGCGCGCGGTTCCGGTCGGGCAGCCCGGCTGATCACCATCGGCCCGGCTGATCAGATCAGCAATAGCCGTAGATGCCGCACGAGTAGGGCAGGCGCCAGAAATAATCGACCTGCTTCCCGCCGTAATACGACCCCTGATAGTCGTAGTCCCACGGGCGACCGTAATAACCCGGCAGCGTGTGCGAGCCCGGCAGCAGCGGCGTGCCCGGCAGGTTGCGGATGTAGCTGCCGACGCCATAGGCCGGCGAGATCAACGCATCCGGATCGGTCTCGACATAGACCTTTGGCGGGTCCTGCGGCGGAGCGGCGGCCCGCCGCTTCGGCGTGGCCGGAAGGTCTGCGGCGAGCGCGATCGAGAGCGTCATCATCACCGCAAGGGCAGGCACCGTCCAGCGCAGCATCGTCGGCTCCGAATCCAAGGCGATCCAAAGACGATGTATGCGCCAGATGTGGTTAACGACTGTTAACTGGGGCCGTCATTCCGGGGCAGCTCTTTGCGGCGCCCCGGACGACAACAACTACGCGCCCAGCGCCTGCTCCAGGTCTGCGATCAAATCTTCCTTGTCCTCGATGCCGATCGAGAGCCGGACCACGTCGGGACCGGCGCCGGACTTGATCTTGGCGGCATCGTCGAGCTGGCTGTGCGTGGTCGAAGCCGGGTGGATCACCAGTGAGCGGGTGTCGCCAACATTGGCCAGATGCGAGAACAGCTGCAATTTCGACACTAGGCTGACGCCGGCGTCGTAGCCGCCCTTGAGGCGGAAGGTGAACACAGCGCCTGCGCCCTTTGGCGCGTATTTGCGCGCGAGCTGGTTGTACTTGTCGCTGGCGAGGCCGGCATAGTTCACCGCGGACACCGCGGGATGGCCAGCGAGGAATTCGGCGACCGCCTTGGCGTTGTCGCAATGCTTCTGCATCCGCAGCGGCAGCGTCTCGATGCCGGTGAGGATCATGAAGGCATTGAACGGCGACAGGGCAGGCCCGAGGTCGCGCAGGCCGAGCACGCGGCAGGCGATGGCGAAGGCGAAATTGCCGAACGTCTCCTGGAGACGGATGCCGTGATATTCGGGCCGCGGCTCCGAGAGCATCGGATATTTGCCACCGGCGGACCAATCGAAGGTGCCGGCATCGACGATGATGCCGCCGAGCGAATTGCCGTGGCCGCCCAAAAACTTCGTCAGCGAGTGCACGACGATGTCGGCGCCGTGGTCGATCGGGCGGATCAGATAGGGCGAGGCCAGCGTGTTGTCGACGATCATGGGCACGCCCGCCTTGCGCGCCACCGTCGAGATCGCCTCGATGTCGGTGATGCTGCCAGCGGGATTGGCGATGGACTCGATGAAGATCGCCTTCGTGCGCGGCGTCACCGCGCGCTCGAAGCTCGCGATGTCATCGGGATCGGCCCACACCACATTCCAGCCAAAGCTCTTGAACGCATGCGCGAACTGGTTGATCGAGCCGCCATAGAGCTTTCGCGCGGCGATGAATTCGTCGCCGGGCTGGAGCAATTGCTGCAACACCACGACCTGCGCGGCATGGCCTGAGGCCACCGCAAGCGCGGCGGTGCCGCCCTCGAGCGCGGCCACGCGCTCTTCCAGCACCGCGTTGGTCGGGTTGCCGATGCGAGTATAGATGTTGCCGAACGCCTGCAGGCCAAACAGCGAGGCGGCGTGGTCGGCATCGTTGAAGACGAACGAAGTCGTTTGATAAATCGGAGTCGCGCGCGCACCGGTGGTCGGATCGGGCTGTGCACCGGCATGCACGGCGAGGGTTGAAAATCCCGGAAGGCGATCGCTCATTGAGGGCGTCCTGTTCTTGTGGTCTGAAATCGCGCGGCATGCTGATCGGCGCCTCGCCCGGCGTCAAGCCGCGGCTTCACATCGCAACGATCGTGCTACGCATTGTCGCGTGCGCGAAATGAATCCTTTGCAATTGCGTCAGCTTTGCTCGCTCTTGTTTTTGGCTGCGCGATCGGAGGCCGCGGTGTCGCCGCCGCCGACACTCATCCGATTGAGGGATAGACGCATACCCTGCGTCGGCGCAGGCGGGCGCTTGGAACTGAGCGTGCGGGAATTGACGCCCATCCATGAAATCTCCGACGACAGTCGGCCATATTCGATCTTGGGGCAGCGGTTCATCACGACCTTGATACCCGCAGCCTCGGCTTTTTCCGCCGCCGCATCGTCACGCGCGCCAAGCTGCATCCAGATCACCTTCGGCAACGGATCGAGCGTGAGGGCTTCTTCGACCACCGGCATGATGTGGCTGGAGTTGCGGAAGATATCGATCATGTCGACGGGGCGGCCGATGTCGCGCAGCGAGGCGACGAAGGGCTTTCCGAGCAGGTCCTTGCCGACATGACCAGGATTGACCGGGATCATGTCGTAGCCGCGCTGCGCCAGATATTTGAACGCGAAATAGCTCGGCCTCACATTGACCGGCGAGGCGCCGACCATCGCGATCGACTTCACGCTGTTGAGGATGCTGCGGATGTAATTGTCGGGATAGGCGTCGTGGTTCATTTGTCGTTCTTCCTTGCGAGGAGCGAAGCGACGAAGCAATCCAGCCTGTTTTCCAGGGGTAATTTCTGGATTGCTTCGCTTCGCTCGCAATGACGAATGTCACTCATCCCGCCATGTCGGCGTGCGCTTCTCGATGAAGGCGCCGATGCCTTCCTCGGCGTCGCGGGCCATCATGTTCTCGGTCATGACCTCTGCCGCATAGCGATAGGCGTCCGCAAGACTCATCTCGGCCTGACGGTAGAACGCCTCCTTGCCGAGCTTGACGGTGTAGGCGGATTTCAGCGCGACCTGTTGCGCCAACGCGATCGCGGTGTCGCGCTCGGTGCCGGCGGCGACCACGCGATTGACGAGGCCGATCTCCCGGGCCCGCGCGGCCGGGACCGGCTCGCCCGTGAGCAGCATCTCCATCGCCTGTTTACGCGGCACGTTGCGGGAGAGCGCCACCATCGGCGTCGAGCAGAACAGGCCGATGTCGACGCCGGGCGTGGCGAAGCTCGCTGCTTCCGATGCGATCGCAACGTCGCAGCTCGCCACGAGCTGGCAGCCGGCCGCGGTCGCGATGCCCTGGACGGAAGCGACCACCGGCTTCGGCAGATGCACGATCGCCTGCATCATCGCGCTGCAGGCATTCATGGTCTCGGCGAAGAAGGCGCGGCCGCGATCCGGATCGGCGCGGCGCGCGGTCAGCTCCTTCATGTCATGACCGGCCGAGAAGGCAGGACCGTTGGCGGCAAGCACGACACCGCGGATTGCCTTGTCGTTGCGGATATCATTGAGCTCGGCATGCAGGCTTGCGATCATTGCCATCGACAAGCTGTTGCGTGCGGCCGGCCGGTTCAGGGTCAGCACCGCGATGGGGCCTGCCATTTCGCGCAGCAGAATTGGCGGTTGCGGGGAGGGGGCGCGGGCGACCTGGGCAGACATCGAGGCGTTTCCGGTTGGATTATTACGTTTGGATGATGCAGATAACCTAATGTAACAGGCGACGTGAAGCGAGGGTTGGGAACAGCATGGCACTAGCGAAAATGAGCGTGGCGGAGGTCGAGCAGTTTCTTCGTGACGAGTTTCCCCAGGCCTTCGGCGGCGACGACATCATGATCGAGAGCGCAGACGGCCAGACCTGCCTTTTGCGTCAGCGTTTCAGCGAGCGGATGCTGCGGCCGGGTGGAACCGTGTCCGGCCCGACGCTGATGGCGTTGGCCGATTTCGCCATGTACGTGGTGCTCCTCTCGGCCATCGGACCGATCGGGCTCGCGGTGACAACCAATCTCAACATCAATTTCCTGCGCAAGGGCCAGCCCGGGCAGGACGTGCTGGCGGAAGCCCGGCTGCTTAAACTCGGCAAGCGCCTGGCGGTCGGTGAGGTGAACCTGTTGTCCGGGACCTCGCCCGATCCCATCGCTCACGTCACATCGACCTATTCCATTCCAAATGTTTGAGCTTTTCGCGGGTAATATGGCACCATAATTTTAAATCGTTGATTTTGCTCATATAATTTCCATCTCTGGGCATTGACCGTTGTGCGTCTCTTCTCTAGAAATCCGCGCAGTCCGGTGCGGTGTTCGCGCCGATGCTCCCCGTCCACGGAAACTCTGACATGAAAACCTTTTCGGCAAAGCCGGCCGAGGTGACGAAGAAGTGGGTGCTGATCGACGCCAAGGGTCTGGTCGTCGGCCGTCTCGCCACCATCGTTGCCATGCGTCTGCGCGGCAAGCACCTACCGACCTACACCCCGCACGTTGATTGCGGCGACAACGTCATCATCATCAACGCCCAGCATGCGGTCCTCACCGGCCGCAAGCGCGAGCAGAAGACCTACTACAAGCACACCGGCTATGTCGGCCACGTCAAGGAGCGCACCGCGCGCCAGATCCTTGAAGGCAAGCATCCCGAGCGCGTGCTCGAGAAGGCCGTCGAGCGCATGATCCCCCGTGGTCCGCTCGGCCGCGTCCAGATGGGCAACCTCCGCGTTTATGGCGGCGCTGATCATCCGCACGAGGCCCAGACGCCCGAGAAGATCGACATCGCCAAGCTGAACCGCAAGAACACGAGGGCCGCATAATCATGGCCGAATCCATTCAGTCGCTCGACCAGCTCTCGCAGCTCAAGACCGCGGCGGCGCCGGACGCGCCCAAGCACGAGAAGAAGGTCGACAAGTTCAACCGCGCCTACGCCACCGGCAAGCGCAAGGACGCGGTCGCCCGCGTCTGGATCAAGCCGGGTGCCGGCAAGGTCACGGTCAACTCGCGCGAGGTCGAGGTCTATTTCGCTCGTCCCGTGCTGCGCATGATGATCGAGCAGCCGTTCTCCGTGGCCGCGCGTTCCGGGCAGTACGACGTGATCTGCACCGTCGCCGGCGGCGGTCTGTCCGGCCAAGCTGGCGCTGTGCGTCATGGCATCTCCAAGGCGCTCACCTATTTCGAGCCCGAGCTGCGCACCGTGCTCAAGAAGGGCGGCTTCCTCACCCGCGACTCCCGCGTGGTCGAGCGTAAGAAGTACGGCAAGGCCAAGGCCCGCCGGTCCTTCCAGTTCTCGAAGCGTTAATCGCTTCGGTCACATTCGCCGCGAAAGCGGCTTCAATGAGATGCAAAAGGGCGCTGATTTCAGCGCCCTTTTTGTTGTCCGTTTGTACGCAAATTGATGACGTGTTTCGCGAAAACTTGGCCTCGCGCGAAAACCTGAATGGAACTTGGCGGACTTAGCGTCGCATTTGGAAGGGCGCGCAAGTCGGATGTGCCGATCGCGTAACTGCTATGTTTCAAGAGGGGGGCCGACATGATGTCGCTCGATAGCATCACGCTCTATTTGGTCGCCACGATGGTCGCCGCATTGCTCGGCGCCATGATGGTGTTTTTTGGCAGGCAGGAGAACAGCCCCGCGCTGAAATGGTGGGGCACCGCCTATCTGCTCGGCGCAGCCTCCGTCGCGCTGTGGACGGCGACCGGCGACAAGCTCGGCCCGCACCTTTATCTCGCGCTCAATGCGGTCGGCTTCGTCGCCTGCGGCATGGTGTGGAACGCGGCGCGCGTCTTCCACGGCCGCAAGCCGAACTGGCCCGGTCTCGTGCTCGGCGCGGTCGCCTGGGTCGCGACGGTGACGCTGCTCGATCCCGCCGCGTCGATGCTGCGCATGATCATCGGCGCCGGCATCGTCTCGGTCTATGCGGCACTGACCGCGAGCGAGCTCTGGGTCGAACGGCGCAAGAGCCTGCAACGGCGATGGCCGGCTTTCGTGGTGCCGGTGATGCACGGCTGCGTGCTGATGATGCCGATCCTGCTCGGCAGCTTCCTGCGCCCGAATGATGCCGGCTTCTCCCACAGCGTCTGGGTCACCGTGTTCGCGGTCGAGCTCGTGCTCTATGCCGTCGGCACCGTGTTCGTGATCTTCATGCTGGTGTCCGAGCGCACGGTGACTGCGCACCGCACTGCCGCGTCGACCGATCCGCTGACCGGCATGCTCAACCGCCGCGGCTTCTCGGAAGCCTGTGCGCGGATGATCGAGCGCGAGGCCAAGGGCGGCCGGCCGGTCACGGTGATGATCTTCGACATCGACCATTTCAAGTCGATCAACGATCGCTTCGGCCATCCCGCCGGCGACGAGATGCTGAAACTGTTCTCGACCATCGTCGTCAACAATCTGCGCATCTCGGACCTGTCGGGCCGCATCGGCGGCGAGGAGTTCGCCGCGCTGCTGCCTTGCGCGCTGGAGGAGGGTGCGCTGGTCGCCGAGCGCGTTCGCGAGGCGTTTGAAACCTCCGGTATTGTGGTCGACGAGGGTCCGGTCGACACCACCGTCAGCATCGGTGTGGCCGGCGGGCCCGCCGGCACCGAGCTCGAGGTTCTGCTGGCCTCGGCCGACACTGCACTCTACCAGGCCAAGCGCGGCGGCCGTAACCGCGTCGAGGCGGCGGAGGAGTTGCCGTTGTCGCTGGAGAACTGGCGTCGCCAGAGCGCCGCGCGGATCGGTGTGCCCAGGGGAGAATCCAAGACACAGCCGGCGACGGCCTGAGACGAAAAGGCCTCGCGGTAATCTCCTGTTTACCATTCGGTTCCTACCATTGCGGTCATGGAATCGATCCGTCGACAGAATCCGCAGGCTGCCCTGATGTCGCTCGAAGCCGCTGCGGCCTCGGCACGCGGCGGTTTCGGCTGTCTGTTCTCGACCGCGGACGAATACGAGACCGCACTGATTGCCGAGCGCCGCGCCCAGGGGCGCTATGCGCAGAGCCGCAGCTATTGGCCGATTGCGCTGTTTCTCGGTTGCGCGTTCATCGTTGCAGGCACAGTGCTGTTGTTCGCCTGAGAGCGGCGCGTTTTCGGCCGGGCAGGGCGCCGTTTCGGCGCCTTTTTCTTTAGCCCCGGCTGCGGTAGATACGCCCATCAAACAACGGGGTGGAAACCGATGATCACCGAGATCGCGCAAATCGACGTCAAGCCGGGCAGCGAGAAGGATTTTGAGGCCGCCGTCGCCAAGGCCAAGGCCGCCTTCGGCCGCTCCAAGGGCTTTCATAGCTTCGAACTGCACAAGTCGATCGAGAAGCCGCAGCGCTACCGGCTGATGGTGAAATGGGCAACGCTGGAAAACCATACCGTCGACTTCCGCGGCTCCGAGAATTTCACCGAATGGCGCGGCCTCGTCGGCCAGTATTTTGCCTCGCCTCCGGAGGTCGAGCATACCGAGACCGTGCTGACGACCTGAGGCGGCTTACGCCGCCTCCGCCAGAGGCGGCGCCTCATACGTCTTGAAATGGTCGATCATGACCTTGACGATGGCGACGAGTGGCAACGCCAGCGCCAGGCCCCAGATTCCGAAGACGACGCCGAGCAGGATCTGGAACGCGAACAGCGTGGCCGGCGGGATGTCCAGCGCCTGGCGCTGGAGGATCGGCGTCAGCACGTAGCTCTCCATCGCGTGCACGCCGAGGAACAGGATCAGCGCCGATAGCGCCGGGATCCAACCCGAGGCGAGGCTCGCCAGCACCACGACGACGCCGGCGATGATGGCGCCGACCGTGGGGATGAAGGCGAGCAGGCCGGCCTGGATCCCCAGGATGAACGAGCCGGGGATACCGATGATGGCAAGCCCGATCCAGGTCACGACACCGACTGCGATCATCACGATGATCTGGGCGACCAGCCAGCGCTCGAGCGTCTCGCCGATGCAGTCGATGATGAGGGTCGCGCGGATGCGATGTTTCGCCGGCGCGAGGAACAGCAGCCCGTCGCGATAGATGCCGGGCTGCGTGGCGAAGGACAGCCCCAGAAACAGCACGATGAAGATGTTTCCCACACCGTGGATGGTGCCGAGCAGCAGCTTGAAGGTCTGGCTCACGATCGCTCCGCCGCTGGAGGCCAGCGCGCCGGCACCGGGCAAGGGACCGCGCGGGGGCGTTGCCGGCGAAGGCGTCGAGTCCGACGGCGTATTGGCCGCGGCGTCAGATGCACCGTTGCCGAAATCGAAGAAGCTGGTGTCGATGCCGTGGTTATCCAGGAAGGACTTCACATTGCCGATCTGCGACTTGATGGTGCTGCTGAGAACCGAGGCCTGCTCGGCGATGGTCGCGCCGCCGAGATAGGCGACGCCCGCGAGCAGCGCCGCAAGCACGAAGCAGACGATCGCAAGCCGCACCGCATGCGGCAGGCGGACATGGCGGCCGAGTGCGTTGGTCAGCGCGTTGAGGCCGACGCCGAGCAGCATGCCGGTGAAGATCAGGAGCAGGGTCGCCGAAAAGTACCAGGTGAAAACCAGCGCCGTGGTGAACAGCACGATCCCGATGCCGCCGACCATGATAGCCCAAGCCAGATCGGAGCGGGTTTTGGGCTGTTCATCTCTGGAAGCCGTCACATCGGGTCCTTTCGAAGCGGGCCGGAGCACTCTTTCGTGAAATCTCTCCGGGGATCAAGCCCGGGGCCAACGCCGCCGGCGCGCGGGGGGGCGATCAGGGGTTATGGGCGCGCTGAGGGGGCATTTGCGCGAAAATAGCATTGCCGTCCCGCGATCCCTTCTGTTGAATTTGTTCCATCCGAGGGGCATGTTTGGAGAATCTTTTTCGGCGCGAGGTCGGAACGGGAGATGAGAAAGCCGGTCGTCGGCGTGATCGGGAACGCCAGTCGCATCGAAAATCGATTTCAGGTGCAGATGGTCGGCGAGCGCAATCTGCGCGCCGTGGCCGAGGTTTCCGGCGGCTTGCCGGTGATGTTCGCGGGCTCGCCCGACATCACCGATATCGCCGCGCTGCTCGATACGGTCGACGGTATTGTCCTCACGGGTGCCCGTGCCAACGTCCATCCGACCCGCTTCAACGTTGACCCCTGCGAGAAGCACGAGCCCTACGACATCCACCGCGATGAGGTCGCGCTTGCGCTCTCGGTCGCCTGCGTCGCCCGCGGCATCCCGCTGTTCGGCATCTGCCGGGGCTTGCAGGAGATGAATGTCGCCTTCGGCGGCTCGCTCCACCCCGAGATCCGCGAAATCCCGGGCCGCATGAACCACCGCATGCCCAGGCTCGAGAATGGCGAGATCCATCCCGACCCGACCGTCGTGTTCGCCGACCGTCACGACGTCGACCTTACGCCGGGCGGCGCATTCGCAAAGCTCCTCGGCTGCGAGAAGATCCGGGTCAATTCGCTGCACGGGCAGGGCATCCTCGATCCCGGCAAGCGCGTGCTGATCGAAGGCGTGGCCGAGGACGGCACCATTGAGGCGATCCGCATCGCGGAAGCGGCGAGCTTCGCACTCGGTGTGCAATGGCACGCCGAATACGACCCGCAGCGCAATCCGATCAATCGCAAGCTGTTCGAGGCGTTTGGCGAAGCGATGGTGGCGAAGCAGAGGGCGGCGGCGTAGGCGCAGGTCTTTTGGTCGCGTCGACATTGCGAGCGCAGTGGAGCGGGACGTGCGGCTGCGTGCTATTTCTCCATGCCCGTGCTTCGAAAGGCGGCGGATTACGCCTTCGGCTAATCCGCCCTACGAACTGTGCTCGCGATATCTCAGACAGAATAAACCAATCAGCAAGAATTGGTGCATGCCGATTTTCGCGATTCCGATTCGTTCTTCGAGAACGAAATGGAGTCAGATGTAGAACAAAATCGACGGGACGAACGTACCGCGCCCCGTCTGCGATCTCGTCCACTTCGACCCCATCCATTGCATCGCACAATCGCAGCGGCGGCCACGTACGCTGCTGCATTGAGGTTCGCGAACCGACCACCATATATGTGGCAAGGGAGCCCTTGCCGTGTGGATCATGAAGGCGGCCCTCATAGCGGCGATCGGCGTCGTCGCTCTTGCTCTCTGCCTCCTTCCCGGTGCGGCGGAGGAGAACGGCCGTCTTGCACTCACTGTCACGATCGACGGAGCCATCGGACCGGCGTCGGCGAGCTACGTGAAGGAAGCCTTGGCCACGGCAGCCGCGCGGCGCGCCGAGGTCGTGATTCTGAAAATGAACACGCCCGGCGGTCTCAACTCGAGCATGCGCGAGATCATCGCGGATGTGCTTGGTTCGCCCGTCCCTGTCGTGGGGTACGTCGCGCCCTCGGGCGCTCATGCGGCGAGCGCGGGGACCTACATTCTTTATGCAACCCATATCGCGGCGATGGCGCCCGGTACCAACCTCGGTGCCGCGACGCCGGTGCAGATTGGCGGTCCCCTCCCGGGACTGCCGAGCGGCACGCCCGACAAGGACAGCAAGGACAAGGCGGCTGAGCCGAAAGACGCGATGACGGCAAAGGTGACGAACGATGCCGTCGCCTTCATCCGCAGCCTTGCCGAGTTGCGCAATCACAACGCCGATTGGGCCGAGAAGGCGGTCCGTGAAGCCGCCACGCTCTCCGCCAACGGCGCGTTGCAGGAAAAGGTCATCGATCTCGTCGCGCGCGATCCAGCCGAATTGCTCAGGCAGATCGATGGTCGCGTGGTCGAGGTCGCAGGCGGCAAGACGCAGCGACTTGCGACGAAGAACGCCGTGGTCGAAGTCGTCGATCCGGGATGGATTTCCCGATTTCTGGCGGTCATCACCGATCCCAACGTTGCCTTCATTCTCCTGATGGTCGGATTCTACGGCCTGATCTTCGAGTTCGTGTCGCCCGGTGCGGTCGCCCCGGGAGTGGTCGGGACGATCTGCCTATTGATCGGCCTCTATGCCCTCAATCTTCTGCCGATCAACTATGCCGGCCTCGGCTTGATGCTGGTCGGGATCGCGCTGCTGGCCATCGAGGCGTTCAATCCAACCGTGGTGATCGGTCTTGGCGGCGTCGTCGCCTTCGTGCTGGGAGCGCTCATGCTGGTCCGGGTCGAAGCGCCGGGCTACCGGCTGTCATGGTCGGTCATCGCCGTCGTCGCGGCGATGTTCACCGGCTTTGTTCTCGTCGTGCTCGGCGCGCTTCGGCGCGCCCACAACGCCCCGACCCGGGTCGGCGCGCAGGCCATGCGCGGCTTGTCCGCCGAGGTCCTCGACTGGAACGAGACCGAAGGTCACGTCTTTGCGCATGGCGAACGCTGGCAGGCGCGTGGCGCCGGCGCCTTCAGGCCCGGCGAGCGGGTCGAGGTCGCCAACATCGTCGATTTGACGCTGGTGGTCCGGCGACCCGGCCCGGCCAGCGGCGAGGGAGGTCAACTCTGATGATTGAATATTCGATCTATGCGGTGCTTGCGCTGCTCGTCGTCATGTTTCTCACCCAGGCGGTTCGCATCCTCAGGGAATACGAGCGCGGCGTCATTTTCACGCTCGGTCGCTTCACCGGGGTGAAGGGGCCGGGCCTCGTCATCCTCGTTCCGGTCGTGCAGCAGCTCGTCAAGGTCGATCTCAGGGTGATGGTGCAGGTGGTGCCGCCACAGGACGTGATCTCGCGCGACAATGTCTCGGTCAAGGTCAACGCCGTCCTATACTTCCGTATCGTCGATCCCGAGCGCGCCATCATCAAGGTCGGCGATTACATGGCCGCGACCAGCCAGCTCGCCCAGACCACGCTGCGCTCGGTGCTCGGCAAGCACGATCTCGACGAGATGCTGGCCGAACGCGACAAGCTGAACGCCGACATCCAGGAGATCCTCGACAAGCAGACCGACGTCTGGGGCATCAAGGTCACGGGTATCGAGATCAAGGACGTCGACATCAATGAAACCATGATACGCGCGATCGCGAAGCAGGCCGAGGCGGAGCGGTTGCGGCGCGCCAAGGTGATCAACGCTATGGGCGAGCAGCAGGCCGCCGAAAAGCTGGTCGAGGCCGGCCGCATTCTGGCACAGGAGCCGCAGGCGATGCAGCTGCGTTACTTCGCGGCTCTGCACGACATCGCGGGCGAGCGGTCGTCGACCGTCGTGTTTCCGCTGCCGACGGGCCTGCTCGATCATTTGATGCCGCGGCGGGACACGCCGTGATTGAAGAATGTAGGGCGGGCCGCAGCCGGTAGGACGGGTATCGCTCCGCCCGACCGTCACCGCAGACTATTGCACCTGCTTGACGCGATGTTCCCAATATGGGAATATATGCTGTGAGGATCATCAAGCAGTCCACGCTGGCCAAATTCGCGGCGGGAAATCCCAAGGCGAAGCCGGCGCTGACCCGGTGGGTCAAGCTTGTCCGGATGGCCAAATGGGCTTCAATGAATGAAATCCAGACGACCGTTCCGGGAGCGGTCGTTCTCAACGGCGAGCGTGCAAGATTCGAAGTCGCGGGCGGCAACTTCCGGCTGATCGTCTCGTTCTCGTTCAAGCATCAAATCGCGTTCATCAAGTTCATCGGCACGCATGCGGAATATGACAGAATCGACGCGCTGACGGTCGCGATATACTGAGGAGCCATCATGGAAATCCATCCAATTCGGACTGAAGCAGACTATGATGCCGCCGTTGCCGAGATTGAGCGGCTCTGGGGCGCAGAGCCCGGAACCGATGACGGTGACAAGCTCGATATTCTGGCAACGCTCGTCGAGAAATACGAGAACGAGCATTGGCCGATCGATACCGCGCGCGTCGATCCGATCGATATGCTGAACTACCTGATCGAGGAGGGCGGGCATACGCAGGCCGAGCTCGCCGAACTGCTCGGCTCCCGCTCGCGCGCGTCGGAGATTTTGAACCGAAGGCGGGCGCTGACGGTGGAGATGATTTTTCGTATCAGCGAGGCTTGGAAGGTGCCGGCCGAACTGTTGGTCAGGCCGTACCGGTTGAAGGCGGCTTGAGGTAAGAACATGGATGTCGAGGCGACCCTCACTGCGCACCTTGTCGGTCGTCACCTCGCCGATGTTAAGCGTCGCGAATACGATTGGAGCTTTGGTTTTGGGGACGCCGGGGCGTCAGGGTTGAGTGGTGAATGCCCTTGGCGGATCATCGTCGCAAATAGAATTGCATTTGCTAGCAGCGATGATGGCCAACAGTTCGGGCTGGCGACTCCTCTCGATGGCGAGAAGATAGCGCTAAGCCTTCTCGGCGCGAAAATCATCGAGCGCGTTTCGATCCGCCCGGATACGGGAGACGTGTCGATTTTCTTTTCAGGCAATTCTGTCTTGGAAGTTCTCAATATGTCGTCCGGCTATGAGGGGTGGCAAATCGGCATTCCAGGGCTCCAGATTATCGCGACTGGGGGCGGCGAATTGGCCGTCTTCCAAAAAAGAGAGAGCTAACTAGCCCAAAACGAAAAGGCGCCCTGCGACGGGCGCCTTTTGCTTGCGACGGTCTTCCGGCCGATCAGCCCGAATAGTACATGTCGAACTCGACCGGATGCGGGGTCATTTCGAAGCGGGCGACTTCGGTCATCTTCAGCTCGATGTAAGCGTCGATGAAGTCGTCGTCGAACACGCCGCCGGCCTTGAGGAAGCCGCGGTCCTTGTCGAGGTTTTCGAGCGCCTCGCGCAGCGAACCGCACACCGTCGGGATCTGCTTCAGCTCTTCCTTCGGCAAATCATAGAGGTCCTTGTCCATCGCCGGACCCGGATCCATCTTGTTCTTGATGCCGTCGAGGCCGGCCATCAGCATCGCGGCGAAGCCGAGATAGGGATTGGCGAGCGGATCGGGGAAGCGCACCTCGACGCGCTTGGCCTTCGGCGAAGCGGTGTAGGGGATGCGGCAGGAGGCCGAGCGGTTGCGCGCGGAGTAGGCGAGCAGCACGGGAGCCTCATAGCCCGGGACCAGACGCTTGTAGGAGTTCGTCGACGGGTTGGTGAAGGCGTTGATCGCCTTGGCATGCTTGATGATGCCGCCGATGTAGTGGAGGCAGGTCTCGGACAGGTCGGCGTACTTGTTGCCGGCGAACACCGGTTTGCCGTCCTTCCAGATCGACTGGTGGACGTGCATGCCCGAGCCGTTGTCGCCAAAGACCGGCTTCGGCATGAAGGTGGCGGTCTTGCCGTAGATGTGCGCGACCTGGTGGATGCAGTATTTGTAGATCTGAAGGTGGTCGGCCATCAGCGTGAGCGTGTCGAACTTCATGCCGAGTTCGTGCTGGGCGGAAGCGACCTCGTGGTGATGCTTCTCGACCTTCACGCCCATCTTGGCCATGGCGCCCAGCATCTCCGAGCGCATGTCCTGCACGGAATCCTGCGGCGGGACCGGGAAGTAGCCGCTCTTGGTGCGGATGCGGTGGCCGAGGTTGCCGCCTTCATATTCGGTGTCGGTGTTGGTCGGGAGCTCCGAGGAGTCGAGCCTGAAGCCGGTGTTGTAGGGGCCGCTCGAGAAGCGCACATCGTCGAACACGAAGAACTCGGCTTCGGGGCCGACGAAGACGGTGTCGCCCACGCCCATCGACTTCACCATGGCTTCGGCCTTCTTGGCGATGCCGCGGGGGTCGCGGTTGTAGGGCTCGCCAGTGGTCGGTTCGAGCACGTCGCAGGTGATGACCATGGTGGTCTCGGCGAAAAACGGATCGATCGTCGCGGTCACCGGATCGGGCATCAGGCACATGTCGGACTCGTTGATCGCCTTCCAGCCGGCGATCGAGGAGCCGTCGAACATCGTTCCTTCGGCGAAAATGTCCTCATCGATCATGCTGACGTCGAACGTCACGTGCTGCCACTTGCCGCGCGGATCGGTGAAGCGCAGGTCGACGTATTTGACGTCGTTGTCCTTGATCGATTTCAGGACGTCTTTGGCGGTCTTCATGCATACCCCTTTTGGCTCTGCGGGTCGATTTCCAGGTGAGCAGATTCGTTCTCGCTTTCGGCGAGTTGGCGCAACCGCACAAACGAAATCAGGCCGCCGAAGCAGCCTTTTTTCTTTCAGAGTGTCGCAAGATTCGGGATAGCACCCGGCTCAGATAGCGTCCAGCCCGGATTCGCCGGTTCGGATGCGGATCGCCTCTTCAATATTGGAGACGAAAATCTTGCCGTCGCCGATGCGCCCGGTTTGCGCCGCGCGGCGGATCGCGTCGATGGCGCGCTCGACCAGGTCATCGCCGATCACGATCTCGATCTTCACCTTGGGCAGGAAGTCGACGATGTATTCTGCGCCGCGGTAGAGCTCGGCGTGGCCCTTCTGGCGGCCAAAACCCTTGGCCTCGGTCACGGTGATGCCCTGAAGGCCGACTTCCTGAAGCGCTTCCTTCACCTCGTCGAGCTTGAACGGCTTGATGATGGCTTCGATTTTCTTCACTGCGCGCCTCCGGCCTTTCGATCAAATAGCAACGTCTTCGTCAGGATGCGCTTTTCTTAAAGCACGGACTTGTCTTCGCTGTCCCGGGTCGCCTGACCGGCCCGGTGGCGGCCGGCCACACCCGGATAATGCCAGTGAGCACGACGAACCGAAGCGGCTTCCTCGAAAGCAGGGTCTATGCCAAGTTGCAAATGCCCTGGTTATTGGAGCGTTATCAGCCTTTTAACGAGCATCTCTGTAGGTGGAGCCGACTGGTCCAAAATAGCGGAGACTGCGAAATAGGCAAACGGTTCAATCTCTGTGCAGATCAGGGTTTCAAGTTTGGGGTCGGCATGGAAAATGCCTGTCGAAAAGGCGTTTGTACCAGGGAAGTGGCATGGAAGTTCTGACCAACGCCGAAATGCAGCGGGCCGACCAGCTCTCTATCGCGGCCGGCACGCCCGGATTCAAGCTCATGCTGAGCGCTGGCCAGGCGGTCGCCGAAGCCGCCAACGCGCTGGTGGAGGAGGGGCCGATCCTGATCGTGGCCGGCCCCGGCAACAATGGCGGTGACGGTTTTGTCGCAGCCGCCGAGCTCGCTGCCCAGGGCCGCGAGGTCTCGGTGATCCTGATGTGCGAGCGCGACCAGCTCCAGGGCGACGCGGCCTCGGCCGCGCGGGGCTGGAAGCATCCGGTGCTGCCGTTCACTCCGCAGGCGATCGGAAAGCCGGCGCTGATCATTGACGCGCTGTTCGGTGCGGGCTTGAGCCGTCCCGTCGACGGCGAGGCGCACGCGATGATCGAGGCGATCAACGCCAATGGCGCGCCGGTGCTCGCCGTCGATTTGCCGAGCGGCATCAATGGCACCAGCGCGGCCGTGCTGGGCGTCGCGGTGAACGCAGCCGAGACCGTCACCTTCTTCCGCAAGAAGCCGGCGCATTTGCTGCTGCCCGGTCGCATGCATTGCGGTCACGTACGCGTCGCCGACATCGGCATCGACGCGCAGGTGCTGGACGAGATCGCGCCGCAGACTTTTGAAAACGATCCGGACTTCTGGGGCGCGGCTTTCCCGGTGCCGCGCATCGACGGCCACAAATACGCCCGCGGCCATGTGTTGGCCGTTTCGGGCGATGCGGCCGCGACCGGCGCTGCGCGGCTTGCCGCCCGCGGCGCGCTGCGCGCCGGCGCGGGCCTCGTGACGCTCGCGACCCCGCACGATGCGCTCGCGATCAATGCAAGCGCGTTGACGGCCGTGATGGTTCGCCCTGTCGACACCGTGCTCGAGTTCGGCGAGCTCCTCGATGACAAGCGCTACAACACCTGCATGATCGGGCCCGGCGCCGGCGTCGGCGAGCGCACCTGCGATTTCGTTCACACCGCGATCTCGGCGCAGCGCCATGTCGTGCTCGACGCGGATGCGCTGACGAGCTTTGCCGCCAATCCCGAACGGCTGTTTGAGTCGATCAAGTCCGCGGCTGAGGCCCAGGTGGTGCTGACGCCGCACGAGGGCGAGTTTCCACGGCTGTTCTCCGACCTTAGTAACAAGACCCCAGGCCGCTCGAAGCTCGAGCGCGTGCGCGCCGCCGCGGAACGCTCCGGCGCCGTCGTGCTCTTGAAGGGCCCTGACACCACGATCGCCGCGCCCGACGGCCGGGCCACTATGGCCGCCAACGCGCCACCCTGGCTCGCGACCGCAGGTGCCGGCGACGTGCTCGCCGGCATCATCGCTGGCCTCTTGGCGCAAGGCGTGCCGGCGTTCGAGGCTGCCAGCATCGGCGTTTGGATGCACGGCGAGGCGGGAAGCGAAGCAGGGCCGGGCTTGATCGCGGAAGATCTCACCGAGACGCTGCCGGCCGTGCACCGGCGGATCTACAACGCGCTCGGGATCGAGTACTGATGCTCCGACCGCTCGCGCTCACCGACATGGGCGCGGCGGCGCAGGTCCATCGGACCGCCTTTGACCAGGCGATGCCGTCGCTCGTCGGGCTGCACACGCCGGATCAGGATCACTGGTTCTACCGCGAGCGTGTCTTTCCGATCTGCCGGGTGTGGGGACACTTCGACGGCGATGAGCTGAGCGGGATCATCGCGTTTCGTGACGACTGGATCGAACAGCTCTACATTCGTCCCGCCGCGCAGGGCCGCGGCATCGGCACGGAGCTGCTCGACATCGCCAAAGGCACCAGCGAACAGCTCGAGCTGTGGACCTTCCAGCGCAACGCACGGGCGCGACGCTTCTACGAGGCGCGTGGGTTCACGCTGGCCGAGGAAACGGACGGAACGCGGAATGAGGAGAAGGAGCCAGACGCCCGGTACGTCTGGACGCGAACGAGCCGATAGCTCACTCCACCCCATACCACCGCACCAATCGCGGCGCGGCCCAATCCGTCACGACGGATTCGATCAGCCACCGTCCCGGTGAGGTCGCAGCGAGGGCGATGCGCTGCGTCTGGCCGGGCTCGATGGCGAGCGTGTCGAGCCAATAGGGCTTCCAGCCGTCGTCGAGCCGGTCGAGCAGGCGGAAATGATGGCCGTGCAAATGGAAGACGGTTGTGACGGGCGCGGGGTTCTTCAGGGCCAGCACGACGGTCCGACCGGCCTTGGCACGGAAGGCGGGGGCGGAGGTGGTGGAGAAATTGGCCGTCCGGGTCCAATCGGTATCGGCCGCGCCGAGCGCGACATCGAACCGCAGGGCGCCTTTCAGGTCGAGCTTCTCGGGCAGATCGTTCGAAGGAAGCGCCTGCGGCGCCAGCAGTGGCGTGCGTCGCTCAAGTTTGCCGGAGACCGCGAGGCGCCCGATCGGACGCGCCTCCTTGCCGTCATGCAGCACCAACGCGGCCGACATGGCCGCATCCACAAAGGCGTCGGCGCGGGCGCCGGGGGCCAGCACCAGGGCACCGTTGCGGGCCGGGAACGGCTCGGCCGGCTGTCCGTCCAGGGCCATCACCTGGACCTCGTGGCCTTCCAATTTGATCGCCAGAACAGAGCGTTGCGAGCCGTTGATGAAGCGCAGCCGCAATCGCTCGCTGGCCGCGGCTGAGAGTTCGAATGAAGTCCGCCCGTTCAGCGTGTAGAGCGGAGTCGTGTCTTTGGCATCCTGGCCCGGCGGAAGCGCGGTGCCGTCCAGCCTCACGCGCCATTCCTCGATCAGCAGAACCTCGTCGCGATCGACGGCGACGCGGCTGGTCTCCTCGGCAATCACCGGGAGCGGACGCATAGGCTGCTTCAGGCGGTCTTCAAAGAGGCGGAAGTCGGCTACCAGGGTCCCGGCGTTTGGTATTGAAATAATTGATATTTCGGTTGCGTCCGGAGCGGTGGGTGCGCGCCCCCGCAAGGGATCGGCCACCGCAGCGCCGTCGAGGCCGTACCAGACTGGCGCAAGCGGGACAGGCAGGGCGTTGCGGAAGGTCACCTCGCAGCGGTCGCCGCGTCTGAGATGGACGTTACCGAGATGGCTTACGGCGGTGAGTTCCCAGATCGGTGCAGGGGGCTGATCCGGCCTCAGAGCCAGGGTCGCCGGGCGGGCCTGGAGGGCAAGCTGGGTGGTCGTAACGGGCGTTGCGCCACCGCCAAGCAGACCCGCGGCGGAGGCCCCAAGGCCGGCCAAAACCTCGCGTCTGGTCGGGTTGAAAATCCGCGGTTTCATGGGCTCGATCCGGACCACGCCGCGCTGGATAAGTCCAGCCATCGTGCCTACTTGGAGAGTGCCTCCATCGGGCCATTTTTTTGCTGCGAACAGTCGGGCGCATGCTATAAGCCCGCCGCTCGCGGCATCGCGGCCGGTCTTGATGCAAATATACGCGGGCGTGGCGGAACTGGTAGACGCGCTGGATTTAGGTTCCAGTGACGAAAGTTGTGGGGGTTCGAGTCCCTCCGCCCGCACCAAGCGCTTTCAGCGTTTGCACGGATTTACCGAAGGCTCTGGCTCCGAGCGGACGTTTGTTCGTACGGAGCAGGGCTCTGATGAACCCACCGGCGCAGGGGTGTTGGCCTCGCGCGCCGGACCGATTGATGACAGCGTCCCGACGCGCGAGCGTGCCGGGACCGAACGAGAAGAAGATTGGACGCCATGCAGGTCACAGAAACCCTCTCGGAAGGCTTGAAGCACGAGTTCAAGATCAGCGTTCCCGCGTCTGATCTCGACGCCAAGGCTGGCGCCAAGCTCGTCGACCTCAAGGACAAGGTGCGCCTCAACGGCTTCCGCCCCGGCAAGGTGCCGGTTACTCACCTCAAGAAGGTCTACGGCCGCTCGGTGATGGCGGAGACGATCGACCAGACCATCCGCGACACCAATACCCAGCTGTTCTCCGACCGCGGCTTCAAGCTCGCGACCGAGCCGAAGATCACCATGCCGACCGAGCAGGCCGAAGTCGAGGAGCTGCTCAATGGCAAGACCGACCTGACCTACACGGTCGCGATCGAAGTGGTGCCCGCCATCGCGCTCGCCGACTTCAAGACCTTCCAGGTCGAGAAGCCCGTCGCCGACGTCTCCGATTCGGACGTCGACGAAGCGATCAAGCGCATCGCCGACACCAACCGCGGCTATGCCGACAAGGGTGAGGGCGCCAAAGCCGCCTCCGGCGACCGCGTCACCATCAACTTCAAGGGCACCATCAACGGCGAAGCCTTCGAGGGTGGCGCCGGAGAGGGCATCCAGGTCGCGATCGGCTCCAACACCTTCATCCCCGGCTTCGAGGAGCAGCTCATTGGCATCGGCGCCAACGAGACGCGCACGCTGAAAGTGTCGTTCCCCAAGAACTACATGAGCGAGAAGCTCGCCGGCCAGCCGGCCGAATTCGAGACCACCGCGACCTTGATCGAGGCGCCGCAGGATCTCACCATCGACGACGAGTTCGCCAAGACGCTCGGCCTGGAATCTCTGGACAAGCTCAAGGAAGCCGCGCGCGAGCGACTGGTTGCCGAGTACGCCGGTGCGACGCGCCAGCGCGTCAAGCGCGCGCTGCTCGACCGTCTCGACGAGGCGCATCGCTTCGAGGCGCCGCCCTCGCTCGTCGACGAGGAGTTCAATCTGATGTGGAACTCGGTCAAGGCCGAGATGGACTCCGCCGGCAAGACCTTTGCGGACGAGGACACCACTGAGGACAAGGCGAAGGAAGAGTACCGCAAGATCGCCGACCGCCGCGTGCGGCTCGGCCTCGTGCTCTCCGAGATCGGCGAGAGGAACAAGATTACCGTCACCGACGACGAGGTCGGCCGCGCCGTGATCGAGCGTGCGCGCTCGATGCCGGGCCGCGAGAAGGAAGTCTGGGACTATTATCGCAGCAACGCCCAGGCGCTGGCCCAGCTTCGTGCCCCGATCTATGAGGACAAGGTCGTCGACTTCATCCTCGAGCTCGCCAACGTGACCGAGAAGAAGGTCTCGCGCGAGGACCTGTACAAGGACGACGAGGAAAAGACTGCAGCCTGAAGGCTTTGAGACGGTCTTCTATTAAGCGGTCTTCTATTAAGGATGATCAGCGAACGGGCCCAGCTAGCCAGATGGCCGGCTGGGCCTTTTTGCCAGAATCAGCTTCAAGTGCCCCAAAGGGCTCAATGGATTAAGCCTTAATTCGCTCCGCACTTGTCTGGCGTGAATTGGGCTATATCTGTCGGTACATACGCGTTCTACCTCTACCAACTTCCTGCATCACGGGACGTCCATCGGCCTTCCGGCACATCCAGCCCGACTGGCAGCCAAGACTGGCGATGTCCGCCTCTAAAAACCTAGGTGACTCATGCGCGATCCGGTTGAAACCTACATGAACCTCGTGCCCATGGTGGTCGAGCAGACCAACCGTGGCGAGCGCGCCTACGACATTTTCTCGCGCCTGTTGAAAGAGCGCATCATCTTCGTGACCGGGCCGGTCGAGGACGGCATGTCGACGCTGGTCGTCGCGCAGCTGTTGTTCCTTGAGGCGGAAAATCCGAAGAAGGAAATCTCGATGTACATCAACTCGCCGGGCGGCGTGGTGACGTCGGGCCTTGCGATCTACGACACCATGCAGTTCATCCGTCCGCCGGTCTCGACCCTGTGCACGGGACAAGCTGCGTCGATGGGCTCGCTGCTGCTCGCGGCCGGCGAAAAGGATATGCGCTTCTCGCTGCCGAACGCGCGCATCATGGTGCATCAGCCCTCCGGCGGCTTCCAGGGCCAGGCCACCGACATCATGCTGCACGCCCAGGAAATCCTGAACCTGAAGAAGCGGCTCAACGAGATCTACGTGAAGCATACCGGCCAGACCTACAAGTCGATCGAGGATGCGCTGGAGCGCGACAAGTTCCTGACCGCCAACGACGCCAAGGAGTTCGGCTTGGTCGACAAGGTCATCGACAAGCGTGCGGAAGAGCCCGCGGCAGCGAAGACCCAGTAGCATTACCGGGACTGCAACAGCGATCCTCGGAATTAGCGGGGATCGTCAGCACGGCGTTCGGGTTAAGAACGCGTTCGCAACGGCGCAAAAAGCCAGTTTTGCGCCCTGCGACAGGCAGAAAGTTCCGCTTTCGTGCTCGTTTTTTCGTGGTAATGCAGCAACGCTGGGGTGATTTCGATCACTTCGCCCGTGCCAAGACGTGAAATCACGGTATTGTCACGGGTAGCCGGCGAGCCCCCGATTAGCGAATTCTTGATAGTCGGGTGACAGCATGGTTGGCTACGAATGATCGGCTATGATCGCGGAGAATCGAGTGACCGTGATTCGCACGGGATGTAACGCGTAGGGTCTTTTTTGGTACGGAATTTGCTCTATTTGAATCCCTTACCCGCCAACGTTTCGGGATGGGACGATCGAGCGGACGGGATCGAACCGCGGACGGAGACATGAATGAGTAAGGTCGGCACGAGCGACTCCAAGAACACGCTATATTGCTCGTTCTGCGGCAAGAGCCAGCACGAAGTCCGCAAACTGATCGCGGGTCCCACGGTCTTCATCTGCGACGAGTGCGTCGAGCTCTGCATGGACATCATCCGCGAGGAGAACAAGTCCTCGCTGGTCAAGTCGCGCGACGGGATTCCGACGCCGAAGGAAATCTGCAAGGTCCTGGACGATTACGTCATCGGTCAGAGCCATGCGAAGAAGGTCCTGTCGGTCGCGGTGCACAACCACTACAAGCGCCTCAACCACCAGACCAAGCACAACGATGTCGAGCTCGCGAAGTCGAACATCCTGCTGATCGGTCCGACCGGTTCAGGCAAGACGCTGCTCGCGCAGACGCTCGCCCGCATCCTGGACGTGCCGTTCACGATGGCGGACGCGACCACGCTGACCGAAGCCGGCTATGTCGGTGAGGACGTCGAGAACATCATCCTGAAGCTGCTCCAGGCTGCGGACTACAATGTCGAGCGCGCCCAGCGCGGCATCGTCTATATCGACGAAATCGACAAGATCAGCCGCAAGTCCGACAATCCCTCGATCACGCGCGACGTGTCGGGTGAGGGTGTGCAGCAGGCGCTGCTGAAGATCATGGAAGGCACGGTGGCTTCGGTCCCGCCGCAGGGCGGCCGCAAGCATCCCCAGCAGGAGTTCCTGCAGGTGGATACCACCAACATCCTGTTCATCTGCGGCGGTGCGTTCGCCGGCCTCGAGAAGATCATCTCGACGCGCGGCCGGTCGACCTCGATCGGCTTCGCCGCCCAGGTGATGGCGCCGGAAGATCGCCGTACCGGCGAGATCTTCCGTCACGTCGAGCCTGAGGACCTCCTGAAGTACGGCCTCATCCCTGAGTTCGTCGGTCGTCTGCCGGTCGTGGCGACGCTCGAGGATCTCGACGAGGCTTCGCTGAAGAAGATCCTCACCGAGCCGAAGAACGCGCTGGTGAAACAGTACCAGCGGCTGTTCGAGATGGAGAATATCGAGCTGACCTTCGCCGACGAGGCGCTTGGCGCGGTTGCCCGCAAGGCGATCGAGCGCAAGACCGGCGCGCGTGGTCTGCGTTCGATCCTCGAAGCGATCCTGCTCGAGACCATGTTCGACCTGCCGGGCCTGGAAGGTGTGGAAGAAGTCGTGATTTCCCGCGAAGTTGTGGAAGGCACGGCGCGTCCGCTCTACATCTATGCCGATCGGTCCGATCGCGCCGTCGAGAACGCCAGCGCCTGATTTTGCGGCGTTGGAACGCTCCAAACGTCATTCATAGTAGCGGCTGCGGACATGTACTCCGCAGCCGGCGTTGTGTCGCTTACTCCAGTGCGTAAGCGCCTGATGGCGCGTGTTTTTCAATGACTTGACACCCCCCGGGTCGATAGCCACCTAATGTCGGCGGCGAGCGAGAATTCTGTTCAAGATTCGCCTCCGTTCCGATCCGGCAAGCCCGGTCCAACCTTCAAATGGTAGGCTGGTTTTGTGGATCACCTCGGCACCTTGTGGCGGTTGCGCATGAGAGAAGCGGACTGCGTGCGAGGGGGCAAAGCAAAAGGAAAAGGCCATGACTAATCCAAAACCCCGGCCAACCATCGTCCATGGTGAGACGCACGCTTATCCCGTGTTGCCGCTGCGCGATATCGTCGTCTTCCCGCACATGATCGTTCCGCTCTTCGTCGGTCGCGAGAAGTCGATCCGCGCGCTCGAAGAGGTGATGAAGAACGACGCGCTGATCATGCTCGCGACGCAGAAGAACGCGTCGGACGATGATCCGGCGCCCGATGCCATTTACGAGACCGGTACGCTTGCAAGCGTCCTGCAGCTCTTGAAGCTTCCCGACGGCACCGTGAAGGTGCTGGTCGAAGGGCTCGAGCGTGCGCGCGTGCAGAAGTACACCGATCGCGCCGATTACTATGAAGCCACCGCAGTTGCGCTCGCCGACACCGATGCGAAGTCGGTCGAGGCGGAAGCGCTGTCGCGTTCGGTCGTGTCCGACTTCGAGAGCTATGTGAAGCTCAACAAGAAGATCTCGGCCGAGGTCGTTGGCGTCGTGCAGGCGATCACCGATTTCGCCAAGCTCGCCGACACCGTTGCCTCGCATCTCGCCGTCAAGATCGCGGATCGGCAAGGAATCCTGGAAACGCTGTCCGTCACCACGCGCCTGGAGAAGGTGCTGGGCCTGATGGAGAGCGAGATCTCGGTGCTGCAGGTCGAGAAGCGCATCCGCTCGCGCGTCAAGCGCCAGATGGAGAAGACCCAGCGCGAGTATTATCTCAACGAGCAGATGAAGGCGATCCAGAAGGAACTCGGCGACGACGACGGTCGCGACGAGCTCGCCGATCTCGAAGAGAAGATCTCCAAGACCAAGCTCTCCAAGGAAGCGCGCGAGAAGGCGCAGCATGAATTGAAGAAGCTGCGTCAGATGTCGCCGATGTCCGCGGAAGCGACCGTCGTGCGCAACTATCTGGATTGGCTGCTGTCGATCCCGTGGAACAAGAAGTCCAAGGTGAAGAAGGATCTGGAAGCGGCGCAGGCCATTCTGGACTCCGATCACTACGGGCTGGAGAAGGTCAAGGAGCGTATCGTCGAGTATCTCGCGGTGCAGTCGCGTGCCAACAAGCTGACGGGCCCGATCCTGTGCCTCGTCGGTCCTCCCGGCGTCGGCAAGACCTCGCTCGGCAAGTCGATCGCGAAGGCGACCGGACGTGAGTTCGTGCGCGTCTCGCTCGGCGGTGTGCGCGACGAGGCCGAGATCCGCGGTCACCGCCGCACCTATATCGGCTCGATGCCCGGCAAGATCATCCAGTCGATGCGCAAGGCGAAGTCGTCCAATCCGCTGTTCCTGCTGGACGAGATCGACAAGATGGGCGCCGATTTCCGCGGCGATCCGTCCTCGGCGCTGCTCGAGGTCCTGGATCCCGAGCAGAACGCGACTTTCAACGACCACTATCTCGAGGTCGACTACGATCTGTCCAACGTGATGTTCATCACGACCGCGAATACGCTGAATATTCCGGGACCGCTGATGGACCGCATGGAAATCATCCGGATCGCCGGCTACACCGAGAACGAGAAGGTCGAGATCGCGCGCAAGCACCTGATCCCGACCGCGGTGTCCAAGCACGGCCTGGACTCCAAGGAGTTCTCGATCGACGACGACGCGCTGCTGCTGCTGATCCGCCGCTACACCCGCGAAGCGGGCGTGCGTAATCTGGAGCGTGAGCTCTCCACACTCGCCCGCAAGGCGGTGAAGGAGCTGATGATCTCCAAAAAGAAGTCGGTCAAGGTCACCGAGAAGACTCTGGAAGAGTTGCTCGGCGTGCCGAAGTACCGCTTCGGCGAGATCGAGAGCGAGCCGCAGGTCGGCATCGTCACCGGCCTGGCCTGGACCGATGTCGGCGGCGAGCTCTTGACCATCGAAGGCGTCATGATGCCCGGCAAGGGCAAGATGACGGTCACGGGCAATCTGCGTGACGTCATGAAGGAATCGATCTCGGCGGCAGCGTCCTATGTCCGCTCGCGCGCGATCGTCTACGGCATCGAGCCGCCGCTGTTCGACCGGCGCGACATCCACGTGCACGTGCCGGAAGGCGCGACGCCGAAGGACGGTCCGTCGGCGGGCGTGGCCATGGCCACCGCGATCATTTCGGTCATGACCGGCATCCCGGTCCGGCACGATGTCGCGATGACCGGCGAGATCACGCTGCGCGGCCGCGTGCTGCCGATCGGCGGCCTGAAGGAGAAGCTGCTCGCGGCTGCCCGCGGCGGCATCAAGACTGTGCTGATCCCCGAGGACAACGCCAAGGATCTCACGGAGATTTCCGATGCGATCAAGGGCGGCATGGAGATCATCCCGGTCTCCCGTCTCGACGATGTCGTCGCCAAGGCGCTGGTGAAGAAGCCCGTGCCGATCGTCTGGGAAGAGGACACCAAGGTGACGGTGAAGCCGGACGGCGACGAAGCCGCCGGCGGCCTGACCGCTCACTGAGATCGCAATTCGAAAAGATGATAAAACGGCGCCTTCGGGCGCCGTTTTTGCTTTGGGGAAAGGGACGCGGGCGATGCGGGTCGACGGTCGCTGCCATTGCGGAAAGATCACCTTTGAGGCCGAAATAGACCCTGACACCGTCTCGGTCTGCCACTGCCGCGACTGCCAGACCCTGACGGGATCGCCGTTCCGGGTGACAGCGATCTGCACCGGTGCCGACGTGCACGTCACCGGCGGCACGCCGAAGGTCTACGGCAAGCGCGGCGACAACGGCCGGATGCGTTTCCAGCATTTTTGCGCCGACTGCGGTTCCCCGCTGTTCACCAGCGGCGAGGGCGACCAGACCGACGATTGGGGCATCCGCTGGGGCAGCATCCGCCAGCGCGACAAATTGCGCCCCGTCAGGCAGATCTGGTGCCAGTCGGCCGCGGTGTGGATCGACGCGGTCCCGCTGCTGCCGGGGCGGCCGGGGGATTGAAGGCCCGGGGATTGACGTTCCGTACTTGCCCGTACGGGGTGGGTAGGGATAAAGAAGCGCCGTGGGGCGGTTAGCTCAGCTGGTTAGAGCATCTCGTTTACACCGAGAGGGTCCGCGGTTCGAATCCGTGACCGCCCACCAGCCTGCGCTCGCGAAGCGAGGCTGGGCCACGCCGGAGCCCAACAGGGCGAAGGCGGGCTTTTCAACGCGAGCTGCGGCTCGGCAAGCCAACCTTCGCAATGAGCTTTGTCGAGCGAGGGAGGGCCTAATGCATCAGCCAAGCGGGCACGAACAGAACGCCGACCAGATCGCCTATTGGAATGGCCCAAGCGGGCAGCGCTGGGCCGACCGACACACGGCGCAAGAGAGTCTGCTCGGGCCCATTGCCGACGTGCTGATCGACCGTGCCAAGCCCAGGCCGGGTGAGCGCGTCCTCGATGTCGGCTGCGGCTCCGGTGCAACGACCTTTGCATTCGCGAAAGCTGTCACACCGAATGGATTTGCGCTCGGCCTCGATGTGTCCGATCCGATGCTGTCGCAGGCACGCGCGATGGCGCCGAAGGGGCTGCCGCTCGATTTCGCGCTGGCGGATGCGACGGTCCATCCGTTCGAGCCGGCGAGTTTTGATCTGCTCGCCTCGCGCTTCGGCGTGATGTTCTTTGCCGATCCCGTCGTATCCTTCACTAATCTTCGTCGCGCGCTGAAGCCGACCGGGCGGCTCGCGTTTGCCTGCTGGCGCGAGCCGAAGGAAAACCCGTGGATGATGGCGCCGCTGATGGCGGTCTACAAACACGTTCCGAAGATGCCGCCGGTCGGGCCGGAAGAGCCAGGCCCGTTCGCCTTCGCCGCGGAAGAGCGCGTGATACGCATCCTCAAGGGCGCCGGTTTCGTCGACGTGGCGATGGAGCCGCATAATCTTGCGATGGACATCGCCATTGGCGGCGGTCTCGATGCTGCCGTCGACGGCTCACTCCAGATCGGCCCCGCCAGCCGCGCGCTGCAGGGCCATCCTCCGGAGACGTATCAGGCCGCCAAGGCGTCGATCCGCGAGACGCTCGCTCCGTTCGTGAAAGGGCAGAACGTGGCGCTGCAGGGCGCGATCTGGATCGTGACGGCGCGGATGGGCCCGTGAGTCCTAAACCACATCATCCGGCGCCAGCGCGCAGCCATTGTCGGGATGCGTCTCGACCTGGAGCGTGGTGTGGCCGATGCGGAAAGATGTCTTCAGCAGCTGCGCGGTCTCCATCAGGAACGCGTCGGCGGTGCCGGCGGGCATCACGAGATGGCAGGTCAGCGCCGTCTCGGTGGTCGAGATCGGCCAGACGTGGAGATCGTGGATCGCTGATACGCCGGGCCGCGCCAGCAAAAACGCCCTGATAGCGACGAGGTCGGTGCCCTTCGGCGCGGCCGCCATCGACATGTCGATGGAGCCGCGCAGCAGGCTGGTCGTGCCCCACAAAATGCTCGCGCAGATGACGAGGCTGGTGACGGGATCGAGCCAGAGCCAGCCGGTCCAGATGATCAGCGCGGCCGAGACGACGACGCCGAGCGAGACCGCAGCGTCGGCGGCCATGTGCAAGTACGCGCCTTCGATGTTGATGTCGTCCTTGCGTCCGCTTGCGAACAGCAGGGCGGTAAAGCCGTTGATGAAGATGCCGATGCCGGCCACCACCATCACGGTGACGCCCGCGACCGGCTCGGGCTCGCGCAGCCGCAGGATCGCTTCCCAGCCGATCGCGCCTGTTGCGACCAGCAGGAACACCGCATTCGCGAGCGCCGCCAGGATCGTGGAGGCGCGAAAGCCATAGGTGAAACGGCCGCTCGGTGCGCGCTGCGCCGCGATCGATGCGCCCCAGGCCACGACCAGGCCGAGCACGTCGGACAGATTATGGCCGGCATCCGCCAGCAGCGCTGTGGAGTTGCCGAGATAGCCATAGACCGCCTCGGCCACGACCAGCGCGGTGTTGAGCACAATGCCGATCGCGAACGCCTTGCCGAAATCGGCAGGCGCATGGACATGACCATGACCGTGGGCATGATCATGCGCGTGGCTGTGGTCATGGTGGTGATGGCCGTGGTGGTCGTGACTGCCCAAACCTAGCGCTCTCCGGAAATCGCCAAATCAGGCGCCATTGTAGGCGTTTCGCCCGCGCCGTCACGCCGGAACAGTATGTAGAGCGCCGGCAGCACGAGTAGCGTCAGCACCGTCGAGGAGATGATGCCGCCGATCACGACGGTTGCCAGCGGCCGCTGCACCTCGGCGCCGGCACCGGTGGCGAGCGCCATCGGCACGAAGCCGAGCGAGGCGACCAGCGCCGTCATCAGCACCGGTCGCAGTCGCGTCAGCGCGCCCTCGCGCACGGCCTCCGCGATGGGGTGCCCCTCGCTGCGCAGACGCTCGATGAAGGCGATGATGACGAGCCCGTTGAGTACGGCCACGCCCGACAGCGCGATGAATCCGACCCCGGCGCTAATCGACAGCGGGATGCCGCGCAGCAAGAGGGCCGCGACGCCGCCGGTCAGCGCCAGCGGCACCCCGGAGAACACCAGCGCCGCATCCGCCATCGATCCCATGCTCATGAACAGCAGCAGGAACACCAGCGCGAGCGCCACCGGCACGACGATTGTCAGCCGTTTGCTGGCGGAAACCAGCTGCTCGAACTGGCCGCCCCAGCCGATCCAGTAGCCCGGCGGCAGTTTCACCTTCTCGGTGACGGCGGCTTCGGCCTCCGCGACGAAGGAGCCGAGATCACGTGCGCGGACATTGGCGGTGACGACGATCCGCCGCTTGCCGTTTTCGCGGCTGATCTGGTTCGGTCCGGGCGTCGCGTCGACGGTTGCGACCGACGACAGCGGCACATAGCGCATCTGGGCGAGAGGGGAGCCCGGCAACGCCGTTCGGATCGGCGCGCTCGCGTCCTCGCCGGGCGGCAGCGGAATCGGGATAGCTCGGATCGCATCGAGATTGCCGCGCAGATGCTCCGGGAGACGCACGACGATCTCGAAGCGGCGATCGCCCTCGAACAGCTTGCCGGCGGACTTGCCGCCCACCGCGATCTCGACGATGCCCTGCACCTCACCGATGCTGAGGCCGTAGCGGGCGAGCGCCTGACGGTCGAGCCGGACGGTGAGGATCGGCAGGCCCGAGACCTGCTCGATTTTGACGTCGCTGGCGCCGCGAATGCCGCGGATCGCGGCCTCCACCTGTTTCGCTGCACCTTGCAGGATGTCGAGGTCGTCGCCAAAAACCTTGATGCCGACGTCGCTACGCACGCCGGAGATCAACTCGTTGACGCGGAGCTGGACCGGCTGGGAGATTTCATAGGCGCTGCCGGGAATGTCGTCGCCGGCCTTGTCGATGGCCTCGATCACCTCCGATTTTGGCTTGCCCGGGTTCGGCCACTCGGCGCGCGGCTTGAGCATGATGTAGCCGTCGGTCTGCGCCGGCGACATCGGATCGGTGGCGACCTCGGCCGTGCCGATACGGGTGAAGAATTCTTTCACCTCGGGAATCTGCGTGATGCGCTTTTCCAGCGCCTTCTGCAGGTCCAGCGATTGCGTGAGGCTGGTGCCGGGAATCCTGATCGAGGCCAGCGCTACGTCGCCTTCGTCCAGGCTCGGGATGAACTCGCCACCCATGCGTGACGCAGACACGCCGCTTGCAATGACGATGATTGCGGCCATAATGGCGACCGCGACGCGATTGTCGAGGGCAAGGCGGAGCAGGGGGAGATAGGCGCGCCTCGCCAGCCGCATGAACAGGTTTTCGTGCTCGGACACCTTGCCGGTGACAAAGAGGGCTACGGCCGCCGGCACGAAGGTGATGGAGAACAGCGCGGCGGCGCCGAGTGCCATCAGCACGGTGAGCGCCATCGGCGTGAACATCTTGCCCTCGACGCCCGTCAGCGTGAGCACGGGCAAATAGACCACCGCGATGATCAGTGTTCCGAACAGGCTCGGCTTGATGACCTCGCTCGACCCGCGCAGGATCGTGCGCAGCCGTTCGGACGTGGTGAGCAGCCTGGCTCTCTCGCGCTGGGCTTCGGCGAGCATCCGCAAACAATTCTCGACGATGATCACGGCACCATCGACGATGATGCCGAAGTCGATCGCCCCCAGGCTCATCAGATTGGCGCTGACCTTGGTCTCGACCATGCCGGTGACCGTCATGGCCATGGACAGCGGAATGACGCAGGCCGCGACGAGCGCGGCGCGGATGTTGCCGAGGATCAGGAACAGCGCGCCCACCACCAGGGCTGCGCCTTCGAGAAGGTTGTTCTCGACGGTGCGGATGGTGGCCTCGACCAGATGGGTGCGGTCATAAACGGTGCGGGTGACGACGCCCTCGGGCAGCGATTTGGCGATGTCCGCGAGACGGGCCGCAACGCTGGTCGCCACCGCGCGGCTGTTTTCGCCGATCAGCAGCATGGCGGTGCCGAGCACGGTTTCCTCGCCGTCGCGCGTCGCCGCGCCTGTGCGCAGGTCGCGCCCCTCCGTAACGGTCGCGACATCCCTGATCCTGACCGGATTGCCGTTGCGCGAGCCGATCACGATGTCCCGGATTTCGCTGATATTGCTGACCTGGCCCGGCGAGCGGACCAGATATTGCTCGCCGTTGCGCTCGATATAGCCGGCGCCGACGTTGGCGTTGTTGGCGGCGAGCGCTGTCATGACGTCGCGAAAGCCGAGCCGGTAGGCCATCAGCTTGCCGGGGTCCGGCAGCACGTGGAATTGCCGCTCGAAGCCGCCGATGGTGTTGACCTCGATCACCCCCGGCACGTTGCGAAGCTGCGGCCGGATGATCCAGTCCTGCACGGTGCGCAGGTCCGTCAACGAATAGTCGTGGCCGGCTTGCGTCTTCGCGCCGGCCTTCGCCTCGACCGTGTACATGAAGATTTCGCCGAGCCCGGTCGAGACCGGGCTCATCGCGACCTCAACTCCCGCCGGAATCTGGTCCTTCACCTGCTGGATGCGCTCGCCTACGAGCTGTCGCGCAAAATAGATGTCAGTGCCATCCTGGAACACGACCGTGACCTGGCTCAGGCCGTAGCGCGACAGCGAGCGGGTATGGTCGAGCTTGGGCAGGCCGCCCATCGCGGTCTCGACGGGGAAGGTGATGCGCTGCTCGGTCTCCAACGGAGAGTAGCCGGGCGCGCGGGTGTTGATCTGAACCTGGACGTTGGTGATATCTGGCACGGCGTCGATCGGAAGCCGCTGGAAATTCCAGGCTCCGAAGGCGACGGCACCGAGCGCGAGCAGGAGCACCAGCCAGCGCTGTTGCAGCGAGACGGCGATGAGGCGCTCAATCATGTTGGGCCTCGCCCTTGCCCATCTCCGCCTTCACGACGAAGCTGTTTTCGGCGACGTAGTGTTCGCCGACGGATAGACCGGCGCGGATTTCGACGAACTGCGGATCGGAATCCCCAAGCTCCACGGGCCGCGCCTCGATCTTGTCGACGTCCTCGCGGACGAACACGATGGTCCTGTTTTCGAGCGTCTGGATCGCGCTGCGGCGCACGGCGACCCCGACGTTGCGGGCGGCGAGGATCAGCCGTGCCGTGACGAACAGACCGGGGCGCAAGCGCCCGTCGGGATTTGGCAGCACCACGCGCGCCAGCGCGGTCTGGGTCTCGCTCGAGCCGATCGGGGCGATGTAGGAGATCGTGCCCTTGATCTCGCCGCGGCCATCATCGGGATCGATCAGCACTTCGTCGTTGAGGCGGACACGCTTGAGGTCCTGCCGGTAAATCGAGAGATCGACCCAGATGGTCGAGAGGTCGGCGACGACGAAGGCCGGTTTCTGCTCGGAAGCATATTCGCCGAGCGAAATCTGGCGTTCGATCATGGTGCCGGCGATTGGCGCCTTCAGCTCGTAGACGGTGAGGCTCTGGTTGCTCTCGATCGTGGCGAGCAGATCGTCCTTGCCGACCGTGTCACCGATGCGCTTCCGGATCGATTTGGCGAGGCCCGGGAAACGCGGGGTCACCTGCACCACGGCCTCCTGGTTGGTGCGCAAAATGCCGTTGAAGGACAGCGTATCGGTCAGCGTAGTGCCTGCGGCTTCCGCGAGCGTCACGCCGGCAGCGGCGAGCTTGACGTCGGAGATGCGGATGCGGTCGGCGCCGTGCTCGTCCTGCTCGACGTGGTCGTTCGGCTTCTCCGGCTTCTTCTCTTCGGTATGCGCGGCGGGCGCAAGCTTGGCCGGGGCGAGCAGGGAATAGCCGTAGGCGCCGAGCGCGGCGGCAATGATGGCGACGAGGATGGTGGAGGATGCCTTCATCGTGCGCTCTCCCGCGCCAGCGCAAAGGGATTGCCGACGAGACCTTCGATGGTGGCAACGCCGGCGTGGAAGTTTTGTAGCGCTTCCTGCTCGCGCAGCCGTGCCTGCGTCACGCTCGCCTGGGCGTCGAGAACTTCCAGCAGTGTGAAGCGGCCCTGGCCGTAGCCCTGCGAGATCGCGTCAGCCGCTTCGGTCGCCTTGGGAATCGCGGTCTCGCGCAGCACCGCAAGCTCGCGCAGCGAGCCTTGGAGCGAGTCGTAGGCGCGGCCGGCGACCACGATCAGCGTGTTGCGGTTGGCCTCGCGCTCGGCGCGGGTCTTGGCGAGACTCTCCTGCGCCGAGAGGATGTTGCCCTGGTTCTGGTCGAATACGGGGATCGGCACCGAGACGGAGAGGCGGACTGCGTCGTCATTGGTCTCGTTGAAATGGCGCCAGCCGGCGGCGATGCGCACGTCGGGATAGGGCCTCAGCCGCGCCATCAGCAGCTCGGCGTTGCGCTGGGCATAGACTGCGGTCCAGCGCACCAGCTGCGGGTTGGCATCGATGGCGGCGACCACCGACTGGAAGGCGGGCGGCTTGCCCATGGTGTCGAGACGTCCCGAGACCTCGCCGAATTTTGCCGCGGGATCGCCCATCAGCACCGCGAGCTCGCGCCGCGCGCTGGCCAGCGTCGCCTTGAAGCGCTCGCGGTCGGCCTTCACCAGGGCGGAGGCGACTTCGGCGCGGCCGGTTTCGGCCGGCGAGGAGGCGCCGGCCTCGACGCGGCGTCGCAAGAGCGGCGTCAGCTTGTCGATCGCGCTGATCTGCTCGTCGAGGATCTGGATGCGCCGCTGCGCACCGAGCACGCTGAGGAAGGCGATCGCGGTTTCCGACAGCACCTCCAGTCTGACAGCCTTGCGCTGGATCGCAGCGACTTCGATGCCGGCCGCGCCGGCTGCGATCCGCGCCTCGCGTTTGCCGAACAGCTCAAAGGCCTGGCTGATCTGGAGCGTGGTCTCGGCCGATTTGGTGCCGCGATAGATGCCCGACCCGAACGAATTGTCCTGCTCGTAGGACAGTTCCGGATTGAGCAGGGCACCGGCCTGGATGCGCTGGCCGGTGGCGATGCCGACATCGCGCTCCGCCGCGGTCAGGCGCGGGCTCGCGGCCAGCGCGCGCGAGAGCGCGGCGCGCATCGTGAGCGTCTGGGCGTGGGCGTGCTGCGTCAGCCAGGGGCTGACGATAATCGCCATCGCGCACGAAAAGCGCGCGGCAGTCCGTCTGCAAGACATGGGGGGACCTGTGAACAATAGCATCGTGGGCGCACGCAGCGCCCGGCTGATCAGTTCAGGTCAGGTGTTTAGGGGGCCGGGAGTCGGTATCGGGCGCGATGCCGATCAGCGCGAGCGCGCGCTGCGGAACCGGCGCGGCAACGATGTCGGCCACGATTTGGGACTGCATCGGCTGCGCGACGGCCACAGAGAAGCAGCCGTGGCAGTGATGGCCGCCGATGGCCTTGTGATCGCCATGGACGGAACCGTTGTCGAGGATCGAGGCGATCTCCGACCCACCGGAGGGGCTGGTGACATCAATGTCGTGCGCGCCGTGCAGCACGCCTGAGAGCAGGTACAGGGTTGCCACCAGCACAGCCACGAGCCCGCGCCAATTGCGCAGGTTGCGAATGCGGTAGAAGCGGCGGATCGCGGTCACGAGGTCACTCAGTTCCTGATCCGCTTCGGGTAGCATAGCGACAGGAACAGTGTCGACCCGCAACATTGTTACGTGTGGGGAACTCGATCGCAGCCCGCGTGTGCGGCCATTGGCGTAATTTGCAGGATGTGGCCCGAAGCAAGCCGGGCCACATCGCATCATCGAGTGGAGGCGCTACGCCTTCTCTTCCCAGATCATCGCGAGATGCACGATGGTCTGGACCGCCTTCTCCATGTCCTGCCGGCTCACCCATTCCAGCCGGGAATGAAACGCGTGCTCGCCGGCAAAGATGTTGGGGCAGGGCAGGCCCATGAAGGACAGCCGCGAGCCGTCGGTGCCGCCGCGGATCGCGGTGCGCATCGGGCGCAGGCCGGCACGGCGGATCGCCTCGATGGCGTATTCGAGGATGTGCGGGTGACGGTCGATCACCTGCTTCATGTTGCGGTACTGCTCGCGCACCTCGAACTTGTAGGTCGAGCGCGGAAAATCCTTCATCACGTCCTTGACGATGGTCTCGAGCAGGACCTCCTTGTCCTTCAGCCCTTCCTCGGTGAAGTCGCGCACGATGAAGGAGAGGGTCGCCTGTTCCAGCGCGCCTTCGATGCCGACCGGATGCAGGAAGCCTTGCTTGCCTGAGGTCGTCTCGGGCGAGCAGCCTTCCTTGGGCAGACGCTCGACGATGGCCGCCGCGATCTTGATCGCGTGCTCCATCTTGCCCTTGGCGTAGCCGGGATGGGCGCTGACGCCGGTGATGGTGATGGTGGCGCCGTCAGCCGAAAACGTCTCGTCCTCGACGGAGCCCGCGCTCTCGCCGTCCATGGTGTAGCCGAACTCGGCTCCGAGCTTCTTGATGTCGACATTGTCGACGCCGCGGCCGATCTCCTCGTCCGGCGTGAACAGGATCTTGATGGTGCCGTGCTTCACATCGGGATTGTTGACGAGGAAATACGCGGCATCCATGATCTCGGCGACGCCGGCCTTGTTGTCGGCACCGAGCAGCGTGGTGCCGTCGGTGGTGATGATGTCGTTGCCGATCTGATTCTTCAGCGCGGGATGTTCGGCGAAGCGGATCACCTGGGTGGTATCGCCGGCCAAGGTGATGTCGCCGCCGCGATAGTTCTTCACGACTTGTGGCTTGACGTCCCTGCCGGTGACGTCGGGCGAGGTGTCCATGTGCGAGCAGAAGCAGATCACCGGCACCTTCTTGTCGGTGTTGGCCGGGATCGTTGCGTAGACATAGCCGTAATCGTCGAGATGGGCGTCCGTGACGCCTATGGCCTTCAGCTCGGTGACGAGAACGCGGCCGAGATCCTTCTGCTTCTCGGTCGATGGCGAGGTCGGGGAATTCGGATCGGACTGGGTGTCGATGGTGACGTAGCGCAGGAAGCGCTCGGTCACGGTATGCGCGAAGGTCAGAGACATGTCTGGTCAAACCACCGGGTCAGGGGAACTGCCAGTATACCAGAAAAGCAGGCCGCGTTGCGACGGGACCAGTGCGGATCAGGCTTAACAAACGTGGCCGGCTAGATCGCCTCTTTCAGTTCCTTGACCGGGCGGAATGCGACCTTCTTGCTGGCCTTGATGTGGATGGGCTCCCCCGTGGCCGGATTGCGGCCGGTGCGGGCGGCGCGCTTGCGGACCTGCAGGATGCCGAGCCCGACGATGCGGACGCGGTCGCCCTTCTTGAGGTGCTTGGCGATCAGGTCGACCATGTCGGTCAGGACGGCCTCGGCGTGCTTCTTCGAGAGGTCCTGGCTCTCCGCGATGTCGGCCGCGAGGTGCTTGAGCGTGATCGTGGCTGGAGCAGCTGCCTTCTTCGCCATGTCTGGCCTCCTCGGGTGTCGCGCGGAAGCTGGCCGGCTCCCAAACTGCCAAGTTCCCGCAAGGCCTAGACGATTCGGGATGGGACTGACTACGCCGGCCATCCGGGAGGCCGGTTTTCGTTTGATTTGCCAGGCAAATCGGCGTTCTTCCGCTGGTCCGAACGAGGGCCAGCCAACGTAGCCCCACAAAGGTCAATTTATTGACTGGGACCGGCTGAGGGTTTGTCTATGTTGTGAAAAAGGAGTCTCTCCACAGCCGGTGCCGTGTGCCGTTCTGGAATGGCTTGTCTCGGCGCGGCGAGCCGCGCCGAGTTTCTGATTTCGCCAACCTCTCAAGAACGTATGACCGCTGGCAGCTGATTCCGGGCAAGCTGAGCAAGCAGCCGCTGTTCCTCGGCAATTCGCCGTTCATAAGCTGCGCGCTCCTCGTCGTTCGCGGTACGTTGGGGCAACCAGCGATAATGGCTGATCACCCTTTCGCTTCCGCGAGCCAGCAGATCGACGGTCGGGTTCATGCCGACATCTCCACTGGATGCGGTGCCTCCCGCCTCGGGTCGCTGAAGGTAATGGGAAAGGTCGAAGCCGCAAGGGTGTCGATGGCTGCACTCTCCTCGGACAGCCGCCGTTCGATATACTGGCGTTCGAGCGGCGACAGCTTGGTACCAAGCAGCCGGCGATAGCGGTTGACGTTCTGGCGGTGGGCGCGCAGCTGAGCCAATTTTGCATCGATCATTGCTGAGACCTCCTCGCCTGCATCACGCTGCCATGGCGCGATCGGTCGACCGCAGGCGGTAGGGCTTTCCGCCGGGAGGCGTTCCGGGCCCGCCGTCAAGGGCCCGCAAGGCGTCAAGGATCTCGTCGATCGATGCCGGCTTTCGAAGCTCCGCGGGCGCGCGCATGCCGGGACAAGATGCCATGGTGGACGCATCTGATGCCCATGATGCGAGAATGGCCCGCTTCTCCGCGGTGGTCAGGCTCGGATGATCCACAACATCTGCCGGAGATTCAAACATCATGCCGGGGTGAAGAAGCGTGTTGAAATTAAGAACATTGTCATTGGCGGTCGTCGGCCGCATGGTTCTCTCCCTTTCTTTGACGAATGTATCGGAGCCGCGCCCGAGCACGGCTCCGCCGAAGCTCAAGCCGCCCTTGCTTCCAGTTTCCGCACGTTGTCCGCCGGGACATCGCTGATCGCGATGCGGCGCGGCTTCATGGCTTCCGGAATTTCGCGAACGAGCTCGATCTTCAGCAGGCCGTTGTCGAATGCGGCGCTTTGGACCTGGACATATTCCGCAAGGGTGAACTGTCGTTTGAAGCTCCGGGTGGAAATCCCCCGGTACAGGAACTCACGCTCCGCTTTGTCCGGTTTGCTGCCCTCGATGGTGACCACGTTCTGCTCGGCGGTGATCGAAATGTCGTCGGGCGCGAACCCCGCGACCGCCAGCGAAATCTGGTAGCGATCGTCGGTCAGTCGCTCGATGTTATAGGGAGGGTAGTTGTCCTCGCTGGCCCGCTGGGCAATTTCGGCGAGGTCAAGAAGGCGGTCGAACCCGATGGTCGAACGCCAGAGGGGGGCGAAATCGTAAGTGCGCATAGCCAAATCCTCCTAAGAGCAAGATGGATACGAGCGGCACCGGACACGACCGGTGCCCGTCTCCCTGGCCAGGGCCCATCAGGCGCCCTGACGCCACCGTTCGGCGGCGATCTGAGAATTAGCAAAGTCGTTTTTGGTTTCAAGAGGGGGCCGATTTTTTTGACAAGCCTCTCGCGACCGCGGCAGACGAGGCGCGCAAAATCGGCCGAAGGCTGCTGGGTTCGGAACAGAACGAGCTCAGAAAGTTGAAACTCGGTAGCGGGAAAGGTTGAAACTCTCGCGGGGACTTGCTGCTAAGCCATTGAATGAATGGCGCGAGAGACGGGGCTCGAACCCGCGACCTCCGGCGTGACAGGCCGGCGCTCTAACCAACTGAGCTACTCCCGCGTGACGCGTGCGTGTCCGCGCGGAACGAGGGGGGACTTAAAGGGGGGCCATGGTGAAGTCAAGGACGTTGCGTTCACGGGGAGCAAACGCCTGTTGGTGCCGGGCGGGACCGTATCGCTACGGTCCGGACGGCTGCCTCCGGGCGCCGAATCAATCAATGGTGTTACAAGCTCCACAGGCAATTTCCGGGGACAATTGGTCGACGACTGGGTCGCGGAGGACGATGAAACCTACATCGCGATTGCAAAGCGGCTTGCGGGGCGACCCGGCTGCACTGGCCGCCTTGAGGCGGAAGCTGTCGGCCCGGATGGCGCGACCTATACGCGCCACGTGGAGGCGGCCTACCGCCGGTTCTGGCGGGAGTACTGCGCGGCGCAGGCCCCATTGATTCAACAGCTTGGCCTGATCCCCTCAGACATTGGCCAAAAGCAAAAGGCCGCCCCAGGGCGGCCATTTCGTCTCAAACCGGACCTTTTTTCCGCAATCAGCGGATCTGAGAGGTGCCCGAGTTCGTGATTGCCACCGGCTTGCCGGCCTTGATCACGTGGGTGGACTGGGCGGTCTGGCTGTAATCAGCATTGGTACGGGCTGCGATCCCGAAGGCGGCCACTGCGATACCAGCCACCAGCGCCACCACCACGATCTTCAGGTGGGTACCCCGATCTGCAGAGTGAATTGAGTGGTTCATCCGAGCCTCCCGACGGGCTTTGGCGCCGTCTGTGGCCTGATGTCTTAAGGACCATCTGTTTCCGGATCGTTTCGCGGGTTCCGCAAAATGGTTTCATCTGGCCCATCCGGCTGGCTTCGCCGAGGAGCGGCTGAAGGGCCGGTGCTGACGGCCAGATCGGCGTCTTCAACGGTCTTACCTGCCGCGTAATCGCGGAGGCCAAATCCGTTCTTCATGATCGTTCTCATCCGCCGCGAACGATCCGGCAAGGGAGAAGCACCATGAACCGTCGAACCGTCCTCGAAGCCACATTGCTTGGCACCGCCCTTGCGGCGGCATCGGGTGGGAGTGCGCCAGTGGCCGCAGCCCAGCAGACTGTGCGATCGCCCTATGTGACCGCGAGGGACGGCACAAAGCTGTTCGTGCAGGATTGGGGCAGCGGGTCACCGGTGCTGCTGCTGACGGCCTGGACCTTCAACGCCAGCACCTGGGGCAGCCAGATTGCAGCCCTCGACGCAAAAGGCTTCCGCTGCGTGGCGCCTGACAGGCGCGGGCATGGCCGGTCCGAGATGCCGTCTTCGGGCTATGATTTGGAGACGCTGACCGATGACGTTGCCGCCGTCATTGAGGCGCGCGACCTGCGTGACGTCACGCTGGTGGGATTCTCGATGGGAACGGCTGAGGCGGTGAATTATCTGAGGCGTTACGGATCGGACCGGATCGCAAGGCTGGTGCTGGTCGCGCCAACGACGCCGTTCCTGGTCAAGACCGAGGACAATCCGGATGCAGTTCCGAAGGCGATGATCGAGGCTGACAACGCGGCTATGGCGCGCGACTTCGCAAAGTGGATTGCGGCGAACGAAGCGCCGTTCTTCACTCCTGACACGCCCGAGATCACGCGGACCTGGATCCGCGAGATGATGCTGAGCGTGCCGCTGCCGGTGGCGCTGGCGTGCCGCGAAGCGACTGCGTTCGCCGATCTGCGCGCGGCTGCCGCCAGGATCGATCGGCCGACGCTGATCCTCCATGGCGACAAGGATGCCAGCGCGCCGCTGCCACTGACGGGCGCCAAGACCGCAAAGCTGATCAAGGGCAGCAAGCTGATCGTCTACGAAGGCGCGCCGCATCCGCTGCCGCTGACGCACAGCGAGCGGTTGATTGCCGACATGCTCGCCTTCATGAACGCCTGAGCGGGCTCAGCTCGCCCGCTGGATGTCGGTGCGGATGGTGCGCGCCGCCCAGATGAACAGCAGGGCGCCGAGCGTGGTCGTGACCGCTGCCGAGAGCAGGGAATAGCGCACGGCGTCGGCGCCGTAGCTGCCCTTCAGGGCGTCGTTGACCACGCCGACGGCGAGCGGGCCGACGCCCTGGCCGAAGCAGGTTGCGGTGAGCGCGATCAGCGCGGAGGCGAGCGCGCGCATGCTCGGCTTCGCCACCGTCTGCGCGATCGCAAAGATCGGCCCGAGATGGAAGCCGACCAGGAACGAGGTCAGCGCCAGCATCGCGACCATCATCGCAAAGTCCTGCGTCAGCATGCACAGCGCAAAGACGGGGCCGGCGAGGCCGGAGGTGATCGCCGGCGCCCACAGCTTCCAGCGGTCGTCGCGGAGGCTGATTTTCGCCACGACGAAGCCGCCGAGCAGGGTGCCCGCCATGCCGGCGAGCCCCTTGAGGGTGCCGGCATAGGTGCCGATCTCGGCGCTCGACAGATGGTGCACGCGCGCCAGGAACGGCGGAATCCAGGCCGCAGTCGCGTAGTTCGTGTAGGTGGTGAGGCAGAAGCCGATCAGCACGATGACGAAGCTTCGCTGCGAGGCGAGGAAACTCAGCGTCGGCCCGAGCGGTTCGGGCACGAAATTCTCCTGCATCGCGCCACGCTTCGGCTCCGAGATCGTCAGCCACAGGATCAGCGCAAGCAGCATGCCCGGCACGCCCGCGACATAGAAGGCCATGCGCCAGCCATAGTGCTGGTTGACATAGCCGCCGACGAAATAGCCGAGGAAGACGCCGAGATAGGTGCCGATGGCGTAGATGCCGAGCGCGTGTGGGCGCTCGTTCTTTGCAAAGAGATCTGCGACGATCGACTGCGAGGCCGGCGAGCCCGCGGATTCGCCGATGCCGACGCCGATTCTGGCGAAGGCCAGCGCAGTGACGCTCGAGGCCATGCCGCACAGCGCAGTCATCGCGCTCCAGAACGCGAAGGCGAGCGCCACGATGTTGCGGCGGTTGAGCCGGTCGGCGACGCGCGCGATGGGAATGCCGAGCAGGGAATAGAACAGCGCGAAGCCGAAGCCCGCGAGCAGGCCCATCATGGTATCGCTGAGCTGGAACTCCTTCTTGATCGGCTCGATCAGGACGTTGAAGATCGTGCGGTCGAGGAAGTTCAGCGCGTAGATGATGGTGAGCAAGCCCAGCACGTAATATCGCCGCGCCGTGGGCTTTGCCGCGGCTGCCGTTTGCACCGACATTTGTGACGTCAGATCGACCATCGCGCCCCCCAATTTGTCTTTGTTGTTGTCGTTGGTCCAGCCTTGGTAGGGCTGCTCAGCCCTCGCGGATGTAGTTCCCCGCTTCGAACTCGACCGGAGCCGCGCTCGTGTCGAACGAGACGCCGACGGGGTTGCGGCCTGCTTCCATCGCCTCGAGCTGGTCGCCCAGCATGCGCCGGATCATCAGGATGCCGCGGTCGCTCTGGCCGAAATGCTCCTCGGAGTGGACGGTCTGGGGACCTTGGCCGACCTGGGCCTCGTAGTCGCCGGGGAATTGCTGGTGCTCTTCTTCCGTCATGTCCCACCAGAACTTGCCGTTGAATTTCGAGCGCATGCGGCCGATGTCGCCGGAATTCTTGACGCGGCCGGCGACGTAGATGCGGAAAGAAACGTCGTCGATCGGCAGCGTCCAGCCGATCGACTCGACCCGGGCGAACTGCGCTACGCGCGGGTTCGGCACGACGCGCAAGGTGGGGGGGCAGCCTCGGTGACGCGGTAAAACACACGGCCGTCGTCCTGCTTGCGGATCGAGCGGACGGCGATGCCGCGCGGCGTCTTGTCGAACTTCACTTCCGGCATCGAGGCCATCATGTTGGTGAATTGCGGCCCTGAGAACGAGCCGTGCAGCACCGGCACGTGGTAGGGATCGACCACATTCTCGAAATGCTGCAGCCAGTTGCAGGGGATGACCGCCGGCCCGCCGCCGCCGATCGAGGAATCGTCGGCCTCGACGAACTCGCCGTCGTCCATGATTTCGAGGCACTCGTAGCGCGGCAGCACCGGGCGTTTTTCCGCCGGGCCCATATAGGCGAAGATCAGCCCGTAGCGCTCCTCGACCGGATACCAGGGCTGGCGCACCTTGTCCTTGAACTGGCCGCCGTCGGGCTCGCAGGGCTGCTCCAGGCAATGGCCCTCGGTGTCGAACTTCCAGCCGTGATAGCAGCAGCGGATGCCGTCCTCCTCGACCTTGCCATAATAGAGCGTGGTGCCGCGGTGGCAGCAGCGGGCATGGAGCAGGCCGACGCGACCGTGCTTGTCGCGGAACAGGATGAGGTCCTCGCCAAGCGCACGTACCTTTTTCGGCGTGTCGGTGGCGTCGCTGATCAGCCCGACCGGATGCCAGTAGCGGCGGAGCAATTCGCCCAGCGGCGTGCCGCGCACGACCGAGGTGAACTCGGTCCGCGTATGCGCGGGCTTCATCGCATAGGCCGTGCCGAGATCGCGATCCTGTTGAGTCATCGTCATTCTTGTTCCTCCCGCCGCTGGCCTTGGTTGGCCGGTTCGTTTTGGTGCGATTGACCCAAGTGAAAAATAATTCGATGACAATGTCAACGATCTTGTGAAGTGCCTCTTACTCGCATTCGGAACAGGTTGGGGAGGTTGCGCTACCAAGACTTGGCACATCTTGGCTTTCTTGGCAGAGGTGGACCATGAGCCAGACATCGCGCGGGGACGGGCACGAATCGTCCGATATGGACGACAATCACTCACCGGCGCCGATCACCGTGATGCTGTCATCACGGGTGATGGTGCTTGCCAATTTGCTCAAGCGCGGAGCCATCCTGCGCTACAAGCGTCTCACGGGATTGTCCTCGGTCGAGTTCGGTCTGGTCGCCTCGCTCGGCCGCCGGCCGCCTATGAGCGTGGCGCGGCTCGCCGAGGCGGTCGGCCAGGACAAGGGACAGATCAGCCGCGCCCTGGCAAATTTGTTGTCGCGCAAGCTGATCGCGAAATCGGCGAATCCGAAGGATAGCCGCGAGGTGCTGATCTCGCTGACCGCGGCGGGTCTGGCCGCGCATGATGCGATTGTCGAAGGCGCCCAGGAGCGCAACCGGATGCTGCTCGAGCAATTGAGCAAGGACGAGTTGGAGACGTTGCTCGCGCAGATCGATCGTCTCACCGCGACGGCGGAAGCGATGCTCGAAGCCGAGAAGGTTTCGCGCTGATCGCCCGGAAATCTCCGGACATATTGGAGCGCTTCTAAGAGGCTCTCTAAGAGTCCTTCTAAGAGCCTTTCAATTAGGGATATCGCGCGCGCTCCCCTAAGCGTCACCCAATCGCATGCTGTCCCGGGACCGGAGGCATGACGCATCGGATGCACATTGGGGTCGCGCGTTGAACAGTCTTGGAATGCTGCGGTCGGCCGTGTTGGCGACCGCGTCCGCTTGGGTTTTGATGCCGCAGGCATCGCTCGCACAATCGTCAGCACAAAATGGCGCGCAGAGCCTGCCGCCGGTGACGGTCGCAGCGCCGGAGCAACGCCGCCGCGCAGCCGCACCTGCACCGCGTCGTACGCAGAGCCAGGTCCAGGCGGCCAACAGCCGGAAGCCGCAGCCGCAACGTAATGTCGGCGTGGTCGAGAACGCGCGTGGCCCGGTGCAGGGCTACGTCGCCAGGCGCAGTTCGTCCGGCACCAAGACCAACACGCCGATCATGGAGACGCCGCAGGCGGTGTCGGTGATCGGTGCCGAGCAGATCCGCGACCAGAAGCCGAACAAGCTCGACGAGGTCCTGCGCTACACCGCAGGCGTGCGCGCCGGCACCTTTGGCGCCGATACCCGCAACGACTGGTGGCTGATCCGCGGCTTCAAGTCCGACGATGTCGGCCTGTTCCTCGACGGCATGCAGCTGTTCTACACCTCCTATGCGAGCTGGAAGCTGCAGCCCTCCAACATGGAGCGGGTCGAGGTGCTGCGCGGTCCGTCGGCCGTGCTCTATGGCGGATCGAGCCCGAGCGGCATCGTCAACGTCATCAGCAGGATGCCGCCGACCGAGCCGGTCCGCTACATCGAGACTGGCGTCAACAATTTCGGCAACGCCTATGTCGGCTTCGATGTCGGCGGTCCCGTCGCGATGCAGCCCCAGGATGGCAAACAGGACGGCAAGCTGTTCTATCGCGTCGTCGGCCAGGTCCAGAACGGCAACACGCAGGTCAACTTCACGCCCGACAACAATTACTTCATCGCGCCGTCCTTCACCTGGAAGCCGGATGCCGACACGACCTTCACCGTGCTGGCTTCGGCCTCGAAGCAGGACACCCGCGGCATCAACTTCCTGCCCTATCAGGGCACGGTGACCAACGCGCCGTTCGGCAAGATCCCGACCAGCTTCTTCGTCGGCGATCCCAACGTCGACAAGTTCACGCGCGAGCAGGAAATGCTCGGCTACCAGTTCGAGCGCAATCTCACCGACGACCTCACGTTCCGCCAGAACGCGCGGTTCGCGCATATCGACCTGACCTATCGCGGCTTCATCGGCAGCGGCTGGGACAATATCAATACGGCGACGATGGGCCGTTACAATTGGTATGCGAAGAACACCGCCAACCAGGCTGATCTCGACAACCAGCTGGAGTACCGCTTCAAGACGGGTCCGGTGAAGCACACGATGCTGTTCGGGGTCGATCTGAAGGGGTATCAGATCGACGACTACCAGGCGTTCAACTTCGGCACGGTGCCGTCGATCAACGTCTTCAATCCTTCCTATGGTCTGGACATTCCGCTCACGGGCGCGCCGTTCCGCAACTTCCTGCTCACGCAGAAGCAGGCCGGCACCTACGTTCAGGACCAGATGAAGCTCGGCAACTTCACGCTGGTGCTGAGCGGCCGCAACGACTGGGTCGAGACGACACAGGCCGCGCGTGACACCGGCGCAAATATCGCCCAACGCGACGACAGCAGGTTCAGCGGGCGCGCCGGGCTGATCTACAATTTCGACAACGGCATCGCGCCCTATGTCTCCTATTCGACGAGCTACAATCCGATCATCGGCCTCAACGCGCAGAACCAGCTGTTCCTGCCGGAGACTGCCAAGCAGGCCGAAATCGGAGTGAAGGTCGCGCCGATCGGATTTGACGGCTATTTCACGGCTTCGGTGTTCGACCTGAAGCGGCAGAATGTGGCGACCACCGATCCGTCGAACGTCCTGTTGCAGAACCAGACCGGTGAGGTGACCTCGCGCGGCATCGAGCTCGAAGCGGTGGCCAATGCCACCAAGGAGCTGAAGCTGATCGGCGCCTTCACGTCCTATCATCTCTTCACCAGCAAGGACCTCGATCAGTCCCTGATCGGCAAGACACCGACCAACACGCCCGAGATGCTGATCTCGGGCTGGGCGGACTACACCTTCAAGGACGGCCCGCTCGAGGGATTTGGTTTCGGCGGCGGCGTGCGTTATGTCGGCGCGTCCTGGGCCGACACCGCCAACACGCTCGAGGTTCCCGCGGTGGTGCTCGGCGATCTCGCGGTCCACTACGAATGGCAGAACTGGCGCACGGCCATCAACGTGATCAATCTGACCGACAAGATCTACGTCGCAAGCTGCGCCTCGGCCTCGTCCTGCTTCTACGGCGACCGCCGTCGCGTCACCGCCAGCGTCTCGTACAAATGGTGAGGAGAGGTAAGGGGAGGATATTGTGAGGGCGCGCACGGTCAGGCTCTGGTCGGTGGTCCACACCTGGACCAGCCTGATCTCGACGCTGTTCCTGCTTTTACTGTGCCTGACCGGCCTGCCGCTGATCTTCCATCACGAGATCGATGAGTGCCTCGGCTACGCCCCCCAGCCCGAAGCTCATGCGAGCGCGGCGCGTGCGACGCCCCAAGTCGTCGCCGACGCCGCGCTCGCCGCCGATCCCGGCCGGGTCCTGCAATATGTGTCCTGGGACAAGGACGAGCCCGGGATCGTGATGGCCTTCACCAACAGCGCCCCTGACGGCGCGCCCGACAACGCGACCGTGCGCGCCTTCGATGCCGTTTCGGCCAAGCTGCTCGGGCCGGTCGGCGTCGGGCCGATGCTGATCGTGCTCAAGCTGCACACCGACATGTTCGCGGGCCAGGCCGGAAAGCTGTTCCTGGGCGCCATGGGGCTCTTATTCGCGGTCGCCATCGTCTCCGGCGTGGTGCTGTACTGGCCGTTCACCCGTCGCCTGCGCTTCGCAACCATCCGTGACAGCGCGGCGCGCCGCGTCCGCTGGCTCGACTGGCACAATCTGATCGGGGTTGTGACCGTGGCCTGGGCGCTGGTGGTCGGGTTGACCGGCGTCGTCAACACCTGGGCCGAGCTGATGCTCAACCAGTGGAAGGCGACCGAGCTCGCCAGCATGGTCGCGCCCTATGCCGGCAAACCGCCGCCGGCGCATCTCGCCTCGCTCGACGATGTCGTCGCGCGCGCCAGGCAGACGGCGCCCGGCATGGAGGTCGCCTTCATCGCGTTCCCGGGCACCCCGTTCACGTCCTCGCACCATTTCGCCGCTTTTATGCGCGGCGACACGGCGCTGACGGCGCGGCTGTTGCAGCCGGTCCTGCTCGACGGCGAAACCGGGGAGGTTGCTGACAGCCGGGCGCTGCCGCTCTATCTCCAGGCGCTCCTGATCTCGCAGCCGCTGCATTTCGGCGATTATGGCGGCATGCCACTGAAGGTGATCTGGGCCGCGCTCGACGGGCTCACCATCGTTGTGATCGGCAGTGGCCTCTATCTCTGGCTGGCGCGGAGGCGGAAGCGGGCGCCTGGCAAAGCCGACGCATTCGCCAGACGAGCCCCGGTCCCGTCGTGATGCATGGCTCCTCTGACCGCGTCCGCCTGTGGATACGTGTCTTTGCTGCACCGGTCCTGCTCGCGGCCGCGACCATCATCGGCCTGCTGGCGGCGTTGCTGTGGGGCGGGGTCGGCCAATATGTCGCCTGGGTGACGGTCGGGGCGCCTCTCCTCGTTGTAATCTGGACTTTCTTGCGCCGCCGCCTAAATAGAGTGAGCTTCCCCAAAAGCGGACCTCACGGTCGAGCGCGCGTGGACTGATCGGTGCCGCCCTTGCTGGAGCGGCTGATCTGTCCCATACCAGCGCGGGGTGATTCCGGGATTTCCACCGGTCTGGGAGCAGCAAAGGGCCTAAAAAGAGCGTGTCTTGCGCCCATTGGTGCACTGCGCTAAGGCTCAGAATAATTCCAAATCGGACGAATCCGTGGCTGTCCCGAGGCTGCGGGAAAAAGGGCTCGTCAATGAGCGGCATTCTACAGAACTATCTTCCACTCGTCGTCTTCATAGGGGTAGCGGCCCTCATCGGCCTGGTGTTGCTAATCGCGCCCTTCATCGTCGCGTTCCAGCAGCCGGACCCGGAAAAGCTGTCGGCGTATGAGTGCGGTTTCAACGCCTTCGACGACGCCCGCATGAAGTTCGACGTCCGCTTCTATCTGGTCGCCATCCTCTTCATCATCTTCGATCTCGAGGTGGCGTTCCTGTTTCCCTGGGCTGTCGCGTTCGGCAAGCTTGGCGCGACCGGCTTCTGGTCCATGCTGGTGTTCCTCGCCGTGCTGACGGTGGGCTTCGCCTATGAATGGAAGAAAGGCGCACTCGAATGGGATTGAACCCTGCACCAACAGCTGGTCCGGTCGTAGCGCCGGCCCCCAAGGGCATCCTGGACCCGTCAACCGGCCGGCCGGTCGGGGCCAACGATCCGTTCTTCCTCGAGGTCAACTCCGAGCTGTCCGACAAGGGCTTCTTCGTGGCCGCGACGGACGACCTCATCACCTGGGCCCGTACCGGCTCCCTGATGTGGATGACCTTCGGTCTCGCCTGCTGCGCGGTCGAGATGATGCAGGTGTCGATGCCGCGCTACGACGTCGAGCGCTTCGGCTTCGCGCCGCGTGCCTCGCCGCGCCAGTCCGACGTGATGATCGTCGCGGGCACGCTGACGAACAAGATGGCGCCGGCGCTGCGCAAGGTCTACGACCAGATGCCCGAGCCGCGCTACGTCATCTCGATGGGCTCCTGTGCCAATGGCGGCGGCTATTACCACTATTCCTACTCGGTCGTGCGCGGCTGCGACCGCATCGTGCCGATCGACATCTACGTGCCGGGCTGCCCGCCCACGGCGGAAGCGCTGCTCTACGGCGTGCTGCTGCTGCAGAAGAAGATCCGCCGCACCGGCACCATCGAACGCTAAGGTTTTACGTCATGGACGACGCCAAGCTCGACGCCCTGGGGCAGACGATCGTGAGCGCGCTGCCGGGCGCGGCTATCGGTCATTCGGTGGCCTTCAACCAACTCACGGTTGATGTCGAGGCCAGCAAGATCGTTGAGGTGGTCAAGTACCTCCGCGACGATCCGAACTGCCGCTTCGTCAACTTCACCGACATTACGGCCGCGGACTATCCGTCGCGCGAAAAGCGCTTTGACGTGATCTATCACTTCCTGTCACCGACCCTGAACGCGCGGATCCGGCTCAAGGCCCAGGCCGACGAGACCACGCAGGTGCCGTCGCTGATCGAAGTCTTTCCCGGCGCCGACTGGTTCGAGCGCGAGGCCTACGACCTCTACGGCGTGTTCTTCGTCGGCCACCCCGACATGCGCCGGCTCCTCACCGATTACGGTTTTGAGGGCCATCCGCTGCGCAAGGATTTTCCGCTCACCGGCTTCCTCGAGGTCCGCTACGACGACCAGGAGAAGCGGGTGGTGTACGAGCCGGTCCGCCTCAACCAGGAATTCCGCAAGTTCGACTTTTTGTCGCCGTGGGAAGGGGCGGACTATCCGGTGCTTCCGGGCGATGAAAAAGCGGGACCGAAGGCCTGATCATGAACGAGCAACCCGAAAACCTTCGCAATTTCACCATCAACTTCGGGCCGCAGCATCCGGCCGCGCACGGTGTGCTGCGTCTGGTGCTGGAGCTTGACGGCGAAGTCGTCGCCCGCGTCGACCCGCATATCGGCCTGCTTCACCGCGGCACCGAGAAGCTGATCGAGCAGAAGACCTATCTGCAGGCGATCCCTTATTTCGACCGGCTCGACTACGTCGCGCCGATGAACCAGGAGCACGCCTTCTGCCTCGCCGCAGAGAAGTTGCTCGGCATCGAAGTGCCGCGGCGCGGCCAGCTGATCCGCATTCTCTATTGCGAGATCGGTCGCATTCTCTCTCATCTTCTCAATGTCACCACGCAGGCGATGGACGTCGGCGCGCTGACCCCGCCGCTGTGGGGGTTCGAAGAGCGCGAGAAGCTGATGGTGTTCTACGAGCGCGCCTCGGGCAGCCGTATGCACGCGGCCTTCTTCCGCGTCGGCGGTGTGCATCAGGACCTGCCGCAGAAACTGGTCGACGATATCGACGCCTGGTGCGATCCGTTCCTCAAAGTGGTCGACGACCTCGACCGGCTGCTCACCGCCAACCGCATCTTCAAGCAGCGCAACGTCGACATCGGCGTGGTGCCGCTGAAGGAAGCCTGGGAATGGGGTTTCTCGGGCGTGATGGTGCGCGGCTCGGGCGCGGCCTGGGATCTGCGCAAGGCGCAGCCCTATGAGTGCTACGCCGAGATGGATTTCGACATTCCGATCGGCAAGAACGGCGACTGCTACGACCGCTATCTGATCCGCATGGAAGAGATGCGCCAGTCCATACGCATCATGAAGCAGTGCATTCAGAAGCTGAATGCAGCCGACGGGAAGGGCCCCGTCGTCGTCGAGGACAACAAGGTCGCGCCGCCGCGCCGTGGCGAGATGAAGCGCTCGATGGAAGCGCTGATCCACCACTTCAAGCTCTACACCGAGGGCGTCCGCGTACCGGCCGGCGAAGTCTACGCCGCGGTCGAGGCGCCCAAGGGCGAGTTCGGCGTCTACCTGATCTCCGACGGCACCAACAAGCCCTACAAGTGCAAGATCCGCGCGCCGGGCTTTGCCCATCTGCAGGCGATGGACCACATCTGCCGCGGCCATCTGCTCGCCGACGTCTCGGCCATTCTCGGTTCGCTCGACATCGTGTTCGGAGAGGTCGATCGGTGATGGCGCAGGCGCCAATCCAGTTTGACCGTGCCTCGGGGGCCCTTGAAGGGGCCAACCTGTGGGAGCGGACGGCTGCCTTGGCGCTGGTGACGGGATCGAAGATCTCGTCGCACTTCTCGCATATGGGCTACATCGCCTGCGCGAATTTGCTGCGGAGAACGCTGCCGGAGCGCAACATCGCGATCAAGCTCAACCCGGATGCCGTGTTCGAATTCCCTTATGGCGACGGCTACTGGAGCAAGCTGCTCAACCGTTCCTATTGCTACGAAGACGAGCTGGAGCTGTTGTTCGCCGATAGCATCGACGTCGATTACACGCTGCTCGATTGCGGCGCCAATTACGGCTACTGGTCGGTGCTGGTGTCGAGCAAGCCGTTCGGCTCGCACAAGGCGATCGCGATCGAGCCGTCGGGCCAGAACTATCCGAAGCTCGCCAACAATGCGCGCATCAACGGCAACCGCTTCGAGACCATGAAATGCGCGATCGGCGCCGCGCGTGGCACCGCGCGGCTGTCAGGCACCAAGCACGAGGCCTTCAGCATCGCCGGCGACGCATCCGCGGGCGGTGAGGACGTGCCTGTTCTCGCGCTCGATAATCTGATCGACGACGGCAAGATCGCAGGTAGCGGCAAATACCTGATCAAGCTCGACGTCGAAGGCGTCGAGATCGAGGCGATCAAGGGCGGCGCCCGGCTGCTCCAGGCCGACAGCGTCATCATGTGCGAGGAGCACGGTAGCGACCGCAGCCACGCTGTGTCGCGCTACATCCTCGAACAGACCCCGCTGAAGCTGCTCGTGCTCGATCCGAGCACCAACCGGCTGGAGACCGTGACCGAGCTGTCGATCCTCGACCGCATCAAGGTCTCGACCCACGTCGGCTACAACGTTTTCGGTACCGCAAGCGCATTCTGGCAGGACAGGATCAATGCCCTGAATGCGAAAACCGCGCGCCGCATGCAGTGAGAGATAAGACATGTCCGTCCGCCGATTAGCACCGAAGGAAGTCCAGCCCGCGAGCTTTGCGTTCACGGACGAGAACCTTGCCTTCGCCAAGCAGCAGATCGCGAAATATCCGGCCGGACGCCAGGCTTCCGCCGTCATCGCCATCCTCTGGCGTGTCCAGGAACAGCACGAGGGCTGGGTCTCGGAAGCCGCGATCCGCGCCGTCGCCGACCTGCTCGACATGCCCTATATCCGCGTGCTCGAAGTCGCGACTTTCTACACGATGTTCCAGCTCGCTCCGGTCGGCAAGAAGGCCCACGTCCAGGTTTGCGGCACCACGCCGTGCCGCCTTCGCGGCGCCGAAGACCTCATCCATGTCTGCGAAAGCCGGATCCATCACGATCCCTTCCATCTCTCCAAGGACGGCAATTTCAGCTGGGAAGAGGTGGAGTGCCTCGGCGCCTGCGTGAACGCGCCGATGGTGCTGATCGGCAAGGACACTTATGAGGACCTGACCAAGGAAACCTTCGGCAAGGTGCTCGACGGCTTCGCCTCGGGCAATCCGCCGAAGCCCGGTCCGCAGAACGGCCGCCAGTTCTCCGCGCCGGCGGGCGGGCCGACTACACTGAAGGAGACCTCCTGATGGGTCTTCCGTCTCAGGCGAACCGGGGGAGCGAAGCCGTGAAGAGATGGGGCTTCGTCGCCATGCATGCCGCGCTCGCGGCCGCCTTCATGTTCCTGCTGCAGCGCTTCGTGATGAACGCGACGCAGGAAACCAGTCTGCTCTGGGCGCTGACCTTCGCCGTCTGCGCCGCCGGGCTTGCCTACAAGCAAGCCAACCGTTGATCGGAAAGCACTGATATGCTCGAGGACAAGGATCGCATCTTCAAGAACCTCTACGGCCTCCACGATTGGGGGCTCGAGGGCGCGCGGCGTCGCGGCGCCTGGGATGGTACGAAGACTATCATCGACAAGGGCCGCGACTGGATCATCAACGAGATGAAGGCGTCCGGCCTGCGCGGCCGTGGCGGAGCCGGCTTCCCGACCGGTCTGAAATGGTCCTTCATGCCGAAGGAATCGACCGACGGCCGGCCGAGCTATCTCGTCGTCAACGCCGACGAATCCGAGCCCGGCACCTGCAAGGATCGCGAGATCATGCGGCACGATCCGCATCTGCTGATCGAGGGCTGCCTGATCGCGAGCTGCGCGATGAACGCGCATGCCTGCTACATCTACGTCCGTGGCGAGTTCATCCGCGAGCGCGAGCATCTCCAGGCCGCGATCGACCAGGCCTATGAGGCCAAGCTGGTCGGCAAGGACAACGTCAACGGCTGGCCGTTCGACATCTACGTCGCGCACGGCGCCGGCGCTTACATCTGCGGCGAGGAAACCGCGCTGCTCGAAAGCCTCGAGGGCAAGAAGGGCCAGCCGCGCTTGAAGCCGCCGTTTCCGGCCAATGTCGGCCTGTTCGGCTGCCCGACCACCGTGAACAACGTCGAGTCGATCGCGGTTGCGCCGGACATCCTGCGCCGTGGTGCGGCCTGGTTCGCCGGCATCGGCCGTCCGAACAATGTCGGCACCAAGCTCTTTTGCATCTCCGGCCATGTCGAGCGGCCCTGCAACGTCGAAGAGGCCATGGGCATTCCGTTCCGTGAGCTGATCGAGAAGCATTGCGGCGGCATCCGCGGCGGCTGGGACAACCTCAAGGCCGTGATCCCCGGCGGCTCGTCGGTGCGCATGGTGCCGGCCGAGCAGATCATCGACACGCCGATGGATTTCGACAGTCTGAGCAAGCTGCGCTCGGGCCTCGGCACCGCGGCCGTGATCGTGATGGACAAGTCGACCGATTTGATCCGCGCCATCGCCCGCATCTCCTATTTCTACAAGCATGAGAGCTGCGGCCAGTGCACGCCGTGCCGCGAGGGCACGGGGTGGATGTGGCGCGTGCTCACCCGCATGGCCGACGGCCGCGCCCACAAGCGCGAGATCGACATGCTGCTCGAGGTGACAAAACAGGTCGAAGGCCACACCATCTGCGCGCTCGGCGATGCAGCCGCCTGGCCGATCCAGGGCCTGATCGCGCATTTCCGTCATGAGATCGAAGCGCGCATCGACCAGTATTCGCACAAGGCCGACATCGACGATGCCGGTGTCCGCGATCCCGTGAACATGGTCGCGGCGGAGTAGGAGAGGACGATGACAGATCAACCGGATAACATCGTGCTCGTGTATCTTCGTCGTCTCGACGAGAAATTCGATCGCATGGCTGCGGACGTCAGCGACATCAAGACTCGCGTCACGAACGTCGAGGAGAGAATTGGACACGTTGATCTGCGGCTTGCCCAGGTTGACATCGCGGTTGCCGGAATCAATCGGCGAATTGACCGTGTTGAAGCGCGCCTGGATCGCATCGAGCGCCGCCTCGATCTCGTCGAACTGCCGCACTGAGAGAGACTGACGTATGACCAAGCTCATCATCGACGGCAAAGAGATCGATGTCCCCGCCGAGTACACGCTGCTGCAGGCGTGCGAGGCGGCCGGCGCCGAGATTCCGCGCTTCTGCTATCACGAGCGGCTGTCGATCGCCGGCAATTGCCGGATGTGCCTCGTTGAGGTGAAGGGCGGCCCGAAGCCGGTCGCAAGCTGTGCCTGGGGCGTGCGCGACTGCCGTCCGGGCCCGAAGGGCGAGCCGCCGGAAATCTCAACGCGTTCGCCGATGGTGAAGAAGGCACGCGAAGGCGTGATGGAATTCCTTCTGATCAACCATCCGCTGGATTGCCCGATCTGCGACCAGGGCGGCGAGTGCGACCTGCAGGACCAGGCGATGGGCTATGGTGTCGACACCAGCCGCTTCGCCGAGAACAAGCGCGCGGTCGAGGACAAATACCTCGGCGCGCTGGTCAAGACCTCGATGAACCGCTGCATCCAGTGCACGCGCTGCGTCCGCTTCTCGGCGGAAGTCGCAGGCGCTCCCGAGATGGGCGCGACGGGGCGCGGCGAGGACATGGAGATCACGACCTATCTCGAGCACGCGCTGACGTCGGAACTGCAAGGCAATCTCGTCGACATCTGCCCGGTCGGCGCGCTGACCTCGAAGCCCTATGCCTTCGCGGCGCGTCCGTGGGAGCTCGGCAAGACCCAGTCGATCGACGTGATGGACGGCCTGGGATCTGCGATCCGCGTCGACACCCGCGGCCGTGAGGTGATGCGCGTGCTGCCGCGCATCAACGAGGCCGTGAACGAGGAGTGGATCTCCGACAAGACCCGCCACGTCGTCGACGGCCTGCGCACCCAGCGTCTCGACCGACCCTATATCCGTGAAGCCGGCAAGCTGCGCGCAGCGAGCTGGCAGGAAGCCTTCGCCGCGATCGCCGCGAAAGCGGCGCGCACCGACGGCAAGCGCATCGGCGCGATCGCGGGCGACCTCGCCGGCGTCGAGGATATGTTCGCGATCAAGGATCTGCTCGCCAAGTTCGGCTCGGCCAATCTGGCGGTGCAGGGCGGCGACGCCTTCGATCCCGCGCTCGGCCGCGGCTCCTACATCTTCAACCCGACGCTCGCGGGCGTGGAGCAGGCAGATGCGCTGCTCATCGTCGGCGCCAATCCGCGCAAGGAAGCGGCGGTGTTCAACGCTCGCATCCGCAAGCGCTGGCGCGCCGGCGGCTTCAAGGTCGGCGTGATCGGCGCCAAGGCCGATCTGACCTACGATTACGACCATCTCGGCGCAGGCACCGAGACGCTGGGCGAGCTCGCGGCCGGCAGGCACTCCTTCATGGACGTGCTGAAGAACGCCAAGAACCCGATCATCCTGGTCGGCGCGGGCGCAACCTCGCGTCACGACGGCGCTGCCATTCTCGCCGCCGCCGCCAAGCTCGCGCTCGACGTCGGTGCGGTGAAGGACGGCTGGAACGGCTTTGGCGTGCTGCACGAGACCGCTTCGCGCGTCGGTGCGCTCGACATCGGCTTCGTCGCCGGTCAGGGCGGGCTGAACGCCGCGCAGATGACGACCTTCGGCACGCTCGACCTCTTGTTCCTGCTCGGCGCCGACGAGATCAAGGCACCGGACGGCACCTTCGTGGTCTATATCGGCACCCATGGCGACCGCGGCGCGCATCGCGCCGACGTGATCCTGCCGGCGGCTGCGTATACCGAGAAGTCGGCGATCTACGTCAACACCGAAGGCCGCGTGCAGATGACCGGTCGCGCCGCGTTCCCGCCCGGCGAAGCCCGCGAGGACTGGGCGATCATCCGCGCGCTCTCGGAAGCGCTCGGCAAGAAGCTCAGCTACGATTCGTTGTCGGCGCTGCGCCAGGCGCTCTTCAAGGCCGTGCCGAACCTGATCCGTCTCGACCAGATCGAGGCCGGTAGCGCCGACCAGATCAAGAAGCTGGCGGGGAAGGGCGGCTCGCCTGAGAAGGCGCCGTTCAAGGCGCTCGTCGAGGACTTCTATTTGACCAACCCAATCGCGCGTGCGTCCGCCGTGATGGCGGAATGCTCGCGGCTTGCCTCCGGGCAGATGCTGACCGCAGCGGAGTGAGCCGATGGAATTTTTCGCAAGCGCATTCTGGACGGGTTTCCTCTGGCCGCTGATCATCATGATCGCGGAGAGCGTGCTGGTGCTCGTCGTCCTGCTGGTCGCGATCGCTTACATCCTGCTTGCCGACCGCAAGATCTGGGCGGCGGTGCAGATCCGCCGCGGCCCGAACGTGGTCGGGCCCTGGGGCCTGTTCCAGTCCTTCGCCGACCTGCTGAAGTTCGTGCTGAAGGAGCCGATCATTCCGGCCGGCGCCAACAAGGGCGTGTTTCTCCTTGCTCCCCTCGTCTCGTGCGTGCTCGCGCTCGCGGCCTGGGCGGTGATCCCGACCAATCTCGGCTGGGTGATTTCCGACATCAATGTCGGCGTCCTCTTCATCTTCGCGATCTCGTCGCTGTCGATCTACGGCATCATCATGGCCGGCTGGTCGTCGAACTCGAAATATCCGTTCCTGGCCGCGCTCCGCTCGGCAGCGCAGATGGTGTCCTACGAGGTCTCGATCGGCTTCGTCATCATCACGGTGCTGCTCTGTGCCGGCACGCTGAACCTTTCGGCCGTGGTCGAGGCCCAGCACGTCCGTGGCCTCGCCAGCCTGATCGGGCTGCCGCAGCTCACCATCCTGAACTGGTACGTGTGGCCGCTGTTCCCGATGTTCGTGGTGTTCTACGTTTCGGCGCTAGCGGAAACCAACCGTCCGCCCTTCGACCTCGTCGAAGCGGAATCCGAGCTGGTCGCCGGCTTCATGGTCGAATACGGCTCAACGCCGTATCTGCTGTTCATGCTCGGCGAATACGTTGCGATCGTTACGATGTGCGCGATGGCGGCCATCCTGTTCCTTGGAGGCTGGCTGCCGCCGGTCGATCTGCCGCCCTTCAACTGGGTGCCGGGGATCATCTGGTTCTCGCTCAAAGTGTTCTTCATGTTCTTCCTGTTCGCGATGGCAAAGGCGATCGTGCCGCGCTACCGCTACGACCAACTGATGCGCCTCGGCTGGAAGGTGTTCCTGCCGCTGTCGCTGGCGATGGTGGTCGTGGTGGCCGGCGTGCTGCAGTTCGCCGGCATCGCGCCGAAGTGAGGGCCGTCATGGGTATCAACATCAACGCCACTGCACGCTCGCTTCTGCTGTCGGAATTCGTCTCGGCGTTCTTCCTCGCCATGCGCTATTTCTTCCAACCGAAGCCGACGCTGAACTATCCGTTCGAGAAGGGCCCGATCTCGCCGCGCTTCCGCGGTGAGCATGCGCTGCGCCGCTATCCGAACGGCGAAGAGCGCTGCATCGCCTGCAAGCTGTGCGAAGCCATCTGCCCGGCGCAGGCGATCACCATCGAGGCCGGCCCGCGCCGTAACGACGGCACCCGCCGTACCGTGCGCTACGACATCGACATGGTGAAGTGCATCTATTGCGGCCTCTGCCAGGAGGCCTGTCCGGTCGACGCCATCGTCGAAGGTCCGAACTTCGAGTTCGCGACCGAGACCCGCGAGGAACTGTTCTATGACAAGGCCAAGCTGCTCGCCAATGGCGACCGCTGGGAACGCGAGATCGCGAAGGCGATCGAGCTCGACGCGCCGTACCGGTGAGATGAGAGCATGATCCTTCCTGCGCTGTTCTTCTATCTCTTCGCCGGCGTCTGCGTCGCCTCGGCGGTGATGGTGATTGTCTCGCGCAATCCCGTGCACTCCGTGCTGTTCCTGATCCTGGCCTTCGTCAACGCCTCCGGCCTGTTCGTGCTGATGGGCGCCGAGTTCCTGGCGATGATCCTGATCGTCGTCTATGTCGGCGCCGTCGCGGTGCTGTTCCTGTTCGTGATCATGATGCTCGACGTCGACTTCCTCGAGCTGCGCGAGGGCTTCATCGAGTATCTGCCGGTCGGCCTGGTGATCGGCGGCATCTTCCTGTTCGAGCTGCTGCTTACCGTCGGCTTCTGGGTCATCAATCCCGGTGTCGCCAAGACCATCACAGCGGCGATCCCGACCAACGTCTCGAACACCGAGGCGCTCGGGCTCGTGCTCTATACGAAGTACATCCACTACTTCCAGCTCTCGGGCATGGTGCTGCTGGTCGCGATGATCGGCGCCATCGTGCTGACGCTGCGCCACAAGGCGAACATCAAGCGTCAGGACATCAACGTGCAGAACGCGCGCACGCCCGAGATGGCGATGGCGATGCGCAAGGTGGCGCCGGGGCAGGGGCTGCAGGACAGCGACGCGGCGGAGTGGGTGAAATGACGATCGGGCTCGGACACTATCTGGCGGTCGGCGCGATCCTGTTCACGCTCGGGATCCTCGGCATCTTCCTGAACCGCAAGAACATCATCGTCATCCTGATGTCGATCGAGCTGATCCTGCTCTCGGTCAACGTCAATTTGGTGGCGTTCTCGACCTTCCTCGGCGACATCGTCGGCCAGGTCTTCGCCCTGCTGGTCTTGACCGTTGCGGCCGCCGAAGCCGCGATCGGTCTCGCCATCCTGGTGGTCTATTTCCGCAACCGCGGCTCGATCGCGGTTGAGGACGTCAATCTGATGAAGGGTTAACGCGCATGATCAGGAAAAGTGGATACCGGTTTTCCGGTCAGATCATGCGCAAAGAGAAATAAGTCATGGTTCAGGCAATTGTCTTTCTGCCTCTGCTGGGCGCGATTCTAGCGGGCCTGATCGCCATTTTCGGCGCGCACACCCGCAACCCCTCGGGCGACGCGGTTGAGCATCACGGCGATGATCACGGTCACGGTGCGCACGCCCATACGGCCGACTCGATCAACGAGGATGCATCCGTCATCCACGAGAGCCACCACGAGCCTGGCGACGGCCACGACGACCATCACGTCTCCGAGCCGCCGGCGCAGGGCTCGCGCGGGGCGGAGCTGATCACGACGGCGCTCTTGTTTGTGTCGGCGGCGCTGTCCTGGATGACGCTGGTGGATGTCGGCTTCATGCATCACGACATGCGGATTCCGCTGCTGCCGTGGATCCAGTCCGGCGACCTCCAGGTTTACTGGAGCCTGCGGGTCGACACGCTCACCGCGGTGATGCTGGTGGTGGTCACCACCGTGTCGTCGCTCGTGCACCTCTATTCCATTGGCTACATGGACGAGGACCCGTACCGGCCGCGCTTCTTCGGCTATCTCTCGCTGTTCACCTTCGCCATGCTGATGCTGGTGACGGCGGATAACCTCGTGCAGCTGTTCTTCGGCTGGGAAGGCGTGGGTCTGGCCAGTTATCTCCTGATCGGCTTCTGGTACCAGAAGCCGTCAGCGAACGCGGCGGCGATCAAGGCCTTCGTGGTCAACCGCGTCGGCGATTTCGGCTTCGCGCTTGGCATCTTCGCGATCTTCGCGCTCGCCGGCTCGACCGACTTCGAGACCATCTTCCACGCCGCCCCCGGTCTGACCGGCAAGACCATCGACTTCCTCGGCTGGCACGCCGACGCGCTGACGCTGACCTGCCTCTTGCTGTTCATGGGCGCGATGGGCAAGTCGGCGCAGTTCCTGCTGCACACCTGGTTACCGGACGCGATGGAAGGCCCGACGCCTGTGTCGGCGCTGATCCACGCCGCGACCATGGTGACCGCGGGCGTGTTCATGGTGGCGCGCCTGTCGCCGCTGTTCGAGCTCGCCCCGAACGCGCAGGCCGTCGTGATGTTCTTTGGCGCCACCACCGCGTTCTTCGCGGCGACCATCGGCCTCGTCCAGAACGACATCAAGCGCATCGTCGCCTACTCGACCTGTTCGCAGCTCGGCTACATGTTCGTGGCGATGGGGGCAGGGGCCTATTCGGTCGGCATGTTCCATCTGTTCACGCATGCCTTCTTCAAGGCGCTGCTGTTCTTGGGCTCCGGCTCGGTGATCTACGCGATGCATCACGAGCAGGACATCCGCAACATGGGTGGCCTCTGGAAGAAGATCCCATACACGTTCGCGGTGATGACCGTCGGCACGCTGGCGCTGACCGGCTTCCCGCTGTTCGCCGGCTACTTCTCCAAGGACGCGATCATCGAGGCCGCCTATGCCTCGCATAATCCGTTCTCGACCTACGCCTATCTGCTGACGATCGTGGCCGCCGGCCTGACCTCGTTCTATTCCTGGCGTCTGGTGTTCAAGACCTTCTTCGGCGAGCCGCACGACCAGGAGCACTACGAGGCCGCGCACGAGAGCCCGATCTGGATGCTGATCCCGATCGGCGTGCTGGCCGTTGGCTCTGTCCTGGCCGGTTTCCCGTTCAAGGAGCTGTTCACCGGACCTCACGGCGTGGAAGAGTTCTTCCGCGAATCCGTGAAGATGAACCCGCATATCCTCGAGGATATGGAGCACATGCCGCATCTGCTGGGCTGGCTGCCCTTCGTGATGATGGTCGGTGGCTTCCTGGTGTCCTACACCTTCTACATCCGCAAGCCGTACCTGCCGGTCGAGCTCGCGAACACCCAGCCGGGGCTGTACCAGTTCCTGCTCAACAAATGGTATTTCGACGAGCTCTACGACGTCATCTTTGTCCGTCCGGCGAAGTGGATCGGCTACCAGCTCTGGAAGAAGGGCGACGGCTTCATCATCGACGGCTTCGGCCCCGACGGCATCTCCGCCCGCGTTCTGGACATCACCCGCAACGTCGTGAAGATCCAGACCGGCTATCTCTATCACTACGCATTCGCCATGCTCATCGGTGCCGCCGGCCTGATCACCTGGTTCATGTTCGGCTTTGGAGGCCAGTAAATGACAACCTGGCCCATCCTTTCGGTCACGACGTTCCTGCCGCTGGTGGGCGCGCTGATCGTCTATCTCAGCCGCGGCGATGACGAGGCGGCCAAGCGCAATTCGCGCTGGATCGCGCTCTGGACCACGCTGATCACCTTCGCGGTGTCGGTGCTCCTGGTGATGCGCTTCGACCCGTCGAATGCCGACTTCCAGTTCGTCGAGAAGGCGAACTGGCTTGCCACCGGCATCACCTACCACATGGGTGTGGACGGCATCTCGCTGCCGCTGGTGATCCTGACCACCGCGATCATGCCATTCTGCATCATCGCGAGCTGGAAGGCGATCACCAACCGCGTGCGCGAATACATGATGGCGTTCCTGATCCTGGAAACACTGATGATCGGCACCTTCTCGGCGCTCGATCTTGTGCTGTTCTACCTGTTCTTCGAGGGCGGCCTGATCCCGATGTTCCTGATCATCGGCGTCTGGGGCGGTCCGCGCCGGGTCTACGCGTCGTTCAAGTTCTTCCTCTACACGCTGCTCGGCTCGGTCTTGATGCTGCTCGCCATCATGGCGCTGTACTGGAATGGCGGCACCACCGACATCCCGACCCTGATGCACACCGCCGTGCCGCGGTCGTTGCAGACCTGGGCGTGGCTGGCCTTCTTCGCCTCGTTTGCGGTGAAGATGCCGATGTGGCCGGTGCACACCTGGCTCCCCGACGCGCACGTCGAGGCGCCGACCGCGGGCTCCGTGGTTCTCGCCGCGATCCTCTTGAAGATGGGTGGCTACGGCTTCCTGCGCTTCTCGCTGCCGATGTTCCCGCTGGCCTCGCATGATTTTGCGCCGCTGATCTTCACCATGTCCGCGATTGCCATCATCTACACCTCGCTGGTGGCGCTGATGCAGGAGGACATGAAGAAGCTGATTGCGTACTCGTCAGTGGCGCATATGGGCTTCGTCACCATGGGCATCTTCGCCGGCACCATGCAGGGCGTCGCCGGCGGCGTGTTCCAGATGATCTCGCACGGCATCGTCTCCGGCGCGCTGTTCCTCTGCGTCGGCATTGTCTACGACCGCCTGCATACCCGCGAGATCGCGGCCTATGGCGGCCTCGTCAACCGGATGCCGCTCTACGCACTGACCTTCATGGTCTTCACCATGGCCAATGTCGGTCTGCCCGGCACCTCCGGCTTCGTCGGCGAGTTCATGACGCTGCTCGGCACCTTCAAGGTCTCGATCCCGACCGCGTTCTTCGCCACATCAGGCGTGATCCTGTCGGCATGCTATGCGCTGTGGCTCTACCGCAAGGTCGTGTTCGGGGCGCTGGTCAAGCCGTCGCTGGCGAGCATGAAGGATCTCACTTTGCGCGAGTGCGTGACGCTGTTCCCGCTGATCGCGCTGACGATCCTGTTCGGCGTCTATCCGAAGCCGGTGCTCGACATGTCGGCCGCCTCGGTCCAGCAACTCGTCAACAATTACAACACCGCTGTGACGGCCGTGAAGGCCGCCGCACTGCTCCATTGATCGGGCAGGTCAGGATATCGCCATGAGCTTTACGACTGCAGGTTATCAACTGGCGCCGGTGCTGCCCGAGCTCGTGCTCGCGATCGGCGCCATGGCGCTTCTGATGCTCGGCGCCTATCGCGGGCAGGGGACCACCAGCACGGTCACCACGCTGGCCGTGCTTCTGCTGATCGTGGTCGGCGTGCTCGAATACATGCTGCCCGCAGGCAAGCAGGTGACGTTCGGCGGCAGCTTCATCGTCGATGATTTTGCCCGCTTCATGAAGATCCTGGCGTTGATCGGCTCGGCGGTGACGCTGGTGCTGTCGACCGAGTTCCTGGCCGACCCGTCGCGCCGCATCTTCGAATACGCGATCCTGGTGCTGCTCTCGACGCTCGGCATGATGGTGCTGATCTCGGCCGGCGACCTGATCTCGCTCTATCTCGGCCTCGAGCTGATGTCGCTCGCGCTCTACGTCGTGGCGGCCTCGAACCGCGACAACGCCAAGTCGACCGAGGCCGGCCTGAAGTACTTTGTGCTCGGCGCACTGTCCTCGGGCATGCTGCTGTACGGCGCCTCGCTGATCTACGGCTTCACCGGCACGGTCAGTTTCGCCGGTATCGCGGCTACGGCGACGGTCTCGAATATCGGGCTGGTGTTCGGCCTCGTCTTCCTGCTCGCCGGCCTCTGCTTCAAGGTCTCGGCCGTGCCGTTCCACATGTGGACGCCGGACGTGTATGAGGGCGCGCCGACGCCGGTCACCGCCTTCTTCGCTTCCGCGCCGAAGGTCGCAGCGCTCGCCGTCTTCACCCGTGTCACGCTGACCGCGTTCCCCGGCATCGTCTCCCAGTGGCAGCAGATCCTGGTGTTCGTGGCGATCGCCTCGATGGTGCTGGGCTCGTTCGCCGCGATCGGCCAGAGCAACATCAAGCGCCTGATGGCCTATTCCTCGATCGGCCATATGGGCTTCGCGCTGGTCGGCCTCGCCTCCGGCACGGTCGAAGGCGCGCAGGGCGTGCTGATGTACATCGTGATCTATGTCGCGATGACGCTCGGCTCGTTCTCGATCATCCTCGCCATGAAGCGGAACGGCCAGGCGGTCGAGCAGATCAGCGACTTCGCCGGTCTCTCGCGCACCAATCCGCTGCTCGCCTTCATGTTCGCGATGCTGCTGTTCTCGCTCGCCGGCATTCCGCCGCTCGCCGGCTTCTTCGCCAAATGGTACGTCTTCGTCGCCGCCATCAAGGCGAATTTGTTCACGCTCGCCGTGATCGGCGTGCTCTCCAGCGTCGTGGGCGCCTACTACTATCTCACCATCGTCAAGACGATGTATTTCGACGAGCCGGCCGGCCAGGTCGACCCTGTCCGCGTCGAGGTCAAGACGGTGCTGGCGGTCGCGGGCCTGTTCAACATCCTGTTCGCGCTGTTCGCGGGTCCGGTGGTGAGCGTCGCCTCCGCCGCCGCCAAGTCGCTGTTCTAGGATGGGGTTCGCGCTCGGTCCTCGTGCAATCGCGGCGGGCTACAAGCTCGCAGCCCTGGAGCGGACCGGCTCGACCAACGCTGATGCGATCGAAAGCGCACGCGCCGGCGAGCGCGGTCCGATCTGGTTCGTGACCTCCGAGCAGACCGCCGGCCGCGGCCGCCGTCAGCGCCCCTGGATCGCACCCAAGGGCAATCTCGCAGCCAGCGTCCTCGAAATCCTGGACGTCGCACCTTCAGTGGCCGCCACGATCGGCTTTGCCGCAGGGCTGGCGGAGGAGGCCGCGCTGGAGAAAGTCAGCCTCGAGGCCGCGCTGCGGCTCGGCCCCGACAGGCCGCGATACACTTTGAAATGGCCGAACGACGTGCTCGCCAACGGCAAGAAGCTGGTCGGCATTGGCCTCGAGGCCGAAGCAGTCGGCGACCGCCTGGCTATCGTCGTCGGCATCGGCACCAACATCGTGGCAGCCCCGGAGGGCACGCCGACGCCGGCGGTGTCGCTTGCGGCCCTCGGGGTCCAGATCAGCGCGGAAGAGCTGTTCTCGGCCTTGTCGGATGCCTGGGTCGAATTCCGCGGCGTCTGGGACGATGGCCGCGGCTTCGCCGAGATCCGTAAACTCTGGCTGGAGAGCGCCGCCCGCCTTGGCGAGCCGGTCGCGATCAACACGGGAACGATGGTGCTGGAAGGCATTTTTGACACGATCGACGACACCGGCTGCCTGATCGTCCGCACCGCGGAGGGCAGGCGGGTGCCGGTCGCCGCGGGCGAGGTGTTCTTTGGGCCGGTCCGTTCGGTGGGAGCTGCGTGATGGCGAGGCCGGACGAACTGGTATTTGCGCCGCTCGGCGGTGTCGGCGAGATCGGCATGAACCTGTCGATCTACGGCCTCGGCAACCGCCAGCAGCGTTCCTGGCTGGCGGTCGATCTCGGCGTCTCCTTCGGCGACGAGGAGCATCTGCCCGGCATCGACCTGATCATGCCGGACATCAGCTTCCTGGAGAAGGAGCGCAAGAACCTGATGGGCCTGGTGCTGACCCACGCCCACGAGGACCACTTTGGCGCGATCATCGACCTCTGGCCCAGGCTGAAATGCCCGATCTACGCCACGCAGTTCAGCGCGGCGCTGTTCGAGGCCAAATGCGCCGCCGAGCGCAATGCGCCGAAGATCCCCGTCACCGTGGTCCGCTCTGGCGGCCGTATCGATGTCGGCCCCTTCAACGTCGAGTTCATCCCGGTTGCTCATTCGATTCCGGAAGCGCATGCGCTCGCGATCCACACCGAGGCCGGCACGGTGCTGCACACCGGCGACTGGAAGATCGACCCGACCCCGACCTTGGGTCGCCCGACCGACGAGAGGCGCCTGCGCGAGCTCGGCGAGGAGGGCGTGCTCGCCCTGATCGGCGATTCCACCAATGCGGTGCGCGACGGCCGCTCGCCTTCGGAGGCCGAGGTCGCCCGGACCATCATCGATCTGGTGAAGGCCGCCAAGGGCCGCGTCGCGGTCACGACCTTTGCTTCCAACGTCGCGCGCATCAAGGCCGTCGCCGACGCTGCCAAAGCCGCGGACCGCGAGGTCGTCGTGGTCGGCCGCGCCATGGAGCGCGTGGTGCAGGTCGCGCGTGAGACCGGCTATCTCGACGGCGTGCAGAATTTCCGCTCGCCCGAGGTCTACGGCCATCTGCCGCAGGACAAGGTGCTGGCGCTCTGCACCGGCAGCCAGGGCGAGCCCCGCGCCGCGCTGGCCCGCATCGCCAATGACGACCACCCCGAGATCACGCTCAACCGCGGCGACAGCGTGATCTTCTCCTCGCGCACCATCCCGGGCAACGAGAAGGCCGTCGGCTCGATCATCAATAATCTGGTGCTGCAGGGCGTCGAGGTCCTCACGGACCGCGACCATCTGGTCCATGTCTCCGGTCATCCGCGCCGCGATGAGCTGCGCGACATGATCTCCTGGGTGAAGCCGCAGCTCCTGATCCCCGTCCATGGCGAGGCCCTGCACCTGAACGAGCACGCCAAGCTCGCGCGCGCCTCCGGCGTGCCGCGTGTGCTGGTCATCCGCAATGGCGATCTGGTCAAGCTCGGGCCCGGCGATCCCGGCATCGTCGGCGAGGTGCCGTCGGGCCGGCTCTACAAGGACGGCACCATCCTGGAGGATTCAAAATCCCGTGCGGTGGTCGAGCGCCGCCGCATGGCGTTCTCCGGCTGCGCCTTCGTCGCCGTCGCCATGACCGCGCAGGGCGAGCTTGTCGACGAGCCCGAGGTCGATCTCGTCGGCATCCCCGAGAAGAACCGGGCCGGCGAGCCCTTCGACGATATCGTCTTCGATGCCGTGATGTCCACGATCGAGGGGCTGCCGAAGGCGCGGCGCAGGGATGCGGATGCGCTGGCTGAATCGGTGCGACGCGCTGTTCGGGCCGTCATCAACGAACATTGGGGCAAAAAGCCCCCCTGTCTGGTACACGTCCTGACAGTCTAAGGGAGAAGACCATGCTGGGCCGGCTCAACCATGTGGCGATCGCCACAAAGGACGCGATCAAGGCTGCAAAGATCTACGGCGCAGCGTTCGGGGCGCAGATTTCGGAAGCCGTCGCGCTGCCCGAGCATGGCGTCACCACTGTGTTCGCGACGCTGCCCAACACCAAGATCGAGTTCATCGAGCCGCTCGGCGAGACCTCGCCGATCGCAAAGTTCCTTGAGCGCAATGCCGACGGCGGCATCCACCATATCTGCTACGAGGTCGTCGACATCATCGCCTCGCGCGACACCTTGGTGAAGGAGGGCGCCCGCGTCCTCGGCGACGGCGTGCCGAAGATCGGCGCCCACGGCAAGCCGGTCCTGTTCCTGCATCCAAAGGATTTTTCGGGCGCGCTGGTCGAAATCGAGCAGGCGTAGGGCCGGGATCATGGCCGCTCAGATATCGACCGGGCTCGCAATCTACTTCGTGATCTGGTGGATCGCGTTGTTCCTGACGCTGCCGTTCGGCGTGCGCAGCCAGCACGAGGACGGCGTCGGCGCGCCCGGCACCGACCCCGGCGCACCGATCCTGACCGGCATGAAGCGCAAGTTGGTCTGGACTACGATCATCTCGGCCATCATCTATGGCCTCGGCATGCTCGCCTACCAGGCCGGCTATCTCTCGATCGAGCGGCTGTCGAAACTGATGGGAATGCCGTTCTAGGTTTTTGCCAGATTTTCCGGCTGGCGTCGTTTTTTGGGGGAGCAAATGACTTTTCAGAGGATCGTCGTCGCGCTTCTGGTGCTGATCGTCGCCGGCCTTGGGGCCATCGGCTATGTCGAGTGGAAGATGGCGGTGCAGGTGCGAACGCTGAAGGCGTTCGTCGAAGGCTACGTCTTCAACGAGGCCGTGATGGCCTGCGAGCAGGCCAAGACCTCGACACCGTTCAAATGGAACGGCGGTAAAAGCACCTCTGTGATCGGGCTGAACTCGGTCAAGCTGGATAAATACACGGTCAGCGCCAGCTACACGCTGGTGGCGGACAGCATCTATTGCGATTACGATCCCATCAAAAGAAAGGCCGAGATCGGCTCGAGCTTCCTGGAGCGGGAGTAACGATCCGGCCATGCCAAGCATGGGATGGGATCGTCATGGCGCAGGGGCAGGAGGATTACCGGATTTTGCAGGAAGCGGCCTTGCGGGATTATCTCGCAGGCCTGCCTGACATCGCGACCCTGCTCGGCGGCGCGCCGGCGGCCTGGGCGATCACCGAGGTCGGCGACGGCAATCTCAATCTCGTCTTCATCGTGAAGGGCGCGCACGGCGGCATCGCCGTGAAGCAGGCGCTGCCTTACGTCCGCCTCGTCGGCGAGAGCTGGCCGCTGCCGCTGTCACGGGCCCATTACGAATATCTCGCGCTGTCCCGGCAGGCCCAGCTCGCGCCCGGCCTCGTGCCGGCCTTGCTGCACCACAACGAAACGCTGGCGCTCACCGTGATGGAGCTGCTCGAGCCCCATATCATCATGCGCAAGGGCCTGGTCGCAGGCACGCAATATCCGCGCTTTGTCGACGACATCACCAGTTTCATGGCGCGGACGCTGTTCTTCACTTCCGATCTCGCGCTCAGGGCTGCGGAGAAGAAGGAGGCCATCGCCGCCTTCGCCGGCAACCACGCGCTGTGCAAGATCACCGAGGACCTGATCTTCACCGATCCCTACCGCATCGCCGAGCAGAACCGCTGGACCGCGCCCTGTCTCGACGGCCTGGCTGCGTCCATGCGCGACGACATGGAGCTGCATGTCGCGATCTCCCGGCTGAAGCTGAAATTCATGGCGAGCCCGGAAGGACTGCTCCACGGCGATCTCCATACCGGCTCGATCATGGTGACGGAGAGCGAGACGCGGGTGATCGATCCCGAATTCGCATTCTATGGCCCGATGGGTTTTGACGTCGGCGCGGTGCTGGCCAATCTCCTGATGGCCTATTTCGCCTCCGCCGGCCACGAGCGCGCGCCCGGCGAGCGGCGCGAATTCGAGGGCTGGGTGCTGGAGACGGTCGAGCAGGTCTGGAGCGGGTTCGTCGGCAAATTCCTCGATCTCTGGCGGTCCGAAGCCAGCGGCGATGCCTATCCAGCCTCGCTCTTCGCCGGCGAGAAGGGCGCTGCGCGCCTGGAGACCGAACGGCAGGCCTACATGCAGCGGCTGTTCACCGACACCGTCGGCTTCGCCGCCGCCAAGACCATCCGCCGGGTCTTCGGCCTCGCCCACAACATCGACTTCGAGCTGATCGAGGACCCGCAGAAGCGCGCCATCAGCGAAGCCCGCGCCGTGCGGCTCGCGCGCGCAATGATGGTGGAGGCGGTGGCGTTTCGGACGATCGCCGAAGTCACCGGCGCCGCGCGAAAATTGCGGGACTGGCAGCCCGAGCTATCCGGCTGAGCGTGGTCGCGCGATGACGCACCGCGTCAATCGGCGGCTTACAGCGCTGGGCGGGCGCAACCTGGCACCCGAGGCCCGGAACTGGCATCGTCCGCCATCAAAACGAAGCTTGCGTTCGACGGGTGACGAATGATCAAATCCCTGATCGAAATACCTGCGTTTGGGGGACACATGATGTTCAGGATGATTGCGATTGTCGCGGGGGTGGGACTGGCGCTCGCCGGATCAGTGGAGGCCCAGACACCGCGCAAGGGCGGAACCATCCGCATGACCGCGCCTTACGGTTCGAGTTTCACCAGCCTGGACATTCACACCACCCAGCGGGCCCAGGACGAGATCTACGCCAAGGCCCTGCATCGCTCGCTCTACATCTGGGACTCCGCGGAAGGAAAGCCGGTTCCGGAACTTGCGAAGGAGGTCATCGTCTCGGGCGGCGGTCTCGTTCAAACCTTCAAGCTTCGCGACGACGCCTATTTCCACAACGGCCGCAAGATGACGGCCGACGATGTCATCTGGTCCTACAACCGCATCATGGACGGCACCAAGGCCTATCCGGGTGCGCGCTATGTCCGCATCATCGAGGGCGCGGCGGCGGTTGAGAAGGGCCAGGCCAAGGAGATCTCCGGCCTGAAGAAGATCGACGACTTCACGATCGAGATGAAGCTGACCGAGAAGGTCGATCCGGGCTTCTACTTCTTCACCGCGCTGACCTCGATCTATCCCGCCGACGAGGCCGCCAAGGAGAGCTTCATCCAGCATCCGATCGGTCTCGGACCATTCAAATTCGTCGAGCACGTGCCGGGATCGCGCATCGTGCTGGAGCGGTGGGACCGGTTCTACAAGCCCGGCAAGCCGTACGCCGACAGGGTCATCGTGTCGGTCATGGCCGAGGCTGCGGCCCGCGATGTCGCGTTCCGCAACAAGGAGATCGACACCTCCGTGCTCGGGCCGGCGCAATATGTCGCCTATCAGGCCGATCCTAACCTCAAGGGTACCATCGCCGAGGTCGCCGAGGTCTTCACGCGTTACATGGGGATGAATCCCGCATTCAAGCCGTTCGCCGACAAGCGCGTCCGGCAGGCGATCAACTATGCGATCGACACCGACCTGATCATCAACAAGCTGGTCAAGGGCAAGGCCTATCGCGCCACCAGCTGGCTGCCGCTGACCTCGCCGGCCTACGACAAGGCGATGAAGCCGTACCCCTACGATCCCGCCAAGGCCAAGCAGCTGCTTGCTGACGCTGGCTACGCCTCCGGCTTCGAATTCGAATGGACCACGAGCCAGAACGAGAGCTGGGGCTTGCCGATCGTCTCGGCCGTGATTCCGATGCTGGACAAGGTCGGCATCAAGGCGAAGGTCAAGCAGGTCGAGGCCGCGGTGCTGTCCGAGGTGGTTCGCTCCGGTGACTACCAGGCCTTCATCTATTCCCAGCAGACCGGTCCGGACCCCCTGGCCGCGCTGAAATGCTTCCATTCGTCGACGCCACAATCGGCCTGCAACTACATGAACTACAAAAACGCCGAGTTCGACAAGATCATCGATGACGCCGGGCAGGCCGACGACACCGCCAAGCGCACCCAGCTGCTGCAAAAGGCCAATGCGCTGCTCTACGACGAGGCGCCGGTCTGGTTCTTCAATTACAACAAGGCGGTCATGGCCGTGCAGCCCTGGCTCCACGGAGTTCAGCTGAACGCGACGGAACTGACCCATCAGAACGTCGAGGACGTCTGGGTCGACGAGACCTCGCCCGCGAAGTGACACGCGTTCTCGTGCGCCCTCCATCGCGATGAACGATGGAGGGAGCGAAGAAAGTGCCGATGCTCTCCTTCCTCGTCCGTCGCCTCCTGCAAACCATTCCGACCGTGCTCGCTGTCGTGCTGCTAGTCTTCGTGCTGTTCAGCGTCGTTCCCGGCAGCATCGTCTCGTCCATGAGCGACGACGCCGATCCTCAGGTCGAGTTGCGCATGAAGAAGCAGCTTGGCCTCGACGATCCCGTCTATGTGCGTTTCGGCGCCTATATCGCCAAACTCGCCACCGGTGATTTCGGCACGTCGTTCCGGACCCGCGAGCCGGTGACGAGCATGATCGCCAAGCGCGCGTGGCCGACGCTGCAGCTGATCTTCACGGCCATGGCATTTTCGGTTCTGCTCGGAGTGCCGCTCGGCTTCATCGCGGCATTGCGGCCGGGCGGTCTGGTCGACAGCGCGGCAATGGTCGTCGCGGTGTCGGGCCTCTCCATTGCCAAATTCTGGCTTGGACTGGTGCTGATGTATCTGTTCGCACTGAAGCTGGGCTGGCTGCCGAGTTTCGGCTATGGCGATGGCGGCCTGAAATATCTGCTGCTGCCGGCCGTGACGCTCGGCGTCTCGCCGATGGCGCTGTTTGCCCGGACGACGCGAGCTGCGGTGCTCGAGATCATGACGGCCGATTTCGTCCGCACCGCGCGCTCCAAGGGCATGAGCGAGACACGGGTGGTGAAGTGGCACGTGATGCGCAACGCGCTCGTCATCATCCTCACCACCGTCGGCCTGCAGTTCGGTGGGCTGATGGGGCAGGCGGTCGTCGTCGAAAAGCTGTTTTCCTGGCCGGGCATCGGCTCGCTGCTCGTGGACAGCGTCCTGCAGCGCGACATTCCGGCCGTCCAGGGCTCCATTCTGGTGGTGGTGCTGGCCTTTCTCGCGATCAACTTGCTGATCGACGTGCTCTACGGCGTGATCGATCCGAGGATCAGATACGCATGAAGCTTCGCACCAATCTCGTTATCGGCGGCGCGTTGTTCGCGCTCGCGATCCTGGTCGGGCTGCTCGCGCCCTGGCTTGCGCACACCGATCCCGTCCTGGACGCCAATTTGCTGAACGCGGAGGAACCTCCGAGCTGGACCTGGTGGTTCGGCACCGACGACCAGGGCCGCGACATCTATTCCCGCGTCGTTTACGGCGCGCGTGTCTCGCTGACGGTCGGCATCGTCTCGCAGCTCGTCAACAGCGTCATCGGCGTGGCGCTGGGCCTGAGCGCCGGCTATTGGGGCGGCTGGTGGGACGATGTCGTCAACGCCCTGACCAATGTCATGCTCGCGATCCCCTCGCTGATCTTCGCGCTGGCCATCATGGCGGTGCTTGGACCGGGCCTGACCAGCCTGCTGATCGCGCTCGGGCTGACCAACTGGTCCTTCACCTGCCGGATCGCGCGCGCCTCGGCGCTGTCGCTGAGGAGCCAGGGCTACGTGCAGGCCGCCACCGTGCTCGGCTACGGCGATTTGCGCATCATGATCACGCAGCTCTTGCCGAACATGCTGGGGCCGATCGTCGTCATCGGCACCTTGGGCATGGGCAGTGCGGTCCTGTCTGAGGCCGCATTGTCGTTCCTTGGCCTCGGCGTCCGCCCGCCGTTTCCGAGCTGGGGCAGCATGCTGTCGGACGCCCGCGACCAGATCACGACGGCGCCCTGGCTCTCGGTCTTTCCGGGCCTCGCCATCTTTCTCACGGTGCTCGGCCTCAATCTGCTCGGCGATGGTCTGCGTGACATTCTCGACCCCCAGTCGCGGAGCCGGCGGACATGACGGGCGCGCCGCTGATCGAAGTCGAGGATTTGCGTATCGATCTCGACGACGGATCGCGGCGCGTGGCGGCGGCTGAGGGTATTTCATTCCGCATCGATCGCGGCGAGACGTTCGGCCTGGTCGGCGAATCCGGCTGTGGCAAGAGCATCACGGCGCTCGCTCTGATCGGCCTGCTGCGGCAGCCACTGTCGATCGGCGGCGGCGTCATCCGGTTCGAGGGGCAGGAGATCCAGCACCTTTCAGCCGCCAGGCAGCGGGAGCTGCGCGGCAATCGCATCGCCATGATCTTCCAGGAGCCGATGACAGCGCTGAACCCGGTCTCGCCGGTCGGACGGCAGATCGCCGAGATGTTCGTGCTGCACAAGGGCAAGAGCTGGCGGGAGGCCGATCAACTTGCGGTCGAGGCGCTGGCGAGTGTCCGCGTCCCGGCACCCGAGCGGCGCGTGAACGACTACCCGCACCAGCTCTCCGGCGGCATGCGCCAACGCGTGATGATCGCCATTGCGCTCGCATGCGGTCCGGATCTCCTGATCGCCGACGAGCCGACCACCGCGCTCGACGTGACCGTGCAGGCCGAAATCATCGAGCTGATGCGCAATCTATGCGCCGAACGCGGCACGGCGATCCTGATGATCAGCCACGATCTCGGCCTGGTCGCCAATGTCTGCCGCCGCGTCGCCGTCATGTATGCCGGCCGCATCGTCGAGGAGCGTGGCTCGGCTGATATTTTCCGCGCGCCCTCGCATCCCTATACCCAAGGCCTGGTTGGCTCGCTGCCGCGGCTGGGCAGTCGCGCTGCACTTGGCCGGAGCAGGCTCCAGGAGATCGCGGGCGTCGTCCCGGCCATCACGAATTTCCCGGATGGCTGCCGGTTCAATCCGCGCTGCGCGAAGGCGACCGACATTTGCAGGACTGTCGTTCCGACGGCGGATTTTCTGGAGGCCGGCGGCCTGGTGAGGTGTCACCACCATGCATGAACCCAAAAACAGATCGGGCGAGGGAAGGGCGGACGACGATCTCATTCTCAACGTCGAGGATCTCGCGGTTCATTTTCCGCTCGGCGGTGGCCTGCTGGGCCGTAACCGGCGGCTGCTCCGCGCCGTCGATGGTGTCGATCTCAGGCTGAAGCGCGGCGAATGCCTCGGCCTCGTCGGCGAGTCCGGCTCGGGCAAGTCGACGGTCGCCTTGTCGATCCTTGGTCTGCTGACGCCGACGCGTGGCCGCATCGTGCTGGACGGGCAGGTCGTGACGGGCAGGCCAGCCGGCGACCGGAAGTCACTGGCCCGCATTGTCCAGATCGTCTTCCAGGATCCCTACGCCTCGCTCAATCCGCGCCAGACCGTTCGCCGCACGCTGGAAGATCCCCTGCGTGTGCACGGCGTGACCGCAAAAAGCGAGATCGAGGACCGCGTTGCGACCATGCTGCGGCATGTGGGCCTGCGGCCCGAGCAGGCCGACCGCTACCCGCATGAATTCTCCGGCGGCCAGCGCCAGCGCATCGGCATTGCGCGCGCGCTGATCCTCAATCCCAAAATCGTCATCTGCGACGAACCCGTCTCGGCGCTCGACGTCTCGATCCGCGCCCAAATCATCAATCTGCTGCTGGAATTGAAGGACACGCTCGGTCTCTCCTACATCATGATCAGCCACGACCTCGGCGTCGTCGAACACATGAGCGACCGGGTCGCCGTCATGTATCTCGGCCGCATCGTCGAGAATGGCGACTGGCGCGAAATCTTCGAGCGGCCGGCGCACCCCTATACGCAAGCCCTGATTGCCGCCATCCCCGATCCGCTGCGCCATGCGCCGTTAGCTACGACCGGCGGCGATCTTCCCAACCCGCTCAATCCCCCAAACGGCTGCGCCTTCAGCCCAAGATGTCGCTACGCGGAGGATGTGTGCCGACGCGAGCCGGGGCCGTCGCTGGAGACGCGACCCGATGGGCACGCGGTGAGGTGCTGGCGGAGTGAGGAGATTGTTTCAGCAAGCGTCGCTCTATCCCCGTCACCTTGAGGTGGCCGCTTCTTCAGCGGCCCTCGAAGGGCGACGGCCCGGCTGCAGCAGCGGGGGCGTGCATCCTTCGAGGCACCGCATAAGATGCATGCGTCCCACGCCTCGCACCTCAGAATGACGGGTCTGGTTGTGGTGAACGTTTTGAGGAGAGCTGCCGCCTCAGCGGCGGCGGATATCCCCAACATCTCTATTGATGGGTGTCCCGTGGCGCTTGACAGCGGAGGGTTGTGGCGCCGCGGCCGCCGAACAGGCTGGCGCCGCCGACCACGACGGTGGCGATGGAGTTGAGCAGGTAGGTGTCGAACTCGTTCTGCTGCGCGCTGCCGAAATGGGCGACACCGAGCATGCCGCCGATGCCGGAGCAGACTGCCGAGATCACCATGACGGCGCCGAGGATGAGCTTGACGTTGAGGCCGGCATATTCGGCCGCCTGCGAAAATAGCGTTTCCACCTCAGCGGCTATCCGGTTGCCGGCGGATATCTTCCAAAATACCGCGCATCACGCCGATCTCTTTGCCGAAGGCTGTCCAATCGCCGAATTTCAACCGCTCCATGGCGTGATTGTAATGATCGAGCGCCTCCTGCGCGCGCCTTGCCGCGGACCCTTCGCCGGGCGATTCCGCGGTCGCACCCGGCGCCGGCGCGGGTCCGTCGTCCACGAAGAGTGCGGACAGGGCCTCGGCAAGTGTTTCCTTCATGACGACGTGCTCGCCATAGGCGGCAATCACCCGCTTGAGCTCCGGCAAATGTCCTTGCTCGGCCCGCAAATACAGCGGCGACACGTAGAGAATCGAATTCTCGATCGGGATCACGAGCAGATTTCCCCGGATCACCCGCGACCCCATCTGGTTCCACAGCGATATCTGTTGGGAGATCTCTGTGTTCTGATGAATTCGCGCCTCGATCTGGAACGGTCCGTAGACCAGCTTCTCCTTGGGAAATTCGTACACGACCAGCTTGCCATAACCGGGCTCGTCGCAGCGCGCTGCCAGCCATGCGATCATGTTGTCGCGACGGCTCGGCACCATCGGGATCATGATGAAGAACTGGGCTTGCGCCTCTCCGGGCAGCCGCATGATGATGTAGTAAGGGACCATCGTGGTAATGCCGTCCATCGAAGAGACGCCGTCACCGGCCGGCTGACGCGGAAATTGCCAGAGGTCCTCGCGGTTATAGAAAACATCGGCTGCTTCCATGTGGTAGGTCTGGAAAAGCTGCGCCTGGATGAGGAAGAGGTCTTCTGGATAGCGAATGTGCTTTTGCAGATCGGGCGGCATGACCGCGAACGGCTTGAACAGGGCGGGGAAGATACGCTGATAGGTCGCGGCGATCGGGTCGGCCGGGTCCAACAGGTAAAAGTCGACGGTGCCGTTGTAGGCGTCGATCACGACCTTCACCGAATTTCTGATGTAGTTGAGGTTGTGGCCGGGCGCAGGCTGCGCGTAGGGAAAATATTCGCTCGTCGTGTAGGCGTCCTGCATCCAGAACATCCGGCCCTCGCTGACGATCAAATAGGGATCGCGATCGAGGGTGAGGAACGGGGCGATGGTGCCGACCCGATGCTTGATGTTGCGCCGGATCATGATCCGGCTATCGTCGCCGATGTAGTCTGAAAGCAGCAGGTTTACGTCGTTGAAATGGTGGGAGAAGATCAGTCTCCGCACCATCCCCGACAGCGGGATACCACCGGAGCCATCGTAGGCTGCGTAGGCGTTGTCCTTCCCCTTTGGATAGTCGAACTCCGGAACGGTTCCCTTGACGATGACGTAGTCGTTGGTCTCCTGTCCGTAATAGATGCGCGGCTCGCGAATAGCGGGACCTCCGTGTGCAATCGGAGGAATATCGTGCAGATAGAGAAGCGGAAGCCCTTCACCGCTCTTCTGGGTGACCGGGCTCATCACCGCACCATTGCCGTGGGTGAACAGGATGTGGCGGTTGACCCAGGTCTGCGCATTGGGCGGCAGCAGCGCGGAATTCAGCTCGCGCGCCGAGATCATCACGCTCTGGTAGGTGTCACCAAACCAGTAGCGATCGACATCGAGGTCGCGCACTTTGTAGTAAGTACGAATCTCCTGCAATTGCGCGTAGGTGTCGGCCAATGGTTGCCAATCCCACAGTCTTATATTGTCAATCGTGGCCTTGTTGGCCTCGAGTGCCCTGAAGCTCAGGTCCTGTTCCGCAGGGAAAGGCTTCGGTGCGATCCGATTGAGATTGTAGGCCTCGCGGGTCAGGGCAATGTTGCGTTCGATGTAGGGCCGCTCCCACTCCAGCTCGTTCGGCCCGACGTAGAAGCGCTGAAATGCCGCGGGGATGATGCCCGACAGCAGCAAGGCGCCGCCGAACAGCAGCACGATCGCCGCGGTGGGAAGGCGGTAGCTACGCACCCACAGGTTCGCGCATGCCGCCAAAGCGGCGACGATCGAGAGTGCGATCAGCAGCCACAGGACCGGCAGTTCCACATTGACGTCGGTGAAGCCTGCACCGACCACCACGCCGTTGTCGCCGTACAGCAGGAGATAGCGGTCGAGACTGTAGGACCACGCCTTCACGCCAAAGAAAAGGCCGAGAAGCGCCGAACCGTGCGAGATCGCAGCTGGCGATATTCGCTGGGCTCGGTCTTCGATGTCGCCGTGCACCCAGTAGATAGATCCGGCGAACAGTGCGCCCATGACGAGCATCAGCAATGCCCAATTCTTGACGGCCACAAAGGCGGGCAGGGAAAAGAAGTAGAAGCCGATATCCTTGTCGTACAAGGGATCGTTGGTGCCGTAGGGCACCTGATAGATGAAGCGGAGAAGAGTGCTCCAGTTGCCGACTTCGCCCCAGGCGACGAACAGAGCGAAGAGGCCGCTACTCGCGGCGATCACAATGCGCCACGGCAGCCGCTCGCGCAGGAATTCCAACGGATCGGGCGGCGCCGCAGCGGCCGCAAGCCTCGGGTCGATGGCCGCAGGCAACCGGCTTCGGCGCCCGGCCAGGCCAAGTGCCAGGCGCGCGTTTGTCCACAGGACGGCGGCGGTCGCCGCGAAAACAACGAGGAAGACTGCGGCTTTCGCGCCGATCGTGGTCCAGAAGATCTGCTTGTAGCCGATCGAGGTCAACCACATCCAGTCGACCAGGATGTCGCCGACGAGAGCGAGCAGGATCAGGCCGATTGCGAGGACGATGGCCGCGATGATGAATCCCACCACAGCGCTTCGCCCTGGTGCCTTCCGTTCGGGTCCGGAAATCCCGATCGTCATAGTGACATTATAGCAGAACGGCAGACGTGGTGCGACGACAGTGTGGTGCGCCTGTCGCGGGGGGCCGTACCTGCTTTTTAGCCCGCCCTCCTACAATAGGCGGATGCCGGCATCAGGCCGTGCGTCGAACCCGGGAGGACGCGCGAGGCGAGCGGCTCGAACGACGGAGCCGGGCGTCGCCGGCTTTGAGCTCAGCGCTGCCCAGGACACGCGATTGGTGCCATGATGACATCCTGCTCCTGTTTTGCCCGACGTGTCAAACTAAATTTCGGAAATATCGCATGTCACGCCCCGCCAAATTCCCCAATGATTTGTACTGTGCATGGGGTTGTTTTCGCGGTTTTTGTTGAGGCTATTGAAAAAGATCGTCATGGCCGGACAAGCCCGGCCATGACGGCGGCTGTCTACTCCGCTGCTTTTTCCCTCAGCCGCTGCGCATAGACGTTGATGACCAGCGCCACCAGCAGGATCAGGCCGCGGATCAGGATCTTCAAGAAGCTGTCGATGTTGACGTGGTCGAGGCCGTTGTTCAAGACACCGAGCACGAACAGGCCGACGATGGTGTTGCCGATGCCGCCGCGGCCGCCGAACAGGCTGGTGCCGCCGACCACGACGGCGGCGATGGAGTCGAGCAGGTAGGTGTCGAACTCGTTCTGCTGCGCGCTGCCGAAATGGGCGACACCGAGCATGCCGCCGATGCCCGAGCACACCGCCGAGATCACCATGACCGCGCCGAGGATGAGCTTGACGTTGAGGCCGGCATATTCGGCCGCCTCGCGATTGCCGCCGACCATGTAGACGTAGCGGCCGAAGCGCGTGTAGGTCAGCACCAGATGGCCGCCGAGCAGCATGATGGCCGCGACGATGACGATCCAGGGGATGCCGCCGATCGAGCCGGAGCCGAGCGTGGTGATCAGGCTCGGCACCTTGTAGGCGATCTGGCCGCGCACGAGCATCGCGGAGATGCCGGCCGCGATCTGCATCATCGCCAGCGTCATGATGAAGGAGGGGATGCCGATCACGGTGAGCCCCAGCGCGTTGACAAGGCCGAGCAGGGCGCAGAGCGCGATCGCGAGCAGGATCGCGGCGGCGCCGGGCAGCGGAAGATTGGCGATGTTGACGTAGGATTCCTGGACCGTGAAGAAGGCGACGGCGATGCCCGTGACGTTGGCGATGCTGGCGATCGAGAGGTCGATCTCGGCGCAGAGGATCACGAAGGTGAGGCCGACAGCGATGATGCCGGTCACCGACACTTGCGTCAGGATGTTGCCGAGATTGTCGATCGTCGCGAAGGAGGGGCTGGCGAAGGCGAAGAACGCGGACAGGAAGATCAGCGTCAGGAACGGCGCGATGTTACGCATCTGCGAGCGCAGGAAGGGCGCAAGGCCCCGCGCGCGCTGTCCCGCCGCTGGTGCCGTCTCACTGCTCACCATGGTGCTTCTCCGTCACGCCGCCTCGAGCAGGCGGTCTTTGCTGACCGGCTCGTTCTTGAATTCCCGCACCACAGCGCCGCGCTTGAGCACGAGGATGCGGTCGGCCAGCGACAGCACCGTTTCCGGTTCTGTCGACAGCACGATGATCGCGAGCCCCTTGGCGCGGAGGTCGCGGACGATGTTGATGACGTCGTTCTTGGCGCCGACATCCATGCCGCGGGTCGGCTCGCACAGCACGAGGAGCTTGGGCGGATAGGTCAGCCACTTTGCGAGTGCGACCTTCTGCTGGTTGCCGCCGGAGAGCATGCCGAGGTCGAGGCCGACCACCGGCGGCCTGATCTGCAACTGCTCGACCTGGCGCTGGGCGACGTCGCGCTCTAGCGCCGGCTTGAGCAGCAAAGACGAGATGCGGTCCAGAATGCTGATCGAGATGTTCTTGTAGACCGGCTCCTGGTGAAACAGCATGGCGCGCCGGCTCTCGGGCACCAGCGCCACGCCCGCACGCCGCGCCGCCGCCGTGCTGGCGAAGCTTTTTGGCTTGCCCTCGACGATCAGCGTGCCGGCGTCCGGCTTCAGCTTGCCGAACAGGATGCGCGACAGCTCCTGCTGGCCGCAGCCCATAAAGCCGTAGATGCCGAGCACCTCGCCGGCGCGGGCCTCGAAGGAGACGTCCTGGAGGCTGCGGGCCAGCGACAGCTGATCGACCTTGAGGATGACCGAGCTGTCGCTCGGCCGCGGCAGCATGAGATCGTCGGTGTAGCTGTGCTCGAGCGCTTCGCCGCCGCGGCCGATCATGGCCTCGATCAGCGCGCCCTTGGTGGTCGCGGCGCTCGCGGTCTCGGCGACCTTGCGCCCGTTGCGGAACACGGTGACGGTGTCGGACACGCGAAGAATGTCCTCGATGAAATGCGAGATGAAGACGATGGCGGTGCCTTGTTCGCGCAGCCGCCGCAGCGTCGTAAACAGCCGTTCGACCTCGGGCGGGGAGAGGGCGGAGGTCGGCTCGTCCAGGATGACGATGCGCGCGCCCGAGAACAGCACGCGGGCGATCTCGATCAGCTGCTGCAGCCCGATCGGCAAGTCGCCGAGCCGCGACATCGGATCGACGTCGATGCCGAATCGAGAAAGCTGCTCGCCGGCCTCGCGCGCCATGCGCCGCCATTGCACGAGGCCGAGGGCGTTGGTCGGCTGGTTGCCGAGGAAGACGTTCTCCGCGACCGTCAGGTCGGGCGCAACCGAGAGCTCCTGATGCACCATGGCGATGCCGGCCGCATGCGCATCGCGGGCCGAGCGGAAATGCGTCTCCGCCCCGTCGATCAGGAAGCGGCCGGAGAATTCGGTGTGCACGCCGGCGATGATCTTCATCAGCGTGCTTTTGCCAGCGCCGTTCTCGCCGACGAGACCGTGGATCTCGCCGGGGAGAAGCGCGAAGTCGACACCACGAAGCGCTTCGACGCCGCCGAAGCTCTTCGTGATGCCCTGGAGTTCCAGGATGGGCTGTTGACCCTCAGGCATGAAAGTTCAAGTCTTGGAGGATTTCAGATCAGGAAGTGATCTTCCATCCACTGCATGCCGGCGGCGTTGGCCTTGGTCACGACCGGGCCGTCGGTGACAACGTTCTTGGGGATGCCCTGTCCACTCTTCTCGCCACCGACCACAGCCGCGACACCGGCGATGATCGCGCCGCCATGGATGCGGCAGGACGGGTTGCGGACAGTTGCGAACATCCGGCCCTCGCTCACCGCCTGGATCGCCGGCGGCATCGCGTCCACACCACCGATCAGGATGTTGCTGCGGTTGTGCGCCTTCATGATGTTGGCGGCCGCAAGCGCCATGTCGTCATTGTGGAAGAACGCCGCGTCGATCTGCGGGTACTTGGTCAGATAGGTCTCCCAGAGCCGCGCGGTCTTGGAGACGTCCCAGTCGGCCGGCTGGGTGTCGAGCACCTCGATGCCGGGGAATTGCTTGACGACATTGTTGAACCCCTTGGCGCGGCCCTGCGCGCCGGTGTGGCCGAGCGCGCCTTGGGTCATGATGATCTTGCCCTTGCCGCCCATCGCGTTGCACAGCGCCTGCGTCACCGAGGCGCCCATGAACTCGTTGTCGGGAGCGAGGAAGGAGTGGACGTTGATCTGGTCGAGCGGCGCAATCAGCGTGTCCATGTCGATGACAGGCGTGCCGGCGTCGATCATCTTCTGCACGGGCTGGGTAAGGGTGCCGATGCCGAACGCCTGGATCGCAACAAAGTCCCATTTCTGCGACGCCATGTTGTCGATCGCTGCACGCTGCTTCACGGCATCGAGCTGGCCATCGAACCAGGTCACTTCGACATTGAACAGCTTGCCCCAGAATTCCGCGGCCTGCTTGCCCTGTGCGCACCAGGTCGCCTGAAGGCCTGCGTTGGAGAATGCCGCCTTCAGCGGCTTCTCGGATCGTCCGACTTCGGCTGCAAGTGCTGGGTTTATGCCCATGCTGCCGAGGATGGCAGTCGCGGCGCCGGCGGTCGCTGCCGCCTGAAGAAGATCGCGCCTCGTCGTCGAGAAATCTTTCGTCCCGGACATCGCTCGCTCCCATATAATTTATCGTCGGCGCGTCATTGATTGCGCGACCGATGTGGAAAGTCTGTCACAAGAGTTGATGCCACTCAACCAGCGGCGTCAGATCCGCACCGCGCGAGGCCGCGCGTTCAAAGCTCCGCTCGATCGGATTGGGAGAAGCACTCACCGGCACATCAGCCGCGCAGGCAAAAAAAGAGCGGGGCCCTAGCCCCGCTCAAAAATTGTGTCGACCCTATTATCCCCGATTCTAAGATTTGATCTTGATTGGCGGGGCGACGCTGCGTTTTGCGCGCCAGGGGCTCCTCCCGAGACTTGGACCACCAGACTTTGACCTCGCGGCTAGCCTGAGCAAGAGGATGCTAGATCAACTTTTCTCACTTGTCATCATTTTCGGCAACGATTGTTCAAAATTAGAGCAGCTGACGAAATGATCGGGCTGTTAACCCCATAAGTATATGACAAACATAAGAATTCTGTGGATGGGCAGGACGGCGCGACTGCCTCAAATGCCGGACACGGCTTCGGGATGGAGTCCCTCCGAACACATTTTTCGAGAAATTTGCGCCATCCCAACAAGGCTGGCGATGTGTCCTCGACTCGGGACCGGCACGGTGTTTAGTTAGCAGACGAACGAATGGTTCGGCGGATGCGCGCACGGCTGCAAAAATTCCTACCGGTTGTCCTGCTCGCCTTGGTGATGCAGGTGCTGGCGCCGATTGCCGCCTGCTGGGCGGCCGGCCAGGCCGTTGCCGATCCGCTTGCCACCGGTGTCATCTGCCATAGCGCCAGCGAGCAGGGGCCTCCGAACGACCAGAACGGCGCGCCAACCGCGCATGCCGGTGCCTGCGCGCTGTGTTGCCTGGCGCAGGCCAACGCGTCGTTCGATTCGCCGTCGCACGCAACGTTCTCCGTTCCCTTCCGCCACGCCGAGCGCGCGGTGTGGCACGCGGCGGATGCAGGCGTAGTCACTTTACTTGGCGGTTCCAACGCCCAAGCGCGCGCGCCTCCGTATTTGATGTGAGTTTCGCGGCCGGACCGGCCGCTTGAACCTGCATGTCGCTGTGCTTTCTTGCGGAGACTTCCCATGTCTATCAGTGGCGCGCGCGCGGGCCTGTCGGGCCTCGCTATTGCGCTTTGTTCTCTCTCCCCAAGTCTTGTTTCCAGAAGCCTTGCCCACGAGATCGTCGGCAACCGCTTCTTTCCGGCAACGCTCGGAATCGACGATCCCGGCGTTAACGATGAACTCTCGCTTCCCACCTTCGACAGCTTCAAGACCGGTGACGTTCCGCCCGTTCGGCAGCGCGACGTGTCCGGCGAGTTCTCCAAGCGGATCACCGAGGATTTCGCGATCTCATTTGGCTCGACCTACACTTTCCTCGGTCCGATCGACGCAACGGTCCCCGGGGCCAACGGATTCCAGAATCTGGAAACCACGTTCAAGTATCGGGTATTCAAGGACCCCGTGCATGAATTTGTGATGTCGGTAGGTTTGAGCGTGGAATGGGGCGGCACGGGCGCGCAAAGCGTGGGAGCGGATCCGTTCAACACCTACACGCCTACGATCTATTTCGGCAAAGGCTTTGGCGATCTTCCCGACACGATCTCCTGGCTTCGGCCGGTAGCGATCACGGGCCAGGTCGGCTACGCCATCCCGGGCCGGAATTTCACCACCACCTTCGGGATTGATCCGGACACGGGGCTGAGCGCCGCTGACACCGAATTCCATCCACGGGTGCTGAACTGGGGCGGCACCATCCAGTACAGCATGCCCTATCTGAAATCGGCGGTCGTCGATCTCGGTCTGCCGGATTTCATAAATCACCTGGTCCCGCTCGTCGAAGCCACCTTGCAGACGCCGGTGGCGAACACGCTCACCTCGGGCACGATGATAACGGGTACGATCAATCCCGGAGTCATCTGGGTTGGCAACAAGTTTCAGATCGCCGCGGAGGCGCTGATCCCGATCAATCGGCAAAGCGGAACCAATGTCGGCTTCATCGCTCAATTGCATTTGTACCTGGACGACATCGACCCGCACGGCATCGGCAAGCCGATCTTCGGTGGGGCGGTTCAGCCTGCCAGCCCATTTGCAAGGAATTGAACCATGCGCGTCTCATCACTAGGACTCCTGCTGCTGGCTTCTTTGACGACCGGCCAAGCATGCGCCCACGCTTTTCTCGATCATGCCGAGCCACGTGTCGGCAACAAGGTCGGAAGCCCTCCGAGAGAGGTAACACTCTGGTTCACGCAGAAACTGGAGCCGGCGTTCAGTTCCGTAACGGTTACCGGTCCCTCTGGACAACGCATCGAAGCCGGCAAGACGCGCGTCAGCGGCAATCAGATGTCCGTCTCGCTGAAAGGTGGTGGTGCGGGCACCTACCACGTCAACTGGCGCGTGTTGTCGGTGGATACCCATACGACCGACGGGAACTTCACCTTCGAGGTTGGTCCTTAAGGGCGTCGCCGCAATGGATTGGTCCGCCGCTGGGGCGCCTTTGGTTGCGACGCGTGCTGTGCATTTCGCGGCTACGGCGATCATGGCCGGAAACATGCTTTTTCGTACCGTGGTCACCGAGCCTGTTTTGTACCCGGAAGCGACGGTGGCTGCCGTGTTCCGTACCCAGACACAACGGGTCTCGTGCATCAGTCTGGCCGTTGCCGTGATCTCCGGCGGGATCTGGTTGTTGCTTCAGTCCGCCGCAATGAGTGGGTTGCAGCTCGAGGATGCGTTGACTGCGGATGTGCTATCGACGGTCGTCTACGAAACCCAGTTCGGCCAGGTGATGATCGTCCGAGTGGGCCTTGCAATCTTGGTAGCCGCTTGCTTGGCCTCTGACCACGTGACGATCGCACAACGGCTTGGACTGGCAGCCTCGTTCGCGTTCACGGCAAGCCTTGCCTGGACGGGCCATTCCGCCGCCACGATCGGCGCAATGGGGTATCTCCATCTTGTGGCGGATGCGCTCCATCTGATTGCCGCCGCGGCATGGGTAGGCGGCCTGGTGCCGCTGATCCTGCTACTGGCCGCCGCCAACGGCGACAACGCGAAACCGTTCGCCCGCGATGCGGTCGAACGGTTTTCGACGGTGGGCATCATTAGCGTAACTGCGCTCATGCTCTCGGGCTCGATTAATGCCGTCATCCTGGTTGGATCTGTTACCGCGCTGCTCGCCACCAGCTACGGACAATTGCTGCTGCTAAAGCTCGCTCTGTTCGCGGTGATGTTGGCCCTCGCAACGATCAACCGGCTGTTGTTGACGCCGCGGCTTGCCCAGCCGGGCGCGGGTGGGCTGCGCGGGCTAACACGGAATAGTAGTATCGAACTGGCCCTTGGTCTTGCCATCTTCGCCATTGTTGGGCTGCTCGGCACGCTGCATCCCGCCGTTCACCTCGTGACGTGAATCAATGAGAGGAAGAGCCTATCGGTGCAGCATGCGCGAACCGCGCCAGGCCGGGTCACGGGCGGCTTGGCTGGCGAGGGCGAGGGATAGTCTTTCCCGAGGAGATTGTCCTGAGGCAATCAGGGCCAAGATGCGATCTCGACACTGCTCTCACTTGGTGTTTAGTTAGTAGGCGAACGAATGGTTCGGCGGATGCGCGCGCGGCTGCAAAAATTCCTATCGGTTGTCCTGCTCGCCTTGGTGATGCAGGTGCTGGCGCCGATTGCCGCCTGCTGGGCGGCCGGCCAGGCCGTTGCCGATCCGCTTGCCACCGGTGTCATCTGCCACAGCGTCAGCGAGCAGGGGGCTCCGAGCGACCAGAACGGCGCGCCGACCGCACATGCCGGTGCCTGCGCGCTGTGTTGCCTGGCGCAGACCAACGCGTCGTTCGATTCGCCGTCGCACGCAACGCTCTCCGTTCCCTTCCGCCACGCCGAACGTGTGGTGTGGCACGCGGCGGGTGCGTCCGCTGCCGCGACCCATAAGGGCTCAAGCGCCCAGGCGCGGGGACCTCCGCACTTTTCCTGACCTAACGACGGATCGAACCGTTGGTGCGGCGATGCTGTGCCAACGGCGTGCTTAATGAACCGGCCGACAAGCCGGACGTCAGGAATCCAAGTGATGTTTCGTATTCGTACGCTCAACAGCGCAAGCCTCCCCGTGCTTTGCTGGATGCTGTCCTCCGTCAGCTCCGACGCGCAAGCCCAGGTCGTCCAGCAGCCGCTCCCTCCCGTAACCGTTGACGCGCCTCAGGCGGCTCGTCCCAAGCCTCTGGTGCGTCAATCGAGGTCACGCTCCGTCTCGGCGGCGCGCTCGACCCGGCGGGTTGCAGCGAACCCGACCGTTGGCGCTCCGACCCAGAACAGGACAGTGACTGCGAGTGCCGCGCGGGACGGCCTCAATCAGGCGCCTGCCGGGCAGACTGCGACGACGATCGATCGCAGCCAGTTCGACAATCGGCCCTCGTTTTCCGTGAGCGACGTCCTGCGTGACAGTCCAGGTATTTCGATCAAACAAGGAAACGGGCCGCGCGATTTCGGCATCTCCATTCGCGGATCCAACGCTCGAAACAGCTTCGGCATCCGCAATCTCGTCATCTTTGATGACGGCTTCCTGGTGACACAGCCGGACGGCCTGTCGCGAAGCGACCTGATCGATCCCCACGCCTATGGTGCGATCGACGTCGTCCGCGGACCCTCGTCCGCGCTCTATGGCAACTACGCGACCGGCGGCGCGCTCAATTTCCGGACGCGGCCAGGTGGCACGATCGATGGCGTCGAATACGGAGTCGATGGGGGTAGCTATGGCTACCTCAACAATTACCTGGCCGCTGGCAAGAAGGTCGGGAATTTCGAGGGGTCGCTGTTCGCCAGCGACACCAGGGGCGACGGCTATATCGGCAATAGCTGGTTCAATACGCAGACAGTCAACTTTTTCGGGACGCTCAAGGCGACGCCGGACGATCGCTTCACGGTCAAGATCATCAACAACGACCTGAGCGCGCGGCTGCCGCTTCGGCAGTCGCTGAACCAGTTCTACACCAATCCATTCCAACAGGGCTGTACGACCGGCGCAGGCGTGGCCGGATGTCCAATCGTGTCTCTCTTCAACAACGGCTTCAACGCAAGAACGGGCATCGCAAGCGACAAGGACACCGAGACGGCAACGCAAACGGGTCTTGGGCGAAACGATCGGCGAACCATTGTCGGTGGACGATGGGAGCACGACTTCGACAACACCACGACTTGGCGAAACCAGTTCGTCTTCGACGACAGGAACATCAGCCAGCCGACTGGCCCGACCAGCGCGATCGGAGATTTCCCCTCGTACAACTACATGAGCGACATTACGAAGCGCGGCGAAATCCTCGGCCTGGATTCCACTACGCTTGTCGGCGCGTGGTACAATACGCTCGTGGCGTCGAGCGACACGCGCAACGTCATGCCTGGCGGAAACGCCACGTTGGGGCTGCTCCAGGCGAATACCTTCAGCGATACCTCCAACTACGGGGTACGGGCGAGGGAGGAACTGAAGCTTACTCCTGATTTGACCGCGATAGCTGGAATTGGTTGGGAAACCACGATTCTAAAGGGTGTAAATACCCTCTATAAGTACAACACGTTCAACGTTCCGATCGCTACGATTCCTACGCCCACCACGGCCGATCGGAAGATTGAGAACACGGCCCCCGAATTGGCGCTGTTATACAGGCTCAATCCGCAATGGCAGTTTCGAGGACGCGTGGCGACTGGCTACGGAACACCGCAAGTGTCGAATCTGTTCGTTCTTCCGAATGGTGATTTTGGCAACAACACCCAGCTCCAGACGCAGACCAATGTCGGTTATGATCTTGGCTTCGACTGGATGCCAAGCAATGCAGTTAAACTGAGCGCGACGGCATTTTACGAGTTTTTCCGAAATGAATTGGTGAGTCAGGCCGCGAGCAATCCGAGTGCGAGCAACGCAACCTACATGTTCAACGCGCCGCGCTCTGAGCATCGCGGAATTGAGCTTGCCACCGACTGGAAGTTCTCTCCGGGCTGGCGATTGATGACGGCGTACACCTACCTCGACGAGGTCTACACGGAGTATGTCGAGAACATCACCAACGGAGCGGTATTCAGCTTCAACCGGGCAGGCAACAAGATTCCCGGTATTTCGCCCAACGAGCTGACTGCCAGGATCGGCTACGATGAGTTTGCCGGAGCGTTAGCGGGTCTCGGAGGCTTCGTGGAGGTCCAGTGGAAGGACTCCTTCTACATGGACAACGCGAATCTCTTGAAGGCGCCAGGCTATGAGCTGGTTAACGTGAACGTCCACTACAAGACCGACCTGGTGTCCGATTCCTTCAGGTCCCTGAATTTGTTTCTCGAGGTCAGAAACGTCTTCGACCGCACGTATGTCGCGTCGGCAAACAACATCACCAATTCGGTTACTGCGGCCGGTCTTCAAAACCCTGCGAGCACGCTCGCAAATACGACGGGATCGATCTATGCGGGCTCGCCGCGCACATTCGTTGCGGGTATGAAGGTGGCGTTCAAATGATCCGCGCTTTCGAGAGGAATCAGGCCATGCTCCGAACTGGCTTGCTCGGGATAGCCGCTCTCGCGCTCTTGCAGAGCCCCGCGCTCGGACAGATGCACGGTCAGCACACGTCCGAAGCGGCTTGTGAAGAGCCGACGCTGCGCTGCGCCACCAAGGTGACGCCCGCATTCGGTCCCGACGGAACGCTGTGGCTTGCCTGGATGGCAGGAGGGCAGGTGTCGGTCGCGAGTTCGCAGGATGCGGGCCGGAGCTTCTCGACCCCCACTCAGGTCACGACGAAGCGGCTGAACCTTGATTGGGGACCGGATGCCCGGCCGAAGATTGCGATTGGTCGCAACGGCGGAATCGCCCTTGCGTTCTCGATCTTCAGGGATGAGGCCTTCAACGGGCAGGTGCTCTACACGCGATCGTCCGACGGCGGAAAGAGCTTTGCGGAGCTGAAGCCCATCACCGCAAACAACGAAAGCCAGCGTTTTGAGGCCCTGGCCCTCGATCAGGATGGGACGATCTTCGCGGCTTGGCTCGATAAACGCAATCGCGTCCCTGCGAAGGAGGCCGGCCGGAAGTACGATGGGGCAGGGCTGTTCTTTGCTTCGTCACGCGACGGAGGTGCGACCTACGCAGAGGCCAGTCTCGCGCACGACAACACCTGCGAATGCTGCCGATTGGGGCTGACGTTTGCAGCGCCTGGGCGGCCTGTCGTGATTTTCAGAAATATCTTCGAGGGCGGCGTACGCGACCACGCAGTCGTGACGTTCGCCGATCTTTCGACACCGGGCGAAGTCCATCGGGTCAGCAACGACGATTGGCAGATCAACGCCTGCCCGCATCATGGGCCGAGTCTCACGGTCGCGCCGAACGGAACCTATCACGTCGCCTGGTACACGAACGGGAAGGTGCGGAAGGGGCTATTCTACGCTTACTCACGCGATGAAGGCCGCAGCTTCTCTGCGCCTATGGCGCTGGGACGGCTGGATCGCAACCCGACGCGACCCTTCGTGCTCGCAGGTCCGGGGGGAACGGTAATGGTCTGGAAGGAGTTCGACGGCGAAAAGACCTCGGTCCGGATGACGATTTCGCATGACGATGGCGAGACGTGGTCGCCGTCGAAGACGATATCGAGCACAACCGATACGTCCGACCATCCCTTGCTGGTCTCCAATGGTCGTCAAATGTACTTGTCATGGATGACGAAGGCGGAGGGCTATCGCCTTGCAGCGATCGAGGCGCAGCCATGAGACGTGGATTTGCAGGCATTCTAGGTCTGGGTATCCTGATCGTATCGGCGTCTGCTCTCGGAGCGCCGCCGGCTCTCAAGCCGTTCGAACGTGGTACTTGGCAAGGCGTGCTCAAGAGCCATGCGGGTCGTCCGACGCTTGTGCACTTCTGGGGCGTGACGTGCGGTCCTTGCAAGGTCGAGCTGCCGTTGCTCGGGCAATTTGCAAAGGACCACCCTGAGATCGACGTGGTCACGATCAGTGCCGACCTGGTGCCGAACCTGCCGGCCGCCACGCAATCAATGCTCGACAAGGCGGGGCTATCCTCGACTGAGAACTTCATCTTTAGCGACGGCTTTGTCGAGCGCTTGCGGTTCGAGATCGATCCCAGCTGGCAGGGCGATATTCCCAGGACAATGCTTCTCACTCGGGACGGGACCGTTACAACGATCGAAGGTTCCGCCGAAATTGCCGATTTCGAGAAATGGTCGGCTCAGCAACTCTCCACGCACTGAAATTCAAGCTGCCAACAGGAAGACCGATATGAAGACGATGTTGAAAGATGTGATGCTCGCCGCGTTCGCTCTCGCGCTCTGCGCCGCTCCCGTCCGCGCTGACGACGTCAAGGCGGGCGACCTCGTCATCTCCCAGGCCTGGAGCCGGGCGACGCCGGGCGGCGCCAAAGTCGCCGGCGGCTATCTCACGATCGAGAACAAGGGGACGGCGGCGGATAGGCTGGTTGGCGGTTCGGCCGACATCGCCGGCAAGGTCGAGATCCACGAGATGGCCATGGACAACGGCGTGATGAAGATGCGTCCACTCGACAAGGGCGTGACCATCGATCCCGGCAAGACCGTCAAGTTCGCGCCGGGCGGCTACCACTTCATGCTCGAGCAGCTTAAGGCGCCGCTCAAGCAGGGCGACAAGGTGCCGGTCACCTTGGAGTTCGAGAAGGCCGGCAAGGTCGCGGTGTCGCTCGACGTCCAGGGCGTCGGGGCGCAGGCGCCGGGCGATGCCGGCCACTCCGGCCACATGGAGATGATGAAAACGCCGGGTCATTCGGGAATGAAGATGTGATGGACCTGATCGGACTTGGCATGAACTTGTATCGCTTCGTCAAGGTCGCGACGTGCGGGACGCTCGTTGCGACAGCGCTGGCATTTGTTGCGACGTCACCTCTCGCCGCTGCAACGGACGACGATAGCTTCTTCACGCACCTGCACACTGAGAAGGCGATGGCCAATGTGACGGTCTCGCCGGGCCGCGCCGGTCCGGTCGAGATCACCATCCAGCTGGAAACCACGGACGAGGTGCCGCTTGCGGCTAAAGCCGTTTCGGTGACTCTGGCCGACGTGCAGACCGGTAAGAGGCTGGCGCCGGTCGAAGCCTCGCGAGAGGGCGTCGATGGCTGGCGGGTGAAGGTGGCGCAGTTGACGCCGGGACGCTGGATGCTGGGCTTGGGAATTTCGATCTCAGAGACCGATCACGTCAGTGTGGAATCGCCCATCTTGATCAAATAGTCGCTCCGAGGAGACCGAACATGTCGAAGACACCTTGGCTGATCCTGATGGCTGCGCTCGCCGCATCGCCTGCGGCGGCGCACGTCTATCTCGAAGGCAAGCAGGCCACGGTCGGAGCGTCCTACAAGGCCGTCTTCGCCGTGCCGCACGGCTGCTCCGGCTCGCCGACGGTCAAGATCCGCGTTCAGGTCCCCGAAGGCGTCATCGCGGTGAAGCCGATGTCGAAGGCCGGCTGGAATGTTGATATCGTCGAGGGCCAATATGCCAACGCGTACGACTATCACGGCAACAAGTTGACCGCGGGCGTGAAGGAAGTGGTCTGGTCCGGCGGCAAGCTGCCGGACTACAATTACGACGAGTTCGTCGTCAGCAGCTTCCTCACCGACAGCCTGAAGCCCAACGCCACGCTGTATTTCCCGGTGGTGCAGGAATGCGAGAAGGGTGTCAGCCGCTGGATCGAAATTCCGGCGGAGGGGGCCGCGCATTCGCACGAGGACAAGTCGCCGGCGCCCGGCGTGAAGCTGTTGCCCAAGCCGTAATGCGTCGTCTCGCTGCGCTCGCGATGCTGCTCGCTGTCGCCGGCACTTCGACCGGCGCGTCGGCGCATGCGGGGCTGATCTCGGTCGAGCCGGCGAGCGGCAGCATCCTTGCAAGCGCGCCGAAGGCGGTAGAATTGCGCTTCAACGAGGCGGTGACCCCGGGCGCGATCCAATTGATCGACGGCGCGGGCAGGGCGCGCGACGATGCGCGCGTCACGACGTCGGGCGAGAGCATTTCGGTTGCGATGCCGCCGGACCTGCCGAAGGGCACCGCGGTCGTGAGCTATCGGGTGATCTCGCAGGACGGTCATCCCGTCGCGGGTTCGGTGATCTTTTCGGTTGGCGCGCCGACGGCCACGCAGCCTCCGGCCAATGCGAACGACCGGTTGAGCGCGCTGATCTGGGTGTCGCGGATCGGGCTCTATCTCGGACTGTTTGTCGGCGTCGGCGGCGTGTTCTTTGGCCGCTGGATCGCGTGGTCGATGACGGGCATGCGCGTGCCGCGCGCAGCACTGCTTGTCGGTCTCCCAAGCGCCGTTGTCTCGCTGGGTGTTTTGGGTCTCGATCTCCTCGGTTTGCCGCCCACAGCGCTTGTGATGGCGGCTCCCTGGACGATCGCGTTTGCGACCAGCGCCGGCCCCGCCTTGCTCGTCGCCATTGCGGCGATGATGCTCGCGCTGATGGCGCTGGGCCGCGCGTGGTATGCGCGCGCTCTTGCGGTGTTCGCGCTCGCCGGCGTCGGGTTGTCGCTCGCGATGACTGGGCACGCCGCAACGGCTTCGCCCGAGGTGCTGACGCGGCCGGCGGTTTTCCTCCATGGCCTCGCCGTCGCCTTCTGGATCGGTGCGCTGGCGCCGCTTGCTGCGCTGCTGTCGAAGCCGACATCGGCGGTGCTGCCGCTCCTGAACCGCTTCTCGCGCATCGCGATGCCGGTGGTTGCCGCGCTGGCGCTGACTAGGCTCACGCTTGCGGTCATTCAGCTCGAAAAGCCACAGGCTTTGGTCGAGACCAGCTACGGCCTCATTCTCTCGGTCAAGCTGGCGCTGGTCCTGTCCCTGCTGGGACTCGCCGCGCTCAATCGCTATCGGCTGACGCCAGCACTGGCGAAAGATCTGGGGGCCGCATCCGCGCTCAAGCGTTCGATCCTGCTGGAATGTGGGGCCGCGCTCGGCATCTTCGCCGTCGTCGCCGGCTGGCGCTTCACGCCGCCGCCGCGGACCATCGTGCCGGAGACGCCGCTGGCGATCCACATCCACACCGATAAGGCGATGTTCCAGGTGCTGGTGTCGCCCGGCAAGGCCGGGGTGGACGATTTCGTGCTTCAGCTCATGACCGGCGAGGCGACGCCGCTGAAGGTCAAGGAGACGACGCTGGCGCTGAGCCTGCCCGAGCGCGGCATCGAGCCGATGGAGCGCGACGCCGAGCTCGGGTCCGACGGCTATTGGCACGTGCGCAAGGTCGAGCTGCCCTTCGCCGGACGCTGGCACATGCGGATCGACGCGCTGGTGACCGATTTCGAGAAGATCACCCTCGAGGACCAGCTCGAGGTCGCGCCGCCCTGAGGTCCGGACGGTTCAAGTCAAACCTGAAGACAACGGAAAAATGACAGGAATTCCGCCGTGTTAGCGGCTTTTCCTCATTCCCGGCCTTGTGTTTTCGCTCCCAATCCGGTTTCACTGCGGGCCATCACTGATTCCCAGAGTATTGCCATGCGGTTGTCGCGGTTCTTTCTGCCCATTCTGAAGGAAAATCCGAAAGAGGCGGAGATCGTCTCGCATCGGCTGATGCTGCGCGCCGGCATGATCAGGCAGGAAGCGGCCGGCATCTATGCCTGGCTGCCGCTCGGCTTCCGTGTGCTGAAGAAGATCGAGCAGATCGTCCGCGAGGAGCAGGACCGCTCCGGCGCGCTGGAACTGCTGATGCCGACACTCCAGCTCGCCGACCTCTGGCGCGAGAGCGGCCGCTACGATGCCTATGGCCCGGAGATGCTGCGCATCGCCGACCGCCACAAGCGCGAGCTGCTATACGGGCCGACCAACGAGGAAATGGTCACCGAGATCTTCCGCGCCTATGTGAAGTCCTACAAGAACCTGCCGCTGAATCTCTATCATATCCAATGGAAATTCCGCGACGAGCAGCGTCCGCGCTTCGGCGTGATGCGCGGCCGCGAGTTCCTGATGAAGGATGCCTATTCCTTCGACCTCAACGAGGCGGCTGCGCGTATCTCCTACAACAAGATGTTTGTCGCCTATTTGCGCACCTTTGCGCGAATGGGGCTGAAGGCGATCCCGATGCGCGCCGAGACCGGCCCGATCGGGGGCGATCTCAGCCACGAGTTCATCGTGCTCGCTGAGACCGGGGAATCCGGCGTGTTCATCAATCGCGACGTGCTGGACCTGCCGGTGCCGGGCGAGGACGTTGACTATGAGAGCGATCTGACTCCGATCATCAAGCAGTGGACCTCGGTCTACGCCGCGACGGAAGACGTCCATGACGCTGCCCGGTTTGAGCAGGAAGTGCCGGCAGAGAAGCGCGTGAACACCCGCGGCATCGAGGTCGGCCAGATCTTCTATTTCGGCACCAAATATTCCGACGCGATGAAGGCGCTGGTGGCCGGCCCCGACGGCGTCGATGTGCCGATCCATGGCGGCTCCTACGGCGTCGGCGTCTCGCGCCTGCTCGGTGCCATCATTGAGGCCTGCCATGACGATGCCGGCATCAAATGGCCGGAGGCGGTGGCCCCGTTCCGCGTCGCGATTCTCAACCTCAAGCAGGGCGATGCGGCGGTCGACGCGGCCTGCGAGCAGCTCTATGCCGAGCTCACCGCCAAAGGCGTCGACGTGCTCTATGACGACACCGATCAGCGCGCCGGCGCCAAATTCGCCGCCGCCGATCTGATCGGCATCCCCTGGCAGATCATGATCGGGCCGAAGGGGCTGGCCGACGGCAAAGTCGAGATCAAGAAGCGCAGCGACGGCTCCCGCGAGACGATGTCGCCTGCGGACGCGGTCGCCCGGCTGGTCGGCTGAATAGTGTTCATCGCGCGATAGTGGGCCGGTAATCCAGCCACAATTGCCCCCGAATCATGGGATTATCGAGCGATGGATGAAACCATGACCGAAACCGTACAAACCGCGCCTTTCGCGCCCTTCGAGTGGATGCTGTCGGCGCGCTATCTGCGGGCGCGCCGCAAGGAGGGATTCATCTCGGTCATTGCCGGGTTCTCCTTCCTCGGCATCATGCTCGGCGTCGCCACGCTGATCATCGTGATGGCCGTGATGAACGGCTTCCGCAAGGAGCTGCTCGACAAGATCCTGGGGCTGAACGGCCACATCCTGGTCCAACCACTGGAATCGCCGCTGACCGACTGGAAGGACGTCGCCGAGCGCATCAGCCAGGTCGAGGGCATCCGGCTGGCTGCCCCCGTGGTCGACGGCCAGGCGCTGGCGTCCTCGCCCTGGAACGCCTCGGGCGTGCTGGTGCGCGGCATCCGCTCCGACGACCTCAACAACCTCACCTCGATTGCCAAGAACATCAAGCAGGGCTCGCTCGAGGGCTTTGACGACGGGCAGGGCGTCGCGATCGGTCGCCGGCTCGCCGACCAGCTGTCGCTGCATGCCGGCGACAGCGTGACCTTGGTGGCGCCGAAGGGCGCCGTGACGCCGATGGGCACCACGCCGCGCATCAAGCCCTATAAGATCGTCGCGGTGTTCGAGATCGGCATGTCCGAATACGATCTTGGCTTCGTCTTCATGCCACTTGCCGAAGCCCAAGCCTATTTCAACCGCAGCAGCGACGTCACCTCGATCGAGGTGTTCACCACCAATCCCGACCATATCGACGCCTTCCGCAAATCGGTGACGGAGGCGGCTGGTCGGCCGGTATTCCTGGTCGACTGGCGGCAGCGCAATTCGACCTTCTTCAATGCGCTCCAGGTCGAGCGCAACGTGATGTTCCTGATCCTGACCATGATCGTGCTGGTGGCCGCGCTTAACATCGTCTCCGGCCTGATCATGCTGGTGAAGGACAAGGGCAGCGACATCGCGATCCTGCGCACGATGGGCGCCTCGCAGGGCTCGATCATGCGGATCTTCCTGATCACGGGCGCCTCCATCGGCGTGGTTGGCACGCTGGTCGGCTTCTTCGTTGGGCTGGTGATCTGCCTCAACATCGAATCCATCCGGCAATTCCTGTCCTGGCTGACCAGCACCGAATTGTTCTCGCCGGAACTCTACTTCCTGTCGAAACTGCCCGCCGAGATCGACGTCGGCGAGACCACGGCCGTCGTCATCATGGCGCTGACGCTGTCGTTCCTGGCGACGCTCTACCCGTCGTGGCGCGCCGCGCGCCTCGATCCCGTCGAAGCGCTGCGGTACGAGTGAGGGGCTGATGGAGCAGGCGCAGGGGGCGGAAGATGTACCGGTCATCTATCTCCACGAGATAAAACGGCAGTACCTGCAGGGCGAGGCGGCGCTGACGATTCTCGACAACGCCAAGCTCGCGCTGTGGGCGGGGCAATCCGTGGCGCTGGTCGCGCCGTCGGGCTCGGGCAAGTCGACGCTGCTGCACATTGCGGGCCTGCTCGAAGCGCCCGATTCCGGCGAGGTCTACGTCAATGGCGCGCCAACCTCGCAACTGCCCGACATCGAGCGCACCCAGCTTCGCCGCACCGATATCGGCTTCGTCTACCAGTCGCACCGGCTGCTGCCGGAGTTCTCGGCGCTTGAGAATGTGATGATGCCGCAGATGATCCGCGGCCTGAAGAAGTCCGAGAGCGTCAAGCGCGCCAAGGAGATTCTTGGCTATCTCGGCCTCGGCGACCGCATCACCCATCGGCCCGCGGAGCTGTCCGGTGGCGAGCAGCAGCGTGTCGCGATCGCGCGTGCGGTGGCCAATGCGCCGCGCGTGCTGTTTGCGGACGAGCCGACCGGCAACCTCGATCCGCACACGGCAGACCACGTGTTCCAGGCCCTGATGCAGCTGGTCAAGGCGACCAAGGTCTCGATGCTGATCGCGACCCACAACATGGAACTCGCAGCCCGCATGGACCGACGCGTGTCGCTGTCGAACGGCCAGGTCATCGAGCTCGAATAAAACGCGAAAACAACCCCATGCACAGTAGACGGCCGCGGCCGTCCACGATCGCGGCGACCTCTCCCAGCCATCTGATCAATCAGGCAAATCCGCTGCGACGACGCATCGCCGCAGCGGGCAGGCCGGTTATGGCCTGATCACCGTCAATTTGAACGGTCCGCCATTGGCGGCGGCGTGGGCCACGGCTTCATTGACGTGGTCGAGGTCGAAGCTGGTCGTCTTGTATTCGTCGAGCCGCAACAATCCTGCGCGCACCAGCGCGATCAGGCGGCTTGCCGCATCCGGCGGATACATCCAGACGCCGTGGATGGAGATGCAATTGCGCATGATCCAGGGGTAGGGCAGCTCGAGGCCCGGACCGCCCGCCATGCCGACGCCGCCCATCAGCACGACGCGGCCGTAAGCGCGGACGGTCATGACCGCCGCGCGTACCACGCTCGCGCTGACCGAAGGTGGCATGATGTCGAACACGCAGTCGATCGGGCCACCTGCGGCACGCTTCATCGCCTCGCGGTCGTTGTCCTCGTTGCCGGTGAGCCTGACCGGCTTCACCCGTGCACCGAAGCGGCGGACAAGGTCGGCCAGGATCTTTTCGTTGCGGCCCGGCGTCACCACGCAGGCCGCGCCCATCGCCAGCGCAACGGCGACGGCGGCGCTGCCGAAATTGCCGGTGGCCCCGCTCACCAGCACGGTCTCGCCCGGCTGAAGCTTTGCGGCGAGAAAGCCGCCATAGGGCACCAGCGCCGTCCCCAGTGCGCACCATCGCGAGGCTTCCTCGGACGTGATCTGGCCAAGCTTCTTCACATTCTCGGTCGGCACCCGCATCTGCTCGGCATACGAGCCGTCGCGAAAATGCTGCTGCAGGCGCATGCCGCCGGGGCCGGCGGCGGTGAGCCCTTGCAGCGCGATATCGGGTGCCACGATGTCGTCGCGCGAGCGCACCGTCGGGTCGCAGAACACCCAGTCGCCAACGCTGAGCCTGGTTGCATCCGGCCCGGTCGCGCGCACCCGGCCGATGCCACCGGGGCCCGGGATGATCGGTAGGTCGAGCGCATAATTGCGTTCGCCGCTAAAAACCTCATTCATGTAAGACAAGACGCGCGTGGCGACGACGTCGACGATGACCTCGCCGGTGCCGAGCACCGGATCCGGGGCCGTCTCGACCACCAGCGGTGATCCCAGGGATTTAAGTACGGCAGCTTTCATGATGTTCTCCTCAAAGTCGGGTGACACCCATATGCGGCGCCCTTGAACGTCCAGGAAGGCCTGGTATTATCCTAGTATTCTCAAAACCCTCCAACCACGAGAACGCGCCATGGCCGACCCGCGCCGCGTCGAATTCGGCGATTTCCTCCGCTCCCGCCGCGAAAAGCTGACGCCCAAGACCGTCGGCCTCCCTTCGGGCCAGCGGCGCCGCACCGCGGGGCTCCGCCGCGAGGAGGTCGCCCAGCTCGCCGGCATCGGCGTCGACTGGTACATCCGCCTCGAGCAGGGCCGCACCGTCAGCCCGTCGGTCACCACCGTCGATGCGCTGGCGCGTGCGCTGCGCCTTAGCAAGACCGAGCATGCGCATCTCAAGGACCTCGCGCGCGACGGCGCGAGGGGCGCGTTCACCCGCGAGGTGGTGCCGCCGGCCATCCTGCGCCTGGTCGAAAGCCTGCCGCATCCGGCCTACATCACCGGGCGACGCTGGGACGTGCTGGCCTGGAACCAAGCCGCCGAGGAGATCTTTGCGTTCGGCCGGTTGCCGGAAGAAGATCGCAACACGCTGTTGCTGATGATGACCAACAAGCGCACCCGGAAATCCTACGGCGCGGGCTGGGCTGATGTGGCCAAGCGCATGGTCGCGATGTTTCGCGCCACCCACGACGTCTGGGCCGGCGATCCCGCGTTTGCGGAATTGCTGACGCGACTGCGCGAGGGCAGTCCCGAATTCGTCAAATGGTGGGGCGCGCACGAGGTCCATGGCACCTTGTCGGGCCGCAAGACCATGACACATCCCGCCAAGGGCGTACTGCATTTCGAGCACACGAGCTTTCAGGCCAATGACGATCCCGCGCTGAAGCTCGTGATCTACACGCCGGTGTAGGCTGTAAAGGGATCGAAGCCGGCGTGTCTGCATTCGATAGGCAAGCGGCGAGGGGCGGCCAGGTCGCGCTGGCGCGCCGTCCGAAGAGAACATTTCGAGCGTGCCAAGAGACGGATCAAGGATTTGACCGTAACCACTCCGAGAAAGCCCGGATGGTCCGCGCGCGGGGGTGGCCTGACTTGCTGACCACATGGAAGCCGTAGCCGGGCAAACTCAACTTGAAGGCCTTCACGAGCGTACCGGCCGCGAGGTCGTGCGCCGCGAGCACATCACTGAAAACCCCAATTCCCTGTCCGGCGATCACCGCTTCGATGGCATGCAGTTCCTCCCGGAAACTCAAGTGCTGCATGTCCTTGAATTGGGGCACTTCGCGCCACCTGCGCTGAGCCGCGGCGAGCCACCGCTGCCATGTCGGCGGTTCACGATCGGCCGGCGACCAATAGGAGTGAATCAGAACGTGGTTTGCGAGGTCGACCGGTCTCTTCAGCTGCCCCGTTACTAGCAGGCGCGGGCTGCAGACCGGCCAGAATGTATCGCTGAAGAGATCTTCGACGATGCCGTCCGTCGGCCGTGCTCGGCTCGTCGCATAGCGAATGGCGATGTCGCCGTCTCCGGCCTGGAGATCGAGCACGGAGTCTGTGCCGATGACTTCCAACGGCACGTCGGGATGCAGCTTCCGCCACAGGGGCAGGCGCGGCACGAGCCAGCGGCTGGCAAAAGCGTTGGTGGTCGTCACCCGAAGGGGCTGCTGGTTGCCTTCCTGCTTGACGCCCGCAATTGCAGCAGCAAACACCTCGAGCCCGCCACGAATGGCCGGGAAAAGCCGCGCTCCGGTATCGGTCAGCGAAAGAGGCCGTGGCCTGCGGCGAAACAGGGCGCGACCGCAATACTGTTCGAGCAACCCGATCTGGTGGCTGATCGCCGTTGGTGTCACGCCAAGTTCTGCCGCCGCCTTCTTGAAGCTCAGATGGCGGGCAGCAGCTTCAAACGCGCGAAGCTCGATCAGAGGCGGCAGCTTGTGCATGCGGCCAGTCTAGGTGAAATTAATTCATCGTCACCTGAATTCTTCGGATTTGCTCCGGAACGGCCCCGCGATCGAGGATGGGCGGGTCAAGCTGAGGAGACCACGTCATGTCGATCGCATCTGTCGCCAGCGCTGCCACTGATCTTGCCGCCTCCTTTGGAGGACAGCTCCTCAAGCCAGCAGACGTGGGCTACGAGGAGGCACGAAAGGTCCATAACGGGCTGGTCGACAAACGACCAGCATTGATTGCCAGATGCCGCGGTGTGGCCGATGTCGTGGATGCCGTGGCTCTTGCGACCAGGCTTGGCCTTGAGGTCGCGGTTCGCGGCGGCGGCCATAATGTGGCGGGGCGCGCAACCATCGACGGCGGGATCATGATCGACCTCTCACCCATGAAGGGTGTCCGGGTCGATGCTGTCGGCAAGACCGTATGGGTGCAGGGTGGGGCTACCTGGGGCGAGGTTAACCGCGAAACGCAACTTCACGGGCTTGCGGTCACCGGTGGCGTGGTCTCGACCACCGGCGTCGCCGGACTGACCCTCGGCGGAGGACTGGGCTGGCTCATGGGCAAGTACGGCCTTGCGCTGGACAATTTGCATGCTGTCGAACTCGTCACCGCCGACGGCAAGGTTTTGCGGGCGAGCAAGCAAGAAGAGCCCGAACTATTCTGGGCCATCCGCGGCGGCGGCGGAAACTTCGGGATCGCCACCAGTCTCGAATATGATCTTCATGCGATCGGGCCAACCGTGACCGGTGGCCCGATCGTCCACCCGATTGAGCGCTCCCGCGATGTGCTGGAATTCTTCCGGGCCAGTACGCGATCGCTCGCGGACGAGTACATGCTGTTCGCATCGTTGACGCATGCGCCAGACGGCTCCGGCACGGAAGTTGCCGCCCTGGTCACCTGCCACTGCGGTCCGGCGGCGGACGCCGAACGAGCGATGCGGCCGCTGAAGCAGTTCGGGGCTCCGATCCTGGATGCAGTCGGGCCGATGCCCTACTGCGACCTCAACAGCATGCTCGACGCCAACTATCCGAGAGGCGCCTTCAACTACTGGAAATCGAACTTCCTCATGGAGCTAAGCGATGCGGCGATTGCGACCATGATCGAATGTTTCGCGCGCTGCCCGACTCCCATGGGCCAACTGCTTCTTGAGCACATCCACGGTGCGGCTGCCCGCGTCGGCTCCGGGGATACGGCATTTCCGCATCGGCAGGAGGGCTACAATTTCCTGATCCTCACGCAGTGGACCGAGGCCGGCGATACGAGTCGCTGCATCTCCTGGACACGGGAAACCTATGAAAGGATGCGGCCGTTCTTTGCCTCCGGACGCTATGTCAATTATCTTGATGATGACGAGACAGGCGATCCTGTCGCTGCTGCGTATGGACCGAACTACCGGCGCCTGCAGCGGATCAAAGCGAAATACGACCCGAAAAACTTCTTCCGCATGAACCAGAACATCCGGCCGCTGGCCTGATCGCCAGCTGAGTTCCTTCGAGCTTCGTCCCAGTCCAGGATATCAGCGGGATATCGCTACGGCCTGACCCGGGTTCTGCGGCCGGCAGGACGTACCGATTCCCGGGAGAACTTGCGAATGGCCATCGTATGTCGACCCGCTCGCATGGACGAGCTCCAGCGCGCCGACGACATCGTCGTCGCCAGCATCAATGAGTTCACCGAAAAGCGCGGATTCGGAAAGATGGCATCCTCTCGTCCGCCAAATTTTCAAGCTTTCTCCCTGACGGACGATCCCGACGGACTTTGGGTCGCTGATGACGGGGGAGAAATTGTCGGCTTCGCGTGGAGTTGGATCTGTGACGAGCTCTGGTTTTTGGCACAGCTGTTCGTGGCGCCAGATCGTCAGAGCGGCGGCATCGGCAATCAACTCATCAGCAAGACGTTCGCTCACGCGGAAATGCGCGGAGCATCCATCAAAGCATTGATCACCTTCGCGTTCAACAACGTGTCGCAAGGCCTCTACATCCGCCATGGACTATTCCCGCGCTTTCCAATCTACATGGTCAGCGCAACTCGTGACCATCTGGCCTCGACGTTGGCTGAGCCGCAGCTCCGTCTTGAATCGCTCACTGCCAAGACGGCCGGCTTCGATCAGCTGGCGCTCATTGATCGCAGTGCTCTCGGTGTTTCCAGGGAGAAGCATCATCGATATCTCCTGGGCGACAGCACGACGAGCGGGTTCACCATTCACGCCGCCAGTGAGTGCGTGGGCTATGTCTATATTTCGGACGGGCACATTGGCCCGCTGGCAGTGCGCCGGCCGGATCTCGTGGGCGCGGCACTTGCTGCGGCGTTATCCTTCGCGGTGCAGAGCGACTTTCCGACCATTTCGGCCTTCGTGCCGGGGGCGAGCGAGCCGGCGCTCAGGGTGGCGACCGACCACGGGATGCATCTGACGTTCCCGATGCTACTGATGTCGAATCGACAATTCGGAAACTGGGCCAGTTATCTCCCGCGCAATCCGGGTTTCATGTAGGACCAGGAGCCTGCGTCCTACGACGGCAGGCGAGTAAATCCATCCGCGCTCCAGCCTTCGCTGCCGACGCCGTGATGCACAAAAAACAATCCGTCTGGATCGTAGTGACGCTTGACGTCGAGCAGCCGTTGATAGTTCGGACCCCACAATGCGTTCTGCCAGTCCGACTGGAAATAGTCGCACTCGTTGACGTACGCACCGGTGTTCGGCGCCGCGACACGCAACGCCTCCATCGCTGCGTTCACGCGGTCTCGATGGGCGTTGGCGAGAACGGGATCGGGCGTCGCAAGACCACCGAAGGTGGTCGGACCGGAGGCTGCGATGATCGCAAGAGCGAAGGCATCGAATGCGTCCGGATGCGTCGCCGTGTTCCTTGTTTTTGCGATCACTTCCGGCGGTGCGCCGAACAAACCCTTGTTGAGATGCAGGCCGACCGCCCAGTGGCGGCTTGCATTGAATAACGCATCGACAAAGAGAGTCCGGTTCTCCGGGCTAAGGAGCGAACTCGGCAACCAGGCCGACGTGTACGCATGCCAGAAGGCGCCGACCTGCTCGCCATCGCCCTTCCACCAATAATCGGTCCATGGCGCTTCAGAACGTCCATCGAAATTGACCGCGGACCGGGCGAACAGGCGATAAAGCCAACCGTTCCAGAAGTAGCGGGCAGGCACGCCCACAACTTCGAGCGATTCCTTACCAGCGTAATCGTCCGGATTGGCGGCAAGAAAATCGATCAGGGGCTTGAAAACTGCGCGCGCTTCGTCCGTTGTCAGGCCTTGGAAGACCATGCGAATTTCGAGGCGGTTGTCGGGATACGCCCGAACCTGTTCACCCCAGTGCGGATTGCAGAGGCTCGTCGCGCAAAATTCGACGAAGCGGGCGAGCAGCTTGCGGTAGGCATCGTCCGAGCGGGCGCGCAATGTGGCGTTTGCCGCACCGACGGATGTGGGCAGCGGATGGGTTGCGAGCGTCAGCCGCGTGGTGACGCCGAAAGTGCCGCCGCCTCCGCCCTTGAGCGCCCAAAACAGCTCCGGCTCGCGCATTTCATTCACGACGCGAATTTCGCCGTCGGCAGTCACGATCTCGGCCTCGAGCAGACTCGCCGCCGCCGTTCCAAACGCCTTGGAAAAGTTGCCGAACCCGCCGCCCTGCACCAGACCCGCGACACCAACCGTGGTGCAGCCGCCACCCTGAACGTATCGCCCGGCGCTGGCCGCAGCTTGGTAGGCGTGGAGCCACATGCAGCCCGCGCCCGCCGTGATAGCCGGAACCGGCTCAGAGTTGGAGCCAGCGGGAATGAAACGGTCATGAACGGTGATGGCGTCCATCTTACGGGTCCACAACAAAAGCGAATCCGGTGCACAGGAGGCGCCAAAATAGCTGTGGCCGCGGCCTTTCACGACGAGGCGCAAATTGTGCGCCTTGGCAAAGCGCACGGCCGCCGCGACATTTGCCGAACTCTCCGCTGCGACCATGTAGGTGCTGGGCTCTGAGCGCCAGGCGTCGAGCCAACCCGAACTTTCCGTCAGGCCTGGTTGATCGCCGACATAGAACGGATTCGCCAGAAGCTGTTTCGCGTCAGCCGTGTCGAGGTTCGGGGACGGAACGTGGGTGAGGCGTCCCGACGTTGCTTGATTCAGCGCCGACCAGTCCGCATCGGAAGGCCAGCCAGCCTGGCCCGGCCGCGGGCGACTGGTAGGGGCGATGCCCGCTTGCGGCTTCCCGAGTGCCGGGCCTGCGGCCAGTGAGAGAGCAGTAGCTAGAAATTGGCGACGGTCCATTCCGGTTCTCCAGGCGCTGCCTGACGGATTTCTCGGCAATCCTGTGCCGAAAGGCGAGCCAGAAGGGATGAGCGGGCTGTGTACGGTGATGAGGATGAATGGGCCGTGACGAATGGCGCAGTGGCAGGGACGAAATGAAGCGATAGGGAGCGCCGTGAGCCTATTGTACCTCGGACGGAAATCGGTCGGTCATATCGCCGTCATGACGTCGGGGTCGCTGCCCTTCAGTTGAGAGGCGAGGGAATGGTCTGCCCGCCTTCATAGACAGGCTCCAAATGAGTGAACTCGCGTATCTCAGCGCGCCGAGAAAGAACGCGGCGAATAGCCCGGCATCTGCGGGCGTGGACGATTTGGGCAGGCATTGCGTTCGGGCGACTCAAATGTGGCGATCGCGAGTGAGAATGTGGCGACAATGGGGAGAGAAAACGGTGCGCGTAGTTTCGATTCTCCAATCACACAATCGTGCGCGCGACGTCGTTACGAGTGTTCGCAATGCATCTCGCGCAGAAGACATTGGAACTGCTGAATACTCTTGTTTCAAAGGGTTTCAGTGCTCGCTTCGCTAAACTTTCATTAATGAAGCGTTGGCCTTTGGAGCGAACTGTTGCGTCGAGGTTACAGCAATTCCGTCGACGGCTGGTATGACGTCGCCATGGCCCGGGGGCCTAACGACGAAACTGGAACGGGATTCATTCAAATGAACAAGAATATGTTGCTTGCTGCTGTGAGCCTCGTCGCGATCAGCGCGACCGCACCGGCGCTGGCTGCTGATCTCGCTGCGCGGCCTTACACCAAGGCGCCCGCGATGATCGCGACCGTCTATGACTGGAGCGGCTTCTACATCGGTATCAACGGCGGTGGCGCTTCCGCTCACACGACTTGGGATCAGACCGCTCCGCTGGTTGGCGGTGAAGGTTCCCACAACGCCACGGGCGGCACGGTCGGTGGCCAGGTCGGCTATCGCTGGCAGTCGGCGCAGTGGGTGTTCGGCCTGGAAGGCCAGGGCAACTGGGCTGACTTCTCGGGTGACAATCTCAGCGGGCTGACCGGCTTCACCAATCGCTCGAAGATCGATTCGTTCGGTCTGCTCACCGGCCAGGTCGGCTACGCCTGGAACAACGTCCTGCTCTACGTGAAGGGCGGTGCGGCTGTGGTTGGCACCAAGAATGAGCTGCGTGCTGCCGGCGCGACGTTTGCTTCCGTCAGCGACACCCGTTGGGGCGGCACCGTCGGTGCGGGTCTCGAGGTCGGCTTCGCTCCGAACTGGTCGGTTGGCGTCGAGTACAACCACATCTTCCTGTCGGACAAGGACATCACCTTCACCGGCTTTCAGACCGATCGCGTGCGTCAGGACGTCGACATGGGTCTCGTTCGCCTGAACTACAAGTTCGGCGGCCCGATCCTCGCCAAGTACTGAGTAAAGCACTGAGACTAGCCGCTTCGCAGGAAGCGATCGTCGAAAGCCCCGGCCGTGCGCCGGGGCTTTTTTATTATGTGAATTCAGCGAGTTAACCATTTCATTTTGAAACGGCTGGGTTTGCTTGACTCTTGAGAACGAAATGAGAACAATGTTCCTCATACGTTCTAGTGATGGAGCAAGCCATGTTCAGGATTTTCGTGGAAGAAGCCGCTGCACTGACGTCGATCGCGCTGTTCGTCGGGATGATCGCGATCTGGGCCCAAGTCATACCACAGCTGTAGAGCAGCGGTATTGTAAACCGATGGTCGGGAACCTGACTGCGGGCTCGGCAAGGCGGCGGCTTGGGGAAAAGCGGGATGAGGCGGTCGATCGGCCGCTGCGGCGTGGACTCTGGCGCGGCGGCGCCCCACCATTGTGAGGCGAGTCGGCCGGGCGAGTGCAGGATGCCTCCGCTGCCGGCAACCGCTCCAATCCATCTGCAAGAGGCCGTCACGCGACCATGCCGAGCGCCGGATTTGTCCACCTTCACGTTCACTCGGCCTATTCGCTGCTCAAGGGCTCGATCAAGATCGCCAAGCTCGCCGAGCTTGCGAAGAAGGACCACCAGCCCGCGTTGGCGCTCACCGATACCGACAATCTGTTCGGTGCGCTCGAATTCTCCGACAAGATGGCGGGTTCCGGCATCCAGCCGATCGTCGGTTGCGAGCTCGCGATCGATTTCGGCGACCAGGATCCCAATGCGCGCAACGCGCTTCCGCCCTCGCGCGTGGTGCTGCTGGCAGCGCAAGAGCGCGGCTATCGCAGCCTGATGCGGCTGAATTCGCGCGCGTTCCTCGAATCGCCCGACAGCCACGCGCCGTTCATCAAATTCGACTGGTTCGACGGCGAGGCCGAAGGTCTGATCGCTCTGACCGGCGGCCCGGACGGGCCGATCTCACTCGCGCTGGCGGCGGGGCAGGCCGAAATTGCAGCCGCGCGCTGCGAGCGTCTCGCCGGCCTGTTCGGCGACCGTCTCTATGTCGAATTGCAGCGCCACAACATCGACAAGGAACGGCGCGTCGAGAGCGGGCTGATCGATATCGCCTATGCCAAAGGCCTGCCGCTGGTCGCGACCAACGAGCCGTATTTCGCCACGACCGACGATTACGAGGCGCATGACGCGCTGCTCTGCATCGCCGGCGGCCGGCTGATCGCGGAGACCGAGCGCGAGCAGCTCACGCCCGATCACCGCTTCAAGACCCGCGCCGAGATGGCGGTGCTGTTCGCCGACATTCCGGAGGCGCTGGCCTCCACGGTCGAGATCGCCGAGCGCTGCTCGTTCCGCCCGATGACGCGCAAGCCGATTTTGCCGTTCTTCACCGTCGGCGCCGCCGGCAGCTCCGATGCGGCCGCGGTCGAGGCGGCCGAGCTGAAGCGGCAGGCGGAGGAGGGGCTCGCCAACCGCCTGCGCGTCCACGGCCTGTCGCAGGGCACGACGGACGAGGATTACAGCGCGCGGCTGGCGTTCGAGCTCGACGTCATCATGCGCATGAAGTACGCGGGCTACTTCCTGATCGTGTCCGACTTCATCAAATGGGCGAAGGGCCAGGGCATTCCGGTCGGGCCGGGCCGCGGCTCCGGCGCAGGCTCGCTGGTGGCGTGGGCGCTGACCATCACCGACCTCGATCCGATCAAGTTCGGCCTGCTGTTCGAGCGCTTCCTCAATCCCGAGCGCGTCTCGATGCCGGACTTCGACATCGACTTCTGCCAGGACCGCCGCGGCGAGGTGATCAAGTACGTCCAGGAGCGCTATGGTCGCGATCAGGTCGCGCAGATCATCACCTTCGGTACGCTGCAGGCGCGCGGCGTGCTGCGCGACGTCGGCCGCGTCCTGCAAATGCCCTATGGCCAGGTCGACAAGCTGACCAAGCTGGTGCCGCAGAATCCGGCCGCGCCCGTGACGCTTGCGGCTGCGATCGAGAGCGAACCAAAACTTCAGGCGTTCCGCGATGAAGATCCGGTGGTGGCACGCGCCTTCGACATCGCCCAGCGCCTCGAAGGCCTGACGCGGCACGCCTCGACGCATGCGGCCGGCATCGTGATCGGCGATCGCCCCTTAAGCGAACTCGTGCCGATGTATCGCGATCCCAAATCCGACATGCCGGTGACCCAGTTCAACATGAAATGGGTCGAGCCTGCCGGCCTCGTGAAGTTCGACTTCCTCGGCCTGAAGACGCTGACCGTGCTGGACGTCGCGTGCAAACTGCTCAAGCCGCGCGACATCCATGTCGATCTCGCGACGCTGCCGATCGACGATGCCGAAAGCTACCAGATGCTGGCGCGCGGCGAGGTGGTCGGCGTGTTCCAGGTTGAAAGCCAGGGCATGCGGCGCGCGCTGGTCGACATGCGGCCGGACCGTTTCGAGGACATCATCGCGCTGGTCGCGCTGTATCGCCCGGGCCCGATGGCGAACATCCCGACCTATTGCTCGCGCAAGCACGGTGACGAGGAACCGGAATATCTCCATCCCGTGCTCGAGCCGATCCTCAAAGAGACCTTCGGCGTCATCATCTACCAGGAACAGGTGATGCAGATTGCGCAGGTGATGTCGGGCTATTCGCTCGGCGACGCCGACCTGCTGCGCCGCGCCATGGGCAAGAAGATCCGCGCCGAGATGGACAAGCAGCGCGACATCTTCGTTGCGGGTGCGGTGAAGAACGGCGTGCCGAAAGGGCAGGCCGAGACCATCTTCGAGCTGCTCGCCAAGTTCGCCGACTACGGCTTCAACAAGAGCCACGCGGCGGCCTATGCGCTGGTGTCCTACCACACCGCCTACATGAAGGCGCATTATCCGGTGGAGTTCATCGCGGCGTCGATGACGCTCGATCTCAACAACACGGACAAGCTCTCCGAATTCCGCTCCGAGGCGCAGCGCCTCGGCATCAAGGTCGAGCCGCCGAATATCAACCGCTCAGGTGCGACCTTCGAGGTAGGTGACAAGGTCATCTATTACGCGCTCGCCGCGCTGAAGGGCGTCGGCATCCAGGCCATCGACCAGATCATCGAAGAGCGGACCAAGCGAGGGCTGTTCACCTCGCTCGCCGACTTCGCCGCGCGCGTCAATCCGCGTGCGATCAACAAGCGCATCATCGAAAGTCTCGCCGCCGCCGGCGCGTTCGACACGCTGGAGCCGAACAGGGCGCGGGTCTTCGCCGGCGCGGACTCGATCCTGGCCGCCTGCCAGCGCGCGCATCAGGCCGAGACCATCGGCCAGAACGACATGTTCGGCATGTCGGCGGACGCGCCGACCATCATGCTGCCGCAGATCGAGCCGTGGCTGCCCGCCGAGCGGCTGCGCCGCGAATACGACGCGATCGGCTTCTTCCTGTCGGGCCATCCGCTCGACGATTACGCCACCGTGCTGAAGCGGCTGCGCGTGCAGTCATGGGCCGAGTTCTCGCGCGCGGTGAAGACCGGCGCCACCGCCGGCAAGGTCGCGGCCACCGTGGTCTCGCGCATGGAGCGGCGCACCAAGACCGGCAACAAGATGGGCATCATGGGACTTTCCGATCCCACGGGGCACTTCGAGGCCGTGCTGTTTTCCGAAGGCCTCGCGCAATATCGCGACGTGCTTGAACCGGGGGCCGCGGTGTTGCTTCAGCTCGGCGCCGAGCTCCAGGGCGAGGACGTCCGTGCCCGCGTGCTGCATGCCGAGCCGCTGGATGATGCCGCTGCCAAGACGCAGAAGGGCCTGCGCATCTTCGTGCGCGATACCAAGCCGCTGGATTCGATCGCCAAACGTCTGGCCGGCCCCGAGGCCGCGGGCACGAATGGTGCAGCGCCAAAGATCGGCAGTCCCGGCATCGCACCGCGCTCCAACGGCGACGGCGAGGTCTCACTGGTGATGATGCTCGACCTCGAAACCGAGGTCGAAATGAAGCTGCCCGGCCGCTTCAAGGTCTCCCCGCAGATCGCAGGTGCCATCAAGGCGGTCGCCGGCGTCGTGGACGTGCAGCAGATCTAGCCTGCTGCCGCAAAGGCGCGTCGCGGATGTAGTGGCTTCGTCATGCAATCGCGGCTATGATTGGCCACGATTAGCTCGTCTATGGGGGCGCGTCCGTCGCGCCTGGGGAGGGAGCCGGACATGTGCGACAAGTGCTCTGACACCATGCCTGACAGACTAACGCCATCGCGGCGGTCCGCGATGCTGCTGACTGCTGCCGCACTTGGCACCGCCTTCAGCGGCCGAGCCTTCGCCAAGGAGACCAAGGCGCCGCCCAAACCGCAGAACGTGCTGTCGCCGGACGCAGCGTTGAAGCGGCTGATGGAGGGCAATGCGCGCTACGTCGACGGCGTCGCGCGGCGCCACGATTTCAAGCACGAGCGCGAGGCGCTGGCCGGCGGGCAGAATCCGTTCGCGGCGGTGCTGAGCTGCGCCGACTCGCGCATCGCGCCGGAATACGCCTTCGACACTGGTCGCGGCGATCTTTTCGTCTGCCGGGTCGCCGGCAATTTTGCCGGCACCGAAACCATCGCGAGCCTGGAATATGGGGTCGCAGTGCTCAACACGCCGCTGATCCTCGTGCTCGGCCATGATGCGTGCGGCGCGGTCGAGGCGACGTTGAAGGCGATCAAGGACAACACATCGCCGCCGGGACACATTCCCTCCCTGGTCGATGCGATCACGCCGGCCGCCAAGGCTGCGATGCAGCAGGGCGGGGAGGTGCTCGACAAGGCGACCCGGCAGAACGTGATCGACAATGTCGCGAAGCTGAGGTCGACCGCGCCGATCCTCAGTGCAGCTGTGGAACAGGGCAAGCTGAAGATCGCCGGTGGCATCTACCAGCTCACGACGGGAACGGTGGAGCTGATCGCGCAGGGCTGAAGCTTACGCAAAGGCTGAAGCTGACAGGAGGCGTCGAGGTCGGCTCGCGCCATGCCACCGCCTCAATCCGAGCCTTTCGTTCAACTGCCGTTCAGCCGGCCGCGCGTCTCATGCGTGGCGGCACCTCAACAACAATAGCGGGCAAGCAAGCCATGCGCGGGACACACAAGGCCTTCATCTGCTTTCTTCTGCCGATCCTCGTCGTTGCAGGTGCGCTCACGCCAGTGCGTGCGCAGCAGCAGGAAAAGCGCATCGCGCTCGTGGTCGGCAACGGCGCCTATTCGAAGTCGCCGCTGGCAACTACCGCGAACGATGCCGGCCTGATCGCGCAGACGCTGCAGGCGGCGGGCTTCGACGTGGTCGGCGCGCGCGATCTCGACGGTGACACGCTGCGCAAGAGTCTTCGCGATTTCATCCAGAAGGCGCAGGCCTCGGGACCCGGCACCGTCGCGATGATCTATCTGGCCGGCTATGGCGTGCAGTTGGCCGGTGAGAACTATTTCATCCCGGTCGATTCCAACATCGCGCGCGACACCGACATTCCGACCGAGGCCCTGCGCATCAGCGACTATGCCCGCCAGCTCGCCTCGATCCCGCTCAAGGCCAACATCATCGTACTCGACGCAGCGCGCGCGCAACCCTTCATCGAGGGCGGCCAGCAGCCGATCGCGAGCGGCTTGGCGCTGGTCGAGCCCGATCCGAACATGCTGATCGCCTTCAACGCGGCGCCGGGCACAGTGGCGCCGGAAGAGCCGGGGCCGTACGGCATCTATGCACAATCGCTCGCGGAGATGATCCGCACCGGCGGGTTGTCGTTGCCGGAGGTGTTCGACCGCGTTCGCTTGCGCGTCAACGAGGCCTCGAAGGGCGCGCAAGTGCCCTGGGACGACCAGAAGATCAGCGCGCAATTCACCTTCTTCGAGCGTGCCCCCGATGCGCCGCCGCCGCAGGCCGCGCCGGATCAGGTCGCGGCGATCCGTAACAAGCCGATCCGCGATCTCGGTGTGCAGGATGCCTATGCGGCCGCGCTCGAGCGCGACACGCTGCCGGCCTATGAGGATTTTCTCGCCGCCTATCCCGGCGATCCCCTTGCGAAGCGGGTGATGGCGATCGTGGCGGCGCGCCGCGAGGCGATCACCTGGCGGCGGAGCTATCGCGCCGATACGCCCGACGCCTATTGGTCGTATCTGCGTCGTTATCCGGGCGGGCCGCATGCGGGCGATGCGCGGCGCCGGCTCGCGATCCTGACCGCCCCGCTCGAGCCGCCGCCGACATTCGCGATGATGGACTATGACGTGCCGCCACCGCCGCCGGAGGAGGTGGTCTATGTCGACCGTCCGGTGCTGCTGTTCGGCGATCCCGAGTTCGGCTTCGCCCCGCCACCGCCGCCGCCGGTATATTTCTGCCCGCCGCCGCCGCCGGACTTCGTGGTGCTGCCGCCGCCGCTGCCCGTGGTCGGCCTGTTCGTGCTGCCGCAGCCCATGTTCGTGCCGATCCCGGTGTTCGTCAGGCCGCCGATCTATGTGGCGCCGCCGCCGAACAACATCATCTATGCGAACATCCACAACACCACGGTCATCAACACCGTGATCAACCAGTCCGCGGCTCCGCCGCCGCCCGGCAACGTGGCTGCCGCCGCTGCTGCTGCGGCAGGCACCACGACGGCGGGTGCATCCACCCACGTACCCAATATTGTTCGGGAGCGGGCACTCGCTGTTCAGAAGAATCCGACTCAGCCGCTCAACCCGAGCCAGGCTGCTTTCGTCAGCAACCCGACGGCAAAGCCGGGAACGATCGTCCCGACAAAGGCCAATCTCGCGCCGAACAATGCTGCTCCAGTGAGTTCAACGCCGCTCCAGGGCCATGCGCTGCCGCTTCCGGACCCGAAGACAGGGCCCGGATCGTCAGGGACGGGGCCGCAGCCCGGACTCCAGGCGCCGAAAGCCGGCCTAGGTTCGACCACGACGGCGCCTGTCGGCGGCACCCCCCAAACGCATCCCAATGCAGCGACGGCGCCGGCCAACACGACCGCGCCCGCCAATGCTACGACCACGCCGGCCGGCAAGCCACCCGTGGCGCAAACGCCGGCAGTCGGCGGGCCGGAGCCGCACGCGAAGTCACTGGCACATGAGCCGGCGGTGACCGCGCCGACCGCGACCCCGACCGGCAAGCCGGCCGTGACCGGTGCAAAGCCGCCGCCCCCTCCGTCGCCGCCGGTGGCTGCGCGGGAGCCGATCCGGCCGCAGAATCAGCGGGCCGCGCCACCGCCTGTGCAGGCCACAAGGCCGGCCCCGGTCGCGCCGCATCCGCAGGCGATCGCAAGGCCGACGCCCCCGCCACCGCCGCGGGTAGCAGCACCACCGCCGCGGGTGGCGGCCCCGCCACCGCCACCACGTCCGCCTGTCGCCGCCGCACGGCCCGCACCGCCGCCGGTTGCAGCCGCCCGGCCGGCCCCACCGCCAATGGCAAGACCGGCCCCGCCGCCTCCTCCGCCGCGGGTCGCGGTCGCGCCGCCGCCACGGCCGGCCGCCCCGCCGCCGCGCCCTGCCGCGCCGGCCCCGAAAAAATGCCCGCCCAACCAGCCAAAGTGCTAGCGGGCAGGGCGGGATTGCCGGATTGGGCCTTTCGCGGGCGGTAGAAGTCCCGAAAGGTCCTTATTTCCTTGCTTCTGGCCGAAATGGCGCTATATAGCGCGCCATCTCACACGGAAGCATGGCTCACAAGGCCGTCCGGTGGCAGCCGGGGCGACAACGCTCCGTCTTGCTCACACGCTTCCGGAGGAACCAACCGGAGAATTAGAACGATGGCACTACCCGATTTCACTATGCGTCAGTTGCTCGAAGCTGGCGTGCACTTTGGTCACCAGTCTCACCGCTGGAATCCGAAAATGGCCCCGTTCATTTTCGGCGCTCGCAACAACATCCACATCGTCGACCTCGCCCAGACCGTGCCGATGCTGCACACGGCCCTCCAGGCCGTCAGCGACACCGTGGCCAAGGGCGGCCGCATCCTGTTCGTCGGCACCAAGCGCCAGGCGCAGGATGGCGTCGCGGACGCGGCCAAGCGTTGCGCGCAGTATTTCGTCAATTCGCGCTGGCTCGGCGGCACGCTCACGAACTGGAAGACGATCTCCGGCTCGATCAAGCGCCTGCGCCATCTCGACGACGTGCTGGCCGGTGGCGATGCCAGCTCCTACACCAAGAAGGAGCGCCTGACGCTTCAGCGCGAGCGCGACAAGCTCGATCGCTCGCTCGGTGGCATCAAGGACATGGGCGGTCTGCCCGACATGATCTTTGTGATCGACACCAACAAGGAAGACATCGCGATCCAGGAGGCCCAGCGCCTCAACATCCCGGTGGCCGCGATCGTCGACACCAATTCGGACCCGAAGGGCATCACCTACGTGGTGCCGGGCAATGACGACGCCGGCCGCGCGATCGCGCTGTATTGCGATCTGATCGCACGCGCGGCGATCGATGGTATCTCTCGCGCCCAGGGCGATTCCGGCATCGATATCGGTGCATCGACCCGGCCGGTCGCCGAAGAGCTTCCGACCGCGACCAGCGGCTTCCAGGGCCTTGCCGGTCCGCGCGGCACCGCCGACGACCTCAAGAAGCTCCCCGGCGTGTCGGGCGCGATCGAGAAGAAGTTCAACGACCTCGGCATCTTCCACTTCTGGCAACTCGCCGAGCTCGATCACGACACCGCGCACAAGATCGGCGAAGAAGTCGGTCTGCCGAGCCGCGCGGACGCCTGGGTGGCTAAGGCCAAGGGGCTGACCGCGGAAGCGGAATAGTCAGAGCGATGGGTTGGCCGGATCAGCTCCGGCCACCATTTCATTCAGTTGACGCGAATTCCTGAGATGGACCGCGGCGGGGCAATTGGAGCCGCGCCGCGGCGAACCGGCAGGCAAGAAGGATTTTCAACGATGGCAACGATCACAGCTGCGATGGTCAAGGACCTGCGCGAGTCCACCGGCGCAGGCATGATGGACTGCAAGGCCGCGCTGACCGAAAACGACGGCAACATGGAAGCGGCGCAGGATTGGCTGCGCAAGAAGGGCCTGTCGAAGGCCGCCAAGAAGTCGGGCCGCGTCGCGGCCGAAGGCCTCATCGGCGCGCTCACACAGGGGAACAAGGGCGTCGTGGTCGAGGTCAACTCCGAGACCGACTTCGTCGCGCGCAACGGTCAGTTCCAGGGCCTGGTCAAGATGATCGCCCAGGTCGCTTTCCACGTTGGCGCCGACGTCGAGAAGATCAAGGCCGCCAAGGTCGGTGACGTCACGGTGGAAGCCGCGATCAACGACGCGATTGCCACCATCGGCGAGAACATGACGCTGCGCCGTGCCGCTTCGCTCGAAGTGAGCCAGGGCGTGGTGTCGAGCTACGTCCACGGCGCGGTCGTCGAAGGCGCGGGCAAGATGGGCGTGATCGTGGCGCTCGAATCGCCCGGCAAGGCCGATGAGCTCGCAGCGCTCGGCCGCCAGATCGCGATGCACGTCGCCGCCGCCAACCCGCTCGCGCTCGAGCCGTCCGGTCTCGATCCGGCCGTGGTCAAGCGCGAGAAGGACGTGCTCGCCGACAAATATCGCCAGCAGGGCAAGCCGGAGAACGTGATCGAGAAGATCGTCGAGTCCGGCCTGAAGACCTACTACAAGGAAGTCTGCCTGCTCGAGCAGGCCTTCATCCACGACAGCGGCAAGTCGGTGGCGCAGGCGGTGAAGGAAGCCGAAGGCAAGGTCGGCGGCGCCGTGAAGATCGCGGGCTTCGTGCGCTATGCTCTCGGCGAGGGAATCGAGAAGCAGGAATCGGACTTCGCGGCTGAGGTCGCGGCGGCCAGCGGTAAGAAGTAAGCGCCGGAACGTTCGTTCCGGCGTGCCGCCGGAAGCGGCGCCCGGACGAGGAAAGTGCTCATGACTGATCCGGTCTATCGTCGCGTCGTGATCAAGCTGTCCGGCGAATATCTCGCGGGACAGCAAGGCTTTGGCATCGATCAGCCGACCATGGACCGGGTCGCGGACGATCTGATCGCCGCCCATCAGCTCGGCACCGAAATTGCGGTCGTGATCGGCGGTGGCAATATCTTTCGTGGCGTCGACGTGTCCTCCCGCGGCGTGTCGCGCCCGACCGGCGACACCATGGGCATGCTTGCCACCATGATGAACTGCCTCGCGCTCGAAGCTACGATCGAACGCAAGGGCATGCCGGCGAGGGCGCTCTCGGCGTTCGTCATGCCCGAGGTTTCCGAGCTGTTCACCCGTGCGGCGGCGCACAAATATCTCGCCGAGGGCCGGATCCTGTTGCTTGGCGGCGGAACCGGCAATCCGTTCTTCACCACGGACACGACGGCGGTGCTGCGCGCCGCCGAGATCGGCGCCCAGGCGGTGCTGAAGGCGACCAATGTCGACGGCGTCTACTCGGCCGATCCGAAGAAGGACCCGTCCGCCACGCGATTCGACCGGCTGACGCATTCGCAGGCCATCGAGGGCGGCTACAAGGTGATGGATGCGACCGCCTTCGCACTTGCCCGCGAGACGTCGCTGCCTATCATCGTATTTTCGATCGCTGAGCCCGGTTCGATTGACGCGATTCTACGCGGCACCGGCCACGGGACGATCGTCGCCGGCTGACGGTTCGTCCGGCGCGCGTGCCCCAGGCAAGGGGCGCGGTGAGGGCGCCGGGATATTGAAGGAGAAACGTGATGGCCACGGGTAATTTCGACCTCGACGAAGTGAAGCGCCGCATGCAGGGCGCGATCGCGTCGCTCAAGCACGAGCTTGGCGGCCTGCGGACGGGACGCGCCTCCGCGTCGATGCTGGATCCGGTTCAGGTCGAGGCCTATGGCAGCCATATGCCGCTGAACCAGCTCGCCACCGTCAGCGTGCCGGAGCCGCGCATGATCTCGGTGCAGGTCTGGGACAAGTCGATGGTCAAGCCGGTCGAGAAGGCGATCGTCGATTCCAATCTCGGCCTGTCGCCGGCGACCGAAGGCCAGGTGCTGCGCCTGCGCATTCCCGAGCTGAACGAGGAGCGCCGCAAGGAGCTCGTCAAGGTCGCGCACAAATACGCCGAAGCCGCCAAGGTCGCCGCGCGTCACGTCCGTCGCGACGGTCTCGATGTTCTGAAGAAGCTCGAGAAGAATCACGAGATGTCGGAGGACGATCAGAAGCGTCACGCCGACGAGGTGCAGAAGGTGACCGACGGCACCATCACCGAGATCGACCAGCTGCTGGCCACCAAGGAAAAAGAAATCCTCACCGTCTAAAGCGCGAAGAGGATCATCATCGCGCTTTAGACTATTGTTCGCGCATGATCTTGTCGGAAAACCGCTTCGCACTTTGCGCTAACGCGGCCCTTCGGGTCCGGATCATGTTTTAAGGCTGCCGTCATGTCCAACGCCGCCGCGCCTGCAACGGAAGGACCCGACCGGTCCGACGCGCCTGCGCATGTCGCCATCATCATGGATGGCAACGGGCGTTGGGCGGCCGCGCGCGGTCTGCCTCGGGCGGAGGGGCATCGCCGCGGCGTCGAGGCCTTGCGCCGCGTGGTGCGTGCCTCGCACGAGCTCGGCATCCGCTATCTCACCATCTTCTCTTTCAGCTCGGAGAACTGGTCGCGCCCGGCGAGCGAGATCGGCGATCTCTTCGGCCTGTTGCGCCGCTTCATCCGCAACGATCTCGCGAGCCTGCATCGCGACGGCGTCAAGGTCCGCATCATCGGCGAACGCGATGGGCTCGAGGGCGATATCTGCGCGCTGCTGAACGAGGCCGAGGAATTGACGCGCGACAACACGCGCCTGACGCTCGTCGTCGCCTTCAATTACGGCTCGCGGCAGGAGATCGCGAAGGCGGCGCAAAAGCTCGCGCGCGAAGTCGCAGACGGCAAGCGCGATCCTTCTTCGATCGACGCCGATGCGCTCGGCGCCCATCTCGACGCGCCCGACATTCCCGATCCCGATCTCATCATCCGCACCAGCGGCGAGCAGCGCCTGTCCAATTTCCTGATGTGGCAGGCCGCCTATAGCGAGCTCGTGTTCGTGCCGATCCACTGGCCCGATTTCGACAAGGCGGCACTCGAGAGTGCGATTGCCGAATTCGCCAGACGCGAGCGCCGTTTCGGCGGCCTGGTCGCGAAAACCGCCTCGTGAGCGAATCCGACGCCGAAGCAGCGGGCTCGAAGCCTGCTCCCAGCAATTTCCTGATGCGAGTCCTCGCGGCGCTGGTGCTGGCGCCGCTCGCCATTGCGGTCGCTTACGCCGGCGGCTGGCTGTGGGCGCTTCTCGTCACCCTGGTGTCGATCGGACTGTTCGCGGAATGGCTGATGGTGGTGGGGGCGGGATCCGCTGCGCTGACCGGGGCAGGGACGATCGTCATTGCCATGATGGGGGCCTGCGTCGCCTTCGGCGCACTGAAGACTGCCGTCATCACCGGCTGCGTCGGCGGTGCGATCGTGACGCTGATTGCGCGGGGCAAGTTCGTCTGGGCCGCGACCGGATTCGCCTATGCCTCCGCGGCACTGCTGGCCTCGATCCTGGTGCGGCAGGATCTCGTGCACGGCTTCGCTGCGCTGATGTTCGTGCTGCTCGTGGTGTGGGCGACCGACATCGGCGGCTATTTCGCCGGCCGTAGCATCGGCGGACCAAAGCTGTGGCCGCGTGTCAGCCCGAAGAAGACCTGGGCTGGGGCGCTCGGCAGCGTCGTGGTAAGCCTCGCGGTCGCGGGCGGTTTTGCCGCCTCCGGCTTCGGCAAGGCGGTTCCACTCTTGGTCCTCAGTGCGGTCCTCACGGTGGTCTCGCAGGCGGGCGACCTGTTCGAATCCGCGGTGAAAAGGCGCTTCGGCGTCAAGGATTCCAGTCACTTAATTCCCGGCCATGGCGGACTTCTGGACCGCCTGGACGGCTTTGTCGCCGCCATCCTGGTGGCATGGATTATCGGTTTCCTCCGCCATGGTGTGCATAGCGCCGGAAGCGGTCTTATGGTTTGGTGAGGATATGAGCGCAGTCCCTTTGCGTAACAACAAGCCGGCTGCGGCCGACATCCGCAGCGTCACGGTTCTCGGCGCCACCGGCTCGATCGGCGACAGCACGATGGATCTGTTGCGCGCCTCGCCCGAGCGCTACCGCGTCGAGGCCTTGACGGCGAATGGCAATGTCGAAGCGCTGGTGAAGCTCGCGAAGGAATTCTCCGCGCGCTTCGTCGCGATCGCAGACACCTCCAAGCTCGCCGAGCTCAAGTCCGCACTTGCGGGCACGAGCACCGAATGTGGCGCCGGCGAAAGCGCGGTGATCGAGGCGGGCGCGCGTCCGGCCGATTGGGTGATGGCGGCGGTGAGCGGCGCGGCCGGACTGAAGCCGGCCTTGGCTGCGGTCGATCGCGGCGCGCATGTCGCGCTCGCCAACAAGGAATGCCTGGTTTGCGCCGGCGATTTCTTCATGCAGCGCGCAGCGAAAGCGGGCGCCTGCATCCTGCCGGCCGATTCTGAGCACAACGCGCTGTTTCAGGCGTTGGCATCGGGCAACCGCGACGAGCTGGTTCGCGTCATCATCACCGCCTCGGGCGGCCCGTTCCGCACCTGGAAGCCGGCCGACATCGAGCAGGCGACCCTCGAACAGGCCCTGAAGCATCCGAACTGGAGCATGGGCCAGAAGATCACGATCGATTCCGCCTCGATGATGAACAAGGGGCTCGAGGTGATCGAGGCGTCCTATCTGTTCGCGCTCGCGCCGGATGAGATCGACGTCCTGGTGCATCCGCAGTCGATCATTCACGGCATGGTCGAGTTCTCCGACCGCTCGGTGATGGCCCAGCTCGGCTCACCCGACATGCGCACGCCGATTGCCCATTGCCTCGGCTGGCCCGACCGGATCAAGGGACCGGCAGCCAAGCTCGATCTGGCCAAGATCGGCCAGCTGACCTTCGAGGCACCGGATTTCGAGCGGTTCCCCGGGCTTCGTCTGGCATTCGATTCGCTCCGGCACGGGAAGGGGGCGACCACCGTCTACAACGCCGCCAACGAAGTCGCGGTCGCGGCCTTCATCGCCGGCAAGATCCGGTTCGGCGCCATTGCCCGGCTGGTCGAGGCGACGCTGGAGGACTGGATCCGGGGCGGGAACCAAGGCCCCATGATGTCAGCAGATGATGCAATATCCGTTGACCATGTTTCGCGAAATAAAGCTGCCGCCCTATTGCCTCAAATTGCCTTAAAGGCATCCTAGGTAGTTCGGGGCCAGGGCCTTGCGGCGCTGGATGAGGGAATTCGATGATCGACTTTTTTACCCATAGTTTCAATGCGTTGAGCCATGGGCTCCTCGGCTACGTCGTTCCCTTCCTGTTCGTCCTGACCATCGTCGTGTTCTTCCACGAGCTCGGCCATTTTCTGGTCGCGCGTTGGGCCGGCGTTCGGGTGTTAACCTTCTCGCTCGGTTTCGGACCTGAGCTGGTTGGTTTCAACGACCGTCACGGCACCCGCTGGAAGATCTCCGCGATTCCGCTTGGCGGCTACGTCAAGTTCTTCGGCGACGAGAGCGAGGCTTCGACCCCGTCGGCTGAAACGCTCGCGGCCATGACCGCCGAGGAGCGCGCCGGCAGCTTCCACCACAAGAAGGTCGGCCCGCGCGCCGCCATCGTCGCGGCCGGTCCGATCGCCAATTTCATCCTTGGCGCCCTGATTTTCGCAGTCATGGCGCTGTATTACGGCAAACCGAGCACGATCGCGCGCGTGGACGGCGTCGTCGCCGACGGTGCTGCGGCCGCCGCCGGCTTCAAGATCGGCGACGTCGTCGTACAGATCGACGGCAAGCCGATCGAGAGCTTTGCCGACATGCAGCGGATCGTCGCGACGAGCGCCGGTTCGGCACTGGCTTTCCAGGTGAAGCGGGATGGCGCGGTGGTGTCGCTGACCGCGACGCCGGCGCTGCTCGAGCGCAAGGATCCATTCGGCAACAGCCACCGGGTCGGTGTGCTCGGTGTCGAGCACAAGTCCCAGGCAGGTGAGGCCTCGACCTCGCCGGTCGGCGTGGGCGAGGCGCTCAAGATCGGGGTCGAGCAGGTCTGGTTCATCATCACCAGCACCTTCAAGTTCCTGGGCTCCTTGTTCATCGGCCAGGGCAATCCGAATGAGGTCAGCGGCGTTCTCGGCATCGCCAAGATGTCGGGGCAGGCGGCCAGCGCCGGGTTCCAGTTTGTGATCAATCTGTGCGCCGTGCTGTCCGTCTCGATCGGGCTATTGAATCTGTTCCCGATCCCGCTGCTCGATGGTGGCCACCTTCTGTTCTACGCAGCCGAGGTGGTCCGCGGTCGTCCGCTGTCCGAGCGTACCCAGGAAATGGGGTTCCGAATCGGGCTCGGTCTGGTGCTGATGCTGATGGTGTTCGCGACCTACAACGACATCCTTCGGATGGCGGCTTCCTGATGGGGGCTTTTTTGTGGCGTTGCTGTTGAGCAACGTCTTGGAATGAAATTGAAATTGCGGCGCGCTCGGCCGTTTGCGACGTCGGGGAAATTGGCTACAAGCGGCTTGAACTTGGGGAATCTCCCAGACCGGCTTTGGGGTTGGGTCTGGTAAGTTGATAAGGGCGCGTTGCGCAATGAAGTTTGGACTGCGACTCCGGGGGGGCTTGCTCGCAACCCTGATCATGTTCGGCGCGCCGGTGGTTGCCCCGATTGGGGCTGTTTTCGTGTCTTCGTCTGCGCTTGCGCAGGCCGTGCAGTCGATTTCCGTCGAAGGGAATCGCCGCGTCGAGGTGGAGACGATCCGCTCCTATTTCAAGCCCGGCCCCGGTGGCCGCCTGGATCAGGCCGCCATCGATGACGGCCTCAAGGCACTGATCGAGACCGGCCTGTTTCAGGACGTGAAGATCAACCGCGGTGCCGGCGGCCAGATCGTCGTTTCCGTGGTGGAAAACCCGGTGATCGGCCGCATCGCGTTCGAGGGCAACAAGAAGATCAAGGACGAGCAGCTCACCGCCGAAATCCAGTCCAAGGCTCGCGGCACGTTCTCCCGCGCCATGGTGCAGTCGGACACGCTGCGCATCGCCGAAATCTATCGCCGCTCCGGCCGTTATGACGTGTCGGTCACGCCCGAGATCATCGAGCAGCCGAACAACCGCGTCGATCTCATCTTCACGGTCAATGAAGGCGCCAAGACCTCGGTCAAGTCGATCGAGTTCATCGGCAACAATGCGTTCTCGTCCTACCGCCTCAGGGACGTCATCAAGACGCACGAATCGAATCTGCTGAGCTTCCTCGGCAGCGGTGACATCTACGATCCGGACCGCGTCGAGGCCGACCGCGACCTGATTCGCCGCTTTTACCTAAAGAACGGCTTCGCCGACGTTCAGGTGGTGGCCGCGCTCACCGAATACGATCCCGAGAAGAAGGGCTTCAATGTCACCTTCAAGATCGAGGAAGGCCAGCAGTACCGCGTCGGTACCGTCGATTTCCGCTCCAGCATCCCGAACTTCGATCCGAGCTCGCTGCGCAGCTTTTCGCGCGTCGGTGTCGGGTCGCTCTACAACGTCGAGTCGGTCGAGAAGTCGGTCGAGGACATGCAGATCGAGGCCTCGCGCCGCGGCTATGCCTTCGCGGTGGTGCGTCCGGGCGGCGATCGCAATTTCGATGCGCACACCGTCTCCGTCGTGTTCAACGTCGACGAGGGTCCGCGCACCTATATCGAGCGCATCAACATCCGCGGCAACACCCGTACCCGTGACTACGTGATCCGTCGCGAGTTCGACCTCTCGGAGGGCGACGCCTACAATCGTGCGCTGGTCGATCGCGCCGAGCGCCGCCTGAAGAACCTCGATTACTTCAAGAGCGTGAAGATCACGACGGAGCCGGGCTCTTCCAGCGACCGCGTGGTCCTGATCGTCGATCTCGAAGAAAAGTCGACCGGCGACTTCTCGGTCTCCGGTGGTTACTCCACCACCGACGGCGCGCTGGCCGAAGTCTCGGTCTCCGAGCGTAACCTGCTCGGCCGCGGTCTGTTCGCCAAGGCCTCAGTCACCTACGGCCAGTACGCCCGCGGCTATTCGCTGTCATTCGTCGAGCCGTATCTGCTCGACTACCGCGTCGCGCTGGGCCTCGACCTCTATCAGCGCACCCAGCTGTCCAACAACTACATCTCCTACGGCACCAAGACGCTCGGCTTCTCGCCGCGCCTCGGCTTCTCCCTGCGTGAAGATCTGTCGCTCCAGCTGCGCTACTCGATCTACCGGCAGGAAATCACGCTGCCGTCCTACTTGGCGAACTGTAACAACGTCCTCGGTTCGTCGGCGTTCAACCCGAGCCCGGCTTTTGCCGCCGCTAACGGCATCGACCTGACCTCGACCAACGGCCTCGGCTGCTACAGCGACGGCGAAGCCTCCCTGCCGGTCCGCAAGGAGCTTGCGAACGGCAAGACGCTGACCTCGGCGCTCGGCTACACGCTGACCTACAACACGCTCGACAACAACAAGAACCCGACCGACGGCCTGCTCATCGACTTCAGGCAGGACTTCGCCGGCGTCGGCGGCGACGTCTCCTACCTGAAGACCGTGGCCGATGCGAAGTACTACCAGTCGCTGGTGTCTGACCTCGTCGGCCTCGTCCACCTCCAGGGCGGTATCCTGAACAAGATCGGCAACAACGATCTGCGCATGCTGGATCACTTCCAGATGGGTCCGAACCTCGTCCGCGGCTTCGCGCCGAACGGTATCGGCCCGCGCGATATGAATCCGTTTGGTACGCAGGATGCGCTTGGCGGCACCAAATATTGGGGCGCGTCGCTGGAATTGCAGATGCCGTTCTGGTTCCTTCCGAAGGAAGTGGGTCTGAAGGGTGCTGTTTACGCCGACGCCGGCGGTCTCTTCGACTATCAGGGCCCGACGACGTGGTCGGTGACCAACGAAATGACCACGACCAGGAACTCGAGCTGTACGCCATCGACCATCAACCCGGCCACGGCTGGAACTTGTACCGGCCTGGTGTATGACAATGGCAATGTGGTCCGCTCGTCGGTCGGTGTCGGCCTGATCTGGGCCTCGCCGTTCGGACCGTTGCGCTTCGACTACGCAGTGCCGCTCACCAAGGGCAAGAATGACCGCACGCAGGAATTCCGGTTCGGCGGCGGCACCTCGTTCTAATTCGATCAGCAGGGCATGACCCGGCCGCCTGGGAATTCCCTTGGGGAATTCCGTTGGGGAGTTCCCTTGGGGAATTCCCTCGGGCCGGCTGCCAAAAAGATCGTGATCAATCCATGAGATAAGGCATGATGCGGCCTTGCCGCTTCATGCCGAAGCCGGACCGCGATGGGGTGGAATGGCGCAGCCGACCTTCTTCAAAAAACCGCCGGCATCAACGCTGGCCGACATCGCCGCGCTGACCAAGGCGCAACTGGTCGACCCTTCCCGGGGCGGTCATGTCATCGCGGGTCTTGCTTCGCTGGACGAAGCCGGCCCGATGCATCTGGCATTCTTTGACAACCTCAAATACGCCGACGAGCTCAAGGCGACCAGGGCTGGCGCCTGCCTGGTGAGCCCGCGCTTCGAGGCTCAGGTGCCCGCCCATGTGGCCGTGCTGCGGGTGGCGCAGCCGTTCCGCGCCTTTGTCGGGATCGCCCGGGAATGGCATGGCGATGCGCTGCGCCCACAGTCCTGGTTCGGCAATGACGGTATTGCGCCATCGGCCATCATCGACCCGTCGGCGCGGCTGGAGGACGACGTCATCGTCGAGCCGCTGACCGTCATCGGTCCGGATGTCGAGATCGGCAGCGGCACCGTGATCGGCGCCGGTGTGGTCCTTGGCCCGGGCGTCAAGATCGGCCGGGACTGCAATGTCGGCGCCCGCACGGCCATCCAGTGCGCACTGATCGGCAACAACGTGCTGATCCACCCCGGCTGCTCGATTGGCCAGGACGGCTACGGCTTCATCTTCTTCGGCCCCGAGGGCCATCTGAAAGTGCCCCAGACCGGCCGTGTGCTGATCCAGAACAATGTGGAAGTCGGCGCCGGCACCACCATCGATCGCGGCTCCTTGCGCGACACCGTGATCGGCGAGGGCACCAAAATCGACAATCAGGTCCAGATCGGCCACAATGTAACCATTGGCCGGAATTGCCTGCTGGCGGCCCAGATCGGGCTCGCGGGCAGCCTGACGATCGGCGACAACGTGGCGCTGGGGGCAAAGGTTGGCATCAACAATCACCTCAAGATCGGTGACGGGGCCCAGGTCACCGCGATGAGCGGCGTCAAGGACGACATCCCGCCGAACGGACGTTGGGGTGGCTTCTTTGCCAAGCCGACCAAACAATGGTTCAAGGAAATTATCGCGGTGGAACGCCTGGTACGCGACAGCAAGGCCGATCCGAAGAACGAGGGACGGGAATGACGGCGGAATCACCTGTTAAGTTCGAGCTGGTGGACATCAACGCGATCCTCCAGACGCTGCCGCACCGTTTTCCGATGCTGCTGATCGACCGGGTGATCAACATCCGGGCCGATTACAGCGGCATCGGCATCAAGAACGTCACCTTCAACGAGCCGGCCTTCCAGGGCCATTTCCCCGAACGTCCGGTCTATCCGGGCGTCATGATGATCGAGGCGATGGCCCAGACCGCGGGCGTGATCGGCATCAAATCGGTCGAAGGCACCGAGAAGCCGCGGGCGGTCTATTTCCTCACCATCGACAAGTGCAAGTTCCGCAAGCCGGTGCTGCCCGGCGATACCATCGAGTATCACATGCGCTCGGTCGGCCGCCGCAAGACCATGTGGTGGTTTCACGGTGACGCCAAGGTCAACGGCCAGGTCGTCGCCGAAGCCGATGTCGGGGCGATGCTGACGGACTGAGGTCATTCGCCTTCTTCTGAAACACGCCGAGATCATACGTCACTGGACAGATCGGGCGCGGTCGCGCTAACCACCGGAAAGCCGAGCAAGTTCAACACATAGTCAGACCTTCTTGATGAGTAAGATCGACCCCACCGCACGGGTGGAAGACGGCGCCGTGATCGGCGAGGGCACCGAGATCGGGCCCTTTTGCATCATCGGTCGTAACGCCCGGATTGGGGCCAATTGCAAGCTGATCGGACAGGTCTCCGTCATCGGCCATACCTCGGTCGGGGACAATTGCCTGATCTCGCCGTTTGCGGTGCTCGGCGGCGCGCCGCAGGACCTCAGCTACAAGGGCGAGCCGACCACGCTCGAGATCGGCTCCGGCTGCACGATCCGCGAAGGCGCGACGATGAACGTTGGCACCGTCAAGGGCGGCGGGCACACGCGCGTCGGCAACGACGGCTATTTCATGAACAACAGCCATGTCGGCCATGACTGCATGGTCGGCAACAACGCGATCTTCGCGACCTCGGCGACGCTCGGCGGTCATTGCGAGATCGGCGACGCCGTCTATATCGGCGGGCTGTCCGCGGTGCATCAGTTCACGCGCATCGGCTCCTATGTGATGGTCGGCGGCCTTTCGGGCGTGCGCGACGACATCATTCCGTATGGGCTCGCCAACGGCCAATATGCGGTGCTGGAGAGCCTCAATCTCATTGGCATGAAGCGGCGCGAGTTCACCAGGCAGCGGCTTGCGACCGTGCGTGGCTTCTACCAAAAACTCTTCCATGGCCCCGGCACATTCGCCGAGCGGCTGGAGGCGGTGCGGCCCCTTGAGAGCGAAGATCCTGCGATCGCCGAAATCCTGGGCTTCATCGGCAAGGGCAAGCGTCCGCTCTGTCTTCCCACCATCGAGAAGTGACGTCGGGATGGCCGCGGACATGACATCGGCGGCTCCAGGAATTTCATCACCGGTCGGCGTGGTCGCGGGCGGTGGCGCGATGCCGTTCGCGGTTGCCGACTCGCTCGCCGCGCGCGGCATCACGCCGGTGCTGTTTCCGCTGCGAGGCGCCTGCGATCCGGTGCAGGTGGAGAAATTCCGCCACCGCTGGATCTCGGTCGGTCAGCTCGGCCGCGCCATGCGGCTGTTCCGCGACGAGGGCTGCCGCGACCTGATCTTCATCGGCACGCTGGTGCGGCCTTCACTCACGGAGATCCGCTTCGATGTCACGACGCTGCGGCTGCTCGGTAACGTCGTCCGAGCCTTTCGCGGCGGCGACGATCATCTGTTGTCCGGCGTCGGCCGCATCCTCGAGCAAGGCGGTTTTCGCATGGTCGGCATCAAGGACGTCGCGCCCGACCTACTGATGCCGGAGGGCTGCATCACCCGCGCCTGGCCGGCCGACAACGCCAAGAGCGACATCGAACGCGGGCGCGCGGTGCTCACCGCGCTCGGGCCGTTCGACATCGGTCAGGCCGCCGTGGTGATCGACGGCCATGTGGTCGCGGTCGAGGACATCGAGGGCACCGATGCGCTGCTGGCGCGCGTGGCGCGGCTGCGCGAGGAGGGCCGTATTCGTGCCGCCACGGGCCGTGGCGTGCTGGTCAAGGCGCCGAAGAGTGGCCAGGATTTGCGCTTCGACCTGCCGACGATCGGCGCGCGCACGATCGAGGGCGTCGCGAAGGCCGGCCTTGCCGGTGTCGCGGTGATTGCCGGCAACACCATCGCCGCCGAGCCGCAGGCGATGATCGGGCTGGCCGACGCCAAATATCTCTTTGTCGTCGGTCTGCCCGCGTGATGCAGACCCGCGATCCCAAGCGGAAGATCTTTCTGATCGCGACGGAGGAATCCGGCGACCGGCTCGGCTCGGCGCTGATGAAGGTGCTGCGCCAGCGCCTCGGTGACGGCGTGCAGTTCGAGGGCGTCGGCGGCCGCACCATGGCGCGCGAGGGCCTCGAGACGCTGTTCCCGATCGAGGAGCTGTCGATCGTTGGCTTCGCTGCCGTGGTGCAGCAACTGCCGAAGATCCTGCGGCTGATCCGCGAAACCGCGGATGCCGTGACCGAGTCCGCGCCCGACGCGCTCGTCATCATCGACAGTCCCGATTTCACCCATCGCGTTGCGCGCCGCGTGCGCGCGAAGAATCCGGCAATCCCCGTCGTCGACTACGTCTCGCCCTCGGTCTGGGCCTGGCGGCCCGGCCGCGCGCGCGCGATGCTCGGCTATGTCGATCATGTGCTGGGTCTGCTGCCGTTCGAGCCGGAGGAGTACCGCAAGCTGAAAGGGCCGCCATGCAGCTATGTCGGCCATCCCCTGATCGAGCAATTGCCGTCGCTGCGCCCGAACCCTGACGAGCAAACGCGCCGCGACAGCGAGCCGCCGGTGCTGCTGGTGCTGCCGGGCAGCCGCCGCAGCGAGATCCGGCATCATCTCGGTCTGTTCGGTGCTGCGCTCGGGCGATTGCAGGCCGAGGGCCGCGCGTTCGATTTGATGCTGCCGACCATGCCGCATCTCGAAGCCACCGTCCGCGAGGGCGTGGCGAGTTGGCCCGTCAAGCCGCAGATCGTGGTCGGCGAAACCGAGAGGCGCGCTGCGTTCCGGATCGCGCGCGCGGCATTGGCGAAATCCGGCACGGTGACGCTTGAGCTGGCGCTATCGGGCATTCCCATGGTGACGGCCTATCGCGTCGGCGCGATTGAGGCCTTCATCCTGCGCCGCGCGATCCAGGTGTCTTCCGTGATCCTCGCCAATCTCGTGATCGGCAACGACGTGATCCCCGAGTTCCTGCAGGAAGACTGCACGCCGGAGAAGCTCGCAGCCGCACTGTCCGAGGTGCTGACGGAGACGCCGATGCGCAAGCAACAAGTCGAGGCTTTTGCCCAGCTCGACACCATCATGTCCACCGGCAACAAATCGCCGAGCGTGCTCGCCGCCGACATCGTGCTCGCGACGATGCGGAGGGGGCGGCGGTAGTCAAGCGCTGGTCGGAACTTGTGGGCTACTTCTTTGCACGTCCGCCAGCAGTGGTGCGGGGCCGCGGCGGCTTTGCATCCGCCGTGCTCGGTCTTGCGGACAGGCCTTCCAGCGATGGGCTTTCCTCGGGGATATGGAGCGTCGACAGAAAATCGGCGCCGGCCCGCATCACGTGCTCGGCTGCAAGCGTGGCGGCTGCGCGTTCGTCGCCTGCGATGATCGCGCGCAGGATGCCAGCATGCTCATCCCAGGTGCGCGCCTGACGCTCCGGGTCGGTCGGCGCGAACAGCATCGCGGTTCGCTCGCGAAGCTTCTTGAGCAGCTCGGACAGGACGCGATTGCGACCGGCCGAGGCAAGCTCGTGGTGAAATTGCTGATTCAGGCCGGGCAGGAGATCGAAGCGTTTGGCGGCGACGGCATCGGTGCCCTTGGTCAGCACGGCCCCGATCCGCGCAAGGATATCCTGATCGCGACGGCGGGCGGCCAGCCGCGCATTCTGGCCCTCGAGCAGCGCGCGAACCTCGATCGTCTCGCGCGCTTCCTCGTCGTTCATGGCCAGAACCGATGCGCCGCGCCGCGCGGTCACTTCGACGAGGCCTTCGGTCGTGAGCACGCGAATCGCTTCTCGCACCGGATTGCGAGAGACGCCGAGTTCCTCCGCAAGACGGCCTTCCACCAGTCGTTCGCCGGGTTTGAGCCGGCGGCTCAAAATGGCTTGGCGCAGCTCCTCGATGACTCTGTCGTGGAGGGAGAGGTAGTCGTCACCCAGACGTCGTTTGGAGTTTCCCAGCCTGCCCGCCATAAGGTGACTCGATCAGCCATTTCGATTGGAGTTGTGACCAGCGCGGCGAAATCCGATCCGCAACCGAACGGAATTCTCGGCACTGTCAGCACAAGCGTACTTAGACCGGCCGAGGTACGGCCGCAAGCCGTTGGTCTCCCCCAGGTGTGTCGCGTCCACCTGTCAATCTGACGCTTCCGGTGTGGGGCTCGGGCGAGCGCCCGCGGCGGTCTGCGTTGGCGTCCAGGACACGCTGACGTCGCCTGTGAGAAATGTCTGACATGCCATTCGGTAGCCGGCGGCGAATTGCTCGTCGGTGACGTGCTTTCGCTCCTTCGGCTTGATCGCGTCGGTGTTTTCAAGGCCCTTCTCGATCAGGCATTTGCACGTTCCGCAAATCCCGCCGCCGCATTTGAAGGGAATGCCGCCCTGCTCGCGCAGGGAAACGCGCAGCAAATTGCTGTCGACCGGGGCCGTAACGGTCTTCCCGTTGTTGGTCACAAAGGTGACCTCGATCATGCCGGTCTTCGCGACAGGCGCGTCGGTGCTATCGGACATCACGATTTGCGCAGCTTCGTGTCCATGTGACCGAACGTAGTGAGATGCTCGAGCTCCCGATAGGCGAGTTCGGGCGTCGCGAATCTCTCGAGGAATTTGGAGGGCACCTCGTTCACGATCGGGGGCGACCAGGCTTCGTCGATCACCTTGATCTTGGTCTCCTTGAGCAACTCGGCAATCACGAACGTCGCCTTCTTCGTTCCGTAGAACAAGTAGTCGTAGGCGGCGAGGGGGCGCAACCCGTCGACGATTTCGGTTCGGAACAGTCCATCCTTGCTGGTCAGGATCACATACATGGCTCATGTCTCCAGTGTTCGTCGCCGATTGACTCCAGGCTCGTGCGCCCTGCGCAGCGTGCGATCAGGCGGTCTTGCCGGGCGCAACCACGTCGGCGAGCGGCGTTGCCTCCTGCGACAGCTCGACGTCATGGGTGAGCCAGAGTTGACAGGCGAGGCGGTAGCCAAGTTCGATTCTCGCGCCAAGTCGTTTCTTCTCCTTCCAGTTCGGCTCAGGAAGATGTTCGGCTCCCTTGATGATCAGGGCTGCGCACTTCCCGCATTTGCCCATGCCGCAGCCATAGAGGAAGTTCGGATACGGAAACTGGCGAATGCCCGCCCTCACGACAAGATTGGTGTTTTCCTTGATCTCGCCGTGAAAGGTCTGGCCGTTCCGATGAAAAACGACGTTGGGCATAACGCTCGGCTCAGGCTTGCAGCAGGGTCCGCTCGTCGGCGGGAACCTTGTTCTCGCTGAATTCGAGCTCGGACAGTGGAATGTCATTGGCGACGTAGTCGTGATAGAGGGCGGTCGTGTAGAGCAGCCGCATTTGTGCGCCGATTTCGCAGATCTTCAGGCAGCGCTGCTGAAGCTCGACGGTGTTGGCGTGCTCGAGCACGATCTGGTAGCCGCGTTCGCCGTGAATTTCGTCCGAGACGATGTGGAGGTCGAAGAACTCGACTTCCTCGTCCGTGAATTTGTACTTCTCGCGCAAGGTTGGCGTCTGCTTGCGGTAGATCGACGGCACCTGCGACTCCAGGCCGACGACGAGGCCCGCCACCGCCACGATCGGATCCTCGCGCATTGCGACCGCATAGCACCAGCTTTGCAGCCCCCGCGTCGTGGCGGTCATGTTGTCGGGGTCCTTCACCCGCCCTGCAGTCGTGCCGCAGGCCTCGGCGAAGCGGATCAGAAGATCGGTGTGGCGATCACCGCCGATCTCTTCCTCATACATGTTGGCAAGCAGGAAGTCCTTGGCTTCCTGATACTGCTCGGGCATCCGCGCATAGATGTAGCCGAGATAATCGGCGAACGGACCGACATAGTGAAAATGGTTCTCCGCCCAGCGCGCGAGATGCGCGCGGCTCAGCTTGCCGCTCGCCCAGGCGACGCTGAAGGGTGCCTTGTTGGCGCTCTTGCCCTTGATGGCGTTTTCGAGGGCCGCGCGGAATTCCACGTGGTTCATCAGTCTTTGCATTGTTGCGCTCCTGTCGCCGGTGGGTTGGTATACAGTATGTAATTTTGGTTCGCTGGTCAATGTCGGGGAATGGCGACGGTTGCGAGCGAGGCTGCCGATGGGAAAAGCGAAGTCCTACGCATAAATGGGGCAAATGAGCGAAATATTGGCAGTTGCCTATCGACGGTCTTGTGCAAGGTGGTGAAATAAAATTCTTGCCAAAACAGAATACAGTATACAAGATTGCGTGAATTTGGGGGAGGCTGCACATGACACTGCAATCGCAAGTTCCGATCGTCGCCGCACACTGGGTTTACCTGCTCGGCGTGGCCGTCATCGTCCTGACGATGATCTGGCGCGCCAATGTGGTCGTTCCGTCCGTGGTCGCGACTTTCCTGGTCGCGCTGGCCTGGACGCATAGTCCGATCGCCGCGCTTGGGAGCATCTTCAATGCGAGCTTCACTGCGGCGAAGGAGCTCTTCAACATATTCCTGGTGATCGCACTCATGACGGCGCTGTTGAATGCGCTCAAGGTGTTGCGCTCCGACATCCGCATGGTCGAGCCTTTTCGCGCGGTGATGAAGGACGGCCATACGGCCTATTTTGTGCTGGCCGCCATCACTTACGTCATTTCACTGTTCTTCTGGCCGACGCCGGCTGTCCCCCTGGTGTCGGCGGTGCTGCTGCCCGCGGCGATCGCAGCCGGACTGCCGCCGCTCGGCGGCGCCCTTGCAATCGCGATTGCCGGGCAGGGCATGGCGCTGTCATCCGACTACGTGATCGGCGTTGCGCCTGGCATCAGCGCGAAGGCAGCCGGTGTCGCGGTCAGTGCCGCAACGGTCGCCGACCGGGCGCTGGTGCTGTCGCTGATCACCGGCGTGATCGCGCTGGTGCTGGGCTATGTCGCGATCCGAAAGCTCATCACCAAGCCGGACGAGATGCTGCTCGAACGCTGGCAAGCGCAGTCGGCAAACGGTGAGCTCGCCCGGATAGAGGAGGAGGGCTCGTTCGACAAGGCCGAGATCGCGCGTGGGACCGCTGGCGGCCAGAAGGAATTTGCAACACAGGCGCAGATCGACTTGGTGCTCGCAGCAATTCCCGGCCGGCGCGAGACCTGGTCCAAATTCTTTGCAGTCGCCACACCGATCGCCTTTTTGGGCGTCATCGTCGTGATGGTGCTTTCGAAGCTCGGCATCGGGCACGACCTCAAGGGCGGCGACGCTGCGGCCCTCGTTGGCGGCGTTGCGATGGCGCTGATGATCTGCGCGTCATTCGTGACCGATCGACTGCGGCAGAGCCTGGACGACAGCGCGGAGCATGTCACCGCGGGCTTCGTTTTCGCGTTCAAGGCCATGGGCTCGGTGTTGCCGATCGCCGGCTTCTTCTTCCTTGGCGCCGAGCAGGGACTTTCCGCGCCGATCCTCGGCGTACCGGCGGCGCAGGCGCCTAATCTCCTGTTCGAGCTCGTCCAGGCTGCGCAGCACTGGATCCCTGGCAATCAGGCCTTCGTTGCGTTCGGCGTGCTGATCGCCGGTATGATCACCGGCATCGACGGTTCGGGTTTTGCCGGCTTGCCACTCACCGGCGCGCTGTCTGGAGCGCTGGCGCCTACCGTGGGGCTCGATCCCGCCACGCTTGCCGCGATCGGCCAGATGGGCGCGGTCTGGACCGGAGGCGGCACCCTGGTCGCGTGGTCGTCCCTGATCGCGGTGGCCGGTTTCGCCCGTGTTGCGGTCTTCCAGATCGTTCAGACCGTCGTGGTCCCGGTGCTGGTGGGGCTGGCTGCGTCCACGGTCAGCGCGATCCTGATCTGGCACTGACAGGGGTTTGGCAAACATGAGCAACGTTGCGATGAAGAGTGCACACGGTTCCGATGTCGGCCACACAGGCGTCGAGGAGTTCCAGAACTACATCGGTGGCGAATGGTGCTCGAGCAAGGCGGAGCGGTTCGACAACATCAATCCAGCGGAGACGTCCGATATCGTCGGCCGCTTCCAAGCGTCTTCGGCGGAGGATGCAGAGCGCGCAGTCGCGGCGGCCTCGGCTGCGTTCCGAAGCTGGAAGAAAATGCCGATCTCGAAGCGCGCCGTCATCCTGAACAAGGCAGCTGACCACCTCGAGGCACATGCGGACCGGACGGCACGCGAGATGACCCGGGAAATGGGCAAGTCCCTCGGTCTTGCCAAGGACGAAATACTGCGTTCGGCCCAGACCTTGCGGTTCTACGCGATCGAGGGCCAGACCCTGTCGGGCGAGGTATTTCCGAACGACGATCCTGACATGACCGTTTACACGCTGCGCGAGCCGCTCGGCGTCGTGTCGGTCATCACGCCTTGGAATTTTCCGATATCGATACCCAGCCGCAAGATCGCACCGGCGCTCATTACCGGAAACACTGCCGTCTTCAAGCCGTCCTCCGATGCGCCGCTCAGCGGATACCGGCTGGCCGAGGCGTTCGTTGCGGCCGGCTTGCCGAAGGGGGTGCTGAACTTCGTCACAGGCAGTGCCGCCGAGATCGGCCCCGCCATTACCGTGCCGCCTGCCATCCGGGCGATCTCCTTCACGGGATCGACGGCCGCCGGCGAGCGGATCTGCCGTTCCGTCGGGTTCACCACCCGCACCCAGATGGAGCTGGGCGGCAAAAATCCGCTGATTGTCATGGACGATGCCGATCTCGACCATGCGGTCGACTTGACCGTGAAGGGAGGGTTCTCGCTCGCGGGGCAGGCCTGTACCGGCACCAGCCGGGTGCTCGTCATGAAACAGGTTCTTGCGGAGTTTACCGAGAGGCTGGTCGCCAGAGTGAAAACCCTCAAGATCGGCGGCGGGCTCGTTGCCGGAATGGACATGGGGCCGCTGGCAACCGCCAGACAGCTCGAAACGGTGCTGAATTATATCGAGATCGGAAAGCGGGAGGCGACGCTGCTTCATGGCGGCGAGCGGCTCACCGGCGCCGGATACGACGGCGGCTATTATGTTGCGCCAGCGATTTTCACCGGCGTCACCCAGGAAATGACGATCGCGCGCGAGGAGATCTTCGGACCGGTGATTGCAATCATCGAGGTCGACTCGTATGCGGATGCTATCGCCAAGGCCAATGACAGCGAATACGGATTGTCGGCTGCGATCGTGACACGCAATCCGCGCGTCATGCATGATTTTGCGGACGACATTCAATCGGGCACGGTCAAGATCAATCGCACCACGACCGGAAATCTGGTCAACGCGCCGTTTGGCGGTCTCAAACAGTCGAGCACATCGACGTTCCGGGAATCCGGTCGCACCGGGCTCGAATTCTATACGCAGACCAAGACCGTCTATCGCGGATGCTGATGCGGGAGGGCACGACATGAAATTATCGATCAAGCTTGAATTGTCCGAGGCCAGGCACATGGTTGCTGCAGCCCTGACCAAGGCCGCCGAGCTCGGTGTACCGGAAACGGTTTGCGTGGTGGACGATGGCGGTTATCCGCTCGTTCTCGAACGGATGGACGGCGCACGCGTCACGGGTCCGCAGATCGCCTGGAACAAGGCCTTCACGGCCGCGGGACACAAGCGCTCGACCCATCTGTTCAACCAGATGCCCAATGGCCCGGCACTGCCCGGCAACGAAGCCTTCGGAATCCAGTGGAGCTTTGAAGGCCGGTTTGCCGTGTTTGTCGGCGGCTTTCCGATCGTGGTCGACGACGAGGTCGTGGGTGGCGTGGGACTGAGCGGGGGCAACGGCGAGCAGGATACTCAATGCGGCGTGGCTGCCTTGAAGGCGCTCCAGGAGCTGCTAAACGACCATCGCGTGCTGGTCGCCGCCGACATCAAGAAGTGACGCCCGCTACCGAATAACGCAGCGTCACGGAACCAGCAACCTAACCGCCCTGGGCGAGCGTAGCTAGGCGAGCCCGCCGTCGACCCGGAAACACTGGCACGTGATGCGCTGGCTCGCGTCGGAGGCGAGGTAGAGCGCCATGCCAGCGATATCGTCGGGCGTCACCGCATCGGGAATGGCCTGGCGCGTGCGCAGCTCGGTGATGGCCTGCTCGTTGTGAAACCACAGCCGACGCTGCCGCTCGGTGATGACCATGCCCGGCGCGATCGCGTTGACGCGGATGCGGTCGGCGCCGAACCGGCGGCCCAGCGAATTGGTGAAGCCGACGATCGCCGCCTTGGCCGCGGCGTAGACCGGCAGCGCCGGCGCGCCGCGCATCCAGGCCACTGATGACATGTTGATGATCGAGCCGCCGCCGCGCGCCTGCATCTGCGGCACCACGGCTTGAGCGGCAAAGAAGACGTGCTTGAGATTGACGCCGATCATCCAGTCGAATTCGGCCGGCGTCACGTCTGCCAGCACCTGGCGCTGGTCATTGGCGGCGTTGTTGACGAGGACGGCGGCATCGCCGAGCGATCCGTGCACCTTCGCCAGCGCCACGCGCAGGGCGTCGATGTCAAGGAGGTCGCAAGGCACGAAGAGCGGCGCGGTGCCGGAGGTCTTCGCGAGCTCCTGCGCCAGCGCTTCGCCCGCCTGCGCATCGATGTCGAGGAAGGCAACGCGGGAACCCTGGGCGGCGAAAGCGCGCACGAAGGCGGCGCCGATGCCGCTGGCACCCCCGGTGATCAGCACCACGCGGTCCGCGAGGTCGGCATAGCTCGTCCTGGTCATGCGATCAGTCGCTCCGTCTCGGGGTCGAACAGGCAAATGCGGCGGGTATCGAGGGCGAAGGAGGCAGTTGCGCCCGGCGTCGGGCGGATGTCCGGTGAGATGCGTGCCTGCGCGGGCTCGCCGCCAAGCCGCAGCAGGACGATGGTCTCCGCGCCAGTGGGCTCGACCAGCTCGACCGGCGCGGTGATGATGACCGGCGCGCCCGCGGCACCGGAGAACACGCGATCGCCCTCGGCGATGCATTCCGGCCGGATTCCAATCACCACCTCGCGGCCGACATAGGACGCAGCTGCGTCGTAGTCTTGGAGGCGGAGACGGACCTCGTCCGGCCGGCCTGCGCCGATCACCACCACAGGCCCGCCGGCGTCGGCCTCGAGCCGTGCCGGCATCGTGTTCATCGGCGGCGAGCCCATGAAGCGGGCGACGAACAGATTGGCCGGATAGCGGTACACCGTGTCGGGGTCTGCGAATTGCTGCACCACGCCGCGGTGCATCACGGCGATTCGGGTTGCCATCGTCATCGCCTCGATCTGGTCGTGGGTGACATAGATGATAGTGGCGCCGATGCGCTGATGCAGCCGCTTGATCTCCATCCGCATCTCGACGCGCAGCTTGGCGTCGAGATTGGAGAGTGGCTCGTCGAACAGGAAGAGCAGGGGATCGCGCACCAGTGCGCGCCCCATCGCCACGCGCTGGCGCTGGCCACCGGACAGTTGCGACGGCTTGCGGCCGAGCAGAGGCTCGATCTGCAGCAGCTTGGCTACGTTCGCCAGCGCCTTCTCCTGCTCCGCCTTGGCGACGCGTCGGCATTCCATGCCGAAGGTGATGTTCTGGCGCACCGTCATCGACGGATAGAGCGCGTAGGACTGGAACACCATGGCGATGTCGCGGTCCTTGGGCGGGACGTTGTTGACGACGCGTCCGCCGATCTCGATCGTGCCGTCGCTTGCCCGATCGAGCCCGGCGACGATGTTGAGCAGGGTGGACTTGCCGCAGCCGGACGGCCCGACCAGCACGGTGAATTCACCGCTCTCGATGTCGAGATCGATGCCTTTCAGCACCTCCAGATTGGCGTAGCGCTTCGACAGGGCTCGAATGCTTAGTGCTGCCATGACACATCCATCATTTCACGGCCCCGGCAGTGAGGCCGCGTACGAAATACCTGCCGCCGAAGAGATAGATCAGCAAAGTGGGGAGCGCGGCGATGATCACCGCAGCGCTCTGCACGCCATGCTGAGGGATATCTGCGACCGCGGCAGACAGCGCGATGAGCGCGGCCGTCACGGGCTGCTGCTGGCCGGTCGTGAATGTCACGCCATAGAGGAACTCGTTCCAGATGTGGGTGAACTGCCAGATCACCGTGACGATCAGGATCGGAGAGGAGAGCGGCAGGATGATGCGCCAGAAGATGCGAAAGAACCCGGCGCCATCGATGCGCGCGGCCCTGATCAATTCATGTGGAATGGCGACATAGTAGTTTCGACAGAACAGCACGGTGAAGGAGAGCCCCTGGATCGTGTGAATCAGCACCAGACCCGACAGCGTGTTGATGAGCCCGATGTCCCGCAGCACGATGGTCCAGGGCAGCAGGCGCATCTGCTGGGGCAGGAAGAGGCCGAGGGTGACGATGCCGTAGATCCAGTTGTCGCCGCGAAAACGCCAGAGCGACACGGCGTAACCCGCGACTGCACCGAGCAGGGTGGAGATAACAGTCGCGGGGATCGTGATGAGCGCGGAGTTCAGCATGTACGGCCGGATGCCGGCGCAGGTCTCGGCGACGCAGAAACCGCTCCAGGCCAGGGCGTAGTTGCCCCAGGCCAAATGTTGCGGCCAGCCGATCATCGAGCTCTGCGCGATCTCCTCATTGGTCCGGAGCGAGTTCAGCACCACGACAACCAGCGGCGCGAGATAGGCGGCCGCGAACAATGTCACGACGAGATAGATGAAAATCCTGCTCGGCGCGAAGCTTCGGTCACGCATGGGTGGCCTGCCGTCGCTGGACATAGCGCCACGCTGCATAGGGCAGCAGCACCGCGAGAAGGATGAGCAACATGAGCACCGCCGCCGCCGCGCCGCGGCCGAGCTGGCTGCGCTGGAACATCAAATCGTAGACGACAAGGGCCGGCAGCTGGGTCGCGATGCCAGGCCCACCGTTGGTGAGCGCGCGAACGAGGTCGAACGCGGAAATCGCAAACTGCAACTGGACCACAACGACGGTGATGGTGATCGGCCAGAGCGTCGGCAGAATGACGCGCCGATAGGTTCGGAACGGTCCAGCGCCGTCGATCTGCGCGGCCCTGATAATGTCGGCGTCGACGGAGCGAAGGCCGGCGAGGAAGAGCGCCATGGCGAAGCCCGAGGATTGCCAGATCGCAGCGATGACGATGGTCCAGATCGCCATGTCGCGGTTGACCAGCCAGTCGAAATGGAAGGAGCTCCAGCCGAGGTCATGGACGAGCTTCTCGATCCCGATACCGGGATTGAGCAGCCAGCTCCAGACCGTGCCGGTGACGACGAACGACACGGCCAGGGGGTACAGGAAGATGGTACGCAGCACGTTCTCGCCGCGAATGCGCTGATCGAGCAGGATCGCGAGCACGAGACCGGTGATCAAGCTCAGCAGCACGAAAGCGATGCCGAACAGCAGCAGATTGTCGAAGGCGATCTGCCAGTTCCGCGACGCCAAGACCGAATTGTAGTTGCGCAAGCCCACCCAGCCCGTGACCGGAACAAGGGTGGATGGCGTGAACGAAATCCAGATGGTCCAGATCGAAAACGAAATGAGGTGCGCTGCGGACAACAACAGCGGCACCCAGATCATCAGATATTCGGGCAGCCGGCGCACCATGTCAGAGGTCGCCGGCCGGCCCGGTCGCGTTGCTGTCAAGACGGCGTTGGTCAACGCGAGCCCTCGACGGCTTCGGCGAGGCGGGTGACCGCCTGATCCGGCGTAATCGTCTTGTTCTTCGCGTATTCGGTGAACACGTCGATCATCGCAGCAGTCAGGCCGTTTTCCTGCGCCATGTTGTGGGCGAGGCTCAGGACGGCCTGATTGTTGGTGACAGCGTCCTTGAGTGCGGCTGCGGTTCGCCGTTGACCGTCCGACCAGCCTTCACCGGACAGATCGACGTCGGTGCGCACAGGGATTGATCCCGTGATTTGCGAATACATGGTCTGGATCGCTGGATCCATGACGAGCTGGGCCATCAACGCCTGACCCGCCTGCAGATCGGGTTCTTTGCGCTGCCAGAAGATGAAGGCATCGGCATTCAACAGGAACACCGGCTTGCCATTGTCGCTGGGCCCTGGCGCGATGACGTAGTCGTCGAACTTGAAACCGGAGTTTTTCAACACGCCCTGCGCCCAGCCGCCCATGATCATCATGCCCATGTCGCCGTCGACAAAGCGCTTCAAATTGGTGGCATAGGGTTGGGCGCCGACATTGGGGTCCATCCAGTTGGTAATCTTGCGCATCTGTGCGAAGGCAGCCTTGATCTCGGGACCTTCCAGGGCCTTCTTGTCGAGATTCATGATGGCTGCGCGGTATGCAGCGGGACTGATGCCGGCGAGCGAGGCTTCGAATTTTTGACCATCGTCGGCGCGGGTGCCACCATTGGCGACGGGAAAAATGACTCCGCCGGCTTTCATCTTCTCGGCAAGATCGTTGAAGTCAGCCCAGGTGACGGGGGGCTTGTCGGCCTTGGCCTTGTCCATCGCCCGTTTGGAGAGAAACAGCATATTGGTGCTGTAAATCTGCAACGGCAGGGCAATCCACTTGCCCCACGGCTTGTGCAATTTTGCAAGGTCCGGCGCGACGACCTTCTCGTAGCCGGCGGCAGCGACAACGGCATCGAGATCGACGGTCGGCGCAATCTTCGACCAGGCGGCAATCTCGGGGCCCTTGAGTTGCGAACAGGCCGGCGGATCGCCGGCGATGATCTGGGCGCGCAGCTTGTTCATCATCTCGGTGGTGAAGCCTGGGACGGGCGAGTGCTGCCAGATGCCGCCTTTTTCCTCAAATTTCTTGCCGAGCGCCGTGATGGCAGCTCCATCGCTGCCTGCGGACCATTGCGAGATTGCGGTGAGGCGCGGCTTGACCGCGCCTTGCGCGCGGGCAAGGGCCGGCAGCGCGAGCGCGGCAGCAGATCCAGCGAGCAGACGACGCCTTGTTGTTGTGATCGGCATGGCAAGTTCCTCCCGGTGTGAAGTTCTTTGCGCGAGAGCCGCGCAGGCTATTTCAGGCTGCCTCCGTCGATGCGGCCGGCATGCCGCCGCTTCTGGTCAGGCAGAGCGCGGCGAAGGCGAGTGCGGCCTGCGGATCGTTGCCGTTCGAGGGCGGCACGAAGGCGAGCGACACCTGCGCCAGTTTCCGGCCGCCCAGCAGGCAGGAGTCGATCCCGTCGATAACGGCCTGGCGATCGTCCTCGGCGAGCAGCGATGGCCAGCCGCTGACGACAACGCCGCGGCATGGCTTGACGTTCAATGTGTTGCCGATGGCGAGGCCAAGTCTGAAGAGCCGCTGGCGCAATTCCTGGCGTACCCGCGCCGTGAGGGGGATCGTGGTCACCCATTCACTGCCGAGCTGGAGCAATTCTGCTTCGGTGACGCGCAGAAGCTCGGCCAGCGCCGGCAGCGACGTATAGGCCTCGACGCAGCCGTGATGTCCGCAGCGGCAACGCGGGCCGTCTGTTCCGAACACCATGTGACCGAGCTCGACCGGGTCGAGCGCGTCGTCCTCGATCGGATCATCCATCCAGGCGCCAGCGACGCCCTGGCCGACGAAGACGAACAGATGCGCATCGCTGAACGGATAGTTTTCCGTGCGGCAACGGTGAAAGGTGGCGTGCGCCACCACAGAATTGGTGAAAGTGACCGGCACGCCTGTGAACAATTCGCCGAACATGTCGCCGATACGTCCGACATCGCAGGGAATGATCGGGTTGCCCGATACGCTCAGGCGGCCGAGGCCCGGAACGGTAACGCCGATTTGTGCAAGCCTGATGCGACGCCGACGCGTCCAGTCGCGCAGCAATTCCAGCGCTTCGCGAAACACCCGGCCGACGGATTCCACCGTTGGCTTCTTCGGCAGCGGCACACGCTCGGTGTAATGCAGTTCGCCCGACAGGCCGCCAACGCCGACGCTGAGCCATTGGCCGGTCAGCTCGAGGGCCGCAAGCGCCACCGTGCGATCGAGCGACACGAGGCCCGTCGGGCCGCCGACATAAGGGGCAGGGCGCCGCACTTCCTCGATCAGGCCTTCAGCCTTCAGGTCGAACAGGATCCGCGACAGGCTCGCTTCGGACAGGCGAACGGCTCGCGCCAGCGGCGGGCGGAACGAGCCGCCGGACTGGAGCAAATGAGTCAAAATGGCAGCACGCGTCTGCCGCCGACTTCTCGGCTGCTCCGGCATTTCCATCCCTGTCGTCATTCTTACTTAGTGTAAGAATTTGCGCGCGGAGTGCTTCAACTGTCAAGCGCTCGCAGGCGCGATGCATGAACTTGTTGTTGTGCGCGGCAGCAGATTGGGCGCGGTCCGACCGGTTTCGTGGGGTGTGCACCAACAAAAACGGCGCCATCCTTGTGATGGCGCCGTTCCGTGGGACCATAAAGTCCGAACTTACTTGCGATCCTTGATCGCCACGTAATCGCGCTTGGTGACGCCTGTGTAGAGCTGGCGCGGGCGGCCGATCTTCTGGTGCGGGTCCTCGATCATCTCGCTCCACTGGCTGATCCAGCCGACGGTGCGGGCAACCGCGAACAGCACGGTGAACATCGAGACCGGGAAGCCCATCGCCTTCAGCGTGATGCCCGAATAGAAGTCGACGTTCGGGTAGAGCTTGCGGTCGATGAAGTACTGGTCGCTGAGCGCGATCTTCTCGAGCTCGAGCGCCACCTTCAGCATCGGATCGTCGCCATGGCCGGTCTCCTTGAGCACGGCGTGACACATCTTCTGCATGATCTTGGCGCGCGGATCGTAGTTCTTGTAGACGCGGTGACCGAAGCCCATCAGGCGGACTTCGGAGTTCTTGTCCTTCACCTTGGCAATGAACTCGGGGATCTTGTCCACGGTGCCGATCTCGGCGAGCATCGCGAGCGCGGCTTCATTGGCGCCGCCATGCGCCGGGCCCCAGAGGCAGGCGATGCCGGCGGCGATGCAGGCGAATGGGTTGGCGCCGGAAGAGCCGGCGATACGCACCGTCGAGGTCGAGGCGTTCTGCTCGTGGTCGGCGTGCAGGATGAAGATCTTGTCCAGCGCGTCAGCGAGCACCGGGTTGATCTTGTAGTCCTCGCACGGCACGGCGAAGCACATGTTGAGGAAGTTCTCGGCGAACGACAGCGAGTTCTTCGGATACACGAAGGGCTGGCCGACGGTGTACTTGTAGGCCATCGCGGCCAGCGTCGGGATCTTCGCGATCATGCGCATGGAAGCGATCATGCGCTGCTTCGGATCGTTGATGTCGGTGCTGTCGTGATAGAACGCGGCGAGCGCGCCGACGGAAGCCACCATCACCGCCATCGGATGGGCGTCGCGGCGGAAGCCCTGGAAGAAGCGGGCCATCTGCTCGTGCACCATCGTGTGATGGATCACGCGGTGGTCGAAATCCTTCTTTTGCGCGGCGGTCGGCAGATCCCCGAACAGCAGCAGATAGCAGGTCTCGAGGAAGTCGCCGTTCTCGGCGAGCTGCTCGATCGGGTAGCCGCGGTATTCGAGCACGCCCGCGTCACCGTCGATATAGGTGATCTTGGACTGGCAGCTCGCGGTCGAGGTGAATCCGGGATCGTAGGTGAACAGGCCGGACTGGCCGTAGAGCTTGCCGATATCGACGACATCAGGCCCGACGCTGCCGCTGAGGATCGGGAGATCGTAGTTCTTGTTTCCGACCGTCAGCGTGGCGGTCTTGTTGCTCGATTTTGCGTCCATCAGAGGTCCCCGATGTGTGGTGAAACGGGCCGGAGCCGGAGTCCCCGAAGCGAGAAGATGGGGCAGGCCGGATGTTCCAGAATGTACGGGGAGATGGGTATATTATTGCTGTGTGCGCTGCAAGATCATGACAGGCATGGCCTACTTACGTCGTAGACTGATCTTTGAGCCGGCCGAGGCTCTCCTGGCGTCCCAGCACGTCCAAAACCTCAAATATACCAGGCGAGGTGGTGCGGCCGGTCAGCGCCGCCCGCAGCGGTTGGGCGACAGCGCCGAGCTTGAGACTATTTTCCTCGGCAAAAGCGCGCAGTGCGGCTTCCGTGGTGGCGCCGCTCCAGGTCTCGACATTCTCCAGCGCGGAATGGAGTTGGCCGATCAGCTTGCGGTTCTCAGGTGTCAGCAGGGCTGCGGCCTTGGGGTCAAGCTGCAACGGCCGGTCGGCGAAGATGAAATAGGCGCCATCGATCAGCTCGATCAGCGTCTTGGCGCGCTCCTTCAGGGACGGCATGGCCTTGAGCAACTGGGCGCGCGTGGTGTCGCTTAACTTGGCCTTAATCTCGTCGCGGGCGGGCACGACGTGGTCGAGCACGTCCTCGAAGGCCTTCACGAGTGATTGATCGTCGGCGTGGCGGATGTAATGGCCGTTGAGGTTCTCCAGCTTGGCGAAATCGAAGCGCGCCGCGCCGCGGCCGACATTGGAGAGGTCGAACGCCGCGATCATCTCCTCGGTCGAGAAGATCTCCTGGTCGCCATGGCTCCAGCCGAGCCGGACGAGATAATTGCGGAGCGCGGTCGGGAGGTACCCCATGGCGCGGTAGGCGTCGACGCCGAGCGCGCCGTGACGCTTGGACAGTTTTGAGCCGTCCGGACCGTGGATCAGGGGGATGTGGGACATGCTCGGCAGCGCCCAGCCCATCGCATCGTAGATCTGCTTCTGGCGCGCGGCGTTGATCAGATGGTCGTCGCCGCGGATGACATGGGTGACGCCCATGTCGTGGTCGTCCACGACCACCGCGAGCATGTAGGTCGGGTTGCCATCGCCGCGCAGCAGCACGAGGTCGTCGAGGTTCTCGTTCTGCCAGACCACGCGGCCCTGGACCTGGTCCTCGATCACGGTCTCGCCGGTCTGCGGCGCGCGCAGGCGGATGGTGGGCTTGACGTCGGACGGGGCGGTCGCGGGATCGCGGTCGCGCCATAGGCCGTCATAGAGGCGGGTGCGGCCCTCCGCGCGCGCCTTCTCGCGCATGGCGGTGAGCTCCTCGGCGGTGGCATAGCAGCGGTAGGCCTTGCCGTCGGCGAGCAGCTGCTCGGCGACCTCGCGGTGGCGGGCGGCGCGGCTGAACTGGTAGATGACGTCGCCATCCCAGCCGAGCTCCAGCCATTTCAGCCCGTCCAGAATCGCGCCGATCGCGGCCTCGGTCGAGCGCTCGCGGTCGGTATCCTCGATCCGCAGCAGCATCTTGCCGCCGTGCTTCTTCGCATAGAGCCAGTTGAACAACGCGGTGCGGGCGCCTCCGATGTGGAGGAAGCCGGTTGGCGAGGGAGCAAAGCGGGTGACGACGGAATCGGTCATTCTTGGCAGGGCCTATGCATTGGAAGCGGTGGTATATAACAGGACCCGAGCATAACTAAAGCCCGGCAGCGGACCGCCAAGCCCTTGGCTCAGCCACGCGAATTTGGCAGAAGGGCCGCTGATTTCCCTACAGGATTTTCGTAATGACAGAACCGGTGGCGACTGAGGTTGGGCGCGATTTCATTCGTGACATCATCCAGGCCGACCTCGATCAGGCCAAATACAAGGAGATCGTGACCCGGTTCCCGCCGGAGCCGAACGGCTACCTCCATATCGGCCACGCCAAGTCGATCGCACTCAATTTTGGGATCGCCCAGGAGTTTCCGGGCCGCTGCCATTTGCGCTTCGATGACACCAATCCGGTCAAGGAAGAGCAGGAATACATCGATTCCATCCAGGCCGACGTGCACTGGCTCGGCTTCGACTGGGGCAAGAACCTGTTCTTCGCCTCGGACTATTTCGATCGCCTGTACGAATGGGCGGAGAAGCTGATCCGCGATGGCCTGGCCTATGTCGACGACCAGACCCAGGAGGAGATCCGTCTCTCCCGCGGCACGCTGACGGAGCCCGGCAAGAACTCGCCGTTCCGTGACCGCAGCGTGGACGAGAATCTCGACCTGTTCCGCCGCATGAAGGCCGGCGAATTCCCGAACGGTGCACGCGTGCTGCGGGCCAAGATCGACATGTCCTCGGGCAACATCAATCTGCGCGATCCCGTGCTGTATCGCATCCTGCATGCGCACCATCCGCGCACCGGCACCAAGTGGAGCATCTATCCGAGCTACGACTATGCCCACGGCCAGTCGGACGCCATTGAAGGCATCACGCACTCGATCTGCACGTTGGAGTTCGAGGATCACCGACCGCTCTATGACTGGTTCATCGAGAAGCTGCCGGTGCCGTCGAAGCCGCACCAGTATGAAATGGCACGGCTCAACCTGACCTACACGCTGCTGTCCAAGCGCGTGCTGACCCAGCTCGTTCGCGACGGCCATGTCGCCGGCTGGGACGATCCGCGCATGCCGACCATGGCGGGCATGCGTCGCCGCGGCGTGCCTCCGGCTGCGCTACGCGAATTCGTCAAGCGCATCGGCGTCGCCAAGGCCAACAGCGTGGTCGATGTCGGCATGCTCGAGTTCTGTATCCGCGAGGAGCTGAACCGCACATCGCAGCGGCGCATGGGCGTGCTGCGGCCGCTCAAGGTCGTGATCGAGAATTATCCGGAAGGCGAGACCGAGGAACTCGAGGCGATCAATCATCCCGACGATCCGTCCGCCGGCACGCGGAAAATCACGTTCGGCCGCGAGCTCTATATCGAGCAGGACGACTTCATGGAGAACCCGCCGAAGAAGTTCTTCCGCCTGTCGCCGGGCAACGAGGTGCGGCTGCGCTATGCCTATTTCATCAAGTGCACCGGCGTGATCAAGAATGATGCCGGCGAGGTGGTGGAGCTGCGCTGCACCTACGACCCCGCGACCAAGGGCGGCAATGCGCCCGACGGCCGCAAGGTCAAGGCGACCATGCACTGGCTGCCCGCGGCGAATTCGGTGCCTGCGGAGATCCGCATCTACAACCAGCTGTTCGCCAATCCGAACCCGGATGCCTCGAATTTTGCGGCCGATCTCAATCCGCAGTCGCTGGAGATCCTCTCCGACGCCCGGATCGAGGCCTCGGTTGCGGAAAGCAATTCGACCGAGCCGATGCAGTTCGAGCGCCAGGGATATTTCGTGCGTGACAAGGACTCGACGCCCGGCAAGCCGGTGTTTTCGCGAACGATCGGCCTGCGCGATACGTTCGCGAAGGAAGTCGCCAGAGGCTGAGGGACGCAAATGAGCAATGAAGCCGACGCCATCGCTTCCGCCATCATCGCGAAATGGTGTGCCGGCTTCGCGATGCTCGATGCGGCCGGGCTGTCATCACTCTATTCGAAGAACGCGTTCTTCTTCGGCTCCAACCCGAAGCTCTATCGGGGCAGGGATGGCGTCGCCGACTATTTCAATGGCCTGCCGCGCTGGCGCCAGCCGAGCGCGGTGTTTTCCGAGGTGAACGCGGCGCATGCGGGGCCGGACCTGATCAACATGGGCGCAACCATTACGTTCGATCTTGGTGAGCGGCCCGACCTCATCGTCAAGATGAGCTGGGTCATCATTCGCGAGGACGGCGACTGGAAGATCGTCAATCACCACGCCTCGGCGAAGGCGCCGCTGATCTGACGGGCGACGCGCACGATATCGTCATCCCGCGAAAGCAACGAACGCGCGCTTCGCGCGTTACGTGGGTCCCCAACCAGGATCCCCGCATGCAGAACATCGCAGAACATATGGAAGTCATCGGCGCCGATGGCGTGCACATCGGCACGGTCGACAAGGTCGAAGGCAATCGCATCAAGCTGACCAAGAAGGACAGCGGCGAGGGCAGCCACAAGGGCCACCACCATTTCATCGACAAGGGCCTGGTCGCCGGTGTCGAGGGCAACAAGGTCCGGCTCTCGGCCAAGGCGGACGTGGCCGTGACATTGGAAGAGGAAAAGTAGGGCTGCGGCCCGTTCGTTCCTGATCTGTACCGCTATTCGGCGGCCTGCACGTTCCGGTAGCCTCTGCGCCCGTCGCGTATCGCAGGGTTGCTAAGGAATGATGGAGCCGGGCCGGCCACAGCGTGCCTCGCAGGGTATCGCCGGCACTTGGCCGACGACGGGCCGCACAGCGTCTGCCGGCGGCTTTGTGCCGGCTGGCTTTGGTGTTTGGCCCGCGATCGTCGGGACGTTGCGCGAATGGGCAAAGGCCGAAGCCGGTGCCGGGCGACTGTTTCCCTGGGTGCCCATCGCCTTCGGCTGCGGCATCGCGCTCTACTTCGCCGCCGATCATGAGCCGGTGCTGTGGGTCGTTGCCACGACCGCGGTGGCGCTGGCGCTCGGGGCGGTGTTGTTGCGGCGGAGCCGCTGGTTTGCGCCGGCGATCATGATCGCTGCGGTCGCGGCCGGCTTTGCGATAGCAACCTGGAAGACGGCGCGCATCGCGCACAATGTGCTCGCCAAGCCGCTCTATTCCGTGTCGCTGTCGGGCTTTGTCGAGACCCGCGACATCCGCGAACGCACTGATCGTTTCGTGCTGCGCGTCACCGCGATGGAAGCACAGCGCAGCGACATGAAGCTCGAGCGCGTCCGCCTCTCCGTGCGCAAGGGCACCGCGCCCGACGTCGGCAGCTTCGTGCAGTTGAAGGCGCGGCTGATGCCACCGCTCGCGCCATTGCGGCCGGGCAGCTACGATTTTTCGCGCGACATGTTCTTCCAGGGCATCGGTGCCTCCGGTTTCGTGATGGGAGCGATCACCGCGTCCGCGCCGCCCGATGCCGGCGGGTTGCGGTTGCGCTATGCGGCGGTCATGCAGGGCCTGCGCGATGCGATCGACGCGCGGATCCGCGCCACGCTCGACGGTGACAACCGCGCAATCGCAACTGCGCTTTTGACCGGTCGCCGCGATGCGATCACCACGCCCGTCAACGACGCGATGTTCGTCTCCGGCCTCGGCCATGTGCTGTCGATCTCCGGCTATCACATGGCCGTCGTCGCCGGCGTCGTCTTCTTTGCGGTCCGCGCGCTGCTGGCGCTGATCCCCGGGCTGGCGGCCGGCTTCGCAATCAAGAAATGGTCTGCTGCCGCGGCGCTGGTCGCGTCCGCATTCTATTTGCTGCTCTCGGGCGCGGAGGTCGCAACGCAAAGATCGTTCTTCATGACCGCAGTGGTGCTGATCGCTGTCATGGTCGATCGCCGCGCGATCACGTTCCGCACGCTGGCGGTGGCGGCTCTGATCGTGCTCGCGGTCGCGCCGGAAGCGCTGGTTCATCCGAGCTTCCAGATGTCCTTTGCGGCAACGCTCGGGCTGGTCGCGCTGGTGCAGATCGGCATGCCGAACCTGTTTGCCTCGCCCGATCATTCGACGACCGCGCGCATCGCGCTGTGGGGCGGCCGCGAGATCGCGATGCTGTTCATGGCCTCGATGATCGCGGGGCTTGCGACCACGCCCTATGCCGCCTTCCATTTCCACCGCGTCACGCCCTACGGCGTGCTCGCCAATCTCGGCGCGATGCCGGTGGTCTCGGCGCTGGTGATGCCGGCCGGGCTGTTGGGATTGCTCGCGGCGCCGTTCGGGCTCGACGGTGTGTTCTGGTGGCTGATGGGAATCGGGATCGACTGGATGGTGGCGGTGTCGCGTTGGGTGGCTGCGCTGCCCGGCGCGATTGGCCACATCGCTGCCTTCGGCACTGCGCCGCTGATCGGTGCGAGCCTCGGCCTGATCCTGATGGGCCTGTTGCGGACGCCGCTGCGCTGGTCGGGCGCGTTCGTGCTCGTGGTGACAACGATCTGGGGTCTGTCGGTCCGGCAACCCGACATCCTCATCGCCGGTGACGGCCAGAGCGTCGCAGTGCGGGGCAGGGACGGGCGGCTGCATCTGATCAGGACCAACAAGGACAATTTCCTGCTCAAGGAGTGGCTGGCGGCGGACGCCGACCCGCGCGATGCCGGCAGCGCTTCGCTCGCTGACGGCGTGTCGTGCGATGAGTCGGGCTGCGTGAGCCCACTCGCCGACGGCCGTATGATTGCGTTGGCGCTGCGCATCGACGCGCTGGCGGACGACTGCAGCCGAGCGACACTGGTGGTGACTGTAAAGCCCGCGCCGCCGGATTGCGCGGCCATGGTAGTCGATCGGCCGCGTCTCGCGCGCCAGGGTGCGCTGGCGCTGACGCGGCGTGGCGACGGTTTCGCGATTGCGTCGGTGAAGGCGAGGGGCGCAAACTGCCCCTGGTCGCCGGCGGCGGCCGGCGATGGAGATTTCGAACTGACCCTCATGCCACGGTCAGCAGCTCCGCGTGTCCGCGACGCAACGCCGTCGGAAGCCGATCTTCAGGCCGAGGACTGAGACCGACCCTTCAGCCGATCGGCAGACGCGGGGACGTCGTACGGCTGTCGGCGACGACCTGCGGCTTGTGCTCGCGCTCGCCCAGCGGCTGGGTCACGGGCAGTTGCAGCACGGTTGCGCGCTGGCCCTCGACGAGCTGCGTCACCAGCACGTATTTGCCGTCGGGGAATTCGATCGCGTCGTGATGACGATCGGGAATGTGCGGATCGACCTTGCCGAACTTGCCGACGCGCGAATTGATGGTGCGTGTCCAGATCCAGCGATTGTCGTAGCGGACGTTGTCGGCGAAGGCGAGCTCCGTTCCCGGCAGCAGGCAGACCGCGACTGACATGTCGGCTTCGGAGGCGAAGCCGCGCGTCGAGGTGCCGCGGAACGTTGTCGTGACGATCGTCTCGCCAACCTCTGCGGGACGCGTCGCGACGGCATGCAGGCTGTAGTCACACATCGGGTGCTCCTCAATCGGGATAGAGCACCCGCGCCTCTTCTGAGGCGCAGGCCTCTATCAGAGTGGAATTCGCCGAGCTTCTGCTCGGTTGTGGGCAAATCTACGGCTTGGATCCGCAAGCTGCCATCACAATATCTTTTTCAAACGCACGAGGAACAAAGCCTGCTCCTGTGCATTTGGCGTGCTGGTTTTAGCGGCCTGCGGGTGCCGACCAGCCAGAATATTGCCAGGCCGGTTGCGATGGCTGCTCGACCGCGTTGCCGGCATTACGGAATTGCGCGCTCGTTGCCTGCGGCGGCTTGCGGGCGTGATGCTGCGGCTGCGCGGCCAAGGCCTGCGATGCTGATGCTGCGATCAGCGTGATCGTGAATGTGCTCAAAATGATCTTGCGCATGGCTGTCTCCTCGGTCTCTCAAAGGCCGCGAAGCGATGGGTGCTTCACTGCGGCGTGCCGAGGATGTAGCGCTGGAGAGGGGGCCGGATAATTTGTGCAAAACCAGAAAGACTATCCAGCCGGAGCGGACAATCGTCCGCTCCAATCGTCGAAGCGCGCGCTTGCCATCGGGCGGCGCGCGGAGGGCTCAGTACTTCCGGTACAGCCCGATCAGCTTGCCCTGGATCTTGACCCGGTTGGGCGGCAGGATGCGCACTTCATAGGCGGCGTTGGCGGGCTCGAGCGCGATCGAGGCGCCACGGCGGCGGAAGCGCTTCAAGGTGGCTTCCTCGTCGTCGATCAGGGCGACCACGATGTCGCCGGTGTCGCAGCTCTCGTTGCGCTGGATCAGCGCCATGTCGCCGTCGAGAATGCCAGCGTCCACCATCGAATCGCCGCGCACTTCGAGCGCGTAATGCTCGCCCGAGCCGAGCATGTCGGGCGGAACGCTGATGGTGTGGCTACGGGTCTGCAAGGCCTCGATCGGCGTACCGGCTGCGATCCGCCCCATCACGGGCACCGCGACAGGACGCTCGCCCTCTTCGGCGGGCGGGCTCGATGTCATGCGCACCTTGCCGAGATTGCCCTCGATCACGCTCGGCGTGAAGCCGCGGCGGCTGCCGGCGGCGGCCTGGAGTTCGGGCAGCTTGATCACCTCGATGGCGCGGGCGCGGTTAGGCAGGCGCCGGATGAAGCCGCGCTCCTCGAGCGCAGTGATCAGGCGATGGATGCCCGACTTCGAGCGCAGATCGAGCGCGTCCTTCATCTCGTCGAAGGAGGGCGGCACGCCGCTTTCCTTCAGGCGCTCGCTGATGAACCGCAGGAGCTCGTATTGTTTGCGCGTTAACATCTCGACCAAAATCCCCCGGTTGATGTCGTTCGATTCCGAGACGTGAATTCGGCAATAAGCCGCTGCATGCTCGAAACAAATCATGAACGGACACTATATGTTCGATACATGTTCCGCAACTGCTTAATTTACCGTGAACGCGACAAAGTTCGCGGAACGGTTGCGAACGATGCGCTCAAACGGGCAGTCGCAGCACCTCGCAAGGGCTGCCGGCTTCGGCCTTCGGTGCGAACGGCGCGCGCACGAGAAGTGCCTGTGCTGCAGCGAGATTCGCAAGCAGCGAGGAATCCTGGTGATTGACGGGAAGCGCGACGAGCGTGCCGTCATCGCGCAGATCGAGGCGCGCGCGAAGGTAATCCTCGCGCTGGTCATTGGCACCGACATCGCGGCCGAGCACGGCGCGTTCGCGGCGATGATGAACCATCGAACGGCCCGACAGCGTACGAATCAGGGGCACCATGAACAGGAAGCCGCAAACGTAGGATGACACGGGATTGCCAGGCAGGCCGATCACGCGCATGGCGCCGAGCTGCCCGTTCATCATCGGCTTGCCCGGCCGCATCGCGATCTTCCAGAACGCCATCGAGGTGCCCTCGTCCCGGAGCGCTTGCTGCACCAGATCGTGGTCGCCGACCGAGGCGCCGCCGGTCGTGATCAGGATGTCGGCGCCGGAGTCGCGCGCGCGCCGGATCCCGGCAGTGGTGGCGGCAAGCGTGTCGGCGGCAATCCCGAGGTCGATGGTGTCCCCACCCTCGCTGCGGGCAAGCGCATGCAGCGCGTAGCCGTTGGAATAGACGATCTGGCCATGACCGGGCGTGGTGCCCGGCACCACCAGCTCGTCGCCGGTGGCGAGAACGGCGACCTTTGGACGGCGCCGGACGCTAAGCTGCGGGTGGTTCATGCCAGCGGCGAGCGCGAGGTCGCGCTCGGTGAGCCGGGCGCCCTGGCGCAGCAGCACGTCACCCTCGGAGAAGTCGATGCCGGCCGGCCGAATGTGCCGCCCGGTGACGGCTGCTTCCTTGATCGTGATATGCTTGCCGTCTGCGACGGTATCTTCCTGGATCACGACCGCATCGGCGCCATCGGGAACGACGCCGCCAGTGAAGATCCGGACGGCTTCGCCGGCGCCGACTGTTCCTGCAAAGGGGCGGCCGGCTGCGACCTCGCCAATGACGGCGAGCTGCGCATTGATCTTTGCCGCATCGGCCGCGCGAACCGCATAGCCATCCATCGCTGACATCGCCTGCGGCGGCTGCGTCCGCCGCGCCGCGACATCGCGCGCGAGCACGCGGTGGAAGGCCTGATCGAGCGCGACCGATTCCTCGGGCAGCGGCTCCGCACCGGCGAGCACGGCAGCGAGCGCATCGGAAACCGGCATGAGGGCCACGGGTGAAAGCTCCAGCTACGCCCGTTCGGGCAAATCAGCGGCGAGAGTTCTAGCCGAGTGCAGGCGCAGAGGCAAAACGGTGGTCGCGCAGGAAGATTTATCCTGCGTCATCCGCTCGACGATGAAGGCCGAGCATCATGCCAGTCGCGTCATGATCTGGAAGACGAGACAGACCGGCATAAGGATGGCCATGGCAAGCACGAGAATGATGAGAGCCAGCACGTCAGGTCCCTGCCTGCCTGTCCAGACTGACATCGGGCGCTTGGGGGCTCTGATCCCTGTCGGGCATCGGATCGGCCTGGGATTTCAGATCAGCCGCCTTGCTCATCAGCTTGGCGGAAAGCTCGGAATCCGAGGTGGTCCTGGCAAATTTGACCAGCAGCGAGGCCTGCTTGGTGAGGTAGGTTTTGCCCAACACGATGAATACGTCCGTTCGTTCGTAGACTTCCCAACGGACTGTAGAGTCCAGAAGCAGGTATTCCGTTCCCGGAACTCTGTACAAAAATGCACAAAATGGTTTGGTTCCTCAATTCCGGGTGCAATTGTTCCGGAATGCGCGGTCAGATCCCCAGCGCTGTCAGTGCGTTTCCGACGTCGCGCGGCGAGGTCACATGGATCGCGGTGAGGCCCCGGGCCCTCGCGCCTTCGACGTTCTCGGCGAGGTCATCGAAGAACACGATCCGGTTGGCCGGCACCCCCATCGCGGCGACGACGTGGTCGAAGGCTTCCGCATCGGGTTTGCGCAGGCCGATGCTGGAGGACAGATACAGCTCGCGGAAATGGCCGAGCAGATCGGCATACTCCTTCGAGAAATGGTCGACATGCGGGCGGTTGGTGTTGGAGAAGGCATAGAGCGGCATCTGTTTCGCCGCGCGCGGGAGCAATTCCGCGATGTCGGGCATCTCGCCGGCGAAGATCGCGTTCCATCCCTCCAGAAATTGCGCATCCGAAATGCCGATGCCGAGCGATGCGCGCAGCGACTGGAAATAGTCCTCGTCGCTGATCTTGCCGACCTCGTGCAGCTGGTAAGCCTCGGTGTCACGCTCATAGCGCGCCACGATGGCCTCAGGCTCGAGGCCTGCATGTCCCGCCCAGCAGGCGATCGCCCGGGAGAAATCGATATCGAGCACCACGCGCCCGAGATCGAACAGAAGCGCGTCCGCGCTGCCGGGAGAGAGCGATGTCATTGCGTCCTGTCTCGTCAGTATCGATAGGGCTCGTGGTCGAACAGCGGGAATGCGCTGAACACGCTCGGCGCATTCGTTGCGATGGCCTGGTGCAAGCAGGACTTGTTCACTTCTGCGAATGACGTAGCACCCAGAAGGCCCAGGCAGCGCAGCACCTCGTCCTCCAGCAATTCCAGCATCCGCGTCACGCCGGTCTCGCCGGCCGCCGCCAGGGCCCAGCATTGCAGCCGGCCGATGCCGACGAGGTCGGCGCCCGCGGCGATCGCCTTGACGATGTCGGTGCCGCGGCAGATGCCGCCATCCACCATGATCTTGGCGCGGCCCTTCACGGCCTCGACGATCTCGGGCAGCACATGCATGGCGCCGCGGCCGTGATCGAGCTGGCGGCCGCCATGGTTGGAGACGTAGATCCACTCGACGCCGTGATCGACCGCGATCTGCGCGTCCTCCGCGGTGGCGATGCCCTTGAGGATCAGCGGGATTTTGAACTTGTCCTTGACCATCTTCACGGTCCGCCACTCCAGCCCCTTTTGGTAGTCGCCGCCGGTGGCGCGCAGGCGGCTCTCGCGAACGTAGCGCTTGGCGATGTCACGCTCACGACGGCTATAATGGGCGGTGTCGACGGTCAGGCAGAAGGCGGCATAGTCGGCCTTCTCGGCGCGGCCGACGACGTCGGCGACGAACGCGTCATCGCCGCGGACATAGAGCTGGTACATGCGCAGCGCATCGGGGGCGGCTTCGGCGGTCTTTTCCAGGCCGGGCTCGGAGACCGAGCTCAACATGTGCGACGCCCCGAAGGTCCCGGCCGCGCGCGCCACGCTGGCGGCGCCATGCGGGTCGAATATCTCCAGCGCGCCGACGGGGGCGAGCACCACGGGCAGGCGCATCTTGCGGCCGAACTGCTCAACCGAGCCGGAGACCTTGCGCACGTCACGCAGCACACGCGGGCGAAAAGCGATCTCGTCCAAGGCCATGCGGTTGCGGCGCATCGTGGTCTCGGTCTCGGCGGCGCCGACGATGTAGTCCCAGGCGTTCTGGTTGAGGTTGGAACGCGCCTTCCGGATGAATTCGTGCAGGTTCTGGAACGGCTCGTTGCTGGCGCCCAGTTCGACGTTCCGTTCCTGCCGGAGTGCTTCGTTCATTGTTATCCTCCCGAGAATTTGAAGTCTTATGCCATCGCCTATCCCGTCCGGGCCTCCAAAACCATCCTAAAATCGCATAGCTGCGAGGCGTCGTCCGGCGGACCGATTCCTGCTCTGAGGGGGCGGTCTTTCGAACGTTGCCAAATGTTTAGGTCAGGGCGAAGGGATTTTTACCGCGTACCCGCCGGCGTGGCAGACCGGCCTTGAAGAAACCAGAATGATATTGTGAGAACCGGGCTGGGTCGCCATTTGCATGGCGGCTGCCAAGCCTCAAAAGAACCGCTAAGCGAAAAGGCCACCCATTCCATGCGGAAAACCCTGCTGTTCCCCCTGGGCGCGCTCACCGGAGCATGCCTGACCCTCCTCGTATCCGGTCCGCAGGGCGGACTATGGGCGGCACGGGCGGCGGCGGGCGCGGATGATGCCTACTCCCGGCTCAATTTGTTTGGGGAGGTCTTCGAGCGGGTGAAGGCGAGCTATGTCGAGAAGCCCGACAATTCAAAGCTGATCGAAGGCGCGATCACGGGCATGGTGACCTCCCTCGATCCGCATTCGCGCTACATGAACGACAAGGCCTGGACCGAGATGCAGGAGACCACCTCCGGCGAGTTCGGCGGCCTCGGCATCGAGGTCACGATGGAGGAGGGCCTGGTCAAGGTCGTCTCGCCGATCGACGAGACGCCCGCGTCCAAGGCCGGCATCATGTCCGGTGACCTCATCAGCAAGATCGATGGCGACACGGTGCAGGGCATGACGCTCGAGCAGGCCGTCAACAAGATGAAGGGCCCGGTCGACACCCAGACGAAGCTCACCATCCTGCGCAAGGGCGCCGACGCCCCGCTCGATGTCGCCATCAAGCGCGAGATCATCCACGTGCGCCCGGTGCGCTTCCACGTCGAGAACGGCGACATCGGCTATATCCGCATCACATCGTTCAACGAGCAGACCACCGATGGCCTGAAGAAGGCGATCGCCTCGATCTCCAAGGACATTCCGCAGGAGAAGCTCGCCGGCTATGTCGTCGACCTCCGCAACAACCCGGGCGGCCTGCTCGACCAGGCCGTGTCGGTGTCCAGCGCGTTCCTTCAGCGCGGCGAGGTCGTCTCGACCCGCGGCCGCAGTCCGGAAGAGACCCAGCGCTTCACCGCGCATGGCGGCGACCTCATCAAGGGCAAGCCGCTGGTGGTCCTGATCAACGGCGGCTCGGCCTCTGCGTCCGAGATCGTCGGTGGCGCGCTGCATGATCATAAGCGTGCCACGATCATCGGCACGCGCTCGTTCGGCAAGGGGTCGGTGCAGACCATCATTCCGCTCGGCACCGGCAACGGCGCCCTGGCGCTGACCACGGCGCGCTACTACACGCCGTCGGGCCGCTCGATCCAGGCCCAGGGCATCGCGCCTGATATCGAGATCCTCCAGGACGTGCCGGCCGAGCTGAAGGGCCGTGTCGACACCATGGCGGAGTCCCAGATGCGCGGCCATCTGCAGGCCGCGGACGGTACCGAACAGACCGGATCGCAGTCCTATGTCCCGCCGGAAGAGAAGGACGACAAGGCGCTGCATGCGGCCTACGACTTCCTGCACGGCGTCACCGTGAACGCGGCAGCCGCGAAGCCGGCGCCGAAGACGGCGGTGCCGAACTAACAAATATCGGTCCTTGCGGCCTTCAGAGATCGCCCGGGAGTGTATGGACTCCCGGGCGATTTTGTTTTTTGGCGCGCTGTCCCAGCCCGGATTCATCGCGGCAAAGGTCGCCTAGTCGCGCGTAGGACCTAGCTTGCCTCGCGGCGGCGGCTTTCGTTGCCGTCGCGCTGGGCGAGGCGGCTGCGATGGAGCGCGAACAGCTCCATGACCTTGTCGGCCGGCTTCGCGGCGCTGAACAGGTAGCCCTGCATCTCGGAGCAGCCGAGCGCGCGCAGCAGCCGCTGCTGTTCCTCGGTTTCGACGCCTTCGGCCGTGGTCGCCATGCGGCGGGCGCTTGCGAGATTGACCACGGCCTGCACGATGCTGGCGGAGCCGTCGGGGCCTGCGATGTCGTTGACGAAACAGCGGTCGATCTTGATCTTGTCGAACGGGAAGCGGTGCAGATAGCTCAGCGAGGAGTAGCCGGTGCCGAAATCGTCGAGCGCGATGCGGACGCCGATGGCGCGGAGCTGGTGCAGGATCGCAAGCGCGGTCTCGTCGTCGCGGATCAGCACGGCCTCTGTGATCTCGAGCTCGAGCCGGCTCGCCGGCAGGTTGGAGGCCGCCAGCGCCGCCATGATCTTCAGCGCCAGCGTGTCGCTCTTGAACTGCACCGGCGAGACATTGACGGCGAGGCGGATGTCGTTGGGCCAGCCGGCGGCGTCGCGACAGGCGGTAGTCAGCACCCATTCGCCGATCTCGTTGATCAGCCCGGTATCCTCGGCGATCGGGATGAACTCGGCCGGCGAAACCATGCCGCGTTCGGGATGGCGCCAGCGCACCAGCGCCTCGCAGCCGGAGATGCGGTCGTCCTTCAGGCTGAGGCAGGGCTGGTAATAGACCTCGAGGCCGCCATGGGCGATGGCGTGGCGGAGATCGATCTCCAACTGGCGCCGCTCGCGCACCTTGGCGTCCATCTCCGGCTCGAAGAAACGGTAGGTGCGGCGCCCGGCGGATTTGGCCGCGTACATCGCCATGTCCGCGTTCTTGAGGATCTGGTCCAGCGCGGTGCCGTGTCCGGGGGCCAGCGCGATGCCGATGCTGGCGTCGGTAGTGAGATGATGGCCCATGCAGTCGAACGGCGTGCGGATCGCCGCGAAAACCCGCGCTACGAGCTCGTCGACCTGGTCCTGTGAGGTCACCCCGCTCTGCACGATCGCAAACTCGTCGCCGCCGAGCCGCGCCACGAAATCGGTCGGGCCGGCGCAAGCGCGCAGGCTCTCCGCCACCGACTTCAACAGTTCGTCGCCGACCAGATGGCCGAGCGCGTCGTTGACGCCCTTGAATTCGTCGATGTCGATGTAGTGCACTGCAAGCTCCTCGCCCTCGACGACGGTGGCGAGTTGTTCGCGCAGATGCTCGTGGAACATGGCGCGGTTGGGAAGATCGGTCAGCGCGTCGTAATGGGCGAGGTGGGTGATGCGCTCCTCGATGCGCCGGCGATCGGTGATGTCCTCGTGCGTCACCACCCAGCCGCCGTCGCCGAGCGGCTCGTTGACGATCTGGATCGAGCGGCCATCGCTGGTGTCGACGACCATTGAGTTGCGCACGTGGATGTCGCGCAGCACACGCGCGACATATTGATCCGCGTCGCCCGGGAACGAACCAATGGCCTTGCGGTGGGCGATGATGTCGAGAAAACTGCAGCCGGGCCTCACGATCTCGGCCGACAAGCCGTACATTTCGATGTAGCGCTGGTTGCAGACCACGAGCCGCTGCGAGGCGTCGAACAGCAACAGGCCCTGGGTCATGTTGTTGACGGCGCGGTCGAGGCGCTGCTTCTCCAGCGTCAGCCGCTCCCGGGACAGGCGATGCTGCTCCAGGAGCTTGCGCACGATCGCGATCAGCACGCCGGCGATCGCGAGCGCAGAGGCGCCGGCGACCGAAATCAGGATGCCGATCTGCTCGCGCCAGTCGGCAAGCGCCGCCGCGCGCGTGGTCGTCGCCATCATCAGGATCGGGAAGTGGGGCAGGGCACGCGCCGAGACCAGCCGGTCCTCGCCGTCGACCGGGCTCACGAAGCGTCCGGCGAAGTGATCAAGCGCGAAGATCTTTTGCTGCTCGAACGAGCCGTTCCTGAAATTGTGTCCCATCGTCTCGCTGGAATGCGGGAAGCGAGCAAGCAATGTGCCGTCCCGATGCAGCATCGAGATCGTCGCGCCGTCGCCGAGCATCACGGTCTCGAAGAACTTCTCGAAATTGGCCGGCTCGATGCCGCGCCCGATGATGCCCATGAACTCGCCGTGCGGTCCCATGATCTTGCGCACGATCAGGATAGTCCAGGCGCCGGAGATGCGGCTGTGCACCGGTTCGATCAGCACGTCGGGCGCCTGCGGATCGTATCGGAAGGTGCGATAATAGGCGCGGTCGGCGAGGCTCACCTTCGGAGCGGGCCATGCCGTCGACGAATTGATCAAATTGCCGTCGGCATCGATGATGTTGACGCCGCCGATATAGGGCAGCGCCTCGATCTTCGAACGCAGCAAGCGGTGGATGTCGTCGCCCGAGAGGCGCTTGCGATACTCCTCCGCGGTCGTGATTCCGCTGGCGCGGACGTGATCGACGAAATCCTTCTGGATGACCGCGAAATCCTGCAATTGCTGATCGAAATGATGGGCGAGCAGCAGCACGGTGTTTTCCAGCTCGCGGCCGGAATTGCGCAGCGCACGCTCCCGGAAATTCTGTGCCATCAGCGTTGCGCCGATGGCGATCGCCGCGATCAGGAGGATGCCGCCCATCACCAGCCAGCGGATCGGACCACTGCGCACGAAGGCCTGGTCGAAAAGGCGACTGCCGTATTTCGTCATCATGTTGATCGTTGCCGCACACACGTCAGGGTCAATTCATGCCCCTCATAACATCCGTCGGTTTACGGGAACGATGTGGAGGCGAAGTTAGGAAGTGCGGTTAACGCGACATAAACCGCAACACGCAAATGCAATCGATGCGTACGGCGAGAGATGTGCAAGAGACGTGCAGGTTTTGCCTGCGGCCTGATCGCCGCGGGCATCGCGCTTGCCATCATCAAGCTCAATGCGAAATTCGGCTCGATCAGCGGGTCGCTGAAGTAGGAGCTGTGGTCAGGCGCGGTAGTGGCCCGACTTGCCGCCGAGCTTCTCGACGAGATGGATGCCCTCGATCCGGACGCCGCGTTCCACCGCCTTGATCATGTCGTAGATGGTGAGGCAGGCGACCGAGACCGCCGTCAGCGCTTCCATTTCGACGCCTGTGGCGCCGGTCACCTTGACGCTGGCACGCACCACACAGCCCGGCAGCTTGGCGTCGGGCTCGATGTCGACCGTGACTTTCGACAGCGCGAGCGGATGACAGAGCGGGATCAGCTCCGAGGTGCGTTTCGCCGCCATGATTCCGGCGATGCGCGCGGTGCCGAGCACGTCGCCCTTCTTGGCGTTGCCGGAGACAATCAGGTCGAGCGTCGCCTTCGCCATGACGACGCGCCCTTCGGCGACGGCGAGCCGCTCGCTCGCAGCCTTGTCCGAGACGTCGACCATCCGCGCCTCGCCGGAGGCGCCGATATGGGTGAGCGCAGGGCTCGCCTTGTTCGACGGCTTGGCCCTTCGAGGCTTGGGCTTGAACGGCTTGCGCGCCATGTCAGCGCGTTCCGGTGGCGCGGGCCTTGGTCTCGCGCGCGAGCAGCGTGCGCGTGGCCGCGGTGACATCGGCCTGCCGCATCAGGCTCTCGCCGACCAGGAAGGTCGACATGCCGACACGGTCGAGCCTCGCCAGATCGGCAGGCGTGAAGATGCCGCTCTCGCCGACCATCAGCCGCTCCGCGGGGATCAGCGGCGCCAGCGTCTCGCTGGTCGCAAGCGTGGTCTCGAAGGTGCGCAAATTGCGGTTGTTGACGCCGATCATCGGCGAGCGCAGCTTCAGCGCGCGGTCGAGCTCGGCGCGGTCGTGGATCTCGATCAGCACGTCCATGCCGTAGGCAATTGCTGCGTCTTCGAGGTCCTTGGCCGTGGCGTCATCGAGCGCGGCCATGATGATGAGAATGCAGTCGGCGCCGTGTGCGCGCGCCTCGACGACCTGATAGGTGTCGAACAGAAAATCCTTGCGTAGAATGGGGAGCGAGGTCGCCGCGCGCGCCGCCACCATGAAGTCGAGATGGCCCTGGAACGAGGGCGCGTCGGTCAGCACCGACAGGCAGGCCGCTCCGCCCGCCTCATAGGCCTTGGCAAGCACCGGCGGATCGAAATCTTCGCGGATCAGTCCCTTGGAGGGCGAGGCCTTCTTCACCTCCGCGATCAGCCCATAGTCGCCATTGGCGTGCTTGGCCCCGATAGCGCGCACGAAGCCGCGGGGTGCTCCTTGCGCCTTGGCCTTCGCCTCGACCGCGGAGAGCGGCTGCGCGCGCTTGGCCGCAGCGATCTCCTCGCGCTTGTAGGCTTCGATCTTGGTCAGGATATCAGACATGACAGGCTCAGCTGTTCGAGACCGCGATCAGATGCTTCAGCCGCGCGCTCGCCGCGCCGCTGTCGAGCGATTTCGCGCCGATCGCAACGCCTTCCTTCAGGTCCTTGGCGCGGCCGGCGACGATGAGCGCGGCAGCGGCGTTGATCAACGCGACGTCGCGATAGGGGCTCGGCTTGCCGTCGAGCACGCTTTGCAGCGCGATCGCATTGGCTTCGGCATCAGCGCCCTTGAGAGCGCCGGGCTCGCAACGCGACAGGCCGGCGTCCTCGGGCGTCACCTCGAAATTCCGGATCTCGCCGTTGTGGAGCGCAGAGACGAAGGTCGGGCCGGTGAGGGTGATCTCGTCCAGCCCGTCGGACCCGTGCACCACCCAGGCGGATTCGGAGCCGAGATTCTTCAACACCTGCGCCAGCGGCTGCACCCATTGCCGCGAGAACACGCCGACCATCTGCCGCTTCACGCCGGCGGGGTTGGACAGCGGTCCGAGCAGATTGAAGATCGTGCGAGTGGCGAGCTCGACCCGGGTCGGGCCGACGTTCTTCATCGCGGGGTGGTGGGCCGGCGCGAACATGAATCCGATGCCGCATTCGCGCACGCACCGCCCGACCTGCTCGGGCTTGAGGTCGATCTTCACGCCAAGCGAGGCCAGCACGTCGGCGGCGCCCGAGCGCGACGACAATGCGCGGTTGCCGTGCTTGGCGACCGGCAGGCCAGTGCCGGCGACGATGAACGACGCGCAGGTCGAGACGTTGACCGAGCCGGAGCCGTCGCCGCCGGTGCCGACGATGTCGACGGCGTCAGCGGGCGCGTCGACCGTGAGCATCTTCGAGCGCATCGCTGTGACCGCGCCGGTGATCTCGTCCACGGTCTCGCCGCGCACGCGCAACGCCATCAACAGACCGCCCATCTGCGAGGGCGTGGCCTCGCCGGACATCACGGCGTCGAAGGCGGAAGCAGCCTCGTCACGCGACAGGCTGGCGCCGGTCGCCACTTTTCCAATGATCGATTTCAGGTCGTCCATCGCGTGCTTTCAACTCACTGGTTCGCGCCGGTCACTTGCGCGAAGGCGGCCTGATTAATGGTGGTCCCGATGTCGGCTTCAAGCTTGGTGACGTAGGAGGCAACCTGCTCGTCGGTCAGCGACTTGTCGATGCTGTCCTTCAGCTTCTTGACGGCGTCGGAGGCGGTATCGACCGTGGGCTCGACGATGTCGGTGACGCGGAAGACGATGACTTCGGTGCCGCCGGTCACGGGCGCCTGTCCGACACCGTCCTTGGCAGTGCGGAAAGCGGCCGCGACGATGTTTGCGGGCACGCCGGCCGGCTGATCATCGCGCTTGAAGCCGCTGGCGGTCTCGACCTTGGCGTTAATCGCAGCCGCCTCGTCAGCGAGCTTGCCGCCCTGTTCGAGCTTCTGCACCATCTCGGTCGCCTTGGTCTTGAGCTTGGCGGCGATCTGGTCCTGGCGCCAGCGCGCCTCGACCTGGTCGCGAACCTCGTCGAGATTGCGGTCGCGCGACGGCGTGATGGCGAGCACGTCGTACCAGACATAGCCGTTCTTGAACGAGATCGGGTCGTTGTCGACGCCGACGTCGCTGTTGAAGGCCTGCGACACCACATCGAGGCCCTGCGGAATGTTGGCAACCGTCTGCCCATTCGGCGCGCGACCGGAGCGGTCGACGGCATCGATGGTCACGGCGGTCAGCCCGAGCTTCTGCGCTGCATCGGCGACGCTGGTGCCGGCGCCGCGCTCGTCTTCCATCTTGTCGCGGAGCTCGCCGACCTTGACGCGCGCACGCTCGGTCGCGATCTGGCGCTTCACGTCGCCGGCAAATTTGGCGTAGTCGGCCTCGACGCCCGGCTCGATCTTGTCGACCTTGACGATAGAGACGCCGAGACGGCCCTGGATCGGCTGGCTGATCTCGCCTGCGGGAAGCGCGAAGGCGGCATCGCCGACGGAAGGTTCGAGTGCGGATTTGGCCACGAGCCCGAGATCGACGTCGGTGGCGCTTAGTCCGCGCTCCTTGCCGAGGTCCTCGAAGGAGAGCCCGCCGGCGAGGCGCTCGCGCGCGGCCTGCGCCTCGGCGACGTTCGGGAACACGATCTGGTGGATCTGGCGCTTCTCCGGTGTGGAGAGCAGGTCCTTGCGCTGATCGAACAGTTTCTTAGCGTCGTCATCGGAGACGTCGCTCCACTTGGCGATCTCCTCCGGCGAGATCACGACGAAGGCGATCTTGCGGTATTCGGGCGCGCGGAACTGGACCTTGTGATCCTCGAAATAGGCGGCGAGCGCCTCGGGCGAGGGCGCCTCGATGGTGCCTGCCTGCGCCGTGTCGAGCCTGACGAACTCGATCGCGCGCTGCTCGTTCTGGAAGCGCGTCGCGACGTCGAGCATCGCCTTCGGCGGCTCAAGGCCGGCACCGATCGTGCCGGTGATCTGCCGGCGCAAAGCCACCTTGCGCTGCTCGGCCACGTAACGTTGCTCGGTGTAGCCGAAATTACGGATCAAACCCTGGAAGCGATTCGGGTCGAACTTGCCGTCGACGCCCTTGAAGTTCGGGTCGTTCATGATGAGCTGGCGGATCTGGTCGTCAGACTGGCCGAGCCCGAGCCGGCGCGCGTTTTCGTCGAGGGCGGCTTCCGCAATCGCCTGCTGCAGCACCTGGCGGTCAAGGCCGAACGCGCGCGCCTGTTCCGGCGTCAGCGGGCGGCCGAACTGGCGGCCGATCTGCTGGAGGCGGTCGGTATAGATCTGGCGGAACTCGTTCAGCGAAATCTCGGTGTGGCCGACCTTGGCCACGGTCGACTGTCCGAAGCCGCGGAAGATGTCGGCAATCCCCCAAACGCCGAAGCTGATGATCAACACGCCCATCACGACGGCCATAATGGTCTTGCCGACCCAGTTTGATGAGGCCTTGCGCATTCCTCGAAGCATTTGGTCCAACTTGTTTGGTAGGAGGGGAACGGGAGCGCGTCTTAATGCAGATTCCGCAGAAGCGCGTCACCAAATTGATATGCCATCATAAAGTGGCGGCTTTCCCCCCGCAACCTCAGGTCAGGCCGCCCTTCGAATCTGCGGTTAAAGGCCCCAGAGCGGTTTCGAGCGAAGTGGACCCCGGTTCGCGTCAAGAAAACGCGTCAAAACAAGAATCTGGAACTGCCGCGGCACCTCTGCTAGCGCATGCATAAACCTCTTTTTGCTGGAAATTGACATGACCGATGCCATCCGACCGCTGATTGCCGGCAATTGGAAAATGAACGGCCTGAAGGCCGCGGCCGCCGAATTCGACGCCATGCTCAATGGCGCGGCAGAGGTGGCCGGTAAGGCCGATCTGCTGGTCTGCCCGCCGGCGACCCTGATCGCGGCCTTTGCCGATAAGGCCCGCGGCAAGCAAGTCGGGCTGGGCGCCCAGGATTGCCACCCCAAGGCCTCCGGCGCCCATACCGGCGATATCGCGGCCGAAATGCTGGCGGATGCTGGTGCGACCGCCATCATCGTCGGCCACTCCGAGCGCCGCGCCGACCACGGCGAGGGCGACGCCCTGATCCAGCAGAAGGCGGAAGCCGCCTGGCGGGCGGGGGCGGTCGCGATCGTCTGCGTCGGCGAGACGCAAGCCCAGCGCGATGCCGGCCAGACCCTGGACATCCTCCGCGGCCAGCTCAACGGCTCGCTCCCGGACGGCTCCACGGCCGCCAATCTGGTCGTGGCCTACGAGCCGGTCTGGGCCATCGGCACAGGCCTGACCCCCACAGCCAAGGATGTCGAGCAGATTCATGGCTTTATCCGGGAACTCCTGACCATCAGGTTCAAGGCCGAAGGGGGGAAGATGCGGATTCTCTATGGCGGCTCGGTCAAGCCGTCGAACGCGGCCGAGCTGATGGCGGTGAAAAACGTCAACGGTGCGCTGGTCGGTGGCGCCAGCCTGAAAGCGGCCGATTTCCTTGCGATTGCCAAGGGCTGCCCCTAGCTAAGTGTAAAGCGCCGGCCGTGGCCGATCGGGGGTGGCAATGCCCCTTCCGATCGTGTAACACCGCGCAACTTCAGGAAAACCCGCGAAGCGCGATCGGCTGCCGGTACCGGCGCTGTCGGCTTGTGACGGAAGGATACTATGCAGACTGTTGTCGTCGTCATCCACCTCATGATCGTTGCCGTCATGATCGGTGCCGTTCTGCTCCAGAAGTCGGAAGGCGGCGGCCTCGGCATGGGAGGCGGCGCCGGCTTCATGTCGAGCCGTGGCACTGCGAATCTGTTGTCGCGCACCACCGCGATCCTCGCCGGCGGCTTCTTCCTGACCAGTCTCTTTCTGTCCTGGTACGCCGGCTACAACCGTGCGCCGTCCTCGATCATCGGCCAGCCGGCGTCGCAGACGCAGCCGGCCGGTGGTGGGCCAATCGCCCCGCCGACCTCGGGCGGCATTCTGGATAGTCTGAAGAAGGCGGACGAACAGCAGCAGGCTCCGGCAGCGCCGAGCGGCCCGCAGGTGCCTCGGTCACAATAAAGCAGGGGGGCCATGCAGGGCGGTGGCTAGCGTCCCGCATCAACAACCCCCATCAAGGCTCTGTCACCACTCTTAGTTTTGGTTCACCCACAGGCCCGCAGATTCTTTGGGGCTGAATACGAATCGCTTTGGCGAATCGAATTCGAGGGATTAGAGGTTAGGTCCCATGGCGCGGTACATATTCATCACCGGCGGCGTGGTTTCCTCGCTCGGCAAGGGTTTGGCTTCAGCGGCACTCGGCGCCCTGCTGCAGGCCCGGGGCTACAAGGTCCGCCTCCGCAAGCTCGACCCCTATCTCAATCTCGATCCCGGAACGATGTCGCCGTATCAGCACGGCGAAGTGTTCGTGACCGATGACGGCGCGGAGACCGATCTCGATCTCGGTCACTACGAGCGCTTCACCGGGCGACCTGCGACGAAGCAGGACAACATCACGACGGGGCGCATCTACCAGGACATCATCTCGAAGGAACGCCGCGGCGATTATCTCGGCGCGACCATCCAGGTGGTGCCGCACGTCACCAACGCGATCAAGGAATTCGTCCTCTCCGGCAATGACGATTACGACTTCGTGCTGGTCGAGATCGGCGGCACCGTCGGCGACATCGAGGGCCTGCCGTTCTTCGAGGCGATCCGCCAGCTCAAGAACGAGCTGCCGCGCGATCACGCCATCTACATTCACCTGACGCTGCTGCCGTATATCCCGAGCGCGGGCGAACTAAAGACGAAGCCGACGCAGCACTCGGTGAAGGAGCTGCGTTCGATTGGCATCCAGCCGGACATCCTGCTCTGCCGCACCGATCGCGAGATCCCGAAGGAAGAGCGGCGCAAGCTCGGCCTGTTCTGTAACGTGCGCGAGAGCGCCGTGATCGAGGCGCGCGACGCCGACAGCATTTATGCCGTCCCCGAAGCCTATCACGCGGCGGGCCTCGACGACGAAGTGCTCGCCGCCTTCGGCATCGAATCGCGCATCCCGCCGGTGCTCAAGAGCTGGCACCAGATCAACGAGCGCATCCGTAATCCCGAGGGCGATGTCACCATCGCCATCGTCGGCAAATACACCGGCATGAAGGATGCGTATAAGTCGCTGATCGAGGCGCTCTCGCATGGCGGCATCGCCAACAAGGTGAAGGTCAATCTCGACTGGATCGAGAGCGAGATCTTCGAGAAGGAAGATCCGGCGCCGTTCCTCGAGCATGTCAACGGCATCCTGGTGCCGGGCGGCTTCGGCCAGCGCGGCGCGGAAGGCAAGATCAAGGCGGCGCAGTTCGCGCGCGAGCGCGACGTGCCGTATTTCGGCATCTGCTTCGGCATGCAGATGGCGGTGATCGAGGCCGCGCGAAACCTCGTCGGCATCGAGGAGGCCAACTCCACCGAGTTCGGTCCGACCAAGGAGCCGCTGGTCGGCCTGATGACGGAATGGCTGCGCGGCAATGAGCTCGAGAAGCGCTCGCAGGCCGGCGATCTCGGCGGCACGATGCGGCTTGGCGCTTATCCCGCCGCGCTCAATCGCGGCAGCCGCGTCTCGGAGGTCTATGGCGGCGCGACCGAGATTTCGGAACGCCACCGCCATCGCTACGAGGTCAACACCGCCTACAAGGACCGCCTCGAGCAGCACGGCCTGAAATTCTCCGGCCTCTCGCCCGACGGCGTGCTGCCGGAGATCGTCGAGTACGAGGATCACCCCTGGTTCATCGGCGTCCAGTTCCACCCCGAGCTGAAGTCGCGGCCGTTCGAGCCGCACCCGCTGTTCGCGTCGTTCATCCGGGCCGCAATGGTGCAGAGTCGGTTGGTGTAGGAACGCAGGGAATCCCGGCCGTTCGTGCGGCGCTCAGTGGAGCCGGGTGCTCACGTTCCGGTCCTGACGGCCGGCGGCTCGATTTGAAGACTCAGGGCATCCAGGCCGAAGGTATCGCAAAGACCAATCTCGCCCGCGCTCGTGACTTGCACCGCCCGTGTGTCATTCACCCGGATCAGCCAGTTGAGCTCCATGCAGCGTCGCTGGATTTCAGCTCCGACGTGACCGGCGATATGGTACCGCCGTTCGCTCCAGTCGAGGCATGGTCTGCAAAAGATGCGCTTGCCCGGGCGCGTTCGGCTCAACTCGACCCCAAACTTCGTCAAGACCTTCGCGCCTGCATCAGTGACGTCGCCACCATCTGGGCCAAGCACGACGCAGCCGCAGGCGATGAGAGAGTCCGCAATTGCAACGCCCAATCTGCCCGCCAAGTGGTCGTAGCACGTGCGACCGAGCCGCAGCGCGTTGTCGCGCGCCGATCGAGGTAGATATCGCTGGGGAACTTCGAGAGCAGCCACCAGCTTCATGGCTTCGAGCATGCTTGCGACCAGCGGTGATGAGATTTGGTAGTACCGAAAGCTGCGCTTCTTGGTCACCGAGATCAGCCGGGCCTCGACCATCTTGGACAGGTGCTCACTGGCCGTCGGCCGCGAAACCCCCGCAAGGAACGCCAGCTCGCTTCCTGTCAGGGATTGGCCGCCCATCAGCGCTGACAACATGGTCGCGCGCGCCGTATCGCCGACGAGCGCTGCGATCTCGACCATATTTGCCGATGCAGACATGGCTTTCCGTATCATTGTTCGCGCCAGGACAACAAGCGGCGAGAGTTCGGCGCGCGCCAAACTCCGAGATGGAGACAATCAACACGTGAGATGCGACAGGGGGGCAGGTCCGGTCCATCTGATCAACAGACCCGAGGAGGCGATCGTGAAACGCGAACCCATCAGAGTTGAACCCCTTTCCACCTTTCTGGAGCGACGGCGGAAGGGACCGGTCTGTCCGGTCATCGTCGCCGGCGAGGCGGTTTATGTATCGGGCCTGCCGCCATTTGATCCAGTCACCGGCGAGGTCAAGCGATTGCCGTTCGTGAAGCAGGTCGAGATCGTGCTCGACCAGATGAAGCTCTGTCTGGAGGTTGCCGGCTCTTCGTTGCAGCAGGTCGTGAAATGCAACGTCTACTGCACACCTGAAAGCTCGAACTTCGATGCATTCAACGAGGTGTACCAACGCTATTTTCCCGTCTCGCCACCTGCGCGCATTTTTCTGACGGTGCCCTCCTGGCCGGGTGAATTCGACGTGGAAGTCGATTGCGTTGCAATCAAGTCCGATCTGGAGGATCGACCGTCGGCAAGGGACATGAACGCACTGACGCATCTTAACGGCGGCTATATGCGCTCGGTCGCCATGAAGGATGTTGATTGGTTCAGCGAGCACCTGAGTGATGATTTCCTCAACAGCAACCCTGACGGATCAGTGGTCGACCGTGCAGGGTTCATTGAACAGATCGCGAAGCCCGTTACCATATCGAATCTGGGATATGAGGACGCGCGGATCCGGATCATGGGTGACATGGCAATCATCCATGCGCGGACGACGTACACCAAGGCCGACGGATCGGCCGGCTTCGGGCGATACACCGACAGCTGGGCGCGTCGTGGTGGCCGCTGGGTTTGTGTTGCTGCTCACGTCACCCGGGCATGAGGCGTACAGGAGCTGGCGGCAATCTGAACTCGCGATCGCCGCTTCCTTGCCATCTTGACTGTCCTGTAGAGCCGTGTCGATCTCCACGCGCGCTCAAGACGCGGCAGTTGAGGCGTGTTCGAGCTGCATTTGCTCAGGCGTCAGTGGCGTTGACGCATCAGGCGCAAGCATTCCCGTGACGAGCTTCATCTGCGGCCGTCGCGTCAGCTTGTAGACGGCGGCCGGCGGCACGTTCAGGAAGGCGCGATCCACCAGCGTCGCGCGCAGGCCGAGACGATCGAGCACCGGACGCGGGATCGGGCAGCTCAAGCCATAGGTGAATTGGTAGAAGGCGCCGCCGGGGCGGACATAGCTGAATGCGCCACCGAGGATCGAGACGACCTTGCGCGTCGACATGTTGAGCAGCGGCAGGCCGCTCACGACGGCGCCGACGGGCGCACCGTCATAGAGCCGCTCCGTCGCCAGCCGTGCCGCATCCATCCACAGCACGCGCGCGCCGGGAAAGCGCATTTGCAGGAGCCTCATGAAGTCCGAGCCGTATTCGATCAGCGTGAGATCCTGTGGCCTGACGCCGCGCTTCAAGAGCTTGTAGGTGAACGCGCCGGTGCCGGGACCAAGCTCGAGGATCGGGCCGGTCTTTCCGGTGATCTCGCGCGTGATGAGATCGGCGAGCGCCGCGCCCGATGGTGCGATGGCGCCGACCCGACGCGGCGAAGACATCCAGGACAGGAAAAAGGACAGGAAATCGTTGGGCATGCGCACTCCGGCATCTCGATGGCACCTCTTGGGATCAGAGGTGAGGCGGATGCACTGTCGCGGGAGTGGATTGCGACAGCATTGCGCGGTGAACTGCGAACGCGGATTGGATCAAATCTGCGGGCCTGGCCGCAGCGTCATTCTGAAGCAGGTGCCGCCGTCCGCGCCGTCGGTGACCGAGACCTGGCCGCCATGCAGGAGCACGATCTCGCGCACCATGTTGAGACCGAGGCCGGCGCCGCGATCGAGTGGGGTGAGCCGGTAGAACGGCTCGAAGATCTGCTCGCGTTGATCGGCGGGAATACCGGCGCCTTCGTCGGTGACCTCGATGCAGGCGGGCTTGCTCACGCGAATGCCGATCGTGCCGCGGCGAGGGCCGTGCTGGATCGCGTTCTGCACGAGATTGGTCAGCGCGCGCTCCAGCGCGGCCGCATCGCCGATCGTCTCGATCGGTGTCGCCGGCGCATCGAGCTCCAGCTCGTAGCCCGCGGCGATCGCGAGCGGCGCGAGGTCGGCAGCCGCGCTTTGCGCCATCGCGACGAGGTCGACGCGCGTGAAGGGATGACCGCAGCGGTCGAGTCGCTGGATGTCGAGCAATTGCTCGGCGAGCGTCGCCAGCCGCGCGGCATCCTCCAGCAGCCGGGTCTTGTCCGGACCGGAGGGGAGCGATTCCAGCCGCGTGTTCAGGATCGCGATTGGCGTGCGCAGTTCGTGCGCGGCATCCGCAACAAAGCGCTTGTGACGGGCATAGCCCTGGTCGAGCCGCGCCAGCGCGTCGTTGATCGCGGCGACCAGCGGCACGACCTCCAGCGGAATATTCTCCACCGACAGCCGCGCACCGCGCTGATGGATGTCGATGCGCCGCGCCTGATTCGCGGTCGCATCCAACCCCCGGAAGGCACGTTGCACGATGATCGGCGTCGCGATGAAGGTCGCGGTGCCCATCACGAGCAGGCCGGGCAGGGCGATGCCGAGAAAGGCCAGCGAGGTCATGAACAGCGCCTTGGCGCCGGTCACCCTGCCTTGCGTCGCCGTGATGATCTGCACATTGCCGGCATCGGTGTCGACGCGTTTCAGCCGCGCCGCCGGCTTGCGTGGATCGTCCTCGAACATCTGCCAGCCGAGCCGCGCCTGGCTGATCTGGTCGAGGCCGCCGCCGATCGCCGCGAATTCCGCCGGCACGGCACCTTCGGTGAGTGAATGTCCTTGCCGGTCGCGGACCAGGAACCAGAGGTCCGGTGTCTCGGCACGCAGCTGTGTCAAATCGGGCGTCGACCGCAGGCTCAGCTCGCCGTCAGCGTTACGTGCGAGCGCGCGTTGCACGACATCGATGACGCGGTCCTCGTCGCGCTCCGCGACCACGAATCCTGAGGCACAGAGCGCGCCGACGACGACGGCAACCAGCGCCAGCAACAGTGCGGCCTGGAGCGCCAGCAGGCGCCAGCTCAACCGCGAGCGCAAGCAATAGGGATCGTCGTGCCTGCTCATGTTGGCTTCTTCAGGTTGGCAGCTTCTTCAGGAGATAGCCGACGCCGCGAATGCCGTGGATCTCCACGCCGGCATCGGCATCAGTGAGCTTGCGGCGCAGCCGCGAGACATGGGTGTCCAGCGCATTCGATTGGATCTCGTCGTCGAAATTGTAGACGGCCTCTTCGAGTGCCGAGCGCAGCACCGTGCGGCCCATCCGGCGGATCAGGGCTTCGAGCACCAGGAGCTCGCGGCGTGGCAGCTCGAACGGCTGGCCGTCGATGTTGGCCTCGCGATGGCCGACATCGAAGGCGAGGCGGCCGGCGCGGATGACGTCCGGAGACAGGCCCGCTGGCCGCCGCAGCACCGCACGCAGTCGCGCCAATAACTCCTCGACCGCGAACGGCTTGGCGAGATAATCGTCGGCGCCGCTGTCGAGCCCGGCGATGCGGTCGGCGAGCTCGCCGCGCGCGGTCAGGACGATGATCGGCACGCCGTCGGCGCGGGCGCGAAGCTTCGGGATCAGGGCGAGGCCGTCGCCGTCGGGAAGCTGGCGGTCGAGCAGGACGGCGGCATGGACGTCGGCGGAAATCGCTTCCTCCGCGTCTGCAAGGGTGGGGGCGTGATCCACCACCATATCGTAGCGCCTGAGCGCCGACGAAAGCGCTGTCGCCATCTCCGCCTCATCCTCGACGAGCAAAATCCGCATGATCCGGCACCTCAACCCCATTGAACCCTTCTAGCGACCCGATCATTGCGGCAGCATTGCGGGAACAGGACCAGCCATGCGCGAAACGCCGCGGGGGGCAGCCGGGCAGGGCTCAAGACAGCCTCCGGGCCGATCGCTATAACCGCCCGACCTGTTCAGGGAGAAAAACAACAATGATCTACGAAATGCGCGTCTATCGCTGCCTGCCCGGCCGCCTGCCGGCGCTGTTGAAGCGGTTCGAGACGGTGACGCTGAAGGTCTGGGAGAAGCACGGCATCCGCCAGGCCGGCTTCTTCACTACGCTGATCGGTGAATCCAACCAGGAGCTGACCTATTTCCTGGCCTGGGAGTCGCTTGCCGATCGCGAGGCGAAGTGGGGCAAGTTCATGACCGACCCGGACTGGATGAAGGCGCGCGCCGAGAGCGAAGCGGACGGCCAGATCGTCGGTAACATCGTCAGCCAGCTGCTGACGCCGACCGCCTTCTCGTCGGTCAAATAGCGCCCGTCCGGCAAGGGTTGCAATGGGTTGCGACGGGGACCCCTCGCGCAACCCTGATATTCTGGCAGCCCGGGCCGAATCGGGTTGATCGGCCCCTCATCGCGGCTATGGTCGCGGCAAAACGAGGGAATTGGCCTTGAGCTCTTCATCATCCGCGGCCCCGGTCGTCAGCGTTGGCACGGTCGAATTCGGCAATGATCTGCCGATCTCGATCATTGCCGGGCCGTGCCAGCTCGAAAGCCGCCAGCATGCGCTGGAGGTCGCCTCCGCGCTGAAGGAGATCGCCGCGCGGCTGAAGATCGGCCTCGTCTACAAGACTTCCTTCGACAAGGCCAACCGCACCAGCGCGTCGGCGGCGCGCGGCCTTGGCTTGGCGCAGTCGCTGCCGATCTTCGCCGAGATCCGTTCCTCGCTGGGCTTGCCCGTGCTGACCGACGTGCACGATGCCGCGCAATGCGCCGACGTGGCGCAGGCCGTCGACGTCTTGCAGATCCCGGCCTTCCTGTGCCGGCAGACCGATCTGCTGCTCGCCGCGGCGGCAACCGGCAAGGTGGTCAACGTCAAGAAGGGGCAATTCCTGGCGCCCTGGGACATGACGAATGTCGTGAGCAAGATCACCAGCGCCAATAATCCCAACGTGCTCGTCACCGAGCGCGGTGCCTCCTTCGGCTACAACACGCTGGTCTCCGACATGCGCGCGCTGCCCATCATGGCGCGCACGACCGGCTCGCCCGTGATCTTCGATGCCACCCATTCGGTGCAGCAGCCGGGCGGGAAGGGCGCTTCTTCCGGCGGCGAGCGCGAATTCGTGCCGGTGCTGGCGCGCGCGGCCGTGGCCGTCGGCGTCGCCGGCGTCTTTATCGAGACTCACCCCGATCCGGATTGCGCGCCTTCCGACGGCCCGAACATGGTGCCGCTGCGTGAGTTCGAAGGGCTGATCCGCACCCTGATGGCGTTCGATACGCTTGCCAAGGGTTCTGCGCGCTGATGCACGAGCCCGTCGCCAGGCCGGCATACGATCAAAAATTTCCGCCTGCGATCAATATCATCGCGCTCGCCAGCTTCTCCGCTGCGTTGTCGACGCGCGCGCTCGATCCGGTGCTGCCGCATGTTGCGGAAGAATTTTCGATCAGCATCACGACGGCGGCGAGCATCGCGGCCGGCTATGCGCTGATCTACGCGCTGATCCAGCCGATCGTCGGCGCGGCGGCCGACTTGTTCGGCAAGGCGCGGCTGATGACGCTGTGCCTGGCGCTGCTCGGCGTCGCCTGCATTCTGGGCGCGCTTTCCACATCGTTCTCGGGTCTGTTCGCGAGCCGCATGCTCGCGGGCATCGCCTCCGGCGGGGTGTTTCCGGTTGCGCTCGGCCTCACCGCCGATCTCGTCGCGCCGGCGAAACGGCAGGTGGCGATCGGGCGCACGCTGGCGGGTTCGATGACCGGCAATCTGCTCGGCGCGACCGCCTCGGGCATCATCGGCGATCTCGTCGGCTGGCGCGGCGTGCTCGTGATCATCGGCGCGCTCGGGCTGATCGCGGCCATCGCGGTCGCGGCGGGCTTTCGCGGGGCCGCGCTGACGGCACCGCCGAAGAGCGATCTGAAGACGTTGCGGCAGGGCTATCGCACCATCCTCGCCAATCCCAACGCGCGCTATTGCTATTCTGCCGTGTTCGTCGAGGGCTGCTGCGTGTTCGGCCTGTTTCCCTTCATCGCCGCCTTGCTGTTCGATCTCGGCGAGACCTCGCTGTCGATCGCGGGGATCGTGATCGCGGGTTTCGCGGTCGGCGGTCTCTTCTACACGTTCACGGTCTCACGCTTCCTGCCGCGACTGGGCGTCAAGGGCATGATGATCGCGGGTGCGAGCCTCGTCGCGCTCCAGCTCGCGGCACTCGCATTCGGGCCCGGCTGGAAGGTCCAATTCGCCATCATGCTGCTGATGGGCTGGGGCTTCTACATGATCCATGGCTGCTTGCAGGTGTTCGCCAGCGAGCTGTCGGTTGAGGCGCGGGCGACAGCGATGTCGCTGCACTCGTTCTTTTTCTTCATGGGCCAGACGGTCGGTCCGCTCGCCTACGGGTTCGGGCTTGCGCACACGGGCAAGGGGCCGACCCTGGTCGCGAGTGCCGTGCTCATGGTGCTGCTCGGCCTTGCCTGCGCTGCGCTGCTCAAGCCGCGGGCACCGTCGGACGCGCGGGCCTGACGAAAGTATTGAATTCGAACGGCAGCGCAATCCCTTCAATCTTAAACCAAGTCTCACCGTTCGCTCAGTAGAGCGAAGCCGCTCGACCGTGATGCGCAACATAGATATCGAGATTGAGATAAAAGCCGATAGACCGGAGCCCGGGATCGGACCATATTCGGGAGCATCACGTGCGGGGGCGAGCAGCAAGGAGCCACCGAATGTACGCCAATATCCTCTTGAGCACCGATGGTTCGGATGTCGCAAGAAGGGGCGTCGAGCATGGAATTGCTCTCGCAAAGGCCTTGAATGCCAAGGCGACAATCGTCACCGTGACTGAACCGCTGCCGATCGATTATGGCGGCGGACACGACTCGGGATGGATTCCTTCGCAGGGAGAGATTGCTAGCTTTGACGCGGCCTGCAAGGAGCGGGCAGGCAAAGTGCTCGATCAAGCTCGAGCCATGGCCGAGCGGAGCGGGCTGTCGGTCGAACTCTTACACATTCCGAATGCGCACCCAGCCACCGCGATTGTCGAAACGGCAAAGTCCAGAAGCTGCGATTTGATTGTCATGGCTTCTCATGGGCGTCGCGGCCTCAGGAAGCTGTTTCTGGGAAGTCAGACGTCCGAAGTTCTCGTCAACGGAAGCGTGCCGGTATTGGTCGTGCCGTAGTCGCTGCCACTCCTGTCGGCTGCGACGCGTTATTTCGCTCCGTCAGCCGAGACCGGCTCCATGCCGCTGGCGATGATCGCCTCGCGGGCCGTGGGGGACGCGAGGAATTTGATCAGGGCGCGGCCTCTTGTTCGACGTCAACGTCATTGGTCTCCAACTAGCCCCGGCCGCGATAGGGTGCGACGCCTTGCTCGGGCACCCACAGGCCTTTCGGCACGCGGCCGGTCTGCCAGAACACGTCGATCGGAATACCGCCGCGCGGATACCAATAGCCGCCGATGCGGAGCCATCTTGGCTTGATCTCTGCGGCGATGCGCTTGCCGATCATCACGGTGCAGTCCTCGTGGAAGGCGCCGTGGTTGCGGAAGCTCGCAATGTAGAGTTTCAGCGATTTCGACTCCAGCAGCCATTGGCCGGGTGCGTAGTCGATCATCAGATGGGCGAAATCGGGCTGGCCGGTCACCGGGCAGAGCGAGGTGAATTCCGGCACGGTGAAACGGACCAGATAATCCGTATCCTTTTGCGGATTGGGCATGCGGTCGAGCTGGGCTTCTTCCGGTGTGTGCGGCCACTCGACCGCGCGGCCCAGCTGGAGGGATTTTTTCGCCATCATAACGTCCTTTCGCAGACGTCGGGATGGACGCAAACGCTGCCGCCGTCAACCAGCGGCGGTTGTCTGAATCAGCACAATCCGGTCGTTGCCGGACTCGCAGCCCCAGAGTTCGCCCGGCCTGCCGTCGAGTTGGCGGACATTGGCATTGGCCTTGTCGCTGGCGAACACGTTAAACTGCTCAGTCACGGGATCGAAACGGACAATCGCGTTGGCGGAAAAGTCCGTCAGCCAGACCTTGTCCCTGTCGTCGACATAGACGGCGTAGGTGCGGGGATGCTCGCCCGGCAGCTTCCAGGTTTTCCAGGAGCCGTCTGCGGGATCATGGACCGAGACATGGCCGCTGTTCCATTCACTGACCCAGATCCGGCTCTTCGAATCCGACCAGACTCGCCGCGAGCCCTGGCCTGGGGTCGGCGGCTCGACGACATTGGCGTGGCCGCTTGCGAGATCGATCTTCGCGATGTAGCTGCCGGCGAGCGAGGCGTACCAGACATCGCCCTTAGGTGTCACAGCGATGCCGTAGGGACCGACACCCTTGGGCGCCTTGAAGACGTCCATCGCGCCGGATCGCGGCGCGAGGCGGCCGTAATAGCCGGACTGGCCGGTGAACCAGTAGGTGCCGGCTCTGTCGAACACACCGGTGTTGAGATTGGCGTCGGCGAACTTTTCGGGCAGACGGAACAGCGTGACCTTGAGGTCGGACGGATCGACGCGCGCGATCGCGTTCTGGCCGCCCTCGGTGATCCAGGGCGCCCCGTCGGGGCCGATGGTCACGCCGTGCGGAGCGGCGCCGTCGCCGAGGCTGACCGTCTTCAAGGTGCCATCCTTCGGGTCCAGCCGGCCGAGCATGCCCGTGCCCTGTGCGGTGAACCAGACCGTGCCGTCTGGGGCGGGGGCGAGATCGTGCAGGCCGATGCCCGGGCTTATCGGGAAATATTTCGTCCGGAACGGGCCTTCCAGGGCAACACTGGGGCGGGTTGCGAGGAGGGCTGCGCTCGAAGTAAGAAACTGGCGGCGATTCATGGCGTTACCCCGACTGTTTCAGATTGAGGTTGGACGCGCGGACCAGATGCCGCGGAGCATAATCCGAGGCTCTTCGCGCGTCAGTCGAACCGGCTCGCCCAAGCGTTCACATTTGCTTGCGCTCCGTGTAAGACCCGCGGCGAACCGATCAGCTCCAACGAACGGAAGTGCACATCATGACCGCCATCATCGATATCATCGGACGCGAAATACTCGATAGCCGCGGCAATCCCACCGTCGAGGTCGACGTCGTGCTGGAGGATGGCGCGCTCGGCCGCGCCGCCGTGCCGTCCGGCGCCTCGACCGGCGCCCATGAGGCGGTCGAGTTGCGCGACGGCGACAAGGCCCGTTATCTCGGCAAGGGCGTCACCAAGGCGGTCGGCGCCGTCAATGGCGAGATCTTTGAGGCCCTGAGCGGTCTCGATGTCGAGCAGCAGGCCCAGATCGACCAGATCATGATCGACCTCGACGGCACGCCGAACAAGAGCCGGCTCGGCGCCAACGCCATCCTCGGCGTGTCGCTCGCCTGCGCCAAGGCGGCCGCGAACTCGCTCGACATGCCGCTGTATCGCTACGTCGGCGGCACCTCGGCGCGGCTGCTGCCGGTGCCGATGATGAACATCATCAATGGCGGCGTGCACGCCGACAATCCGATCGACTTCCAGGAGTTCATGATCCTGCCCGTGGGTGCGTCCTCCTTCGCCGAGGGCCTGCGCTACGGTGCGGAAGTGTTCCACACCCTGAAGTCGGAGCTGAAGAAGGCCGGTCACAATACCAATGTCGGCGACGAGGGCGGCTTCGCCCCGAACCTGCCGTCGGCGGACGCCGCGCTCGAATTCGTCATGAACGCCATCGGCAAGGCCGGCTACAGGGCAGGGACCGACATCGTGATCGGCCTCGACTGCGCCTCGACCGAGTTCTTCAAGGACGGCAAGTACGTCTATGAAGGCGAGGGCAAGACCCGTTCGGTCTCCGAGCAGGCCAGGTATCTTGCAGACCTGGTCGGCCGCTATCCGATCGTCACGATCGAGGACGGCATGTCGGAAGACGACATGGACGGCTGGAAGGAGATCACTGATCTCATCGGCAAGAAGTGCCAGCTCGTCGGCGACGACCTCTTCGTCACCAACGTCAAGCGCCTCGCCGAAGGCATCAAGGCCGGCCGTGCCAATTCGATCCTGATCAAGGTCAACCAGATCGGCACGCTGACCGAGACGCTCGCCGCCGTCGAGATGGCGCACAAGGCCGGCTACACCTCGGTGATGTCGCACCGCTCGGGCGAGACCGAGGATTCCACCATCGCCGACCTCGCGGTCGCCACCAATTGCGGTCAGATCAAGACCGGCTCCCTTGCACGTTCCGATCGCACCGCCAAATACAACCAGCTCCTCCGGATCGAGCAGCAGCTCGGCAAGCAGGCGCTCTACGGCGGCAAGGCGGCACTGAAGGCGCTGGCATAAGCCAGCGCTTGAACAAGGACAGGGGAGGATCGACATGAGCGACGGCAAGACCGGACTGCAACTGCGTTCGCTGATCAAGACAGGCGGTGAGCTCGAGATCTCGCTCGTCGACGTGCCGACCCCCGAGCCCGCGGACGACGAGGTCGTCGTCCGCATCGAGGCGGCGCCGATCAACCCCTCCGACCTTGGCCTGCTCGTCGGCGCCGCCGATATGAGCACAGCCAAGGCGTCCGGTACCAAGCAGGCGCCCGTCATCACCGCAAAAGTGCCTGACGGTGCGATGCGCGCGATGGGGGCGCGGCTCGACCAATCCTTGCCGGTCGGCAATGAGGGCGCGGGCGTCGTCATCAGGACCGGCTCGTCGGATGCTGCGAAGGCGTTGATGGGCAAGACGGTCGCGATGATCGGCGGTGCCATGTACGCGCAGTACCGGACACTGAAGGCGAGGGACTGTCAGCCGCTGCCCGAGGGCACGACGGCGGCAGAGGGCGCGTCCTGGTTCGTCAATCCGCTCACTGCGCTCGGCATGACCGAGACGATGCGGCGCGAAGGCCATAAGGCCCTGGTGCACACGGCAGCCGCGTCCAATCTCGGTCAGATGCTGAACAAGATCTGCATCAAGGACGGCATCGGGCTCGTCAACATCGTCCGCAGCAAGGAGCAGGCGGAGATCCTGAAGAAGATCGGCGCCAAATACGTTGTCGATTCAAGCGTGCCTGATTTCCTCGACGATCTCACGGCCGCGCTGGTCGAGACCGGCGCCACCATCGCCTTCGATGCCATCGGCGGCGGCAAGCTCGCCGGCGACATCCTCAACTGCATGGAAATCGCGATCAACAAGACCGCGAAGGAATATAGCCGTTACGGCTCCAGCGTGCACAAGCAGGTCTATGTCTATGGCGCACTCGATATCCGTCCGATCGAATTGCCGCGCGGCTTCGGCATGGCCTGGGGCGTCGGCGGCTGGCTCTTGACCCCGTTCCTGCAGAAGATCGGTCCTGCCGACATCGGACGGCTGCGTCAGCGTGTCGTGAGTGAATTGAAGACCACCTTCGCCAGCCACTACACCAAGGTGGTGTCGCTTCAGGAAGCGCTCGATCCCGCCAACATCGCGGTGTACGCCAAACGCGCCACCGGCGAAAAATTCCTCATCAATCCGAATAAATCTTCGTGATCTTCTGATCTCGTCGGCGTGGAATCCGACGATCTGAACCCTTTTGCAGATTTGCACGAAAGATCGGGCCGCCGCTTGGCGGCCCGATTGTTTTGGGCGACGGTTTCAGAAACACAGCGTTTCCAAATTGGATCGGTTCATGCACTTGCATCGATCAGTTCCGGTCGCTTAAGTGCCGCCCGGCACTTCTCCCTCAAGGTTTCAAGGGCAACCCAAGGAAAATCTGATGGCCTACAATATCGTCGTGATCGCCGGCAGCCTGCGCAAGGACAGCTTCTCGTTGAAGATCGCCAAGGCGCTCACCAAGCTCGCACCGGCTTCTCTCAAGCTCGAGGTCGTCACGCTCGAGGGCATCTCCTTCTTCAACCAGGATCTCGAAGGCGCGCCGCCGGCCGACTGGCTGGCCTTCCGCGAGAAGCTGCAGAAGTCCGACGGCGTCATCTTCGTCACGCCGGAATACAATCGCGCTATCCCCGGCGTGCTGAAGAATGCCATCGACGTCGGCTCGCGCCCCTATGGCAAGAGCTCGTTCAACGGCAAGCCGGTCGGCATCGTCTCCAACTCGCCGGGCCCGCTTGGTGGCGTCAGCGCCGCCAAGACGCTCCAGAACATCCTGCCGGGCATTGCCGGCCCGATCATGCAGCAGCCCGAGATCTACCTGAACGCGGTCGGCGACGCCTTCGATGCCGAAGGCAACCTGACCAAGGACTCGCTGAAGGGCGTGCTCCAAGCCTATATCGACGCCTTCGCCGCGCACGTCGGCAAACATCACGGCTGAGGCTGGGCAACCACGCGGCCGCACCGCAGGTCCTTATCCTGAGGAGATCGCGCAGCGGTCGTCTCGAAGGATGGCCGCGAGCGATACCTGGGCCTTCATGGTTCGAGACGGCCGCTATGCGGCCTCCTCACCATGAGGGTCTGGCAGCAGAGATTAGCACTCCCTTAACCAAGCTGGCCCATCTTGCCAGAATGGTTTCCCGCGCGCGCCTCAAATCGATCCTGACCGGTCTTGCCCTCTACGCGATGGCGGCGGCCATCGTCGGCTATTTCGGGGTCAACGCCTATACCGGCAAATACGGCCTCAACGCCCGCCAGGAGCTCGACCAGGAGATCATCGCGCTGACGAGCGAGCTGGCGCAGCTCAAGCGCGAGCGCGCCCGGAGCGAGCAGCGTGTCTCGCTGTTGCGCACCGAGAAGATCGACCCGGACATGCTGGATGAGCGGGCGCGGTTCCAGCTCGACTATGTCAATCCGCACGATCTCGTTCGGATGATCCCGCAGAACTAGCGTTTTCCGCAGCATTCGAAACGGCGCGCGAAAGCCGCGCCAAATTGTTCCGAAAGTCGTAGAGTTGCGACGGGACTGCCGCCTTGACGCCAGTGCGGTCGAGCAGGCATTGCTGGTCCCGGCGCGATGCTGCCGAAGGTTGACGGAGATCAATCGGGTTGTGCGAGGCGCCGCCTAGACTGCTTTCCGGAGGAAACGGTGATGGATGGGCCAATGCCCCGGCATCACGCGGCTCGTGTCGAAGCCGCCATCGCATCAGGCCAGGCGGCTCGGTCCGCGCTCGTGGCCTCGTGGCGCCGTTCGTCCCGATTGCATCATCTCGATCCCGCGGGTCGTGGCCTGCCGCTGCGGCTGAGCGAGGCCGAGCTGCGACAGGCGCGCGAGCGCATCGCACCGCTGCTTGCCGCCGCGCAAGGCGCCATGGACCGGCTCTATCAGGCCGTCGGTGCTGCCGGCTGCTGCGTGCTGCTCGCAGACGGCGAGGGCGTACCGGTCGACCGCCGCGGCACGCCGGCGGATGATGCAACATTTCAGTCCTGGGGCCTGTGGACCGGCGCGCTCTGGAGCGAGGAGCACGAAGGCACCAACGGCATCGGCACCTGCGTCGTCGAGCAGCGCCCGCTGACGATCGACCGCGACCAGCATTTCTTCACCCGCAACACGCTCCTGAGCTGCACGGCCGTCCCGATCTACGACCATGAGGCGGCCTTTGCCGGCGTGCTCGACGTCTCCTCCTGCCGCGCCGACCGCACCGACGCCTTCTCCAGCCTGATCGCGCTCGCGGCGAGCGAAGCGGCCAGGCGTATCGAAGCCGATCTGTTTCGCCGCGCCTTCGCCCATGCCCGCATCGTGCTGACGCAAGGTGCGGATGGCCAGTCCATCGGACTCGTCGCGGTCGATGCGGACGATCTCGTGATCGGCGCGACCCGCTCCGCACGCGCTGCGCTTGGGATCGTGCCGGGCAGGGCGTTGCAGCCCGCGCCCGCGGCAGACCTCCTCGGCGGCGATATTGCGCAAGACCATCTCGCCGGCGGACAGCGTGCGGTGCTGCAACGGGCGCTGCTCCGCGCCGGCGGTAACGTGTCGGCGGCCGCCAAGGCCCTCGGCGTCAGCCGCGCCACGCTGCACAGGAAACTGAAGCGGTTCGAGCTCAAGCACTGAGGGCTAGGGCCCACGACTGTCGCAGAACTGCGACAGGTCGGCCCGGTTATCGCTCCCGTCCGGGCTGACAGACATCACCTCTCGCGAGATCGTCGGCGCAAGTCGTGAACACACGACGATTTGCGCAAACATCAACATCGGGAGCGATCAATGAACAAGGTGGAATTCCTCGCCGTCACCCAAAATCCCTTCGCCGAACGCTATGACAATTTCATCGGCGGCAAATTTGTCGCGCCGATTTCGGGCAAATACTTCGACAATGCTTCGCCGGTCAACGGCCGGATCGTCTGCAAGATCGCGCGCTCCGACGCGCCGGACGTCGAGGCTGCTCTCGATGCGGCCCACGCAGCCAAGGCCGCGTGGGGACGCACCAGCGTCGCCGAGCGCGCTGCGATCCTCAATCGGATCGCCGACCGCATGGAGGAAAATCTCGAGCGCCTCGCAATCGCCGAGACCTGGGACAATGGCAAGCCGATCCGCGAGACCCGCGCCGCCGATCTGCCGCTCGCGATCGACCATTTCCGCTATTTCGCCGGCGTGGTGCGCGCCCAGGAAGGCTCGATCGGCGAGATCGACCACGACACCATCGCCTATCATTTCCACGAGCCGCTCGGCGTGGTCGGCCAGATCATTCCCTGGAACTTCCCGTTGCTGATGGCCTGCTGGAAGCTTGCGCCCGCGCTTGCCGCCGGCAATTGTGTCGTGCTCAAGCCGGCCGAGCAGACGCCGGCCTCGATCATGGTCTGGGCCGAGATCATCGGCGACCTCTTGCCGCCCGGCGTGCTCAACATCGTCAACGGCTTTGGCCTGGAGGCCGGCAAGCCGCTCGCATCCAGCCCGCGCATCGCCAAGATCGCTTTCACCGGCGAGACCACGACGGGCCGGCTGATCATGCAATATGCCAGCCAGAACCTCATTCCGGTCACGCTGGAGCTCGGCGGCAAGTCGCCGAACATCTTCTTCAACGACGTCACTGCGGAGGACGACGATTTCTTCGACAAGGCGATCGAGGGTTTTGTCATGTTCGCGCTGAACCAGGGCGAGGTCTGCACCTGTCCGAGCCGCGCGCTGGTGCACGCGGATATCTATGATCGCTTCATGGAGCGGGCGCTGAAGCGCGTCGCCGCCATCAAGCAGGGCGATCCGCGCGCGCCCGACACCATGATCGGTGCGCAGGCCTCCAGCGATCAGCTGGAGAAGATCCTCTCCTACATCGACATCGGCAAGCAGGAGGGCGCCAGGGTGCTGGCGGGCGGTGCGCGCGCCGACCTCACGGGCGATCTCGCTGGCGGATTCTACGTCCAGCCCACGGTGTTCGAAGGCCACAACAAGATGCGGATCTTCCAGGAGGAGATTTTTGGTCCCGTCGTCTCGGTTACGACCTTCAAGACGGACGACGAGGCGCTCGCGATCGCCAACGACACGCTTTACGGCTTAGGGGCCGGCGTCTGGAGCCGCGATGCCAATCGCTGCTACCGCTTCGGCCGGGTCTGGACCAACTGCTACCACGCCTATCCCGCCCATGCCGCGTTCGGCGGCTACAAGCAGTCCGGCGTCGGGCGCGAGACCCACAAGATGATGCTGGATCACTACCAGCAGACCAAGAATCTCCTGGTCAGCTACAGCCCGAAGAAGCTGGGCTTCTTCTGACCGGCAAGTTCTTATCGGCAAGTTCTTATCGAAAAGTTCTGATCGGGAAGGCACAGGCGGCGTCATCGCGGCGCCGCCTGTGTACATCGGTTACCGCTCGCCCCGCTGTCATCCGTCTGTCAGACAATTGAGACAAGACGACAGCCCGATCGCCACGACGCGATGCCAGGCAAAAGACGGAGGCGCGGCCATGACGACCAATCCCTTGCAGCGGAAGGTGCATGTCGGCGCGATTCTGCTCGGCGTGGCAGCCCTGGCGTTGCTTGCGCCGTCGATGGCGTTCGCGCAGACGGCGCCATCAGGCGCAAAACCCTTCCTGACCGTCGACGGAAAGGCGCCGCTGATCCTCGGCCATCGCGGTGTGCCGGGATTGGTGCCTGAGGAGACCGAGGCCTCGTATGATCTCGCAGCTGCCCTCGGAACCGACGCGCTCGAAGAGGACCTTCACCTCACCAAGGACTGCGTCCTGGTTGCGCGTCACAACCCCTGGCTCGCCGACAACACCAATGTGGCAGAGGTGGCGAAGACCAATGCGGCGGTCGCGGCCCGCAAGCGCACGGCGCCCGGCGTGCGCGTCAAGGCGCCGGCTGCCACCGGCGTGCCAGCAGACTACCTCACGGACCTCACCGATCCGGCCGATCCCAAATCGGTGCTGAAGTCATTGATCGTCGACGGCGAGGATCACACCAACGACTGGTCGATCACCGATTTCACCATGGCCGAGCTGAAGGAGTGGATCGGCGGCACCACCTACGATGCAGCCAATGAGCGGCCGAAAATCTTCAACGGCAAATTCGCGGTCATCAGCTTCCAGGACGTCCTCGACATCGCCAAGGCGAAGAGCAAGGAGACGGGGCGGTCCATCCTGGTCTACCCCGAAACCAAGAACCCGACCTGGAACAATGCCCAAGCCATCGCCAATGGCTGCGGCGCGCCCGGCAGCCGTCCGCTCGAGGATGCCCTGATCAAGATCATCAAGGACAACGGCCTCAACACCAAGGACGCGCCGATCCTGGTCCAGAGCTTCGAGCCCGGCAGCCTGAAATATATGCGCAGCCATGGACTGGAGACGCGCCAGGTCCAGCTCGTCGACGGCAACGGCATCGACTTCAAGACCGGCAAGGTCCTGCTCAACAACATCACCAATTCCCGTCCGTTCGACTGGACGGTTGCGGGCGATACGCGCCTGTACGATGCGATGCTAACCCCTGTGGGCCTTGCCGAGATCAAGACCTATGCCGACGGCATCGGTCCGTGGAAGGCCTATATCGTTCCGCTCAAGATCGCGCCGTGGAAGGACCCCAATGCCGATGGCACGCCCTACAAGGGATCGACGCCGGAGGCATCGACGCAGGAGGCGACCAGCCTGATTGCCGACGCGCACAAGCTCGGCCTGTTCGTGCACGTCTTCACGTTCCGGAACGAGAGGAAATATCTCGCGGCCGACTATCACGCCGATCCGGCCCAGGAATATCTCAAATTCTTCCATCTCGGCGTCGATGGGGTCTTCACCGACTTCACGCATACCGGCGTTGCCGCCCGCGCAGCATACTTGCGAGAGCTCGGCTGGTGAGCCGAGCATTGCGAAAGCCGAATGTTGCCTGATCAAGCCTAAAGGTTTTGCAAAATTTCGGCCACGTTGCAGTGCGGCATAATGAAAGTCGTGCCATGTCGCTGCGGTGCTTTCACACGCGATTGAGTTGGGTTAGAGAGGGCTTAGTTTTCTCTGACCCGGAATTCCCATGGCCGCCCCCAAGAAAGCCGCCGCAAGCAGCCCGCAAGACAAGACCAACGGCGGTTCGCCCCCGGAATTCACCAAGGAACAGGAGCTGAAGGCGCTCCGCGACATGCTCCTGATCCGGCGATTCGAGGAGAAGGCCGGCCAGCTCTACGGCATGGGCGCGATCGGCGGCTTCTGCCACCTCTATATCGGCCAGGAGGCCGTGGTGGTCGGGATGCAGATGGCCCTGAAGGAGGGCGATCAGGTCATCACCGGCTATCGCGACCACGGGCATATGCTTGCCACCGGCATGGAGGCTAACGGCGTCATGGCCGAGCTCACGGGACGCCGCGGCGGCTATTCCAAGGGCAAGGGCGGCTCCATGCACATGTTCAGCAAGGAGAAGCATTTTTACGGCGGCCACGGCATCGTCGGTGCGCAGGTCTCGCTCGGCACCGGTCTCGCCTTTGCCAACAATTATCGCGGCAACGGCAATGTCAGCGTCACCTATTTCGGCGACGGTGCGGCCAACCAGGGCCAGGTCTATGAGAGCTTCAACATGGCGGAGCTCTGGAAGCTGCCGGTGATCTACGTCATCGAGAACAACCGCTACGCCATGGGCACCTCGGTCTCGCGCGCTTCGGCGCAGCAGGATTTCTCCAAGCGCGGTGCGTCCTTCAACATCCCCGGCATGCAGGTCGACGGCATGGACGTCCGCGCCGTGAAGGCTGCCGGCGACGAGGCCGCCGCCTGGTGCCGCTCCGGCAAAGGGCCGATGATCCTGGAGATGCAGACCTACCGCTATCGCGGCCACTCGATGTCTGACCCGGCCAAGTACAGAACGCGCGAGGAGGTCGAGAAGGTCCGCCACGACCAGGACCCGATCGAGCAGGTGCGCAACCGTCTGCTCGCGGCGAAGGTGAGCGAGCAGGACCTCAAGGCGATCGACGCCGAGGTGCGCGACATCGTCAATGCGTCCGCCGACTTTGCCCAGCATGATCCCGAGCCGGATGCCGCCGAGCTCTGGACCGATGTTTATCGCTAAAACGCGCGCAAGCTTTCTTTTGGAGTCGATATGCCAATTCAAGTGCTGATGCCCGCGTTGTCGCCCACGATGGAAAAGGGCAACCTCGCCAAATGGCTGAAAAAAGAGGGCGAGACGATCAAGTCGGGCGACGTGATCGCCGAGATCGAGACCGACAAGGCCACCATGGAGGTCGAGGCGACCGATGAAGGCACGCTCGGCAAGATCCTGATCGCCGAGGGCACCGCCGACGTTCCCGTGAACACGCCGATTGCGACCATTCTTGCCGACGGCGAGAGCGCCGCCGATCTTGCAAAGGCACCCGCGGCCAAGCAGGAGAAGGCTGCGGAGTCCGCAGCTCCCGCCGCTGCGAAGGCCGAGGCACCCGCGCCGAAGCCTGCGCCTGCGCTGCAGGCTGTCGCCGAGCCCGATCCGGAAGTGCCTGCTGGCACCGAGATGGTCACCCAGACCATCCGCGAAGCGTTGCGCGACGCCATGGCCGAAGAGATGCGCCGTGATCCGGATGTCTTCGTGATGGGCGAGGAGGTCGCCGAATATCAGGGCGCCTACAAGGTGACCCAGGGCCTGCTCCAGGAATTTGGCGCCAGGCGCGTCATCGACACGCCGATCACCGAGCACGGCTTTGCCGGTGTCGGCGTCGGCGCGGCGATGACAGGGCTGAAGCCGATCGTCGAGTTCATGACCTTCAACTTCGCCATGCAGGCGATCGACCAGATCATCAACTCCGCGGCCAAGACGCTCTACATGTCCGGCGGCCAGATGGGCTGCTCGATCGTGTTCCGCGGGCCCAACGGCGCGGCTGCGCGCGTCGCCGCCCAGCACAGCCAGGATTATTCGTCCTGGTACTCGAACATTCCGGGCCTCAAGGTCGTCGCACCGTTCTCGGCCGCTGACTACAAGGGCCTGCTCAAGGCCGCAATCCGCGATCCCAATCCGGTGATCTTCCTCGAGAACGAGGTGCTCTACGGCCATACCGGCGAAGTGCCGAAGCTCGACGACTTCGTGATCCCGATCGGCAAGGCACGCATCGTGCGCTCCGGCAGCCATGTCAGCATCATCTCCTGGTCGAACGGCATGACCTATGCGCTGAAGGCCGCTGACGAACTCGCCAAGGACGGCATCGAGGCCGAGGTGATCGACCTGCGCACGCTGCGACCGATGGACACCGAGACCATCATCAACTCGGTGAGGAAAACGGGGCGTGCCGTCACGGTGGAAGAGGGCTGGGCCCAGAGCGGCGTCGGCGCCGAGATCGCCGCGCGCATCATGGAGAACGCCTTCGACTATCTGGATGCGCCGGTAGCGCGCGTGTCCGGCAAGGACGTGCCGATGCCCTATGCCGCAAACCTCGAGAAGCTCGCGCTGCCGACGGTCGCCGAAGTCGTCGAGGCCGCCAAAGCGGTCTGCTACAGGTAGACCATGGCGGGCCCGAAGGAGCAGCCATTGCCACCCGACGTTCTCGCCCGCGATGATGCGGTCGAGATTCTGCGCGTGTTCGTGCTGGACGGCGGGCTGTCGATGGCGTTCCAGCGGGCCTTCGAGGAGCCCGACATGTGGGGCCTGCTGCTGGTCGATCTCGCCCGCCACGCCGCGCGCGCCTATGCGCGCGAGAGCGAATATACCGAAGAGGACGCGCTGAACCGGATCCTGGAGATGTTCCAGGCGGAGATCGAGCGTCCGACCGACACTGGCACCACGACGCCGCGCGGGAAGGGACACTGACCGTGGCCGTCGAAGCTTACCATTTCGATTTCATGCTGGAGGCGATCCGCGAGGCGCAGGACTCGATCTCGCAAGGCGGATTGCCGATCGGTGCCGTGCTGACGCGCGACAACAAGATCATCGCGCGTGGTCACAACAACCGCGTGCAGGAGAACAATCCGATCCTTCATGGCGAGATGAGCTGCCTGCGCGAAGCCGGCGCGATCTCGTTCCACGACACCGTCATGTACACCACGCTGTCGCCATGCTCGATGTGTGCCGGCGCGCTCGCCTTGTTCAAGGTTCAACTGGTGGTGATCGGGGAATCCGTCACCTTCGAGGGATCCAAGGACATCCTCGACAAGTTCGGAATCCCCTGGATCGATCTTGCCGACGACCGCTCCATCACCATGATGAAGAACTGGCGTTCCATCCCCGCCAATGAGCGCCTGTGGCAAGGCGACATCGGCAACTAAACCTGGTCTGTTCGTCCTCGCTTCCGGGGACGGCATTTTTGAGAAGTTCTTCGTGAGGTCAGCATGCCCATCAACATCCTGATGCCCGCTCTTTCGCCGACGATGGAGAAGGGCAACCTCGCCAAGTGGCTGAAGAAGGAAGGCGACAAGGTCAAATCCGGCGATGTCATCGCCGAGATCGAGACCGACAAGGCCACCATGGAGGTCGAGGCCATCGACGAGGGGACGATCGCCAGGATCCTGGTGCCCGAGGGCACGCAGGACGTGCCGGTCAACGACGTGATCGCGGTACTCGCTGGCGAGGGCGAGGACGTGAAGGCCGCAGGTAGCGTCAAGCCCAGCGCCTCGGCCGCGCCGCCCAAGGCCGCTGAAGCTCCCGCTGCTGCACCGGCTCCAGCGCCGGCCGCACCGAAGGCTGTACCGCCGGCGGCCGCTGCCCCGGCATCGCAAGCTGCGGCACCCGCCGCGCAGAGTAACGGCCATGCCGGCCGCGTGTTCTCATCGCCGCTGGCGCGCCGCATCGCCAAGGAAGCCGGCATCGATGTCGGGATGGTCACCGGCACCGGCCCGCATGGCCGCGTGGTTGCGCGCGACGTCGAGCAGGCCAAGTCCGGCAAGGGCCTCAAAGCGCCCGCCGCGGCACCGTCCGCTGGTGCGCCCTCGATCGCACCGACCATGTCGGACAAGCAGATCCTGTCGCTGTTCGAGCCGGGTTCTTATGACATCGTCCCGCATGACGGCATGCGCCGCACCATTGCGCAGCGCCTGACGGCATCGATCCAGAACGTCCCGCACTTCTACCTGACCATCGACTGCGACATCGGCAAGCTGCTCGCCGCGCGCGAGGAGATCAACGCCGCCGCGCCGAAGGACAAGGAGAAGAAGCCGCTCTACAAGATCTCGGTCAACGACTTCGTCATCAAGGCGATGGCGGTCGCGCTGCAGAAGATCCCGAACTGCAACGTCAGCTGGACCGAGAGCGGCATGGTCAAGCACCATCATTCCGACGTCGGTGTTGCCGTGGCGATGCCCGGCGGCCTGATCACGCCGATCATCCGCAAGGCCGAGACCAAGACGCTGTCGACCATCTCCAACGAGATGAAGGATTTTGCGGCGCGTGCTCGCACGCGCAAGCTGAAGCCGGAAGAGTACCAGGGCGGCACCACCGCGGTGTCCAACCTCGGCATGTTCGGCATCAAGGATTTCACTGCCGTGATCAACCCGCCGCATGCCACGATCCTCGCGGTTGGCACCAGCGAGGAGCGCCCCGTCGTGCGCGGCGGCAAGATCGAAATCGCGCAGATGATGAGCGTGACGCTGTCCTGCGATCACCGCGCCATCGATGGCGCGCTCGGCGCCGAGCTGATCGGCGCGTTCAAGCAGCTGATCGAAAACCCCGTCATGATGATGGTGTGAGCCGCGAACGGTGCATACGTAGGGTGGGCAAAGGCGCGAAACGCGCCGTGCCCACCTTATTTTATAGCGTTGGAAGGCGGTGGGCACGCTTCGCTTTGCCCACCCTACGAAGTTCAGTTGAATGGGAGCCGCAATGGCCGACACATCCTTCGACGTCATCATTATCGGCTCCGGCCCCGGCGGCTATGTCACCGCGATCCGCGCCGCCCAGCTTGGCTTGAAGACCGCGATCGTCGAGAAATCCTATCTCGGCGGCATCTGCCTGAACTGGGGCTGCATTCCGACGAAAGCGCTGCTGCGTTCGGCCGAGATCTATCACTACATGCAGCACGCCAAGGATTACGGCCTGTCGGCCGATAACGTCTCGTTCGACCCGAAGGCGGTGGTGCAGCGCTCGCGCGGCGTCTCAAAGCGGCTCAATGACGGCGTCGGGTTCCTGATGAAGAAGAACAAGGTCAGCGTGATCTGGGGCGCCGCCTCGATCGATGCGCCCGGCAAGGTCACGGTGAAGAAGTCCGACGTCGAGGGACCGAAAGGTGCTCTGGGCGAGGGGAGCTATCAGGCCAAGCACATCATCGTCGCCACCGGCGCGCGACCGCGTGTGCTGCCGGGGCTCGAGCCCGACAAGAAGCTGATCTGGACCTATTTTGAGGCGATGGTGCCGGAGAAGATGCCGAAGTCGCTGCTGGTGGTCGGCTCGGGCGCGATCGGCATCGAGTTCGCCTCGTTCTTCCACACCATGGGTTCTGATGTCACCGTGGTCGAGGTGCTGCCGCAGATCCTGCCCGTTGAGGACGCCGAGATCGCGGGCCTCGCCCGCAAGCGCCTGGAGAAGCAGGGCATCAAGATCATGTCCTCGACCAAGGTGACCAAGCTCGAGAAGAAGGCCGACAGCGTCGTCGCCACCATCGACGACGGCAAGGGCAAGCCCGTCAACACCGAATTCGAGCGCGTGATCTCGGCCGTCGGCGTGGTCGGCAACATCGAGAATCTCGGCCTCGAAAAGCTCGGCGTGAAGACCGATCGCGGCTGCATCGTCATCGACGGCTACGGCAAGACCAACGTCCCCGGCATCTATGCCATCGGCGACGTCGCCGGTCCCCCGATGCTGGCGCACAAGGCCGAGCATGAAGGCGTGGTTTGTGTCGAAGCGATCAAGGGGCTGCATCCGCACCCCATGGACAAGAACCTGATTCCGGGCTGCACCTATTGCCAGCCGCAAGTTGCCTCGGTCGGTCTCACCGAAGCCAAGGCGAAAGAGAACGGACGCGAGATCCGCGTCGGCCGCTTCCCCTTCGTCGGCAACGGCAAGGCGATCGCGCTTGGCGAAGACCAGGGCCTGGTCAAGGTGATCTTCGACAAGAAGACCGGCCAGTTGCTCGGCGCCCACATGGTCGGTGCTGAAGTGACCGAATTGATCCAGGGCTACGTCGTCGCCATGAATCTGGAGACCACGGAAGAAGAGCTGATGCACACGGTATTCCCGCATCCGACCCTGTCGGAGATGATGAAGGAAGCCGTGCTGGATGCCTATGGAAGGGTGTTGAATATTTGACGGGAGAACGCGGCGCTGTCCCCGACCCGTCATCCTGAGGTGCGAGCAAAGCGTTGCGCGCAACACTGAACGAGCCTCGAAGGGTGACGGGGCAGGCAGTCAAACACGCTAGAAAAAGAAAGAGGGCCAACCCCATGCACGACAACGACAACCTCACCATCGAACGGCCAACCTTCGTCACGCATCTCGAATGCGCGATGGAAGGCGATCACTACGGGGCCGACCAGGTCCACAATCTCTCCAAGGCCGGCAAGCCGCTGCTGGTGCGTTACGACCTCGCCGGCGTGAAGAAGGCGCTGACCAAGGACGCGCTAAGCCAGCGCCCCGCCGACATGTGGCGCTATCGCGAACTGCTGCCGGTGCGCAAATGCAAAGACATCGTTTCGCTCGGTGAAGTTACCACACCGCTGATCCGGCTGCCGAAGCTCGGCAAGAAGCTCGACGGCGGCGAAATCATCGTGAAGGATGAGGGACGCCTGCCGACCGGCTCGTTCAAGGCGCGCGGCCTGGTGATGGCGGTGTCGATGGGCAAGGCGCTCGGCATCAAGCACATGGCGATGCCGACCAACGGCAATGCCGGTGCGGCGCTTGCGGCCTATGCCACGTCCTGCGGCATCAAGACCACGATCTTCTGCCCCGCCGATACGCCGGAGGTCAATGTCAGCGAGATCGAGCTGCAGGGCGCGACCGTCTACCGCGTCAACGGCTATATCGACGATTGCGGAAAGATCGTCGGCGAAGGAAAAGCAAAAGTCGGCTGGTTCGACACCTCGACACTGAAGGAGCCGTACCGCATCGAAGGCAAGAAGACGATGGGTCTCGAGCTTGCCGAGCAGCTCGGCTGGGACGTGCCCGACGTGATCTTCTATCCGACCGGCGGCGGCACCGGCCTGATCGGCATGTGGAAGGCTTTTGACGAGCTCGAGAAGATCGGCTTCATCGGCTCAAAGCGTCCGCGCATGGTCGCGGTACAGGCCTCCGGCTGCGCGCCGATGGTGCGGGCCTATGAAGCCGGCACCGAGCATGCGACGCGCTGGGAGGACGCCCACACCATCGCGTCGGGCATCCGCGTGCCGCAGGCGATCGGCGATTTCCTGATCCTGCGCGCCGTGCGCGAGAGCAAGGGTTTTGCCATTGCGGTCGACGACGACAAGATCTCGGCGGCGCTGAACGAGGTCGCGCGCGAGGAGGGGCTGCTGCTGTGCCCGGAGGGCGCCGCGACCTACGCCGCCTACAAGGAAAGCCTCGCCGACGGCCGCGTCAGCAAGACCGACCGCGTGATGCTGTTCAACTGCGCGACCGGCCTGAAATACCCGCTGCCGCCGGTCACCCGCACGCTCGATCGCCACAAGCCGATTGACTACACGCAGTTCTAGATCGTCTCCTTCGCCCCGCTTGCGGGGAGGGGGGAGTCTCCGCGGAGACGGTGGAAGTTGGATTTGCGGAGAGTCCCCCGTCACCCTAAATCCGCGCTACGCGCGAATTCCGACCTCTCCCCGCAAGCGGGGAGAGGTGAAAGGAACAAGAACATCGTCGGGGAGACCACAATGAAGAAGGCCATCTGGGCCGGGCTGTTCGGTATTCTCGCTCTCACCGGCGCCGCGCGCGCCGACGATTATCCGACACACCCCATCACCATCATCGTTCCCTTCGCGGCCGGCGGCCCGTCGGATGCGATGGCGCGCGTGCTCGCTGAGCGGATGCGGGTGTCGCTCGGCCAGCCCCTGGTGATCGAGAACGTCACCGGTGCCGGCGGCTCGATCGGCGTCGGCCGTGCCGTGCATTCGGCGCCGGACGGCTACACCATCTCCTTCGGCCATCTCGGCACCCACGTCGCCAACGGCGCCGTCTACAAGCTCAATTATGACCTCGTCGCCGATCTCGAACCGGTGGTGCTGCTGCCGAGCAACCCGATGATCGTGGTCAGCAAGAACGCGGTGCCAGCGACGTCTCTGAAAGAGTTGCTGGAATGGCTGAAATCGCGGCCGTCGCCGCCGACGGCCGGCACGGCCGGGGCCGGCTCCGGCAGCCACATCGCCGGCGTCTATTTCGAGAGCGTCTCCGGTATCAAGCTGCAATACGTGCCGTATCGCGGCACAGCGCCCGCGCTGAACGATCTGATCGCCGGCCAGATCGACGTCATCGTCGACCAGACCTCCAACTCCATCAACCAGGTCCGCGCCGGTACCATCCGCGCCTACGCCATCACCGACGACAAGCGCCTGGCCTCGGCGCCAGACATCCCGACTGCGGATGAAGCGGGCCTGAAGGGCTTCAACATGACGCTGTGGTCGGGCCTGTGGGTGCCGAAGGGCACGCCGAAGGAGATCGTCACCAAGCTCAATGCGGCCGCCGTGGAAGCACTGAACGATCCCGCCGTGAAGAAGCAGCTCGAAAGCCAGGGCCTGGAGATGACGCCCAAGGATCAGTTCACCCCGGAGGCGCTCGGTGCGCGGCAGAAAGCAGAGATCGCCAAATGGTGGCCGATCATCAAGGCAGCGAACATCAAGGTGGAGTGAAGCGCGCGGCCAGCGCCCGCTCCAGGCATTGGATCAACTCTGCGGTGGCGAACGGCTTGCCGAGAAAACAGATTGCCCCGGCTTTGAGCGCACGCATACGAACGCTCTCATCCGGGAAAGCTGTGATCAAGATGAACGGCGCAGCCGAACCCTGCGCGCGCATCTGCGTCAACAGATCGATTCCAGTCTTAATCGGCATCTGCACGTCGGCGACGATGCAGGAGGTAAGGCTGGAGTCGGTCGAGCTCAAGAATTCTTCGGCGGAAGCGAATGTGTGGACGATATACCCGCGCGATTCCAGGAGATTGTTGATCGCCGCCCGCACATAGGGGTCATCGTCAAGCACCGAAATGACCGAAGCCGCTGACAAGACGTCTGCTCCTCGCCCGGGATTACGCTTGCCGTCGCTACGGCCCAACCTAAGAACGCAAGATGGACCTGCCACTCACCGTTGCAAACTCATACTTAGGTTTGTGCGTCGGACCGGCTGGGCCGAATCCCGAGCGCCTCACTCATTCTCACGAGGTCGGCCAGGGACTTCGCGCCCATTTTGCGCATGATGTTGCCGCGATAGATCTTGACGGTGATTTCCGCCAATCCGAGTTGGGCGGCCACTTGCTTGTTCATCAGACCGGATGTCACCAGTGCCAATACGTCCCGCTCCCGCGAGCTGAGCGACTCGAAGCGTGATCTGACGTTCAAGACCGTCTTATTGAAATCTCGACGCTTGCGGTCTCGCTCGATCGCGGCCTGGACTGCGTCCAGGATGTCCTGGTCGCGGACCGGCTTGGTCAGGAAATCGATCGCGCCGCCTTTCATGGCCCGAACGGTCATGGGAATATCGGCGTGACCGGTAATGAAGATGATAGGCGTGTGGATATCTGCCTTGGCAAGATCGGACTGCAGGTCAAGGCCGCTGGCTCCGGGCAGGCGGATGTCGAGCACGAGGCAACTGGGCACTTGTGGCGGCTTGGCATGGAGCAGCTGCGGCGCCGAGCCGAACGCTTCGACCTTGAGGCCGACCGACTCGAAAAGGTTGGTGAGCGCACGGCGCATGGAGGCGTCGTCGTCGACGATGAAGACGATCGGCTGATCGGCGTTCTCCTGCGGCGGTGAAGGCTCCAAGCGCTCGGTCACGATGCTTCCTCGCGATGGAGGGGCAGGGTGATCTGAAAAGTCGCGCCGCCCGACTGGTTCGGAGCGGCGGAAAGTCGTCCGCCATGGGTCTCGATAATGGAGCGGCAGATCGACAGCCCCATGCCCATGCCGCCGGACTTCGTGGTGAAGAACGGCGTGAACAGGCGGTCTATCGCCTGTTCATCGATGCCAACGCCGCAGTCGGCGACGCTCACCAGCATCGCGCCCTCGCCATCCGCTGCTGAGCGGATCGCCAGCTCGCGCGGGCGGTCATGGACGTCTTCCATGGCCTCGATCCCGTTCATGATCAGGTTGATCAGGACCTGCTGCAGTTGGATCCGATCGCCAAAGATTTTGGGCATGGCCGACGATAGCTCCATTCGCACCGACACGGCGTGGCTGGCCATCTCGCGCTGTACGAGCGCGACGGCCTCGCGCACGACCAAGTTTGCGTCGAGCGGAACCATCTCGATTTCGGTCCGTTTGGCGAGCGCCCGAACGTGACGGATCACGTCGCTGGCACGCTTGCCGTCCTCGATGATCCACTCCACGGAGCGGCCCGCCGCCTTGAGATCTGGCGGACTGCGCTGCAGCCACGCAAGGCAGGCGTCGGCGTTTGCGATCACTGCAGCGAGGGGCTGGTTGATTTCATGCGCGATTGAAGCGGTCAGTTCGCCCAGTGTCGTGACGCGCGTAACATGGGCGAGCTCGGCCTGGGCCTTGCGCAACGCGTCTTCGGCCTGATCGGCCCGGATGGCCGCGGTCACGTCGGTGCAGACGCCACGATAGCCCAGAAAATTCCCGTTGGCATCGAAGAACGGCTTGCCGCTGGTCCGGACATAGATCGGCTGCCCGTTGCGGTCCTTGCTGCGATACACCAAGTCGCGGAACGCGGTGTGGGCGTCGAGCGCTGCCCGATGTTGTCGCCATTTTTCCGGCTCGAGATCGGCGTCCGGGGCAATGTCCCAACGGGTGAGCCCGATCAGGCCCGCGGGGGCGGTAACGGTATCGGAGTGTTCGGATATTACGGTCACGCGGTGGTCTGGCCCCGTCTCCCAGAACCAGTCAGACGCGGTTTCGGCATAGGCGCGAAAGCGCTGCTCGCTCTCACGCAGCCTGCGCTCTGCCTCTTTGGTCGCCGTGATGTCGGTCACCGATCCAACGAACTCCACGCGACCGCCGGAATCTCGCATGGCCCGGGCCACTGCTCGGACGTACTTGATGGAGCCGTCGGGCATCAGGAGCCGATATTCGTGGTCGTAGTCTTCTCCCTCGCGCGCCGCCCGACCCGTGGTCTGTTGCACCGCGAGTCGGTCCTCCGGATGGATTCGCTGGAGCATGACCGGAATCTGCGGCTTGGTCCCCTCATCGCATTGGAAGATGCGATAGGTCTCCTTGGACCATGTGATCTCGCCGGTTGCGGCCCTCCAGCCGAAACTGCCGGTGTGGCTCAATTCCTGCGCCTGGGCGAGATAAGCCTCGCTCTGTCGCAGAGCATTCTCCGCTTCCTTGCGCTCGGTGATGTTCTCGCAGGCGACCAGCACGATTGGCCCGCCATCGGCCCGCAGCATGGTCTTGGCGTTCTCGCGCACCCATAGCACCGAGCCATCCTTGCGCACCTTCCGGATCTCCCAGGTGTGGGACTGATCGACGGTCTCAAGGCACAGCGCAACGCACGCGCGGACAAAGTCGCGATCTTCCTCGAAGAAGACATCCAGCACCGATCGGCCGATCAACTCGGCGGTCGTATAGCCCAGTTGCGCGGCGCCGAACGTGTTCACGTTGATCACGGTTCCGGCCGGATCGACCATGAAGTACATGACCGGATTGTGCTCGAAGACTTGCTGCCACTGCTTGACCGCCTCGAGCAAGCCGCCATCGGGTTCGGTGCGCGGCTTAACGGTGACAGTTTGCCTGACGCAGCCGACGAGGAATTGCGCGGCTGACTTCCCGAACGTCGCTGCCCGGCCTGGCTTCATCGCAGGCGCTCCCGGCACTCTCTGCGTGAACGCGAGTAGAGCACGTTGCCGCGAGAGGAGCAATTCCGGCCTCAGTCGGATGGCCGTTATGAGGTTCGCCTTTGAACGGACCGATCGCCGCCCCGGCCATCGCGGCGCGTCAAGTCAGCCGTGCCAGCAAGGTTTTCACGGTGACCGTGCAGCCGGAGCATCGTGCGCCGTCTCGTTGAACATGAGTCAGCGCAGGAGCCCCGGGCGAGTACGGATAAACCTAGGTTTAGCTCCTTCATTCCTAATCATGTCGGCCGTTTACCTCCGTACAATTGAGCGCCTCGTGCCCGGCGGGCTAGGCTCATGTCCAATCGGGACCAGTCAGTCGCAGCGAGCGTACGAGAACCTGGTCCGAGCTTGCCGCCGGGGCGTCTTACCGACAGGCGGACAACCAAGGTCGAGGCGGCTGCAATTCTCGACGCGCAGCAGCGATCGCGGCAAGCCGCTACCCGCGCGAATTCGAAGGGAACCAACGAGCAAGAGCGCAAGCAACACAACGAGGGAGATAACAATGTGCGATACATCGGCACTTCCTGAGGGTGGCCTATCCGGGTCCAAAGGGTGCTCTTCAGCCAACGGCTGTGGGGTGTGTGGCAGCAAATTTGGTTTGATCCGCTACTACTCGTGGCGCACCGCGCTCTGCTCCAAGAAGTGTGTCGATCGCTTCCGCACACGCCGCGAACGCGACCGTCGGTGGTTGTTCCGGGCTCAGTGCGCGTGAGGCTGAATTGGAGAGGTGACATCGTTCCGAAGGTCTGATCCTGGGAGCCCGTGTCTTGAACCGCCCATGCAAGCTCTTGTGCTCGATCGTTCTCTTCTGCTCCACCGCGACGGTCCAGGCGCAGGAGACGGGACACGGCGCCGTTCATCGCGAGCACCCACCCCAGGATCAGCGGCTGCACGAAAAATTCTATTCGACCTGGCACATGCCGGACAATCCGAGCCTCAGCTGCTGCAACAGCGCTGACTGCTATCCGACCGATATCAAGTACATCGACGGCCAGATCTATGCACGGCGCAGGGAGGACGGAAGATACATTCCGGTCCCGCCGCAAAAAGTGGAACGAAACAGGGATAATCCGGACGGCCGAAACCATCTTTGCGCTCCACCACCTGCAGTGTCTCCGCTGGACAGCGTTTACTGCTTCGCTTTGGGAGGTGCCACTTGAGATTCGCGTTCGTGCTGGTGAACGGCCGGACCCCATTCCGGCAGGCGTGGTGCATGCAGTGCTGCGAGCCGATCAGCGGCAGCTATCTCCGCGAGATCGCGACCCGTCTGCCGTACTGCGATTATCAGTGCTACGCGTTGTTCTGCGAGGCCCTCGCGAACGATCGCGTGAGGGCGGCTTCATGAACTTCGTGCTGGTCAATCACGAACCCCCATCATGCGCGGCGACGTGCAGCACATGCTCGCGGTCGATCCGATCCGGCTATGTCCGGCATGTGCGGACACAGCGCCGCTACTGTGACTATGACTGCTACCGCCGAGGCGAACTCGTGACGCTGCTGATGCCGTGGTCGATGCTTGGGCGCGGAGAGCCGGCCGCCTGGAACGGCGCTGGGAACATGATCGAGATGTTGGCGGTCCTGAGTGCCGTCTCGTGCTGGAGCTGCACGACACAGATCTGGGCCTTCGCGAGAGCCTTGACCGGCGCATACTTGGACGGTCGCGATCTGATCACGACGGAAGGAGGTGACACCTGACTGCGCGACTGCACTCGCGTGGAAGCCGCAGCAACGTAACCTCACAGGCGCCGCGGCCAGCCCCGGCGGCGCCAACTAGGGAGCGGGTGCTGCGGCTGCCACGGGGGCCGCTGCGCTGATTTCCTGCGTCACTACGCGCTGGTCGCTCTTGCCCGCGACTGCACCGCTGCCCTCGAACCGTGCGCGGTACACCAGCACGTTCTCCATCACGCGCTGAACGTAGTTGCGCGTCTCCGACAGCGGGATGCGTTCGACCCAATCGACCGGATCGACCTTTGGATCTCTGGGATCGCCGTGCGCCTGCACCCATTCGCGCACCCGGCCGCGGCCGGCATTGTAGCCGGCGAAGGTCATGATCTGGCTGCCGCGATATTCCGACAGCAACGCGCTGAGCTCGGCGGCGCCCATCTGGGTGTTGTAGACGGGGTCGGAGACCATCCTGTCCCAATCATAGGTCACGCCGAAGCGCTTTGCGGTGTCGCGGCCGGCTTCCGGCGTCACCTGCATCAGGCCGACGGCATTCGCAGCCGATTTGTCGCGCTGGTCGAACGAGCTCTCGGTGCGCGCCACCGAATAGATCACGCTGGTCTCGATCGCGGGTGCGACCTGCTTATGCTCGGGGATGCCGATGGTCGGGAAGGCGTAATGGTCGAGCGCCAGTCCGCGCGCCAGCGCCGACTTGCCGACCTCCAGCATGACGCGCGCATCGTTGCGCCGGCCGGCGAGTTCCCCGAGCGCTTCGAGCGCGGCGACGTCGGTGCTCTCCTTGGAAAAATCCTCGGCGTAATAGTACACCGTGTCGCGCTCGCCGATGCCATACAGCATCTCGGCGGCGCGCACGCGATCGTCCGCGAGCGGGGCGTCGGCAGACGCCAGCACGGGCGAAGGCGGGCGCAGCTCGATGCCCTCGAGGCCGAGCCTCGCACGAGCGAGCTGGCCGTAATAGGCCGTGGGATAGCGCGCGGCGGCCCTGTAGCTCATGCGCGCGTCGGCGACTGCGCCCATCTCCTCGGCCGCACGGCCGCGCCAGTAATGTGCGCGCGACAACGCGATCGGATTGGCCGAGCCTTCGTCGATCGCGGCGAAGTGCGCCATCGCCGTCTTGGGATCGTCGAGATAGCGCAGCGCGATCCAGCCGCACATGAAGTGATAGTCGACGCGATAGACCTCCATCGCCGGCACTGCGGCCGCGCGCACCACGTCATAGGCGGTCCTGGATTTGCCCTGGTCGAGCAGTTTTCGCGCCAGCAGGCGACGCTCACGCCACCAGGCATCGGTATCCTGCGCCGCCATGGTGTCGGGCGCAGCAGCGAGGATCACTTCAGCCGCGTCGTCGATGCGGTCCTTCTGCAGATGCCATTGCGCGCGGCAGAGGACATAGCCGAGATCGCGGCGCGCGTCAGCTGACACGTCGTCGAGATAATACTTGGCCTTGTCCTCCTTGGCGTTCACCGCGGCGCAGGCCTTGACGATTGCGAGCGCATCCTCGCCGAGACGTTTTGCAGTGCGCCTTGCGCCGGCATAGTCCTTGGCGCCCAAGCGCTTGTCCATGCGGGCGCGGTGATCCTCAGCGGTGAGGAGATCGCGGAACGCTGCGTAGGAATCCTCCTCACTGCGCTCGGACAGCTCCTCCGAGCGCCAGGCCTCACGCACGAGGCGCGTGGCCCTGTCGCTGTCGTCTTCGGCGAGCAGCACGCGGGCGAGTGCGAAATTGCCTTTGGCGCTGGTTGGGCGATCCATCGTGAAGGCGTGCACGGTGGCCGCATCGCTCTTTTCCTGCCACAGCCGCGCTTCGGCGCGCCGGCGCAGCAGGGCGCTGCTCGGCCAATCCGGATTGGCGGCGAGGAATGCGGCGTAGCGCTTGAAATTCGCGGTGCTCTCGGAATGGCGCAGCATGAACCAGTCGGCGAGCTTCTGTCCGGCGGGATCGGCAATGCGGTCGCGCGCCGCAGCGGCGTCGTCGGTCTTGCCCTTGCGTGCAAGGTCGATCGCGTCCTTCAGCGCGGCAAGGTCGCCGGTCAGCGCCGGCGGCGCGGGCTTGTCCGCGGGCTCGTCGTCCTGCTTCTTCGACTTGCGCTTGGCCTCGGCGTGTTTGCCGTGCTTGCCGGATGCCGCGTGCCGCTGCTTGCCGGACTTGCTGCCGGCCTTGGCCTCATGCGTCTTCTTCGGCGATGATGATTTGCTCTTCGCTGCCAGCTCCGTCGGAAGGAGCGCAAGTGCGGCCATGGCAACGACACACGCGAGCGAGCGTAGGCACTGGTTCATTCCGTGGTCCCCCTGCGAAACCAGTACAAACCAAACTCCGCGATCGTCTGCGGCTCGAGAATCAAAACGACGTCAAAAACGGTGACACAGCATCGTTTCGGATTCCTCACGCTCCCGCAACAATGCGGCAAAATACGGATGGAGCACGGGAACCTGTGCAACGAGGGATAGAACAGAGTTTTAACCTTTGTTAACGACTGCGCCTCGCGCGACGCTTGCGGGCGGCTCTCGGCGCCAAGAACGGCTCGATTGCGCGTGTTCCCGGCCAAAATCCGGTGTATTGAGTTCCCCAGCCGTCCATTCAGCCCTTTGCCCGCACCCCATGCCGCTTTTCAACCAGTCGATCCGGCGCAAGATCGTGGGCATCGCCCTCGGGTTGATCGTCCTGATGCTGGTCACCTCGATCCTGTCGATGGTGATGTCGAGTCAGGTCGGCGTCCTCCTGAACGAGCTGACCAACCGTTACATCCCGGCCTACGGGCATCTGGCGCGCGCCAACATCCGCTCGCTGGAGCGGGCACTGGCGCTGCGGCGCATGATCATGACGAAGATGGAGTCGCCCTCGGACGAGGAGGCCTATACGGCGCGCCTTCACGAGTTCGAAGCGGTGGACCGGAGGATCGAGGAGGAGGTCGAGAGCGCGCGCACCCTCATCAATGCGATCATCGACGATACCAGGACGCCGTCTGACAATGCCGCGCTGGCACGGATCGAGACCCGCATCGAGACCGCCGTCACTGAGCTGCGTCACGATTTGAACGAGGACCACGCCAAGCTCCTCAAGCAGGTCGACGCCAAGCAGATGGCGGAGGCCCGCGGCACGCTCGAACACCTCGACGTTCTCCGCGACCAGTTCAACCAGAAGATCGATGCGATCCGCGCCGACATGCTGAAGCAGGTGTTTGCCTCGACGTCGCAGGTGATCGGCCACCAGCGTCAGGCGATCATCATCTCGGGCATCGTGACGCTCCTTGCTGCGATCGTCGGATTTGCCTTCGCGCTGCTCGTCTCCAGCGGCATCACGCGCCCGGTGCGGCTGCTGCTTGCCGGGGCCCGCGAGGTCGAGGCGGGTCGTTTCGACAAGAACATCACCGTCTCGACCCACGACGAGATCGGCGAGCTCGCGGCGGCCTTCAACCGCATGATCGAGCAGTTGCGCCACAACGAGCGCATTCGCGAGACCTTTGGCCGCTACATCGATCCCAAGGTGGTGCAGGGCCTGATCGATCGGCCTGAAGTCGCGATCGAGGGCCAGCGCCGGGTGATGACCATCATGTTCTGCGACATGAGCGGCTTCACCTCGATGAGCGAGGGCATGACCCCGCGCGGCCTCGTCAAGGTGATGAACCACTATTTCACGCTCATGTCCGGCCCGATCCGCAACAACCGCGGTGTCATCGACAAGTATATCGGCGATGCCATCATGTCCTATTGGGGCCCGCCCTTCATCGAGGAGGACGAGCAGGCGTTGCTCGCAGGGCTGTCCGCCATCGACATGGCCGAGCAGGTGCCCGCGCTGCAGAAGCAATTGCCGGATCTGCTCGGCATCCGTGCCATGCCGGTGGCGTGCGATTTGCGCATCGGCATCGCCACCGGCGAGGTGCTGACCGGCAGCATCGGCTCCGAGCTGATGATGAGCTTTACGGTGATGGGTGACGCGGTGAACCTCGCCTCGCGTCTGGAGGCCGTCAATAAGCTCTACGGTACCCGCATCCTGATTTCGCAGGCCACGGCAGAGGCGATCGGGTCGCGGCTCGAATTGCGCGAGATCGACCGTCTTGCGGCGGTCGGCCAGAGCGTGCCGCAGCCGGTGTTCGAAGTGTTGGGCAGGGCAGGCGCGCTTCTTCCGTCGCAGGAGAGCCTGCGCGCGCACTATGCCGACGGTCTTGCCGGCTATCGCGCGTGCCGCTTCGACGACGCACGCATCGCGTTCAACACGGCGCTGGAAAGCGCCCCCGGCGACGGCCCGTCGCGCACCATGCTCGGCCGCATCGCAGCGTTCGAGACCAATCCGCCCGCGGCTGATTGGGACGGCGCCTGGAGGATGGACAGCAAATAGCCGTCCGCCCGCGAATAATTGTTTTTATCTCATAACGATGTTCGTCGTGACCTAATTTCCGGGCTTACGTTAGCTGTCCTTGAGGCGTTTGATGGGGATACGCCAATGACAGAACTTGAGGACAGGCTGGAGCGGTTCGAGACACTTACCGCCGAATGCGAGCTGATTGCCAAGCTCGCTACCGACAGCAAGAAGCGCGAATTCTACCTGAAGCTCGGGGACCAGTACCGTCAGCTCGCGGTCGACATGCGCCAGGCGATCGCGACCAGGGCCGCAGCCTGATATGGCCTAAGGTTTCTGTTGGAGCGAGGCACGATGCCGGGCATCCCTGTCCTTGCGGGATAGCGCGCGATCGCAATCCCTTCTTAACAATTGAGACGCATCCTCGATGGGACGCGAGGGATCGTACGTTGCGATTCCTGGCGATGGGAATGCCTGGGGCAAGGTTGCTATGCGACATTGCCCGCGAACGTAGCTCGTCCGATGGTTGACATCCCATGCGTCTGTTGGTGGTCATCTTGTTTGCGCTTCTGACGGCTGCCTGCAACCAGGAGCAGGACGTCACGGGCTCGACCCCGCTCTGCCCGATGCGCAGCTACTCTTCCTACAATCCCCGCGACATGAACCAGTGCGTTGCCGCCTGCAAGTCGTGCGACCATGGCAACACGGTGACCTGCACCACCTCTTGCACGCTCAAGGGCGCGCGCTGAAAGCAAGGCCCGAAGGCCGCGGTTTCTTTATTTCAGTCTGTTCGCAATTGGGGAACCGGTAGAGCCAAACCGCTGACGGTGCTCCGGCACCGGAACGATTTCCATGAGATGATCATTGAAGGAGCAGTAGGACGCGGAGTCCTTTGGAATGGGTATGCTCGATCCCGGCCGGTTTCTGGTGTCGTGCTCGCATTGTGCGGCTTGGCCGATGGCGGCCAATGTCAAACGTGCGAACTGGTCGGCACAGCCGCACGAGGTCCGCTTCGTCTGCCCGCGCTGCCGCCGTGAGGAGACCGCAATCGTCTCTGCGTCCGGGCAGCTGTTACCGATCAAGCGCGTCGACATTCCCCCGCACGAGGGGACGGCGGCCTGGGCCCAGGCCCAACGCCCGCGCGGGCGCACTTAGGGCATTCATTGCTCGATCCCGTTTTGGAACTGGACCGTTCATCGGACGTTTCCGCCCCGATACCAACGCACCGAGGCCGCGCGCATGATCAGCGAGCATTTCGACACCCGCACACGCATCAACATGAAGCTGGCGCTGGACCGGATCTGCCGCCATCGCCCCGACGGCGAGGACCATGGCTTCCGCCGCTCGGTCGCCGAGAACATCATCCGGTGTGCGCTGACAGGCCGCACCGGCATCGGCCAGCTCGTCGATGCCGGCGAGCGGGCCATGATCAGGACGCGCGCTGAGCGGGACCCGGCCTGATTGCGCGCGGGCGAAATTCGTCGATAGCTGTGGTAGGGTCGCCGCCAGGAGATCACCATGGCCCTCACCAACCTGACCGTGTCATTCGCGCTCGCAAGTTTTGCGGGGCGCGCGACCGCTTGAGCAACGAGGTCCATTGGCGCGATGACATCGCGTCGCTGGTGTTTCCCGTCACAGGACACGGCGCGATCTGCGCCGTGCACTGGGGCGCCTTCCGGACCTTGCTCGGCGCCGAGCCCACGCCGGAGGCCTGCCTCGGCTATTTCCGGCGGTTTGAGGCCGCCTTTCGGGCCGCCGCCGGCGCCAAGATTGCCCGCAAGGGCATTTTGCCGGGGACGAGTCTGCATCTTACCAGTCGCGACATCGCCCGGAAGCTGCTAGAAGACGCGCAAATCGCCAATGGAGAATAGCCATGAGCCAATCCCAGCTCGCCAACGCCCCGGTCACGGCCCAGGTCACGCTTCCGGTCGCCGCCGGCCAGGTGGGACGGCTGTCACAGGCTCTGATGGCCATGGTGCTCGGCGTGTTCGTGATCGGCATGGTCGGCTTCTCGCACATCGACGTCGTCCACAACGCGGCCCACGACGTCCGCCATTCGAACGCGTTCCCCTGCCACTAACCGGGGTGGCATGAGCACATTTCGCTCGATCGTCTTCGCGTCGGTCATTGCCGGTTTCATCGTCGGTCTCATCGTCACTGTCGTCCAGCAGTTCGGCACCGTCCCCCTGATTCTGAAGGCGGAAGTCTTCGAGAAGGCGGCGGAGATGCACCAGCATGAGGCTCCGGCCACTGCGCAGCCCGCAACGACCGGGCATGACCACGCAGATCATGACCACGCAGATCATGACCATGCCGCCCATGATCACGGCGACCATGGCGCCGGCGACCACGACCATGGCGCCGGGGCATGGGAGCCGCGCGATGGTTTTGAGCGCAACGCCTATACCGCCGCCGCCAATATCCTGACCGCGATCGGCTTCGCCCTGCTGCTGGCTGGCTTCTTCGCCGTGCGCAGCGGCGCCACCGGGGCCAACGTCTCCTGGCACGAAGGCCTGCTGTGGGGCCTGGCGGGCTTTGCCGTCTTTACGCTTGCGCCCGGCCTCGGCCTGCCGCCCGAGCTCCCCGGTGTGCCTGTCGCGCCGCTGTTGTCGCGCCAGATCTGGTGGCTGGCCGCCGTGCTGGCCACGGCCGGCGGGCTCGCCTTGATTGCCTTCCGCCGCTCGGTGCCGGCGGCAATCGCCGGCGTAATCCTGCTGACGCTGCCGCATCTGATCGGCGCGCCGGAGCTCGCCAACATCGAGACCAACGTGCCGTCGTCGCTGACGCATCAGTTCGTCACGGCGGTGACGGTGACGAGCCTGGTGTTCTGGACCTTGCTCGGCGGTCTGACCAGCGCGGTGTTCGCGCGTTTCGGCCGCGGCGCAAACCAGCGCGCTTGAGACAAGCACGCCGTCGACCGCAAGCAGTTGCTCGCGGACCGCATCAGTGAAGCTTTCATCGTAGATGGCCGGTCGCGCCGCGATGCCGACGGCGGCGAGGGCTTCGAAGACGCGAACGAAGCGGCTGTTTTGTGCGGTGGGCGGGACGGGCGCAATCGATTTCGTTCCATTTGATCGATCAAATCTTTTCGAAGGGCCACGGATTGCACGCGGTTGACAGCTTGGACCTCCGGGCTTCTATTCGAGCCATCGGGGATATGCGGTCTCCCCGCGAGGCGACATGCCCAAGCATCGCGTCCTGATCACCAAGGGCGCAGCATGTCCATTTCCTACACCTCCGTTTCGTTCGACAGAGTGGCTCATTCGCCTCGCGCGGCATGCGTCGGCGCGCACGGTTGCGAATGCCTGAGCCGAAAACGGATTCGACCTGGGGCAGGAACACCAGGAGAATGACCATGCGACTACGAACAATCTGTCACGCAGCCTTCTTGCTGGCCGCTGTCGTGGGTCCAGCATCGCTCGCCGCGCAATTCGTCGCGCCGGCGCGGGCGGAAGACGTCAATTGGCAGGCGATCGACCAAACGCTCGGCCGCAAGGCCGCCGTCTCGGATGACGTTCACCGATACGGGTTTCCGCGCAGCGATCTCTCTGTGACCCTGGACGGGGTCGCGATCAAGCCGGCGCTGGCCCTCGGCGGCTGGGTGGCGTTCAAGCCTTCCCATGGCGGCGCCATGGTCATGGGCGACCTCGTGCTGCTCGAGACCGAGATCAATCCCGTGATGGCGAAGATGATCGCGAGCGGTCTCGAGATCACAGCCGTGCACAATCATCTGCTGCGTGCGAGCCCGGCGACGTTCTACATGCATGTCGCGGGACACGGGGACCCCGTCAAGCTGGCCTCTGCGATCCACGATGCACTCGCCGAGAGCAAGACTCCGCTGACCGTTGCCGCACCGGCCAATCCGCCGCCTGCCGTCGATCTCGATACAGCCAAGCTCGACCAGATCATCGGCGCGAAGGGCCAGGCCAATGGCGGCGTCTACCAATTCAACGTCAAGCGTCGCGATCCGATCACACAGGAGGGCATGCCGCTCACACCCGTCGGGGCGATGGGCGTCGCGATCGGCATCAACTTCCAGCCAACCGGCAACGGCAAGGCTGCCATCACCGGCGACTTCGTTCTGTCGGGTGACGAGGTGAACCCGGTGATTACGGCGCTGCTGGCGAATGGCATCGAGGTGACGGCGTTGCACAGCCACATGCTGGACGAGCAGCCACGGCTGTTCTTCATGCACTTCTGGGCCAATGACGACGCGGTCAAGCTCGCCAAGGGCCTGCGTGCCGCGCTCGACAAGACTGCGAGCGCGAAAGGCTAACCGGAAAAGCAGCGGATACCGCGCCGCTGCTCGTCACGAGACCAGTTCGTGCAGACCGGTCCAGCCGGTGTACAGACCGACGAAGACGATCAGGGCTGCCGAGACATAGGGCGCGCGGTGGGCGTAGCGGCTGAAGCCGCCCCAGTGTCGTTCGACGTGCCGCAGGCTGAGCGCCGCGAGAACGCCCGCCGACACCATCGTGATCGCAAGGCCGATGCCGAAGGACAGCACCAGGACAAAGCCGAGGCTGAACTGCTTCAGCTGAATACAAAGCAGCAGTACGGTGATCGCGGCGGGACAGGGGATCAGTCCGCCGGTGAGGCCGAACAGCACGATCTGCGCCGTCGTCACGTTGCGTCCCCCAAAGCGCTTGCGGATGTCGGCGGCGTGGGCGCGCGCATGAGCGTCGTCCTCTTCGCCGAGATACATGTGGTCGTGATCGTGCTCGCTAAACAGTATCTCGATGGAGTCGCCGGCAAGTGCGATACGCGCCTTGAACGCATGCGGCTCGGGAATCTCCTCGACACTTTCGAGGTATCCATCGCAAGCGGCGAACGCGAATGTCTGGGCCGTACCGTCTTCGCGGATCGTGGTCACCTCGATGTCGCGGGCTGCGGGAAGCGCGCCGGTCTCGCTCCAGATCCGCCAGTGAGGCGGCACGTCGCCTTCGAACACCTCGATCAGCAGCGGCAAGCCGGCCAACGAGATGGGGTGCGGCTCGTCGTGGTGATGATGGTCATGCTCGTGATTCTGCTCCCGCCAGGTGCGCCAGACCATCCAGCCGGCGATGCCGATGATGATGACGGCGGACGCCAGTTGCAGATAGGCCTCGCTGCGTTCGCCGGACAATTCCTGGCCGAAAGACAATCCCGCCAGCGCGATCGCCCAGACGATGGCGGTATGGGAGATGGTCGCCGACAGGCCGAGCAGCACAGCCTGGAGCACGGTTCCCCTGATGGCGATGATGAACGCGGCCATCATGGTCTTGGAATGCCCGGGCTCGAGACCGTGCAGGGCACCGAGCAGGATCGCACTGGGCACGAACATCCATGCATGCGCGCTGCTCTGCTGGAGCAGGTGAGACAGGTCGGTCATCTCGTTCACTTCAAATAGGTTCGGACGACATCGATAAGGTCGGCGGCACCCTTGGCCTTCTCCGGATCCTGTTCGTACGCTGGATCCACGACGTGATGGCGGATGTGATCTTCCAGCAGCTCGGTGGTGAGACCGCTGATCGCGCCTTTCACGGAAGCCACCAGCATCAGCACATCAGCGCAGCCGATCTCCTGCTCGAGCGCGCGTTCAACGGCCTCGAGCTGCCCCTTGATGCGCCGGACCCGGCCGACGAGCTTCGACTTGTGCTTGATTGTATGCGACATCTTAATAAGATAGGGGGGTACCCTATATTAGTCAAGGCGGCGAGAAGGCAAACGCAAAAAGACCGCAAAATCCGAATGCTTCACAAGCTCTCGAGAAAGACGGGATTAGCAGCGTCAACGCCGACTCAGTTGGGCTTGGGCGTCATCGCCCAGAAATCGGGCGCGCCGCCTTTGTCACAAAATCTCCAGTTGTGGATTGTCATCTCCGCGAGGTAATAGAGTAGGCTTTTTCGTGTCCTCTGAGCCACGATTGTGCTCTCCCGGCAACATTCCCGTGCGATTTACCCGTTATCGCAGTCCGTTCGCATCGGCGCCGCTTTTTGGCCACACCCGAACATGAATAAAATCGTTCGAATGTTTCAGGGGCTGGGCTGGTCCCTTGCAGGCGGCAGGAAATCCCAAGGTCGATTCAAATCTTGGGTCTGATGTTCCGGGTCTGACAAGGGTTAGCCAAGGAAACTGGTCGCGATGGACGCCAAGACCAACATCAAGCAGAGGCTGCCGAGCCGTCACGTGACGGAAGGTCCGACGCGCGCGCCCCATCGCTCCTATTTCTACGCCATGGGGCTGACCACCGAGCAGATCCACCAGCCCTTCGTCGGCGTTGCCTCGTGCTGGAACGAGGCCGCTCCCTGCAACATCTCGTTGATGCGCCAGGCGCAGGCGGTGAAGAAGGGCGTCGCATCCGCCGGCGGCACGCCCCGCGAATTCTGCACCATCACCGTCACCGACGGCATCGCGATGGGCCATGACGGCATGCGCTCCTCGCTGCCGTCGCGCGAATGCATCGCCGATTCCGTCGAGCTCACCGTGCGTGGCCATGCCTATGACGCCCTCGTCGGCCTTGCGGGCTGCGACAAGTCGCTGCCCGGCATGATGATGGCAATGGTCCGCCTCAACGTGCCCTCGATCTTCATTTACGGCGGCTCGATCCTGCCCGGCAATTTCCGCGGGCAGCAGGTCACCGTGCAGGACATGTTCGAGGCGGTCGGCAAGCACTCGGTCGGCGCCATGTCGGACGAGGACCTCGACGAGATCGAGCGCGTGGCGTGCCCCTCGGCGGGCGCTTGCGGCGCGCAGTTCACCGCCAACACCATGGCGACCGTCTCGGAAGCCATCGGCCTCGCGCTGCCTTACTCGGCCGGTGCCCCGGCACCGTATGAAATCCGCGACGCCTTCTGCATGACCGCGGGCGAGAAGGTGATGGACCTGATCGCCCAAAATATCCGGCCGCGCGACATCGTCACCCGTAAGGCGCTGGAGAATGCGGCCGCCGTGGTCGCGGCCTCCGGCGGCTCGACCAATGCTGCACTGCATTTGCCTGCGATAGCGCATGAGTGCGGCATCAAGTTCGATCTGTTCGACGTCGCCGAAATCTTCAAAAAGACACCATATGTCGCGGATTTGAAGCCGGGTGGCCGTTATGTCGCCAAAGACATGTTTGAAGTAGGTGGCATACCGCTTCTGATGAAGACGCTGCTCGACAACGGATTTCTTCACGGCGACTGCATTACGGTCACCGGTCGAACGATCGCCGAAAACCTCAAAAGCGTGAAATGGAATCCGCACCAGGACGTGGTGCACCCGGCAGACAAGCCCATCACCGTCACAGGCGGTGTGGTCGGTCTGAAGGGTAATTTGGCGCCAGAAGGTGCGATCGTGAAAGTCGCGGGAATGTCCAACTTGAGGTTCACCGGTCCGGCACGTTGCTTCGACCGGGAAGAGGACGCCTTCGAGGCCGTCCAGAACCGCACGTACCGCGAAGGCGAAGTCATCGTGATCCGCTACGAGGGCCCCAAGGGCGGCCCCGGCATGCGGGAGATGCTCCAGACCACTGCGGCGCTGACCGGGCAAGGCATGGGCGGCAAGATCGCGCTCATCACCGATGGCCGCTTTTCAGGCGCCACCCGCGGCTTCTGCATCGGCCATGTCGGGCCGGAAGCTGCCATCGGCGGTCCGATCGCACTGTTGCAGGATGGCGACATCATCGAGATCGACGCCGTCGCTGGGATCCTTAACGTAAAATTGAGCGACGCCGAGCTCGCCCAGCGCAAAACCAAATGGAGCCCTCGCGCGACTAATCACACGTCGGGTGCGCTCTGGAAATATGCTCAGCAGGTTGGACCAGCGGTCGATGGGGCAGTAACCCATCCAGGCGGCGCGCACGAGAAACAGTGTTATGCGGACATCTAGGCGTGCCATCGTTGCGTTTGTGTTAGGGGCTGCCGCGTTGGCCGCGCCGGCGCTCGCCTTCGACGGCGCGCCGGTCAACCCCAAGGATGCGACCATTCCGGTCGTGACCACCTTGCCCGGTGCTGCGGGCGCGGTGCGCAAGGCGGCCCCGCCGGTCGCGACCCAGGAAACCTCGCTCAGCGCCCTGCAATATGCCGCCGAGGGCGGTCATCCCATCGCGCAGTGGAAGCTCGGCCGCATGTACGCCAGTGGCGACGGCGTGGCCCAGGATGACGTCCGCGCTTTCGAATATTTCACCCGGATCGCGAACGCGCATGCCGAGGACAGCCCGTCGGCGCCGCAGGCGCAGGTCGTGGCCAACGCCTTTGTTGCGCTCGGCCGCTACTATCTGAGCGGTATCCCGAATTCGAAGATCAAGGCCGACCCGGACCGGGCGCGGGAGATGTTCTCCTATGCCGCCTCCTATTTCGGCAATGCGGATGCCCAGTACGACCTCGCCCGGCTCTATCTGAAGACGCCGGACGCCTCGCGCGAGGATTTCCGCTACGGCGCGCGCTGGCTCGGCCTCGCCGCCCAGAAGGGCCAGCACGAGGCCCAGGCGCTGCTCGGGCAGATGCTGTTCAACGGCGACCGCCTGCCGCGACAGGCCGCGCGCGGCCTGATGTGGCTCACGCTTGCGCGTGACAGCGCCGGCACCGACGAGATCTGGATCAAGGAAAACTACAATCGCGCCTTCGCCAAGGCGTCGGACGACGACCGCGCCATGTGCCTGCAAATGCTGGAACAGTGGGTGCAGGGCCGCCACGAGTAACTTCGCTCTTGTCGGGTGGGCAAAGGCGCGAATGCGCCGTGCCCACCACCTGAATGGCGGCTACGCCGCCTCCAGATCCAGATCCGCCCACACCGGCACGTGGTCCGACGGCTTCTCCCAGGACCGCACGTAGCTGTCGATGCCGACATTGGCGAGCCGATCGCCGGCCTGCGGCGACAGCAGCAGATGGTCGATGCGCAGACCCTGGTTCTTCTGCCAGGCGCCCGCCTGGTAGTCCCAGAAGGTGTAGAGCCCGGGCTCGTCGGTGACGGCCCGCAAGGCATCGGTCAGGCCGAGGCCGAGCAGGGACTGGAAGCTCTCCCGCGTCTCCGTCTTGAACAGGGCGTCCTCGGTCCAGGCCGCGGGATTGTGGACGTCGCGGGCGTGCGGAATGACGTTGAAGTCGCCTGCGAGGATCAGCGGCTCCTCGGCCTTAAGGCGCTCCTTCGAATACTCAAGAAGCCGTGACATCCATTTGAGCTTGTAGGGATATTTCTCTGTCCCGACCGGATTGCCATTGGGCAGATAAAGACAGGCGATGCGCAAAACCCCGCGCTTGAGCGTCACCACACCCTCGAGGAAGCGGGCGTGTGCATCCTCGTCGTCGCCGGCGAGTCCCGACTTGGTCTCGTCGAATTTGAGCTTGGAGAGCAGGGCGACGCCGTTGAACGTCTTCTGCCCGTGCGTCACCACGTTGTAGCCGAGCGCCTCGATCTCCAGCCGCGGGAAGGCCTCGTCGACACATTTGATTTCCTGGAGGCAGACGATGTCCGGCTGGCACTCCTTCAGCCAGGTCAGCAGGGGGTCGATCCGCTGCCGGACCGAATTCACGTTCCAGGTGGCAACTCTGATGGGCATGTCGGCGGGCTCCGGGCAGGGGCCATGGTTAGAACAAACTGCAAACGCGCCCGTCAAGGACGCCGCAAAATCTCCCACAAAATTAACCCGGCTTAAGCCGGCCCTGGGCCATTGATACCGAAAAGGTTTTTTCGAATGGGATGGCCTCACAAATCATCACAGCCCACTGAGCCGCAAGACGGCCTGATCGGCGCGTTCCTGTACTGGCTCGGCGGCTTCGAGATCGAGGACGGCCTGACCGCCGATCTCGGCGAGCGCGAGCTGCGCCGCATCCGCGCCAAGCAGATCGACGCGGTGACACGGGCAATTCCGGTGACGATGGCCGTCACCATGCTCAATGTCGCCATCGTGCTGATCCTGTTCTGGGGCAGGGGCTGGAATGATTTCCTCGCGATCTGGGGCATGACGCTTGCCGCCACCGCCTCGCTCGCGGTGCGCGCATGGCGCCGCTCGCATCAGAACCCGCCGCAGGAGGCTTCTGCGCGCGCCGCGCGGCAGATGACGCGGCAGGCATTTTTCCTCGCTGCGATCTGGGGCACGCTGCCGCTCGCGCTGTTCAGCCGGGTCGAGCCGACCAGCCAGTTGATCCTCGCCTGCCTGATGGTCGGCATGATGTCCGGCGGGGCTTTCACGCTGTCGACCTTCCCGCGCGCCGGCCTCGTCTATCTCGCGACCGTGACCATCGCCTGCACCGCCGCGCTGTTGCTGTGCGGCACCGGGCCGTATCTGGTGACCGCGGTGTTCCTGCTGCTGTTCGCGTTCTTCATGGCGCGCAACATCGTCTCGCAAGGCAATCTGTTCCTCGGCAATCTCAAGGCCCGGCTCGAGCTCGAACGCCAGACCGAAATCATCTCGCTGCTGCTGAAGGATTTTCAGGAGAACGCCAGCGACTGGCTATGGCAGACCGATGCCGAAGGGCATCTCACCGACGTGCCGCAGCGCTTCGCCGACGTCGCGCAATTGCCGCTTCAGTTGTTGAAAGGATCGCAATTCGCCGACGTGCTCGACATGCTCTGCCCCGAAGACAAGGCGGCGGCCTACGACGTCGTTGGCCTGATGGAGCACGCCGAGCCGCTGCACGAGATGAATTTGAAGGTCGTCGCGGGCGGCGAGGCGCGGCTGTGGTCGCTGACCGCGAAGCCGGCCTATGACCGCGACGGCCAGTTTCTCGGCTATCGCGGCTTCGGCCGCGACGTCACCGAGCGCTGGCGCGCGGAGAAGGCCGAGGCCGAGAGCCGCGCGAAGTCGGATTTTCTCGCGGTGATGAGCCACGAGATCCGCACGCCCATGAACGGCGTGCTCGGGCTCGCCAGCATGCTGCTCGAAACAAAGCTCGATCCGGAGCAGCGCGAGGCGGTCACCACGATCCGCGAATCCGGCGACAACCTCCAGCGCATCCTCAACGACATCCTCGACCTTTCCAAGCTTGAGGCCGGGCGCTTCGCGTTCGAGGCGATCGACTTTGCGCCGCAGATGCTGGCCGAGACGGTCGCGACCGTGGTGCGCGCAAGCGCCAAGAGCAAGGGGCTCGCGGTCAAGGTCGAGCTTGATCCGAACCTGCCGCCGACGCTGCGTGGCGACGTCGCGCGCATCCGCCAGGTGCTGCTCAATCTCGCCTCCAACGCGGTGAAGTTCACCGACCGGGGCGAGGTGACGATCAAGGCCATCTGCCGGGCGCGCCGCGATCTGCTCGCGACCGTTGAATGGACCGTGACGGACAGCGGAATCGGCATTGCACCCGAGAAGCTCGGGCAGTTGTTCTCTGACTTCGCCCAGGCCGATGCCTCGATCAGCCGCCGCTTCGGTGGCACCGGGCTGGGCCTCGCGATCTCCCGGCGCATCATCGAGCAGATGGGGGGCACCATCGGCGTCACCTCGACGCCGGGCGAGGGCTCGACCTTCCGCTTCACGCTGGTGCTGCCGTGGAGCCAGGCGCAGATGTCCAGTCAGGATTCGGGCCGCGATGAAATCGACGAGCTCAAGGCCCGCATCGCAAGCCTCGACCGGCCGCTGAAGGTGCTGGTCGCCGAGGACGACGCTGTCAACCGTATGGTTGTGAGCAAGATGCTGGGAGCCTTCGAGGTCGAGCTCCGGGTCGTCGCCGACGGCGTCGAGGCCGTCGCGGCTGTCTCCGAAGGCGATTACGACATCGTGCTGATGGACGTGCGCATGCCCGAGATGGATGGCTTAGCCGCGACCCGGGCGATCCGCGCGGAAGGCGGGCGCTTCGGCGCCTTGCCGATCATCGCACTGACCGCAAACGCATTTCCCGAAGACGTCAAGATCTGCCGCGAGGCGGGGATGTCGGACTTCCTGGCAAAGCCGCTACGGAAGCCGGCGCTGGCCGCAGCCCTGCTGCGTGGGCTGGACGGACACGTGATGACGGAGGACGCGCCGCTCCAGCCGGAGTTGATGCCGGTCGAGGTGGAGTGGACGGATGAGGAAAGGCAGATGACCGGCGCTTAAACCGCCGATCGGATCGAGAAGCTGGTCCCGCAGCCCCAGGATGGCGTCGTGTTGGGAATTTTGCGCGGAACGAGGGCCGATGAGGTCGTCGACGAAATCGAGCTAGGACGGCGAGATCGGCATTCGCCACCATATCGCTGGGCCGTACCTGCTCCGCAAAGCAGACATTGACGTGCCGACACCCCCCGCTGAAGCCGAAATGACCCGCTGCGGTCGAGCTAACCCCGGTGCACGAATACGAATTTCGCACCGCCCGGCCGGATGCTGACAATTTGGATGCGCAGTGTTAGCTTGCACCGCCATGCGCCTTATTGCCCTGCTTCTAATCTTGTTCACTGCCTCTGCCCGCGCGGGCGACGGGCAGTTAATGAGCGCGCATATGATGTTGCCTGTCGTGATATCTGGCAACAAATTGTCGCTGGAAAGTTTCGTAATACGTCCTGATCGCCCCGGCAAATTTCCTCTCGTCGTGATCACTCACGGCCAGCCGGGCATCTTTGGCGATGAATTCTTCAGTGAAATCCTCAACCGCTCTCCGGTCGGCTACAGCAAGATGGCCGTCGCCTTTGCCCAGCGAGGATATGCAGTGGTCTCGATCATGCGTCGTGGCTATGGTCGATCCGGGGGCGGGTTCTCCGAGTATTTGCGGCAGGCCTGCGACTATCTTCCCGCTGTGCGCGTTTCCGGCGAGGATATCATTGCCGCGGTCGCTTCACTGCGTAATGAGCCCTGGGTCGACGCCGAGCACGTTGTCTTGCTCGGTCATTCTGTTGGAGGGCTCTCGGTGATGGCAGTCGCCGCACAGAACACGCCGGGGGTAGTTGGCACCGTGAACTTTGATGGCGGTTGGCACAGTTTCTCAGCACCTGGCCAACCTTGCTCGCCTGATAATTTGGTCGATACAGTAGCCGCATTGGGGCGCGCGGCCCGTGTCCCGGTGCTTTGGCTCTATGCTGAGAACGATCAATCCTACGGTCCTGACTTGGCACGGCGCATGTTCGCTGCTTACAGCGCTGGCGGTGCGCCTGCGCAGTTGCACGTGCTGCCTCCATTCGGATCGAACGGTCACGATACCGTCGCGCTCGCGCCGGCAGATACTTGGTTTCCGTTCGTTGAACCCTTCCTCGAGAAGCTAAGTCTTCCGACCAAGACCGTCATAGAGGCGCCGTTCTTCGCTGAGCTGCCAATCCCGCCGGGGGCTATCGCCCCTTGTCAGAAGGCGTTCGCGGACTACCTCTCCAATCCCGATGATGCCAAGGCCTTTGCTGTGAGCACCCGCGGCGGCTGCGGTACTGGATTTGGCCGCTTAGGCGTCGAGGCGCGCGAGCCTGCTTTGATGAAATGCAAGATCAATACGCGCGGCGGCGATTGCAGGGTCTATGCGGTTGGACAGAAGCTTGCGGGGGATTGAACCACAGTCCACTCAATCCTTAAGATGCGAAATCTTGATTTATGGCAACAATGACAATTCTGGCCCGTTGTGACGACATGCGCGGCCGCACGAACTTGATCGGTGTGGGAGTAGAGCGGACGCGGCCTTGGTCCCCTCCCGCCCCGAGTTTATGGGTACACAGCCTAGCAATCCTATCCGCCTTAGCTATGGCCAGCGATGTAACGCGCCGTCACAGTTTTCCATAGACTCGCGCGGCGACCGCCTTCAGGCGCTCGACCGAGCCGGACTCTGGATGCGGCTTGACCGGTGCGAACAGGATCGAAGCCTGCCTGCCGTTCTTCCAGACATAGATGGTGACGGCGTTGCCGTTGCCCTTGGTGCAGGAGTGCTCGCCGAACGCTTCACTGCCGAGCTCGGGGATCGCCACGTGCTTGCATACGCCCGGGCGTTTCATCATGCTGATGACCGTGTCGCGCGAGGTCGCGATCACCGCGACTGTCATGGTGTTGGCCTCGCGATCGAACATCATGCAGCTGCCGGCGCCGGTCCGCTGGACCGTCAGTGTGCTCTTGTCGAGAAAACCGTCGGCATCGGCGGCAGTGAGCCACTCGCAATTGCCGAACCGCTCGCTGCTCTTGCTCACATTGGCGATGGCAACGCGCGCGACTTGGGTGAGCGGTCCGAGCAGTGCGTCGTCGGCGCGCCGGCCGATCGGATAGACGCCGATCTGCAGAATGTAGTCGCCGGACAAGGCGACGACCGACGCCTCCTGACGCTGCACGTCGGCGGCGGTCGTCCCGCGCTGGCCTTCGTCGCCGATCCCCGCAACTGCGTTAAGCGGCATGCGCTCGCCAAGCGTCTTGACGAAGGTCGCGTACAATTCCTTGGCGCGGTCCTTGTCGGGATTGCGGAACACGGTCAACATCATCGTGTCGCCGCGCCCGCCCTGGTAGATGCAGCCGCGGCCGTCCTGATTTGAAATCAGTGACCATTTGAGCGCCGGCATAGCACCGGCGAGCTCGTCGGCGCTGATGAACGGGCAGGTTTCGGCAGCGTGCGCGGGAAGCACGGGGAGGGCTGCGATTGCAAGGAATAGAACGAGGCAACAGAACAGGCGATCGATCATGCGCATTGGATAATTTTACTACCGCTATTGGCGCCATAGCCGATGAAGATGGGCACTATTGCTTCGCCCTGCCGCCATGATGCTGGAGCCAGCGGTGCGCTGCAATCGGCAAAACCGCAATTGCCGGCGCTTTGCGCCACGGACGCTGCCTTCGATTTCAGGAGGGGGTCCGGTTTCCTAGCAAGTCCCCAGCGCGGCCAATGTTGAACCCATTGGGCACTCAGAACGTCCAAGGCGCTAGGACAATGCTTTCTGAAACAAAGCGACTGAGTAGACACCAGTCACCGAGATGCTGACCCGATCGATTCGCGCCGACCGTGTCATCTGGGCAGCTTTGATGGTGAGGAGAACACGTTCGATGCGGGAAGCAAGGACGGCCGCAGTGCATGAGCCGACGGACAGTCTGGCCCGATGGGTCGTGCTTGTCGCTTTACTTTGTCTTGCAACCGTTCTGATCTGCGTATGGGTGTTGACTCGCGACTACAGGATTCCCGCCGTCCTCGCTACATCGGCCGTCGGGCTGGCGGCCGGTATCGCGTGCCACGAATTTGGACATATGCTGTGCGCTGTGCTGCTGTCAGCTCCAGTCCAACTGGTGTCGATCGGCATCGGCCCAGTGCTATGGCGCGGCCGAATAGGCGAAACCCGATTTGAGCTGCGTGCGGTGCCTTGTGCGGGCTTCGTGCAGTGCTATCCGCAACCCATCGTCAACAGGCTTTCGAGGCTGCTCTTTCTCCTCGGCGGAGTGCTGGGGAATGTCGTGCTGATCGTCCTCGTGAGCGCGATCCGTTCGGTAGTCGTGCCGGACCCCGGGCACGATTATGTCGGTCCGATCGCATTCGTCCAATATTACTACATTATCGTGAATTTGGTGCCCTTCTGGACCACGGCGGGCGGTGTCCGGACCGGCAGCGATGGCCTGCAGCTTCTGCTGCTCGCGTGCGGGACCATGTCTGGCGCGTCCTCGCGAGATCCGAACTTTCTGGAATGAATGAAAGGGCAGCAGCCAACGGACCGCCATCTGGCCCTTATCCCAGATGCCTCTTATAGCGCGGGAGCGACAATCTAGAGGAGGCACCGTGGCCCCGCCGGATGTTACGGCTTCACCCGCTCCGGCGCATAGTCGAGCGGCAGCACCGTCGTTGACTTGATCTCTTGCATGACGAATGACGACGACACGTCCGCGAGAGTGATCCTCCCGATCAGGCGCTGGTACAGCCTGTCATAGGCGGCAACATCCGGGATGACGGCCTGCAGCAGATAATCTACATCGCCGGTCATCCGGTAGACGCCGATGATCTCGGGAATGTCGCGCACAGCGTTCGAAAACTGCTCGAGCCAGCTTGCGCTGTGCTCGGTCGTGCGCAGCGCGATGAACGCGGTCAGGCCGACGTTGATGCGGCTTGCATCGAGCAGTGTCACGCGGCTCTTGATAATGCCTTCATCTTCCAGCCGCTTGATGCGGCGCCAGCAGGCATTGCGGGAAAGTCCCGCCCGTTCGCTAAGCTCGTCCAGCGACAGGGCAGCGTCATGCTGTATCAGGTTGAGGAGTTTGCAATCCGTTTCATCCATTATCCCAATAATGCACTAAATCATCGTCCAAATTCAACCGATCTAGGACATATCGTGTGATATTTGGGACATCTTCTTGGCCCGACTCCGCTAGGGATTGCAAGCGAACCGCGCCCCCTGGAGCCCCGCATGCAATCCACCCTGCACCGGCTGTTTCTGTCCCATCCGCACAGCGTCGATGAATCCTATGGCGAGCATTTCCTGTTCGCGCTCGGCTTCGCGGCGCGCCTGTTCGGCGCTGCATTGGCGGCGCTGGTGCACGCTGTCATTCCCTGCCTGTTCGAGACCACCGCCAGCCGCATGATCCGGCAGATGCACGAGCGCATCATGCGTCGCGGCCAGACGCTGCAGCCCGCCGAGTAGCCAGCGCCGCGATCGAGAGCCCCGGACATTTCGGTGATAGTGCACTCAACTCGACAACTGAACTAGGTTGATCGCAGAGTCGGCTGATTTTGGTGGGAATAGCGTGTACCGAAATGGCGCCGCTGACGAGATTCGAATTTTCTCGAAGGGATTAGGGGTGCGGCAGGTGCTCCTTCGGGCTTCAGGTTGTGTCGGACGCGGCGCGCGAGTCTGGCCGAGCTCCCCGTCCTTGGGGGACCTCGCGATGATCATATATTATCCCTGTTTTGCCCGACGCGTCAAATGGGTTTTCGAAAAAGCCGAAGCGCGCCATCGGCTACTGTGCATGGGGTTGTTTTTCAGATTCTGAGTTGGGCTAGATCGAGAAGCTGGTCCCGCAGCCGCAGGACGCCGTCGCGTTTGGATTGTTGACGCGGAACGAGGCGCCGATCAAATCGTCGACAAAGTCCACCTGCGACCCCGCCAGAAACGGTTGGGAAGCGGAATCGACCAGTACCACCGCATTCTCCTGCTCGATGACGAGATCGTCATCGGTGCGGTCGCGGTCGATGTCGAACTTGTACTGGAAGCCGGAGCAGCCGCCGCCCTCGACCGAGATGCGCAGCATCGCGCCTGTGCCTTCGCCCTTGAGGATCTCCCCAATCCGGCGCGCGGCGCGGTCACTGATGGTCACAGCAGTCGTCATTGCTCGTCTCCGATTGGTCCGCGGTCATACCAAATTCACTTGGCAGATTCACTTGGCCAACTCATTTGGTATCCCACGTCCGGCATAGTTAAGTGCAAGGATACGCAGAATCAAATGGATAGGGACTAAATTCGTCGTGTCCGTCGGAATGGCAGCCCCCCGCGCGCCCTATGCCTGCGACCCCGATCGCAGCCGCGGCCGGCTGGTCGCAGAGCCGCCGAGCCGGACCCGGAGCCCGTTCCGGCGGGATTGCGACCGGGTGATCCATTCGACCGCGTTTCGCCGCCTGAAGTACAAGACCCAGGTATTCGTGTTCCATGAGGGTGACCACTACCGCACCCGGCTGACCCACTCGTTGGAGGTGGCGCAGATTGCCCGCGCGCTGGCGCGCCAGCTTGGGCTCGACGAAGATCTCACGGAAACCCTGGCGCTCGCCCATGATCTCGGTCATCCGCCATTCGGCCATGCCGGCGAGCGGGCGCTGGATGCCTGTCTGAAGGATTTTGGCGGCTTCGACCACAATGCCCAGGCGCTCCGCGTCGTCGGCTCGCTGGAGCACCGCTATCCCGAGTTCGACGGGCTGAACCTGACCTGGGAGTCGCTCGAGGGCATCGTCAAGCACAACGGTCCGCTGACCGATCGCAGCGGCGCGCCGGTCGGGCGCTATCGCGAGCATGGCGTCCCCGTCGGCATCGCCGACTATATCAAGACCTACGACCTCGAATTGTGGAGCTTCGCCTCGCTGGAGGCCCAGGTTGCTGCGATCGCCGATGACATCGCCTACGACGCCCACGACATCGACGACGGCCTGCGCGCCGGCCTGTTCCACCTCGACGATCTCAAGGTCATGCCGCTCACCGCAGAGATCATCGCCGAGACCTCGGCGCATTATCCCGATCTCGAAGACGTCAGGCGCGGGGCTGAGCTGGTGCGCGAGCTGATCTCGCATCTGATCGGAGCGGTGTTCGCGGAAGCCCAGAAGAACATTGCTGCTGTCAGGCCGCAATCGGCCCAGGACGTGCGCCAGCAGAGCCGGGCGCTGATCGCGTTCCCCGCCGGGGTTGCCGAGGAAGAGGCCGCCATCAAGCAATTTCTCTATGGGCACATGTACCGCCACAAGCGGGTGATGCGGGTGATGGCGGAGGCGGAACAGATCCTGTTCGATTTGTTCGCAAAGTACCTGACGTCGCCGGCCGACCTGCCGCCGGAATGGCTGGTCGGGGCGGAGGCGGACGACGAGGGCGACCGGGCGCGCCGGATCGGCAATTTCATTGCCGGAATGACCGACCGTTTCGCCCTGACCGAGCATCAGCGGCTCTTTGACTCGACCCCGGATTTGCGTTAGGCGGCGGCCATGCCCGACACATCCTCAGCATCGCATTTGTTCGCCGACGTGCTCGCACGCGTGCACGCCGCCTGCCGCGCGCTCGCGGCGGAAGCCAACTGGCCCGAGGGTATCGATTTCTCGCGCGTGGTGGTCGAACCGCCGCGTGACGCCTCCCATGGCGACATGGCGACTAACGCCGCCATGGTGCTTGCGAAAGAGGCAAAGGCAAAGCCCCGCGACCTCGCCGAGCAGATCGCCGAGCGGCTCCGCGCCGACGCGCTGATCGCCAAGGTCGACGTTGCCGGTCCCGGCTTCATCAACCTGACGCTCGAGCCCGCCGCCTGGGCGGAGGCGCTGCGGACGGTGCTGCGCGAGGGCGCCGATTACGGCCGCGTCCGCGGCGGCTCCAAGGTCAACGTCGAATTCGTCTCGGCCAATCCGACCGGACCGATGCATGTCGGCCATTGCCGTGGCGCAGTCTTCGGCGACGCGCTGGCGAGCCTGCTTCAGTTCGGCGGCCACGACGTCACCCGCGAATATTACATCAACGACGCCGGCGCGCAGGTCGACGTGCTCGCGCGTTCAGCCTTCCTGCGGTACCGCGAGGCGCTCGGCGAGGACATCGGTGCGATCCCTGAAGGCCTCTATCCCGGCGACTACCTGAAGCCGGTGGGTGCAGCGCTCGCGAAGGAGCATGGCGACAAGCTGCTCGCCATGAGCGAGGCGCAATGGCTGCCGACGGTGCGGGCCAAGGCGATCGCGATGATGATGGACGAGATCAAGGACGATCTTGCCGCCCTCAACATCCGTCACGACGTGTTCTTCTCGGAGCGCTCGCTGATCGAGACCAGCAACAACAAGGTTGCCGAGACCATCGATTTCCTGAAGGCCAAGGGCGACATCTATGAAGGTCGCCTGCCGCCGCCGAAGGGCGCGCCGGTCGAGGACTGGGAAGACCGCGAGCAGCTGCTGTTCAAGGCGACCGCCTACGGCGACGATGTCGATCGACCGCTGATCAAGTCGGATAATTCCTACACCTACTTCGCCTCCGACATCGCCTACCACAAGAACAAGTTCGACCGTGGCTTTGCGGAGATGATCGACGTCTGGGGCGCCGATCACGGCGGCTACATCAAGCGCATGCAGGCGGCAGTTAAGGCGACCACCTCCGGCAAGGGGGCGCTCGACGTCAAGATCGTCCAGCTTGTGAAGTTGCTACGCAACGGCGAGCCGGTGAAAATGTCCAAGCGGAGCGGGGACTTCGTCACCTTGCGTGAGGTGGTGGATGAAGTCGGCCAGGACGCCGTCCGCTTCATGATGCTTTACCGCAAGAACGACGCGGTGCTCGACTTCGACCTCGCCAAGGTCATGGAGCAATCGCGCGACAACCCGGTGTTTTACGTTCAATACGGCCACGCCCGCGGCCATTCGATTTTCCGCAACGCGCGGACCGAAGTGTTCCCGGAACTGCCGGAGGATTCGGGCAAGCGGATCGCCTGGCTCAGTGAGTCGGCCGTGGAACGGCTGTCCGACCCGGTGGAACTCGATCTTCTCAAGCGCCTCGCAATTTATCCGCGCACGCTGGAAGCTGCCGCAGCAGCGCACGAGCCGCACCGTATTGCCTTTTATCTCTATGACTTAGCGAGCGAATTTCACGCACTTTGGACAAAGGGGCGCGATTTGCCCTATTTACGCTTCATTATCAATAATGATGCAGATCTAACGAAGGCGCGGCTGGCCATGGTCCAGGGCGTCGTCTCCGTCCTGGCATCGGGCCTCGCCATCCTCGGCGTCCATGCTCCGGACGAGATGCGGTAGTTTGGGGCGAACTACTTAAGGGAAATTTGGGGTAACCGGCAGAAGCCGGATCGCTTAGATTTGGTTGAAAGCCTTGTGGGTCGAAAGCCGTGCCTTGGTCGAGGGGCGCGCGGCTTTCCCGAAGGGACGCATCATCACGATGGCCGATCGAAATTACGACAGACCTCTTCCTTCCGACGACTATGGTCGCGGCGCTGACCAGCATGGGAAGGCGGAAAACGATCCTTTGGCCGAGCTCGCCCGTCTGATCGGACAGACCGATCCGTTCGCAGCGCAGGGCCGCCCGGGCGCGCGGCCGGCAGCAGCGCCAGCGCCTGCGCAAACCTATCAGGACGACGATTATTCGCAGGACGACTATCAGCAGGACTACGCCGAGCAGTCCGCTGCGCCGCAGCCGGGTCCGCCCTCATGGATGCGGCGCGCCAACGTGCAACCGCAGCCGGCGCCCGAGCCTGACTACCCCGTCGCCGTGAATCCCGTTCATCCGTTGCACCGCTATTCGGCCCAGCCGGCTGCGCCGGAGCCTGAGTTTCATCAGCCGCAGGCCTATCAGGACCGCGCCCATCAGGATCAGGCTTACCAGCATCAGGCCTACCATCAGGAGCAGGCCCTGGACCAAGCCTACGAGGCGCCGTACGAGCAGCCCGATCCGGCGCGCTACGATGATGCACTCTACGGGCGGCTCGAGTCGGGCGAGCAAGATTTTCAGCGTGAGCCGGCCTATCCGGACGACCCTTACGCGTTCCAGAGCGACTATCCCGAGGCCGAACTCGACGAGCCCAGGAAGTCGCGCGGCGGCATGATGACCGTTGCTGCGATCCTCGCGCTGGCCGTGGTCGGAACTGGCGCTGCCTTTGCCTACAAGACCTATATCGGATCGCCCCGCAGTGGCGAGCCGCCGATCATCAAGGCCGACAACACGCCGACCAAGATCGTGCCGGCGCCCTCGGATTCGTCGGCCAAGGTGCCCGACCGCATGGTGAGCGGCGACGGCAGCGAGAAGATCGTGCCGCGCGAGGAAGCGCCCGTCGACGTCAACGCCAAGGCGGCTGGTCCGCGCGTGGTGTTTCCGCCGCTGAACCAGAATGCGAACCCGCCGCCGGTTGCGAGCGTGTCGCCGTCCGCCATTCCGCCGTCGAATGCCGGTCCGACCCCGAGCAACGGGACGATGCCGAACAGCGCGCCACGCTCGATCAAGACCGTGGCTGTCAAGGGCGACCAGACCGACAGCGCCGTGCCACAGGCCGCCGCACAGTCAGCGGCCAAGCCGGCCGCGCCGCCGAAGCCGGTCGCCGCACCGGCCGCGCCGCGCACGCCGCCGACCTCGGCCAATGCCAGTGCCAACCAGCCGCTCTCGCTGGCGCCGCAGGCCGCGCCGGCCGAACCGCCGCAGCGTATGGCCGCGACCAATCCGACCCAAATTGCACCTGCGCCCAGTGGCGGCGGTTACGTCGTGCAGGTCTCCTCGCAGCAGAGCGAGGATAGCGCCGCCGCGTCCTACCGGGTGCTGCAGAGCAAATATGGCAGCGTGCTCGGCGGCCGCTCGCCAGTTATCAAGCGCGTCGATCTGACCGATAAGGGCAAAGGTATCGTCTACCGCGCCTTCGCCGGACCGTATGGCTCGGCCGACGAGGCGGTGCAGGCCTGCAACAATCTGAAGTCGGCTGGCCTGCCGTCCTGCTTCGTCCAGAGGAATTAGCGGCCGTTTCCTTGACCCCCTCCCGGGGCAAGGTTAATCGGCCCTATGAGCACGCGGGCCTTCAATACCGGCGTATCCGGAACGGAACTGACCGCCGCTGAGCGGGCATTTGTCCGTGCCGGACGCCTATGCGGCGTCATTCGCCTCAGTCATAGCCTCGAGAGTTCGACCCAAGCCACAGTTCCGGCTAGGGAATTGGCTCTACCGTGCCTGACTGCCGCCTATCTTGCTGATCTCAGCATTCCCGTGGATGGCGCTGCCGACCCCGCCCATCTAGTGACGACTTCTGCAACAATGATCGCTCAGGTGATTCGCTGCGCGAGTCGAGTTCCAGGGTTTGTTAATGAGTGATGACACGTCGACGAGAAATGCGCTGGCGGGAGGCGTCACCGAGCGAATTTGCGCCATGTTCGCGGCCGGCTGCGACGCGACGCTTCACAGCAATGACAATGCGGAACTGGACGCATTGACCGTAACCACGGCATCCGCATGACCGCAGAAATCCTATCGTTTGAAACCGGGCGGCCCGCAGAGCTGGCCGAGGGCGAGCCGGCGTTGGTGGTCGACGTCGAGGGCTATGAAGGCCCGCTCGATCTCCTGCTCGCGCTGGCGCGGCAGCAGAAGGTCGATCTCGCCAAGATCTCGATCCTGGCGCTGGCCGACCAGTACCTTCACTTCATCGAAGCTGCGCGAAAGATCCGGCTCGAGCTTGCCGCCGACTATCTCGTGATGGCGGCGTGGCTGGCCTTCCTGAAGTCGCGCCTGCTGCTGCCGGAGCCGCCGAGCGCGGAGGGGCCCAGCGCCGAGGAAATGGCAACTGCGCTCGCCAACCGTCTGCGCCGCCTGGAAGCCATTCGCGAAGCCGCCAACCGGCTGATGAACAGGCCGCAGCTACAGCGGGACATCTTCCCGCGCGGCGAGCCCGAGCAGATCGCCGAGATCCGGCATCCGAAATACACGGCGACGCTGTACGACCTGCTCACGGCCTATGCCTCACAGCGCCAGTCGCGCGTGCTGGCGAGCGTGCATCTGGCCAAGCGCACCGTGTGGTCGCTCGCCGAGGCGCGCGCCACGCTGGAGCGGCTCGTCGGCAGTATCAGCGAACAGGACGATTGGGGTGTTCTCGATGATTTCCTGGTCCGTCACGTCGCCGATCCGACACAGCGCGCGACGGTGTTCGCCTCCAGCTTCGCCGCCGCGCTCGAGCTCGTGCGTGAAGGTCAGCTCGAGCTGAACCAGAAAGAGGCGTTTGCGCCCATCTATTTCCGGAAGGGGCGCCCGAAACCGGTCGTGGACGCAGCTCCTGCGCCCGACGCGCCGGTCGGTTAAGTGCAAGAAGGAGAAGCTGCCATGGCAAGCCTGGCTGAAGTGCGGGTAGAAGAGGCCGAGCCGATGGAGAACGAGTCCCAGGCACGTCCCGAAGAATTGCGGCTGCTGGAAGCGCTGCTGTTTGCTTCGAATGAACCGCTGGATACGGCGACGCTGGCCAAGCGCATGCCCGAGAGGGTCGACGTCAAGGCTGCGCTCGAGCAGCTTCAGGCCGACTACGCCTTGCGCGGCGTGAACCTCGTGCGGGTGGCCAACAAATGGACCTTCCGCACTGCCGGCGATCTTGCCTGGCTGATGACGCGCGAGAGCACCGAGACCCGCCGCCTGTCGCGTGCGGCCATCGAAGTGCTGGCGATCATCGCCTATCACCAGCCGGTGACGCGGGCCGAGATCGAGGAGATCCGCGGCGTGGTCACCTCGAAGGGCACGCTCGACGTGCTGCTGGAGACCGGCTGGATCAAGCCGCGCGGCCGTCGCAAGACGCCCGGCCGTCCGCTGACCTTTGGAACCACCGAGGATTTCCTGTCGCAGTTCACCCTGGAACAGCTCGGCGATCTGCCGGGGCTGGAGGAGCTGAAGGGCACGGGCCTGCTGGATTCGCGGCTGCCGACCGGATTCAGTGTACCGACGCCGTCGGATGACCCGCAGCTCCGCGAGGACGAGGATCCCTTGGAACCCGGTGAGGACCTCGATCTGGCGCTGGCGCCGGCGGTCGAGCCCGAAACACCGCCGGAAGGCGGCAATGAGGGCGGCGAGGGCGGAAGCGAGGAGTGATCCTTCGGCCCTTTGGCGGGCCTCCTGCGACGAGTTAACACTAGCAAGATTGCGTAGTGCCAACAGCGAATTGGCGCTGCCATGGTCCTTGTTTTTGAGGCCTGCGAAGCCTACGTTCCGGTCAAGATCGGCCGGGGTCCCGGCCATGCGCGTTTGGAGGGTTGCAGGATGGGTTCACTTAGCATTTGGCACTGGATCTTGGTGATCGCAGTGGTCCTGCTGCTGTTCGGCCGCGGCAAGATTTCGGATCTGATGGGCGACGTGGCGCAGGGCATCAAGGCCTTCAAGAAGGGCATGCAGGACGACGACAAGCCCGCCGAGAAGCAGGAGCCCTCGAAATCCATCGAGCACAATGCCGCGCCGACTGCGGCACGGTCCGACGTCGGCAGCAAGGCCGTCTGAGCCAGGAGCACGCGAGACGCGGGAAACGGCCCCGATCCTGCGCGTGAGGGATCGGGCCGGTCGTGGCTTCGCGTGAACGGAAGACGTCATGTTCGACATCGGGTGGAGTGAACTGGTTCTGATCGGGGTCGTGGCCCTGGTCGCCATTGGCCCGAAAGAGCTGCCGGGCGTGCTGCGCATGGTCGGCCAATGGATGGGCAAGGCCCGCAAGATGGCCGCCGAATTCCAGGGCCAGTTCCAGGAAGCCATGCGCGAGGCCGAAATGGCCGACCTCAAGAAGAGCTTTGACGAGGTCAAGGAAGCCGCCTCCGGCTTCACCGGCGGCGGTCTGATGACCTCGCTGCAGAAGGACGTCAGCGGCGCGCTTCGCGTCGATGCGCTCGATAAGCCGGCTGAGACGCCCGCGACGACTGCTGTTGAACCGCCAGCGACTCCGACGACACCGGAGGCCCCGACGCCTGAAACCTTCGCGGAGGCGGAAGCACATTCCGCCGTGAACGAGCCGCTCGCCATCACCCGCGAGGTCGAGCAGGCGCAGGTCACGCAGGACGCCGTTACCCAGGACGCCATTACTCAAGACACCGCGCCCGAAGCGATCAAGGACGCCAAAGCGTCATGAGCGACGCCGATATCGAGGCCAGCAAAGCCCCGCTGATGGACCATTTGATCGAGCTGCGGTCGCGGCTGATCAAGGCGCTGCTCGGATTCGGAGTGGCCTTCATCTTCTGCTTCTTCTTCGCCAAGCAGATCTACAACGTGCTGGTCTGGCCGTTCGTGTGGGTCGCTGGCGCCGACAATTCGAAATTCATCTACACGGCGCTGCTGGAATATTTCATCACCCAGCTCAAGCTCGCGCTGTTCGGTGCTGGATTCATCTCGTTCCCGATCGTCGCGACGCAGATCTACAAGTTCGTCGCGCCCGGCCTCTATAAGCACGAGAAGCAGGCCTTCCTGCCATATCTGGTCGCAACCCCGTTCTTCTTCGTGCTCGGCGCGGCGCTGGTCTATTTCGTCGTGCTGCCGATGCTGGTGCGCTTCTCGCTCGGCATGCAGCAGGCCGGCAGTGACGAGACGGCGCAGATTCAGCTCCTGCCCAAGGTCGGCGAATATTTGTCGCTGATGATGTCGTTGATCTTCGCCTTCGGCATCGCCTTCCAGCTTCCGGTGATCCTGACACTGCTCGGGCGGATCGGCATCGTCACTTCGAAGATGCTGCGCGAGAAACGGCGTTACTTCATCGTGGTCGCCTTCATCATCGCAGCCGTGCTGACGCCACCTGACGTGCTCAGTCAGTGCTCGCTCGCGATTCCCTTGCTGGCGCTCTACGAGGGCTCGATCATCGCCGTCTCGATGGTGGAGAAGAAGGCGGCAGCCTCGCAGGCGAACACCGGCACCGACGTGTCGACGCCGGCCAATCCGGCAGAGTAGGGCGGCCAAATCCACCGGCGTCATTCCCCGCGAAAGCGGGGAATCCAGTACGCCGCGGCATATCGAGGAATCACCGTCGTCTCTGGAATACTGGATCGCCCGCTTTCGCGGACGATGACAGCCATGCTAGGAGACGCACCAATGTGAACCGTTGACATACAACGTTTACCGTTTGCGCGCTTCCCAGGACCATAGCCATGCACGACATCAAATCGATCCGCGACAATCCGCAAGCCTTCGACGCCGGTCTCGCCCGGCGGGGACTGAAGCCGTTGTCGGCGTCGCTGCTCGCGATCGACGAGAGGCGGCGGGCGTCGATCCTGGCCTCGGAGCAGGCACAGGCGCGGCGTAATGCTGCGTCCAAGGAAATTGGCGACGCCAAGAAAGCCAAGGACGAGGCGCGCGCGGCCAAGCTGATGGCCGAGGTCGCCGAGCTCAAGACCACGATGCCGGAGCTCGAGGCCGCCGCGAAAGCGGCCGACGAAGAGCTGACCAAGGAGCTGTCCGCGATCCCGAACATTCCGTTCGACGAAGTGCCCGATGGCGTCGATGAGCACGGCAACGTCCAGCACCACGTGTTCGGTGCCAGGCGCAACTACGGTTTTGCGCCGAAGCTGCACGACGATCTCGGCACCGCGCTCGGCTACATGGATTTCGAGGCGGCGGCAAAACTCTCCGGCGCGCGCTTCGTTGTCCTGAAGAAGGGGCTTGCGCGCCTTGAGCGGGCGATCGGCCAGTTCATGCTCGACCTGCATACGAATGAGCACGGCTACACCGAGATCAACCCGCCCCTCTTGGTGCGCAACGAGGTGATGTTCGGCACCGGCCAGTTGCCGAAATTCGAGGACGACCAGTTCTGGGCCATCAAGGGTGAGCTGCTCACTGCGCCCGATCATGAGCGGCTGAAGACCGAGCGCCTCGGCTTGATCCCGACGGCGGAAGTCTCGCTCACCAACCTCGTGCGCGAGTCCATTCTCGACGAGAAGCAGCTGCCGATGCGGCTGACCGCGCTGACGCCGTGCTTCCGCGCCGAGGCAGGTGCTGCGGGGCGCGACACCCGCGGCATGATCCGCCAGCACCAGTTCACCAAGGTCGAGCTGGTCTCGATCACGACGCCGGAAGTGAGCAAGGACGAGCTGGAGCGGATGCTGTCCTGCGCCGAGCAGGTGCTGCAGAAGCTCGACCTGCATTATCGCGTCATGACGCTCTGTGCAGGGGATATGGGTTTTTCGTCGCAGAAAACCTATGACATCGAAGTGTGGATGCCCGGGCAGGGCGACGGCGGCATGTTCCGCGAGATCTCGAGCTGCTCGGTCTGCGGCGACTTCCAGGCGCGGCGCATGGATGCGCGCTCGCGCGGGCCCGACGGCAAGCCGCGCTTCGTGCACACGCTGAACGGCTCCGGTACCGCAGTCGGCCGCGCGCTGATCGCGGTGATGGAGACCTATCAGCAGGAGGACGGCTCGATTGCCGTTCCGAACGTGCTCCAGCCCTATTTGGGTGGGCTGAAAGTGGTCGCGCGCGAGTAAGGCGCGTTGCTTCCCAAAAACGCAGAAACGTTTGGTTGCGAAGATCGGGCGGCCGGTTATCCTGCCGTCCACCGTCAACGCGAACCGACCGTTTATGGCCTTGCACCGCGACATCTTCTGGGTCGGCCGACAATGGGCGGTGACCGGTGCCGGCATCCAGGCCGTCGATCAGCGCTTGCGTGGCGTGCTGGACATCGACATCGCGCGGCTCTGGGACGACACCCATGTGCAAAGCCGGCGAGACAAGCCGGGTGTCAATATCGAGGATTTTGACAAAGCGGTGACGGTCGCGCGCGAGCGCTTTCCAGAGACACCCGTGTCGGCCCCGTTCGTTGCGCAGCTGAAGGCGCTCGGTGTGATTGAGACAGCGGTCGTCAGCCCAGTCGTGCCCGCGATGCAGTTGCGCGCGGAGGGCAAGCTCGCGCGCTTCCTGCCGCAATGGCGCGTCCGCCGCTAAAGCGAGTGGGATCAATTGCTGCGCTGCGGCAATGAACAGGGATTACGGGTGAGGTCTGCTCTGATGCCGGTTTGCCTGATCGGTCCCAGCCGGATAAGACGGCCTGACCTCACTCCAGGAATCGACAACCGGCATGCGCATTCTCTGCACCAATGACGACGGCATCCACGCTCCCGGCCTCAAGGTCGTGGAGGAGATCGCACGCGCGCTGTCCGACGACGTCTGGGTGGTCGCGCCCGAGCTCGACCAGTCAGGCGTATCGCATTCGCTGTCGCTGAACGACCCGCTGCGCCTGCGCGAAGTCGGACCGCGGCACTTTGCGGTGCGCGGCACGCCGACCGACTGCGTCATCATGGGCGCGCGCCATATCCTCGGCGCAGAGCTCCCCGATGTCGTGCTCTCCGGCGTCAACAAGGGCCGCAACGTTGCCGAGGACGTTGTCTACTCCGGCACTATCGCCGGCGCGCTCGAAGGCACCATCCTGGGCATCCCGTCATTCGCGCTGTCGCAGGAATTCAGCGTCGAGACGCGCGAGCGGCCGCCGTGGGACACCGCGCGCAAATTCGGGCCCGACATCTTGCGCAAGGTGATCAAGGCCGGCATCCCGAAGGATACCGTCATCAACGTCAACTTCCCGTCCTGCGCGCCGGAGGACGTGCTCGGCATTCGCGTGACGCGCCAGGGCAAGCGTAATCTCGGCTTCCTCAGGATCGATGAGCGCAGGGATGGCCGCAACAATCCCTATTTCTGGATCGGTTTCGAACGTGCCGCGATGATGGACACTCCCGCAGAGGGCACTGACCTCGCGGCGCTGCGCGAGCGCTACGTCTCGGTCACGCCGCTGCGGCTCGACCGCACCAATGAAGCATTTTCCGAAGAGCTGAGCGCGACGCTAAAGTAGCAGCTAGCCGCCGCGAAGGGCGGCTTCGATGGTCTTGCCGAGCGCGTCGAGCTGAAACGGCTTCTGCAGCGCCGGCCGGTCCCGATATTGCTCGGGCAGGCCCGATGAGCCGTAGCCGGTCGCGAAGATGAAGGGGCAGCCCTTGGCTTTGATGACATCGGCGACCGGCGAGATGACCTTGCCGTTGACGTTGACGTCGAGGATGGCGATGTCGAACTCGATCGCCTGGGCGAGCCGCAGGGCCTCGGTGATATCGCCCGCTTCGGCCGCGACCTTGTAACCGAGCTCTTCGAGCATATCCGCGACCATCATCCTGATCATCACCTCGTCTTCGACGAGGAATACAGAGCGGCCCGAAGGCCCCGTCGCGGTCATTGTCGTTGAGTCCTTGCCCATTCCCGAAAACGTTCGCAGATAACACGAATCGACGCAATGCGCGTTTCGGCCAACTGCCACCTGAAAATGGCCGTGACGGCTCCTCTGTTGCAAGCCGATTTGTGGTCAAATGCTGCGCTGGAAGGTTATCATGGGTTCCTAAGCAGGAACAAGATTCTGGCTCTGGGCATCTGCGCAAAGCCATCGACCGCGACCCCACGAGACGACATAAGCAGCGATGACCTCCAATCAGTACCCGCCGGAAAAGATGATGTTTCAGCTCACGCTGAGGCGTCGCGGCATCAGCGATCAGACCGTGCTGCGGGCCATGGAGGAGGTGCCGCGCGAGCTGTTCGTCGAGGCCTGTGATCGCGACGGCGCCTATCGTGACAGCGCGCTGCCGATCGCCTGCGGACAGACCATCAGCCAGCCTTTCGTCGTCGCCTACATGACCGAGCAGCTTCAGCTCCAGAAGAGCCACCGCGTGCTCGAGATCGGCGCCGGCTCCGGCTATCAGGCCGCCGTGCTGTCGCGGCTGACGCGCGAGGTGCTGACGGTCGAGCGCTACCGCAGGCTTGCTGATGCCGCACGCGCCAGGCTCGAAAAGCTCGACTATCACAATGTCGAGGTGATGCTTGGCGACGGCCTCAATCTGCCGCCGAACATCGGCATGTTCGACCGCATCATCGTCACCGCCGCGGTGGAGCAGATTCCGGAGAATTTGATCGAGCGGCTCGAGGTCGGCGGCATCCTGATCGCGCCGGTTGGCCCGCATCAGGGCGTGCAGACGCTGATCCGTCTCAGCCGGACCGAAGCCGGGATCGACCGCAAGGAACTCGTCGAGGTCCGTTTCGTGCCCGCGCTGCCCGGCGTGGCGCGGGAGCTGTAGAACTCCGGATTGGCTGCACATCCAACATCTTATTGGGAGGGTTAAGCCGTTATTTACTCGGTGCGTGTTTACTTAAAAGACCAGTTCTGTTGCGTACGAGTGAGTAACCATGTCTGTTGTCGCCGAGTTGCTTTACTCGCGCCGCGTACCGCAGGTCGCGGTGCTGGCGCTGATTTCCTTCAGCTTCGCAGGGTGCAGTGCCGACATGCAGTCGCGGCTGTCCCAGTCGAACTTCTCCAATCCCTTCTCTGAATCGACCGGTTCGGTCCAGCAGGCCCCGCCGCCGCAGCGAGAGCTGCCGCAATATGCGCGGCCGCAGACCCAGCCCGGTTATTATCAGTCCCAGTCCTTGCCGCCGGCGGTCACCGCACCGCAATCCTATCCGGTTGCAGCGGGTGGGGGCGTCTCCGGAGGCGGTCGCGGCCTCGGCTCCTACACGCCGCCGGCCCAGCCGCGGCTTGAAGCTACCGGCACCGTGCCGCAGCGCTCGGTCGTGGCCACCCAGCCGGCTGGCGGGACCAAGATTATCGTCGGCACCAGCGACACGCTCGACGTGCTCGCGAAGCGCTATCACGTGACGCCGCAGGCGATCATGGCCGCTAACGGTTACAAGGGGCCGCGCGCGCTCTCGCCCGGCCAGCAGCTGATCATTCCGCATCCCGGTGCAACGGCCGCCGCTCCCGCACCGGTCATGGCTCCAGTTGCTGCGGCTCCCGTCATGGCGCCGAAGCCAGTTGCCGCGGTGGCCGCGCCGTCCAGCTCCCACTTCGTCAATCACGGCGACACGCTCGCCAGCATCGCGCGCAAGAACCATATCTCCGCGGCGGAGCTCGCCCGCGCCAATGGTCTCGCGCCTTCGGCCAAGCTCAAGCTCGGCACCAAGCTGACCGTGCCTGGCGCCAGGACCGCGGCGGTCGCCGCGCCGCTTGCTCCGGCGCCGGTCGCGGCGGCTCCCGTGACGGCGGCGCTGCAGCCGGTCGCGGCCGCTCCGGCACCCGCCACCAAGATGGCTGCAATCGCTACCCCGGCGCAGAGCGCGCGCCTGGCCCAGGCCACCACCAATATCGAAGAGAAGGCCACCGAGACGCCGGCGAAAGCAGCGGAGACCACCAGTTCGCTGCCGACCTTCCGCTGGCCGGTGCGCGGCAAGGTGATCACGAGCTACGGCGCCAAGACCAACGGCAAGTCCAATGACGGCATCAATGTCGCGGTGCCCGAGGGGACGCCGGTCAAGGCGGCTGAAGACGGCGTCGTCGCCTATTCCGGCAACGAATTGAAAGGTTACGGCAATCTGGTCCTGGTTCGGCACTCCAACGGCTACGTCACCGCATATGCCCATGCGAGTGAGCTGTTGGTGAAGCGCGGCGATCCTATCAAGCGCGGTCAGGTCATTGCCAAGTCGGGTCAATCCGGGGAGGTGGCGTCGCCGCAGCTCCACTTCGAGATCCGCAAGGGATCGAGCCCGGTTGACCCGCTTCAATTCCTGAACGGGGCGTGAGAGCCACTTAGCTTCCACAACCACGGTGTCGTCGCCCGGCTCGACCGGGCGCCCAGTACGCCGCGGCCTCTCGATCGACCACAATCGTCTCTGGAATACTGGATTGCCCGCTTTCGCGGGCAATGACGGTTGTGAGCTGAGTTGCAGCTCTCGCTACTTCGCCGTCAGCTTCACGCCGAGCCGTCCCGCCAGCTCCTGCACGAACTGCCAGGCGACGCGGCCCGAGCGCGAGCCGCGCGTGGTCGACCATTCCAGTGCCTCGCGCTCCAGCGTCTCGTCGTCGAGCTTGATGCCGAAATGGCTGCAATAGCCGCCCACCATGGCGAGATATTCGTCCTGGCTGCAGCGGTGAAAGCCGAGCCAGAGGCCGAAGCGATCCGACAGCGAGACTTTTTCCTCGACCGCTTCGCCGGGATTGATCGCGGTCGAGCGCTCGTTCTCGATCATCTCGCGCGCGAGCAGATGGCGGCGGTTGGAGGTGGCGTAGAGGATGACATTCTCGGGCCGGCCCTCGATGCCGCCTTCGAGCACAGCCTTGAGCGATTTGTAGGACGCATCATTGCCGTCGAAGGAGAGGTCGTCGCAGAACACGATGAAGCGGAAGGACGAGGCGCGCAGCTGCTCCATCAGCGCCGGCAGGCTCTCGATGTCCTCGCGATGGATCTCGATCAGCTTGAGCTTGTCGGCGGGTTTGCGGTCGGCATTGATGCTGGCATGCGCCGCCTTCACCAGCGACGACTTGCCCATGCCGCGCGCGCCCCAGAGCAGGGCGTTGTTGGCGGGCAGGCCGTTGGCGAAGCGCTCGGTGTTCTCCATCAGGATGTCGCGCATCCGGTCAACGCCCTTGAGCAGGAACAGTTCGACGCGGCTGACCTGCGGCACCGCAGCAAGGCGGCCGTCGGGGTGCCAGACATAGGCGTCCGCCTGTTTGAACGACTCGCGTTCGGCGGCCGGCTTGCCCTGGGCGGCAAGGTGCGCCGCAATAGTCTCGAGCGCGCGGACGATGCGCTCCTGGGAAGGGTCCGAGGCGACCTTGGGTGTGGCCTTGGTTGTGGCCTTGGAGGCTGCCTTTGAGACCGCCTTGGGGCGTTTTGCCGCGACCTCGGCGGGCTTCGTGGCAGGGGTACGGGGGCCTTTGCCGGCCGGGCTTTTGCTTGGTTTTTGGGGCATGTCCGAAGTTCCTGAGAATGCAGCCTTATCGGGCCTGACGGCCGGCCGCAAGATGACCAAATCGACAGTCTGGCAGCGTTGCAATTGGGGCAATGGCCGCTATAGTCCGCGCGAATTTGACCGAACCGGTCGCCGTAAGGGCCTGACCGGCTTCCCCCGTTTCCACGAGGATCGTCCGAATGTTCATTACTCCTGCGTATGCCCAGGCTGCGGGCGCCGGTGACACCAACAGCATGTTGATGTCGCTGCTGCCGTTCGCCCTGATCTTCGTGATCATGTACTTCCTGATTTTGCGTCCGCAGCAGAAGAAGGTGAAGGACCACGCCGAGCTCGTGAAGAACATCCGCCGCGGCGACACCGTCGTGACCTCGGGTGGCCTGGTCGGCAAGGTGACCAAAGTGGTCGATGACGACCAGATCGAGTTCGAGATTTCCGACGGTGTGCGCGTGCGCCAGATGCGGTCGATGATCTCCGGCGTGCGCGCCAAGGGCGAGCCGGCCAAGGACAGCGCGAAGGAAAGCGCCAAGGACGACGCCACGGCGAAGTGAGCGCGTCCGCGAGTCTTTATAAGTTTCCTGCAAATCTCCTGATCTGACAGGTCCAGTCGATGTTGTATTTCACGCGGTGGAGGGCGCTCGGGATTATCCTGACGGCGCTGATCGTGTGCCTTTGCGCGGTCCCGAACTTCTTCCCCGAAGCGCAGGTCAAGACCTGGCCCGCCTGGGCACAGCGCCGGCTCGTGCTCGGCCTCGATCTTCAGGGCGGTTCCTATCTGCTGCTCGAGGTCGATGCCAACTACGTCAAGAAGGAAAAGCTCGACCAGGTCCGCGACGATGTCCGCCGCTCGCTGCGCGAGGCCAAGATCGGCTACACCGGCCTCGTGACACGCGGCGACACCGTCGAGGTCCGGGTCAAGGACACCGATCTCCAGGCCGCGCTGACCAAGCTGCGTGATCTGTCGCAGCCGATTGGCGGCCTGCTCGGGTCGAGCAGCCAGCGCGACCTCGACGTCTCCGATGCCGGCGGCGGATTGATCCGCCTGGCGCTGTCGCAGCCCGCCATGGTCGAGCGCATGCGCAAGACCATCGAGCAGTCGATCCAGATCGTCGAGCGCCGCGTCAACGAGCTCGGCACTGTCGAGCCGGTGATCCAGCGCCAGGGCACTGACCGCATCCTGGTACAGGTCCCCGGCCTTCAGGATCCGACGCATCTGAAGGAGCTGCTCGGCAAGACCGCGAAGATGGAATTCCGCATGGTCGACACTTCGGTGCCACCGGACCAGGCGCAGAAGGGCGGACTGCCGCCGGACTCCGAGCTATTGATGAGCCAGAGCTCGCCGAAGGTGCCCTACGTCGTCAAGAAGCAGGTGCTGGTGTCGGGTGGCGAGCTCACCGATGCGCAGACCGGGTTTGACCAGCGCACCAACGAGCCGATCGTCTCGTTCCGCTTCAACTCCACCGGCGCCCGCAAATTCGCGCAGGCCACGCAGGAGAACGTGGGTCTGCCGTTCGCGATCGTGCTCGACAACGAGGTGATCTCGGCACCGGTGATCCGCGAGCCGATCACGGGCGGGCAGGGGCAGATCTCGGGCAATTTCACCGTCCAGTCCGCCAACGATCTGGCCGTGCTGCTGCGCGCCGGCGCGCTGCCGGCGCCGCTCACGGTGGTCGAAGAGCGCACCGTCGGTCCGGGCCTCGGCCAGGATTCGATCGAGAGGGGCGAGCTTGCGGCCTATGTCGGCTCGATCATGGTCATCGTGTTCATGCTGCTGACCTACCGGCTGTTCGGCGTGTTCGCCAACATCGCGGTGGCGATTAACGTCGCGATGATCTTCGGCCTGTTGTCGCTGCTGAACGCCACGCTGACGCTGCCCGGCATCGCCGGCATCGTGCTCACCGTCGGCATCGCGGTCGATAGCAACGTGCTGATCTACGAGCGCATTCGCGAGGAGCTGCGCGGCGGCCGCAATGCGATCTCGGCGATCGACGCCGGTTTCAAGCGGGCGCTCGCGACCATCCTTGATTCCAACATCACCACCTTCATTGCCGCTGCGGTGCTGTTCTATATCGGTACTGGTCCGGTGCGCGGCTTCGCAGTGACGCTCGGCATCGGCATCATCACCACGGTGTTCACCGCCTTCACGCTGACCCGGCTGATCGTGGCCGGGTGGGTGCGGTGGAAGCGGCCGCAGAGCGTGCCGATCTAGGAGCCTGACCGTGACACACATTGTTCTCATCGGGCTCGGCATCCTCATTGCTGTCCTCACCGTCGTCTCGGTGTTCGGCCTGCTGCCGTCGCTGCGCATCGTCCCTGATGATACGCATTTCGACTTCACGCGCTTCCGTCGCATCAGCTTCCCGATCTCGGCGGCGCTGTCGATCGTCGCCATCACGCTGTTCTTCAGCCACGGCCTGAATTTCGGCATCGACTTCCGCGGCGGCACGCTGCTGGAGGTGCGGGCCAAGTCCGGCACCGCCGACATCGCGGCGATGCGCACGACACTGGATGGCCTGCGCCTGGGCGAAGTCCAGATCCAGCAAATCGGCGGTCCCGCGGACGTCCTGATCCGTGTTGCGGAGCAGCCGGGTGGCGACGCCGCACAGCAGGAAGCCGTGCAAAAAGTCCGCACGGCGCTCGGCGATTCCTTCGAATATCGCCGCGTCGAAGTGGTCGGCCCGCGCGTCTCCGGCGAGTTGCTGGCTTTCGGCATGCTTGGCCTGATGCTCGCGATCGTCTCGATCCTGATCTATCTCTGGTTCCGGTTCGAATGGCAGTTCGCGCTCGGCGCCATGATCGCCAACGTGCACGACATCGTGCTGACCATCGGCTTCATGTCGATCAGCCAGGTCGATTTCGACCTGACCAGCATCGCCGCGCTTCTGACCATTTTGGGCTATTCGCTCAACGACACCGTCGTCATCTATGACCGCATCCGTGAAATGCTGCGGCGCTACAAGAAGATGCCGATGCCGCAGCTGCTCAACGAGTCCATCAACTCGACGCTGTCACGCTCGATCATCACCCACTTCACCGTGACCCTGGCGCTGCTGGCGCTGCTGCTGTTCGGTGGTCACGCCATCCACAGCTTCACGGCCGTCATGATGTTCGGCGTGGTGCTGGTCGGCACCTACACCTCGATCTTCATCGCAGCGCCGATCCTGATCTATCTCGGCGTCGGCGAGCATCGCGAGGATGCGAGGGAAGAGGCTCCGCCGGCGAAGAAAAATAAGGCATGATCCGAACCGCAGGCCCCTCGCATGAGTTTGCGAGGGCAGATAGCTCATTCGGACGAAGCTCATGGCCGGCGATCCCAACGCTCCCCATTTCCCGCGCTCGGCGCCGATAGAGGCCTACGGCAAGGGCGGCTTTGCCTTCGCCGGCATGTCGCATAGGGGCTCGCTGCTGTGCCTGCCTGACGCGATCTGGGCCTGGGACGTGACCGATCCCACCAGGATCGACCGCTATTCGCTGGATCGGGTTTTCGCGGCCGCCAACAGCATCGACACGCTTCTGGTTGGGACCGGAACCGGGGTCTGGTTGCCGCCGCTGGAGCTGCGCCAGGCGCTGAAGGCGGTGAGGGTGGTGCTGGACACGATGCAGACGGGCCCCGCTGTGCGCACCTATAACATCATGATCGGCGAACGGCGCCGCGTCGCGGCTGCGCTGATCGCCGTGCCATGAGCAGCGTTGCGACGCCGCCCGACACCGTGACATTCTGCGCCGATCTGGTGCGCAGCCACGACTTTCCGCGCTATGCCGCGACGCTGTTCGTGCCCGCTGCCGAGCGTCGGGCGCTGCTGGCGCTCTACGCCTTCAATGTCGAGATCGTCCGGGTCCGCGACCAGGTGAGCCAGCCCTTGCCCGGCGAGATCCGCTTTCAATGGTGGACCGATCTGTTCTCGGGCCTTGTTCACGGCAGCGCCGAGGGCAATCCGGTGGCGGCCGAGCTGCTGCGCGCGATCCGCGATTTTGACCTGCCGGTCGAGCCGTTGTCGCTGCTCGTCGACGAGCATCAGTTCGATCTCTACAACGATCCGATGCCGACCATGACGGCGCTTGAAGGCTATCTGGCGGCGACCTCTTCGGTCTTGTTCGCGCTCGCGGCGCGGATCATGGGTGAAGCTTCGGATGCGAGCGAGCACCTCGCGCGGCACGCCGGGTTGGCGCAGGGCATCGCGCAGGTGATTGCGAACCTGCCGCGGGACTCGTCCCATCGGCAATTGTTCCTGCCGCAGCAATTCCTGACCAGCCATGGCTGCGGCATCGAGGATGTGTTCGCCGGCAAACAGACGCCCAGTCTGAATGCCGTGCTGGATCAGCTCATGGGCGAAGCCCGACATCATCTGGCGACGGCCTCGTCGCTGCTGGCGCAGCTGCCGCCGTCGGCGCGGGCTGCGTTCCTGCCGCTGAGCCAGGCACGGGCCGATCTCGATCGCCTGTCGCGGCCGAGGCGCAATCCCTTCGCGCCGCAGCCGGCGTCGCGGCTGCGCACGCTGTGGACGCTGTGGCGGGCTTCACGATCCCGGGAATTTACCAAATAGCGGTTGGCTTATCGCCCGGGCCGGCCAAATGCTCTATGCTGTCCCATGGCTGAATTGTCCCCAACCGTATCCCCCGATCTGAGCGGCTTTCCGGTCGCGCTTGGCGACATTCAAACGGCTGCCGAGACGATCCGCGGCGCTGTCGTCGAGACGCCCTGTAGCTATAGCCGCACTTTGAGCAGCATCTGTGGCTGCGACCTCTGGCTCAAATTCGAAAACCTCCAGTTCACGTCCTCGTTCAAGGAACGTGGTGCGCTGAACCGGCTCACGGCGCTGACGCCGGAAGAGCGTGCGCGCGGCGTGGTCGCCATGTCGGCGGGAAACCACGCGCAGGGCGTGGCCTATCACGCCAAGCGCCTCGGCATTCCCGCCACCATCGTCATGCCCGTGGGCACACCGATGGTGAAGGTCGAGAACACCAGGCATCATGGCGCCGAAGTGGTCATCACTGGCGCGACGCTGGAGGAGGCGGCTGCGTTTGCGCGAAGCCACGGCGAAGCCCGCGGCATGATCTTCATCCATCCCTATGACGATCCGCTGGTCATTGCGGGGCAGGGCACCGTCGGGCTGGAGATGCTCAACGCGGTGCCGGATCTCGATACGCTGGTCGTCCCGATCGGCGGCGGTGGGCTGATCAGTGGCATCGCCATTGCGGCGAAATCGCTGAAGCCGTCATTGCGGGTCGTGGGCGTCGAGGCCTGGCTCTATCCCTCGATGTACAACGCCATCCATGGCGGCAATCTGCCGGCGCGCGGCGATACGCTCGCCGAAGGCATCGCGGTCAAATCGCCGGGCAAGATCACCACGGAGATCGTGCGCTATCTGGTCGACGACATTGCGCTGGTCAACGAAGCCGAGCTCGAGCGCGCGGTCGCAACCCTGATCTCGATCGAGAAGACGGTCGTCGAGGGCGCCGGCGCCGCAGGCCTCGCGGCGATCATGTCCGATCCCTCGCGCTTCGCTGGCGAGAAGGTCGGGCTGGTGCTGAGCGGCGGCAACATCGACACAAGGCTGATCGCCTCGGTGCTGACGCGCGAGCTCGCGCGCGAGGGGCGGTTGACTCAGCTCTCGCTCGATATTCCTGACAGGCCGGGCCAGTTGGCTGCGGTCGCCGCGCTGCTCGCGGAAGCCGGCGCCAACATCATCGAGGTCTCGCACCAGCGGACCTTCTCGGATTTGCCGGCCAAGGCGACATTGCTTCAGCTCGTCATCGAGACCCGCGACAGCGCGCATCTCGACGAGGTCATGGCGAAGCTCAGCGCCTCCGGACTGAGCGCGCGCTGCACCTGAGCGGGTGTAAGCTTACTCCGGCAGCCCCGCGCTGCGAAGCGCCTCGCCAAGCGACGCTGCCAGCGCCGGAGCGCAATTGACGCCCTGGAACTGACGGCCGTAGCGGAAGGTCGGGTGTAACTCCAGCACTCGGGCCGCGGTCGTTCTCGCCTCCTGCAATCGGCCTAGCTTTGCGAGCGCTGCGGCCAGTTGCACGTGGGTAATGCTGTGGCGGGGATTGGCCTGAACGGCGCGGTAAGCGGCGCGACAAGCCTCCTCGTACCGGCCGCGGTGGAAATGCCCGATCGCCTGCGCATCGAAGGCGGCGAAGGTCCAGGAGTCGAACGGGCTGAGCCGCATGCCGCGCTCGCTCCATTCGATGGCGCGGTCGGCATCGCCGCCCCAGCCGAGCATGACGCTGCCGAGGATGTAGGTCAGCGCCGACGACGGGCTGATCGCAAGCGCAGCGTCGAGGGCGGTGAAGGCGGCGGAGCGATCGTGTCCATCCATGCCAATGGAAAAGCCTGCCAGCGTGAGGGCAATCGCATCATCCTGCCCGTGGGCAATGGCCGAACGTGCGTGTCGGATCGAGTCTGCCCGGCTGGCCTCCCGCAAGCCAGCGCGAAGGAACAGGCAATGATGGCACATCGCAGCATTGCCGTGCGCCAGTGCATAGGAGGGCTCGAGCGCGATCGCACGTTCGAGCAATACCAGCGCCTGCGTCACCTGCTCCGGCATGCCGGAATCAACATCCGACTGGGCACGCAGGACGAGGTCATAGGCATCGAGGCTATCGGGTCGCTTACGTTTGACCCTGTTGATTTCGGCGCGGCGCAGGCTTGGTGCGATGGCGCCGACGACCGACATGGCAATGTCGTCCTGAAGCGCGAAAATATCTGCGGACTGGCGGTCGTAGCGCTCGGCCCATACATGCATGCCGGTCGACGCGTCGATCAGCTGCCCCGTAATGCGCGCATTGCCGCCGGTCCTCCGGATGCTGCCTTCCAGCACGTAGCGCACACCGAGCTCGCGGCCGACCTGTTTCATGTCGACCGCTCGGCCCTTGTACGTGAATGTGGAATTTCGCGCGATCACGAACAGCCAGTTGATGCGGGACAGGCCGGTGATGATGTCATCGACCATTCCGTCGGCAAAATAGTCCTGCTCTGCATCGGCGCCCAGGTTCGCAAAGGGCAACACCGCGATTGATGGTCTGTCGGGCAACGTCAGCGATGGCGCGGATAACCGGTCCGTGTCGGATGCCGTGACCGCCGGACCGACATAGCGATAGCCGCGTCGTGGCAGTGTCTCGATCCATTGTGCCTCTGCGGAGGCGTCCGCCAGCGTGCGCCGGACAGCCGCAATCTGGACAGTGAGGTTACTGTCTTCAATCGCCTGGGCGGGCCATGCCGCCTCGATCAGGGCATCCTTGGATACCGGCATGCCGGCGCGCTGCACCAGCAGGCCCAGCAGCAGCACTGCGCGCCGGCCGAGCGGGGTCGGCTCGGCCCCGCGGAAAAGAATCCCTGCATCGGCGTCGAGGCGGAAGGGACCAAATTCAAGGATCGCGGCCATCGCCAAAGAAGGCACATTTCGCAGGTTTTTTGCAATGTTTTCCGCACTCCTTCGCTACTCCCGGGGGCAGGCGGACCATGATGGTGCCGTTGCCGCGCAATGCAGCGACCAGTCATGGAGGATCACATGAACGCAAAGCCGCTCATCCGCAGACCCGGCGAAACCAAGGGGGTGATGCTGCGCGGCCAGCCGATGGCCTTTCTGGTGACGGGGGAGGACACCCGGCACACCAGCATGTTCGATTGGACGATTCCGGCCGGGTTCGCTACGGGCCGGCACGTTCATCGTGTGCAGGAAGAGACCTTCTACATGCTTGAAGGCGAATGCGAGTGGCACGTCGGCGAAGAGGTTGTCCGGGCCACGCCGGGGACCTACCTCTTCATTCCTCCGGGCGTTCCCCACAACATCACCAATGTCAGCGACAAGCCCGCCCGCGTGCTCATGACGGTTTCTCCGCCGGGGCACGAGCGTTATTTCGAGGAGTTGGCCAAGTTGACCGCCAGCGGACCGCCGGATGCGAAAGCCATCAGCGAGTTGCGCGCCCGCTTCGACACCGACCAGTTGTCGGCATTGACGACAAGAGCCTAGGTCCACGCCGTGGGTCCGGCGCCATGCTATCGCGGCGCCAGACCCGCGAGGAGGGCGATCAGCCGATCGATCTCGGCGTCCGTGTTGTAATAATGCGGAGATGCCCGCACCAGGGGTGGCAGCGCGCGGACTTCGGCATCGATACGGGTGCTCGACGGATCCGAGGCGCCGATGGTGATGCCGGCTGCGGCGGCGCTGCTGACGATCGCGTCCGCCTCACGGCCCTCCATCGTGAAGCTGACGATCGCGCCCGGCGCACGGCCGAGGTCGCGAATGGTGATGCCGCTGATGGCGCCGAGGCCGTTGCGGAGACGGTCCGCCAGCAGGCGGCAGCGCTGCTCGATCGGGCCGAGGCCGATTGCAAGGGCGTAATCGATGGCAGCGCCGAGCCCGAGCCGGGCGGCGTAATTGTTCTCCCAGGTCTCGAACCGACGGGCATCGTCACGAAGCTGATAGTGGTCCCGCGAGACCCAGGGCGCCGCGAAATGGTCGATCATCGGCGGCTCAAGCTGCTGCAGCAACGACCGGCGGACGTAAAGGAAGCCGGTGCCGCGCGGGCCGCGCAGGAATTTGCGGCCCGTGGCGGACAGCATGTCACAGCCGATCGTTTCGACGTCGACCTGCATCTGGCCGACCGCCTGGCAGGCATCAAGCAAATAGGGGATGCCGCGTGCGCGCGCGATCCTGCCGACAGCCGCGGCGGGATTGACCAGCCCGCCATTCGTCGGAACCCAGGTCATGGCGATGAGCTTCACCCGGTCATCGATCATGCGTGCGAGCGCCTCGACGTCGAGCTCGCCGCTGGCATCGCTCGGCACAATGTCGATGACCGCGCCGGTGCGCTTGGCAACCTGAAGAAAGGCGACATAGTTGGTGGCGTATTCCGCCTCGGCGGTCAGGGTCCGGTCGCCGGCGCGAAACGGCAGCGCATAGAACGCCATCTGCCAGGCGACTGTCGCGTTCTCCATAAGCGCGATCTCGTCCGGCGCGGCATTCAGCAAGCGCGCCACCGAGCCGTAGACCGCGTCAAGCCGGTCGGACTCGCGGTCGGCGGCGGCATAGCCTCCGATCTCGCTCTCCAGATCGATATGACGCTTCATCGCCGCGACGACGGCCGTGGGCATCAGAGACGCTCCCGCGTTGTGAAGGTACGCCAGCCGAGAGGCGGCCGGAGTGTCGGCACGTATCCGATCGATGTCGATCACGCGCATCTCTCCTTCTCGCGATCCTGCGAAATGGATTAGACGCGCCGAACGAGGTGAGCAAGCGAGGAACAGGCCCGGCTTTGTCTCAGATGCAGAGGCCGAGCAGCTTGACATGGCAATTGCTGGATTTGGGCTTGCTGGCGGGCGCGACCTCGCGTTTCACGACCACCAGCGGCTCACTGTCCTTCTTGCGCTTGCCCGGCTTCGGCTCGTAGTCGCCGGCGATCACCATCGCCCAATAGGTGCGCTTGCCGCTGGCGTTCCTCGCGCTCGCAATGCCAACGCGGGAGGCGTTGTGCAGCAGCAGGTTCTTGCGGTGACCCGAGGATTCGATCCACTGACCGAGCGTCTTCTCGAAGTTGTCGTAGCCATAGGCAATGTTCTCGGCAGCGCGGCCCGCGCCAGACGGGGCAACGCGCCTGTTGAACGGGCCGAGGGCGTCGTGGCTGAGATCGTCCTTGGCCGCCATCGCGCGCGCCTGGTCCATCGCGATGCGGTCGAGCGTTGTGTCGCGTACGACGCGGCCCTCACGGTGTTTCAGCCGGAAGCCGGAGATCTGTTCGGCAGGGGACTCCGCGGCCATCACCGGCGCGGCCGCCAGCAGCATGAGACCTGCGATCAGCAGGGCCGCGCGGCGCCTCATGGTCCCCCAGCGATCCATCGTTCCCCAAGCCAGTGCAATCCCCGGCTTCTCCCCCGGCATTGTGGACGCTTCATGGCGCAGCGCGCCCCTTAGTCTAACTGGTGGGCAGGTCCGCCTCGAAGTTGAAGCGGTCGCGCAGGTTCTTGCGCTGCTCCAGGATGTCCTTGAGGAAGGCGCGGTCCTGGTCGTTCTTCATCATCGGCTCGATCAGGTCGAGCTGGTTCATGGCGACCAGTTGCAGGATCTCGGTGCGCGGCTTGCCGCTGGTGTCGCGCGGCAGCGCATGGACGACCTGGATATGTTCCGGCGGCTTCGGCCCCTTCGCAGCGGTGAGCTCGTTGCGGAGCTGGTCCTCGAGCGCGGCCTGATCCGCTTCCACGAACGCATAGAGCCCGACGCCGGAGCGGCGGTCGGCAAAGGCGACGATGGCGGTGTCGCGCACCGCGGGGTTCTGTCGGATCAGCGCAGCCAGCACCGGCGCGTCATTGACGAGGCGGCGGCCGCCGCCCTCGCGGTCGGTGAAGTTGAATAGGCCGCGCGTGATGGCGCGATAGACCTTTTTGCCGGTGGCGAGCCACAGGCTCGCGGCGAAGGACTTCTTCGCCAGCATCTTTCGCTCGCGCGGCGTCAGCGCCTCGGGTGCGTAGGAGCGCTTGTGCTTGAGCAGATGGCGGAGGTCTTCGTAGGCGAGGATGCGATAGAGCCGGCCACGCCGGTTGAAGCAGGCGGCGAGCTGGAAGTCGGTCACATAGGCAAGGCCGTCACGGCCGACCAGCCAGTTTTGCTCCTTGGCGAGATCGTTGTGGCAGATCCCGGCGCGGCGCAGGCGGCGCAGTGCTGCCTTGGCCGATTGGAAATAGGCGAGATCGCCATGAGGCTTTGCCAGATGCAGCGCGACGCCGTCCACGAAGCCGCGCACCAGAGCGCGGCGGCCAGCCCATAGCAGTTCGGGGCCGACGTTGAGGCCCTTGGCGAGCGCCAACGCATGCTTCTCGCGGGCGAACAGATGGCGCGCGAGGAGGAACGACCACCACGGGACTTCATCGAGCCGGCGCAGCACCGCGTCGACCTCGCCGCTGTCAGCGCGGAAGCGGCCGCGCTCGACGGTCGAGAACACGTCGCGCTTGAGCAGCACGCCCTCGGTCCAGCGCGCCGAGAGCACCGCGGCGTCGTCTTTCGGGAGACTCATCGAAAACTCACGCGGCTGCGGCAATGCGCAAATGATCGGCGATCCAGCGATCGAGGTCGGCGAGCGCCAAGGCACTCATCGCCTGCTTCTTGGCCACCGTTTTCTCGTTGCCGCGCAGACGCGTGCCGTCGGGCTTTTTCGTCGGTGCGGTCGCGAGCGGCGGGAACAAGCCGAAATTGATGTTCATCGGCTGGAACGAGCGCGTGCCCGGCTCGATGATCTCGATATGGCCGCCGGTGATGTGGCCGAGCAGGGATCCGAGCGCCGTGGTGCCCGGCGGGCTCGCCAGGGTTGCGCCGCGCGCGTCGGCTGCGGCATAGAGGCCGGCGATCAGGCCGACGCTGGCGGACTCCACATAGCCTTCGCAGCCCGTCATCTGACCGGCAAAGCGCAACCGCGGCTGCGCGCGCAGGCGCAACTGGCCGTCGAGCAGTTTTGGCGAATTGAGGAAGGTGTTGCGATGCAGGCCGCCGAGGCGGGCAAATTCGGCCTTCTCCAGCCCCGGAATGGTGCGGAAGATGCGCTGCTGCTCACCATATTTCAGCTTGGTCTGGAAGCCGACGATGTTGTAGAGCGTGCCGAGCTTGTTGTCCTGGCGCAGCTGCACGATTGCATAGGCCTTCGTCGCGGGATCGTGCGGATTGGTGAGGCCGACCGGCTTCATCGGGCCGTGGCGCAGCGTCTCGGGGCCGCGCTCCGCCATCACCTCGATCGGCAGGCAGCCGTCGAAATAGGGCGTGTTGGTCTCCCACTCCTTGAACTCGGTCTTCTCGCCTGAGATCAACGCGGCGACGAAGCCGTCATACTGCTCCTTGGTCATGGGGCAGTTGATGTAGTCGGCACCGGTGCCGCCGGGGCCGACCTTGTCGTAGCGCGACTGGAACCAGGCCACCGACATGTCGATGGATTCCCGATGCACAATCGGCGCAATCGCATCGAAGAAGGCGAGCGCGTTCTCGTCGGTCAGCTCGCGGATAGCGTCGGCCAAAGGCGCGGAGGTGAGGGGGCCAGTCGCAACGATCACGTTGCTCCAGTCGGCCGGCGGCAGGCCTGCGATCTCGCCGCGGGCGATCTCGATCAGCGGATGGTCGTTCAGCGCCTTGGTGACGGCGGCCGAGAAGCCGTCGCGGTCGACGGCGAGCGCGCCGCCGGCAGGGACCTGGTTGGCATCGGCCGCGCGCATGATCAGCGAACCGAGGCGGCGCATCTCGGCATGGAGCAGGCCGACCGCGTTGTTGGCAGCGTCGTCCGAGCGGAATGAATTGGAGCAGACGAGCTCGGCGAGCCCGTCGGTGCGGTGCGCCTCGGTCATGCGGTCCGGCCGCATCTCGTGCAGCACCACGGGTACGCCTGATTTTGCCACCTGCCAGGCGGCTTCGGAACCGGCAAGGCCGGCGCCGATGACGTGCACAATATTGGATAGGGGTCCTGTCATGGGGCGGACAGGTAGCGCTTTTCCGCGGTCAGTGGAATCGCCGAGATCGAGTTTTCTGCCACCGGATGCGACAACGCCCGCACGAGGCGGGCGCTATCGGTTCGTCCGGTTAAGGGCTGAACGATATCAGCCCTGATACTGACCGGCGGCAACGCGCGGGATGTCCGAGCGATCGAGGCCGATGTCGGCCAGTTCGCGATCGCTGAGCTGGGACAGCTCGGCAACATTGCGCTGATAGTCCCGGAAAGCCTGGATCATGCGGATGAGCGAGAGCAGCATTGGTAGTCTCCTGTAGTTCGATTCAGCCCTTGCCCGGGCGTCATCGTTGAAATGAATATAGGTGAGAGTGGTGCACTGCGAAAGTTCCGATGTTGCGATGCAGCTAAGCGAAGAACGCATGGCATCGGTAAGAGACGATTAACCTGTCGGCGGTCCTGCCCAACAGCTAGGCGAAACTCGTCGTGATATGCAATAAATGCCCGCAAAATCACGGATTTACCGATCTGGTTTGCAGTTCCGTTCGTCCCGGGAATTAGTTACATTCCCGTGACCTTCAAGACCTCTCGACAGCTTGTAGGCCCAAGTCGGGCATGCGCGAATCGCATGAATTGTTGTTTATAAATATGAATATAAATTCATCTTTTCTGTCCGGAGTGAGGGAAGGCCAAAAGGCGCCAAGCAGGTCTCAGCAGCTCGCAGTGAGATGGGACCGTCAGGCTTGTGGACCCCATTCCAAGGTGCGCCGCACACACGCTGAGCGTGCAGGTGCGGATTACAAAGTTGTAATGAAAATCAGAAATTTCGCATGCGGCTCTGCGCAGCACGCAACATCACGCAATTCTCGCGGGAAATTTATTGCGGCAAGTTGCCGCGTCGGCAGCAAAGTCATGTTGCAGATTCCGGCAATGTCGCTGGGTCTGTCGCAAGAACAAGAGAAGGAAAGTAACATCATGACGAAGTTACTCGGGGTTATCGCAATTGCCGCCGTCGCATTCGCCGTCGCTCCGGCCCAGGCCGCCAAGCACAGCGTGGGTGGCTGCAGCGGGGCCAATCTGGAAAAGACGGAGGCCGCGATCGAGAACATGGCTGACGGCGACATCAAGTTCGTCGCCGAGAAGGAGATCACGGCTGCGCAGGACGCGATGCTCAACGGCAAAATGGGTGCGTGCGGCATGCACCTGAACAAGGCGATGCAAGCCACCATGGGCAAGTAAACGGGCAAGTAAACGGGCAAGTAAAGGGTAGGTAAACGCAATCCAAGAGAGGGCCGGTCGCGAGGCGATCGGCCCTACGCGTTTTGTGTCCAGGCGTGCCTTAAGGGGCGTGGGCGAGTTGGGTGGCAAAATAGGCCACCGTCTTGGAATAGACCTCGCTCTTGTTCCACTGCTGGAGCACCGCGAAGTTCGGGCTGCCCGGCTGCCAGTCCTTGCCCTTCTGCCAGCCATAACCGGCGAGATAGTTGGCGGTGGAGGCGAGCACGTCGGGCGCGTTGTGCAGCAGGTCGCGCTTGCCGTTGCCGTCGAAATCGACGGCATATTTCATCCAGGATGACGGCATGAACTGGGTCTGGCCGAGCTCGCCGGCCCAGGCGCCCTTCATGTCGGCTGGCGCAAGATCGCCGCGCTGGACGATGCGCAGCGCATCCATCAACTCGGCGCGAAACTGGTCGGCGCGCCGGCAATCATAGGCCAGCGTCGCCAGCGAGCGGATCGTCGCGAACTTGCCGGTGTTGACGCCGAAATCTGTCTCAAGACCCCAGATCGCGACCAGCACCTCGCCCGGCACGCCATAGGTTTGCTCGATGCGCGACAGCACCGAGCCGTACTGCTTCATCATGTTGGAGCCGCGTGTCATCCGCGGTGGCACCATGCGACCGGAAAACTCTTCGAAGGTCTGGGTGAAGACCTTTTGCGATTTGTCACGGTTCAGCACGCTTTGGTCCAGGGTCACGCCGGCAAGTCCGGCGGTGATGGCCTGCTGCGAGATGCCCTTGGCCGCGGCCTCGGCTTTGAAGTCGGCGAGCCAGGCGTCGAAATTGCCCGAGCCGCAGGCGACCGCAGCGAGCGCGGGTTCGGCGGACAGGATTGACGCTGAGAGGGCGAAGGCTGCGAGAGCGAGACGAGAAATCGTCAGGGTCATTCGAGTAAATTGATTCCGTGAAGTGGCATGACCGGCGCCGGCAATGTCGATTGTAACCGCGGCCAAAGCAAGGCGTATGACAGCAGCCGATCCCGCCCGGGACCCGGACGGGATCGGCTGCAACGAGATCGTCAGGCGTCCATCCTACTCCCTATTCCGCCACGGGAAGAGATTGGCGGGGAAATCGGCCGCCGGCTTGCGCGGACGCTGCGGCGGGGGCGGCACCGGCCGCGCGCCGGGCTCGGAGACGATGACCTTGCGGTAGAGATGCCAGGTGGCGTGGCCGAGCAGGGGGATGACGACGGCAAGCCCGAGGAATGCGGGGATCGTTCCGAGCACCAGCAGCACCGCCACGATCAGGCCCCAGGCCGCCATCGGCACCGGGTTTTTGGCGACGACGCGCAGTGAGGTGACCATCGCTTCCAGAGCGCCGGCATGGCGGTCGAGCATCAGCGGGAATGATACGGCACTGATGCAGAGCGCGGCGAGCGCAAACAGGAAGCCCGCGCCGCAGCCGATCACGATCAGCCACCAGCCCTGCGACGTCATCAGCACGCGCGTCACGAAGTCCGAGATTCCCGTCACGCCCTCGTAGCCGAACGCCGCGACATAGATCGCCTGCGCGGTCGCGACCCAGGTCACGAACAATGCGAGCAGCAGCGTGCCGAGGCCGAGCATGGCACCGAAGGAGGGCGAGCGCAGCACGTCCATGGCATCCCAGGCGCTGGCCTCTTCATAGCGTTCGCGACGGCTCGAGAGCTCATAGAGGCCGAGTGCTGCGAACGGTCCGATCAGGGCGAAGCCCGCGGCCAGCGGAAACAACAGCGGTATCACCGAATAGCCCATTGCGACGCGCGCGATCACGAGGCCGAGCACCGGATAGATCACGCAGAGGACGATGGCGTGGCTCGGAACCGCCTTGAAGTCTTCCCAGCCGCGCTTGAGCGCGTCGTGCAGGTCGGAAAGTTGGATGGTTCGGATTACCGGTCCAGCCGCATCTGCGGTCTGGCCCACCGTGGGGACATTGCCCTGGTAGAACGTGGCCATGGTCGCTAGCTCCCTTGCCATGCAGCCGAATTCGGCGCCGGCAACGGCGCAAGCGGCCGCTCTTCTGACTTGCGCGAGTCCAACCCGACGCGAATTCCGGATGGCATCGCGCGCTGAGCGACAAACGTACGCCCATTTCCGAGTCCTGTCCCTCACGCTTGGGTGAATTTCGATGCCGCAATGCAACCTCGATGACGTCATCCGGTCGTCATTTCGCCGCAGATAAGCTGATGCTGTTTGTGGTTCGCGGAACTTCGCGGGCGCAACGACGTAACTTCGTCTATAAGTGCCCACTCAGGGCCTTCCAACGGGATCCTTTTCGGGGAGCAGACATGAGCATTTTCGGGAAAATCATGGGCGCAATCTTCGGCAGCCATCCGGCTTCCGCTGCGCCCGCCGGCGGCGCACCCGCGAGCAGCGCGCCTGCGCCTGCAGGGGCCGCACCGAGCGGATCGGCACCAGCGTCTGCGCCGGCTGCCGCGCCTGCGGCAACGGTAGATGTTGCTGCGATCGTCGACGCGGCCGTCGCCGCGCACAAGGGCGAGAAGCTGGAATGGCGAACCTCGATCGTCGACCTCATGAAGGCGCTCGACGTCGATTCGAGTCTTGCCGCGCGCAAGGATCTCGCCAAGGAGCTTGGCTACACCGGCGACACGAACGACTCAGCCAGCATGAACGTCTGGCTGCACAAGCAGGTGATGTCCAAGCTCGCCGCCAATGGCGGCAAGCTGCCGCCTGAAATCAGGCACTGACCGACGAGCATCGGTCGACGCCAGGGGGCCCGCGATCTCGCGGGCCCTTTTGCGTTAGGCAACGAGATCCGCATCCTCGGGATGCTTGTCGAGATAATCGACGACGAAGCCGCAGCCCGCGATCACCTTATTGCCGTCGCGGCGGATCAGATCGAGCGCACCCTTGATCAACTCGGACGCAATGCCGCGACCGCGCAGTGCGCGCGGCGTCTCGGTGTGGGTGATGATGATAGCCGACGGCGTCAGCCGGTAATTGGCGAAGGCGAGCTCATGACCGGCCTCTTGGCCGACATCAAGCTCGAAGCGGCTCCTGTCCTTGTTGTCACGTACCGATGCCGCCATCCCTGATCCTTCCGAAGCGATGCTTATTCCCTGATCTAGGCGCCTGAACCCTGCCTTGCCAAGGTACGACCAAGGGAGGTTGCCGCAGGGGAGATATCTGCAAAATGCGTGTCCCGCTCAGCCTCATAGCCTTGCTCGTCGTAGGCGTCTTGACAGCGCCCGTCCCGGCCGCAGCCGAAGGCGGTCCGGCCTGGGAGGCCTGTGTGGGACTGGCCAGCACGCCGGACGAGCGGGTGAAGGCCTGCTCGACCGTGATCGATACCACGAGCGAGACCGGCCCGAGGCTCGCCGGCGCCTATTGCAACCGCGGGCATGGCTTGACCGAGAAGCGCGAACTCGATGCGGCGCTGTCCGACCTCGACGAAGCGGTGCGCCTCGATCCGACCTACGCCTGCGCCTTCAACAATCGCGGCCGCGTCTACAGCTTCAAGCACGACTATGATCGCGCCATTGCCGAGTACGACCAGGCCATCAAGCTCGATCCGTCGCTGGCGATGGCCTACAGCAACCGCGGCGAGTCTCGCTACAACAAGGGCGACATCGACGGCGCCCTTGCCGATTTCGACGCCGCGATCAAGCGCGATCCCAGCTATGCCATGGCCTATGCCAATCGCGGCTACGTCTATGCCCGCAAGCACGACACCGCGCATGCGCTCGCCGACTACACCATGCGGATCAAGCTCGCGCCCGATCTGCTCGCTTATATCGACCGCGGCAACGTCTATCGCGACAGCGAGCAGCTCGACCGCGCCGCCGCCGACTATGGCGAGGCGATCCGCGTCGCACCGACCGATGCGCGCGGCTGGCGTAATCGCGGCATGATCCGGCTTTACCTCGGCGACAACAAGGGCGGCCTCGCCGATTACGACAAGGCCCTGCTATACGATCCGACCGACGTGCTCTCCTGGAACAATCGCGGCCAGGCCAGGATGCGGCTCGGCGACAAGCAGGGTGCGATTGCCGATTTCAAGAAGGCGCTGGAATTGAAACCGGGCCTGCCGACGGCGCGCGATGCGCTCCAGAAGCTGGGCGCGCTGTAGCGCCGAAAGAGTTAGCATCGCGCCGCGACTCCAAATAATCCTCAAGGCCGCTCTTGCAAGTTCCAAGGTGGTTCCCACGTCCTTCATCAGGACATACGCCCGAATGCGGCCGGCGGGTCGCTAGACATTCGGAGTGTCATGGTCGCCAGCCGCTGACGTATGCCTCTTTTGTAGGAGGGTACGATGTCGGACTTTGGTTTCTTGAATACTCATCGAACATGGGAAGATTGGTGCGGCATGCTGCTCGGCGCCCTGATCGCCGCCTCGCCATGGTTTCCCATCCACGACGAAGCGGTGACGGCCGGACATCAGATGGTCGTCTTGAACACGGTCGCCATCGGCTTGGTCGTATTTGGCCTTAGCCAGCTCGAATATGTAGCGTTGCAGCGGTGGCAAGAGGTGACGACGATCGTCGTCGGACTGTGGCTCATCGCCTCGCCCTATGCCCTCGGCTATTCCGGTGAAGGCTTTCTCCGCCTCTACCACACGAGTCTCGGCGCGGTGGTGGTGCTGCTCGGGGTGCTCCAGCTCTGGCAGGACTGGGATCTGAGCGACCAGGATATGCTGAGGCACGGTCAATAAGCCGTAGATATCGGCAGGCCCGCCAGGTACGGGCGGCGGGCCTGTGCTCTCATCTCTTCACAAGATCCGCATAGTCCGGATGCTTCTCGATCCACGCCTTCACGAACGGGCATTGCGGGATCAGCTTCAGGCCGCTAGCGCGGACCTGGTCGAGCGCGCCTTGCACCAGTTTTGAGCCGACGCCTTTGCCGCCGAGTTCCTTCGGCACATCGGTATGCTCGAACGTGATGACATTGCCGTCGAGCTTGTAATGCTCGGTCGCGAGGTGGCCCTCCACCTCGAGTTCGTAGCGGTGATGCGCCCTGTTGTTGATGACGTCGCTCATGATGTCTCCGGTCAGCTCTTCAGCGCATCCGTCAGCACCTTGCGGATCGACCAGGCCTCGCCGTCGGAGGAGCCCTTGATGTCGTCGATCTTCCAGCTGTTGGCCTCGCGCACGAAGTCGTAACGCACGATCTGGTCGGCGGGTTTGCGGTCGTTGCGGTGGCCGGTGATGGTCACCGCGAGCCTCGCCTTGTCGGCCTCCGCCTTCTCCGCGTCAACCTTGAACGACTTCACGTCGGGTTCCTGCGAATTGGTGACAGGATCGAAATCGATCGGCCCGACGTCGCCCTTCGGCGTATGCGCGTCCGCTTTGGCCCACAGCGCGATCAGTGCCTTGGAGAGATATTTTGCTTTGGCCGCCTTGTTTTCGGTGACGAAGGCGGCGCCGCCATCGCCCTTGCCCTTGGCAGCGCGGGTGTAAATCGCAGTCAGAATGGCCTGCGGGGTCGTTGGGGGCCGGCGCCTGAGCGAAGGCGGGCGTGATGGCTGCGAAGAGAGAGGCGGCGATGAGGCTGCGGCGGGTGAGCATGGATCGTCCCTGAGATGATGGCACGCGACGATAGGCCGGAATGGCCATGTCGGCGAGGTATCTCAGTAGACCGGCACAACAGCCGTTCGGTTCAATCCGCCGCCTTGGCGAGCCGCGAATCTTCCGGCTGTTGTTGCGGGCGGAGGCAGCCCTGGCAGATGACCAGCGAGCGATTGACCTTGGCGTCCTGCTCGGCGTCGATGCCGTCGCGCTCGGGCCGGGCAGCCATGCGAGTTGCGCGCGCGGGCTCGGGAATGGAACGCTGCCGATCGGGATCCTCTCCGGCGCCATCCCAGGCGTAGCGCGCGGGCCTGAAGGCTGGATCGGAGGTGAGATGCGCTTGCGGGGCCACAGCACACCCGGTCAGCGCCAGCGTGAGCAGGAAAACGACGGGCGCTTTGACCATGATGCGGCACTCTGTATGCGAGAACTGATGCAGGTTGCGCCGATCATGTTTAAAATTCCTTGAACGCGCGCATGGATGACACCCGGTTAGCGGCCTTGCGAGGCCGCTCTTGATGACGATAAATGGGCCGCAATAATCGGACGGCGAGCGCGCCGTCTGCCGTCGAAGAGGAAGCCCCATGCAGCCGCTCCGCATGTCCCGCCGCGTCATGAATCTCGCTTATATGTTGACCCAGAATGCGCGGCGGCATGGATCGCGCCCAGGTTTCGTCTGGGGTGACAAATCCTGGACCTGGCGCGAGATCGATGCGCAGGTCTCCGCGCTGGCGGCGGCACTTGCCGCGCGCGGAATCGTCAAGGGCGACCGCATCCTCGTCCATTCCAAGAATGGCGACGAGATGTTCTTCTCGATGTTTGCGGCGTTCCGGCTCGGCGCGGTCTGGGTGCCCACCAATTTCCGCCTGATGCCCGACGAGGTGGCCTACCTCGCGCAGGCCTCCGGCGCGAAGGCGTTTCTGTGCCATGTCGATTTTCCCGAGCACGCGGCGGCTGTGAACGGCGGCGCGCTGGAATTCACCTGGAGCATCGACGGCAAGGCCTCGTTCGGCGAGAGGTCGGTGGCCGACGCTGTCGCCTCGCAGGCAGGTCAAGTGGTCGAGAACGTTGCCGTCGAGCACGACGATCCCTGCTGGTTCTTCTTCACCTCGGGCACGACGGGCCGCTCCAAGGCTGCGGTGCTGACACACGGCCAGATGGGCTTTGTCGTCACCAATCATCTCGCTGACCTCACGCCTGGTGTGACGGAGGCCGATGCGTCGCTGGTGGTGGCGCCGCTGTCGCATGGCGCCGGCGTGCATCAGCTGGTGCAGACCGCGCGCGGCGTCTGCACCGTGCTGCTGCCGACCGAGAAGTTCGACATCGACGAGGCGTTCCGCCTGATCGCTGCGCATCGGGTATGCAATCTCTTCACGGTGCCGACGATTTTGAAGATGATGGTCGAGCATCCCGCCGCCGACAAATACGATCATTCCTCGCTGCGCCACGTCATCTATGCCGGCGCGCCGATGTATCGCGAGGACCAGAAGGCGGCGCTGAAGAAGCTCGGCAAGATCATCGTGCAGTATTTTGGTCTCGGCGAGGTCACCGGCAACATCACCGTGCTGCCGGCGGCGCTGCACGATCCCGAGGACGGCCCTCATGCGAAAATCGGCACCTGCGGCTTTGAGCGCACCGGCATGCAGGTCTCGATCCAGGACGACGAGGGCCGCGAGCTCAAGGCCAACCAGAGCGGTGAGATCTGCGTGATCGGGCCCGCCGTGCTCGCCGGCTACTACGATAATCCCGAAGCCAATGCGAAGGCGTTCCGCAACGGCTGGTTCCGCACCGGCGATCTCGGGCATATGGACGAGGAGGGGTTTGTCTACATCACGGGCCGCGCCTCAGACATGTACATCTCCGGCGGCTCCAACATCTATCCGCGCGAGATCGAGGAGAAGATCTTGACGCATCCTGCGGTCGGTGAGGTCGCCGTGCTCGGCGTGCCCGATGCGACCTGGGGCGAGGTGGGAATCGCCGTCTGCGTTGCGCGCGACGGCGCGAAGCCCGTGAGCGAAGCCGAGATGGCGGCATTCCTGCTGCCGAAGGTACCGCGCTACAAGATGCCGAAGCGGTTCTTCTTCTGGGAGGCGCTGCCGAAATCCGGCTATGGCAAGGTGCCGAAGCGCATGGTGCGCGACGAGCTCGAGGCGCGCGGGCTGCTCGATCTCGACAAGACCAAGACGGGCTGAGCGCGGGTCATGCGGAGTATCAAGCAGCCGGGCGCGCCCGTCACTGAGCGCATCCAATGGGTGGAAGCGAGGGGGCGCGCCTTCGCGTTCACGCTTCAAGCGGGGCTGCCGCTGCTCGAAGCAGCGCGGCGCGGTTTCGCGGCGGAAGGTTTTGCCGGCGGCGTGCTGAATTTCGGCCACGGCGCGCTCGGTTCGTTCGGTTACGTGATGCCGGCGCTGTCGAAGACCGGCGCGAACGCGGCCTTCTACAGCGATACGTACCGGCCCGCGGGCGTGACGCGCACCAGGCTCGGCAGCATGACGCTCGGCATGCGCGACGGTGCGCCGTTCTTTCATTGCCACGGGCTGTGGACCGAGGCGGACGGCAAGGCGAGCGGCGGCCACATGCTGCCGGACGAGACTGTCGTCGCCGAGCCGTTCGAGGTTCAGGCCTTCGGCATCGATGGCGCGATGTTCACGGCGGAGCCCGACCCCGAGACCAATTTCCAGCTGTTCGGGCCGGTCGCCGCCGCGAGCACCGGCGCGCGCACGGCCAGCCGCTCCTTTGCGCTGCGGCTGCGGCCCAACCAGGATTTTGCCGGTTGCCTCGAAGCCTTTTGCAAGGCTCATGGCATTGCGCGCGCAAAAATCCATGGCGGCGTCGGTTCGACCATCGGCGCGCGTTTCACCCATGGCGGCGTGACCGACCCGTTTGCCACGGAGCTCGCGATAACCGCCGGGACGATTGCGCCTGCCACGTCCGGCGTGCCGGAGGCTGCGCTCGACGTCGCCCTGATCGACTACACCGGCGGCATCGCCGAGGGCCGCCTGGTCCGCGGCGACAATCCCGTGCTGATGACGATGGAGCTGGTACTGGAGGTCTTGGAGTAGCCTCCGCCCCCGCAATGGCGCGGAAGGCCAATCGGACGATCAACCTGCCTGCGCCGCGCGGAAATCGCTCGACGGGCCAGGCCGGCCGACGCGGCTTGATGTGGCTTTGGCCGAAGGCTTCATCGTTCTTCATTCGAGCCGTGAGAGGACATGCCTCAGCATTCTCACGGCACGTCGTCTGCAAGGCGCCACGATCCATCCGCATCAACCGTCAGGCCTTCCTGTTGTGCCGTCGCAGCGGATACGTCGAGCCATCACCACGGGCTGGCGCGCATTTTTGCCATGGCCAAATATGTCGATTCACTGAAGCCTGATGTCCCTGAACTCGATCCCTGAAAGAGGTCGAGCACGGGCGAGTAGGTCTGACTGGCGTTCTTCGCGTCATACATGGCCGAGAAGCGGCTCAGCAGCTTCGCAACTTTCGTGGGATCCCCGAGATCTCTAAGATTGAGGTATTTTTCCACGATCTTGGCTTGCTGATCGATCTGCATTGAAGCCATCTGGTCAGGCAAATCGTAGGTGGTCCTGAACACCTCCGAAAGAGCCTTGTCGGCAAGGATGTCATAGGCGGAGGTGATTTCCCCGGCCTTGCGCTGGAAATACAGCGCAAGGCGGACTCCGGGATTCGTATCGCCCTGCTGCTGCTCCAGGCTTTGCTCGAGATAGTTCTTTTGCGTTGCCAGGAATTGATCGCGCTTTTGCGGACCGATCATCGGAAGACGCGCGACGTTGCCCTTGCTGTCAAAATTGAACGATGCTGCGATCTCGGCAAAGCGAGGATCGCTCTCCGTGTTTGCGAAGCTCTTGGGATCGTTCAGATCAGAGGCGAAGATCTTCTTCAGATAGGCGGTGGTCACTTTCGCGGGGTCCAGACCCTTGGCGACCAGAATGAAGTCGACCATCTTCTTGTTTGCGAGCAGGTCGGAAACGCTGCTGATGTCGCCGATCGATTGTTGATAGTCCGTCGCGTCCTTCTGCGCTTGAGCCTTGACTTTCGCCTGGTCCTGCTTGCTTGCAGATTTCAGTTTCGCAATAACGTAATCCTTCGCAATATCGAGGACTTCCGCCGAATCCTGCGCCGCCAGGGGCGTCGTCAGATTGCCTTTTGCGTCAAAGTTGAACGCGCGCGCGAGCTTGACGTATCGATCGTCCTTGAGCGTATAGACGTAGCTCTTGGGATCGTTGAGGTCGCTTTCAAGGACAGCCTTCACAGTGGACTGCGAGACTTGTGTGGGATCGAGGCCGACGGCCGCCAGTGCAAAATTATACGCGCCCGGCGTGGACACGAGCGTCTGGAGTGACGTCACATTGGGGATGAATTTTCTGAATTGCCCGATGACCAGGGCTTCCTGCAACGGGCTTGCCGCCGCATAGACGGCCGACTTGCTGTCGTCAAAGCTCTGGGTCGTGCTGGTGAGATTTGCGGCAGTCTGCGCAGGTGTCCCCGGTGGAAGCGATCCGTCGGCGGAAAACTCGAACGCGCCGGCCAGATTCATGAACCGTCCGGACGTCGTGATGGCGTCGTTGGTGCTGGAGATGCTGCTCACGGCCGACTGCAGGCGATATCTTTCGACCAATATCTGCACATTCAGCTGATTGACGTCGGCGCCGGGCTGCGACAGTTGCGCCGTGTAGTCGGCGATCTTCGAACTGGCGTCGGTTGCATCTGATTTGGCTTGCGCAAGCTGGGCGTTCAGGCCATTCAGCTGAGACGAGAACGTGACGTTGACGTAGCTGTTCGGATCGGATGGATCGCTGGACAGGACCTGCTTGATCGTGTCACGCGGCCATTTGCTTTGATCGATCCCGAATGCCGAGGCGACGTAGTTGCGAAGGCGATCGTCGTTGAGAAGCTGGTCGGCACTGGTCACGCTGCCGATCGTGGCGTTGTAGTAGCTCGTATCGGCGGCGACGGCATCGACATTGCTCTTCATGGCCGCCGTGTACAGGTCGATGATATCGTCGGTCTGGTCGCCCGATTGCGCAACCTTCGTTTCACCGCCACCGAAGGAAAATGCCGCGGCAAAATCGCGGTAGCGCTTGTCGATCAGCGTGTTGGCAAAGCTCTTTGCGTCCGAGAGATTGCTTTGCAGCACTTTTTTCATGAAAGCCTTGGCATAGGCCATGTCTTCCAGGCCATAGGCTTTCGTGACGTAATGATACAGGCGATAGTCGTTCATCAGATCGTCAACGGTGTGCACCTTGCCGATGTTGGCTTTGTAATAGGCGGCATCGCGCGATACGTCCGATTGCTGCGCCACCCGCGTCAGGGTCTGTGCGAGATTGCGCGCGACGTAGCTATAGCCAAAATAGGTGGACACCATGGGGAATTCCTGACGGCTCGGCGGTCCTGGACGTCCGTCAATCATTGCCGGGTCGCAAGGCAGGGGCTGGCCTCATGCCAGCACAGAAACATTGTTACAATTCATTACTGCGATTCTGGGCGACAACCTTAGGTGTCGCTTTGCGTCCAAGTGCCGCATCGTTTGGATCTCTCCGGCAAGCCTCCCGCAAGCAAGACGTGCGTAAGCTTCATCGTCCCATTGGCATCTGCAATTGCGGACACGCTTTCAGTCCTCGCGGCACGTCGGTGCCCGAGCTTTGCGGCACTTGCCGCCGTCGAAGTTGACGAGGGCGCAGGGAAGGCCGGGTGCCGGCTGGCACCCGCGGTCCACTGTGCGAAGATGCGCTACGAAGAGCTGCACAGCGGCATACAGGTGAAGCCAAACATCCGGCCTTCCCGCGCAGTGGTTTGACGGCTTATGTCGCGCTCTTGTGTCCGGAAAATCTGCCAGAATGTGCGAACGGGCGGTTCTGACCAACCGCCCGTCGCTGGATCTGAGCCCGTTCGTGCTCGAAGGCCTTGAGCCTGTCGGGGAGCGAGGGACAGATCCGGTGTCTTCCTCAACCCGAACAGTTGCATGGGCTTTGAGCCCGAACCGAGCAAGGAAGGGAGTGGATGATGGCACAAAACGATGTCGTTGTCGCCGGTATCGACGTGGCCAAGGACAAGGTGGATGTGTGCGTTCGCTCATTGTCGCAACGGCAG
>NZ_AXAY01000022.1 GCF_000473045.1 Bradyrhizobium sp. WSM3983 | reverse complement strand
CTGGCGAAGGCGCCATGGTCGAATACGTCACCGCGATGATCGGTGGCCAGCTGTTCGGCCTGCCGATCTCCCGCGTCCAGGACGTGTTCATGCCCGAGCGCGTCACCCGCGTTCCCTTGTCCTCGCGCGAGATCGCGGGCGTGTTGAACCTGCGCGGCCGCATNGTCACCGTGGTCGANATGCGCGCCCGTCTCGGCCTGCCCAAGCCCGAGGACGGCAAGACGGCGATGGCGGTCGGCGTCGACCTGCGCGGTGAATCCTATGGCCTCTTGATCGACCAGATCGGCGAAGTGCTGCGCCTGTCCGAGGACGGCAAGGAAGACAACCCCGTCAACCTCGACCCTCGCATGGCCAAGCTTGCCGGCGGCGTCCACCGTCTCGACGGCCAGCTCATGGTCGTCCTCGACGTCGATCGCGTCCTCGAGCTCAAGACCGAAGTGCAAATGGCTGCCTGAACTTTCACGAAAGATATTTAAAGCCGGAGAACCAAGATGAAGACCTGTTTGGTGGTTGATGATTCCAGCATCGTTCGCAAGGTCGCCCGTCGCATCGTCGAATCGCTGGGCTTCCAGGTTATTGAAGCGGAAGACGGCGTCGAAGCGCTAGTCCATTGCAAGAAGGCCATGCCGGAAGCGATCCTGCTCGACTGGAACATGCCCGTCATGGACGGCTTCCAGTTCCTGGGAACGCTGCGCCGCATGCCTGGCGGCGAAGAGCCCAGGGTGGTGTTCTGCACCACCGAGACCGGCATCGACCACATCACGAAGGCGATGGGGGGCGGTGCCAACGAGTACATCATGAAGCCGTTCGACAAGGACATCGTGATGGCGAAGTTCCAGGAAGTCGGGCTGATCGAGCGCGAAGAACAGACAGCTGCCTGAAAATACACCTGCCAGTAGCGTCAAGAGGTATCCTGTGAACTCGCCCGACTACGAGTATCTGCGTAAGTTGCTGAAAGAGCGCTCCGGTCTCGACCTGTCCTCCGACAAGCAATATCTGATCGAAAGCCGCCTGCTGCCGCTGGCGCGCAAGGCCGGCCTCTCCGGTATCCCCGAACTCGTGCAGAAGCTGCAAGGCGGCTCGAGCGCGCTGATCACCAGCGTGGTCGAAGCCATGACCACGAACGAGACCTTCTTCTTCCGCGACAAGGTCCCGTTCGACCATTTCCGCGACACCATCATGCCGGAAGTCCTCAAGGCCCGCGCCGGCCGCCGCAGCGTGCGGATCTGGTGCGCCGCAGGCTCGACCGGGCAGGAGCCCTATTCGCTTGCGATGACCCTGAAGGAGATGGGCGCGGCCCTGACCGGCTGGCGCGTCGAGATCATCGCGACCGACCTCTCGCAGGAAGTGCTCGAGAAGGCCAAGGCTGGCGTCTACAGCCAGTTCGAGGTGCAGCGCGGCCTGCCGATTCAGCATCTGGTGAAATACTTCAAGCCGAACGGTGAAACCTGGCAGATCAACCCCGAACTGCGGGCGATGATCCAGCACCGGCAGCTCAATCTGCTGCAGGACTTCTCCCATCTCGGTACGTTCGACGTCATCTTCTGCCGCAACGTGCTGATCTATTTCGACCAGGACACCAAGATCAACATCTTCAACCGCCTTGCCCGCCAGATCGAGCTCGACGGCTTCCTGGTGCTCGGCGCGGCGGAAACCGTGGTCGGACTGACCGATACGTTCAGGCCGATTGCGGATCGCCGCGGCCTCTACAAGCCGAACGATCCGCGTGCCGCGGCAGCCAAGCTGGCCGCTCAAGGTGCCGCGCCGCCGCGCATGGCAGCGATGGCAGGACAATAAGCATGGCCGAGGATGGCAAGGGCGCAGAGCGCGTCACGTTCAGTCGGGGCTATGATGTCTGCATCATGGCCATCGACGGCACGTGGCGGCGCGACTGCACGCTCAATGCGATTTCCGACACCGACGCCATCCTCACGGTGGAGGGCTCGATCCAGGGGTTGAACCTCAAGGAGTTCTTCCTGCTGCTGTCGTCCACCGGCCTTGCCTATCGCCGCTGCGAGCTGGTGCGCGTCAACGGCGCCGAGATGGACATCCAGTTCCTGCGCGGCAAGAACCGCAAGAAGCGCGGCGCGGCCAGCGGCCATGACGCGGTGGTTTGATCGCCACGCCCACGCCGCTGCCTTTTGCTGACGCGTTGCTTCACATTTTCTGAAAACATCCGAACGAATTCGCAGACCCGGCTTTACGTGGCAGAAGCGCGCGCCGTGTATCAATGACCGGTCGCAATTTCAGGGTCCTCCATGCCAAGAAGCTCTCTCTCTCCCATCCCGTCAAACCTGCCCGACGTCGCCGAGCGGCGCGCGCTTCAGCTCCTGGTGGTCGATGACGACGCCACGCAGCGCAGCCTGATCACGGTCGCCGCCAAGCAGGCCGGCCACGAAGTCGCGGTTGCGCCGTCGGTTGCGGAAGCCATCGACAAGCTGCGCGCCGCGCGGTTCGACTGCGTGACGCTCGATCTCGTGCTGGAGGACGGCGACGGCATCGACGTGCTGCGCGAGATGGCGGCGGCGAAATTCACGGGCTCCGTGATCGTGATCAGCGGCATGGACGGCAAGCGCCGCAGCGCCGCCCGCAGCTTCGCCCGCTCCGTCGGGATCGAGCTTCAGAGCCTGCCGAAGCCGCTGGATCTCGCGGCGCTGCGCATCAGCCTCGCCAATCTCGGCAAGACGGCGATGGGGCTGCCGACGATCCATACCTGGGGCGGCGTCGCGACCGACGCGATCGTGGAGCGGCACCGTGCCTGAGGCGCGGAGCTGCCATGCAATCGGCTGCGGCAAATCAGCCGCGCTGATTGCGGCTTACGTGCCAGATTCCGACAGCTCTTGAAGGGCGTGGCCGAGCTCCGCCCGGCAGGCATTGAGGGCGGCGCTCGCCGTGGCATAACGGGGCGTGACGTCGTCGAGCACGACAATCTCGGTGGAACCCAAGACGGCGCTCAAGATAGCGCTATCGTCGTCCGGCTCCATCGCAGCGTCGATCAGACGCAAGCTGATCTCGATGCGCGCGATCAGGGAGCGAAGTTCGGCCGCGATCAACTGACGGCTGTCCGTTTCAGCCATCGCGGCGAGCGGGGGTGTGCCAGCGTAATTTAGCATGGATATTCTCCGTCCCCCGCAATAAGGCACCTCAGCGCTACTTGTGCGTTAAGTTCATGTCCCGTACAAATGCGGGTGGGCTGAATCTGCGCCGAAAGCCATAACGTTAGGCGCGGACGCGAGTCCTTGAATGCCGAATGGACTTGGCGATCGACTTGGCGATCGATCGACCTGGCGAATGGACATGGCACATGGTCGAACAAACCTCCCGTGGTGAGATCTTCGTGGTCGATGACGACCCTGCTGTTCGCGACACCTTGTCGATGGTGTTGAAGGCGGCGGGTTATGAGGTGATCTGTTTTGCGGACGGCGCAGCGCTGCTCTCCGTCGCGCGAAGCCGCACGCCGGCTGCGGTCCTGCTCGACGTGCACATTCCGGGAAAATCGGGCCTCGACATCCTGAAGGAGCTGCACGGCGAGGACTATCCGGCCCCGATCTTCATGATTTCCGGCCAGGGTGACATCGCGATGGCGGTGGGCGCCATCAAGAGCGGCGCGCTCGACTTCATCGAGAAGCCGTTCCGCGGCAGCGAGATCGTCGGCCGGCTGGACGAGGCGATCGGCGCTTACGCACGCAGGCAGTCAGAGAACGCATCGCCGAAATTCGGCTCGCTGCATTTCCCCGGACGCGAGCCGCTGACCCGCCGGGAGCGCGAGGTGCTCGAGCAGTTCGCTGCAGGCGCTTCCAACAAGGAAGCCGGCCGCACCCTCGGCATCAGCCCGCGCACCATCGAGGATCACCGCGCCAACATCATGAAGAAGCTCGGCGCCCGCAATGCCGCCGATCTGATCCGTATCGTGATGACCGCGGCCCAGCGCGCGTCGTAAGGCGGCTGGCGATCCACTCTCGTGCCCCGGGCGCGGCGCGTCCGGAACAAGATTATAGGCTATGCCTGCAGCGCCTTGCGGATGATCCGCGCCAGATCGGATTTGCGATAGGGCTTCGCCAGCAGCAGCACGCCTGAATCCAGCCGGCCGTGGTGGATGATCGCGTTCTCGGTATAGCCTGATGTGTAGACCACCCTGAGGTCGGGGCGCGTCTTCAACACCTCGTCGGCGAGCTGCCGCCCGTTCATCTTGCCGGGCATGATCACGTCGGTGAACAGCAGGTCGAACGGCTTGCCGCTCGCGACGATGGTGAGCGCCTCCGCGGCATTGGCGGCCTGCAGGGTGACGTAGCCGAGTGAATGCAGCTGGGCCAGCACGTAGTCGCGCACCAGCCGGTCGTCCTCGACCACGAGGATGGTCTCGTGCCCACCCTCGATCGAGGCCGGCATCACGCCATCGGCGACGGCCGTCGGCGTCTTGCCCGGCGGCAGGTACATCTTGATCGTCGTGCCGTGGCCTTCCTCGCTGTAGATCTTGATGTGGCCCGCGGACTGCTTGATGAAGCCGTAGACCATCGAGAGCCCGAGCCCGGTTCCTTTGCCCGGACCCTTCGAGGTGAAGAAAGGATCGAACACGCGCGGCAGCATGCCGGCAGGAATGCCGGTGCCGGTGTCGCTCACGGCGATCAGCACATAGTGTCCGGGCGGGACATCGTTGGCGCTGGCATAGACCTCGTCGAGATAGGCGGCGCCGGTCTCCACGATCAGCTTGCCGCCGCCGGGCGTCGCGTCGCGCGCGTTGAGCGCGAGGTTGAGGATGGCCGTGGTGAGCTGGTTCGGATCGACAATCGCGACGCAGCTCTCGTCCTCGAACACGGATTCGATCTGGATCTGCTCGCCCAGCGTCGGTCGCAGCAGCTTTGCCGTGTCGATGACCAGCGAGTTGATGTCGATTTCGCGCGGTTGGAGCGGCTGCTTGCGTGCGAAGGCGAGCAGGTGCTGGGTCAGCTCGGCGCCGCGGCCCGCAGCCTCGTCGATCATCTTCGTGATCGCGGCAAGCCCCGGATCCTTGGCGACGGCCTCGGCGAGGATCTCGATCGTCCCGGTGATGACGGTGAGGATGTTGTTGAAATCGTGCGCCACGCCGCCGGTGAGCTGGCCCACCGCCTCCATCTTCTCGGCGTGGCGGATGCGCTCCTCGGAGGCGATCTTGTCGGTGAGGTCGCGGTAGAACACGTTGAACAGGACGCCCTCGCGGCGCCTCAGCGCCGTGACGCTCAGCTCGGCCTTGAACTCCTTGCCGTCGCGGCGGCGGACCATGAGCTCGCGGCGGCGGTTGAGGGTCTGGCCGTCCGCGGATTCGAGGAAGCGGGCAAGGCCGGCCTTGACCCTGTCGCGCTCGCTTTTCGCAACGATCAGGTCGACCGCGTTCTTGCCCAGCGCCTCGTCGCGCCGCCAGCCGAACAGCTCCTCGGCCCGCGAGCTCCAGTTCAGGATGGTGCTGCGATCGTCGGTCTGGACGAAGGCGTCGAGCGCGGTCTCGACGATGTTGCGCGCGAGCTGCTCGCTGTCCCGCAAGGATTCCGCGGCGTGCCTCGCCTCGGTCATGTCGCGCCCGACGAAGAAGAAACGCCTGGCCTGATCCGACCAGTTGCCGACCCACGAGAGCCAGACTTCGCGGCCGTCCTTGTGGAAGCAGCGGGTGTCGGCGAGCTTGGGATGCTCGCCGCGCCGAAGCTCGCGCATCTCCTCGCGGGATCGATCGAGATGGGCGGGGTGAATGAAATCGACGCCGGTGCAGCCGATCATCTCGTCCGGTCTGTAGCCAAGAATGGTCTCGGTGCTCGGGCTGATCTGCACGATCTCGCCGTGCAAGTTCATGATCATGATCAGATCCTGCGAGGTGTCAAAGAGCTGCCGCCGCTCTTCCAATTGCTGCTGGAGCGCCCGCTCGGCGCGTCGCGCTTCGGTCAAACTGCGCGCGGATCCGGAGGCGCCGATGATCTCGCCCGAGGGCCCCCTGATCGGCGACAGGCTGAGCGAGATTTCGACCGGCGTGCCGTCCTTGCGCAACCGCACCGTCTCGAAGCGTTCGATCGGCTCGCTCCGGGCGATCCTCTTCAAATAGTCCTTGCCCTGCTCGCGGCGGTCGGGCGGGACAATGATCGAGGTGGATTTCCCGATCGCTTCATTCGCCGAATAGCCATAGAGGCGTTCGGCGGCCGGATTCCAGCCCGTGATGATGGCGTCGAGGGACTGCATCACGATCGCATCGTCGGACGATTCGACGGCGGCGCTGAACAAGAGCTCGCGCGCCGCATGATGGCTTCGTGCGGCCTCGGTGCGACGATGCTCCTGGACCTCGCGTTCGAGAGCGGCTGTTTTCGCCCGCGTCTCTTCGACCATCCGGGCAAAAGCCCGCGCCAGTACGCCGGTCTCGCCGCTTGCATCGATGGGAATGTCCGCCGACCGTCCACTGCCGATGGCCTCCACCGCCGCGGTCAGGCGCCCGATCGGGCGAGTCAGTGAGCGCGCCAGCAGCACCGCGAGTGAAGCCGCGGCGAGCACGGCAAGCACGCCGACCAGCAAGGACGTTTTTTGAATGGCGGCGGGCACGCGGCCGAAGACGGCCGGGGGAATGGTCACGATGATTGCGACCCATTCCTTGCCCGCAAGCAGCGCCGGCGCCATCGCCGCGCCGCTCGGGCGGCCCGCCCCATCGGTCATCAGCTGCGTGGATACGTCCGGGGTGCCAGCCAGCGCTGAAAAAAATGGAAAATCATTGCGCCAGTTGGTGGGGTGGCCACGCCATGAGCCGAATTCTCGCGCGCGATCGGGATTGACGAGATAATCGCCCCGCGGGGTCACGACGTAAATCTCTCCTCCCGAGCTCGCAGTCGAGCGGACGCGGTCGAGTGCCGGACGCATGTCGATATTGGCGATGATGATACCGAACGGCTTGCCGTCCGGCGTGAACAGTGGCGTCGCGACCCGCAGCGTCGGAATGCGTAAGTCCTTGGCCCCGCCCTGGCCGGTCGCCAGGTCGATTGGCGAAACATAAATCTCGCCCGGCGCCAGTCGGATCGTTTCCTGGAAGTAGGTTCGTTCGCTCTCGCGCTCCAGTTCGCTGTTGGGGGCGATCCGTGCTGCTCCATTCGGGCCGGAGCGATCGACGCGGACCAACTCGCGCCGATCGTCGTCAAGGCCGATGATGCGAAACTGTCCGTAGTTGGGTTTGGCCTCGATTTCGGCCGCGAGCCGCGTCGCGATGCGATCGCGCCAGGTTTGCTCGGACACGCCGTCAAGAGTGTCAATTCCGCCACCGATGTGAGCCCGGATCAGACCATTGATGGCCGCGGCGGAGCGGTAGCCGATCAAATCGCCGCGCACTCCGGCAACGTAGGATTCAAGATTGTTGGCCAGCAGGCGTGCCTGGGCTTCGACCCGCTCCAGGACCCGCGGAATGACGGCTTGCGTGATGTTGCGATAGCTCAGCCACCCGACCGCGGAGACCGCAATCGCGACCAGCAGAATCATCGCGATGGCCAGCCGGGTTGCGAGCGTCATGTCGCCCTTCGCGTCGCGTCGAGAATGGACCCGAATGTTCTATGCGACATCGATGGTCCCGTCATCGGCTGCCGGTGCCGGCATCGAGTTGCGGCGGAGCCCCTTACGGCCGTCGCCAGCGGCCGTCACGTGATGACCGGCCCGCTCCAACAGCAGGCGGATTGTCAACTGAACGGCCGGGTCGTCATCCACGATCAGGATGTTGGCCACGTCAAAACCTCCCGGCCGGGCGCGGACGTTCCCGGCGACCCCAAATCCAAGCATCAAATGCGAAATTGTTGCGCGGATTGTGCCCGCCCTGCAAGCACTTCCGGCCGAAGCATGATCTAGCCGTCGCCGTTCAGGCGTGGTTCCCTGTATGCACACTCATGTGCACATGACGGCGTTTGTCACCGGGTCTTGCCTAGTCGGTGAGGTATTCCGGATGGTGGCTCCGGATCGTGTCCAGCTCGCTCAGTGTGCCTGACAGATGCTTGCGCAGATGCTGTTGTGCCGCGTCGGCATCGCCGGCCTCGATCGCGCGCGTGATCAGCTTGTGGTGGCGCACGATGTTTTGGGCCTTGCCCGGTGAGGGCAGATGCAGCCGGCGCAGCCGGTCGATATGCCCGCTGCGGCTGCGCACCAGCATCCAGAGGTCCTGCTTTCCGGCGGCCGCATAGAGCTGGGCATGGAAATCATTGTCGGCAGCCATGAAGGCCTCGAACCCGCCGGCCTTCGCGAATTGCTGTTGCAGCGCAATGGCGTGGTCCAGCCGAATGATCAGGGCAGGATCGGGATTGTCGGCAAGGAGCCGTACGATCTCCAACTCCAGCGCCTGGCGCAGGAAATGCGCCTGTTGCGCGCGGTCGACGTCGATCTGGCTGACCACGGTCGCATGCTGCGGAAACACATCGACCAGGCCCTCTTCCTCGAGCCGCATCAGCGCGTCGCGCACCGGCGTCGAGCTGACGCCGAATTGCCCAGCCAGCTCGGCCCGCGACAGCGGCGCGCCGGGCGGCAATTCCAGGGCGATGATCGCGTTGCGCAGCCGCTCGAACACCTGCGGCGCGGCCTGTCGCGCGCGGTCAAGCCGCGCGCCGGAGCGGGCGGCCGCGCGCGGCGCAGGATGGGCTGGTTCCATGGCGGCGGCTCCGGCGGACTTGCCTTTGATGCACTAATGCATTAGTGCATTAGCTAGGCCGCGCGTCAATGCCGGCTGGAGGAAACGAACAACAATGATCAAGCCATTCCAGCGTGGCTGTGCAGCCATCGCCCTGATCGCCGCGGCAGTCCTGTCGACTTCGCTCGCACAGGCGCAGCAGAAGTCCGAGATCTCCCTGTCGCGGCAGCCCGGCATTTTCTACATGCCGAGCCACATCATGGAGAAGCAGAAACTGATCGAGAAGCACGCGGCTGCGCTCGGTGTATCGGGCGTCACCACCAAATGGGTGACCTTTTCGGGCGGCGGCGCACAGACCGACGCACTGCTCGCAGGCGGCGTCGACATTCTCAACACCGGCACCGGCAATCTTCTGTTGCTGTGGGATCGCACTCGCGGCGGCGTGAAGGGCATCGTCGCGACCTCGGCGCAGCCGATGACGCTGATCAGTCGCGACGCCAACATCAAGTCGATCAGGGATTTTGGCCCGACCGACAAGATCGCGGTGCCGACGGTGAAAGTCTCGACGCAGGCGATCGTGCTGCAGATCGCGGCTGCTGAGGCTTTCGGCGCTGACCAATGGTCGAAGCTCGATGGCAACACCGTGCAGCTTGGTCATCCCGACGCCTATGCGGCGCTGTCCAATCCCAAGCACGAAGTGCACACCCATTTCTCGATCCCGCCTTTCACGTTCCTCGAGCTGAAGAACGTGCCGGGCGCGCATGTCGTGCTGAACTCACCTGACGTGATGGGCGGCCCGCTGAGCCAGGCGCAGTTCTTCACCACCACCAAATTCGCCGACGCCAATCCAAAAATCATCCAGGCCGTGCGCGACGCGACCAAGGAAGCGCAGGACCTGATCCGCAGCGACACAAAGCAGGCGGTCGAGATCTACAAGGAGATCACCGGCGACAAGACCTCGGTCGAGGAGCTGCTCGATCTCCTGAAGCAGCCCGGCATGATGGAATGGAATCTCGAGCCGCAGGGCACGATGAAATTTGCCGCGCATCTCTACAGGACCGGCACGCTGAAGACCCAACCCAAGGCCTGGACCGATTACTATCTCCCCGTCGCGCACGACCTGAAGGGCAACTGATGGCGCTGCTCGACGTCAGTGGGGTGACGCTGCGGTACAAGACCTCCAGCGCCGTCGTCACCGCCACCGAGAGGGTGAGTTTTACGGTCGACAAGTCCGACCGCTTCGTGCTGCTCGGACCGTCCGGCTGCGGCAAGTCGACCTTGCTCAAGGCCGTTGGCGGCTACATGTCACCGAGCGAAGGCCGCATGACCATCGGCGATCGCGAGATCCGCGGTCCCGGCGCCGACCGCATGATGATCTTCCAGGAGTTCGACCAGCTGCTGCCCTGGAAGAGCGTGCTCGCCAACGTGATGTTTCCGCTGCTGACGGCACGAAAGCTGTCGCGCAAGGATGCCGAGACACGGGCAAGAGCCTATATCGAGAAAGTCGGCCTCACCCGCGTCGTCGACGCCTATCCCCACACGCTCTCCGGCGGCATGAAGCAACGCGTCGCGATCGCGCGCGGCATGGCGATGGAGCCCGACATCCTGCTGATGGACGAGCCGTTCGCCGCGCTCGACGCGCTGACGCGCCGGACCTGCCAGGACGAGCTGCTCCAGCTCTGGAGCGAGACCAAATTCACCGTGCTGTTCGTCACCCATTCGATTGCGGAAGCGATCCGTATCGGCAACCGCATCCTGCTGCTGTCGCCGCATCCCGGCCGCGTCAAGGCCGAGGTGGTCGACGTCGACAAGGTCGGCAATGACGACGGCAGCGCCGGCCGGCTGGAAAAGGAGATCCACGATCTCCTTTTCGCCGGCGAAGCCACGGCGCATTAGGGGAGCCGCTCATGGGCGAAGCGAGAATCCTGTTGCGTGACGCGCCGGTCGCTGCTGCCAGCGGCGCCGGTGAGGTCGAACGCAAGCTGACGGTGGTCGAGCTGCTGTGGAACGACGGCTTTGTTCGCAAGACCGTCATCATCCTGTTTTTGGCGGCGATCTGGGAAGCCTACGGCCTCTACCTCGACAATCCGTTGCTGTTTCCGACGCTGCACGACACGCTCCTCACGATGTACGATCGCGTCAAGGACGGCACGATTCCGATGCGGGCCTGGACCTCGCTGAAAGTGCTGTTCATGGGCTATTCGGCCGGCATTGCTCTCGCCGCGATCTTCACCGTGCTCGCCATCTCCACCCGCATCGGCACAGACTTCCTGGAAACGGTGACGGCGATGTTCAACCCGCTGCCGGCGATCGCGTTGCTGCCGTTGGCGCTGATCTGGTTTGGCCTCGGCAATGGCAGCCTCGTCTTCGTGCTGATCCATTCGGTGCTGTGGCCGGTCGCGCTCAACACCCATTCCGGCTTCAAGAGCGTGTCCAACACGCTGCGCATGGTCGGCCGCAATTATGGCCTGCGCGGATTGCCCTACGTCGCAAAAATACTGATCCCGGCCGCCTTCGGCTCGATCCTCACCGGCCTGAAGATCGGCTGGGCCTTTGCATGGCGCACGCTGATCGCGGCCGAGCTGGTGTTCGGCGTGTCCTCAGGGCAGGGCGGGCTCGGCTGGTTCATCTTCGAGAACCGTAACCTGCTCGACATACCCGCAGTGTTCGCGGGCCTCTTGACGGTGATTATCATCGGGCTCTTTGTCGAGAACCTGATTTTCCGCGCCATCGAGCGGAACACCGTCCAGAAATGGGGCACCCAATCATGACCAAGAAGAAAACACCCGACCAGCTCCGCAGCGCGCGCTGGTTCGCGCCCGACGATCTCCGCTCGTTCGGCCACCGCTCCCGCGCCATGCAGATGGGCTACGCTCCGGAAGAGTGGGAGGATCGGCCCTGCATCGCGATCATCAACACCTGGTCGGAGGCGCAGCCCTGCCACATGCACTTCAAGTCGCGCGTCGACGACGTCAAGCGGGGCATCCTGATGGCCGGTGGCCTGCCGGTTGAACTGCCGGCACTGTCGCTGTCGGAATCGCTGCTGAAGCCGACCACGATGCTCTATCGCAATCTCCTGGCGATGGAAGCCGAGGAGCTGTTACGCAGCCACCCCGTTGACGGCGCGGTGCTGATGGGCGGGTGCGACAAGACCACGCCGGCGCTGCTGCTCGGCGCGACCTCGATGAACATCCCGGCGATCTATCTGCCGGCGGGCCCGATGCTGCGCGGCAATTGGAAGGGCAAGACGCTCGGCTCCGGCTCCGACGGCTGGAAATATTGGGACGAGCGCCGCGCCGGAAAAATCTCCGACAAGGACTGGCTCGACATCGAAGCCGGCATCGCGCGCAGCTACGGCACCTGCATGACCATGGGTACGGCCTCGACCATGACCGCGATCGCGGAAGCGATCGGTATGACGCTGCCGGGCGCCTCCTCGATTCCCGCAGCCGACGCCAACCATATCCGCATGGCCAGTGAATGCGGCCGCCGCATCGTCGAGATGGTGTGGGAGGATCTCACGCCGAAGACGATCCAGACGCGCAAGGCATTCGAGAACGCCATTGCAGTGGCGATGGCGATGGGCTGCTCGACCAACGCGATCATCCATGTGATCGCGCAGGCCCGCCGCGCCGGCCAGGACATCGGCCTCGACGATTTCGAGATCGCGAGCCGCAAGGTGCCCGTGATCGCCAATGTCCGTCCGAGCGGCGATGCCTATCTCATGGAAGACTTCTTCTATGCCGGCGGCCTGCCGGCGCTGATGGGCCAGATCAAGGATCATCTGCACCTCGACTGCATCACGGTGAGCGGCAAGACCCTCGGCGAGAACATCGACGGCGCCGAGGTTCACAATGCCGATGTCATCCGCGGCGTCGACAATCCCATCTACAAGGAGGGCGCGCTCGCCGTGCTCAAGGGCAATCTCGCGCCCGACGGCTGCGTCATCAAGCCGTCGGCCTGCGCGCCGCGCTTCCTCAAGCACACTGGACCCGCGCTGGTGTTCGACGACTATCCGTCGATGAAGAAGGCGGTCGACGATCCCGATCTGGACGTCAGCGAGGATCACATTCTCATCCTGCGTAATGCGGGCCCGCAGGGCGGTCCGGGCATGCCGGAATGGGGCATGCTGCCGATCCCGACCAAGCTCGTGAAGCAGGGCGTGCGCGACATGGTGCGCATCTCGGACGCGCGCATGAGCGGCACCAGCTACGGCGCCTGCATCCTGCACGTCTCGCCCGAATCCTACATCGGCGGCCCGCTGGCGCTGGTGCAGAATGGCGATCGCATCGCGCTCGACGTCGCCGCGCGCACCATCAATCTCGATGTCCCCGAAGCGGAGCTCGCAAAGCGCCGCGCCGCCTGGAAGCAGCCCGAGCGCCGCTTTGAGCGCGGCTACGGCTGGATGTTCACCAAGCATATCAAGCAGGCCAATGACGGCTGCGACTTCGACTTCCTCGAGACCGATTTTGGCGCGCCGATCGGCGAGCCGTCGATTTACTGATCCGTCGTTCCGGGGCGCGCGAAGCGCGAACCCGGAACCCATTTCACCACAGCGTTTGCGGCCCGATGGTTTCCGGGTTCGCGCTACGCGCGCCCCGGAATGACAAGAAAGTGAGTACACCCATGTCAAAACTCAGCGAAGCCACCCGCAACAAGCTCAAATCCGTGTCCACTGCCACCGTCGCCACCGCATTGTTCAAGCGCGGCCTGCGCATCCAGATGATCCAGGATGTGCACCCTCTCGGCGCCGATCAGCCGACCATGGTCGGCGAGGCCTTCACGCTGCGCTACATGCCGGCGCGCGAGGATCTCAATACGATCGACGTCTTTAGGGATCACAGCCATCCGCAGCGCAAGGCGGTCGAGGATTGTCCGGCAGGCAGCGTGCTGGTGATGGACAGCCGCAAGGACGCGCGCGCGGCCTCCGCGGGCGCGATCCTGGTGACGCGCTTGATGAAGCGCGGTGTCGCCGGTGTCGTCACCGACGGCGGCTTTCGCGACTCTGCCGAGATCGCAAAGCTCGGCATTCCCGCCTATCACCATCGCCCGAGCGCGCCGACCAATTTGACTCTGCATCAGGCGATCGAGATCAACGTTCCCATCGGTTGCGGCGACGCCCCGGTGTTTCCGGGCGACGTCATTCTGGGGGATGCCGACGGCGTCATCGTGATCCCCGCGCATCTCGCGGATGAGATCGCGAACGAGACCTTCGAGATGACCGCCTTCGAGGATTTCGTCACCGAGGAAGTAGGCAAAGGCCGTAGTATCTTCGGTCTCTATCCCGCGACCGATCCGCAGACGCTCACCGACTTCGCGGAATGGCGGAAGAAGAACGGCCGGTAAGGTTACGCATCACGACCACTTCAAGCAGGCCGGCCACATCAAGTGCCGGCCTTTTATCAAGCAGGGAGGACTCTTATGACTTTCACGCGACGCAATCTCTTGTCCGGCGCTGGCGCGGCGGCGGCTTCGACGCTTCTCACCCGCGTTGCCGGCGCCCAGTCGTTTCCGTTCACGCCGGCTCAGCGCTATCCGGACCCGGCCGTCCAGATCCTCGATCCGAGCTTTGCGAAATACCGGCTCTATTCCTCGACCCTCGAGCAGGTCGCAACCGGCCTGCGTTGGGCCGAAGGTCCGGTCTATTTCCCGGAAGGGAGCTATCTGCTGTTCTCCGACATCCCCAACAACCGGATCATGAGGTTCGACGAGAAGACCGGGCAGACCAGCGTGTTCCGCGCCAACGCCAATTACGCCAACGGCAATGCGCGCGACCGTCAGGGCCGCCTCGTCACCTGCGAGCACTCCGTCACGCGCCGTATCACCCGCACCGAGAAGGACGGCACGATCACCGTGCTCGCCGACAAGTTCGAGGGCAAGCGGCTGAACGCGCCGAACGACATCGTGGTGAAGTCCGACGACAGCATCTGGTTCACCGATCCCACCTTCGGCATCGGCGGCGAGTGGGAGGGCAAGAAGGAGAAGCCGGAGCAGGCCACCACCAACGTCTACCGCATCGCCAAGGACGGCAAGCTCACCGCCGTGCTCACCGACCTCGTCAATCCGAATGGCATCGCCTTCTCGCCGGACGAGAAGAAGCTCTATGTCGTCGAGTGGAAGGGCACGCCCAACCGCAGCATCTGGAGCTACAATGTCGGCGACGACGGTAGCCTGAACGGCAAGACCAAGTTGATCGATGCCGCCGACCAGGGCTCGCTCGACGGCTTTCGCGTGGACCGCGACGGCAATCTCTGGTGCGGCTGGGGCTCGAACGGCGCATTGCAGTCCGAGCCGAGCGATGTCGGCGGCCGCAAGGTCTACCAGCTCAAGGGCAAGTCGGAAGATCTCGACGGCGTCATGGTGTTCAACCCTGAAGGCAAGCCGCTCGCCTTCATCAAGCTGCCCGAACGCTGCGAAAATCTCTGCTTCGGTGGGCCGAAGAATAACCGCCTCTATATGGCGAGCTGCCATTCCATCTACGCGCTCTATGTGGAGGCGCACGGGGCGGTGTGAGTCTTTGCCTATCCCTCTCCCCGCAAGCGGCCGCAAGCGGGGAGAGGGAGAAGATCACGCCTGCGCCATCCCCGTCGCCCACAGCGCAAACGCATACACGATCGCGACTTCGTCGAGCCGGTCAAAGCGTCCCGAGGCGCCGCCGTGGCCGGCGCCCATGTTGGTGCGCAACAGCACCGGACCGCCGCCCGTCATCGTCGCGCGCAGGCGGGCGATCCATTTGGCGGGCTCCCAATAGGTGACGCGCGGATCGGTCAATCCGCCCATCGCCAGGATTGCCGGGTAGTCCTTCGCCGCGACATTGTCGTAGGGCGAGTAGGACAGGATTGTGCGAAAATCCTGATCGCTCTCGATCGGGTTGCCCCATTCCGGCCATTCCGGCGGCGTCAGCGGCAGCGTGTCGTCGAGCATGGTGTTGAGCACGTCGACGAACGGCACTTCGGCGACGATGCCGGCGAACAATTCGCCGGCACGGTTGGCGACCGCGCCCATCAGCATGCCGCCGGCCGAGCCGCCATGGCCGACGATACGCTTGCGGCTCGTGTATTCCGCATCGATCAGCGCGCGGGCGCTGGCGGCAAAATCGTCGAATGAATTCGTCTTCTTCTCGCGCTTGCCGTCGAGATACCAGCCCCAGCCTTTGTCGGCGCCGCCGCGAATATGGGCGATAGCGTAGACGAAGCCACGATCGACCAGCGACAGGCGGTTGGCGTTGAACGAAGCCGGCATCGCCATGCCGTAGGAGCCGTAACCGTAGAGCAGCAGCGGCGCCGCGCCGTCGAGTTTTAGGCCGCGGCGATAGAGGATCGAAACCGGCACCTCCGCGCCATCTTGTGTCTTCGCCATGATCCGGGTGGTGACATAATCGGCGGCGTTGTGACCGGACGGAATCTCCTGGCGCTTGCGAAGGATGCGCGTCCGCTTCGCCATGTCGTAGTCGTAGACTTCCGACGGCGTCGTCATCGACGAATAGGCGAAGCGCAAATTCGTCGTGTCGAATTCGTAGGAGCCCATCGTGTCGAGCGAATAGGCGGCTTCGTCGAAGGCGATGGCGTGCTCCTCCTTGGTCGTGATGTCGCGGATCACGATCGCCGGCAGCGCATTGGCCCGCTCAAGCCGCACCAGATGGCCGGAATAGAGATCGAGGTCGATGATGTAGATGCCGGGACGATAGGGGATCAGGTCGCGCCAGTTCTCGCGTTCGGGGTGACTCAGCGGCGCGGTGACGATCTTGAAGTCAATGGCATCACCGGCGTTGGTGAGGATGAACAGCTCGTCGCCGCGATCGGCGAGCGAATATTGCACGCCCTCTTCACGCGCTGCGACCAGGCGCGGCGGGGCTTCGGGATGGGCGAGATCGATCAGCCGCTGCTCGCTGGTCTCGTGGTCGCCGCCGGCGATCACGCAGAAGCGGCCGCTGGTACTCTCATGCAGATGGGTGAACCAGCCGGAATCCTGCTCTTCATAGACCAGCTCGTCGTCGGCCTGTTTGGTGCCGAGCATGTGCCGCCACACCTGCATCGGCCGGTGATTGTCGTCGAGCTTCACATAGAAGAAGGACTTCGCATCCTTGCTCCAGACGACGCCGCCATCGGTCTCCTCGACGACGTCGTCGAGGTCCGTGGCCGTAGCCCAGTCGCGGACGCGGATCGTGAAATATTCCGAACCCTTGGTGTCGGCGCTCCAGGCCTGCAGCTTGTGATCGTCCGAATGGCGGCTGCCGCCGAACTTGAAATATTTGTGGTCTTTCGCGAGCGCATCGCCGTCGAGCACGATCTGGACCTCGCCGCCCTCTCGCGGCATGCGGCCGAACAGCTCGTGCTGGCCGCCCGCGCGGAATTTGCGGAAATAGGCGAACGGTCCGTCCGGCGACGGCACACTGGAATCGTCCTCCTTGATGCGCCCGCGCATTTCGCGCACCAGCGTCTTCTGCAGGCTTGCTGTGTGGCCCAGCAGGCTCTCGGTGTAGCCGTTTTCCTCATCCAGATATTTGCGGATGTCGGGATCGAGCACCGCTGGCTCGCGCAGCACCTCCTGCCATTTCGCGTCCTTCAGCCAGGCATAGTCGTCGGTCACGGTGATGTCGTGATGGGTAAAGGAATGCGGCCGGCGCGGGGCGACGGGCGGTTGGGGAGGTGTTTTGTCCTGGGTCACTCGATCCTCATCATGTCTCGTTCGCGCGGTGCTCTTTCTTCACCTCGCCCCGCTTGCGACCCCAACCCTCTCAGGACGAGCGTAGCTCGTCCCGGCCCCGTAAGAACGGGGAGAGGGAGAAGAAGCAGCGCGTATTCCATCTTATATCGTCCCGACTTCGCGAATTGCCAGCGCGTCGCTGCTTCAAGTCGCCGGGTTGTTGACGGGGCCTTTGTATGCTTTAGGGGCGATAGTCCCGCCGCCGGTCCAGCCTGATGCTGTTCAATTCCTATCCGTTCATCCTGCTGTTCCTTCCTGCCGTGCTGGCCGGCTATTTTTGGCTGGGGCGGCGCAGCAACCTGACCCCGGTGATCTGGCTGGCGCTGGCCTCGATCACCTTCTACGCCATCGGCAACTGGCCGTTCGTGGCCTTGCTGTTGCTGTCGATCGCCTTCAATTATGGCGTCGGCCATCTCCTCATTGTAGCGAAGCTTGGTCCGTCGCGGCGAAAGGCGGCGCTCGCTTTTGGCGTTGCCGGCGATCTCCTCGTGCTCGGCATCTTCAAATATGCCGGCTTCGTCACCGAGAATATCAATGCGCTGGCCGGCACGCATGTCGCTGTCCACATCCTGCTGCCGGTCGGCATCTCCTTCTACACGTTCACCCAGATCGCATCCCTCGTGGATGCGTATCGTGGTCAGGTCGCGGCCTATGCGCTGCCGCATTATGCGCTGTTCGTGACTTACTTTCCGCATCTGATTGCGGGGCCGATCCTCCACCACAAGGACATGATCCCGCAATTCGCGCGGAAGGAAACCAAGCGTCCCGACACACATCTGATCCTGTGCGGTGTGATCATCTTCGCCATCGGCCTGTTCAAGAAGACGTGCCTTGCCGACGGCATCCAGCCGCTGGTCGCGCTCGCCTTCGAGGCGCGCTCGCCAAGTTTTGACCAGGCCTGGCTCGGCGCGCTCGCTTATACGTTTCAGCTCTATTTCGACTTCTCCGGCTATTCCGACATGGCGATCGGGATATCGCTGATGTTTGGCATCTTCCTGCCCGTCAATTTCAACTCGCCTTACAAGGCCACCAGCATCGTCGCGTTCTGGCGTTGCTGGCACATGACGCTGTCGCAGTTCCTGCGCGACTATCTCTACATCCCGCTCGGCGGCAATCGCCGTGGCCGCGTCCTGCGCTACGTCAATCTGATGATCACGATGCTGCTCGGTGGGCTCTGGCACGGCGCGGCCTGGACGTTTGTGGTGTGGGGCGCGCTGCACGGCGCCTATCTCTGCATCAACCACGCCTTCAACGCGCTTGTACCGAGTGTCCCGCCGGCTCTTGCGCGCCCGGTCCGCATTGCCGGAGCCGTGCTGACTTTCCTCGCCGTCGTCATCGCCTGGGTGTTCTTCCGCGCCGAAAGTGTTGCGCGGGCGCTGCGGGTTCTCTACGCCATGGCTGATCCCTCAAACATCGCCTTCGGCCGCGAGGAGATCGCGGCGCTGGTGCTGGTCGCGATCTATGCCGTACTCGTGTGGCTGGCGCCGAACACGCAAGCGATCATGGGCTATGATCACGGCGATCGCCGGGTCGGCGAGGCCTTGCGGGCGGGGCGCATGCGGCCACTGTTTCTTTATGGCGCGTCGCTGGTGCTTGCGTTTGGCATTCTGGGCATCCAGAGCCACAGCGAATTCATCTATTTCCGGTTCTGATGCGGGGCGCGTTCACACATCTGAAGCGTCTTCTGCTCGCGAGCATCGCGTGCGTGCTGGGCGCAGCAGTGCTCACCTATCTCGTCGATCCCCTGCAATTGTTTCGCCCCTCGCGTCTGGCCTTCTATTCCGACGACACGCGCGTGCAGAATGCCGGGCTGATCCGCAGCCAGTCGTTCGACACCGCCTTCATGGGCACCTCGCTTGCGATTCACTTTCGTCAGAGCGACATCGATGGCGTGCTTGGCGTGCATTCGCTCAAGCTGGCGATGACCGGATCCAATTCGCGTCAGCAAGCATTCGTGCTGGAACAGGCGATCGAGCGTGGCGCCCGGCGCGTGATCTGGGAGATGGACGATTTTATCTTTGTCGATGCGACCGGCATCGAGGCTGATCCTTATCTGTCCGTCGATCTCTATCGCAGGACGGCCAAGGGGATTGCGTCTTATCTGTTCAGTGCGGCAATGGCGAAGGAGTCGCTATTCGCGCTGCTGCGGTCCACCCCGCCGTTGCGGGAGCCGCTGACCCGGACGGCGCCTTATCTGCCCGTCAAGTTCGCACTGGCTGATGTCGACGACATCTACGCGCTGCCGCGGGATTTCGACGCCGCGCGTGATTATAACGCGAAGAAGGCGCTGGACTCATTCGCCTACATCACCGCGCCCTCGCGCAGCCGCTTCCTCGGCGAAGGCTATGGTTACGACGCCATGGTGCGGCATTTCGAGCAAGATGCGGTCGGCTTGATCACGCGCCATCCGGACGTGACGTTCGACATCTACTTCCCGCCCTATTCGATGCTGCAATTCGTCGCGATGCGCGATGCCTCGCCCGAGACGCTGAAGATCGTCACGGATCTCACAGCGCTCGTCGCGACCCGCCTGACGCAGCTACCCAATGTGCGCCTTCATGATTTCCGCGCGATCAAGGCAGTGACGCACGATCTCGGCAATTACGGCGACGTCATCCACCACTCGCGGGTGGTGGATGCGAAGGTGTTGCAGTGGCTGGCGAGTGGGGAATACCGGGTCGACCCGAGCAAGCCGCTTGCGTCGCTGGATGAGCTGAAGGCGCAGGTCGCGGCGTATCGTGTGCCGCAGCCGTAGCCAAAAGCTCCGCTGTCGTCCCGCGGTATGGGTCCCGGCCCCCGTGCGCAATTGCGCACTAGGACGGGACGACAGCGGAGTCCGTTTACGCGGCCACCTGCTCGCCGAGATACGCGACCGCCGCCTCGAGCCCGCCCTTGCCGTGCGGGATCTTCAGCGCGTTCAGCCCGATCTCAATGACGCCGAGCGTGCCGAGCAGCATCGGCGCGTTGACATGGCCCATATGGGCGATGCGGAAGGCCTGGCCCGAGAGGTCGCCGATGCCGGTGCCGAGCACCACGCCGCACTTCTCCTTGCAATAGCGCTGCAGCACCGCGGGATCGTGGCCGGCGGTCATGGTTACTGTGGTCACGGTGTTGGAGCGCTCATGGGGCTCGGCGACATTGAAGCCGAGCACCTGGCCCTCAGTCCATGCGCCGACCGCGCGCCGCGTGGCTTCGCCGAGCAGGCTGTGGCGGCGGAACGCGTTCTCCAGGCCCTCTTCGTGAATAAGGTCGATCGCCTGGCGCAGAGCGAACAGCAGATGCACCGGCGCCGTGCCGGCATATTTGCGATAGTTCTCGGTGCCCTCGCGTTCGCTCCAGCTCCAATAGGGCGTCGCCATGTTGGCGCGTCTGTGCGCGTCCTGCGCGCGTGCGCTGGCCGACACGAAGCCAAGACCGGGCGGGGTCATCAGGCCCTTCTGCGAGCCGGACATCGCGACGTCGACACCCCATTTGTCCATCTCGAACGGCATGCAGCCGAGCGAGGCCACGGTGTCGACCATGTACAGCGCGGGATGGCCGGCCGCCTTGATCGCCTTGCCGATCGCCTCGATATCGTTCTGCACGCCCGAGGCCGTATCGATCTGGACGACGACGACGGCCTTGATCTTGTGCTCGGTGTCGCGGCGCAGCCGCTCCTCGACCTCGTGCGGCCGCACCGCACGGCGCCAGTCGCCTTTGAGCACCTCGACCTCGGCGCCCATCAAAGCTGCCGCATTGCCCCAGCCGATCGCAAACCGTCCGCTCTCCAGCACCAGCACCTTGTCGCCGCGCGACAGCACGTTGCTCAGCGCGGCCTCCCAGGCGCCGTGACCGTTGGCGATGTAGATGTAGGACTTGCCCTTGGTCGCGAACAGATTCGAGATGTCGCGGAGCAGGCTTTCAGTCAGGTCGAGCATCTCGTTGGAGTAGATGTCGATCGCCGGACGATGCATCGCCTGCAGCACCGCGTCAGGCATGTTGGTGGGCCCGGGGATGGCCAGAAATTCCCGGCCCGCGCGAACGGTCATTGCTATCTTCCTTGTGTCGTGAAGACTGTCTGGTGGGTCGCTGATTTACTCTTCTACGCGGCGGGGCGGCCTGAGAAAAGCACGTAAAATGCAGCCCTGACGGCCCCTATCGTTTGGTCTCCCGGCAGCCGGCGGCCTCCGCCTCCTCGACCGAGCAGAACCAGCGGGTGCCCTTGCTGATCTTCATCTTGATCTGTGCGTACCAGCGGCTGGTCGGGGTGTGGTAGATGCACTCGCCGGCGGTGTTGACGTTGCCCTTGATGGTGCAGTCCGGCGAGGGCGCAACCGGCCCCGAGGCGGAGGCGAGCAGCACCGAATGGGCGCCTTCGGGCGGCTTGGTCGCGCCCAGGATCGTCGTCTTCTTGTTGCGCACGCGCCAGTCCCAGGGCGCGATGAAGGCGCCCTGCCACATCCCGGCCTTGGCCTCACGCGCGGCAGCCTCGTCGGAATCGAAATCGTGGGACATGCGGGTGTAGGCCAGCGCCCAGCCGTTGCGCACCAGCCATTTCTGGATGTCCTCGCCGCCGACCTCGCAGCGCGCCACGGTGCGGCCGCGCCGGTCGATCGCGCGGGCATGGCAGACCCAGCTCTTGCCTTCGGTGTATTTGGCGAGCTCATCGCGCGCGGCAGCACCGCAGGTCCAGCGCTCCAACTTGTTGTTGAGGCAGAGCTGGTCGGCTGAGGGCGCGTCGATGCCGCCGAGCCGGATCCGCGTGTTGCCGATCAGGACGGAATCGCCATCGCGGACCTTCGCGGTGCCGGTGACGTCGGCCGCTTGCGCCAGCGACGGCAAGCCGAGCAAGGGTAAGCCGAGCAGAGACAGCGCAATCAGGAATTTTCGCAACATGCCGGTCCGCGTGTGAAGAAAATCTCGATAGAGCCCGCAATTGTGGTCGGCTTTGGGCCACTCGGCCAGCATATGCCTAACGGAGAGGCTTCAACTTCCCGTCATTGAATGACGGATCTTGCTTACCCTCCCCTGGAGGGGGAGGGTCGATCGCGCGAAGCGCGAGCGGGGTGGGGTGACAGTCTCTCCGCGACGAACAGTGCCCGAGTGGAGAGATCACCCCACCCCGTCACGCAATCTCGCCTCGCTCGATCGCGTGCCGACCCTCCCCCTCCAGGGGAGGGTGAAAGACGTCCTACCCCCGCGCCATCGCCCGCTTCGCGACCGCCAGCCCCATCAACACGAACGCCGATGTCACCTCGGGTCCGCCGACCAGGATCCGCGTCGGGGTCTTCATCTTGTTCCACTCATAGGCGCGGAACGGGCCGCGGCGGCCGCCTTCGCCGATGGCATCGACGATCACGTTCAGTGCCGGCGCGAAGGCGCGCGGGTCGGCGCCGAGATGACCGAGCGCAATCAGCGCCAGCGCCGCGTCGAACACGTTCATCTCGGCCGCCATCAGCTCGCCCTTGACGTAGGAGAGCACGCGATGGCGAATGAAATCGAAATCGCCGTTGGGATCGATCGCGGCCTGCGCAGCAAGCGGCAGCGCCAGGAAGGCCGCATAGCAGCGGCCGAAATAGGCGCTGTAGAGCTCAGGCAAATAATAGATGTGCGAGCGCGGATTGGAAAATGCGCCGCTCGCCGCCAGCCGCTTCTGGAAGCCGATGATCCGATGCACGGTCGCAAGCCGCGCCGGTGTTTCCAGAACCTTCCAGCGCGTCAGATTGCGAAAACTCACCTCGAGAATGTCGAGATTGAGCGTCGGATCGAGATCGTTGCCGTAGGGCCGTTCGCTTTTGAGGTTGTCGATCCAGGTCGCAATGCCGCCTTCGTAGTCGATGTTGTCGTTGATCGGCACCGTCACGCGCGGCTCGTTGACGCCGGCATGCACCTGGTAGCCCGAATAGAAATCCAGCAGCGGCTGGTCGATGATCGCATCGATGCAGCCGGCCTGCGTCGCCGCGGAAATCGAGCACGCCGTGGTGTCGCAATCCGGCACATAGACGCCGAAGCCGAGGTCTTGCTTGATCTGCGCAAAATAGCGGGAGAAGCGCGGATGCGGCGGGGGTGCGAGCGCGGTGATGACGTTGAAGCGCTGGCCGCCGGTGCCCTCGACCTCCTCGCGGCTGATATTGACGCAGAAATCGACCATGTCGGCGATGGCGCGCTCGGCCGCTGTCTTGTCTGTCGGTGAGGCCAGCCCGGTCTCGACATAGCTGAGCAATGCCTCGATGAAGAACGCGTCGTAATAGGCCGAGCGGTGGCGGATCTGCACCGGCTCCCACATCGGCTCGGCAATCCCGCGCCAGGGCGGATTGACCACGGCTGCGGCCCTCGAGCGCGCGATGAAGACGCGGGCGAGGTTGAACAGCAGCGAGGAATTCTTGTAGCCGCGCGCATTCAGCCCGGTGAGCGCCATGATCAGCTCGCGCCCACGAAAATCGGGATCGCCGATCAGGTTGAACGCGGCATAGGTCGGCAGAAAACCGTTCTTGCGGTACGAGCCGAGCAGATGCTGCGCGCAATCGCGGATCACGCCGTCGATCTGTGCCTGCGCCGGCATGGCGCCGACGAACTTGGCCGGCGGCGGCCTGGGATGGTCGAGCGTGATGGTGTCGACGAGTTCGGCAATGGGCCGGCCGATCGCCGCCCAGTCGGGCTCGGCATCGTCGCGCGCGCGGCAGAGCGCCTCGCGCAGCCGGATCAGCTTCGCCTCGTCACGCAGCTCGCTCAGGCCGGCGCGGCGCAGCAGCACCCGCAGCGCGGGATTGCCGAGCGCGGTCTTGTAGAATTTGGCCAGATGCGGATCGCCGCTGGCTTGGCCCGACAAAACGGGATCGCAGACGTCATAAAGGGAGGGGCCGTCTTTCCGCGCCGTCAGCGCCCGGCACGCGGCACCTGCAAAATAATGAAAGCTCATGAAAAACCTGGTCGCGGGGACTTTCGCAGGGGGCCAGGTTGGGGACCCGCCCCCCGCAAGTCTTTGAAAAGGCTACCCGGATTCGCGGGAAATACAAATGTGATGGACGTCACGGAAAAAACCGGCACGAGGGCTGCACGATCGACCCCCGGACGCCTACGGGGGAGCGAAAAGAGCGCACATTTGGGTTGGGTAATTAACCAATATATTCAGCTACTTAGTTCAAATCTGGGACGATCTATTGCCGGGACGGTGATATCGGGTTAAGGGTTTGTTTGTTGCGGCGCCGCAAATTGCGCGCAATTCCGGGGCACATCCCCGGCCAATCCTCAAACCCAAAGACGCTATCGCGCTACTCAATCTGTGTGCGCGCGCTTGGCTGGTCTTTGGCAATGACAGGAATGCAGCGAGATGAATGTACGGCAGCTCGACATTTCCAGGCGCTCGATTGCGCTCGCCGCAGCCCTCATCGGCACGGTGTCGCTGGCGATCGGCGCCCATGCTGCCCTCAACATGCGCGCGCTCGACGCCGCCAAGGCCGTCTCGACCGACCAGGTCACGGGCTCGGTGGGCCAGACCTCGCGTCTCGCGCTCGTCATCGGCAATGGTCATTATCCCGACGCCAGCGCACCGCTGACGCAGTCGATCAACGACGCGCGCGCACTGTCCTCGTCGCTGCGCAAGAACGGTTTTGACGTCGACATGGTGGAAGACGCGAGCAAGGACGACATGGTCCGCGCCGTCAACCGCCTCAAGTCCCGCATCAAGGGCGACACCGTCGTCATGCTGTTCTTCGGCGGTTATGGCGTGCAGGCCGGCCGCGAGAGCTACATGCTGCCGGTCGATGCCGTGATCTGGAAGGAAAGCGACGTCCGCCGCCAGGGCGTCTCCATCGAGGGGCTGCTCAACATGATGAAGGAGCAGGGCGCCAAGGCCAAGCTCGTCGTCGTCGATGCGTCCCGCCGCAATCCCTATGAGCGCCGCTTCCGTTCTTATTCGCATGGTCTCGCGCCGATCGGCACGCCCGACAACGCGCTGATCCTCTCCTCCGCATCGCCCGGCAAGGTCGTCGACGACAGCAAGGGCGAGCACAGCACGCTGGTCACCGAGCTCCTCAACAATCTCAATGCGCAGGGTAGCAGCGCCGAAAGCGTCTTCAACAAGACCCGCGTCGCCATCTCCCGCGCCTCCGAAGGCGACCAGGTCCCGACCGTCTCCTCCTCGCTGCTCGAGGACGTGCACTTCGATCAGGCCGGCGGCTAGTTTTTCTTACCCTCCCCTGGAGGGGGAGGGTAAGACGTATCTGCAATCCGAGTTGGCTACTTCGCCGCTTCGCTCGCCATCACCGGGCGCACGGGATCGCCTTCGCGGAGCAGCGCGCCGGCGCGGGCGACGACGATATCGCCTTCGTTGAGGCCGTCGCGGACCTCGATATTGCCGCCCGACATCAAGCCGGTCTCGACGCGCTTGGTCTCGACGCGATTACGGCGGATCACCTGCACTACGGTGCCGGCGGATGAATATTGCACCGAGGTCAGCGGCACCGCGACGTTGCAGCTCTGCCCGGTCTTGATCAGCGCGCGGCCGCTCGCGTTCAGCAGCAGCCGCTTCTGCGAGGAGATACCGATATAGACCATGCCCTGCTGGATGTTCGCCTCGACGGTCGGACCGATGCGGCGCACCTTGCCGTCGATATCGCCGGCACCGGCAATCCGCACGGTGGCCGGCTGATTGACCGCGAGCTTTCTGACATCGTTGGTCGCGACCAGGCCGACGAGGTCATATTCGCTGCGCGCCACGATGGTGAACAGCGCCTCGCCCTTGGCCGATGCGGGGCTGCCGATCTGCGCGGTCGAGGTGGCGATGACGCCCGCCACGGGGGCGGTGACCTGCAGCGTGCCGCCTTCGGGCAGCGCCAGCCGCGCCAACACCTGGCCGGCCGTCGTCGTCTCGCCGGCTTCGGCCAGCACTTCCGTCACCTTCAGCCCCGGACGCTCGGGCCGCACCGAGGTTTCCTCGCGCGCGATGATCGAGCCGGTGGCCTCGACGATGTCGGAGAAGCAGGATTTCGCCGCCTTCAGCACCGTGACCGCCGGCCCCTTGGGCGCGTCGTCATCGGCAGCGCGCACGGGCTGGGCGGCGGCCAGCGCCAGTCCGGCGAGGGCAACGAAGGTCTGGGAAAAGGAACGCGCAAGCAATGAACGCATCGGTCATTCCGGTTGGCCGCAAGGCTTTAGTCGATAAGGCCTCGATGGATAGCAGAAGCGACGGCAGCGGGCCATGGGCTGACCGGATGAGCCGCAGCGCAGGCGGCGTGAGGCCGCCCGTTGAATTGGTCGCTGAAATGACGATGAGGTTCGCCGTCTCTTACCCTCCCCTGGAGGGGGAGGGTCGGCTCACATCGAGCGCAGCGATAATGTGAGACGGGGTGGGGTGACGGTCTCTCCACCTCGAACAGTGCCCGAGCGGACAGATCACCCCACCCCGCTCGCGCTTCGCGTGATCGACCCTCCCCCTCCAGGGGAGGGTAAGGAGAAAGCTCTCACTGCAGCTTCAAAAACTCCACCCAGTTCGGCTTCTTGCCGGTGGCGTAGGATTTCAGCTTGCTAAGTGCGCCGCTGGTCTGGTCGATGGCGTAGACAGTCATGCCGTTGGACAGTTCGCCGACCGCGGCGAGGTAGCGGCCGGTCGGATCGATGTTGAAGCCGCGCGGCTGTTTCTCGGTCGGCACGCTGCCGATCGTGGTCAGCTTGCCGCTGGTGGCATCGACCTTGTAGGCGGTGAGCGTGTTGGTGGTGCGCTCGGAGGCGTAGAGGAAGCGGCCGTCCGGGGTGATGTGGATGTCGGCGGCCCAAGGCTTCTTATTGGATTCCTTGCCGTTGAAGCCTTCCGGCAGCGCGGTCGTGCGCTGGATCTCGCCCCAGGCACCGCTCTTGGCTTCGTAGCTGTACGCAGCGACGTCGCCGTTCAGCTCGTGGATGAGATAGACGAACTTGCCGTTGGGATGGAACACGAAGTGCCGCGGCCCGGATTTCTCCGGCGTCTTGATCGCCGGCGGATCGCTCGGCGTCAGCGTGCCGGCGGCGGCGTCGAATGCAAAGATCAGCACCTGGTCGGAGCCGAGATTGGTCGCGAACACAAAACGATTGTCGGGCGAGGGCAGGAAGGCGTGCGCGTTCAGCCCGGTCGGGATCACCTGCTTCGGCTCGGCGATGACGCCGTTCGCTTGAAGCGGATTCAGCGCGACCTTGTTGCCACCATAGGAGGCGCTGAACAGCACCTTGCCGCCGCGGTCGGTGGCGATGTTGGCCATGCTGTCGGCGAGCGGCCCGTTGCCGATATGGCTGAGTTGGCCTGTCTTGGGGTCGATCGCAAAGCTCACCGCGAGGAACGGCTGCGAGCGGACGCCGGCGATCAGCACGCGGTGGTCCGGCGTGATCGCGAGTGGCGTCGAGGAGCCCGGCTTTTCCACGCCCGTGAAGGCGGCGGTCTGCACCGGCGTCATCTCGCCGCTCTCGGCGATCTTGAACACGCTGATGTCGTTGGAATCGGCATTGCCGACATAGGCGAAGGTTTCAGCCATGCCGGTACGGGCTCCGGAAACGAGGGCAAGACAGGTGAAGAGGGTGGTGGCAATCGCAGCGCGGGATGCGGTGCGTGTCGGTCTGATCATGGGCGTCCTCCTGCCGGTATGGCGTTGTCGTTTTGCGGCAGAGGATAGCGGCTCGTGTTCCGTTGCACCAAATTCCAATGGGGATTGATTGATACCGAAATTGTATCGGTGGCCAAAGCGTTTTCGAGCGAAGGATGCCGGTTCGCGTCAAGAAACGCGTCAAAACAAGAATCTACCTCACCGACGCCGTCAGGTCGCGCGAGGGCAGATGCGGGCCGGCCGGATGGTCGGGCGGACCAAGCACGGTCCAGACGGCGACGGCCAGCAAAGCCGAGGTCAGCATGGTCCAGGCGACGAGTTGCTTGCGCATCAGGCCAAATCCGTCCGTCGAAGGTTCAGCCATCGTGCACTGCAAACAACGACGACCCTATGAACTCGTTCACAGGGACCTTCGGTATGGCGATGTCGTGGCAAAGCGCCACACCGGTTAAACCGATCGCAAGGTCTCGCTGACAAACTCAGAAGACGTTGCTCTTCGCTTGCTCAAGCCGCAGGCACCCGGGCCGCATGATCGCGTGGGAACGGCAGCCGCGCCCTGCCGTTACCCGGCCTTCCCGGTGGAGGACACCGAAACGGAGGCTGGCAAAACGGAGGCTGGAAAGTGTTTTGGATTTATTGGGACACCGCCTGGTCACTCATCATCAGCGGCATCATGTTCACCACCATCGTCACGCATCCGGACGCCGAGTTCGTCGAGATCCAGGCCGCAAGGCGGGTAAAATGAGCCCCATGTGAGCTGAGGTATCCACCTCCGCAGGTGCAAATCGAGCCCGGCTCGCGCGTGGCCGAGCGCATGTGGTGAACCAAATCTTAGGGGCAGGCCGGTATTTTTCTGCATCTTTTTCAGATTCAGAGATCCGGTGCTCCCTATGGCATTGTTCGGTAATCCCTCCATTCGTTCGGTTCTCGGCGCCATCATCGGCGTCCTCGGCCTGTTTCTGGTCGGGCAGCTCTCGACCGGGCTGTTTGGCGCCATCGAGCGCAACAGCGCCGCGCAGAAGGTCGAGCGCTTCGCCAGCACCGACCAGCAGCTGTTTGCGACCCTGCTCGGCTTCCGGCTCGAGCGCGGAACCTTCCTGTCGGCGCTGGTCGCGGACGCCCCGGCCAATGCCAATGCCGACGACCGCATCGCCACCAACCGGGGATTGTCGGAGGCGGCCTACAAGAACGTCCTCGAGCGTCTCGCGGGCGTGAGCGATGCCCGTCTGGCCGCCGCCACCAGCAAGTTCGTCGCGATCCACGATGCGCTGGTGCCGATGCGGTCCAAGGCGGAAACCGCGATCCATCAAGCCAGGGCGCAGCGTGACGCCAAGGTCGGCGACGAGTTCCGCAAGGCTGCCCAGGATTATCTCGACACCATCCTTGCACTGACCGGCGAGCTCGAGAACGCGCTCAAGCTCACTGATCCCGTGGTCGATCATCTTCTCGGCGTGAAGCAATCGGCCTGGAACGCGCGCAATTTCGGCGGCTCGGTCGCCATCCGTCTCGAGGCCGCGGCTGCGGCCGGCAAGCCCTGGAGCGCCGCCGACATGGTCGGAGCTGCCGAGGACACCGGCCGCTCCAAACAGGCCTGGAGCCAGGTGCTGGATGTCGCCGGCCGTCCTGATGCGCCCGCAAGTCTCACCGACGTGATCGCGCGCTCGAAGCAGGGCGATGCCGCCGCCATGACCGAGCGCCAGCAGGGCTTCATCAAGGCGCTGAGCAACAACCAGACCATCGACATCAAGGTCGAGGATCTCTCCAAGCTCAACACTGCGATCCTCAACTACAGCGTCGAGGCTGGCCAGGCCGCGCTTGCCGAAATGGTCTCGCGCGCCGGCCAACAGATGATTTCGGCGAAATGGAGCCTGGCGCTCAATGGCGGGCTGATGCTGGTCGCGCTCGCCATCACATTGTTCGGCTTCATCCTGGTGAACCGCCGCGTCAGCGCGCCGATCCGCAAGCTGACGCAGGCGATGCGCTCACTGGCCGAGCGCGACTATGCGATCGAGCTTGCGGGCATCGAGCGCGGCGACGAGATCGGGGAAATGTCGCGTGCGGTGTCGGTGTTCAAGGAGAACATGATCACCGGCGATCGCCTCGCCGAGGAGCAATCCACGGAGCAGGGCCGGAAAGAGCGGCGCCAGCTTGCCGTCGATGGCCTTATCGAGCAGTTCGAGAAGACGGTGACGGAATCGCTGCACACACTGGCCTCGGCTTCCGGCGAGCTTAACGCCACCGCGCAGTCGATGTCGTCGACCGCCGAGCAGGGCTCGTCCAAGGCGGCTTCGGTGGCGAGCCTGTCCGGCGATGCCTCCTCCAACGTGCAGACGGTTGCGGCGGCGACGGAAGAGCTGTCGGCCTCGATCAGCGAGATCAGCCGTCAGGTCGCGGAATCCTCCAGCATTGCGGGTGCCGCCGCCAGCGAAGCCGATCGCACCAATGCCGAGGTGCAGGCGCTGGCCGATGCCGCCCAGCGCATCGGCGACGTCGTCGCGCTGATCACCGGCATCGCCGAGCAGACCAATCTGCTCGCGCTCAACGCCACCATCGAGGCGGCGCGCGCCGGCGAAGCCGGCCGCGGCTTTGCGGTGGTCGCATCCGAGGTGAAGAACCTCGCCACGCAGACCGCGAAGGCGACAGAAGAAATCACCGGCCAGGTCGCCGCGATCCAGGGCGCGACCAAATCGTCGGTGACTGCGATCCAGTCGATCGGCACCACCATCCAGCGCGTCAACGAGATTGCGGCTGCCATCGCCGCCGCCGTCGAGGAGCAGGGCGCCGCAACCCGCGAGATCGCGCGCAACGTGCAGCAGGCTTCCCAGGGCACCAACGAAGTCTCGCGGCACATCTCCGGCGTGTCGCAGGCCGCCGGGCAAACCGGCGCAGCCGCCGGCGAGGTGCTGGACTCAGCCAAGATGCTGGCGCGCCTGTCGGACGATCTCAAGCGCGACGTCGACCGCTTCGTCGGCGACCTCAGGGCGGCGTGATTGAAGTCGGTAGAGTGGGTTAGCCTAGCGAATTGCGCGAAGCGCAATTCGCTAGGCGTAACCCACCGCTGGCTCTATCCGCAGAAGCAGAAGTGGTGGGTTACGCCCCGCGGACTGCGCGCTGCGCGCAGCCACGGTGCTAATCCACTCTACGAAGGGTGACGAAATCCCTGCAGCATCGCGGGCTTTGATGCGGACATGCCAAGCCGCCGCCGTTCGATCCCGGACGTCGCGTGGCGGCGACGTCCGGGGGCGGTTCAAAGCGGCGTGGCTCGGACTGTCGTTGCTGTCAGACCGGCTTCGCGATCGCAGCGATTTCGGTCGCGAAGCTACGATAGGAGTGCAGCGGACGACCCAGCATCTTGGTCAGACGTCCGACGTCGCCGACCTCAGGGATCGCTCCATCGCGGACATAGCGCTCGACCATCAGGCGCATCTCGTAGGCCATCCACTTCGGCATGAAACCCGCCAGATTCTGTTCGAAGCCGGTGGGATCATCGCCGCCATAGGCGACCGGGTGACCCAGCACGTCCGACCAGATCGTGGCCAAGCCCGAGCCGGTCAGCGTGTCGGGGCCGACCAGATTGATGGTTTCGATCGGCAATCTGCCCGAAGCTTGCTCCCGCCGGATCAACTCGATCGCTGCGATCTCGGCGATGTCGCGGGTATCGACCATGGCGACACCCTTGTTGCCGATCGGCATCGGGTAGACGCCGTGGTTGAGGATGACCTCCTTGATCGTGAGATCATTGTCGATGAAGTAGGTCGGACGCAGGATCGTGGCGCTGAAGCCCATCTGTTCGATCATCCGCTCGGCGCCGAACTTCACCGCGAAGTGCGGCACGTTCACGAAGCGATCGGCGTTGATCACCGAGAGATAGACGACCCGATCGACGCCCGACTCGCGCGCGATGTTCAAGGTAATGAGCGCCTGGGTGAATTCGTCGCCCGTCACCGCATTGAGCAGGAACAGCGTGCTGACGCCGCTGAACGCGGCGCGCAGCGAGTCGATATCGAGCAGGTCGCCTTTCATGACCTCCACACCGGTCGGGACATCGGCCTTCGCGGGATTGCGGGACAGCACGCGCAAATCGGCACCGCGCTTGACGAGCTGCTGGACGACGTGGCGGCCGACACGGCCTGTGGCGCCGGTAACGAGGATGGTCATGGGGTCACTCCTGTTTGGGGGTTAAGAGACACTCTCGCAAATTAGTGATCCAAATTCGGTCCGATAGGCGGTATATCTAGACATGCCGTCTCACTGGTGGAACGAATGGACCTGCTTGCCCTCGCCGATTTCAATCGGGTCGCCCGTCACGGCGGGTTTGGACGGGCCGCCCGGGCCACCGGCCGCCCGAAAGCGACGCTATCCCGCCGGGTCTCGGAACTGGAGAGCAGCCTCGAATTGCGCCTGTTCGAGCGGGGGACGCGCATGCTGAAGCTCACCCAGGAAGGGAGGGCGCTGTATGAGCGGACAGGGACGTTGCTCGCCGAGCTCGACGAGGCCGCAGCCGCAATCGCTTCTGGCGGCGACAGGCCGCGCGGCAGGCTGCGGATCAGCGCGCCGCTCCTGTTCTCGCAAACCGCGATGGGAAAGCTGGCCGCAAACTTCGCGCTGAAATATCCGGAGGTCCAACTCGAGGTCACGACGGAAGATCGTGCCGTCGACCTGATCGAGGAAGGTTATGACCTGGTGATCCGCGTCAATCCGGATCCGGACGAAAGTCTCGTGGGACGAATCTTTCTGCGCGATCGGCTGGTGGTCGTGGCGAGCCCGGGCCTGGGTCGTCCTGCCGGCGATCGTGCCGTTTCAGGCGTGTTGCGCGAGACGGGTGATCCGACGTCCAGCTGGGATGTGGTCGCGCCGGGTGGAAACCTGCGGATCACGGCCGAACCGGTGCTTCGCCTGTCATCGCTGATCATGGTCCGCGATGCGGTCCGAGCAGGCGCCGGCGCCGCGCGGCTTCCCGTGTCGCTGGTGAGTCACGATTTGGCGGCTGGCAAGCTTGTGCACTGGGGTGATGTCGATGGACCCGAGATCGCTCTCTGGACGCTCTATCCATCCCGCCGGCTGCTGAGTGCGCGCGTATCCGCCTTCCTCGACTGTCTCAAGGAGGCGTTTCCCTCCGGAACACCCGAAGAGCTTGCGGCCTTCATCGACTGAGCCAAGGAGATCGTCACACCTATTGCAGAACCTTTGGCATGACGACGACGACATCGACCTGTCGCTTCAACACACGCGACGCGACGGCGGCGATATAGATCGAATAGCCGTCCTCGATGTCGGAGGCGATCTCCTCGTCCTTGGCGAAGGCGTAGAGCATCGTACCGTCGAGCTTGTCGAAACGGATGCCCGCAAAGAGGCGATCGAACGTCTCGGCACCGACGGCACCTGCCGTCAGTGCCTGGATCGCCTGGTCCTGGACGAGTGTGAGCTTCATCATGCCGATGAGATATGGAAACGCCGCGCGAATACAAGGTGCAGAAGTTCGAGACGAACGTAACAGCACCTGTCTGAGCGGACGCTGAACGAGCCTCCCGGAATGAGCGCGCTTGGCTGGATGTCCTGATCCCGCCTATGCGCGCGGCTTAAGCCGCTTCGGCCTGCTTCGACAGCAATTGCTTCAGCTTCGCCGCCGGCACCGCCGGGCTGAACAGCCAGCCCTGCATCTGGCTGCATCCGAGCTGCCGCAGCACCTCGCGCTGCGCTTCGGTCTCGACGCCTTCGGCCGTCGTCGCCATGTGGCGGGCGGCGGCCATGTGCACCACGGCCTGGACGATCGGCGAGGAATCCTCGGGCTCGCCGATGTCGCTGATGAAGCTGCGGTCGATCTTGATCTTGTCGAAGGGGAAGCGGTGCAGATAGCTCAGCGACGAATAGCCGGTGCCGAAATCGTCGAGCGCGATGCGCACGCCGAGCTCGCGCAGCTGCTGCAGGATGGTCAGCGCCTCCGCGTCGTCGCGGATCAGCACGGTTTCGGTGATCTCGAGCTCGAGCCGTCCCGGCGCGAGGCCTGACTCGGCCAGCGCGGCTGCGACCTTCAGCGCCAGCGTCTTGGATCGGAACTGCACCGGCGAGACGTTGACCGCGATGTGGATGTCGCCGGGCCAGGAAGCGGCCTCGGTGCAGGCCTGCTTCAGCACCCATTCGCCGATCTCGCCGATCAGGCCGGTGTCTTCGGCGACCGGAATGAAGTCCGCGGGCGAGACCATGCCGCGCTCCGGATGGCGCCACCTGAGCAGCGCTTCGCAGCCGTTGACGACATTGGCGGAAAGATCGACCAGCGGCTGGTAGTGCACCTCGAACTCGCCGCGGGCGAGCGCCTGCCGCAGATCGAGCTCGAGCTGGCGGCGCAGCCTGGCCTTGGCGTCGTATTCGGGCACAAAGATGCGGAAGGTGCCGCGGCCCTCGGTTTTCGCCGCATACATCGCGAGATCGGCGCGCTTGAGCAGGTCGTCGAGATTGTCGCCGTGGTCGGGCGCGATCGCAATGCCGATGCTGGCATCGGTCGTGATGTCCTGGCCCTTGCAATCCACCGGCAGGCGCAGCGACGTCAGGATCTGTTCGGCCAGCGTCGCCAGCTCGGCCTGGTCGCAGGTCCCGGCCTTGACGATGGCGAACTCGTCGCCGCCGAGCCGCGCCACGAGATCATTGCCGCTGACGCAGGCGCGCAGCCGATTGGCGACCTGGCGCAGCAATTCGTCGCCGACCTCGTGGCCGAGCGAGTCGTTGACGCCCTTGAACTCGTCGACGTCGATATAGAGGATCGCAAAGGGCTTGCCCTGGCTGAGCTCCGCCACGCGCCGTTCCAGATGACCGCGCATCAGGACGCGGTTGGGCAGGTCGGTCAGCGCGTCGTAATGCGCCATGTGCGCGATACGCTCGTCGGCGCGGATGCGCTCGGTGACGTCCTCATGAGTGGCGAGCCAGCCACCGTCCGCGCCGGGCTGGTTCTTGATCTCGATCAGGCGGCCGTCGGAGGTCTCGACGACGTTGCTCTGGATGCGCCCGACGCTGTTCAGGATGTCGTCGCAATAGGAATCGACGTCGCCGTCGAACGAGCCGGTGTCGGCGCGATGCTGGATCACGTCGCGGAAATAGGCGCCGGGCTTCACCACCGCGGTCGAGAGCTTGTACATGTCGATGTAGCGGCGGTTGCAGACGATGAGCCGCTCGTCCTGGTCGAACATCAGCAGGCCCTGCGTCATCGTGTTCATCGCGGTGTCGAGCCGCTGCTTCTCCAGCGAGACGCGGTGCGTCACCTGCCGGAAGATCAGGAACAGCGTGAGCACGAGCAGGCCGATCGACAGCACGGCCACAGTGACGAAGAACTTGGTTTGGGTGCGCCAGGTGGCAAGCGTTGCGTCCAGCGATTTGGTGGCGACCACGACCAGCGGCTCGCCGGTCAGCATGCGCGAGGCGACGATCCGGTCCTTGCCGTCGATCGGGCTGGCAAGCTGCGTCGTGACGAAGCTGCGCTCGAACACGGCCATCTGCTCGGGCGAGCCGGTGCGGTAGTTCTGCCCGATCATGGCGTCGGCATGCGGAACGCGCGCCAGCAACTGGCCGTTCTGGTGGTGCATCGAGATCGAGGATTCCTCACCGAGTCCGGTCGAGGCAAAGAAGGATTCGAGCTGCTCCGGTGTAATGGCCCGCGATACCAGCCCGAGGAATTCGCCATGCGGGCCCGACACACGCCGCGCGAACACGATCGCCGGACCCTTGCCGAACCGGCCCGGCACGACCTCGATCTCTTCCTGCGAAGCCGGATTGTTCTTGAGCCGGTTGAAATAGCCGCGATCGGACACCGAGATATCGGCGACGGGCCAGCGCTTCGACGAATTGATCAGCACACCGTTGGAATCGAACACGTTGGCGCCGGCAACATCGGACCAGCCGCTGGCCTTGGCGCGCAGCACCTCGTGCATGGCGAGCGTTGCCATCTCGCTCCGGAATACGTCGGGGGAATCGATGCCATGGCCTTCGAGTTCCGCGATGATGCTCTTCTGGAGTACCGCGAAATCCTCGAACTCGCGGTCGAAATGGCGGGCGAGCAGACGGACGGAGCCTTCCAGGCTGTCGCGACCGCTCTCGATCGCATTCTGGCGGAAACGGTCGACGGTGAGCCCGGTGCCGATCGCCATCGCCGCCATCAGCACGAAGCCGCCGACGATCAGCCACGTCAGCGGCGCGCCCCGCCATTGGCGAAGCAACGCGCGCAATCGCGCGGTCCATCGAATTGATGCGCCCATCCCGTCCTCCCGTGGGATGCAAGATGCAGCAAAACCGACAAGACCCCGTTACCAGTCAGGGTTAGGGAAATGTGAATCGGAACGGAATCAGGGGGTTGGCGCGAGGCCGGGAAGGCACAAGACGTGATGCGATTCCGGGGCCTGTTTCACTGCCGCTTCACTTCCCATTTGAGCGCTTCCGCATTCTCCTTGGCGAACATCGCCGGCACGTCGAATTTTCCGGTCTGGAGGTCATAGCGGCATTGCCAGCCGCCCAGACCCTTCATGGCGGTGTTCTTCGGATGCTTGTCGTATTCGCCTCCGAGCGAGATCACGAGGTAGCGGTTGTCGGGCCAGTCGACGCCAAGCCAGCGATAGCCCTCTTCCGTGCCCTTCACGAGATTGGCCGTGATGTGGAAGTCGAGCTTGGCGAAGTGCTTCGTCTCCGGCCGGTTGTAGAAATAGGCCCAGGCGAGATCGCTGAGCGATTTCTTCGTCGCATTGACGAAGGCGCCGTTCTCGAGATGGTAGAGAAACAGATCATGCTCGCCCGAGCCGGTCTTCTGCATCCGCACCAGCCATTGCGAATCGTTGGTGAAGCGGAAGCCGGCACCATAACCCTGCTCAGGCTTCAGTTCCGTCATCTGGTCGCCGCGCCGCGCCCAGACCTGCCATTTGACGCCGAAAAGATCGTCACTGTCCTTCATGTATTGCTCGAGCCTGGTGGCGCCGTCGGGCGAGGTGAAGGCGAGGTCGGCATTGTCGGTGAGGACGAACCCCGGCGGCGGGCCGGACGCAGCGATTGCGGGGGCGGTGGCAAGCGTCAGGACAAGCGCCAGCCATGGCGCAGCGCGGCAAAATGCGGTCACGGTAAAAACCCTTAAAAAAATTGCCGCAGTGCGGCCTCGCTCATTTGACGCGGAGGGGGGCGTGCGGGTTCATCCCTTTGAACATCTTGCTGCCGTAGCCAAAACGGCGCAATTTGCCGGGGTTGATTTGCGACGTAAGGTTTGAGGACTGATGATTACCGCATCCAAGGCCTTCATTGCGTTCTGTCTGCTCGCGGTGGCCGGCACTGTGCTGGTGATCGGCCCGACCGAGCTGCGCCACCTGCTGCCGGGCGGGGCGAGCACCGAGGTCGCCGTCGCCAAGCCTGAGGCCAAGGTCGAACCCAAAGTCGAAACCAAGACAGAGCCGAAGGCTGAAGAACCGAAGCTCGCTGCAGTTGCACCATCCACGCCGTCCGCTTCGCCGGCGCCGGCCGACACGCCGAAGGCAGGGGCGCTCTCCGGGACCCAGAAGCAGGCCGCGGCGCTGGACGATATCGCGCCGGCCAGGCCACAGCCGGCCGCGACCGATGCCGGTCCCCGTTTCGACGTCGCCCGCGTCGACGATCATGGCGAGGCCGCCGTGATCGCCGGCCAGGCCGCGCCGGGCGCGAAGGTCGAGCTGCTGCGCGACGGCCAGCCGCTCGACAGTGTGGTGGCCGATGCGTCGGGCCAGTTCGTGATGACCCCGCCAAAGCTTCCCGCCGGCAGCTATGAACTGACGCTGCGGGCCAAGGCGCCTGATGGCACCGTGCTGCAATCCAGCCGCACCATGCCGGTGACGATCGCCGCAGCCGCGCCGCCGCCTGCGCGCGTCACCGCGGCTGCGAAGCAGGAGGTCAAATCCGCTGAAAAGCCCGACGACAAGTCGGACGTCGTCGCGTCCCTGCCGGCGCCGCGTCTGGCCTCGACGTCCGCGGCTCGGCCGAGACTGATGGGCACGCCCAAGCCCAGGGCCATGGAGTCCAGGACCATGGCGCGGATGCCGGCGGCGGGTGCGACGGTCGCTTCGGCCTCGCCCGCGGAGGTCTTCAACACGACGCCTGCCGAGGCCGGCGGCAGCCGGGTGATCTCCCGCGGCGACAGCCTCTGGGCATTGAGCCGTCTCGCTTACGGCGACGGCAACCGCTACGCGGTGATCTTCAACGCCAACCGCGAAAAGATCCACAATCCCAATCTGATCTATCCCGGCCAGACCGTCGTGCTGCCGCAAAGGGCGCAGTGAGGCTTGCTCCGCCTCTCCCGCTTGCGGGAGAGGCCGACGCGCCCCGGGCGATGCGAAGCATCGTCCCGCGCGCGGCGAGTGAGGGCTCTCGCCACCCAGGGGCGTTCTCCGCAATCCCGACGCGGAGACACCCCCACCCCAGCCCTCCCCCGCAAGCGGGAGAGGGAGCCCAGTGCCGATGCCGCTGCATCGTGCACGCCAGATGCGATTGCCTGCCGCAAGCGGGGCGAGGTAAGTGCGCCGCTTTGACCGTCTCGCCGCGGAACATTTGGTTCCCCAGCGCGTCTTCTCCCTCAGGCGCGATGTGCGCTCGGCGCTGGAGGAGGGCCAGGAAGTGGTCGGCTCAGTGGTCGGCTCAGTGGTCATGTCGAGATCCCGCATGGGACCGGCGCTGATGGGCGCGGTCTTCGTGTTTCTGACAGTGCTGTTGCCGACTCAAGCGGAAGCGCAGTTCGGATTGCGCGGCGGGCCGCTCGGTGTTGCGCGCTTCGCCGTCGGTCACATCATCGGCCTGTCCCGTCTGCGCCATGCCCGCATGGCGGTGCGCGGCAGCAATTATCGCTCCGCTGCGTTGAGATCGCAGGACCCTCGTGGTGCCGAGCATGGCCAGCCCGCCAATCCCTACGTTTTGCGCGCGGCGCTCACGGCGCAGGCGGCACTGTCCGGCTGGCACGGCGGCCGCCGTCCGCAGGGCTGGTGGCGTCATCCCGACGGCAGCTATGGCTGGATCGGTCCCGTGTTCTGGCCGTTCGCACATGACGATCTCACCACGGCAATCATCCTCGGCGATACGACCAGCCTCTCGCTCTATGGTTATGGCGATATCTATGCGGCGATCTTCGCGCCCTATGCGGCGCCGGAGCTCGCCGCCTACACCGCGCCGCAAGGCCGCCGTGCGCGACGAGTCCCGTCGGCGGAGGCGGTTTGTGATGGCAGCGACACCGGCGGCTTGCCCGTCGACCGCATCGCCGCCGCGGTGCAGCCGAACGAGATGCAGCGCACCGCGCTCGACGAACTCGCGAGTGCCTGGACGTCGGCGCGCGAGACCATCCGCGCCTCGTGCCCGGCGCAGGCGCCAACGACGGCGGCGGAGCGCCTTGGCGTGATACAGGCTCGCCTCGATGCAATGATCAAGGCGACCGACGCGCTCGCGGAGCCGCTCGCAAAATTCGTCGACCTTCTCGATGACAGCCAGAAAGCAAAGCTCGATTCGCTGGCCAAGGAGCGCCAGGCGGCGCTTGCATCGGCCCAGCACAAGGACGCGCAGGCAGCCTCGGCCTGCGATCCGAACTACGATCCCCGCTATGACCCGCAGGCGCAGCGTCAATACGAGCAGCTCGTGCAGCAGCAATGGCCCGCTGACGAGATCGCATCCACGCTCAAGCTCGACGACACCGGCCGCGCCCGGCTCGACGTGCTCCAGGACACCACGCTGCGCACCATGGAGACGCTCAGTCCCTGCCCGACAAAGGCAGCCGCCACGCCGCAAGCCCGTCTCGCCGCCGTGAAGGCGCGGCTGCAGACCATGCAGCAGGCGGTCAAGGGCGTCGGCGATGCGCTCGATGATTTCGAGGCGGATCTAAGCGACGAGCAGAAGGCAGGGTTCGAGGCGATCGGGCCGAAGCGGGGGATGTGAGTGGCAATCAGAGTCGCTAAGCGTTCCCGCTGCTATCAAGTGGACTTCTTTTTCTTGGATCGCTTGCTTTGGGTCATGACTGGACTTGGTTCTTCCAGAAATAAGATCGTTTGCGCTTTGCCGCTCCCTTCTCGGCTTGCCACAACGCCCCTTATTGGGGCAAGCTTGTAGTCCATATCTCTGCGCTGACGAGCGATCATTCGACGCCGCATAAAGCATTTAAATGCCTATCTCAAAAGAGCGCCTGACCGAGTTGGAAGATTCCCCGGAGCACGCAATCGATACCTCCGATATACCGGAGGCAACCGAGGCGTTTTTTCGTGCCGCCCAACTACGACGGCCGAAGGCGCTAAACGGTATGCCCTTGCCCGATGTGCGTGATCGCGAGCAAAAAGAAGCATCGGTTCAGGTCAAATCGTAATCACAGCAACATTCGACGATGAAGTTGCATCTCCACTCGGAAAAGCGCGACGAGAGAACAGCATGATTGCTCGGTCGAACAAGCTGAAGCGATCTCGGCACGAGGAGCAGGTCAGTGGTAGTCGTCTTGAAAGTTTTCAAATGGAATGACGATTTGGCAGTCGAGCTACCTCAAGAGCTGATCAACCAGCTTGCTCTCAAGGAGGGGGACGAACTCGAAATTGTCGCCGCAACCGAGGCTCCGGGTGCTCGCGCCGAAGTTCTGATAAATAAAGAGCAGGATGAGCTCCGGCCCAATACCCGATGATGCCATCATGCCGGTGTTTTGCCCGACGTGTCAAACGGCGCTGATCGCCCTTGGCCTTGTCACTCGCGTAACCCATTGATCCAAAAGCCCCGTCTACTGTGCATGGGGTTGTTTTCGACTTTTGTGTTGGAGGTCACCCTCTCCGTCGCGCTGCGGACGCATCCACGACGCCCTCCTCGTCCTCGCGCCAGGACAAGATCTCCATCGCCAGCACGGGATGATTGAACCCCTTGAGCTGGAGATCGTCGAGCGCGCGCGCTTCGACGAAAGGTTCGACGATGCCGTAGACGCGGCGGCTCACCACGATCTGGTTCGGCAAGGCTTCGCCGCAGAGGCGGGAGGCGAGGTTGGTGACGCTGCCGATCGCGGCATATTCCAGCCGCTGCTCGAAGCCGACCTGGCCGAGCGTTGCATAGCCGAGCGCAATACCGATGCCGAAGCCGAGGCTGTGCCCCCGGTTGCGCCAGCGCTCGGTCAGCGGGCCGATGGTGTCGCGCATCTCCACCGCCATCTTCACGGCGCGCTCGGTGTGGTCCTCGAACTGGATCGGCGCGTTGAACAGGATCATCACGCCGTCGCCGGCATATTTGTCCAGCGTGCCCTCATATTTGAAGATCAGCTTGCCGAGTGCTGCGTGATATTCGCGCAGCACGTTCATCGCCTCTTCCGGCTCGGTCGCTTCGGTGAAGGCCGTGAAGCCGCGCAGGTCGCAGAACACCACGGTCACCTCGCGGCGCTGGCTGGTGAGCAGCCCCTCGGGGCTGTCGGAGGAGGCGATCAGCTGCGCCACCTGCGGCGCCAGGAAACGCTCGAGCTTGCGGATGCGCTCGATCTCGCCGAGCTGGGTCTCGACGCGTTCCTCCAGCGACTTGTTCCAGTTCTTCAGCTGCTCGGTCTGCTCGCGCAGCTTGTCGGCCTGGGCGCGCACGGTCTCGTTCGCCGTCTCCAGCGCGTGGCTCTTGTGGTCGACCTCGGTGAACAGGCGCGCATTGCGCATCGCCAGCACCGCCTGGTTGGCGAAGGTGCGCATCAGCCCGGTGAGGCTGCCCTCGAACGCGCCGCTTAAGCGGCGCAGCACCACCAGCGAGCCGAGGGTGCCCTGCTGGTCAACCAGCGGCACCACCAGCACCGCGTGGAAGCCGGCATTGACCGCGACGTCGCGCAGCGGCTGCTCGGCGGCGTGATCGAGATCGGCAATCGCGATCGGCTCGCCGCGAGCGGCGGCATCGCTCAGGATGTTCTCGCCTTCGTCGATCGTGACATGGGCACCTTCGACAGATTTGTCGATGCCGTCGGCTTCGACCAGGTTGAAGCGATGTTGCTCGGCATCATAGCCGTAGATCAGCACCGCATCGGCGTGGCTGATCTCCAGCGCACGGGCGGCGATCGTCGGCAGCACGGCGTTGAGGTCGAGCGAGGAGGCGACCGCGCGGCCGACCTCTTCCAGCACCTTCAGCTCGTTGATCGACTGCGCGAGGTCGCGGGTGCGTTCTTCGACTTTTGTTTCGAGGTCCGTATAGGTCTCCTGGAGCTGGCCGGCCATGCGGTTGAACTGGCCGGCGAGCTCTTCCAGCTCGTCGGAGGTGTGTACGTCGATGCGGTGGCTGAAATCGCCCTCGCCGAGCTTGTGCGCGCCGTCGCGCAGCGCCGTGATCGGGATGATCATGCGGCGCGCGAGCAGCGTGCCGGCGAGGATCGCGACCAGCAGGCCCATGCCGATCAGCAGCGCGATGCGCACGAGCTGGTCGCGGATCGGCATCAGGGCCTGCGTGGTCGGCTGCTCGAACAACACGCTCCAGCCGAGTTTCGGCACCGTGCTCGCCGCGGTCAGTACCGAATGGCCGTTGAAGTCGGTGCCTGATGTATCGGGCTCACGGCCGGGCGCGATCGCAGTCGCGACCTGCGGCAGCTTAGACAGATCCTTGCCGACATCGGGCCCCTTCGACGATGACGCCAGCACGCGGCCGTGTGCATCGACCACATAGGCGAAGGCGGCCTTGCCGACCTGCGCGTCAGACAGGAAGTCGGAGAGGAAGCTGAGATCGATCTCGGCCACGGTGACGCCGGCGTTGAAGCCGGAATGCGCCACCGAGATCGACATGTACGGGGTGCGGTCGGAGAAATAGGCCGGCGCGTAGCTGACGCCGCGGGCGACCGCGTCGGTGAAGCGGATGTCGCGGGCGAGGTCGGCATTGCTGCCGGTCGTGGTCGACTGGCGCGAGACGCGCAGCACCTCGCGGCCGTCGCCGTTGAGCTGGAACAGCTGGGAGACAACCGAGACCTGCTGCAAGAGCTGGGCGTAGTCGGCGCGACGCTTCTCGAGCGTGTCCCGGCTGGCCGTCGTCACCCAGCTGATCTGCCGCTCGAGCTCGGAGACGGATTGCTCGATGCGCCGGGCCGCAGCCTGCGCCTTGTCCTCGAGCCCGTCGGTCAGCGAGGTCTTGGTGGCGCGATAGGAGATCCAGGTTTCCATCGCGCCGTTGACGGTGAGCACGAACACGACGAGGCCGACGAGGGAGACGACATATTTGGCGAACAGGCCCTCGCGCAGAAACCAGGTCTTGTCTTTCGCTCCCGCCATCCGGATCCTCTCGCGCCACGACCGACGCCGGCGCTATGGGCCGTACAGGCCCCGTGGCCCTTCTACCACAATTTGGGCCTTTGGACGGGCAAGGGGACAGTCAAGGGGCGAGTGTGGTTACCCGCCGGGGAACGCCGAAACGGCTGGCGGGGCGGTGAATTGTCGCGGTGGGCCGCCCGTCTCCCCCGTTCGGATGAAGAACTGTGTGATGAGGCGGTGTAAGGCTGCGCGCGGAGTTCGCCGCCTTGGTCCGCCAATCACCGATTAAACAGCTGCCGCATCACGTCGTTCATCGGCTGGCTGTCCTGCTGCGCCTCGGGCGGGTCCTGGGTCGGCGGGGCGGGCGAAGCCTGAGGCGCCGGTGTGGTCGACGCACCGGGCAGACTGCGGCTTCGGCCGGTGCCGTTGTTTCCCGCGCCGCTCGAGAGCCCCTGCTGAATCAGATTGCCGATCGCCTCGCCCAGCTGGCCGCCGAGCGGATTGTTCTGCCCTTGTCCCTGCCCTGGCTGCTGCGTCTGCGGATTGGCATTGCCGGCCGCGTTGCCGCCACCGGGTGCAGCGCCGCCGCCGAGGCTGTTCAGGATATTGCCGAGCCCGGCGCCATCGGGGCCGAACAGGCCCTTGCCCATCTCACGCAGCTTGGCATAGGCGGCATCCGGATTGTCGAGCACGCCGGCCATATCAGGATAGATCCGCGGTTGCGACCATGCGCCGGTGATCATCACGGGAATGCCGAAGCCGACCGGGTCGGAGGTGCGGCCCTGGCCTTCGGTCGTCATCACCAGCTTTGGCTCGACGCGAAAACCCATCATCTTGGTGTCGAGCGCTATGGTGCCGGCGCCGGTGACGCGCACCAGCGGCCCGATCAGATTGAGATCGGTCGTCACCGCCTGGCCCTTGTCGATGCGGAAGGAGGCGGAGAGCTGCGACAGGTCGGTGCTCTGCTCCTGGCTGTTGTTCTGGTTGTCCTGCCAGCCCGACAGCGTGCCCGACGTCAGCGAGCGGATCATCTGCGCGACATTGATGCCGCGGATGGCGCCGTCCTGGAAATTGACGAAGGCCGTGCCCTGCATGTTCGCCATCAGCGCGCGCTGGCTGGTGCCGGCGCTGCGCAGCGCGAGCTTGGCTTGCAGCTTGCCGTCGATCCGGTCGAATTCGGCAAGGCCCTGCAGCAGCGGCAATGCGCGCACGCCGACGAGGTCGGAATGCATCGCAAAACTCGGCGCGCCGCTGGTCGCATCCAAAATTACCTCGCCCGAGACCTGGCCACCATAGGCGCCGAGATTTGCGGCGCCCGCCTTCAAGATGCCGCCGGCGAGTTTCGCATCGAGCGCCAGCGGCGCAAGGCGGGCGTCGCCGATGACGGCTTCGTTCGCGGAGATCCTGATTTGCGCGTCGACATAATTGAGCCCGGACACGTCGATCGGTGCATCGCTCCAGGGCTGTCCGGCCGCACCGTCAGGCGATTTCGCCAGCGGGATTGCGAGCCGCTGAAAGTCGAGATCGACTTTCACCAGCGGCTTGCTTGCGATGTCGACCGAGGCCCAGCCGTTGAAGGCGCCATCGCCGAGCGTTCCGTTGACGCCGTTGACCATCACGACCGAGCCGTTGAGCCGCATTTCGGCATGGCCGGCGAGCTGAGACTTCAGCACATCGGGCATGTCGATGGCGAAATCGATCGGGACGGTCTGCCGCTCGATCGGCGCCGGTGTGGTCGCCTTGATGTCGAACTTGGTCGGGTGCTCGCCAACGCGCGCGGTGCCGGCGATGTTAACCTTGCGGTCGCGGCCCATGACGGTGTCGGCATTGATCGCGCTGATGCGGCCGTCGATGCGATCGCGCACGCGCGAGAATGCGACTTCGCCGTTGGTGATCCTGACGCGGTCGATGCTCGCGCCGTCCATGTCGAGCACGAGCGGCTTCGGCGATGCATCGGCGTTGGGCAGGCGCTCACGCAGCAGCGGTTGGTACAGCACCGGATGGGTGACGACGATCTCGCTGATGTCAGGGCGGCCCGACCACACGCTTGCGAGCGACATGTCGACCTGCACGCTGTCGATCGTCACGCGCGTGATGCCGCTGCGGTCCTTGGGATCCTGGAGCGTGAGATCGTTGAGCGTGACGTTCAGCGTCGGCCACAGGCTGATCTTGGTGGTGCCGTCGATCGACAGGCGATAGCCGCTCGCTTGCTCGACGCGCGAGGCGATCGTCGCGGTCAGGAAGCCCGAGGGGATCCCGATCACCAGCAGGAGTGCGATCACGATGATGATTGCGGCCACCGCCGCGCCGGCGAATTTCACTGCTCTCATGTCGACTTTCCAACGACGGACGGGCGGCATCGAATCCGGCAGATTACCCGTCCTTTGCGCCTGAGTTTATCCCGGGACGGGAAGCCGCTCCAAGCGGCTAAAAATAGTTGGGAGATGCTGCAAAGTTATGTGACTTATGACACACTTCTCCGGCGCGGTTTTACGCGATTCTGACGTTGATGCTTCCAAGCGATTTGCCAAAGAAACTGGCCAAGGAATTCACAAGGACGTTGAAATGAGCAAGCAGGCCGAATTTGCGGTCATTCTGAAAATGAATGCCATGTTCGCCGATCTCGGTGCGGACGAACTCCAGCGGCTGTCCAACCTCTGCCACACCCAGCATCTTGGGAACGGCGAAGTGCTGTTCCAGAAGGGCGACGCGGGTGATGCGCTGTTCGGCGTGCGCCGCGGCCAGGTGCGCATCGAGACCGGCGCCTCCGACGGTAGCCGGCTGACGCTCAATTTCATGGGGCCGGGCGATCTGTTCGGCGAGGTTGCGGTGCTCGACGGCCAGAGCCGCACCGCGGACGCGACCGCCGGCGAAGTGAGCGAACTGTTCGTGCTGCGGCGCGAAGACTTCCTCGCCTTCCTCGAGCGCGAGCCCAAGGTCGGGATCAAGATCATCGCGCTATTGTGCCAGCGCATCCGCTGGCAGAGCGAGCGCATGGAGGAATCCATGTTGCAGCCGCTGCCGGTGCGGCTCGCGCGGCGGCTCTGCGCACTCGCGGCCGACTTCGGTTCCGAGGTGCACATCTCGCAGGAGCAGCTCGGCGTCTTCGTCGGCGCCGCCCGCGAGAGCGTCAACCGCCAGCTTCAGGCCTGGCGGAAAGAGGCGATCCTCGATCTCCAGCGTGGCCGCATCCTGCTGCGGAACATGACCAAGCTGACGGCGATCGCGCGGAACGAGTAGGATCAAGCGATCGGGAGCCTGCGTCGACGGACGCGATCTCGATCGATGGTGATGATGCTGCCCTCGATCTCGTCCTCGGTCAGGACGGATAGAACCTCTGCAAGTCGGGTTCGGACGCCCGCCTCTGTCCAGTCGCCGCCCCGAAACAGAATGAGACTTGGGCTGTCGCTTCCTGCGGTTGCAATGAGGCGAGGATAGTCGAGGTCTGCCGTGACGACCGTGCGCGCCTCCAACCTGGCGCGCTCGATGATTTCAACATCGCTCGCGGCATGAAGCCCAATCACAGAGGCATGGACCGCATCATGCCCGATCCCGGTCAGCCAGTGCGACAGCGCTGGCGAAAGGGGCATGTCGATTAGGAATTTCACTTTGCTGAAATGGCGGAGTGGAGCTCGACGGCCTCATCCTCGGCAAGGAAGGCCGCGTAGCGCAATGCTTCGTCAATGTCTTCGCGTTCGAGATATGGGTAGTCATTCAAAACGGATTCACGTGTCTCGCCCGACGCCAGCAGTCCGAGCAGTCGTGCGACCGGAAATCGTAGCCCGCGAATGCAGGGTTTGCCGGTGCAAACCGCGGGGTCGATTGTGATACGCGTGAAGGTCATCAAATTAACATAGCACCTACGGGCGCCCTTCGCCAGTGTGCCCCTGAGGCTGCTAGCGCGAATCCTACTCCGCCGCCGGATGCACGATATTCTTCCGCATCGGCGCCGTCTCCTTAGGGGCGGCGCCGTGATGCCCGCCGGTCTCGGCATCCTCGCTGTGCACGATCAGCCGACTACCGAAGCGCCAGATCAGCGCGCCGAAATCGTCCATCACCATGAACATCGCGGGCACGAACACCAGCGACAGGATGGTCGAGAAGATCAGGCCGCCGATCACCGCGAGCGCCATCGGCGAGCGGAATTCGCCGCCGGCGCCGACCGCGAGCGCGCTCGGCATCATGCCCGCGGCCATCGCGATGGTGGTCATCACGATTGGGCGGGCGCGTTTCATGCCGGCGTCGATCATCGCCTCATCGCGCGGCTTGCCGGCGCGAATTGCCTCGATCGCGAATTCCACCAGCATGATCGCATTCTTGGTGACGATACCCATCAGCATCAGGATGCCGATCCACACTGGCGTGGTGAGCTGCTTGCCGGTGACGAGCAGGGCCGCGATCGCGCCGCCGATCGAGAGCGGCAGCGAGAACAGGATGGTGATCGGCTGCAGGAAGGTTCCGAACAGCAGCACCAGCACCGCATAGACCATCATCATGCCGGCCGTGATCGCGGTGGCAAAGCCGTCGGACAGCTCGTTGAGGCTTTCCGCGTCGCCGGAGGGGGAGACCTTCACGCCCTTCGGCAGGCTCTTCATGACCGGGAGATCGTAGATCTTCCTGGTGGCATCGCCGAGCGCCGCGGAGCCGACGAGGTCGGCAGCGACGGTTGCCTGCCGCTCGCGATCGTAGCGGTTGATGCTGGTCGGTCCCTGGTCGAGCTTGACGTCGGCGATGACCGAGAGCGGTACGCCGCCTTTCTCGCCGTGCTCGCCAAGCGGCACGCGCAGCTGCTCGAGTGTCTTGAGATTGCCGCGCGCGGCATCCTCGAGCTGCACGCGGATCGGCACCAGGCGATCGCCGACGTCGAACTTGGCGAGCGCCGGACCGACGTCGCCGATGGTCGCGACACGGATGGTCTGCGAGAGGCTCTCGGTCGAGACGCCGAGCCGGGCGGCGAGGTCGGCGCGCGGCTCGATCCGCAGTTCGGGACGCTCCAGCGAGGTTTCCGAGATCACGTTGGAGATGGTCGGAATCCGCTTCATCTGCGTCGCGAGTTCGCTGGCGACGTTGTTGACGATGTTGGCATCGACACCGGTCACCACCAGCGAGATCGCACGCAGCCCGTTCTCGTCCAGGAACCAGAAGCGGATATCGGGAACGTTCTCCAGCTCCTGGCTGATCGAGAATTCGAGCTCGCGCTGGGTGATGTTGCGGTCGTTCTTGGGCGTGTAATTGATGATGAGGGCGGCGCGCCGGACTTCCTGGGTCCCCGGCGGAACGCGCCCGCCGTCGACGAAGATGCTCTTCACCTCGGGCCGCTTGCGCAGGCGTGCGACGATATCCTCGGTGACCTTTTCGGTGTAGGCGAGCTGCGTGCCCGGCGGCAGTTCGAGCGCCAGCAGCGAGCGGGCGCTGTCCTGCGCCGGCAAGAAGCCCTGCGGCAGCAGCGTGATGCTCCAGATCGAGGCAGCGAAAATGCCGATGCCGATCAGCACGGTGATGAAATAGTGCTTCACCGACCACGATACGATTCTGTGGTAGCTCCGCAGGATGCGGCCCGGCGGCGGCTCTTCGTGATTGCCGTGCTTGAGGAAGTAGGCGGCCAGCATCGGCGTCACGAAGCGTGCCGCAAGCAGCGAGAAGAACACCTGCACCGAGACCGTGATGCCGAACTGCTTGAAGAACTGTCCGGCGATGCCCGACATGAAGCTCGCGGGCGCGAAGATCGCGATGATCGTCAGCGAAATGGCGATGACGGCGAGGCCAATTTCATCGGCGGCTTCGAGTGCGGCGCGATAGGGCGATTTGCCCATGTTCATGTGCCGTACGATGTTCTCGATCTCGACGATGGCATCGTCGACCAGAATACCTGTCGACAGCGTAATGGCGAGGAAGCTGACGAGGTTGAGCGAGAAGCCGAGAATGTCCATCGCCCAGAAGGCTGGGAAGATGGACAGCGGCAGCGAGACCGCGGCAATGACGGTGGCGCGCAGGTCGCGCAGGAACAACAGCACGATGACGACGGCGAGGATGGCGCCCTCGAACAGCGTCGAGATCGCCGCTTCGTAATTGCCGTTGGTGTATTCGACGGAGGTGTCGATCAGCTTGAGGTCGACATCGGGATAGGCGGCCTTGAGCGCGTCGATGCGCTTCTGCACGGCTTCGGCGACCTTCACGTCGCTGGCGCCCTTGGAGCGCTTGATGCCGAGCGCGACCACCGGCTCGCCGTTGAAGCGGGCGAAGGTGCGGCGGTCGGCGATGGTGTCGGTCACGGTGCCGAGATCGTCAAGACGGACCTCGCCGCCGCCGAACAGGGGAACCATGGTGCCGGCGAGGTCGCTGAGCGTCTTGGCTCCGGCCAATGTCCGGATCGCCTGGTCGTTCTTGCCGATCTCGGCGCGGCCGCCGGCGACGTCGACATTGGTGCCGCGCAGGCTCTGGCTGACATTGACGGCGGTCAGCCCCATCGCCTGCAGGCGGTCGGGATCGAGCGAGACCAGGATCTCGCGCTCGACACCGCCGATGCGCTCGACCTGGGCGACGCCGCGCACGCCTTGCAGCGCGCGCTTGACCACGTCGTCGACGAAATAAGAGAGCTGCTCCGGCGTCTTGCCGGGCGAGATCGCGGCGTAGGTGACGATCGGCAGGCCGATCACGTCGACGCGCTGGATCAGCGGCTCCGTGACGTTCTGCGGCAGGTTCGAACGCACGCGCGTTACCGCGTCCTTGACGTCGTTGAGCGCGCGGTCGGTGTTGGTCTCCAGCGCGAACTGGATGGTGGTGACCGACACGCCGTCGGTGATCGAGGAGGTGATGTGCCGCACGCCCTCGACGCCGGAGACGGCGTCTTCAACCGTCTTGGTGACCTGGGATTCGAGCTCTGCGGGCGCGGCGCCGAACTGCGCCACCGCGACCGAGATCACGGGAATGTCGGCAGAGGGGAGTCGCGTGATCGCGAGCTTGTTGAAGGAGGTCCAGCCGAGGATCAAAAGGATGATCGAGAAGACCACTGACGGCAGCGGATTGCGGATCGACCATGCCGAGATATTGAGAGCCATTAGCGTACCCGCGTGCGATCGAGTTCATCGGCGAACATGGTCTTGATCTGGTCGCCGTCATGGAGCGAAGAGCCGGCGTCGGCCACGACGATCTCGCCGACGTCGACCCCTTCAAGGATTTCCGTTTGGCTGTCGGATGTCAGCCCGACGCGCACCCGACGTGTCTCGATGGTGTTGCCCTTGACCACCTGCACGGTGAGATGGTCAATCGCGGTCTTCGGAACCGCGACGCCGCAGCTTCGCTTGGCGTCGATCGAGGCGCGGGCGAACACGCCGACCTTCAGCGAAGGATTGTTGGTGACACTGATGCGGACGCGGCCAAGCTGCGTGGCGCGGTCGATCTCGGGTGCAACCAGCCGGACCCTGCCGATCAGATCGGCGGCATCATCCCGGCTGATCCGCACCGTCGCGCCGGGGCTTAGCTTCGGCATGTGCACGGCCGGGACCTGCGCATCCAGCTCGATCTCGTTGTTCACGGCAATGCGGAACATCGGTCCCGCCTGCGGCGATGCCGGCGCGCCGACGATGGTGCGCACTTCCGTGATGAGACCCGGCGCGGGTGCCTTCAGCGAGATCGGCCCCTGCGGGCCTGGCCTTTGCGGCTGGCCGGGAATCTGCGGCGGCGCCGTCAGGCGCGCCAGCTCCTGGTTGTCGGTGACGACAGCGCCTTCGGTGACGAAGAGGTCGGTAACCTTCGATCCTTCCTGGTCGGCCATGACCACGGCCTCGCGCCGCGGTACGAAGAAGCCGGTGACTCGCACCAGATCGGAGAAGCAGGCATTGGTCGACTTCGTCACGATGACGAGCGCCTCGCCCGGCGTCTCCTTCGTCTCGGGGCGATGCCGATGCTCGAACCAATAATAGCCGACGCCGAGCGCTAGGATGAACGCCACGGTTCCCGCAGGCTTGAGATATTCGGAGATGTTCATCGCCGGATCATCCTGGCCTGGCTCGGGGTTGCTGGGAACGTTTCCCTGAAACGAAGCGGCGTCCCGCAGGGCTGCGGGACGCGCGCTGGCAGCAAGACTTTACACCACATCACGACCAGTCACTTCAACGGATTACGTCGTGGTCACTTCGATGCGGTGGTCTTGTTTTCCATATTCACGACCTGCACGCGGCGGTTCACCTCCGCCATCGGCTGGCTCGGATCCTTTAGCTTGCTCTTGCCGTAGCCGACGGTGACGAGGTCGGCGGCGGCGATGCTGTACTTCTCGACGAGGTAGCGCTTGATTGAATCCGCGCGGCGTTCCGATAGCTCCTGATTGTAGCCCTCGCCGCCGGCGGCGTCGGTGTGGCCGGCGACCACGAAGGTCGAGCCTTTCAGGTCGGGGCTGGTCAGCGCGCGGCCGAGCGCCTGCACCGAAGGCAGCGACTTGGCGCTGATATCGGCTGAGTTGTAGTCGAAGGTGATTTCGAGATCGATATTCGGCTTGTCCTTGGCGGCGGAGGCGATCTCCTCGCGCTCGATCGACGAGAGCGAGCGGGTGGCGCGGCCACGGACGGACTGGATCAGCTTGGTTTCCGCCGGGTTCGGCGCCGGATCGGCCTGCGGGGTGATCGAGAGGCCACGGGTCAGGGGCTTTTTCGGCGGCGGCGCCAGCGCGCGGACGATCTCGTCCTCGGTGACGTTCTTGCTGTTGCCGTCGTCGCCGGCGAAGGCGGGCGGGAGCGTCAGCGACAGCGCGGCACTGACGGTGATGATGGACAGGACCGCGGTCAGTCCCTTTGCAGCCAATCTCATTGCCAGTCCCTCCTGCGCGAGCGCGCGCGGTTCCAAAATTCTTGCAATAGGCCCCACGGCAAGGCCGCCTGCGGCGTCCGTTCCGTTAGTCTTTGCCGGGCCGCCATGGGTTCGAGGCGCCGCCGGCCTAAAATCAAAAAAATATCAACGCACTCCGTAACTTGCGAATTCCCCAGCGATGTTCGGGTCCATCGCCTTGGCATTGGCGATGTCGAGCGCGCCCTCCTGGGCCGAGCCGTTGCGCTGCTTCGCCACGCCCCGTCCATAGAGCGAGGAGGTCAGGCGCGGATTGATCTTCAGCGCGGCGTCGAAATCGGCGATGGCATTCTTCACCGCCCCGGATTTGAGGTTCACCAGCCCGCGGCTGTCCAGCGCATCGACGAAATTCGGCCGCAGCCGCAGCGCCTCGTTGCAATCCTTCAGCGCACCCTGGAGGTCGCCGACCACGGCGCGGGTCCAGCAGCGATTGTTCAGCCCCTCGACGTCCTTCGAATTGATCCGGAGCGTGTCGTCAAAATCCCTGATGGCGAGGCTGTAGGCCCCCTTGCTGGCATAGACCTGGCCACGCCGGTACAGCGCATTCACGTCATCCGGATTGGCGGCGATCTTGGCCGTCAGGCCCTTGATGGTGGGATCCTCAGCCAGCGCGGCCGCGCTCGGCCCGCCATCTGCGTTCGGCGCCAGAGCTGGCTCGACCGGTTTAACCGGCGGTTGCGGCGGAGGCAGCGCGGCCTCAACCTGTGGCTTCGGTGCCGGCGGCGGTGACGCAGGTGCAGGCGGCGCCGGCGGATTGTTCGCAGCCACGGGTGGTGCTGGCGGGGCGGGCGGAACCGGAGGCGGGTTGTTGGCGACCGCAGGCGGCGGTGCGGGAGGCGCCGGTGGCGGTGTCGTCGCCGTCGGGCGCGATCCAGCGGCTCCCGGAATGAACGAGAAATCCTCGGCCAGCGAAGACGAGATCCAAGGCACCTGCTCGCCGCGCGAGGCGCGGGTGACGCCCATCTTGGTGCGGTTCAGCGTTTCCTCCGCCATCAGGTCGGGGACGCGGATTTCCTTGAGCAGTTCCTGGACGAACAGGCTGTGGTCGCCGCCGGCGTCCGACACCACCGAAGCCAGCGCCGCCGAATACATCACCAGCGTACCATTCGGCGCGATGACCGGGGTCAGGCCCGCCGAGAAGCTACGGAACCGCCGTTCAAACGGGTTGCGCCTGGACGCATCGATCAGCGCGATCTTGACGCCGGCGCCCCGGGTGTTGAGCTCGCCCAGGATGGCTTCGATGCTGAAACCGTCGCGACGGACGTCGGACTCGGTCCAGATCTGCGCGTCGATCGGGATCATGTAGCTCTGGCGCGCCGACTGGATGCCGAACCCGCTGTAGAAGATCAGCGCCACCGAGCCCGGCTTGATCTTGCCGTAGAGCTTGTCGAAGGCGCGGCGCATGCCGTCGCCGGTCAGGTTCTCCCCGACCTCCACCGAGAAGCCGTCGCGCTTGAGTTCGTCGGCGACATCGCGGGTATCGTTGATCGGCTCCTTCAGCGGGCTGTCCGCGTCAGGATATTTGGCATTGCCGATGACCAGCGCATAGCGGTCGCCGGCCGCATGCGATGACGCGGCCGGGATGAGCGAGACAAGCAATGGCAGAAGAAAAAGGAAGCGAATTTTCATAATCAGCGCGGTCCAGCCAAAAAGGCGCCGTTCCCAGCTTGCGCCGCGGCGACCTTAACTTACGCAAAGTGCATTATCAAACCGGCGAGTGGGGGCGTCAACCGCTTGGAGATTCGGCACTATCGCGACAATTGATCGCGACATAAGGGCGGCTGCGAGGGGAATAATTCGGTTGTCACGCCTTTACTCGACGCGTTCTCGTTCACGGTTCCGGCGGCCATGTTAGGGCCGGTACGAGCGACGAAAATGTGATTGGTCTCACATTGGGCCTCGCGTCCGCTGCAGGCTCAGACGTTTGACCTTTGCGACGGGCGATGGCTTGGTGCGCGACAGGTCCATTCAGAAAAAGCAAAAGCCGGGATCAAAGTCATGGGAAATGCCTACGAAATCTACGCGCTGCGCTATGCGACGATGTCGCCGCGCACGCCCAGCATGAATTTTTTGGCGCCCGACCCGCATGACAGCGCGGCGCAGGATCTCGACTACTTCGTTTGGCTGATCCGAGGGCAGGGCCGCGATATTCTGGTCGATACCGGCTTCAATGCCGAGGAAGCCACCTCGCGCGCGCGCAAGCTGACGCTCAATCCAGTCGATGCGCTGGAGCGTTTTGGTGTTGCCGCGTCGAGCATCCGCAACATTATCGTGACGCATCTGCATTACGATCACGCCGGCAATCTCGACCGCTTCCCGAATGCGCGCTTCCATCTCCAGGAGCGCGAGATGGCTTACGCGACGGGGCGCTGCATGTGCAACGGACTGCTGCGACATCCATTCTCGGTCGAGCACGTCACCCAGATGGTGCGCCACGTCTATGGCGAGCGCGTCCATTTCTATTCCGGCGACGGCGAGGTCGCGCCCGGTGTCACCGTGCACCGTGTCGGCGGCCATTCGGATGGCTTGCAAGTGGTCAAGGTCGAGACCGCGCGCGGTCCGGTGGTGCTGGCGTCGGACGCCGCGCATTATTACGCCAATCTGCAGCGCCGCAGCCCGTTCCCGATCGTCTACAATGTCGGCGACATGGCCGTGGGCTGGGAGACGATCGAACGTCTCGCCGGCCATCCCGATCGCTACATTCCTGGCCACGACCCGATCGTGACCGAGATCTATCCGCGCGCCAGCGACAAGGTCGACGCCTGGGCGCTGCACCTGCCGCCGACGCGGTCGTTCGCGAGGTGACATGACAGCGTCATTCCGGGGCGCCGCAATGCGGCGAACCCGGAATCCATCGCGCCACCGGTTGCCCAGATGAATGGATTCCGGGTTCGCGCTACGCGCGCCCCGGAATGACAGAGGAGACTAATACGCCTGCTTGGCGTCGGCCTCTTCGCTCGTCTGGATCAGGTCGAGGCTTTCCTCGATCTTGCCGAGCAGTGCTGAGAGCTGCTTGCGTTCCTGCGCGGAGAGGCAGGCGAGGATCTCGTCTTCCCGACGCAGCAATTGCGGGAACAACTCCTCGTAAAGCGCGCGGCCCTCCTTCGTCAGCTGCAGGCGGAATTCGCGGCGGTCGGCTTCGTTCTCGACCCGCTCGATCAGGCCGCCATGCAGCAGCGCCGTCACTGCGCGGCTGATGGTCGATTTGTGCGTGCGGGTGCATTGCGAGATGTACTGCGCGCTGCAGGCATCGTTGCGGAAGCCGAGCGTGGCAATCACGCGCCAGGCCGGAATGTCGAGGCCGTGACGTTCCTGATATTCGACTGCGAGCGCGGAACTGACCTCCGCCGCGAGCCGGTTGAGCCGGAACGGCACGAACTTGAACAGATCGAGCCGCGATTTGGGTCGCGGTGAAGCCTCATCGGCTTGCCGTGTCTTCAGCGCGATGTCGCTGGATGTCCTCGCCAAGGAGAGCGCTCCGAATTCCAGTTGACGGCCGGCCGGCGTCGGTCCAAAATAGTTGCACGTGAGACTATCTAGCAGATCAGTCTTCTCCTGACCAGAGCCGAGGTTAGTGTATGGCGGGCGCCAATACGCATCAGGCCAAAACCCAGTTCGGCTATCGCCGCCACTCCGACCAGGATCGCCCCGGCCAAAATCCGGCCGAGCACCCGGTCGTGGTCGTCGGCGCAGGGCCCGTTGGGTTGTCGCTGGCGATCGATCTCGCCCAGCGCGGCCAGCCCGTCGTTCTTCTGGATGACGCTGATCGTATCGGCGAGGGCTCACGTGCGATCTGCTTCTCGAAACGTTCGCTGGAATATTGGGACCGACTCGGCGTCGCCGACCGCATGGTCGACAAGGGCGTGGTGTGGAGCGTCGGCCGCATCTTTCACGGCGAGTCCCAGCTCTACCAGTTCAATCTGCTGCCCGAGGATGGCCACAAGCGGCCGGCCTTCATCAATCTCCAGCAATATTACGCCGAGGCCTATCTGGTCGATCGCATTAGCGATCTGCCCGCGATCGACTTGCGCTGGCGGAACAAGGTGACGGCGGTCGAGCAGCGCAACGATTCCGTTGTGCTGACGATCGAGACGCCCGAAGGCGCCTATCGCCTGCACGCGCAATATGTCGTCGCCTGCGATGGCGCCCGTTCTTCGTTGCGGCAGATGGTCGGTGCCGAGTTTGCGGGACAGGTGTTCGAGGACCAGTTCCTGATCGCCGACGTCAAGATGACCGCGGAATTCCCGACCGAGCGGTGGTTCTGGTTCGATCCGCCGTTTCATGCCGGCCGCTCGGCGCTGCTACACCGGCAGCCCGATGACGTCTGGCGTATCGATCTCCAGCTCAATCGCTATGCCGATCCCACAGTCGAGAAGAAGCCTGAGAATGTGCGACCGCGCGTCGCGCGCATGCTCGGGCACGACAAATTCGAGTTCGAGTGGATTTCGCTCTACAAATTCCAGTGCCGGCGCATGGAGCGCTTCCTCCATGGCCGCGTGATTTTTGCGGGCGATTCCGCGCATCAGGTCTCGCCCTTCGGTGCGCGCGGCGCCAATTCCGGGCTCGAGGATGCAGAAAATATTTCGTGGAAGCTCGACCGCGTGCTGCGCGGCACCTCGCCCGTAAGCCTGCTCGAAAGCTACCATGTTGAGCGTAGCGGGGCTGCCGACGAGAATATCCGCGAATCCACCCGCTCGACCGATTTCATGGCGCCGAACTCGCATCAGGAAGCCCGGCTGCGCCAGGCGGTGCTGTCGCTCGCCAAGGAAACCGAGTTCGGCAAGCGCATGGTCAATGGCGGAAGGCTGTCGGTGCCGTGCAGCTATGATTCGCCGCTGTCCTCGCCCGATGCCGATGCGTGGCGCAGTGGACCATCGCCGGGCTGCTCCATGGTCGATGCGCCGGTTGCGACGCGCGCGGGCGAGCAGGCCTATCTGACAGATGCCTTCCGCAAGGGTGGAACAGATTTTACCCTGCTGTCGTTCAGCAATGGCGCGGCGGCCGATGCGCCCGATGGCGTGAAGAATATTCGTATCGGCGGCGATGGCGAACTTGCCGATTCGCAGGGCCTCATCGCCAAGCGCTATGACGCCGAGCCGGGCTCCGCCTATCTGCTCAGGCCTGACGGCTACGTCGCGGCGCGTTTCCGCCATCCGACGCGTGAGGCGATCGCGGCCGCACTGTCGCGGGCTCAAGGCTTGAATTGAGGTTTCGTATGCCGCTTTCCACCAGTTCCAACTTTGCGCGGCCCGACGATGCCTTTCGCGCCATCGTCGAGGCGCATCGCGGCCTCACCGACGAGCAGAGCGCCGATTTCGACGCGGCGCTGGTGCTGATCCTCGCCAATCATATCGGCGACATCGACGTGTTGCGGGAAGCGCTCGTGCTGGCGAAACGCCGCATGGTCGACGGCCAGCAGCAACAGCAGCAACAACAATAACCCAAAGACTTGAAGCAAAAAACTTAAGGATGAACTGATGGCGAAGAATTTCGCATCCACCGGCGATCTCTCCGAGAAGAAGATCACCTTCTCGGAGATCGGCACCGATCTCTACGCTTTCACCGCCGAGGGCGATCCGAACACCGCGATCATCGTCGGCGACGACGGCTGCCTCGTGTTCGACGCGCAGGCGACGCCGGCGATGGCAAACAAGGTGATCGAGCGTGTGCGCACCGTCACCGACAAGCCGATCAAATATGTCGTGCTGTCGCATTATCACGCCGTGCGTGTGCTCGGCGCCTCCGCCTACAAGGCGCAAGGCATCGTCGCCTCGCAGGAGACCTATCGTCTCATCGAGGAACGCGGCCAGCAGGATTGGGATTCCGAGTATGGCCGTTTTCCCCGCCTGTTTCAGGATGCCCAAAGCATTCCCGGCCTGACCTGGCCGACGCTGACCTTTGAAGGCGAGATGTCGATCTATCTGGGAAAGCGCGAGGTGCGGCTGATGCAGTTGGGAGCCGGCCACACCTCCGGCGACATCGTCGCCTGGGTGCCGGATGCCGAAGTCATGTTCTCCGGGGACCTCATCGAATATCACTCGGCCTGCTATTGCGGCGATGCGCATTTGCGCGAGTGGCCGCTGACGCTGAACGAGATCCGCAATTTCAATCCCAAGGCGATCGCGCCGGGCCGCGGCGATGCGCTCAAGGGCACGGCCACGGTGCGCGAAGCCATCGCGATGACGCGCGACTTCGTCACGTCGCTCTATGGCGCCGCCGAAATCTCGGTCGCCAGGGGCCGCACGCTGAAGGAATCGATGGCGGCGACGCGCGAGGTGATGGATCCGAAATTCCACAGTTTTGCCATCTACGAGCATTGCCTGCCGTTCAACGTCTCGCGCGCGTATGACGAAGCATCGGGGATCGACGATCCCGTGATCTGGACCGACAAGCGCGACCAGGAAATGTGGGCGGCCCTGCAAGGAGGAGGATAGTCATGAACATCAATGCCTCGCCTGATCAGATCATCCGCAGCTCAGCGCAGGTCACGCCGGGCTACATGTCCGGCTTCGGCAACAGCTTCGAGACCGAAGCGCTGCCGGGCGCGCTGCCTCTGGGGCGCAACTCGCCGCAGCGCTGCGCTTACGGGCTTTATGCCGAGCAGCTCTCGGGCTCGCCCTTCACCGCGCCGCGCGGCACCAATGAGCGCTCCTGGCTCTATCGCATCCGCCCGTCGGTGAAGCATTCCGGCCGCTTCGAGAAGGTCGATGCCGGCCTGTGGCGCTCGGCGCCGTGCCATGAACATGATCTTCCGATCGCGCAGCTGCGCTGGGACCCGACGCCGCTGCCAAAGGAGGACGTCACCTTCCTGCAGGGCGTGCAGACCATGACGACCGCGGGCGACGTCAACACGCAAGGAGGCATGGCCGCGCATGTCTATCTCATCACCAAGTCGATGGTGGACCAGCACTTCTACAATGCCGACGGCGAGCTGATGTTCGTGCTTCAGCAGGGCAATCTTCGAATCGTCACAGAATTCGGCCGCATCGACGCCGAGCCCGGCGAGATCGTGGTGATCCCGCGCGGCGTCAAATTCCGTGTCGAGATCCCGAACGGTCCGGCGCGCGGCTATCTCTGCGAGAACTATGGCGGCGCCTTCACGCTGCCGGAGCGCGGGCCGATCGGCGCCAACTGTCTTGCGAACGCGCGGGACTTCCTGACGCCCGTTGCTTACTACGAGGACAAGGACACGCCGACCGAGTTGTTCGTGAAATGGGGCGGGTCATTGTTCAAGACACAGCTCGCCCATTCGCCGATCGACGTCGTCGCCTGGCACGGCAATTATGCGCCATACAAATACGATCTGCGCACCTTCTCGCCGGTCGGCGCGATCGCCTTCGACCATCCCGATCCCTCGATCTTCACGGTGCTGACCTCGCCCTCGGAGACCGCGGGCACCGCGAATATCGACTTCGTCATCTTCCCCGAGCGCTGGATGGTGGCGGACAACACTTTCCGGCCGCCCTGGTATCACATGAACATCATGAGCGAGTTCATGGGCCTGATCTACGGCGTCTACGACGCCAAGCCGCAAGGCTTTGTGCCGGGCGGCATCAGCCTGCACAATTGCATGCTGCCGCACGGCCCCGACCGCGATGCCTTCGAGCACGCCAGCAACGGCGAGCTGAAGCCGGTGAAGCTCACGGGCACCATGGCCTTCATGTTCGAAACCCGCTACCCGCAGCGCGTGACAGCGCATGCCGCGAATGCATCCACACTGCAGGACGATTACGCGGATTGCTGGAAGGGACTGGAGAAGCGGTTCGATCCGAACCGGCCGTAGTTTTTCTTACCCTCCCCTGGAGGGGGAGGGTCGCTACGCATGCAGCGTAGCGCAATGCGTAGCGGGGTGGGGTGAAGGCCTTTCCGCATCGGACACTGCCCGTGTTGAGAGATCACCCCACCCCGTCTCATATTTTCGCTGCGCTCAATATGAGCCGACCCTCCCCCTCCAGGGGAGGGTGACACCGTCACCGCTGCGCCCATGGGAAACCAATGCCCCACCCCAACGATCCCGGCCTCCGCTCCTTCATCGACGTCGATCCCGCCTCCGACTTCCCGATCCAGAACCTGCCCTATGGCGTGTTCTCGACGGTTAAGCTGAGTCCACGGCTCGGAGTCGCCATTGGCGATTTCGTACTTGATCTCTGGGAATTGGAGCAGGAAGGGCTGATCAGCGTTGGTGATCCCGGCGTCTTTGCCGTCGGACTCAACGCGTTGATGCACAAGGGTCCACAGGTCTGGTCTCGGACGCGTGCGCGGATCTCCGAGTTGCTCCGCCATGACAACCCGGAGCTTCGCGACAGCCAGCAACTGCGCGACCGTGCGCTGATCCCACGAGCGAACGTGACGATGCATCTGCCCTTCACCGTCTCCGGCTACACCGATTTCTATTCGTCGAAAGAGCACGCCACCAATGTCGGCGTCATGTTCCGCGGCAAGGACAATGCGCTGCAGCCGAACTGGCTGCACATGCCGATCGCCTACAATGGCCGTGCGTCCACCGTCGTGGTCTCGGGCACGAAAGTGAAGCGGCCACGTGGGCAGTTGAAGCCGCCGAATGTGGATGTGCCGAACTTCGGCCCGTGCAAGCGGCTCGATTTCGAGCTGGAGATGGGCGTCGTGGTCGGCCAGCCCTCGCCGATCGGCGGCATGCTGACGGAGAGCCAGGCCGAAGAGATGATCTTCGGCTTCGTCCTGCTCAACGACTGGAGCGCGCGCGACATCCAGCAATGGGAATATGTGCCGCTCGGCCCGTTCCTGGCCAAAGCCTTTGCGACCTCGATCAGCCCTTGGGTGGTGACGCGCGAGGCGCTGGAGCCGTTCCGGCTGAAGGGGCCGGAGCAGGAGCCGGTGCCGCTGGATTATCTCAAGCAGGCGAGGCCGCAGAACTACGATCTCGAGCTCGATGTCTCCTTGCGCGCCGCCGGCGCCAACGCGCCCGCCGGCATCAGCCGGACCAATTTCAAGTACATGTACTGGTCCTCGGTGCAGCAGCTGATGCACCACGCCTCCTCCGGCTGCGCGATGAATGTCGGCGATCTCTTGGGGAGTGGCACGATCTCCGGCCCCGAGAAGAACCAGCGCGGTAGCCTGCTCGAGATCAGCTGGAACGGCACAGAGCCTGTGGAGTTGCCTGATGGCACCAAGCGGTCGTTCCTTGAGGACGGCGACAGCCTCGTCATGCGCGGCTGGTGCCAGGGCAACGGTTATCGCGTGGGATTTGGTGACGTCGAGGGGACGATTTTGGCGGCGGAGTAACCTCCTCCGGCACAGCTGTGACGGTGCCAAGAGAGCCTACCGCTTCTCAGGCGGCACCTCCCTGACCCTCGCGCAATGCGCCGCGACATCGTCCAGGCCGTACTTTAAATGCACCCGCTTGTCGGACGGCGCCTGCTTGCTCGTGCACACGCCCGGTCGCCATTCCTGCGCCGGCCTGATCGGGCGCGGCGCAAAGCCGCCGCCGCAGTTCGGGCAGACGTTGGAGAGTTTTGTCTCGACGCAATCCGCGCAAAACGTGCATTCATAGGAGCAAATCCGCGCATCCGTTGCATCAGGCGGCAGGTCGCGGTCGCAATATTCGCAGTTCGGTCGAAGCTGGAGGGCCATGGTTGAATCTCCGAAGGCTGGCCGGGATCATCGCAGATCGCACGCGCAGCGCGAATGGCGTAGTTCCCTCGATTTCAGCCAGCCATCAAATCCCTGAGCGGCAGCCGTGAGCTTTCCTTCAGCCTATCCAGCACGATCGAGGAACGCACATGCGCGACGCTCTGGTGCGGCATCAGCACGTCGTTGACGAGATTGGAGAGCCCCTTGAGATCGCGCAGCACAGCCTTCAGCACGTAATCGGCGTCGCCGGTCAGTGAATAGGCCTCCTGGATTTCGTCGATCCGGTTCACCAATGCGCGAAAGCGTTTGGAATTGTCCGGCGAGTGGGTCGCGAGCCCCACCTGGATGAAGGCGATCACGCCGAAGCCGAGCGCTTCGCTGGAGAGGTCGGCATGGTAGCCGGCAATCACCTTCTCCTCCTCGAGCCGCATCCGGCGCCGCGAGCATTGCGAGGCTGACAGCCCCGCAAGATCGGCGAGCTCCTGGTTGGTGAGGCGGCCGTCGTCCTGGAGCGCGCCCAGGATCTTGAGGTCAAACGTGTCTACCGAAATCATGCGTCATTCGTCCAATTCATGCACAATTCGTGCATAAGATAGCGAAATTTCGTCCCGTTTGCACGCTCCTTGCGCGCGCAATGAAGGATAGTTCATTGCAGCAGCAATTTGGGAGAGCACCATGGGTCCGTTTCCGCACGATGCACCGCCGGCCACCATCACCGCCGACAATCCGATGGGCACCGACGGGTTCGAGTTCGTCGAATATGCGCATCCCAATCCGCCAGAGCTGCACACCCTGTTCAAGCTGACGGGTTATGCGCCCGTCGCGCGCCATAGAACTAAGAAGATCACGGTCTATCGTCAGGGCGACATCAATTATCTCGTCAATGAGGAGCCCGGCACCCACGGTTACGACTTCGTCGCCGCACACGGTCCCTGCGCGCCGTCGATGGCCTTTCGCGTGGTCGATGCGAAGGCGGCCTATGACCGCGCGCTCGCGCTCGGCGCCGAGCCTGCCGACGTGTCGTCGGCGCAGAAGACGATCGACGTGCCCGCGATCAAGGGCATCGGTGGCAGCCTGCTCTATTTCGTCGATCGCTACGGTGCCAAGGGCTCGGTCTATGATACCGAATTCGCGTGGCTCGGTGCGCGCGATCCGCGGCCCGCTGGTGCCGGCCTGTTCTATCTCGATCACCTCACCCACAACGTTCATCGTGGCCGCATGGACGTGTGGACGGGTTTCTACGAGAAGCTGTTCAACTTCCGCCAGATCCGCTTCTTCGACATCGAGGGCCGTGCGTCGGGCTTGTTCTCGCGCGCGCTGACCAGCCCGGACGGCAAGATCCGGATTCCGATCAACGAGGACGCCGGCGATTCCGGCCAGATCGAGGAATATCTGAACATCTATCGCGGCGAGGGCATTCAGCACATCGCCTGCGGCTGCCGCGACATCCACTGCACCATCGAGGGCCTGCGCGAAGCCGGCCTGCCCTTCATGCCGCCGCCGCCGAACACCTATTTCGAGCGGATCGACGCGCGCCTGCCCATGCACGGCGAGGACGTTGCGCGCTTGCAGAAGAACGGCATTCTGATCGACGGCGAGGGCGTGGTCGATGGCGGCCAGACCAAGGTGCTGCTGCAGATCTTCTCGGCCAACGCGATCGGCCCGATCTTCTTCGAGTTCATCCAGCGCAAGGGCGATGACGGCTTTGGCGAGGGCAATTTCAAGGCCCTGTTCGAGTCGATCGAGGAAGACCAGATCCGGCGCGGAGTGTTGAAGGTGGATGCGGCGGCGTAAGCCGTCCGTCGTGCTGCCGTAGGGTGGGCAAAGCGAAGCGTGCCCACCACTCTGATGCAATCGCGTAAAGACGGTGGGCACGGCGCAAGAGCGCCTTTGCCCACCCTACGAATTTTGCGCTCTTGGGCACACTATTGCGTCAAACAACGCTCCCGCCGAGACGACGGCGGAGTGTGACGCTGCAGCGGAGAATTACTTCGCGGCCCATTCCTTCATCACCGCGGAAATCTCCGTCGCCTCCGGCTCGCGAACCGCCGATGGCGTACGCGAGTAGCGCGGCGCGGGCGCGGGCTGTTTCACACCGTGGCGCTCGATGAAGACATCGCGGGCGATCATGTGCGGATGCTCGGTCGCTTCCGACATGGTCAGCACCGGCGCGAAGCAGATGTCGCTGCCTTCCATGATCTTGCACCAATCCTTGCGCGTCTTGCTCTTGAACACGGCCTTGAGCTTCTCCTTCAGCGCGGGCCAGGCCTTAGGGTCCATCTGCGCGTCGAAACCGGCGTCGGTCAGGCCTGCGTGCTCGCGCAGCAGCGCGTAGAACTGCGGCTCGATCGAGCCGATCGAAACGAAATGGCCGCAGGCGCATTCATAGACGCCGTAGAAGTGAGCGCCGCCGTCGAGGAAGTTCCGGTTGCGGCCCTCGGTCCAGCGCCCCAGCGTTTTCATGTCGAAGAAGAACGACATCAGCGATGCCGCGCCGTCGCACATCGCGGCGTCGACCACCTGGCCCTTGCCGGACCTCGAGGCTTCCAGCAGTGCGGCGAGCACGCCGACGACGAGATAGAGCGCGCCGCCGCCGAAATCGCCGACCAGATTGAGCGGCGGCACCGGCGCTTCGTTGGTGCCGATCGCGGCCAGCGCGCCGGTGATGGAGATGTAGTTGATGTCGTGGCCGGCCGCATTGGCAAGCGGGCCTTCCTGGCCCCAGCCGGTCATGCGGCCATAGACGAGCTTTGGATTGCGGGCGAGTGCGACATCGGGACCGAGGCCGAGGCGCTCCATCACGCCGGGACGGAATCCTTCGACCAGCGCGTCGGCGCTCGCGAGCAGGTCGAGCACTTGCGCGATCGCCGCCTTGTCCTTGAGGTCGAGCTCGATCACCTTGCGGCCGCGGCCCGCCACCGACTTCATGCTCTTCTTCGCGCCAACGCGGTCGAGCGTGACGACATCGGCGCCCATGTCGGCCAGCATCATGCAGGCGAACGGACCGGGGCCGATGCCGGCGAATTCGACGACGCGGAAGCCCGAGAGCGGGCCGGAAGTGCGGACGGACGAGTTCTGAGCTGGCTTGTCGAGCACGTGTTGTTTCCTCGGGTCGTAGGCAGATGCCGATGGGTTCGGCAAGCGCCTCAGACATTCCTCTTTGGGGCGAGTTAATCGGCTGACTAACTTCTCTCGCCTTCGCGCCAGCGAGGCAAGCGCTTTTCACGCATGGGCGCATCAAAAAAGCGGCGCGCATTGCTGCGCGCCGCGGAAGATTTGTGTTGAGTCGCTAAGACGAGATATCAGCCCGCAGCAGTCACCGCGCGCTGCGCCATCACCTTGACGAGGTTGGCGCGGTACTCCGCCGTGCCGTGGATGTCGGCCAGCAAACCGCTTGCGGGAATGCTGACATTGTCCAGCGCCGACGGCGACCAGTTCGCCTTCAGCGCGGCCTCGATGGCAGGAATCCGCATCACACCGCTCTGCGAAGCGCCGGTCGCGGCGACGCGGATCTCGCCCGACTTCGTCTGCGCGACGAAGACGGCGGTCAGCGCGAAGCGCGAGGCCGGATGCCGCATCTTGGCGTAGCCCGCCTTCGCCGGAACCGGGAACGACACCGCGGTGATGATCTCGCCGTCTTCAAGCGCCGTTGTGAACAAGCCCTGGAAGAAATCCTCCGCCGCAATCGACCGCTTGCTGGTCTTCACCGTGGCGCCGAGCGCGAGCAATGCGGCCGGATAATCCGCGGCGGGATCGTTGTTCGCGATTGAGCCGCCGATCGTGCCGCGATAGCGCACGGCGGGGTCACCGATCAGCGACGCCAGATAAGCGAGCGCGGGGATCGTCTTCTTGGCGGCCTCACTGGTCGCCACGTCGTAATGCGGCGTAGCGGCCTTGACGGTCAGCATGTCGCCGGAGGCTTCGACGCCGATCAGCTCCTTGATCTTGCCGAGGTCGATCACGTCGGAGGGGCTCGCAAGCCGCTGCTTCATGACCGGCAGCAGCGTCTGTCCGCCGGCGAGGAACTTTGCTTCGCTGCCCTTCGCGAAGAGAGAGGCAGCCTCATCGACTGACGAGGCGCGATGATAAGTGGTCTGATACATCTTTCTCTCCTCTCAAGCCGCGTGGATCGTGCGCCACACCCGGTCCGGGGTTGCGGGCATTTCCAGGTTGTTGTTGCCGATCGCGTCCGTGATCGCGTTGATCACGGCCGCGGAGGCGCCGATTGCACCGGCCTCACCGCAACCCTTGATGCCCAGCGGATTGCCCGGGCACAGCGTCGTGGTGTGGGAGAGATTGAACGAGGGCAGATCGTCGGCACGTGGCATGGAATAATCCATGAACGAGGCCGTGACCGGCTGGCCGTTGGCATCGTAGATCGCGTGCTCGAGGAGAGCCTGCCCGATGCCCTGGGCAAGGCCGCCATGGACCTGGCCTTCGACGATCATCGGATTGATCAGCCGGCCGAAATCATCGGCCGCAACGAAGTTGACGAAGGAGGTCTTGCCGGTGCCAGGATCGACCTCGAGTTCGCAGATGTAAGCGCCGGCCGGGAAGGTGAAGTTGGTCGGGTCGTAGAAGGCGCTTTCCTTCAGGCCCGGCTCCATCCCGTCAGGCAGATTGTGCGCGGTGTAGGCCGCGAGCGCGACCATCGGCAAGGCGATCGCCTTGTCGGTACCGGTCACCTTGAACTCGCCGTTCTCGATGACGATATCGGCCTCTGAGGCTTCCAGCGCGTGCGCGGCGATCTTCTTGGCCTTGGATTCCATCTTCTCCATGGCCTTCAGGATCGCGGTGAGACCGACCGCCGCCGAGCGCGAGCCGTAGGTGCCCATTCCGAACTGCACCTTGTCGGTGTCGCCATGGACGATCGAGACCTGGCTGATGGGGATCCCTAAGCGCTCAGCGACGAGCTGGCAGAACGTAGTTTCGTGGCCCTGGCCGTGGCTGTGCGAGCCCGTGAGGATCTCGATGGTTCCGACCGGGTTGACGCGCACCTCGGCCGATTCCCACAGACCGACGCCGGCCCCTAAGCTGCCGACCGCCTTCGACGGCGCGATGCCGCAGGCCTCGATGTAGCAGGACACGCCGATGCCGCGCAGCTTGCCCTGCGACTTCGCTTGCGCCTTGCGAGCTGCGAAGCCGGCATAGTCGATCGCCTTCATCGCGGCATCGAGCGAGGCATTAAAGTCGCCGGTGTCATAGGCCATGATCACGGGCGTCTGGTGCGGGAACTGGGTGATGAAGTTGGTCCGGCGCAGCTGGGCTGGATCGACCTTGAGCTGTCGCGCCGCCGTCTCCATCAACCGTTCGATCAGGTAGCTCGCCTCGGGGCGGCCCGCGCCGCGATAGGCATCGACCGGCGTGGTGTTGGTGTAGACCCCGACCACCTCGGCGTGGATCGCCGGGATGTTGTACTGGCCCGACAGCAGTGTGGCGTAGAGGTAGGTCGGCACCGACGACGAGAACAGCGACATATAGGCGCCGAAATTGGCGTAGGTCTTCACCTTCAACCCGGTGATCTTGTTGTTGGCGTCGAATGCCATCTCGGCATGGGTGACATGGTCACGGCCATGCGCGTCGGTGAGGAAGGCCTCAGTCCGGTCGCCGGTCCATTTCACGGGACGGCCGACCTTCTTCGAGGCCCATAACGCCACCATCTCTTCCGGATAGATGAAGATTTTCGAGCCGAAGCCGCCGCCGACGTCGGGGGCGATCACGCGCAGCTTGTGCTCGGGGGCGATGTTGTAGAACGCCGAGAGAACGAGGCGGGCGACGTGCGGGTTCTGCGAGGTCGTATAGAGCGTGAAGTGCTCCTCCGCCGCATCGTAATCGGCGATCGCCGCGCGCGGCTCCATCGCGTTAGGGGCAAGGCGGTTGTTGGTGACGTCGAGCTTGACGACATTGGCGGCCTTGGCGAAGGCGGCATCCGTTGCACCCTCGTCGCCGATCACCCAGTCATAGACCTGGTTGCCGGGCGCCTCGGGGTGAAGCTGCGGCGCGCCGGACTTGATCGCGGTCTGGACGTCGGCGACGGCCGGCAGCTCCTCATAATCCACGAGCACGGCTTCCGCCGCGTCGCGCGCGAGATTCTTGCTGTCGGCGATCACGACCGCGACGGCCTGGCCGACGAAGCGTACCGTCTCCGGCGCCATCGCCGGCCATGCGCCCATCTTCATCGGGCTGCCGTCCTTGGAGGTGATAGCCCAGCCGCAGATGAGGTTACCGACCTTGTCGTCGACCAGCTCTTGTCCGGTAAGCACCGCGACCACGCCCGGCATCTTCAGCGCGGCGGAAGAGTCGATCTTCTTCACCTTGGCGTGTGCATGTGGGCTGCGGATGAAATGGGCATGGGTCATGCCCAGCAATTTGATGTCGTCAACGTACCGGCCTTTGCCGGTAATGAAACGCTTGTCTTCCTTGCGCACGACGCGCGCGCCGATGCCTTCAACACCCATGTCTGGTCCTCCCGACCGGAATTGTTTTGACCGCGCTTTCCCTCGAAAGCTGCGGCGGTGGTTCATTATTCGAGGCGCGCCGCTTTACTCGGCCGCCTGCGAGACCTTCATGCGTCCGGCTGCATCCAGCACGGCTTTGACGATGTTGTGGTAGCCGGTGCAGCGGCAGATATTGCCTTCGAGCTCTTGGCGGACCGTGGTCTCGTCGAGCTGGCCGCCGTAGCGGTGCACGATGTCGATCGCCGACATGATCATGCCCGGGGTGCAATAGCCGCACTGCAGGCCGTGATTGTCGCGGAAGGCGGCCTGCATCGGGTGCAGTTCGTCACCCTTGGCGATGCCTTCGATGGTGGTGACGTTGGCGCCGTCGGCCTGGCCCGCCAGCATGGTGCAGGACTTCACCGCCTTGCCGTCCATATGGACGACGCAGGCGCCGCATTGGCTGGTATCGCAGCCGACATGGGTTCCGGTGAGGTTGAGGTGGTCGCGCAAGAGATGGACCAGCAGCGTGCGGTCCTCGACGTCGACAGCAACGGCCTTGCCGTTCACCGTCAGTTTGACTGTAGACACGGTTGTAGTCCTCCCGGGATGATTTTGATTGTTTCTAATTAGAGACCGCGCCCCCCGGACTTTGCAACTACGATTTTGGTCGCTCCGGTCCCGTGCGGTCGGCCTCTGGCCGACAAAACCGGGTTTTGTCCCCGGCGTGCCGAATTTACCGCCCTTTATTCATTGTGCCCTAGTTTTGCGCATCCGGGTCTGGGGGCGGGGCGCCTCCGGATTGCGGCCGAATAGAATAAATGGGGGTTGGGAATGTCCGGGCGTACCGCGTCGCCGTCCAAGCGCAGCATAATTCCGACCCTCCGGTTCCGCGCCAAGATCATCCTCGGCTTCGCCGCCGTGCTGGCGATCTCCGCCGGCAGCATGGCGTTCGCCTATTTCGGCTTCGAGCGGGTCTCATCCGGCGTCGGGTCCTACCGCAGCAGCGTCTCGGAGGCCGACCTTGCCCGCAACATCGACCGCGAGCTGCTGGCCTATCGCTCGGCCGTCAAATATTTCGTCGTCACCGGCAAGGAGGATGACGCCAAGGCGGCGCTGGACACTGAAGCCAGCCTGAAGAACGCCATCGACCAGGCCGTCAAGAGCGCCAAGGCGCCGGCGCGGCAGAGCAGCCTCGACAAGCTCGCCAAGGAGTTTTCGAATTTCTCCGCGACCTTCGCCAAGGTCCTCCAGGCCAAGCGCGACAGCACGCTGCTGGTGCAGAACCAGCTCTCGCGCAACGCCAACCTCCTGAAATACAAGCTCGACGATATCGGCAACAACGCCTCCGATTCCGAGGCGCAGTCGATCGAGTTCGGCACCAAGCAGGTCAATGCCCAGTTCCAGACCGCAAGCGCGGCGGCGACCAATTTCGTGCTGACGTCCGACCAGGCGATCGCGATCAGCGCGCTGGCACGGCTGAAATTCGTCGAGAATTCGCTCGGCGCGGTCTATTCCATGGACGACAAGATCGTCGCCGGCCTGAAGGACGCCAAGACCATCCTCGTGGCCTATCGCGAATCGCTGGAAAAGCTGATCGCCAACGCCAAATTGATCGACGAACTCGTCACCGAGATGAGCGGCTCGGCCGGCGCGATCCTTCAAGGCGCCACCGCCATGAAGGCGGATCTGGTCGCCGAACAGCAGCGGCTGGATTCCGAATCGGAAGCTATCATCGGGAAGACCGAGCAACTGGTGCTGATGCTTGCCGTCGGCGGCACGCTGCTCGGCGCGATCCTCGCCTTCCTGCTCGGCACCGGCATCTCGCGGCCGATGATTGCGATGTGCAAGGCGATGCGCGAGCTGGCTTCGGGCAACTTCGACGTCGTGTTGCCGGGCTTGGGGCGCAAGGACGAGATCGGCGAGATGGCCGGTGCGGTCGAGGAATTCAAGGTTCAGGCGGTCGTCAAGGCCGAGCGGGATGCCGCCGCCAGCGAAGCCCAGAGTAGGGAGCAGGCCGCAAGCCGCCGCGGCGAGCTGATCCGCTTCGCCGATGATTTCGAGAGCGCCGTCGGTGCCATCGTGTCCAACGTCTCGGCCTCGGCTGTCCAGCTCGAATCGTCGGCGTCCACCCTGACCCGCACCGCCGAGACCACGCAGACCCTGTCAAGCCAGGTCGCCGGCGTCTCCGAGCAGGCCTCCAGCAACATGCAGTCGGTCGCAACCGCGACCGAGGAATTGTCGGCGTCCGTCGAAGAGATCGGTCGCCAGGTCCGTGACTCCAGCCGCATTGCTGAAGCCGCCGTCACGCAGGCCAAGGAAACCGACAGCCGCATCGGCAAACTGTCGCTCGCGGCCCAGCAGATCGGCGAGGTCGTCAAGCTGATCACGGCGATTGCCGAGCAGACCAACCTTCTGGCGCTCAACGCCACCATCGAGGCAGCCCGTGCTGGTGAAGCCGGCCGCGGCTTTGCCGTGGTCGCGAGCGAAGTGAAGTCGCTGGCGAGCCAGACCGCGAAGGCCACCGACGAGATTTCCTCCCACATCACAGGTATGCAGGGCGCGACCGCCGAGTCGGTCGCTGCGATCAAGGAGATCGGCGCGACCATCGGCCAGATCTCATCGATCTCGACCTCGATTGCGAGCGCCGTCGAGCAGCAGGGCGCCGCGACGCAGGAGATCGCCCGCAGCGTCCAGACCGTCGCCCAGGGCACCCAGACGGCCGCCACCGACATCGGCCAGGTCAACCGCGGCGCTGCGGAAACCGGCTCGGCCTCGGAAGAGGTGCTGAATTCCGCGAAGACCCTCTCCAGCGAAAGCACCCGCCTGCGCGCCGAGCTCGACCGCTTCATGGCGAATATCCGGGCGGCGTAGAGCCTGGGTCGCTTCCACTTGCTCCAATGTCGTCCGGTTTTCACCGGCACGACGGCCGTCCCCGCGTCACCTAACCGCAAGTTGCGACGCGTAAATTTACCGCAGCTTATCCTTTGCCATTTACCGTGCATTTGAGTCGGGGAGCGGGCTGTTCCCGGGCTGCGCCTGGTTTTCCGCGAATGGAATGGGGTGGGGGAATGTCCGTGAAGTCGAAGCCGAGCTCATCGAAGCTCTTCACCTTGCGTTTTCGTGCAAAAATCATCCTCGGCTTCGTGGCGGTGCTGGCCATCCTCGCCGTCAGCATGGCATTTGCCTATTTCGGCTTCGAGCGAATCGCGGGCGCTGTCGCCTCTTACCGGGCCAGCGTGGCGGAAGCCGACCTGGCGCGGACCGTCGATCGCGAATTGATCAGCTATCAAGGGCTGACCCGGGCCTACACCCTGACCGGCGCGGCGGATGACGAAACGGCGGCCAAGGCGGCCGAACAGAATCTCAAGGCGGCGATCGCGAAGACGATGTCTGCCACAACAGGCGCGGCTCGCCGTGAGCAGGTCGGCAAGCTCGACGCCGAGTTCCAGCGCTTTACCAAAGTGTTCGGCGAGATCATCACGCTGACGCGTGAGAACAGCAAGATCGCGACCGATGAGCTGAATAGCGTCGGCAACAAGATCCGCTTCAAGTTCGACGACCTCGCCGACACTGCTGCGCTGGCGGGCCTGAACTCGGTCCAGACCACGGCAAAGGACATCACCTCGCAATATCTTGCTGTCTCCACCTCGGTCAGTGCGTTCGTCGCCAAGCCGGAGCCGAAGACCGCCGACGGCGTGATCGCCCGTATCAAGTTCCTGGAGACGCTGCTGGTCTCGATCTACGCCAACGACCAGAAGATCACCGACCGCGTCACCGAGATCGGCAATTTGCTGAAGCAGTACCGCACGTCCTTTGCAAAGCTGTCGGAGAACGTGAAGATCATCGTCAAGTCCAACGGCGAGATGACCAAGACGGCCGCATCCATTCTCAAGCTCTCGGGCGAGTTGCGGTCGGATCTCTCGGCCGATCAGCAGCGCATCGAGACGAGCGCCAACGCGACCATTGGCGAAACTGAGCGGCTGATGCTGATGCTCGCGCTAGGCGGTCTTGCCGTCGGCGCCGTGCTGGCCCTGATGCTGGGTAACGGCATCTCGCGGCCGATGATCGCGATGTGCAAGGCGATGCGCGAGCTTGCCTCGGGCAATTTCGACGTCGTGCTGCCGGGCTTGGGGCGCAAGGACGAGATCGGCGAGATGGCCGGCGCGGTCGAGGAATTCAAGGTTCAGGCGGTCGTCAAGGCCGAGCGGGATGCCGCCGCCAGCGAAGCCCAGAGTAGGGAGCAGGCCGCAAGCCGCCGCGGCGAGCTGATCCGCTTCGCCGATGATTTCGAGAGCGCCGTCGGTGCCATCGTGTCCAACGTCTCGGCNTCNGCNGTCCAGCTCGAATCGTCGGCGTCCACCCTGACCCGCACCGCCGAGACCACGCAGACCCTGTCAAGCCAGGTCGCCGGCGTCTCCGAACAGGCCTCCAGCAACATGCAGTCGGTCGCAACCGCGACTGAGGAATTGTCGGCGTCCGTCGAAGAGATCGGTCGCCAGGTCCGTGACTCCAGCCGTATTGCCGAGGCCGCCGTCACGCAGGCCAAGGAAACCGACAGCCGCATCGGCAAGCTCTCGCTCGCAGCCCAGCAGATCGGCGAGGTCGTCAAGCTGATCACGGCAATCGCCGAGCAGACCAACCTTCTGGCGCTCAACGCCACCATCGAGGCAGCCCGTGCTGGTGAAGCCGGCCGCGGCTTTGCCGTGGTCGCGAGCGAAGTGAAGTCGCTGGCGAGCCAGACCGCGAAGGCCACCGACGAGATTTCCTCCCACATCACAGGTATGCAGGGCGCGACCGCGGAGTCGGTCGCCGCGATCAAGGAGATCGGCGCGACCATCGGCCAGATCTCGTCGATCTCGACTTCGATTGCGAGCGCCGTCGAGCAGCAGGGCGCCGCGACGCAGGAGATCGCCCGCAGCGTCCAGACCGTCGCCCAGGGCACCCAGACGGCCGCCACCGACATCGGCCAGGTCAACCGCGGCGCTGCGGAAACCGGCTCGGCCTCGGAAGAGGTGCTGAATTCCGCGAAGACCCTCTCCAGCGAAAGCACCCGCCTGCGCGCCGAGCTCGATCGGTTCATGGCGAACATCCGGGCGGCGTAGGCTTCGTCGCGCGTAGACGCTCCGCGCCGGCCTCACTCTCCACTGTCGTCCCGGCGAAGGCCGGGACCCATAACCCCAGGACGTGGTTTGGCGAAGATCGATTGTTCGGTACGCCTACCTTCCGCCATTGATAGATCACGCGGTATGGGTCCCGGCCTTCGCCGGGACGACGAAGGATGAGTCCGAATCACTCCCTCCCGAACGCCCGCTTCAGCTCCGCCTTCGCTTTCTCCAACCGTTCGCGCTGCGCCTTTGGCAAGGTCTTGCCGGCGCGGTTGATATAGAACGTCAGCATCGATAGTGCCGAGCGATAAGCGCCGGTCTTGCGGCGCGTGCTGTGCTCGGCGGAGCGCTTCAGTGAGGCCGCGATCCGTTTCGGGCTCGTAAGCGTGAACACGCCGCGCTTGAGGTCGAGCGCGTCGCTCTCCTTTGTCACGCGCTGCGACCAGCGTTTTGGCGTGGCGCGCTTTGGGCTCTTGCGTGCGGTGCTGCGCCTTGCGCTGGTCTTCTTGCCTGATGCGGTTTTGCGCGAATGTGTCGTCTTTCTGACATGAGCCATGCGTCAACTCCTTGCGGCTCCAGCGGAAACGGCCAGCATTCGGCGCCGTTCCTAACGGAACCTGCCCTTGCCGCGGACGTTGTCGCAGGTGGCAGGCGGAATGCCGCACCCCATGACCCAGCAATGCGATGGAATTGCAGCAAAGCCCGGCGCTGAATGATGGACCTGCAGTCGCGATGGCGGCCGCGACCGATCGCATCGTCGAGACCAGCATTCCCGCGCGGCTCGACGCGCTGCGCTGGAGCGGCTTTCACACCCGCGTCGTGCTGGCGCTCGGGATCACGTGGATTCTCGATGGACTTGAGGTGACGTTGGCCGGCGCGCTGTCGGGCGCTCTGAAACAGAGCCCGACGCTGCACTTCTCCAACCTCGATCTCGGTATCGCGAACTCCGCCTACCTTGCAGGCGCCGTGCTTGGCGCGCTCGGCTTTGGCTGGCTGACCGATCGCATCGGCCGCAAAAAACTATTCTTCATCACGCTCGCGCTCTACCTCTCCGCGACGGCCGCGACCGCACTGTCCTGGGATATCGCAAGCTATGCGTTGTTCCGCTTCCTGACCGGCGCCGGCATCGGCGGCGAATACACCGCGATCAACTCGACCATCCAGGAGCTGGTGCCGGCGCGCTACCGCGGCTGGACTGATTTGGTCATCAACGGCAGTTTCTGGATCGGCGCGGCGATGGGCGCGGTCGCAGCCATCGTGCTGCTTGACCCCGCGGTGATCGGCCCCGACCTCGGCTGGCGTCTCGCCTATCTCATCGGCGCGACCATCGGTCTCGTCGTGCTGTTGATGCGGATGTGGATCCCGGAAAGTCCGCGCTGGCTGATGATCCATGGCCGCCCGGAACAGGCCCACGCGATCGTCGACGACATCGAGCGTTCGGTGATTGGGCATGGTCAAGATGCGAGCGATGGACGCTTCGCCAAGATGCGCCTGAAGATGCGCGATCACACCCCGATCCGAGAGGTCGTGCATACGCTGTTCTTCACCTATCGTCAGCGCGCGCTGGTCGGCCTCGTGCTGATGGCCGCGCAAGCCTTCTTCTACAACGCGATCTTCTTCACCTTCGCGCTGGTGCTGACCGATTTCTACGGCATCAGCGCCGATCATGTCGGCTGGTACCTGCTGCCGTTCGCGGCCGGAAACTTCCTCGGACCGCTGCTGCTCGGCCGCCTGTTCGACACGCTCGGCCGCCGCACCATGATCATGTTCACCTATGGCGCCTCGGGCCTGCTGCTGGCTGTCTCAGGTTATCTGTTCTCGATCGGCGCGCTGAGCGCGCAGGGGCAGACCATTGCGTGGATGGTGATCTTCTTCTTTGCCTCGCCTGCGGCGAGCGCCGCCTATCTCACTGTGAGCGAAAATTTCCCCCTCGAAATTCGCGCGCTGGCGATCGCAGTGTTCTATGCGGTGGGCACCGGCATCGGCGGCGTCGTTGGCCCGGCGCTGTTCGGCGCCCTGATCGACACGGGATCACGCAACAGCGTGTTCGCCGGCTATTTGCTGGGAGCCTTTCTGATGATCGCGGCCGCGATCGTGGCGTGGCGCTACGCTATCTCCGCGGAGCGAAAATCGCTCGAGCAAGTCGCACGGCCGCTCGCCTTTATGGAGTAGACTATGAAATCGGAACTTGCTGAACTGGACCAGAAACGCGCCATGTCCGTCGATGAAACGCCCGACGCTGTGCCGGTGCCGCATGCACTCGTGCCGCATCTCGACGAGACCGCGATCCTGCTCGACATCGACGGCACGCTGCTCGACCTGATGCCGACGCCGCGCGAGGTGTGGGTGCCGCCGGGCCTGTCGGAAACGCTCAAGCGCCTGACGGAGCGCACCTCGGGCGCGCTGGCCATGGTCAGCGGCCGCTCGCTCAACGACATCGACTTGATCTTCGCGCCCGATGTCTTTCGTGCCGTCGCCGGTCACGGCGCGGAGATGCGCCTGTCGATTGGCAGTGAAGCTGACGACGTGCACGCGCCGCCGATGGACAAGGAGCTGAAACGGCGACTGGCCGCGATCGCCAAGCTCAGCCCCGGCATTCTGCTTGAGGACAAGGGCTATTCGCTGGCGCTGCATTACCGCCTCGCGCCGCATGCGGAGAAGGCAATCTACGAAGCCGTCTCGTTGATCCGCGCCGATATCCCCAATGCACCGATCGAGGTATTGCCCGGCAAGTTCGTTTGCGAGATCAAGCACTCCGGCTTCACCAAGGCGACCGGCGTGCGCGAATTGATGAAGCACGAGCCGTTCAGGGGGCGTCGTCCGATCTTCATCGGCGATGACGTTACCGACGAGACCGTGTTCGCAATCATGCCCGACATGAACGGTCTTTCTTTCTCGGTCGGCCGCCGTGCCATCGGTGTCAACGGTCACTTCGATGCGCCGAACGATGTGCGCGCGTTCCTTGCGCGTCTGCTCGACGATACAAGGTTGGAATAAGGCATCGTCATCGCAGAGCCATATTGTTGCGCGCGCAGTTCCATTGCGCGCGTAACGCAGGCTGCATGATTTTCACGCCAAAACTCTCTTTTCCAAGTGAAAACGGCGGGTTCCATCAGAGAAAACTGGTTCCAACGCGCGCGCCTGACTTTGGTTTCATTTCGTAGAAATGATGACAGGAACCATATTGATGAACGGCAGTTAAACGGGCTGGAATGAACAGGAGGGGACGACCTGTGAACTTAGTCGTCATTTCGAATCGAGTTGCGCGCGGTAAACCCAGCGAGCCCATGACGGGCGGCCTGGCTGCGGCATTGCTCCCCGTCGTGGAGCATTCGGGTGCCATCTGGGTGGGTTCCTCCGGCCGCGTGCGTGACGGCCATCAGAAGGAACCTTTTGCCGAGATTGAGGCACTGGGGTCGGGTGCGATTGCGACGCTGGATCTGCCGGCGGCGCATTACGGCGGCTATTATGAAGGCTTCGCCAATTCGGCGCTATGGCCAGCGCTGCATTCGCGCAGCGATTTGATCCGCGTCTCGCGCGACGACTACGTCAGCTATCGCGAGGTCAACGCGTTCATGGCGCGTGCCTTGATGCGCTTCCGCAAGCCGCAGACTGCGTTCTGGGTGCAGGATTACCATTTCCTCGCGCTCGGCGCGGAGCTGCGCGATCTTGGCGTCGATGATCCGATCGGCTTCTTCTTGCACACGCCGTGGCCAGTCGCCGCGGTGATGCAGGGCGTGCCCAATCATCGCGAGCTGATCACGGCGATGCTGGCTTATGATCTGCTCGGTTTCCAAACCGAGGAGGATTGTCAGAATTTCGTCGACTACGCCGGCGGCGAGCTCGGCCTCATCGTCGAGGACGGCGTCGTGCTCTCGCAGCACGGTCGCACGCGTTGCGAGGTGTTTCCGATCGGCATCGACGCGGAGAAGTTCGCAGCCTATGCCACGAAATCGGCTTCGCATCCGGATGTCTCGCGTCTGCGCCGCAGCCTCAACGGCGAGCGGCTCGCGATCGGTGTCGACCGGCTCGATTATTCCAAGGGCCTCGTCAACCGCATCAGCGCGTTCGACCGGCTCTGGACGGAACAGCCGCAACTTGCGCGCAGCATCTCGCTGCTCCAGATCGCCAATCCCTCGCGCGGCGGGATCGAAGCCTACGGCAATCTCCAGAACGAGGTCGCGCGCCTGGTCACCGATGTCAACGGCCGTCATGGTGAGGTCGACTGGACGCCGATCCGTTATCTCAACAAGGGTTTTAGCCAGACCGTGCTCGCGGGGCTTTATCGTACCGCGCAGGTCGGCGTGGTGACGCCGCTGCATGACGGCATGAACCTCGTCGCCAAGGAATATGTCGCCGCGCAAAACCCGGCCGATCCCGGCGTGCTGGTGCTGTCGAAGTTCGCCGGTGCCGCCAACGAGCTCGAGACCGCCCTGCTGGTCAATCCGCACGACATCGACGGCATGGCCCGCGCCATTGCGGTCGCCGCCGCGATGCCGCTCGCCGAGCGCAAGATGCGCTGGGACGCGATGATGAAGACGCTGCGCGGCCACACCATTCAGCAATGGTCGTCGGATTTCGTCGCCGAACTGGAGAAGTGCCGCACCGAGAAGGTCGCGGCCGCCCCGCTCGCAGCGCAGCCGCCGCAAGCGCTTCGCTGGCTGAAGTCGGCGATCTCGGGCGTGCGGTTGATCTAATCCCTCTCGCCTTTCTTGCGGGGAGAGGCGAGCCTTAATAGCAATACGACACGCCTTCCAGAATCGCGCACTGCTGCTTGTTCGCCGCGTTCGGATCGTCCATTGGCACCATGCCCTTGCCTTGGCCGACGAACACGCCGGGCCCGACATGCACCGAGCTTTTGTTGCCGATGATCACGCTCTGATGCGGTGTCGAGCTGGAGCGCGTCCCATCCGGCCAGAGGATGGCATCGCCCGAAAGCACCCCGCGCCGCCCATCGTCGCAGGTCACATCGATGCCCTGCCGGGTACAGGCCTGTGCGTTGGCCGACGCACTAAAGGCGGCGCCAAGGGCCAAAATCAGGTTCAGCGCGGCAATGGTTTTGCGGATGGTCATGGTGTCCCCGGTCGTGTTGGATGTCCTTGAGTGAATCGTCGCGCCAAACCCGCGACTGGTTCAGCCTAGGTAGGCTCCGGGCGGCCGCGTGAGGCTAGATATTCTGTTGCAAATACAATACGTTGCGGAAAATTCACCCGATTTACCCGCGATCCCTTGCAAAATCACCGGCGCCCCTTCAAGAGAAGGCGCTCCGGAGAGATGGCCGAGTGGCTTAAGGCGCACGCTTGGAAAGCGTGTGTGCGGGAAACCGTACCGTGGGTTCGAATCCCACTCTCTCCGCCAGCGCGCAGGATTTCGCTACACCAAGCTGCCTTTCGCTGAACGGCCGCGCGACACTCATGTGGTAATGAAATGTCTGTGGCGCAGTCCCTTTCCTGGCGGCGCGACCTGAACTCCATGAGCGCCCTCCACGCTCGATCGCTGGTTGAATCAACCGGATGTTTTTTGCCTTCAAAGCAAAGTCCGTGACGTGGGAAAGCCCTCGCGTCAGCGCTGGCTGCGGCCTTTGGTTCAGCCCCCCGGCGCGGTAAGCGAGCGCTGAAAGCGATGCCAAAGCTCACGCGCCAATATCGACGCGATAGACCGCGAGCGGAACAATCAAAGTTCCCTGGTCGCAGGGCCGCAGCCCAGTGAGAAATTTGTCCGTGAACCTTTTTTTCGCTGAGCGGACTCACGTTTGGCAGAATGCGCCGTATGCCGCGCAGTCGGAATACATAGCTGCCGGCCGTGAACGCGGCCGCCGGCGATGATCGTCATTTTGACGGATATTGTCCGATTGAAGTGAGCCGGCGCTTGCCGAATCTCACCGCCAAACATCTGGAGGAAGTTCCATGACCGAGCTCCGGCTGACCTCGCTGCAGGGCGGGGCGATTGCGCTTACAGGCGATAGTCTTGATGCTCTGCGGCAGACACTGCGAGGCAATGTTTGTCTACCCGAGGAGGCGGGCTACGATGAGGCCCGCACAATCTGGAATGCGATGATCGACCGTCACCCCGGCGCGGTGGTCCGCTGCAGAGGTGCCGGGGACATCATGCGTGCCATTACCTTCGCGCGTGAGCACGGTATTCTGCTTGCCGTGCGTGCGGGCGGCCACAACATTGCGGGTAATGCCGTGTGCGAAGGAGGTCTTTTGCTTGACCTCTCGCTGATGCGCGGCGTTCGGGTCGATCCCGTTAGCCGCACTGCGCGAGTCGAACCTGGGGCTACCCTGGGCGACTTCGACAGGGAGGCGCAGGCCTTTGGACTGGCCACGCCGCTCGGCATCAATTCGACGACTGGCGTGGCCGGGCTCACGCTCGGCGGTGGATTCGGATGGCTGAGCCGCAGGTTCGGGCTTACTGTCGACAATCTCATCTCAGCCGACGTGGTGACGGCTGATGGCAAGCTCATGCAGGCGAGCGCAACCGAGAACCCCGATCTGTTCTGGGCACTGCGCGGAGGTGGCGGCAATTTCGGCGTCGTGACCTCGTTCGAATTTCGCCTGCACCCGGTCGGTCCAATGGTCTTGTCCGGCCTGATTGTCCATCCCTTTGCCCAGGCAAGAGAGCTTCTCGCCGGCTACCGCCAGGTCGCAGCCAAAGCACCTGACGAACTCACGCAATGGGTGGTCCTCAGAAAGGCCCCGCCGCTCCCCTTCCTGCCGGCTGACGTTCATGGCAAGGAGATCCTCGTCTTTGCGGTCTGCTACGTAGGCGATGAGCGCGACGGCAACCGCGCATTGGAACCGCTGCGCACGCTCGGAGAGCCGATCGCTGATGTGGTCGCCATGCAGCCATTCACGGCATGGCAGAGCGCGTTCGACCCATTGCTGACTCCGGGTGCCTACAATTACTGGAAGTCGCACAATTTCGTTGAACTGAGCGACGGCCTCCTGGACGTCCTCGTAAGCCAAGTCGCGAGGCTCCCGACCGAGGAGTGCGAAATCTTCATCGGACAGCTCGGCGGGGCGGCCAGCCGTGTGACGCCGGACGAGATGGCCTATCCTCATCGGAGCGCGAATTTTGCGATGAATGTCCATACACGGTGGCGCGAACCCGCCGACAGGCAGAACTCGATCGACTGGGCGCGGAAGCTGTTTGCTGAAGCCGCGCCTCACGCGACAGGCGGCGTCTACGTCAATTTCATGCCTGAAGACGAAACCGATCGCGTGTCCAGCGCATACGGCGCGAACTACGCGCGTCTCGCGGCGCTGAAGGCCAAGTACGATCCCGGCAACTTGTTCCGGTTGAACCAGAACATCCAGCCCTCCGCACAACGATCGGCGGCCTGACGAGACAGAGGAGGAAACTGCAGCTGAGCAGTCTACGGAGACGAAGTTGGACATCGGAGAATGGCTGCGCGGCCTGGGCTTGCAGTCCTATGAGCTGACGTTCCGTGACAATGCTATCGACCTTGAGGTGCTGCCTCGTCTGACAGCCGATGATCTTAAGGAGATTGGAGTCCGGGCTGTCGGCCATCGGCGGAAGATTCTTGATGCAATCGGCTCCTTGCCGGCGGCTACGGGCGCCATTCGGGCGCCCGTATCGGCCGAACGCCGACAGCTCACACTGATGTTCGTGGATCTCACCGGCTCGACGGATCTCAGCCGACGGGTCGATCCCGAAGAGCTGCGCGAGATCATGCGCTCCTACCAGAATGCGGTGGCAGGAGAAATCGCAAGGCTCGAAGGGCACGTCGCGAAGTTTCTGGGGGATGGCATTCTCGCTTATTTCGGGTGGCCTCGAGCGAGCGAAGACGCGGCAGAGCGAGCTGTCCGAGCGGGACTCGCTGTCGCCATTGCGGTCGGCAGCATGTCGGACGGCGCAGGAAATTCTCTGGCAGCGCGTATCGGCATCGCCACCGGGCTAGTGGTGGTGGGCGATCTGCTCGGTGAGGGGGCCGCGAAAGAAGAGGCCGTGACTGGGGAAACACCAAATCTAGCTGCCCGTCTGCAGCAGGTAGCAGAGCCCGGCACCATCGTCATTGCCGACAGCACGCGCCGCCTGGTCGGCGACTTGTTCGAACTGGCCGGGCTCGGCTCTCTTTGTCTCAAGGGTTTTGCCGAACCGGTCCCGGCGTGGCGGGTCATCGGCGAAGGCCGGGCTGAGAGCAGGTTCGAGGCCTTGCACGGAGCGCATGTCACGCCACTGGTCGGGCGCGGCGAGGAGCTCCATCTCATGCTGTCGCGGTGGCAGCTAGCAGAAGGGCGAGCCGGGCAGGTTGTCCTCATTTCGGGCGAGCCAGGGATTGGAAAATCACGACTGGTGGTCGCGCTACGCGAGAGGCTGAAGGCCGCGCCTATCACGCTCATTAGCTACGCCTGCTCGCCGCATCATACAAACAGCGCCCTCTTCCCGTTCGTTTCCCAGCTCGGGCGGACGGCTCGCTTTGCAGCTGACGATAGCTGGGAAAAGCGCCTGAAGCGTCTTGAATCACTCCTTTCTGAAGAAGGCGAGGAATCGCTCGGCGATTTACTACCGCTGTTCGCAGATCTGCTGGGCATTCCTAACCCGATGTCTGGCGCGATGGCGGCCTTGCCGCCACAGCAAAGGAAAATACTTCTCTTCCGGGCGTTCATGTCCCGGATTGATCGAGTCGCCGCGCGCGGCCCCGTCTTGATGGTGCTAGAGGATGCGCACTGGCTGGATCCAACCTCGCACGAGCTTTTTGATCAGATCGTCAACAGGCTTCAGGATCTGCCCGTGCTGCTCGTCGCGACGTTTCGCCCCGAGTTCCCGGCTCCATGGATCGGCTTTCCGCATGTCACGCTGCTCACACTGAACCGCCTTCCACGAACCCAGATGATTGCGCTCGTCGACCGGATCACAGACGGCAAGGCGCTACCGGAGGAGGTTCTACGGCAAATACTGGCGCGCACCGAGGGTGTGCCGCTCTTTACCGAAGAACTCACGAAAGCCGTGTTGGAAGCCGGCATTCTCCGTGATGCCGGGGACCGGTACGCGCTTGCCGGACCATTTCCGTCCGTGGCGATCCCGGCGACGCTGCACGATTCGCTGATGGCTCGCCTCGATCGTCTCGGGCCGGTGAAGGAAGTCGCGCAGATCGGAGCCTGTATCGGCCGCGAGTTCGATCATGAGCTGCTTGCAGCGGCCGTTTCGATGCCAGAAACGGAACTCGCCGTGGCGCTTGACCGATTGCTCTCGGCGGAGCTCATCTTTCGGCGAGGGCTTCTGCCGGCTGCTACCTACACCTTCAAGCACGCTCTGGTGCGCGACGCCGCCTACGAAAGCCTGCTGAAGCGACGCCGCCAAGAGCTGCACGCGCGCATTGGCACCTCAATCGAGGCGCTGTTTCCACAGCTAGTTGAAGGCCAGCCGGAGCTGGTCGCCGGTCATTTCAGCGAGGCGGGGCTCGCGGAGAGGGCTATTCCATACTGGTTGCGGGCGGGTCGCCTAGCAGCCAGTCGATCTGCGAACATGGAGGCCATTGCTCATTTGAGATTTGGACTCGAGTGCACCCAAGCACTTTCTCCTGGCGAATCGCGCTCACGTTGCGAGCTCTCCTTGCAGCTTGCACTCGGCGGCCCGCTCATCGCCACCAAGGGATTCGCCTCGCGCGAAGCAGAAGCAGCATACCAGCGGGCACAAGAGCTCAGTCGAGAGCTGCGAAGCGAGCATGATCTGTTACTGGCACTAAGAGGGCTCGGCTACGTTTACCATGTGCGTGCCAACCTACGCGGTGCAACAAGCCTTATGGAGGAGGCAGCCAGCCTGGCGAAGCGAAGCGCTGACCCTGCCCTTCTGGTCGAGACTGACCATTTCGCAGGCGTGGTATCTTTTCACCTCGGCGAATTCCAATTCGCACGAGATTTGCTTGAGAGAAGCGCAAACGCAGGCGAATTCCGCGGCCGCTACCACTCCGAAGTCTACGGAATCAACATGGGCGTTTTCTGCAATGCCTATATCAGCCATTGCGACTGGCATCTCGGCTATCCCGCTCGTGCCCTTAAGATGGCCCGGGCGGGTTTAACCGTCGCGCGCGAGATTTCACATCCATTCAGCATTGTGCTCGCGCTCAACTATCTGGCAATGTTGCATCAATTCCGGCGGGACCCCGTAGCCGCGCTCGAATCCGCCACAGAAGCACGGGGCCTCTGCGCTGAGCACGGCTTCGACTATTATGGTGCCTGGAGTAGCCTTGTCCGCGCCTGGGCGATCGCCGAGTCCGGCCAGCTCGATGAAGGTCTCTCAGCATACGACGCGGCGCTTGACGACTTCCGGCGTACCAACGCCGGTCTTCGCATCCCGCACCATCTCAGGCTATTGTCTACCCTCCATAAAAAAGGCGGAAAAGTCACTGAGGCGCTTCGCTTCATTGATCAAGCGACCTCGATTGCCAACTCGACGGGCGAGAGCTGGTGCGACGCCGAGCTTCACCGCGAGCGCGGCGAGCTGCTGTTGTGCGCAGCCAGCGCGGCGGCCCAGCACCGCGCGGACGCCGAGTTCCGCGTTGCGATCGAAACAGCGGCTGCTCAAGAAGCGAAGCTACCTGAGCTTCGCGCGAGCATTGCAAGGGCCAGACTCCAGGCGTCCTGCGGCCGGCTGCAACTAGCGCGCGATATACTTGCGCCGATCTACGATTGGTTCAGCGAAGATTTGGAAGAGCCGGATCTCGTCGAAGCCCGTACACTGCTGACCGATTTTGCAGTCTGAATGAACTATGAAGGCGGCCGCATCTTCGGCTGTCAATCCTCGTGGACAGTCAACCCAGCCTCTGGGGCGCACCTGCAGGCACCTGAAGCCGCGGTGGAATAGTGTCTGAACGAGCGCAGCAAATGCCGTAGCCAGGACCGTAGTTTATGAACGTCGCAGCGAAAAAGTCGCACAACTTCAGCCAGGTTGACAGCCTACTCTCTCGCCATTGGCGCGATTTCGAAACGTTGTTTGATCGTCTGGCCTGATTGGGCCGCAAAATATGTGAGCCGCCGGCGCGCGCAAAGGAAGCTCCGAGACTGGATCGCATCAATCTCAAATCATCGCGCTGGCTTATTGAGTTGGGGGCCTGCAATCGTCGCTAAGCGCCCAAGCAGGGTCGCCTCGGCCTTGGGAGTGAGACAGTAGCCTTCCGCCATCTCGACGATTTCGCCGCTGGCGACGCATGCGTCCCACCAGTCTCTCACGAAGCCCTCGGCGTACCCGCGCGTGTTGAAGTCGTAAGGGTCGGCGACAAGGTCGAAAGCGATCATCAGCTCGTAACAAATCGAGTCGTCGTAGGAGGCACCGGTCGCGGGACGGTCCACGAAAGCTTCGAAGGACCTGGCGGTACAAAGGCTCGAATAGAGCCAGAACATCAGTCCATACATCAGGTGCGAGCGCTCGTCGTCGTGCAAGGCGAAGAAGCCCTTCTCGTCCACGATCTGCCGGGCCAGGGCTCGCAATATTCGCTCGCCGTTCGGTAGACGGTCGCCGACGGCGGCCAAGGCCCGCACCACGATTGGTGATAACGTTCCCCGCTCGACGGTTGCAATCGCCGCAGCCCGATCCTCCTCGGCGGTGTCGTACTCGGACTCCTCGACCAAGCCTCGAATGAAGGTCTCGAAATCGGGCGCAACGACAGTGATGCTGTAGTCATCCTCCTGGTCGACATACACGACCTGCGGCTCGCCTTGTTTTCCACAGGCCCGGTAGTCGAGCATAATCAGTTCGTGGCCCGCGGTCGGTGTATCGGCGATGGCGACTCCGATCGGTGGATAGCGCCATTCCTCGATCATGAACTTGGCGCCCAATTGCCCGGCGAGCGAATATTTGGACGTGCGGCCGATGGCGTAGAGCCCCTCGATAGCCACGTGATCCTCCGCCCAGCCTGTACGCTCCTTCATTGGGTGGCAGTTGCGCTTGACCATTCCCCCATTGTGGCGCCGTGCGAGGTCGACATAGGTCGCCGGCAGCCGATACCCACCCAATTCCTGCTCAATGGAGGCGATCAGCTCGTCGCTCGGCGGAGGCTCGACATAGTTCTCCAGGGAATACGGACAGTCGTCCCAGAAGCCTTCGAAATCGAACCCGTCAAAGGGCCTTTTCGCCGTCATCCTCGTCACCCTATCGTGTTATGAGGCGTGTCTAAGCGCCCGGCAGCCAGGACCGTTGGTTGCCACCGTTTGGAATGAAAAGCAGCTTATACTTCAATCAGGATTGACTGACACTCTCTCCGCCAATCAACCTCATCTGACCAATTTCCATCGCCCATTCTCCGCGCGCTTCAGCGCCGGATCGCTCACGCGTACGTGCTCGGCGAGAAAATCGATGAACGCACGCACGCGCGCGGGCAGGGGTGCTGTGTGGCCGACATAGACGGCGTGGATGTCTTCGCGGTCACCGGGGTTATAGCCTTGCAGCACCGGCACGAGGCGGCCGGATTCAATGTCGGAGCCGATGTGGAAGATGGCGAGGCGGGCGAGGCCGACGCCGCCGAGCGCGAGGCGGCGAGCAGCTTCGCCGTCGCTGACGCGGGCGACCGGCGGCGGCACGGCTTCCTCGGTGCGGTCGCCGCGCTTGAACGGCCAGCCGCCGCGGATGCGTGGAAAGGTCCAACTGATGCCGCGGTGCTCAGCGAGATTCGCCGGCGTCTTCGGTGTGCCTGCGCGCGCCAAATAATCCGGCGCGCCGACGACAACCATGCGACTGGTACCGAGCTTTCGCGCAATAAGGCGTGAAGCGCGCAAGGGACCGACACGGATGGCGACATCGGCGCGCTCCTGCATCAGGTCGATCAGCGTGTCGGTCAGGACCAGATCGAGCGTGATTTCGGGATGCCACGCGAGGAAGCGCGGGATCAGTGGCATCAGATGTAACATGCCGAAGGGAATGTTGCTGTTGACAGTGAGGCGGCCGCGCGGCGTGGCGCCGGATGCCGCTTCGCGTTCGGCCTCTTCCATCTCGCCGAGGATGCGTACGGCGCGCTGGTAAAAGGCCTGGCCCTCCTCCGTCAGGATCAGCTTGCGCGTGGTGCGGTTGATCAGGCGGGAGCCGAGCCGTTCCTCCAGCCGCGAGATCAGCTTGCTGACGCCTGATGGTGTCAGGCGCAGTTTTCGCGCTGCCTGGGTGAATCCGCCGAAGTCGACGACGCGGACGAAAACCTCCATCTCGGCGGAGCGGTTGGTGTCGAAGCGGGCCATGTTGAATTCACGTCACAAATGATTGGATTGCGGACATTCTAATGGTTTTGCGTGAGCGCGGCTATCTGCGTGGCTCGTCTCATCCATTGGAGCCACGCATGCCTCCCGCCGTCCTCGCGCTTACCGCCGGTGCCTTCGGCATCGGCACCACCGAATTCATCATCATGGGCCTGCTGCTCCAGGTCGCCGCCGACATGCACGTTTCCGTGCCGGTCGCGGGGCTGCTTATCTCCGGCTATGCGCTCGGCGTGTTCGTCGGCGCGCCCGTGCTGACCCTGGCGACCCGCCGGCTGCCGCGAAAGACCGTGCTGCTGGCGCTGATGGCGATCTTTACGTTCGGCAACGCGGCCTGCGCGCTGGCGCCGAACTACGAATTGCTGATGGCCGCACGGGTACTGACCTCGCTCGCCCATGGCACGTTCTTCGGTGTTGGTTCGGTGGTGGCGACCAGCCTGGTCGCCGAGGACAAGCGCGCCTCCGCCATCGCCACGATGTTCATCGGCCTCACGGTCGCGACGCTGCTCGGCGTACCCTTCGGTGCCTGGTTCGGCCTGATGCTCGGCTGGCGCGCGGCGTTCTGGGCGGTGACGGTGATCGGCGTGATCGCCTTTGCGGTGGTGGCGGCGCTCGTGCCCGGCCATGTCGGCAACGGCGACAAGCCGATCTCGCTCGCCGAGGAGATTGCCGTGCTCGGGCGCGGGCAGGTGTTGCTTGGCCTCGCCATGACCGTGTTCGGCTTTGCCGGCCTGTTCGTCGTCTTCACCTATATCCAGCCGATCCTGACCCGTTTCACCGGCTTTTCGGAAGCCGCCGTCTCGCCGATTCTGCTGGTGTTCGGTCTCGGGCTTGCGATCGGCAACGTCGCCGGCGGCAAGCTCGCCGACCGTGGCCTCGCCCGCGCGCTGACCGGTACGCTGGCCGCGCTTGCCATCGTGCTGCTCGGTCTCGCCGCCGTGCTGTCGGTCAAGATTCCCACCATTGCGCTGATCCTGCTGCTTGGCATCGCGGCGTTTTCAACGGTCGCGCCGCTCCAGCTTCGCGTGTTGGAGGCGGCCGGCCCGAGCGGCCGCACGCTTGCGTCAAGCCTCAACATTGCCGCGTTCAATCTCGGCAATGCGCTCGGTGCCTGGGCCGGCGGCGTCACCATCGATCGCGGGCTCGGACTGTCCGCGCTGCCACTGGTTGCGGCCGGCATCACCGCAATCGGACTCGTGCTGGCGCTGTGGAGTCTCCAGCTCGACCGCAGGCAGGCCGCAGTCGCGGCGTGCCCGGCGGAATAGGGGAGACGCACATGGAATACCGCAATCTCGGCGCTTCCGGACTAAAGGTGCCCGTTCTCAGCTTTGGCACCGGCACGTTTGGCGGGCAAGGCCCGCTATTTTCGGCCTGGGGCCGCAGCGGTGCCGAGGAGGCGCGCCGGCTGGTCGACATTTGCCTCGAGGTCGGCGTCAATCTGTTCGACAGCGCCGACGTCTATTCCAACGGCGCCTCCGAGGAGATTCTCGGCGCCGCCATCAAGGGCCGGCGCGACAAGGTGCTGATCTCGACCAAGATGAGCCTGCCGACAGGTGATGGTCCGCTGGATTCCGGCTCGTCGCGGCATCGGCTGCTCACCTCGGTGGAATCGGCGCTGCGGCGGCTTGGCACCGACTATATCGATCTGCTCCAGCTCCACGCCTTCGACGCGTTCACGCCGATCGAGGAGGTATTGTCTACACTCGATACGCTCGTGCGGGCCGGTAAGCTGCGCTATACCGGCGTCTCCAATTTCTCTGGCTGGCAATTGATGAAGTCGCTCGCCGTCGCCGATCGCCACAGCTGGCCGCGTCATGTCGCGCACCAGGTCTATTACTCGCTGCTCGGCCGCGACTATGAGTGGGAGCTGATGCCGCTTGCGCGCGACCAGGGCGTTGGCGCGCTGGTCTGGAGCCCACTCGGCTGGGGCCGGCTCACCGGCAAGATCCGGCGCGATCAGCCCTTGCCACAAACCAGCCGCCTGCATGCGACGGCGCAGTTCGGTCCGCCCGTGGACGAGCAGCGGCTCTACGCGATCGTCGATGTGCTCGATGCGATTGCGGACGAGACCGGCCGTACGGTGCCGCAGGTCGCCATCGCCTGGCTGCTGTCACGCCCCACCGTCTCCTCGGTGATCATTGGCGCCCGCGACGAGGCGCAGTTGCGCGACAATCTCGGTGCGGTCGGCTGGTCGCTGAGCGCGGATCAGCTCAAGCGCCTCGACGAGGTCAGCGTGGTGATGCCGCCCTATCCCTATTATCCCTATCGCATCCAGGACGGATTTGCGCGACTGAACCCGCCGCCGGTATGAGCGGTGGTCATCGCTGACATTTGGTCGCATTGGCTGCTCCCGCCAATACGCCATGCAGAAACGCGGCTGTACAGGCCTTATTGCCATCCGTAACCTCCGCGCCACAATTTCAGGAGATGCGACGTGGCGAAGAAGGCGGCGACCAAGAAGAAAAGTGCTGCAAAGAACGCAGCGAAGACCTCGAGCAAGAAGGCGGTCGCCCTCAAGGGTGCGGCCGCGAAGACGGCCACGAAGGCTGCGCCGCGCAAATCGGCCGCCGCACGCAGTCCCAAGGGGCCGGCCTGGCAATGGTCGGCAGTGGAGACCGTGGCTGCGATCCGCTCCGGCGCAATCTCCGCGGTGGAAACCGTCGAGGCGCATCTGGAGCGGATGCATGCGGTCAATCCCCGGCTCAATGCGGTCGTCGTCGATCTTGGCGAGGACGCGCTGAAGGCCGCGCATGCGGCCGACAAGCAGCGCGCCAAGGGCGGCGAGCTCGGCCTCCTGCACGGCGTGCCCGTCACCATCAAGGAAAACGTCGACTACGAAGGCCGGCCCAATTTCAACGGCGTCCCCGCCAACAAGGACCTCGTTGCGCCGTCGGATTCGCCGGTGGTGCGTAACCTGAAGAAGGCTGGGGCGATCGTCATCGGCCTCACCAACACGCCGGAATTCTCGTTCCGCGGCTTCACCGATAATCCGCTGCACGGATTGACGCTCAATCCCTGGGACCCAAACATCACCTGCGGCGGCTCCTCGGGCGGCGCGGGATCGGCGGTCGCTGCCGGCATCGGCACCATCGCGCATGGCAACGACATCGGCGGCTCGCTGCGCTGGCCGGCGCATTGCAATGGCGTCGCCACCATCAAGCCGACGCAGGGCCGTATTCCTGCCTTCAACGCAAGCGCGACGGCCGAGCGGCCGATGCTGGCGCATCTCATGTCGGCGCAGGGGCCGCTTGCCCGCCACGTCGGCGACGTCCGTCTTGCGCTGGAAGTGATGAGCCAGCGCGATCCGCGCGATCCCTGGTGGGTGCCGGCGTCGCTGACCGGGCCGAAGCCGAAGGGTCCGATCAAGGTTGCGCTGGCAAAAATCCCGGAAGACATGCACGTCGATCCGGCGGTCAGCGCGGCGCTGCGTCAGGCCGCGGATCATCTGGAGCGCTCCGGCTATCGCGTCAGCGAGGTCGACGTGCCGGACATCAACGGCGTCTGGCAGACCTGGTGCGACATCATCACCAACGAGACGGTGGTGATGCAGGAGGCCGGCATGCTGAAAGTCACGTCGGAAGATTTCCACAAGGCGTGGGGCGGCATGAAGACCAAGGCGAGCACGCTCGATCTCAAGGCGTGGATGCAGGCGACAGCCGCGCGCAACGGCCATATCCGTGCCTGGCAGCTGTTCTTCGAGGAGTATCCGGTGGTGCTGGCGCCGACCACGGTGAAGCCGACGCCGGGTCCGCGCGACGACACCGTCAGTGCCGAACGCGTGCAGGAAATCTTCTGGGGCGAGATCCGCTTCATCTCGGCGATCAACGTGCTGGGGCTGCCCGGCGCCGTGGTGCCGGTGGCCTTGCACGATGGCAAGCCGATCGGCGTGCAGCTCATCGCGGGCCGCTACCGCGAGGATCTCGCGCTGGACGCTGCCGCCGCGATCGAGAAGCGCGCCGGCGTGCTGACCCACCGGCTCTGGGAGACGATGGCCTGATCTTGCTCTCGGGGCTTTCGCGCAACATGCGCGAAGCCCCGATGAGCCGGCGGGATCCGGTCGTCAGGTGTGAGGCAAGCGTCGTCCACTTTTCGCGCGCAGGCTTTTTGGTCGCCCGCGGATTGAGTTCATTAATCCAAATTGACTCAAATTTTAGCCAATTCACCAACAATCATTAGGGTTACTTCCTCGATCTCTAAGCGATTTATTGTCCGCTTTACCACCCGCCTCTAACAGAGGGGCGGCGGACAACGCACATGCCTCATACAGGCCAATAAGTGCGGCCCGCGCCACGCGGAGGTGGTACGATGCGCAACGAGACGATCGCTATTCATGCCGGCTACGAGCCCGAAGCCACCACGCACGCGGTTGCCGTGCCGATCTACCAGACCGCGGCCTACGCCTTCGACAGCGCCGATCATGGCGCAGCCCTCTTCAATCTCGAGGCCGAAGGTTTTCGTTACAGCCGCATCGCCAATCCGACCAGCGCCGTGCTGGAGAAGCGCATCGCCGAGCTCGAAGGCGGCGTCGGCGCGCTCGCGGTCGCGACCGGGCAGGCTGCACTGCATTTCGCCTTCGTCAACGTCGCCGACCACGGCGGCAACATCGTGTCCGTGCCGCAGCTCTACGGCACTACGCACACGCTGCTTTCTCACATCCTGCCGCGACAGGGCATCACCGGCCGCTTCGCCGAGAGCGACAAGCCCGAGGCGGTTGAGAGATTGATCGACGAAAACACCCGTGCCGTGTTTGCCGAGACCATCGGCAATCCCGCCGGCAATGTCTGCGACATTGAGGCGCTGGCCAAGATCGCGCATGCCCATGGCGTGCCGCTGATCGTCGATAACACGGTCGCCACGCCCATCCTGCTCAAGCCGTTCGACTACGGTGCCGATATCGCCGTGCATTCGCTGACCAAGTTTCTGGGCGGCCACGGCACCACGCTCGGCGGCGCCATCGTCGATTCCGGAAACTTCCCGTGGGCCAAGCACGCCGACCGCTTCCCGGCCTACAACAAGCCGGACGCCTCCTATCACGGCCTCATCTATGCCGAGCGCTTCGGCAGGACCGCCTATATCGAGCGCGCGCGCAGCGTCTATCAGCGCACCATGGGTTCGGTGCTGTCGCCGTTCAACGCCTTCCTTCTGCTCCAGGGCATCGAGACGGTGGCGCTGCGCATGGAGCGCCATTGCGAGAACGCCCGCAAGGTCGCCGAATTCCTGCGCAACGATCCGCGCGTCGCCTGGGTCAACTACACCGGCTTCCCGGACAGCCCCTATTATCCGCTGGTTCAGAAGTATCTCGACGGCAACGCGTCCTCGCTGTTCACCTTCGGCATCAAGGGCGGCATGGAAGCCGGCAAGAATTTCTACGACGCGCTGAAGCTGATCACGCGGCTCGTCAATATCGGCGATGCCAAGTCGCTGGCCTGCCATCCGGCCTCGACCACGCACCGGCAGATGTCGCCGGAGCAGCAGCGCACAGCTGGTGTGCTGCCAGAGACGATCCGCCTCTCGATCGGCATCGAGCATGTCGCCGATATCATCGAGGACATCGACCAGGCGCTGGAAAAGGCGTGTCCTGCCGCGCGTCTTCAGGCCGCGGAGTAGGCAATCGGCCGATGAGCGTCTTGATCGACAGGGATCAAGGTGTCGCAAGCCCGGCGCTGGTGCCGGCCGAGGGCGACCTCGCGCGCGATCATGCCGGCGCCGAGCTCACCATCGGCCTGATCAACAATATGCCGGATACGGCACTGAAGGCGACCGAGCGCCAGTTCATGAAGCTGCTTCAGGCCGCCGCAGGGCCGCGCCGCATCCGCTTTCATTGCTTCTCGCTGCCGTCGGTGAAGCGCTCGCCGGAAGCGAAGTGGCATGTCGAGAGCGAATATTCCGATCTCTCCGATCTCAAGCGCCAGAAGTTCGACGGGCTGATCGTGACCGGCGCCGAACCGGTCGCGCCCGAGCTCGACCAGGAGCCGTACTGGCGCGATCTCACCGAGCTGATCGACTGGGCCAGGACCAATACCCGCTCGACGATCTGGTCATGCCTTGCCGCACATGCGGCGGTGCTGCATCTCGACCGCATCGAGCGACAGCGCCTGCCGTCCAAATGTCATGGCATCTTCGACTGCGAATCCGTAACCGGCGACCCGCTGACGCGCGATGCGCCGGCGCCGCTCAAGGTCTCGCATTCGCGTCTCAACGAAGTGACCGAGGGGGATCTCACGCAGGCCGGCTATCAGGTGCTGACCCGGTCTGCCCAGGCTGGCGTCGACGTCTTCGTGCGGCAGTATGACAGCCGCTTCGTGTTCTTCCAGGGTCATCCCGAATATGACGCGCTGTCGCTCCAGCGCGAATATCTGCGCGACATCGGCCGCTTCCTCGCGCGCGAGCGGGAGGCCTATCCGGCGCTCCCCATGAGTTATTTTGACGCAGCGACGGAGGAGAAGCTGGTTCGATTCGAAAAGCGGGCGAGGCATCAGCGCCATCCGGCACTTACCAATGAATTGCCGGCGCTGACTTTGCGCACCGATATTGCGGCCGGCAGCGCCGCGACCGCACTTTTCCGCAATTGGCTGCAATATCTCGGCGCGGACGCTAAAGCTCCGCTGCTGGCGCGTTAACCCAGGGGTTGTTGGTTGCGCGTTAGGATTACCCTGGCGTTAAGCTTGCCTAAGGCCGCGCGCAAATGTTTCAGTCGAGACATATGGAATCACAGGGAATGCACCCGTGCTGTCGGCCCTCAACGGACGCTTGAGCAATCGGCTGGCCCGCCATTTCCGCGCGGCGCCGCACCGCTTGCCGGCGCACGCGCCGATGGTGAGCTTCACCTTCGATGACGCGCCCGACAGCGCCGCAGGCGAGGGCGCCTCGCTGCTGGAAGCGCATGGCGGGCGCGGTACGTTCTACCTCGCCGGCAGCCTGGTCGATCAGCCCAGGGATCATTGGCACGGCCTGTCGAACGATGCGATCGTTCGGCTGCATCGCGGCGGCCACGAGATCGGCTGCCACACTTTCTCGCATTTGCGCGCGGTCGATCTCGACGAGAGCGCGATGGCGCGCGAGATCGAGCGGAACCGCAGTCATTTTTTCGGCATCGATCCCTCGATCCGGCTTGAGAATTTTGCCTATCCCTACGGCCTCGCCTCGGTCTGGCGCAAACCGCAGCTCGCCCAAAACTTCCGCTCCGCGCGAGGGATCCTTCCGGGCGTCAACAGCGATGTCATCGATCTTCAGTTCCTGCGCGCTTCGCCGTTGGTCACTTGCGAGATCGATACGGATGGCGTGGACCGTTACTTCGACGAGGCCGTCGCTAGCGGCGGCTGGCTGATCTTCTACGGCCACGATGTCGTCGATGCGCCGAGCCCCTATGGCTGCACGCCCGACCTGCTGCGCCACGCGTTGAAGGCCGCCGGAGCGCGCAACATGCCGATCGTGACGGTCGCCGAAGCCTTGCGCAGGATCGGGGCGTAGCTTTTCGTCCGTCCCCCGCTCGTTGGGAGAAGATGGACTTGCAACGCCAGCTCCGTCATGCGACTGGCCTTGTGACGAATCTCGCAAACCCCCGACACGCCCATGTCCGCCCCTTCCACCGCTTCGCTGCCAGCGCCGGCCGATGGCCGCGATGCGCTGTCGGTGCTGCATTCGGTGTTCGGCCTGCCGGGGTTCCGAGGCGCGCAAGGCGAAATCATCCGGCACGTCACCGACGGCGGCAATTGCCTGGTGCTGATGCCGACCGGCGGCGGCAAGTCGTTGTGCTATCAATTGCCGTCGCTGTTGCGCGAAGGCTGCGGCATCGTTGTCTCGCCGCTGATCGCGCTGATGCGTGACCAGGTCGCGGGCCTGATCGAGGCCGGCGTCAACGCGGCGGCGCTGAACTCCTCGCTGACATTGCAGGAGGCCTCCGACATCGAGCGGCGCCTGATCGCGGGCGATCTCGACCTGCTTTATGTCGCACCGGAACGGCTGGTGACGCCACGCTGCCTGTCGATGCTGGCGCAGGCCAAGGTGGCGCTGTTCGCGATCGACGAGGCGCACTGCGTCTCGCAATGGGGTCATGACTTCCGGCCCGAATATGTCGGCCTCTCCATCATCGCCGAGCGTTTTCCCGACGTGCCGCGCATCGCGCTGACCGCGACCGCCGACGATTTGACGCGGAAGGAGATCGTCCAGCGGCTCCAGCTGACAGATAGCCCGCAATTCGTCTCGAGCTTCGACCGGCCCAACATCCGCTATGAGATCGTCGACAAGCGCAATGCGGTGTCGCAGCTGAAGGAGTTCATCCGGGAGCGCCATGCCGGAGACGCCGGCGTGGTCTATTGCCTGTCACGCAATCGTGTCGAGGAGGTTGCCGCGGCGCTCGCCGAAGCCGGCATTGCGGCGCTGCCCTATCACGCCGGCCTCGACAGCAGCGTGCGCTCCCGCAACCAGGATCGCTTCCTCAACGAGGACGGCATCGTCATTGTCGCGACCATCGCCTTCGGCATGGGCATCGACAAGCCCGACGTACGCTTCGTCGCCCACCTCGACCTGCCCAAGAGCATCGAGGCTTATTACCAGGAAACCGGGCGCGCGGGGCGCGACGGCAAGCCGTCGGCGGCCTGGATGACCTACGGGCTCTCCGACATCGTGCAGCAGCGCCGCATGATCGACGAGTCCAGCGGTTCCGACGATTTCAAGCGCGTGTCGATCGGCAAGCTCGACGCACTGGTCGGGCTCGCCGAGACCGCGCAGTGCCGCCGAAAGCGGTTGCTCGGCTATTTCGGCGAGACCTTGCATGGAGAGAGCTGCGGAAATTGCGACAACTGCCTGACGCCGCCCAAAATGCGAGAGGGCAAGGTGCTGGCGCAGAAGCTCTTGTCCTGCGCCTATCGCACCGGACAACGTTTCGGCGCGATGCATCTGATCGATGTGCTGATCGGACGCCTGACCGAGAAGGTGACGCAGTTCGGCCATGACAAGCTATCGGTGTTCGGCATCGGGCGCGAGCTCAATGAGAAGCAATGGCGCACCGTGCTGCGTCAGTTGGTCGCGATGGGGCATTTGCAGAGCGACAGCGAAGCCTTTGGCGCGCTGAAGCTGACGGAGACCGCGCGTGGCGTGCTGCGCGGGGAGACTGAGGTGTGGCTGCGCGAGGAGGCGCCAACGACTCGCGTTCGTGCCAGCCGCACAAAGTCCCGCCGCGGCGATCTCGCACCGGCGGCCGGCGCACCGCAGGGCGATGTCGATCCCGAACTGCGCGCGCGGCTACGCTCCTGGCGCTCGGATATCGCGCGCGAGCGTGGCGTGCCGGCCTATGTCGTGCTGCACGACGCCACCATCGACGGCATCGTCCGGGCCTGGCCGACCACGCTGGACGAATTGCGCAACGTCCCCGGCATCGGCGACAAGAAGCTCGAGCATTACGGCGACGAGCTGCTGCAGATCGTCAAGACGCGGTAGATCTCGTAGCCCGGATTGCGCTTCGCGAAATCCGGGCTACAGACTCATCTCATTTGGTGTGCGTCGCCTCAGCCGTTCCGGAAGGCGTACGCATATCCATTCAGTGCCGGCGCGCCGCCGAGATGGGCGTACAGGATCTTCGCGCCCTTCTCGAAATAGCCCTTCTGCGCGAGGTCGATCAGGCCCTGCATCGACTTGCCCTCGTAGACGGGGTCGGTGATCATGCCCTCGAGGCGCGCACTGAGGCGGATCGCTTCCTTGGTTTCTTCCGACGGCACGCCATAGGCGGGATAGGCGTAGTCCTCGATCAGCACGACGTCGTCGGCCACGAGCTCCTTGCCGAGCTCGACGAGTTTTGCGGTGTTCTGCGCGATCTCGAGCACTTGCGATTTCGTCTGCGCCGGCGTGAAGGATGCATCGATGCCGATCACCTTCCGCTCACGGCCGTCGGCGGCGAAGCCGACCAGCATGCCGGCATGGGTCGAGCCGGTCACGGTGCAGACGATGATGTGGTCAAACTTGAAGCCGAGTTCAGCTTCCTGCTTGCGCACTTCCTCGGCGAAGCCGACATAGCCGAGGCCGCCAAATTTGTGCACGGAGGCGCCGGCCGGGATTGCGTAGGGCTTGCCGCCGGCGGCCTTTACCTCGTCGATCGCCTGCTCCCAGCTCTTGCGAATGCCGATGTCGAAACCATCGTCGACCAGGCGCACGTCGGCGCCCATGATGCGCGAGAGCATGATGTTGCCGACGCGGTCATAGACGGCGTCCTCGTGCGGCACCCAGGCTTCCTGCACCAGGCGGCACTTCATGCCGATTTTGGCGGCGACGGCGGCGATCATGCGGGTGTGATTCGACTGCACGCCGCCGATCGAGACCAGCGTGTCGGCGTTCGAGGCGATCGCATCGGGAATGATGTATTCGAGCTTGCGCAGCTTGTTGCCGCCATAGGCGAGGCCGGAATTGCAGTCCTCACGCTTGGCGTAGATTTCAACATTGCCGCCGAGATGCTTCGACAGCCGTTCCAGCTTCTCGATGGGCGTCGGGCCGAAGGTCAGCGGATAGCGCACGAATTTGTCCAGTCTCATTGGATCATCCCGATTGGCGTTGGTGTCTGGGATGTGGCTAGCATTGCGCCGCAAAAAGGTGCTTTCGAATATTGCGTCCATATTGCGCTTAATCTTGCGAGTATCGCGCCATAGACTAATATTCCTTCCGCAATAGCGCGAATTTACGGAACCTTCTTCCATGTCCGCTCGTCTCGATCGCATCGACCTCAAGATGTTGAGATTGCTGCAGAATAACGGCCGGCTCAGCAATGCCGAGCTGGCCGAAACCGTCGCGATCAGCCCCGCCACCTGCCATCGCCGCACCCAGCGGCTGTTCGAGGACGGCTTTATTGCCGGGGTCCGCGCCATGGTGGCGCCGAAGAAGGTGGCCAAGGGCACGCTGGTGATGGTCGGCGTCGTGCTCGACCGCTCGACCCCGGAGAGCTTTGCGACCTTCGAGCAGGCGATCGCCAGGCTGAAATTCGTGCTCGACTGCCACCTCGTGGCCGGCGACTTCGACTACTTCCTGAAAATCCGCGTCGGCGACATGGAGGATTTCAACCGCATTCACGGCGAGCAGCTCATCGCGCTCCCCGGCGTTCGCCAGACCCGCACCTTCTTCGTGATGAAGGAGGTCGTCGACAACGCGCCGCTGGAGTTTTGAGCGACCGTTCAATGCATCAGTCTTCTGAGGTGCGAATATTGAGTGCGGGTGCGAGGATATCTACCCAAAGCAACCATGCACCTGCGGATGCCAATATGATTCCGCCGATTACAAATCTAACGAAGATGATGGGGCTGAAGAGTAATTGGTTGGCCGTAAGATAAAGCCCGCCGCTCAGCATGGCGCTTGCAAGAACAAATACCGCAAGCTTCCGCATATTGATCCTCCATTTCACGATTCGCCAACTGCGGCGAACGCAACTCGATTGCGCCGACGCCTCCATGCCTCTTGCCAAATCGCACGGTCGTCACGGCAACTTCACTTGCCTTGCGCGCTTGTGCGGGCGAGCCTTCCGGTTTCGCAACGAGGAGATCTTGCCATGCGCCTTCCCATTCTCGATCCGAAGGATCTGACCGAGGAACAGAAGCCGCTCTATGCCGACATGCAAGCGGGCATCAAGGACCACTTCAAGGGCTTTGTGAACATGCGCGACGACGGCGCGCTGCTGGGGCCCTGGAATCCCTGGATCCGCGAGCCACGCTTCGGCGGGCCGGTGTGGGAGCTGGTCAAGGCGATCGCATCGAACCCGCTGCTGCCGGCGCCGGTGCGCGAGGTGGCGATCCTTGTCACCGGCTCGCATTTCCGCTCCGGTTACGAGCTCTATGCCCATGTGCTGGTGGCCGAGCAGCGCGGTCTCTCCGACGAGAAGCTCGCGACCATCGTCGCCGGACAGCGGCCGGTGGATCTCACCAAGCAGGAAGCGGTCGCCTACGATATGGCGTCTGCGCTCGTGAGCGGCGGCGTGCTGCCCGAGCTGACCTATCGGGCTGCAGTGAAGGAATTCGGCGAGCACGGCGCGGCCGAGCTGTCCTATCTCGTCGGCGTCTATTGCATGGTCTCGGTCACGCTCAACACTTTCGACGTGCCGGTGCCGGAGTAGCCGGCGGCTAGTTGCGCACGGCGTAAAGCGGCGTGCGCAACGTCACCTGGTAGGACGGTTTCGGCATCCACGCGATCTGTGCGGTGATGCCAAACAGACGGTTGTCGTTGTCATCCATGCGGTCGAGGTCGAGGCGCAGGATCGGCTGGGTGAACGGCTCCGCCAGCGTCCGGCCCGCGAGTTGTCCACCGCCGAATGACTGCACGCCAAGGCGCCCGGTGAATTTCCAGTTGCTCGGCCATTGGTAATAGCCGCCGGCGTAGAGGATCGTGTTCGGCCTGATCCGGGCAATCAGGCTGGCGACGTCGGTGCGGGTATATTGCACGCCGGCAATCCAGCCGCGCGTTTCGTCTTCATCCAGGGCGTAGTCGAACTCCAGGACGTGGTTGAACGAATTCGTCATGCCCTGTTCGTTCGGCACCGATTGGGTCAGCGTGGATTGCAGCGTGATCGTCGGGATCCTGCCGCCGTTCTGCTGGTGGAGGTCGGCCTGTACGCCGATGTTCCAGCTGGTGATGTCGAATGTCGACCAGCCGCCGCCGATATCCGTCGTCGAGCCTGATACACCGCCATAGAGCGACACGCGATCGCTGACGTCCACGGTCAGCGGCAGATCGACGGCTATCGATTTCGCGGCAGGCAAGCCGTTCTGCAACATCGCGCCGCGTTGTGCCGCCAGTGCTTCAAACGCGGCCGAGAGTGAGGTGTTGCCGAAGCCGAGCCCGAGCGTGCCCGCGGGGATCGTGGCATAGGTCGTGCGGAGATCGAGGTAGATGTTCGGGACGACGGGCTTTGCCGGTGTGTCCTCCTCATCATCGGTGGCGTGGGCGGCGCCCGCCGGAATCGTCAGACAAAGCAGTCCGATCGCGACAGCGCGCAAGACCGAGGCGGACGTTGGGCTGCGGTGGGACACGTGACAATCCGACGCGTGGCGCTCTAATGATGGAACCGCTCGCTAGATGGAACGTGATCGTTCGTGTGGTCAAGGTCTATCCGCGGGCAATGGACGATGCGGATGTCCGCGGTTACCCTGCCGTGATCGCACTGACACACTCGCCGGCCACAGTGCAGGCCGGACAATGGAGGACGACAGCCATGAACACGTCACGCCGCATCCTGCTCGCTGGAATGGCGGGGCTCGCCGTGGCTCCGACCGCCGTGGCCGCTGCACCGGCGCCCGCCGTTGGGGATGCGACAGTTGCCGAAGAACGTTTCGCGCGCATGATTGCCGCCGCGCACGCACCCGACGTGACTTGCGCACGGCAGGCCGAGTGCTATGCGGATGCGCATTGGCCCGACTATATCGTGGCGGCCAGGGCCGTGCTTGACGCGCGCGTGTGATTCGCGCCTTTATTTCTCCACCGCGCGCCTGACCTGCTCGCCGATCTGCGACAGCACGAGCTGCGCCTGCGGCAGGATCGCGCCCATGGCGTGAAAATTGTGAACCATGCCGTCGTGGCAGACGTGCTCGACCGCGACGCCAGCGGCGAGCAGCTTGCGCGCATAGGCATTGCCCTCGTCGCGCATCGGGTCGAATTCGGCGGTATGGATGATCGCGGTCGGCAGGCCTGAGAGCCGCGTCGCGCGCAGCGGCGAGATGCGGGGATCGGCGGCATCCAGGCCCTCGGGCAGGTAATCGGACAGATCGGCCTCGATGGTGGCGCAATCGATCAGATGACCCTCGGCGAAGGCCGCGCGCGAGGGCGAGGTCTCCTCGAAATCCAGCACCGGGCAGATCAGGCATTGTGCGACGATGGAGAGGCCTGCGCTCCGCGCCGCCTCCTGGCATACGATCGCAGCCAGCGTCGCCCCGGCGGAATCGCCGCCGACAACCAGCCGCTCGGCGTCGATGCCGAGTGAGGATGCTTCGCGCGCGACCCATTCAGTCGCCGCGATCGCATCGTCGACAGCAGCAGGAAATTTGTTCTCGGGCGCGAGGCGGTAGTCGACCGAAACGAGACGGCAGCCGGTCGCATGCGCGAGCGCAGCCGCGATGCGGTCGTGCGTCGCAATGCTGCCGGCCACGAGCCCGCCGCCATGAAAGAACACGAAGCCCGGCGCGCGCTCGCCGGCAGACGCGGGCGAATAGAGCCGATAGGGCAGATCGCCACCGGGGCCGGGCAGCGTGCCGTCGGACGCCGTTACATCCGGCGCCTCGACACGCGCGAACTGCATCAGCTTCGCCAGCGATTGCCGCCGCGCTTCCACGCTCGGCCGGCTCCGCGCCTGCGGCGCAGCCGCGGCCATCATGGTCAACAAGCGCTTTGCGAGCGGATCGAGCGGCATGGGGAACTCCGTGACGTGCCCCACACTATAGCCGGTTTGGTCGCGATGTTGTCTAAACCTCCCTGGAGGGGAGAGTTGGTGCTTCGCCTCAGCAAATCGTTTAGAAATTGGGACAATAGTGCCCGGATATTTTTCGAGGGGAGGCCGGTCATGGCCGAGATCAAGAAGCCGATCGAATATTCGCCGAGCTGGACCTTCTTCGAAGGCAAATGGCATGACGGCAATGTGCCGATTATGGGGCCGCGCACGCATGCGGCCTGGCTCGGCTCGGTGGTGTTCGACGGTGCGCGCGCATTCGAAGGCGTCGCGCCCGATCTCGACCGACACGTCGCCCGGGCCAATCAGTCCGCGATCAATTTTGGCCTGAAGCCGGTGGTCGATGCCGGCACCTGGCTGGCGCTCGCGAACGAGGGCATCGCGCGCTTCGCGGCGAATGCCGAGCTCTATGTTCGTCCGATGTACTGGGCGCAGAACGGCTCGGGCGGGGGCGTGCTGTTCGATCCTGAAACCACCAATTGGTGCCTGTGCATCTACGAGGCGCCGATGCGGCACCTTCCTCAACGGCATCACGCGCCAGCGCGTCATCAGCCTGCTCCGTGCCGACGGCGTCACCGTGGTCGAGAAGACGCTGCGCTATGCCGATTTCCTCGCCGCCGACGAGATCTTCTCCACCGGCAATTTCGCCAAAGTCGCGCCGGTGATTCGCATCGACGCGCGCGAGCTGAAGCCGGGCCCGCTCTATACCAAGGCGCGCAAGCTCTATTGGGACTTTGCCCATGCGGTGAAGCTGGCGGCTTAGGGGGCTGATGTCGTCCTGGCGAAAGCGGACCCATTACCCCAGGGAGATGTTTGGCGAAGACTTGTTGTCCGGTACTGTCACCGAGCACTACGGGTGGATCACGCGGTATGGTCCTGGCTTCCGCCAGGACGACACCGAGAATGTGGCATGCGCACGCCGTCTCCTATGAGCCCCGTCGCCGAAACCGGCTGAATTGAAATGCCTGCGTCGAATGCCACGGCGTGTGGTGAGTCTCGTTGCGTGTCTCGACCAGCTCGAACTCCGGCCCGAGCTCCGCCGAAAGGCTGGCGCTGTCGTGCCGCTGCACCGGCAGGCCGCTGCATCTCTCCGGGCCATCGGGCGCGAATGTCGCGATGATCACCTGCCCGCCCGGCATAACCGCCGACCGCAAGCGTTCGACGTAGGCCGCCCTGTCGAGCGGATCGGTCAGGAAGTGAAACGCGGCGCGATCGTGCCAGACGCCCCAGGTCTTTGCCGGCCGCCATGTGGTGGCGTCGGCGACGATCCAGTCGACCGTCGAGGCGGCCGCGCCGATTCGTCTCTTCGCCGCGTCGAGCGCGTTAGCGGAAAGGTCCAGCACGGCGAGATTGCGGTATCCGTCTTGAAGTAGTGCATCGACCAATCGCGACGCGCCGCCGCCGATATCGATGATGGCCGCAGCACGACCCGGCCTGGCCGCACGAATCATCTCCAATGAGATCGCCGGACTATCCTGAAACCAACTGACCTCGGTCTCGCCCTTGGTGGCGTAGACGTTCTGCCAGTGCGTGGTTCGGTCAGACATGGCGGCTCCGGCCTTGACCGGGATGGCGGCGACGTGGCGATGCTGCGATCAATTGGTCGTTTGCGCGCCCGCGGCAGGCGGACGCGCCGGTGCGGACGAGAGACTTACTCGTCCTTCTTCGACATCTTTTCGAGGCGTTCCTGCATCTCCTTCATCTGCTGGCGCAGATCGTCGATGTTGGTGTCCTTGGCCGGCTCGGCACCGGCATCGGCCTCCGGCTCGGCTGTTGCCGGGCGACCCGTCGGCGGAACGAACGGCTTGAACATCGAGAAGGTCTGCTGGAACAGCTCCATGTTGCGGCGGACCTGTTCTTCCAGCGGAGCAAAGGGCGTACCGGAGAGCGTGTTGGCGATCTGCTTGCGAAACTTCTCCTGCTCCTGGGTCAGCGTCGCGATCGACTGCTCCAGATATTTCGGCACCACCATCTGCATGCTGTCGCCGTAGAAGCGGATGAGCTGGCGCAGGAAGGTGGTCGGCAGCAGGTTCTGGCCGGCCTTGTTCTCCTGCTCGAAGATGATCTGGGCGAGCACGGAGCGGGTGATGTCGTCGCCGGACTTGGCGTCGTAGACCAGGAAATCTTCGCCGTCCTTGACCATGGCAGCGAGGTCTTCCAGCGTCACGTAGGTGCTCGTTCCGGTGTTATAGAGCCGGCGGTTCGCGTATTTCTTGATGGTGGTGGGTTGGTCTGATTTCGCCATGGGCTCTCACTTGCAAACGCTGAGAACGGGAACCTGCGGCAATACCGCAGGGCGGGAAGAGTACGCAACGCAACAAAATAAGCATTTTCAAAGGGGTCACGCTACCGTTTTGTGCGGCACGGTTAATTGCACAGCAAAAACCTGCTTGCGAAATCGCCAAGAACGCTATTTTGAATGCGCTGCGGCATGAATTCGGTCACCCGCCGATTGACATGCCTCAACGACGTTAACAGGATGCTGTTCGAGACTGGCGAGCCGTTTCCCCAGCCCCGCCTGCCCCCATTCAACACCAGGAGATGCCCATGTCAGACGATGTCGTCATCGTCAGCGCCGCCCGCACCCCGGTCGGAAGCTTCAACGGAGCGTTCGCGACCCTTCCCGCCCACGATCTCGGCGCCATCGCCATCAAGGCCGCGCTGGAACGTGGTGGCATCGAGCCCGGCCGGGTCTCGGAGGTCATCATGGGTCAGATCCTGACCGCGGCTCAGGGCCAGAACCCGGCCCGCCAAGCCTCGATCATGGCCGGCATTCCCGTGGAGAGCCCGGCCTGGGGCGTGAACCAGCTCTGCGGTTCGGGCCTGCGCACGGTCGCGCTCGGCTATCAGGCGCTGCTCAACGGCGATTCCGAGATCGTGGTCGCCGGTGGCCAGGAATCCATGAGCATGGCTCCGCACGCCCAGTACCTGCGCGGCGGCGTCAAGATGGGCCCAGTCGAATTCGTCGACACCATGATCAAGGACGGCCTGTGGGATGCCTTCAACGGCTACCACATGGGTAACACCGCCGAGAACGTCGCACGGCAGTGGCAGATCACCCGTGCCCAGCAGGACGAATTCGCGGTCGCTTCGCAGCAGAAGGCCGAGGCGGCTCAGAAGGCAGGCAAGTTCAAGGACGAGATCGTCCCTGTCACCATCAAGACGCGCAAGGGCGACATCGTCGTCAGCGATGACGAATATCCGCGTCACGGCGCAACGCTCGACGCGATGGCGAAGCTTCGTCCCGCCTTCGAAAAGGATGGCACGGTCACTGCAGGTTCGGCCTCCGGCATCAATGACGGCGCTGCCGCCGTGGTGTTGATGACCGCCAAGCAGGCCGCCAAGGAAGGCAAGACGCCGATCGCGCGCATCGTGTCCTGGGCCCAGGCCGGCGTCGATCCGAAGATCATGGGCTCTGGCCCGATCCCGGCCTCGCGCGCCGCACTGAAGAAGGCCGGCTGGAGCGTCGGCGATCTCGACCTGATCGAGGCCAACGAAGCCTTTGCGGCGCAGGCCTGCGCCGTCAACAAGGACCTCGGCTGGGACACCTCCAAGGTCAACGTCAACGGTGGTGCGATCGCGATCGGCCATCCGGTCGGCGCCTCCGGCGCGCGCGTGCTGGTGACGCTGCTGCACGAAATGCAAAAGCGTGATTCGAAGAAGGGCCTCGCCACGCTGTGCATCGGTGGCGGCATGGGTATCGCGATGTGTCTGGCGCGCGACTGAAGATAGCCGACGCGTGTCACTTGCGCGTGCGCTGCACACTTGAATGAGTGCGTTGCACGCGACTAAAAAGGCAGCGGTTGCAAATCAAATATTCTTCGCAACCGCGCGAGCCTCGACTAAATACAAACGCCCGGCTCAACGCCGGGCGTTTTGTTCTTGATGTCCGTCAAACCAACCGCATAATCCACCACTAAAACGATCACGCAGAAACGTCCGAAGAGTCCAAGGGAAGGAATGCGAAATGGCACGAGTGGCATTGGTGACGGGTGGTACGCGGGGCATCGGCGCTGCCATCAGCAAGGCGCTGAAAGCGGCAGGCTATAACGTCGCGGCGAGCTATGCCGGCAATGATGCGGCGGCGGAGAAGTTCAAGGCCGAGACCGGCATCGCCGTCTACAAATGGGACGTCAGCAGCTTCGATGCCTGCGCCGAAGGCGTGAAGAAGGTCGAGGCCGAACTCGGGCCGATCGAGGTGCTCGTCAACAATGCCGGCATCACCCGCGACACCGCCTTCCACAAGATGACGCTCGAGCAGTGGAATGCCGTGATCAACACCAATCTCGGTTCGCTGTTCAACATGACGCGCCAGGTCATCGAAGGCATGCGCGCACGCAAGTTCGGCCGCATCATCTCGATCTCGTCGATCAACGGCCAGAAGGGCCAGTTCGGCCAGGTCAACTATTCCGCGGCGAAAGCCGGTGACATCGGCTTCACCAAGGCGCTCGCGCTCGAGAATGCCAAGGGCGGCATCACCGTCAATGCGATCTGCCCCGGTTACATCAACACCGAAATGGTGCAGGCGGTGCCGAAGGACGTTCTGGAGAAGAACGTGATCCCGCAGATCCCGGTCAACAGGCTCGGCGAGCCAGAGGAGATTGCGCGCGCGGTCGTGTTCCTCGCGGCCGACGAGGCCGGCTTCATCACGGGATCGACGATGACCATCAATGGTGGTCAGTACCAGGTCTGACGGGGCAGCAGCCCTTGAGCCAAAAGCCTGTAGCTTCGGGCGCGACAAGGCGATAGTGAAGACGCAAATGCCCGGCCTCGTGCCGGGCATCATCGTCCTCAGAGCCTTTTGATCCATGACCCCGCGCACAGCCACACTGATCGGACTGACCGCGATCCTGATGTGGTCATTGCTGTCGGTGATGACGGTGGTGACCGGAAAGATCCCGGCGTTCCAGCTCGCTGCGATGACCTTTGCGATCGGCGGTCTCGTCGGCCTGCTCACCTGGATCGGCCGGGGCGACGTGGCGAAGAGCCTGCGTCAGCCGCTCGTCGTGTGGCTCGTCGGCGTCGGTGGCCTGTTCGGCTATCACGCGCTCTATTTCCTCGCGCTGCGCTTCGCGCCGCCGGCCGAAGCCGGCCTTCTGAATTACATGTGGCCGCTACTGATCGTGCTGTTCTCGTCGTTCCTGCCGGGCGAGCGGCTCGCCGTGCACCATATCATCGGCGCCGTGCTCGGCCTCGTCGGCACCGTGCTGTTGTTTGCCGGCAATACCTCTGGCTTCGCACCGGGCGCGGTGCCCGGATTGATCGCAGCCTTCATCGCCGCCTTCGTCTGGGCGACCTATTCGGTGCTATCGCGGCGATTGAAGGCGGTGCCGACCGATGCGGTCGCGGGCTTCTGCCTCGCCACATCAGTGCTTGCCGCGCTGATGCATGGTCTGCTTGAAACCACGGTGTGGCCCGAGACGACGTTACAATGGCTCGCCGTGCTCGGGCTCGGCATCGGCCCTGTCGGCGCTGCCTTCTATGCCTGGGACATCGGCATGAAGCGCGGCGATATCCGCGTGCTCGGCGCCGCCTCCTATGCGACGCCGCTCTTGTCGACCGGTTTTCTCATCGCCGCCGGTTTTGCCAAAGCCAGCGCCAACATCGCGATTGCCGCGATCCTGATCGCCGGCGGCGGCCTGATCGCGGCAAAGGACATGGTGCTCCGGAAGCGGTGACTGTCGTCCCGGGCGCGTGGAGCGCGAATCCGGAATCCATTTATCCGCGTCAACGGTGATGAGAAAGATTCTTGGCCCAGTCCTTTTCGGGCGGTCCCGGAATGATAATCGCTACGGCTCCCAGCCTTTCGGCGCGAGGTCGAATTTTGCGAACTCGAAGGCGGGTGCCACGGTGCAGCCGACCAGTGTCCACTCGCCGGTGGTCTCCGCCATTTGCCACGCATCCGCCGGCACGATCGCCTGCGGTCGCTCGCCGCCCACAAGGTCCGTGCCGAGCCGCACCTCGTGCTGGGAGCAGCCGTCATGTGCGATGCGCAGGGTCAACGGGCTGCCGGCATAATAGTGCCAGGTCTCGACCGCGTCGATGCGATGCCAGTGCGAGCGCTCGCCGCGCGCGAGCAGGAAGTAGATGAGGGTCGAGCGCGAGCGGCCATTGGCATCGGTGGTCTGGTCGCGAAAGGTCTCTCGATAATGGCCGCCCTCCGGGTGCGGGCGGAGTTCAAGGCGTGCGATGATCTCGGCTGCGGTCGGCATCGATCCCCGTCAGGACTTGGTCGTGAGGACTTGTACTTCAGGATTTGTTTTTGCGCTCGCGCAGCTCGCCGAACACTGCGGCGGCATCCGCGCCCTTCATGTGTAGCCTGGCTGCGACCGACGGTTCATCAGCGCGCAGGAACACGTTTGCTCGCTTCTCATCACCAAGCAGTGAGGGAATGGTCGGCTTGTTCTCCGCCCGCAGCCTCGTCACTTCGGCCGCGCGCGCCTGGAGCGCCGCATTGTCGGGATCGACGGTCAGCGCGAATTTGACGTTGGACGCCGTGTATTCGTGGCCGCAATAGAGCTTGAAGTCGTCGGGTAGCGCCCGCAGCTTCAACAACGAATCCCACATCATCGGGTAGGTGCCCTCGAATACGCGGCCACAGCCGATCGAGAACAGCGTGTCAGCGGCGAACAGCGTCTTCTCGGTATCGAACACATAGGAGATGTGGTCGAGCGTGTGGCCGGGTGTCTCCAGCACGCGCCCCAGCAGCGTGCCGACCTTGATCACGTCGCCGTTAGCGACGCGCAGATCGACATCAGCAATCTTCGTCGTCTTGTCATGCGGCGCGACGACGCGGCAATTGTATTTCTGCTTGAGTTCGGCGACCCCGCCGACATGATCGCCATGATGATGGGTGATCAGGATGTCGGTGAGCTGCCAGCCCTCCCGCTCCAGTGCCTTGATGATGGGGCCGGCTTCCGGTGCGTCGATCGAGGCGGTTGCCTTGGTTTCCACATCGTGGATCAGATAACCGAAATTGTCGTTTAAACAGGTGAAAGTACGAATTTCGGCGGCCATGACATCTCCATCGGGCTCAGCCCCGTCAGACAAATATGGCGTTAACGTTGCGCAGGCAATGCAATATTCAGCGCGCGGCCGCCGCCTTGTGCATGTTACATTGCCGTCATGACCATCGACGTCGTCGACCTTCGCGAGTTTTATTCCCGTCGCCTCGGGATTGTGGCGCGGCAGATGATCAATCGCGGCATCAGGGAGCGTTGGCCGAATGCCGAGGGCCAGCGCGTGCTCGGCATCGGCTATCCGACGCCCTATCTCGGATTGTTCCGCGAGGACGCGGAGCGCTGCATCGCCTTCATGCCGGCGGCCCAAGGCGTCTTGAAATGGCCCACGGGGCGTCCGGCGCTGGCTTCGCTGGTGGATGAATTCTCGCTGCCGCTTCCCGACGCCGCGGTCGACCGCATCCTGCTGGTCCATGCGCTCGAGATGTCGGACGATCCGGCCGCGCTGCTGCGGGAGATCTGGCGGGTGCTGTCGCCGTCCGGCCGCGTCATGGCCGTGATCCCGAATCGGCGTGGTGTGTGGACGCGCAGCGACAACACGCCGTTCGGCCACGGTCGCCCCTATTCGCGCTCGCAGATCACGGATCTGTTGCGCCAGACCTGGTTCACGCCGACCGGCTGGGGCGAGGCCTTGTTCATGCCGCCCTATGCGGGCCGCTGGGTGCTGAAATCGGCGCAGATGTGGGAGCGCGCTGGCGCTGCGCTGTCGCTGCCCTTTGCCGGCGTCCACATCGTCGAAGCGACCAAGCAGGTCTATCGCGCGATCCCCGCCAAGCGCGAACGGGCGCGGCTGATTCCCTCGTTGAAGCCGGTGCTGGTGCCGTCCTCGACGACGGTGAGGCGGACCTGAAAACAAATCGTCCCGGCGAAGCCGGGACGATGCAGTCCATGAATATCAGAAGATGTGCGGCTTACTCGCCCGGAGCGAGATCGTCGCCGGAAGCGGCCGGAGCCGCCTCGCGCTCGGGGCGCGGGCCGCTATGCGGCCGGCGGCGCCGCCGCGGAAAACGCTCGCCACCACCGCCATTGCCAGCTTCGAAGCCGCCAGGGGCGCCGTTCGTCTGCGGCTGCGCGCCGGTGATGAAGGACGGCAGGCGATCGACGTTGCCGGCGTCGGCAACGACGGGCTGCGGCTGGTTCGGCGGTTGCGGCTGCTGATTATACTGCGGCTGCGGACGGTGGTCGCGTTCGCGGTGCTCACGCGGCTGCTGCTGATCGCGCTGATAGGGCTGTTGGTTGTCGCGCTGCTGATAGTCACGCTGGTGATCGCGCTGACCGTCACGCACGAAGGGCTGCTGCTGCGGCGGCGGCTGCGGAACGAAGCCCGGCTCCTGGCCGAAATTCGAGAAATTCTCGCCGTCATCCTCGCCGTCGTCACCGCTGCTGGTGCTGATCGGCTCATCGCCGCGCGGTTGCTGGTTCTGGCGGAACTGTTCCTGGGCCGCCGCGATCAGGCGGAAATAGTGCTCGGCATGCTGGTAGTAGTTTTCAGCAGCAACCGGGTCGCCGGAGGAGCGGGCGTCACGCGCAAGCTGAAGATATTTTTCGGCAATGTGCGAGGCGGTGCCGCGGATCTTGATGTCGGGGCCGTTCGATTCGAAGACCCGGGTCATCGGGTTCTGGCCGCGCCGGTTATTGTTGTTGTTATTATTATTGTTGTTGCGGTTGCGCATCCGCTGCTTGTTCTGACCGTTTCTCATGTCCTGCCTTTAATTCCAGCCCTAAAGGTTGCACGCATTACTGATTGCTAGGAGTGACCTGATGACAGCGGTTCACATCTCTCGCGCGCACCGCGCGCAAGAGCGGATTGAACCCTGCCGATGTTCGTCGACCGTCGCGTTCAACAAGGACGCGTTCCCCACCCGCCAGCATTCATTGCCAGCGAACCCATTCATATCGCCTGCCGAAACAAGCCCTGCTTTGTTGCGTAAGTATTCAAGCGCAATATCAGGCTTTCGTTCACGTTGCGGTCGGAAAGCAGCGTACCTCAATGGGCCATCGCGCTTAACAGGACCTGCGGCTTGGAACCTAAATCAGTGAAGCTCTCGCCTGAGAGCCCGGCTTTCGCCCGTTAGTCTACGGGGCCGACACCGATGTGCTGATCAGAAGGTAGTCGTTCCCAAGGGATATTCCAAGAGGTTTTTGGCGCCCAATCCGGCTTTTATGGGGGCATTTTTCGGGCCGAGACGGCCCTCGGAATGCCCCCGAGGTCAGATCTGGGCGGCCGGTCCACCGTTAACGCGGCGGCCGTCATCAAGGTTTCAATATCTGCGGCCTGCCCCTGTCCCGCCTCGACGACCAAAGCGCCGCCGGGCACAAGCCGTTCGGCTGCTTGTGGGATCAGGGCACGATAGGCGTCATAGCCGTCATTGCCGCCGTCGAGCGCCAGATGCGGATCGTGCTCGCGCACCTCGATGCTCAATTTCGGAATTTCACCCGCGGGAATATAAGGCGGGTTCGACACAATCAGATCGAACGGGCCCTGAAGGGCCGAAGCATAGGAGCAGGCGACGAACGCGGCGCGGCCGGCAAGGCCGAGCGCCGCGGCATTGCCCCTGGCGGTGCCGAGTGCGGTAAGGCTGAGATCGGTGCCGACGCCGAACGCCTCGGGAATCTCGTGCAGCAGTGCGAGCAGGATCGCGCCTGATCCTGTGCCGATGTCGGCAATGCGCGGGCGCCGTCCCGTGATCGTGCGTTCGCGAAAAATCTCGAGCGCCAGTTCCACCACGGTCTCGGTGTCCGGTCGCGGCACCAGCGTCGCCTCGGACAGGCGGAACGGCAGGCCCCAGAATTCCCGCATGCCGAGAATGCGGGCGACCGGCTCATGCGCGAGCCTTCGCTGCGCATATGCTTCGAGCCGTATAGCCTCCTCGGGCGCGAGATATCGTGCCGCTTGCGTGATCAAGCCGGTCAGATCGAGCCCCAGCGCCGCGCCGACGAGCAGGCGCGCATCGAGAGACGGCTCTTCGATGCCGGCCGATTGCAGCCGCGCCGCGAGCGCGCGCCGCGCACTCTCGATGCTGTGTCCGGAATCGAACCCTGTCGCCAATGGAACCATCCTGCCTGGCATCGTGGATAGATCGGCGGCCTTGCTTGCGTCAACGGAAAGGAGTGCGTTTGATCGTATTGCGCAGCGAAGGAGGGAGCCATGACGGCCTATGACGATCAGAACGTCTTCGCGAAGATCCTTCGCGGCGAGATTCCCTGCTTCGAGGTGTTCAGGGACGACCGCAGCTTCGCCTTCCTGGACATCATGCCACGCTCGCCCGGGCATACGCTGGTGATTCCGAGGGCACCGGCGCGCGGCATTCTCGACATTGCGGACGACGATCTCGCCGGGGTCACCCGGACCGCCAAGCGGATCGCGGTCGCGGCGATGAAGGCGTTCGACGCGGAGGGCATTATCCTGCAGCAGTTCAGCGAGCCCGCCAGCGGGCAGGTGGTCTTTCACCTGCACATGCATGTCATGCCGGTCAGGGCCGGCGTCGATCTGCTGCCGGCGCAGACGCGCAAGGAGGACATGGCCGTGCTCGCCGATCACGCCAGGCGGATGATCGCGGCGCTTGGTGGTTAGACGCCGAGATACCGCTGGAGCAGCTCCGGCTGGACCTTGAGCTCCTGCGCCGGACCCTCGTGGACGATGTGGCCGTTGTTGATGATGTAGATCCGCGTCGCCAGCGCCAGCGTTGCCGCAAGATTCTGCTCGACCAGCACGATGGTCTGGCCGGCGGCCGCGAGCTCGCGGCAGGCCTTGACGAGATCGTGAACGATGACGGGGGCGAGTCCCTCGAACGGCTCGTCCAGCAGCACGATCTTGGGATCGCGCACCAGCGCCCGTGCGATGGCGAGCATCTGCTGCTCGCCGCCGGAGAGCTCGGTGCCGCGATTGCCGCGCCGCTCCTTCAGTCGTGGAAACATCTCATAGATGCGCCCGAGCGGCCAGTGCTTTGGCGCGGTGATGCCGGCGAGGACGATGTTTTCCTCCACCGACAGGCTGCCGAAGATGCGCCGCTCCTCGTGCACGAGCTGCATCCCGGCCTGCGCGATCTTGTGACTCCTGCGGCCGGCGATATCGATGCCGTCGAACTTCACGCTGCCGCTGCGCGGCGTCACGACGCCCATCAGGCTCTTCAGCGTGGTGCTCTTGCCGGCGCCGTTGCGGCCGAGCAGCGCCACCACCTCGTGACGTTCGACATGCATGGCGACGTCGAACAGGATGTGGGAGTCCCCGTAATAGCTGTTCAGGCCGTTGACCTCGATGAGACTCATGCGGCGATCTCTCCGTGCACGCCGCCGAGATAGGCTTCCTGCACTGCGGCGTTGGTCTTGATTTCCTCAGGCGTGCCGGAGACCAGCACGCGGCCCTCCTGCAGCACCGTCACGCGCTCGACCAGCTCGAACAGCGAATCCATGTCGTGGTCGATGATGATCATGGTGCGGCCGCGCGCGATCGATTTGAGCAGCTTGACGGTCTCGACCCGCTCGCGCGGGCTCATGCCGGCGAGCGGCTCGTCGAGCAGCAGCAGGCGCGGCGAGGTGGCAAGCGCCAGCCCGATCTCCAGCCTGCGCTTCTCGCCATAAGCGAGCTCGGACACGGGCGTGTCGGCGCGGCGGGTCAAATTGACCAGCGCCAGCGTGTGCTCCACCTGCTCCGTCAGACCCTTGACGCCGGAGAGCGAGCGGAACAGGTCGAGCCGGAATTTTCCCCGCAATTCCGCGAGGGCCGCAATCCTCAGGTTCTGCCGTACCGTGAGACCAGTGAAGAGCTGGTTGACCTGGTAGCTCTTGGTCAGCCCGAGCTGGCAGACTTCGGTGATCTTCAAGCCGGTGATATCGCGTCCCGCGAACATGATCTGGCCCGAGGTTGGCGGGATCTCGCAGGTCAGCATCTTGAAAAAGGTCGACTTTCCGGCGCCGTTGGGACCGATGATGCCGCGCAGCTCGCCCTGATTGACGCTGAAATCGATGTCGCTGTTGGCGACGAGGCCGCCGTAGCGCTTGGTGAGACCGGTGGCTTTCAGGATCGGTCCGGAATAGGCGGGATGCTCGACCTGCTTGGCCTGCATTGGTGCAGGCGGCGCTTGCTGTGGCGTTTCGACCTCAGCCTCCTCCGTCTCCGCAGCCTTCCGGGCCCGCTTGCCGGAGACGAGGCCATAGAGATCGACGAGGCCGCCGACGATACCGCCGCGGAGGAAGCAGACCAGCAGCACGAACACCACGCCGAGCACGAGCTTCCAGGCCGCTCCCAGACCAAGCGCGGACTGGAGGAAATCCTGCAGGAAGAGCCAGACGGTTGCGCCCACCAGCGGGCCGAACAACGTGCCTCGGCCGCCAATCGCGGTCTGCATCACGAGCTGGCCGGATGTGTCGAAGGTGAAGGCATCGGGTGGCATGAAGGCCTGGAGCACGCCCAGCAGGCCGCCGGCAAAGCCCGCGTAAGCGGCGGCGATCACGAAGGCAGTCAGCTTGTAGCCGTGGATGTTGTGGCCGACCGCGGTGGCACGCAGCGGATTGTCCCGGATTGCGCTGAGAATCGCGCCGACCGGCGAACGCACGATCCTCAGCGCGATGATGACGCCGATGAAATAGCACAGCGCGATGAACTGATAGAGCGACCAGCCATCGGTGAAATGGATGGTGGTGAAGCCCAGATTGAAGCTCGGGGCCGGCACGCCCGGCAGGCCGTTCTCGCCGCCGGTGAAGTCGGAGAGCGGATTGAACTCGACGAAGAAGAACACTTCCGCGATCGCCACCGTGATCATGGCGAAGTAGATGCCGGTGCGGCGCAGTGCGATCAGGCCGACCAGATAGCCGGTCGCAGCCGCTGCGATCATGCCGATGACCAGCGCGCCCAGCACGTTGCTGAAGCCGGCGCGGGTCAGGAGGTACGCGGCAACGAAGCCACCGGTGCCGTAGAAGGCTGACTGGCCGAACGACAGCAGCCCGGTGAAGCCGAACAGGATGTCGAAGCCGAGGCCGAATAAACCCCAGACCAGGATTCGGTTCACCGTGTTCGGCGCGAAGCCGAGATGAGGCAGCACGAAGGGAGCCACGATCAGGCCGATGGCCGTCAGTGTCTCGATCAGGAACGGGCGTTGCTTGAGCATCAGGGATTCACTTATTCGCGGCCCTGGACGCCGAGCAGGCCATGCGGTCGCACCACGAGCACGAGCGTCATCGCCGCAAACAGCATCACATAGGCATAGCCGGGGTTGAACATGGAGGTGACGCTGATGATCTCGCCGGCGATCAGGCCGCCGAGGATCGCGCCGGGGAACGAGCCGACGCCGCCGATCACCACCACCACGAAGGTCTGGACCAGGATGTCGTCACCGATGCCCGGTGTCAGCGAGACCACCGGCGCGTTGACGATGCCGGCAAAGCCGGCGGCCATTGCGCCGATGCCGAACACGACCATGAAGACGCGGTAGACGTTGATGCCGAGCGAATCGACCATCACCGAATCCTCGATGCCGGCGCGCACGATCATGCCGAGCCGGGTGCGGTAGAGGATGATGAACAGCGCGCCGAGCGCGATCGCGACGATGCCGACCACGGCGAGGCGGTAGGTCGGATAGAACATGAAGCCGAGATTGGTGATGCCCTGGAATATCGCTGGCGGCGGCACCAGCTGCGACTGGCTGGAGAAGATCAGCCGGATGATCTCAACGAAGCAGATGCCGAGCCCGAAGGTGACCAGCAGCTGGTCCTCGTGCGGGCGATGATAGAAATGGCGAATGATGGTTCGCTCCATCACGACGCCGAGCAGCATCACGAACAGTGAGCCCGCGATGACGGCGAGGATGAACGATTCGGTGTACTGGTAGGTGACGAAGCCGGCATAGCCGCCGATCATGAACATCGCGCCATGCGCGAGGTTGAGCACGCCGAGCGTGCCGTAAATGATGGTCAGGCCGGAGCTGATCAGCGCAAGCAGGGCGCCGAGCGCGAGCCCGTTGAAAAGCTGCGAAACGAGATTGGGCCAACTAATCATGCAACGATCGCTGTTGTGACGCGCGATGGCGTCAAAAAAGGTGACGCCGCAGGTCCAGAGTAAGGCCTACGGCGTCACAGGGGTTAGCACAGACTCAGGTGTAGTCGCCGAGATGGCAGCCGAACGCGTCCGGCTTCTGCATCAGGCCTTCACCCGGGACGATCTCCACGACGTCGTACCAGTCTTCCTTGTTCTTCATGTCCTTCTGCTGCTTGCCCTTCACGACGATCACCGGGCGAATGCACTGGTGATCCTCGGGCCGGTAATGCACGTCGCCGACCAGGGAGGGGATCGTTTCGCCCTTCTCATAGGCCTTGATCACGTCGGGCGGATTGAAGCTGCCGGCCTCCTCGCACATATGGGCCCAGTGCGCGAAGCTGACATAGGCGTTCTCGGCGCCCCATTCCGGCTTGTAGCCGTACTTCTTCTCGAAGGCCTCGTTGAACATCTTGGCAAGCGGGAACTTGTCTTCGATCGTCCACCAATAGTCGGTCGCGGCGTAGACGCCCTGCATCAGGCCGCCGGTCTCGCGCGCGATGAAAGGCACCTGGTAGGGAACGACCAGCTTCATCTTGTCGAGCACGCCGAACTGCTTGGCCTGCTGGGTCGAGAGCACGGCATCGTGGCCCCAATTGACGTTGATGAGCACGTCGGCGCCGGAGTTCGCGACGTTCAGCAGATACGAGGAATAATCGGGCGCGCCGAGCGGGGCGACCTGGTTGGTCACGGTGGTCCAGCCGGCGCTCGCGAGGAAGTCCTGCATCGACTTGGTCACGGTGTGACCGTAGGTGTAGTCCGGGGTGAGATACGCAGCCTTCTTGCCCTTGCCGAACTCCCGCACCATCACCGGGCCGATCGCGGCCGCGGCGGTCTGGCCGAAGAAGTTTTGGCGCACGCCATAGCGCACACAGTCCTTGCCGGTGGTGTCGTTCGAGCCCGAGATGCCGCACACGAACAGCACGTGCTCGCGCTGGGCGAGCTTGTTCAGCGCGACCGCAACCGCGCTCGAGGTGCCGCCGGTGATCATGATCGCCTTGTTCTCGCTGATGAAGCGCTGTTGCGCCTGCACCGCCTCGTTCGGCTTGGCCGCGGAATCTGCGACGCCGAATTTCAGCTCCTTGCCGAGCACGCCCTTGCTGGTTTTCGGCGAGATCTTCTTGATCAGCTCGTGGCCTTCATTGATGTGCTCGATCGCAAGCTGGTAGCCCTTGAGCTCGTCCTCGCCCTGCACGGCATAGGTGCCGGTGCGCGGCACGGAGATTCCGATGAAGGCGGTGGAACCCGACACGCCCGCGGGATAGGAGCCGATCGCGGGCTTGTCCTCGGCAAACGCCGGCATCGCCGGCAGCACCGAGCCGCCGATGAGGCCCGCTGTGGTCTGGAGCAGGCCACGGCGCGAGAGGCCGCGGCGGATGAGATCGTCAGTCATGGTCGTTTCCTCCGAACATCGTTCTTGTTTGCAGGCAAAACACGACTCGTCCGGCGGCGGCCGGCCTTAAAGGCCTGCCCGCGCCGGGCACGTCACATCCGCGTGTAGCTCTTGGACGTAAGCATTGCTTGTGAAGGCCTTCTGTCAATTTCGCCTTTGGTCGAACGACGAAAATTATGTCGTGAAAACATATCGGATCACGATATATATTAGTCTTTGTGAGTACGAGGCCGGCGGGTTCGGCGAGAGAGATAGCGCGGCAGGCGACAGTGGCAGGTGTCCGGAAGCGACGATCATGGCCGCAGCAGGCGGAGCGGCCTGAGGTGGCGTGGCCCGCGGAGGGCGACGACCAGCGCGCGACGCCGCAGTCCGGCGAGGCCTCCCGCACGCCCGAGTCGCGCAATCGGCCGGCCGGCGAGCGCGGACCGGCCGTCGGCGCCGTTCAGGCCAAGTGCGCTCCGGTGCCGATGAAGAGACTGAGCGTGCGGGCCCAGAATGTCCTGAAGGAGCTCGCGGTCGAGCTCACCGGCGAGCAGCCGCCGATGGGGACTTGGTCGCCCTCGCGCGAGCTGCTGCGCGTGTTGACCGCCGAGCGCCTGGCGACCGCCCGCAACTGCGGGCCGCATACGATGCGGGAGATCGTCGACTGGGCGCAGGGTTGCGGTGTGACCATCAAGCCGGTGCTTCCGCCCGGCGGCTCGCTGTCGCAGATGTGGGCGGAGCTGATTGCGAACGCATCGGCCGGCGCCTTGACCAGTGCGGAGATCGCCGGTGCGCTGCAGCGATCGATCCGGCGGAAGAGCGTCCGCATCCCGATCGCGTTTCAGGTCATTCTGGTGAAAATCCTGCTGTCCAGCTTCGAATAGGCGGCCGGATAGCTGTGTATCCGAAGTCCCGGCCGGTTGGTCCGGCCGCTGCTGCTTGCTACTTTTGGCTGGGCTGCCCGCGTCGCCGGGTGGCAAGCTCGAAGGCGGCAAGGCATGGTTCAAGGCATGGTTCAGGCAAAGAAGGCGCGGCGGTCCGCGGCGGCGATGCCGGCCCAGCGTTCAAATAGCCGCACGATGCGTGACTCCGACTATGCCGCGCTGGCGCAATTCCGCTATCAAATCCGGAACTTTCTGGCCTTCAGCGAGGCGGCCGCAGCACAGCAGGGCTTGACGCCGACGCAGCATCAGGCGCTGTTGGGCATCAAGGGTTTTGTCCGTCCAGGCCCCGCAACAGTCGGCGACGTCGCCAAGTTCCTGCTGATCCGACCTCACTCCGCTGTTGAGCTGATGAACCGGCTCGCGAAGCTCGGGCTGGTCAGTCGCGTTGCCGACCCCGACGACGCCCGGCGTGTTCATCTCAAGCTGACGAAGAAGGGTGAGCAGAAGCTCCAGGCGCTCTCGCGGAAGAACCTTGAAGAACTTCGCCGCGCTGCGAGCCCGGCGTTGAGCCGGCTCTTGAAGTCATTCCGCGCCTCAAGCGAAGCCTGAGCGCCGTGTCAGGCGCGGCCACTTACGCCGCCGCGCCCTGCGCGGCGAGCTGTGCGGCCTGGTGCTCGGTCGTCAGCGCATCGGTCAATTCGCCGAGCGCTTCGCCGGCGATCACCTGCGGCAGCTTGTAGAGCGTCAGATTGATGCGGTGGTCGGTGACGCGGCCTTGTGGGAAATTATAGGTACGGATGCGCTCGCTGCGGTCGCCGGAGCCGACCTTCTCCTTGCGCTCGGCCGAGCGCGCGGCATCGACGCGCTGCTGTTCGGCGTCATAGATGCGCGAGCGCAGGATGTTCATGGCGGAGGCGCGGTTCTTGTGCTGCGAGCGGCTGTCCTGCATCATCACCACGATGCCGGTCGGGATGTGGGTGATACGAATCGCCGATTCCGTCTTGTTGACGTGCTGGCCGCCCGCGCCTTGCGCGCGCATGGTCTCGATCCGCAGATCGTCGTTCTTGATCTCGACGTCGACCTCCTCGACCTCCGGCATCACGGCGACGGTGGCGGCCGATGTATGGATGCGCCCCTGCGTCTCGGTGTCAGGCACGCGCTGCACCCGATGCACGCCGGATTCGAATTTCAGCTTCGAGAACGCACCCCGGCCCTGAACTTCCGCGATGATTTCCTTGAAGCCCCCGACCGTGCCCTCGCTCGCCGAGATCACCTCGACCTTCCAGCCCTGCAAGCTCGCAAAGCGCTCGTACATCCGGAACAGATCGCCGGCGAATAGCGAGGCTTCGTCGCCGCCGGTGCCGGCGCGGATTTCCAGCACGACGTTGCGGTCGTCCATGGCGTCCTTGGGCAGCAGCGCCACGCGAATCTTCTGGACGAGATCCTCGATCTTCGGATTGAGCTCGTCGCGCTCGGCTTCCGCCATGCTGCGCATCTCGGCGTCGGTCGCCGGATCGGCGATCAGCGCCTCGGTGTCGGCGAGCTCCTTCACGGCGGCACGATAAGTCTTCACCGCCTCGATCAGCGGGTTGATCTCGGCGAGCTCGCGCGTGACCTGCACGTAGCGCTCGGAGGAGAGTTGTCCCAGCGATTCGGCTTCGAGCGAGGCGTGATGCGCGAGCAGGACGTCCAGTTTGGCTTCAGGGAGTGACGACATCGGTTTGGTCTCAAAAGGCGGAGGGAGGCGAGGCGGCAAAGACGAGCGGCAGGCCCGCTACAACGCCAGGCCTTCGGCCTCGGCAAATTCCGTCAGCTTCTGCCGGATCGAGACGCTCCCCGCAGGCGCATCCAGCAGCGGGCCGAGCATCGCTTCGGCCTTCTTGGCGTCGAGATCGATCACCATCGCCTTGACCGGGCCGAGCGCGGTCGCCGACAGCGACAGCGAGCGATAGCCCATCGCGATCAGCGCCAGCGCGCCGATCGGCTTCGAGGCCATCTCGCCGCACAGCGACAGCGATTTCTTCGCGGCCTGCGATTTTTGCGCGATGTCGCGCAGCGCGCGCAGGATCGGCGTCGACATCGTGTCGAAACGTTCGGAGACCTTGGCATTGCCGCGATCGACCGCGAACAGGAACTGGAACAGATCGTTGGAGCCGACCGAGATGAAGTCGACCTTCTTCAGAAGCTCGTCCATCTGATAGAGCAGCGCCGGCACCTCGACCATGGTGCCGATGTCGATGCGCTCCGGCAGCGTATGGCCGTGCTGACGCAGATAAGTCAGCTCGCGCTCGACCAACGCCTTGGCCGAATCGAACTCGGCGACCTCCGAGATCATCGGGAACATGATGCGTAGCGCACGGCCGCCGCCGGCGCGGAGCAGCGCACGGATCTGGCCGCGCAACAGGCCGGGACGGTCGAGCCCGAGCCGGATCGCGCGCCAGCCGAGCGCGGGATTCTCCTCGATCACCGTCTCCATATAGGGCAGCGCCTTGTCGCCGCCGATGTCGAGGGTGCGGAAGGTGACGGGCTTCTGGCCCGCGGCATCCAGCACGGCGCGGTAGAGCGCGAGCTGGTCGCTGGTGCGCGGCAGGCTCTGGCCAACCATGAATTGCAGCTCGGTGCGGAACAGGCCGATGCCGGCGCTGCCGGTGTCCTCGATATGCGGCAGGTCGATGGCAAGGCCCGCATTGATCAGGAGTTCGACCTTCTGGCCGTCCTTGGTGACGCAAGGGCGGTCACGCAGTGCCAGATACTGCGCCTGGCGGCGGGCGCGGAAGCGCACACGCTCGGCATAGGCGGCCTCGACTTCCTGCGAGGGCCGCACATAGATCGCGCCCGAGGTGCCGTCGACGATGATGGCGTCGCCGGGGTCGGCGATGCCGGGCGCGTTCGGCACTTCGCCGACGGCGGGAATGCCGAGCGCACGCGCCACGATCGAGACGTGGGAGTTGGCGGTGCCTTCCTCCAGCACGATGCCGCGCAGGCGCTTGCGGTCGTAGTCGAGCAGCGCCGCCGGTCCCATCGCGCGCGCGATGACGATGGCGTTGTCGGGCATCTGCTCGCGCGAGGGCGCATGGTCCTGGCCGACCAGCTGCCGCATCAGGCGGTAGCCGAGGTCCTCGAGATCGTGCAGCCGGTCGCGCAGATAAGGATCGGTCACGCGCAGCATGCGGGCGCGGGTGTCGGACTGGACGCGCTCGACGGCGGCTTCCGCCGTGAGGCCGGTGGCGACCGCCTCGTGCAGCTTGTGCGACCAGCCCTGGTCGTTGGCGAACATGCGGTAGGCTTCGAGCACGTCGCGGTGCTCGCCGCCCTCGGCGACGTCGCCGCGCTCCAGCATGCGATCGAGATCCGAGCGCAGCTTGGCGAGCGCGGTGTCGAGCCGCTTGATCTCCTTCGGCAGATCCTCGGCGATGTAGTCCTTGATGACGACGCGCGGCTCGTGCAGCACGACGTGGCCGAGCGCGATGCCTTCCGAGAGGATCGCGCCGGCCTTCTGGGTGGAATGGCGCGCGGCAGGCTCCAGGCCGGGCTGGGCGAGCGCGGATAATTCGCCCGACGCGATCAGCTCGGCCAGCACCATGGCGGTGGTCTGCAGCGCCTCGAGTTCCTCCTCGACATAAGTGCGCTTGGCGCGGTTCTGCACCACCAGCACGCCGAGCGTGTTGCCGGCGCGCAGGATCGGCACGCCGAGGAAGGAGTGGTAGATTTCTTCACCAGTCTCGGGGCGGAACGAGAAAGCCGGGTGGCTCTGGGCGTCGTTCAGGTTGAGCGGCGTCGCCTCGCTGGCGACGAGGCCGACCAGGCCCTCATGGGCGCTCAGCACGGTATGGTGCACGGCCTCGCGGTTGAGGCCTTCGGTGGCGTAGAGCTCGAGGGTGTTGTCGATGCGCAGCACATAGACCGAGCACACCTCGGCCACCATGTTGGCGGCGATCAGCACCACGATCTTGTCCAGCCGCTCCTGGGCCGAGACCTGCTCCGCCATGGTTTCGCGGAGCCGTCTCAACAAGACGCGGGGACCTCCCGACGCGCTCCGCATGAACCGTCAATCTCCTCCGTCTGCCCGACCCGGCGATATTGGCCGGCGGCTGGCCTAAAATTCCAGAAAAACAACCAAATTGTTTGTCCGGCGCAGGCACAAACCCAAATCTACTCGAGATTTCGCGCTTGCGCCGAATCAGCGCCGCCTGAACTGGGACACAGTCTGCGGCAGCCCACCCTGTTCGCCGTATAGCGAATTGAGGCTTGTTTTGCCAAGCAAAACGCCTGCCAAACGCGAAGGTGTGTACACCTTCGCGTTTGCTGCGACCGCTAAGAGAAAATTAGTCTAAGTCTGATCGAGGCCGTAGAGCGTATGCAGGGTGCGCACCGCAAGCTCGGTATAGGCGGTGTCGATCAAAACCGAGAATTTGATCTCGGAGGTTGTAATGGCCCGGATATTGATATTTCGTCCGGCGAGCGCCGAAAACGCCTGGGCGGCGACGCCGGCATGGCTGCGCATGCCGCTGCCGATCACCGAGATCTTGGCGACGTCGGTCGCGGTATCAAGCCGGGCATAGCCGATCGTGGCCTTGGCGGCGGTAATCGTGTCCTTGGCGCGGTTGTAGTCGGCCGCCGGCACCGTAAAGGTGAGGTCGGTGGTCTTGCCGTCTTCGGAAACGTTCTGAACGATCATGTCGACGTTGATATTGGCATCCGCGAGCGGGCCGAAGATCGACGCGGCCACGCCGGGCTTGTCCTCGATCTGGCGCACCGAGATCTGGGCCTCGTCCTTTGAAAAGGCGATGCCGGTGACGACGTGGCTTTCCATGATCTCCTCCTCGCCGCAGATCAGCGTACCGGGCGGCTGGTTGGCATGCGGGTCGATATCCTCGGGCTTGTCGAAGCTCGAGCGGACGAAGATCGGCATGTTGTGGACCATGCCGAGTTCCACCGAGCGCACCTGGAGCACTTTGGCGCCCTGGGAGGCCAGTTCCAGCATGTCTTCGAACGCGATCTTGTCGAGCCTTTTGGCCTTCGGCACGATTCGCGGGTCGGTGGTGTAGACGCCGTCGACGTCGGTGTAGATGTCGCAGCGGTCGGCCTTGACGGCGGCCGCGATCGCCACGGCCGAGGTATCGGAACCGCCGCGGCCGAGCGTGGTGATGCGGTTGGCCTTGGGATCGATGCCCTGGAAGCCGGCGATGACCGCGACCTCCTTGCGATCCCTAAAGCGGGTAACGATCTCGCTGCCGTCGATGTCCTCGATCCGGGCCGAGGCATGGGCGTCGCTGGTCTTGATCGGGATCTGCCAGCCCTGCCAGGAGCGGGCCTGGATACCCATGCCCTGGAGCACGATGGCCAGCAAGCCCGAGGTCACCTGTTCGCCGGAGGCGACGACGGCGTCGTATTCGCGCGCGTCGTGCATCGGCGAGGCCTCGGTGCACCAGGCCACCAGTTCGTTGGTCTTGCCCGACATCGCCGAGACGACCACGGCGACCTCGTGGCCGGCGTCGACCTCACGCTTCACATGGCGTGCGACGTTGCGGATACGGTCGATATTGGCGACGGATGTGCCGCCGAATTTCATCACGAGGCGGCTCATGACGACGCGTGCATTCCCCTATAAGGATCAGTATGGTGACCCGCGCTGGACGGATGCCTAGGGCATACCGACCGCGCGTATACAGAGGGGCGGAGCCGGGGGCAAGCGGGTTCCTGCGGGGCCCAATCCGGGCAATGGGTTAATCGAGGTTATGGCGCGCTATATTGACGAGATTCTGCAGCCCGGCGAGCGGGTGCTGTATTCGACCAATGCGCACTGGATCTTCTATGTCCCGGCAATTCTGGCCTGGATCGTGGCTCTTGCCCTGTTTGTCCTGTCCCGGCAAACCATCGTTGAAGGGTTCGTGCTGCTGTGTCTCGTCGGCTCCGGCCTGGCGGCTCTGGCAGCCCTGTATTTGACCGTAAAGGCTTGGTTCCATCGCTGGACCACAGAGACCGATGTGACCAATCTGCGGGTCGTCCACAAGACCGGTTTTATTACCCGGAAGACCTTCGAAATGAGCCTCGACAAGGTGGAGAGTGTCGACGTCGATCAGTCGATTCCTGGACGTATTCTCAATTACGGCGATGTGACGATTCGCGGTGTTGGGAAGGGTTTCGAGAAAATTAAGACGATCGCCTCGCCGCTGGCTTTCCGTAATTCGATCACCGCGCGATAGAGCGCCGCGTCACCATGAGCATGCAGCAAGATACTTCCGCAACCGCAAGCCCCCCGCCGGGCTCGACCGTCGATGCCGCCGAGATCGCGAAATTCTCAAAGCTCTCGGCGGAGTGGTGGGACCCCAAGGGCAAGATGGCGCCGCTGCATCGGATCAATCCGCTGCGGCTCGGCTATATCCGCGACTCCGCCTGCCGCAAGTTCGAGCGCAATTTGCGCAGCCTCAACTGCCTCGGCGGCCTGCGCGTGCTCGACATCGGCTGCGGCGCTGGCCTTTTGTGCGAGCCCTTGTCGCGTCTCGGCGCGCAGGTCATCGGCGTCGATCCCTCGGCCAGCAACATTGCGGCGGCGAAGCTGCATGCCGACAAGAGCCATCTGTCGATCGACTACCGTTGCACCACGGTGGAGGAGATCGATCCGCGCGAGCGTTTTGACATCGTGCTGGCGATGGAAGTGGTCGAGCACGTCGTCGACGTCGGCGTCTTCCTGAAGCGCTGCGCCTCGATGCTGAAGCCGAACGGCCTGATGATCGTGTCTACCCTCAACCGCAATTGGAAGAGTTTTGCGCTCGCCATCGTCGGCGCTGAATACGTCCTGCGCTGGCTGCCGCGCGGCACCCACGAATGGAACAAGTTCGTCACCCCCGACGAGCTGACCAAATATCTCCTCGACAACCGCCTCGTCATCACCGAGCAAACCGGCGTCGTCTACTCCCCCTTCGCCGACAAATGGACCCTCTCGTCGGACATGGACGTGAACTACATGGTGGTGGCGGAAGGGATGGTGTGAGGAAAGGGCCGCGCTGCATCCACATTTCCGATGTCGTCCCGGCGAAGGCCGGGACCCATACTCCCAGTGGCAGTTGTAGCGCGAACCTGATCACCCCAAGTCTTCGCTAAATCAAATCCGGTGGTTATGGGTCCCGGCCTTCGCCGGGACGACAGGGGTGTCTGTAGCGCGAGCATCGCTCCTATGACGTGAGCATGATTGACCTGCCGCCACGCCATCGCCAGGTTGCGTCAACATTCCCGCAGCAGTCCCCTCCCATGCTCACCGTCACCAGCCTCTGGATTCCCTTCACCGTCATTGCTGCGCTCGGCCAGGTCGCGCGCAATGCGATGCAGCGATCGCTCACCAAGCCACTGGGGACCTGGGGCGCGACCAATATCCGCTTCCTGTTCGGCTTCCCGTTCTCGCTGCTGTTTTTAGGCGCCGTGCTGGTCGCCTCCGGCGATCATTTGAGCTTGCCGCCGTCTGCGTTCTGGCCGTGGCTGCTGCTGGGCGCGCTCAGCCAGATCGTTGCCACCGGGTTGATGCTGCTCGCGATGAACGACCGCTCTTTCGTGGTGACGACGGCCTATCTCAAGACCGAGGCAATCCAGACCGCCATCTTCGGCTTCGTCTTCCTCGGCGACCACCTGACATGGCTGAAGGTGCTGGCGATCGTGATCGCGACCGTCGGCGTCGTCGTCACGGCGCTTCGGCCTGGTGGCGAGAAGAGCTTTGCGGAGTTGAAGCCGACCATCCTGGGGCTTGTAGCGGCCGCGGCGTTCGCGCTGTCCGCAGTCGGCTTCCGCGGTGCCATCATCAACGTGCCGAACGTATCCTTCGTGACGGCGGCCTCCTTCACACTGGTGCTGGGCCTGTTCGTGCAGACGGCGATCCTGTCGAATTATCTGCTCTGGCGCGCCCCGAAAGTGCTCCAGGCGATCCTTGGCCTGTGGAAGCCGTCGTTGTTCGCCGGCTTCATGGGCGCCTTCTCCTCACAGTTCTGGTTTCTGGCGTTTGCGCTGACCGCGGCGGCCAATGTCCGCACGCTGGCACTAATCGAGGTGTTGTTCGCGCAGGGCGTGGCGTATTACTCGTTCAAGCAGCCAATCGCGCCGCGGGAAATCGTGGGCATCGTGCTGATCGTGGTCGGCGTCGCGGTGCTGGTGGGCTTCTGACTTTCTCAACCGCCGTCAAGCCCGGCCATGACGAGAAGAGAGAGCCTCAGTTCCGGTCTTCCGGCAGTGTCGGCAGCGGCGACACCTCGATGCCCTCGTCGATCAGCGACTTGGCCTCGTCGGGCGAGGCCTCGCCGTAGATCGGGCGGTGCTCCTTGTCGCCGTAGTGCATCGCGCGGGCTTCGTTCGCAAAGCGCTCGCCGACATTGTCGGCATTCTTCACGATGTGGTCGCGCAGCTCCTTCAGCTTGGTACGGAGCTCGCGCTCCTGCGCCATCATCAGCGAAGTGGATCCAGGCTGCGCAGCCTCGGGCGCGGGCGTCGTCGTCGGCTCCGGCGGGGACGTTGCGGGTCCGCGCCCCTTCTTGCCGACGATGCGCGGCGCCATGATCGCCTTGTCGACCTTGGCGGAGCCGCAGATCGGGCAGGTCACGAGCTTGCGCTTCACCTGCGAATCGTAAGCCGACGAACTCTGGAACCAGCTCTCGAATTGGTGGTCGCGGTCGCAATGGAGCGCGTAGCGGATCATGCCGATCCCCGCACCAGATGCAGATGGTCCGGCCCAGCCTTGGGATCGGAGACGCCGAAGCGGCGGCCGTGCTGGAGCGAGGGGATCGCGCGGCGTGCGGTCTCGACCTTGGCCGGGTCGATCTTGGCCACGATGACGCCGGGCTCGACATCGCCCTCGGCGAGGATCTCGCCCCAGGGGTCGATGATCAGCGAGTGACCATAGGTCTCGCGCTTGTTCTCGTGGGTGCCTGCCTGGGCAGCCGCGAAGATGAAGCAGCCGGTCTCGATCGCGCGCGACCGTAGCAGGATGTGCCAGTGCGCCTCGCCGGTCTTGCGGGTGAAGGCCGACGGCACCGTGATGAAAGAGGCGCCGCTCTCGGCCAGTGCGCGATAGAGCGCGGGAAAGCGCACGTCGTAGCAGATCGTCAAGCCAACGCGGCCCCAGGGCAGGTCGGAGATCACGGCGGTCTCGCCCGGCTGGTAGTTGGCGGATTCGCGATAGCTCTCGCCGTCCGGCAGCTCGATGTCGAACATGTGGATCTTGTCGTAGCTCGCGAGCACTTGGCCCTCGGGCCCGATCAGGAAGGAGCGGTTGACCGCCTTCTCCGGCGAGAAGCGCAGCGCCAGCGAGCCGACATGGATGTGGATCTTCAGCTCGGCCGCGAGCGCGCGATACGCCTTCAGCGAGGCGTCGTCCTCTTCGCTCTGGAGATGCTCGAACAGCGCCTTGCGGTTCACCTGCATCATATTGCTGACTTCGGGCGTCTGCACGTAGTCGGCGCCCTTGGCAGCCGCCTCCCGGATCAGTTTTGTTGCCTGTGCGAGGCTCGGCTCGGGCATCAGCCCGGTGCGCATCTGCACCATGGCGGCGGTGAAGGTCCTGTTGTCGCTCATGAGACCGCCTTGATGCTTTCGAGCAGGCCGTCGAGCTTGCCTTCGCGATCGAGCGCGTAGAGGTCGTCGCAGCCGCCGATATGGGTTCCGCCGATCCAGATCTGCGGGAAGGTCGAGCTCTCGCCGGCGCGGTCGTACATCTCCTCGCGCCAGGACGGGTTCTTGGCGACGTCGAATTCCGTGAAGCTAGCCTTCTTGCGGGTCAGCAGCGACCGAGCCGCGGAACAATAGCCGCATCCCGGCCTGGTGTAGATCTCGACAGCAGCGTTCATGGCGTCCAGCGCTCTCATGTCATGAATTTATTGAATTATATGGGAGTTTAGCGGCTCTCGACAACCCGGGCAAAGACCAGCACGTCGACCTGGGCCGCCTTGGCGCGAAGCAAAGCGCGTGCGCAGGCATCCAGCGTCGCACCCGAGGTCAGGACGTCATCGACAAGGATGATGCGCCGGCCCTGAACCTCGGCCTGACGGTCGGGGGATACCTGGAATGCCCCCTGCACATTGGTGGCGCGCTGGGCCCGTGACAGGCCGATCTGCTGCTCGGTGGCGCGCACCCGGCGCAGCACCTCGCCGCGCACCCTGACCCCGCTCTGCCGCGCAATGATGTGCGCCAGCGCGCCGGACTGGTTGTAGCGGCGGCGCCAGGCCCGGCGCCAATGCAGGGGCACTGGCACCAGCATGTCGGCGCCGGCGAGCAGCTCGCCGCCCGCGCGCGCCATCCAGCGGCCCATGGCGGGCGCCAGATCGGTGCGGTCCTGGTATTTCAGCGCATGCACCAGCGTGCGCGCGACATCGTCATAGCGCACCGCCGCGCGTGCCCGCTGGTAGGCCGGCGGGCTCGCGATCGCCTCCATCGACAGCATGTCGGGGCCGGGATCATAGACGAAGGGAATGCCGAGCCGCGGGCAGTAAGGCCGCTCGATGAAGGACAGCCGCGACCAGCAGGCCGCGCACACGCCTTCACCATCGACCGGCTCGCGGCAGGACACGCACAGCGTCGGCAGCGCAATGTCGAGCGCAAGCCGCGCCGCACGCGACAGCACGTGGCGGCCGGCCGTCCATGCGGCACGGAAGGGTGCAGCGATGAAACGGGTGGGTGCGGCGTTGGCGTCCATGAGGGGAGGCTAGCGCCGCATGCACCGGATTGCCAGAACCGTCGTGATCGGCGTAACCAGCAGCATGGCTCAGAACCCGCAGACCCCACCCGCCTTGTTCGATCGTGCATTGCTGCATGCGCGGCAGCAGCGTGCGCAGGCGCAGGGGCCGGCCTCCTTTCTGCTCGATCGGGTCGCCGAGGACATGTCCGAGCGGCTGGCTGCGGTGATGCGCGAGTTTCATGCGCCGGCCGATCTCTGGACGCCCGGTGAGGGGCTCGCGGGGCTGCGGGCGCGGCTGCCTTCCATCCAACGGATCGCGCTCGATGACGCGGGTGCGGAGAAATTGCCGTTCGCGCCGGAAAGCCTCGATCTTGTCGTTTCCGCGCTGGCGCTGCAATTCGTCAACGATCTTCCCGGCGTGCTCGCGCAGGTTCGCCGCGCGTTGAAGCCGGACGGGCTGCTGCTCGCCGCGATGATCGGCGGCGACAGCCTGACCGAGTTACGCCAGGCCTTTGCCGCGGCTGAAGCTGAACGCGAAGGCGGCGTGTCGCCGCGCGTGGCGCCGTTCGCCGATCTGCGCGACATCGGCGCACTGTTGCAGCGGGCAGGCTTTGCGCTGCCCGTCACCGACGTCGATCGCGTCGTGGTACGCTATGGCAACGCGTTCGCGCTGATGCACGATATCCGCCGCATGGGCGCGGCCAATGTGCTGATCGAGCGGCGGCGTGCGCCGAGCCGGCGCGCGACGCTGCTGCGCATGGCTGAAATCTACGCCGAGCGCTTTGCCGATGCCGACGGCCGCATTCGCGCGACCTTCGACATCGTCTGGCTCTCCGGCTGGGCCCCGCATGCAAGCCAGCAGCAGCCGCTGAAGCCCGGTTCGGCCAAAGCGAGCCTGGCGGAGGCGGTGAAGAAGGCGGGGAAAGAGTAATCCTCATGGTAAGGGGGCGCGTCAGCGCCGTCTCGAACCATTGAGGCCCGGCTAGTGCCATGTGGCCATCCTTCGAGACGCCGCTTCGCGGCTCCTCAGGATGAGGCCCGGCCTCACATCAGCAAATCAATCAAATGCGGGATCAGCGGAATGTCCGCGGGCGGCATCGGATAGTCGCGCAGCTTGTTGGCGCGGACCCAAGCTAGCGTCTGGCCTTCGCGGGCTTCGACGATCCCTTCCCAGCGGCGGCAGATATAGAGCGGCATCAAGAGATGAAAGGTCTCGTAGCCGTAGCTCGCGAAGGTCAGCGGCGCCAGGCAGGGCTCGGCGACGGTGATGCCGAGCTCCTCGTTGAGCTCGCGGATCAGGCTCTGCTCCGGCCGCTCTTCGGGTTCACACTTGCCGCCGGGAAATTCCCAGAGGCCCGCGAGCGTCCTGCCCTCGGGACGCTGCGCGATCAGAACGCGCTTGTCGGCGTCGACGAGCGCGCACGCCACCACCAGTGTCAGTTTGAGGTCGGTCATCGGCTCCGCTTAAGACCTGTAGTCCCCGTTGATCGCGACATATTCCTTGGTGAGGTCGCAGGTCAGCACGCGGTCGCGACCCTTGCCGAGGCCGAGCGAGACCTTGATCGCGATCTCCGGAGCTTTCATCGCTTCCGACACCTGCGCCTCGTCGTAGGACGGATCGCGCGCGCCGCTCTTGGCGACGCGGATGCCGTTGAAGGAGATCGACAGCTTGTCGCGATCGGCCGGCTCGCCGGCCTTGCCCACGGCCATCACCACGCGGCCCCAATTGGCGTCCTCGCCTGCGATTGCGGTTTTCACCAGCGGCGAGTTGGCAATCGACATCGCGATCTTGCGTGCCGAGGCTTTGGTCTTGGCGCCCTCGACGGTGATCTCGACCAGCTTGCGCGCGCCTTCGCCGTCGCGGGCGACCTGCTCGGAGAGATTGGCGAGCACTTGGTTGAAGGCCTTGGTGAAGGCCTTCAGGCGCGGATCGCTGGCTCGGCTGATCTTTGGTGCACCGTGCTCGGCAGCGGCACCCGTCGCAAATGCCAGCAGCGTGTCCGAGGTCGAGGTGTCGCCGTCGATTGTGACCGCATTAAAAGTGTCCTCGACGCCGGCCTTGAGCAGCGCCTGGAGCGCAGCGGGCGCGATCGGCGCGTCGGTGAAGATGAAGGACAGCATCGTCGCCATGTCTGGGGCGATCATGCCGGCGCCCTTGGCCATGCCGTTGATGGTGACCTTGGCCTTGCCGAGCTTGACGGTCGCGGTCGCGACCTTGGGGAAGGTGTCGGTGGTCATGATCGCCTTGGCGGCGGCGAGGTAATCGCCGGCTTCTGCGGTCTCGGCAAGGCGTCCCAGCACGCCGTCGAACTTGGTCGCATCCAGCGGCTCGCCGATCACGCCGGTCGAGGCCAGGAAGATCTCGCCCTCGCTGCAGCCGACGGCCTTGGCCGCGATCTTCGCGGTCAGTGCGGTCGAGCCGCGGCCGGTCTTGCCGGTGAAGGCGTTGGCATTGCCGGAATTGACGACCAGCGCGCGGGCCTTGCCGCCCTTCAACCTGGCGCGGCACCATTCGACCGGCGCGGACGGGCATTTCGACTTTGTGAAGACGCCGGCCACCGCGGTGCCCTTGTCCATGATCGCCAGCAGCACGTCGGTGCGATTCTTGTAGCGGATGCCGGCCTCGGCCGTCGCGAGACGGACGCCCGCGATCACGGGCATGTCGGGAACGTTCTTCGGGGCGAGCGGGGAGACGGTTGAGGACATCGCGGGGGGCCTTGGTGAGGTCTGGATACGCAGATGGCCGGGCCTCCAGTGCGAAGACGTGCTGCGCACTTTAGGCCCGGCCATTGCGATGCTTAGATACTCTTGGCGTCACCGAAGTGACAGCAGATTTTTACTTCTTGGCCGGAGGAGCCATCTTGCTGTCGGAGGGCTTCGCCGCATCGGCCGGCTTGGCGTCTGCCGCCGGCTGGTCCGTCCGCTCGACCTTGGCTTCGGCACGCAGCTTGGCGACGTAGTCGGCCTGGGCCTTACGAGTGACGTACTGCTCGATCTGGGCCTTGACCTGCTCGAAGTCCGGCGCCTTGCGGTTACGCTTTTCTTCGACCTTGATGATGTGCCAGCCGAACTGCGACTTCACCGGATCGGAGATCTTGCCCGGCTCGAGCGTGAACGCGACGGCCGAGAATTCAGGCACCATCTGTTCCTTGGTAAAGAAGCCGAGGTCGCCGCCGTCGGCGGAGCCCGGATCCTTGGACTTCTTCTTGGCGAGCTCGGCGAAATCGGCGCCCTTGTCGAGCTCGGCCTTCACCGCCTTGGCCTCGTCCTCGGTCTCGACCAGGATGTGGCGGGCGCGCACTTCCTGCTCGCCGGTGATCTGCTTGGAGGCCTCCTCATAGACCTTCTTCATGGCGTCGTCGGTGGTGCCGGCCTTGCCTTCCTGGGCCAGCAGGCTGTCCATCAGCAGGCGGTTGCGGGCGAACGCCATCCGCTTCTTGAATTCCTCGCCGTCGGCGACCTTCTTGTCCTCGGCGGCCTTGGAGACGATTTTCATGTCGATCAGGAACGACAGGACGTTCTCGTCCTTGGTCGCCGGGTCCATCTGGGCGAGGCTCGGTCCGAGTTCCTCCTCGGCCATTGCGACGTCGCTCTTCTTGATTTCGGCGCCATTGACCTTCGCCAGGACCGGATCGTCGGCGGCCCGGAGCGGGCCCGCGAACGCCAGGGTCAGCGCCAGGGCCAGGCCTCCAGCCAGGGCAGACGCATGGCGGAAACGCAGGCCGGTGGTTACCGGGAACGAGGTGGTCATGGAAAATCCTTTTGTTGAAGCAGGGGGCTGCTCGAGCGGGGCGGACACTCGCCCAATTCAGGGGGGCTTGGCAACGCGAAAAGTCTGTCAAAATGATGAATTAGCCGCAATGCGGCCGCCGTTGACAAGGCCCTGACCGGGCCATATCTCTGCCCGGTCGCGACCATGGCGATGGCGTTTATTTTGCTGCGTTTTTGGCCGTTGAACCCTGACTTGCCCAATTCCCACCCATATGGCGGATGACCCCCGCAGTCCGGGCTCTGACGCCATCAGGCGTCACGGTGTGTTGATAGGCAAGCGGGTGACAACCTTTCGGCTGCAACGCGGTTAAATCGCGAACACAGGAACTAGGCATGATCGGCGCGCTCGCCCGCAAGTTTTTCGGCTCCGCCAACGACCGGCGGGTGAAGGGATACCAGTCCCGCGTCAGCGCGATCAACGCGCTGGAGGCAGAGGTCTCGGAGCTCTCCGACGAGGCGCTCAAGGCCCGCACGGTCGAGTTCAGGAAGCAGCTTGCCGAGGGCAAGACGCTCGACGACCTGCTGGTGCCTGCCTTCGCCACCGTGCGCGAGGCCGCCAAGCGCACGCTCGGCCAGCGCCATTTCGACGTCCAGCTGATCGGCGGCATGGTGCTGCACGAGGGCGACATCGCCGAGATGAAGACCGGCGAAGGCAAGACGCTGGTCGCGACGCTCGCCGTCTACCTCAACGCGCTCGCCGGCAAGGGCATCCACGTCGTCACCGTCAACGACTACCTCGCTCGCCGCGACTCCGGCTGGATGGGTCAGATCTATGGCTTCCTCGGCATGACCACGGGCGTGATCGTCCACGGCCTCGACGATTCCGAGCGCAAGGCGGCCTACGCCTGCGACATCACCTACGGCACCAACAACGAATACGGCTTCGACTATCTGCGCGACAACATGAAGTACCGGCTCGAGGACATGGTCCAGCGGCCGCACTTCTACGCCATCGTCGACGAAGTCGACTCCATCCTGATCGACGAGGCGCGCACGCCGTTAATCATCTCCGGCCCGCTCGACGACCGCTCGGACTTCTACAACACGATCGACGGCTTCCTGCCCAAGCTCGACAAGACCGACTACGAGGTCGACGAGAAGCAGCGCACCGTGACGCTCACCGAAGCCGGCATGGAGAAGATCGAGACGCTGCTGCGCGACGCCGGCCAGCTCAAGGGCGAGTCGCTCTACGACGTCGAGAACGTCTCGGTCGTGCACCACATCAACCAGGCCCTGCGCGCCCACACGCTGTTCACCCGCGACAAGGACTATATCGTCCGCGAGGACGAGGTCGTCATCATCGACGAGTTCACCGGACGCATGATGGCCGGCCGCCGCTATTCCGAAGGCCTGCATCAGGCGCTGGAAGCCAAGGAGCACGTCACGGTTCAGCCGGAAAACCAGACGCTGGCCTCGATCACCTTCCAGAACTATTTCCGGATGTATGAAAAGCTTGCCGGCATGACCGGCACGGCGTTGACCGAAGCCGACGAACTCTTTGACATCTACAAGCTCGAAGTCGTGGAGATCCCGACCAACGTGCCGGTCGGCCGCCTCGACGAGGACGACGAGGTCTATCGCACCCAGAAAGAAAAGTACCAGGCCATCCTCGCCGAGATCGAGCGGGCGAACGCCCGGCTCCAGCCGGTGCTGGTCGGCACCGCGTCGATCGAGAAGTCGGAGGTGCTTGCCGAATTCCTTAAATCAAACGGCTACAAGCAGATCGACTTCGGCAAGGAGAACGCGCTCGACAAGCTCTATGCCGCTGCCCGGGCCGGTAAGCCGGCCAAGCTGTTCGCGGTGCTGAACGCGCGCTTCCACGAGCAGGAAGCCTATATCGTGGCTGAAGCCGGCGTGCCCGGCGCGATCACGATCGCGACCAACATGGCCGGCCGCGGTACCGACATCAAGCTCGGCGGCTCGCTCGATATGCGCATCCCGAAGGAGACTGCGGGCATCGAGGACGAGGCCGAGAAAGCCAGGAAGATCGAGCAGATCAAGGCCGACGTCGAGCGTTTCCGCGACATCGTGCTCAAGGCGGAAGAGATCGTGGAGATCGAGCCGGCCAAGGGCTCCAAGCCCGCCAAGACGGTGACCAAGCCCGGCGGCCTCTACATCATGGGCTCCGAGCGGCATGAATCCCGCCGCATCGACAACCAGCTGCGCGGCCGTTCCGGCCGTCAGGGCGACCCCGGCCGCTCGAAGTTCTTCCTGTCGCTGGAAGACGATCTGATGCGCATCTTCGGCTCGGATCGTCTCGACAGCATGCTCCAGCGTCTCGGCCTGCAAGAGGGCGAGGCCATCATCCATCCCTGGATCAACAAGGCGCTGGAGAAGGCGCAGCAGAAGGTCGAAGCCCGCAACTTCGATATCCGCAAGAACCTCCTCAAGTTCGACAACGTCCAGAACGACCAGCGCAAGGTGATCTTCGACCAGCGCGTCGACCTGATGAAGGACGAGAGCGTCGCCGAAACCGTCACAGACATGCGTCATGCCTTCATCGACGATCTCGTCGCCAAGCATGTGCCCGAGCATGCCTATGCCGAGCAGTGGGATGTCGCCGGCCTCAAGGAAGAGCTGAGGCGCGTGCTCGATCTCGACCTGCCGGTCGACGACTGGGCCAAGGAAGAGGGCATCGCCGACGAGGAGCTGCTCAAGCGCATCGAGACCAAAGCCGACGAGCACATGGCAGCCAAGGTCGGGCAATGGGGCCCCGACGTGATGCGTTACGTCGAGAAGACCATCCTGCTGCAGACGCTCGACCATCTCTGGCGCGAGCACCTGATCATGCTCGATCATCTGCGCCAGGTCATCGGCTTGCGCGGTTACGGCCAGCGCGATCCGTTGCAGGAGTACAAGACCGAGGCCTTCAATCTCTTCCAGGAGATGAGCGCGCATCTGCGCGAGGCCGTCACGGCGCAGCTGATGCGGGTCGAGATCGTCCCGCCGGAGCAGGAAGCCCCGATGCTGCCCGCGATGGAAGCGCACAAGCTCAATCCCGACACCGGCGAGGACGAGATGGCGCTTGCCAGTGTCACGCTCGCCCCACAGGCCACCGACGCAGCGCTGCGCGACCCGAAGAACCCGGCCAGCTGGGGCAAGATCGGCCGCAACGAGGACTGCCCGTGCGGCTCAGGCAAGAAGTACAAGCACTGCCACGGGCGGTACGCGTAACCAAGGGCCGGTACGCCCTTCCCGCAGGGGTGCCCCGGCTTGGCCGGAGCACCCACGCCGCTGCTGCTCGAGTATATGCGCGGCCGTTAGCCGCCGGGCGGCACGTACTTGCCGCGCAGCTCGATTGCCTTTTGCCGAACCTGCATAATTTCGTCCTGCGTCCATAGACGCATGAGGTTCACATGGTGGATGGCACCGGATGCCACCACGGTACCGGAGATCGCCGGCGCTGCACTGGGGTCAGGCACGTCGAAGATGACCAGCACGCCAGGACCTTCGGCAGCGGTGCTGTACATCGAAACCAATTTGCCTCCCGCGGCTTCGATCAGAGTCTTGGCCGCTTCGTAGCGATTGGTCTTGGGATTCTCCATGATGCTGTTGAGCGATTTGGGCGTGTACTGTCCTGTCATACAGAAATGCATGCGACTTCTCCCCTCGGGAAGCGAGTGATGAATGCAGTGTATGCTGTCCACACGGCGCGATGAAAAAGCGTCAGCTCAAAAATATATCGAGCAAGGATTGCGAGCCCGCCGTGGGCAAATTGCCGCTAATGAACTGGCGGGCCTTCGGCACGACCCGATGGCGGCTGGACGGCAGTCTACGTCAGTCGCCGATCGAGTGGAAGCGCTTTGAGACGGTGCTCGAATGCCTTTGCATCGTGCCTGGCACGCGGCCCGACTCTCGATCTCGATTTCAATTCGAACTGTCGATCAAGCTCTCCAGCAGCCGCTTCAGCTCGCTCGTCGATTTGTCGCCGTAGCTCTCCAGGATGTGCTCTTCCTGGTCGACCGCGAGCGAGTTGAGCTTCTTGCACAGCACCTTGCCGCGGTCGGAGATGAACATCAGCACCTTGCGGCGGTCGTTGGGATCCTGCACGCGATAGACCAGCGTGTCGGAGACCATGCGGTCGATCATCTTGGTCAGCGTTGGGTGGTTGAGCAGCACGGCATCCGCAAGCTCGCCCATCGAATGGCCATCGCCGTCCGACAGCACTTTCAGGATGCGCCATTGCTCGACGGGAACCCTCTCCTTGCTCAACCGCAGTTCCAGCTGCCGGTTGATCTCCCGGTTGGCTTGCGCGAGCAGATAAGCGAGGTGTTCGGTGATTGGAGCGTTCGATTTTGCCACGGCTAAGACTTCGTCTTGACCCAAATGAGTGAATGTCTTGCAATCAATGCTGCTTCTATATGCACTTCAATTCTTGAATATTCAATATTTTCAAAATAGGATCATTGCCCAACAAAAGGGCGGAAGCCGCGGCCGCCTGCTCAATGTGCTTTCAGGTCTGGGACCAGACAGGAGTCGGCGTGCGCGCGACGGTAAACTTCCCGGCTCACGGCGGCCCGGCATTGCCGCCGTCGATGCTGCTCAGGAATCTGTCGTCATCGGCGGCTGATGCTGCGCTGTCGCCGGGCGACCATGCCTTCTTCAAACGTCGCGGCACGAACAAGCTTCGCATCGGAGGCTTCATCTGCTGCACCGGCTCGCCTGGGGTCTGGGGTCCGTGCGCGACCAACAGCGCGCAGCTCGCGGTCGCCGAAATCAACAAGCGCGACGGCATCCTTGGACGTGAGATCGAGCTGTCGATTTACGACGCCGGCGGGCCGCTCGACGAGATCTTGAACCGCGCCGAGCAGGCCATTGCCTTCGATGAGGTCGACCTGATCGTCGGGCTGCATACCAGCGCGGTCCGCGTCGGCCTGCGCGACGTCACCACGTGTCATCGCATTCCCTACATCTACACGCCCGTCTACGAGGGCGGCGAGCTGACGCCGGGCGTGATGGCGATCGGCGAAACGCCGCGCTGGCAGAGCCGCCCTTCGATCCACTGGCTGGCCGACGTCAAGAAAGCAGCGCGCTGGTACCTGATCGGCAGCGACTATGTCTGGCCGTGGCAATCGCATCGCGCGGTGAAGCGCTACATCAAGGAAACCGGCGGACGCGTCGTCGGCGAGGAGTTCGTCCCTCTCGGCGAGGACAACCACGAGTCGCATCTGGAGCGCATACGGGCGGCAAGACCGGACGTCGTCCTGATCTCTCTGATCGGCACCGACAGCATCACCTTCAACCGCGCCTTCGGCGAGTGCGGTCTCGCCGCGACGACGCTGCGGCTGGCCGGTGCGATGGATGAGACCGTGCTGCTCGGCATCGGCGCCGACAACAGCGAGAACATGTTCTGTGCCTCCGGCTATTTCCCCGGTGTCGGTTCGCGCGCCAATGATGATTTCCAGAGCCGTTATCGCCAGATGTTCGGACCGAACGCCGCGCCGATCGGCTCGGTCGGCCAGTCCAGCTATGAGGGCCTGCGCTTCCTTGAAGCCGTCGCGAACAAGGCCGGTTCGTTGGCGATGGGGCCGATGCTCGCGGCGGGGCGCAACATCGTTTACGGCGGCGCGCGGGGCCCAGTCGTCGTTCGCAACGGTCACGCCCGGATGCAGATGTATCTCGCCGAGGCCGATGGCCTCGACTTCAAGCTGATCAAGCCGGTCTGAGACACCAGCGACAATCCGGACACGCGCAAACGTAAAATAATACTTGAAAAGGAAAATATTTCCGTTTTGAATGTTTCGGCGAGGCCGATGGTGCGTGCGTCGTGCCGGGGCGGCCGCGCCCAACGTTCGTTCCAAGAAACTTCAGGAGAGCGCCGTGACAGTTGTCCTTCCCACACCAGCCCAACTCCGCAGCGTCGCCGAGCAGTGCGGCCTCGCGCTGACCGACGCCGACGTCGCCTCGTTCCGTGGCCTGATGCAGGGCTCGATCGATGCCTACAATCTCGTCGGCGCGATGCCGGACGAGGTGCCGGAGGTGAAATATCCGCGCACGCCCGGCTATCGCCCCTCACCCGAGGAGAATCCGCGCAACGCGTGGTACCGCAAATCGACCGTGAAGGGCGCTCCCAGCGGCAAGCTCAAGGGCAAGACCGTCGCTCTGAAAGACAACATCATGCTCGCCGGCGTGCCCATGATGAACGGTTCGACAACGCTCGAAGGTTACGTCCCCGATTTCGACGCCACCATCGTCACCCGCATGCTCGATGCCGGTGCCGAGATCGCCGGCAAGGTGCATTGCGAATCCTTCTGCATGTCCGGCGGCAGCCACACCAACGCGGTGGGAGCCGTCCATAATCCCCACAAGATGGGATATTCGGCCGGCGGCTCGTCCTCGGGCAGCGGTGTCGTCGTTGCGCTGGGTGAAGTCGACATGGCGATCGGCGGCGACCAGGGCGGCTCGATCCGCATGCCGTCCTCGTTCTGCGGCACCTACGGCATGAAGCCGACCTGGGGCCTGGTGCCCTACACCGGCATCATGCCGATCGAGATTTTCGTCGATCACACCGGCCCGATGACGGCGACCGTCGCCGACAACGCGCTGCTGCTCGAAGTGCTCGCCGGCGATGACGGCTACGATCCCCGCATCAAGGCGCCGAAGATCGAAGAATACACCAAGGCGCTCGGCCAGGGCGTGAAAGGCATGAAGATCGGCATGCTGAAGGAAGGCTTCGAGCAGGCGAATGCCGAGGCCGCCGTCAACGAAAGCGTTCGCGAGGCCGCCAAGCGTTTCAAGGATCTCGGCGCCACCGTCGAGATCGTCTCGATCCCGATGCACCTCGCCGGCCCCGCGATCTGGACGCCGATCGGCACCGAGGGCATGACCCAGACCATGATGTACGGCGACGGTTATGGTCTTAGCCGCGCCGATCTCTACTCGACCACGCTGATGGACTTCCATCGCGGCTGGCGGCGTCAGGCCGATTCGCTGTCCGAGACCACAAAGCTGTTTTTGATGCTGGGCACCTATATCAACAACACTTTTGGTCCCCGCTACTACGGCAAGGCGCTCAATATCTCGCGGCGCCTGACCGCAGCCTATGACAAGGCTTTCAAGGATTACGATCTGCTCTTGCTGCCGACGACGCCGATGAAGGCGACCAAGCTGCCGGAGCCGACGGCTAGCCGCGAAGACTACGTCGCCCGCGCGCTGGAGATGATCTCCAACACCGCGCCGTTCGACATCACCCATCATCCCGCGATGTCGCTGCCCTGTGGCATGGTCGACGGCCTGCCGGTCGGCCTGATGCTGGTCGGCCGCATGTTCGAGGAATCCACCATCTACCGCGCCGCGCACGCTTTCGAGCAGATCGGCGACTGGAAGAAGATGTGAGCGAGGCATTGATGCAGGCGGACGGAACAGCAGGGCGATTTCGAGCGAAGTGGATACCGGTTCGCGTCAAGAAAACGCATCAAAACGAGAATCCAGAGCCCCGTTCCGATTCCATCGGAACGGGAAGGGCTCTGCCGCATGACTAACGCGTTCGTCGCGGCGTTCGAAATCCTGAGCTTTGGCGCGATCATCGTCCTGATCGTGCTGGGGCTCGGGATCATTGCGAGCATGATGGGCATCTTCAACTTCGCGCAGGGCGAGTTCGTCCTGCTCGGGGCCTACATCACCTATCTCGCTTACGCCAAGGGCCTGCCGATCTGGACCGGCATGGTCGCAGCGCCGTTCCTGGTCGGCGCGCTCGGCTTCGTGCTGGAGGCGCTGATCATCCGCCGCTTCTACGCCGCGCCGATCGTGGCGATGCTTGGCACCTACGCGCTCGGCCTGATCATCCGCGAATCCGTGCGCGGCCTGATCGGCGGCTTCTATCTCACGGTGCCCGAGCCGATCGGCGGCTCGATCGATATCGGCTCCATGCACATTTCGGCGTGGCGCTTCACCATCATTGTCATCACGTTGCTGGTGATGGTGGGCTGCTATCTCCTGCTGTCGCGCACGAGCTTTGGTCTACGCATGCGCGCGACGCTGGAGAATCCGTCGCTGGCGCGCGCATCGGGCATCTCCACGCCCCTGATGTACGGCGCCACGTTTGCCTTTGGGTCGGCGCTCGCCGGCCTTGCCGGCGCACTGATTGTGCCGGTGTTCAGCCTCTACGCCGATCTCGGCATCCGCTTCCTGATCCAGGGCTTTGTCGCCGTCATGGTCGGCGGTGTCGGCTCCTTCATCGGCCCGGTCGCCGGCGCCGGTGTGATCGGCACGCTCAGCGCGGCGCTGCCCTGGGTCATGGCGCCCGTGGTCGCCGATGTCCTCGTTTTCGTTCTCGCCATTGCCTTCATCAAATTCCGGCCGCAGGGCCTCATCGCTGGAAAAGGGGTTTAATCACATGTTCGATCGCCAACTCTCACGCCGCCGCTTGCTGTCCAATTTCGCGTTCGCATCCGGTGCGGTCGCAACCGGGGTCGGCAGCTGGGTGGTCCCCGCGCCCTGGGCCAACGCGGCCGAAGCCCCGATCAAGGTCGGCATCGCCACCGATCTCACCGGTCCGATCGCCTACGCCGGCAATGCCGACGCCAATGTCGCCAAGATGGTGATCAAGGAGATCAACGCCTCGGGCGGTCTGCTCGGCCGGCCGCTCGAGCTCTACATCGAGGACACCGCATCGAACGAATCCGTCGCGGTCGGCAACGTGCGAAAACTGATCCAGCGCGACAAGGTCGACATGGTGCTCGGTGGCATCACCTCGTCGATGCGCAACGCGATCAAGGACCCGATCGTGGCGCGCGGCAAGACGCTCTACATCTATCCGCAGCTCTACGAAGGCAAGGAGTGCACGCCCTATCTGTTCTGCACCGGGCCGACGCCGGCGCAGCAGTGTGACGAATTCATCCCCTGGCTGATCAAGAACGGCGGCAAGAAATTCGCATTGCCGAGCGCCAATTATGTCTGGCCGCACACGCTCAACGTCTATGCCCGCAAGGTGATCGAAGCCAATGGCGGCGAGGTCGTGTTCGAGGAGTATTACCCGCTCGACCAGGTCGATTTCTCCGCGACCGTCAACCGCATCATCTCCAACAAGGTCGACGTCGTCTTCAACACCGTCATCCCGCCGGGTGTCGGCCCGTTCTTCAAGCAGCTCTATGAAGCCGGCTTCCTCAAGAACGGCGGCCGCTTGGCCTGCGTCTACTATGACGAGAACACGCTCAACATCAACCAGGCCGCCGAGATCGAGGGCCTCGCGAGCTGTCTCGACTATTTCAAGGTGCTAACCAAGGAGAACCCGTTCGACGCCAAGATCCAGGCGGCCTACGAGAAGGATTTTCCGGGCAACTTCCTGTTCGCTGCCGGCAGTGCCGCGACCGGCACCTATCGTGGCCTCAAGCTGTGGGAAGCGGCCGTCAAGGAAGCCGGCAAGATCGACCGCGACTCGGTTGCCGCCGCGCTCGACCACGCCAAGATCGCGGAAGGGCCGGGTGGACCGGCCGAGATGGTGCCGGGCAAGCGGCACTGCAAGATGAAGATGTACACCGCGGTCGCCAAGGCCGGGAACTACGAGATCGTCGGACGCAGCGACGGTCTCGTCGACCCCAAGGAATGCTGAGACTTTCTTCACCTCTCCCCGTTGGGGAGAGGTGCAGACACCGCCACAAGGTGCTTTAACTCGGAATACTGAAATCCATGGGTGCAGCTAAACAGGCCGTCCACGCCGACGTCGGGGATGAGACAGACGTTTCGGTGACGGAAAGCGCACCGATCAAGCGATCGTCGGTGCGAAAAGTCCTGCCGATCGTTGAGGGCGTGGTGCTTATCGCCGCGCTTCTCGCGCCGCTGGTGCTGCAGGATTACCTCACGGTGTTCGCAACGCGCGTGATCATCCTTGCGTTGTTTGCGCTGTCGTTCGATCTGGTGTGGGGCTATGCCGGCATCATGAGCTTTGGCCAGGCCCTGTTCTTCGGCTCGGCCGGCTACGGCGTCGCGCTGCTCGCGCGCGATCTGGACATCACCAACATCCTCCTGGTGCTCCCTGCGGGCACCATTATCGGCCTCACATTCGCGCTCCTGCTCGGCGGTTTCCTGCTGCTGGGCCGGCATCCCTCCAGCGTGATCTTCGTGTCGCTCGGCACGCTCACCGGCTCCTACGCCGCCGATCGGCTGGCGCGCGGCTGGTATTATCTCGGCGGCCAGAACGGCATTCCCTCGATCTCGTCGATGACGCTCGGTGGCTACGAATTCTCTGAGGGGCCGGCGTTCTACTATCTCGTGCTCGGCATCCTCGTCGTCGTCTACCTGCTCTGCCGCTTCCTGGTGCGCTCGCAGTTTGGCCTCGCGCTGGCAGGCTTGCGTGAGAACGAGCAGCGCATCGCCTTCTTCGGCTACAAGGCGCAGCACCTCAAGGCGATCATCTTTGCGATCGGCGGCGCCATCGCCGGCCTTGCCGGCAGTCTCTATGCCTTCCACGAGGGCTTTGTGTGGCCCAACATGGTCGGCGTCGTCGTCTCGACGCAGGTCGTGCTCTACGTGCTGTTCGGCGGCTCCGGCACGCTGATTGGCGCCGTCATCGGCGCCGTCATCGTCGAGGGCGTCAGCTTCTGGCTGTCGGACAATTATCGCGACATCTGGCCGATCATTTTGGGATTGTTGCTGCTGCTCGTGATCCTGTTCCGGCCGCTCGGCCTGATCAGTTTTGTCCTCGGCGAACGCGAGCGCGTCGGCAGCTTCGGTGCTACACGCAAGGAGAAGCAAAATGCTCCTTGAGGCCGCGGGCATCTCAAAAATATTCGGCAAGCTCACTGCGCTCGACGGCGCCGCGCTGACCGTCGGCGAGAACGAGTTTCACGGTCTGATCGGCCCGAACGGCTCCGGCAAGAGCACGCTGATGAAGTGCATCGCCGGCGCCGAGGTGCCCACGCAAGGCAAGGTGAGCTTCGTCAATGCCGACATCACCTCGTTCACGCCGACCGAGCGTGCTCGGGCCGGCATGAGCCTGAAATTCCAGATCACGAGCGTGCTGCCGTCGTTGACGCTGTACGACAACATCCTGCTCGCGCTGCAGGCGCAGTCCTCGCTGCTCGACCTCGTTTTTTCGTGCACGCGCGGGCTGCTGCATGATCAGGTCATGACCATGCTGACGCAATTCCGTCTTGCCGAGCGCGCCTTTGATGCGGCGGCCGCTCTGTCGCATGGCCAGCAGCAATGGCTGGAGATCGCGATGGCGCTCGCGGGCAAACCCAAGCTCCTTTTGCTCGACGAGCCGACCGGCGGCATGAGCCTGGAGGAGCGCCGCGTCACCGGCGAATTGCTGCAGCCGATCAAAAAACATTGCTCGCTCGTCATCGTCGAGCACGACCTCGATTTCATCCGCGACATCTGCGATCGGTTGACCGTGCTCGACCAGGGCAAGGTGCTGGCATCTGGCACCGTGTCCGAGATCCAGGCCAACAAATCCGTCCAGGAGATTTATCTGCGCCGTGCCTGAATTTTTGGACATCAAGCATCTCGACGCCGGCTATGGCCGCAGCCAGGTCCTGTTCGACGTCAACCTCGGCATTCCCTGGCGCGGCGGGGTCGCGGTGCTCGGGCGCAACGGCGCCGGCAAGACCACGCTGATGAAGACCATCGTCGGCGAGCTGCCGACGTGGAGGGGTGAGGTCGGCTTCGACGGACGCGATATCAGCCGCAGGCGGCCTGAGGAGCGTGTTCGCGCCGGCATCGGCTACGTGCCGCAGGAGCACTCGGTGTTCGCGCGCCTGTCGGTGCGCGACAATCTCGCGGTCGGCTCGCTGTTCAACAAGGACGCCACCGCGGTCGACCGCGTGCTGGCCATCTTCCCGAAACTCGGCCAGCGCCTCGACCAGCCCGCCGGCACGCTGTCCGGCGGCGAGCGCAAGATGCTCGCCATCGGGCGCGCCATGCTGGGCGATCCGAAATTGCTGCTGCTGGACGAGCCGACCGAAGGCGTCTGGATCGGCGTGATCGAGGAGATCACCGAGCGCCTGATCGAGCTCGCCAGGAATATCGCCGTCATCATCGTCGAGCAGCACCTCGACCTCGCACTCCGCGTCGCGGATTATGCCTACGTGCTCGATCGCGGAAGAGTCGCGCTGCAAGGCGCGGCGGGCGAGGTGAGGGGCAATCCGGAGCTGATGCGCTATCTGGCGCCGTAGGAGTTGCAGGCGGAACGCTCGCCTACTTGACCGCGCCAAACCGGCTGTCGAACGAGTTCGACGACACCACCGGTGCCGCACCGGCCATCTGCGTGCCGTCACCCGCACCATCGTTCACCGACGGTTTTAGCGCGGGCCGCGTTGCCGCGACCTTGGTCTCGGCGGGCTTGGCCGGCTCGGCGGATTTGGTGCCAACTGCCGGCTTGTCCTTCGAGGCATCGTGGTGGCCCGGCACGAAGCGCGTCACTGCGGCCTTCAGCCTGGAGGCCGTGCTCGGCGTGGCGGGCGCCGGGGTCACCGACGCGGTTGCTTGCGGCGGCGACGTGGTCGCTGTGGTGTCGGCGCTGCCGAGGCCCATCTTGCGGCCGAGGTTGGAGAAGAAGCCGCCTGATTTCTCGGCCGAGGCGACGCGGGTGTTGGTCGCGGGTGCCGCGACCGCAACGACCGGCTCTTCCCGCGGCGCGGTCGCGGCGGGCTCGAGATTCGGTTTCGGCGGGTTGACGGTGCCGGGGATGGTGCCCGGCGCCTTCGACATCGCCAGCATCTGCAGCGTATTGCCTTCGGCGCCCTCCGACAGGCCGGTCGAGCCTTCCGGAATCTTGGAAGCGAAGACCTTGTTCATGCCGCCGTCGATGCCGGTGTTCATGCGTGCCACCGGCGTGCCCTTGGCGACGAGCTTGTTGTACTCGGCTTCGTCGCGCTGCTCTTTCTCGCGCACGGCGCTGGCGATGTCTTCGGGGATGACATAGGCCGGGCACTTCGCCGAAGCGTCGAACACGGGATCCCGCTTGGCATCGGGTGCCTTGGCGGCGTCGAACACATACTTCTTCTCGCAGAAGTCGACCTTCGGCTCCTGTCGTGTCACCTCGAAATGATCATAGCCTTCCTTGATCATCTTCCAGAAGGCCATGTTCGGATTGTTGCGGTGCTTGGCCATGTTCACCGGCGTCATCTTGAAAGGATACGCCTGGAACTGGAACGCCTTCTGGCCGCCGAAGAACGACTCGCGCCCCAACGAATAGATCTCCGCGATCTGCTCGTCCGTCATCGCGTAGCAGCCGCGCGACGAGCAATCGCCGTGCACCATCAGCTGCGAGCCGGTGCGGCCGAGCGCCTTGTCGAACGCGTTGGGGAAGCCGGTGTTGAACGACAGGTAATAGGCCGACTGCGGATTCATCTGGCTCGGGTTGATCGAGTAGAATCCTTCCGGCGCCTGGCGGTCGCCTTCGCGCACCTTCGGGCCGAGATCGCCCGACCAGCGGCAGATCGGGTAGGTCTTGAGCAGCGCGAACTGTCCGGAGCGGGTCTGCTTCCAGATCTCGAGCTCGGCTTCCTGCTTGAACAGGCGGATCAGGATCGGCGATTGCAGATCCATGTCCTTCTCGCCCATCGCGGCGACGAGCTTTGGCGAGACCGGCTGGTTGGCCTTGGCGTTGGTCGCGAGCGAGACCTGGTCGGTGTCGCAGCCGGCCAGCACAATGCTGGCGGCAAGCGCGACCGAAGCCAAAAGCGCACGGGCAAGCGAACGAGAATTCAAGATGGACCCCACAACGTGCCGGGCAAGGAGCGCGAACCCCGATCTTTGGAGCATGGCCTGACCGGAACTCCGGACTTAATTCAGACCAAGCCCCAGCGCTTATGCCCTGAAGCCATTGATTAAAATTCTAACCTCCGCACCGAGGGGTCGCAACCCGACCGGGGATCACGAGCCCGTTGGCGAGGCGGCGTGGTCAACAGAGACTTAAACTGGGTCGGAACTTGGGACTCAATTGGGCTTTGCAGCCGAATCAGGACTGAGATCGCTGATTTGGGCAAAAAAAGGGTTAATGCGGGGTTACCGGGGCCTCTTCACCTCTCCCGCTTGCGGGAGAGGTCGGCGCGAAGCGCCGGGTGAGGGTTCTATCCTCTGGGGGAGTGTCCCGTTGTTGAGACACCCTCTCCCCAGCCCTCCCCCGCAAGCGGGGGAGAGAGCGCACCGGTGGTGCGGCCCAAATCCGTCCGAATCAGCCCAGTTTCCGGCCGATATCGAGGAATTTCTGCCGGCGCTGCTTGCGGATGGCGTCGCCGTCCAGGCCGCGCATCTCATCGAAGGCCTTGGCGATGGCATCGCCCGTGGTGGCGATCATGGCGGCGGGGTCGCGATGGGCGCCGCCGACCGGCTCCTTCAAAATGCTGTCGATCACCCCGAAGCGGAGCATGTCCTGGGCGGTGATCTTCATGCTGTTGGCGGCTTCCTGCGCCTTGCTGCCGTCGCGCCAGAGGATGGAGGAGGCGGCCTCGGGCGAGATCACGCTGTAGATTGCGTGCTCCAGCATCAACACCTTGTTGGCGGTGGTGATGGCGATGGCGCCGCCCGACATGCCCTCGCCGGTGATGATGGCGACGTTCGGCACGGTCAGCGCCATGCAGGCATCGGTCGAGCGCGCGATGGCTTCTGCCTGGCCGCGCTCCTCGGCTCCGATGCCGGGGTAGGCGCCGGCGGAATCGGCGAGCGACAGCACGGGCAGGCCGAACCGCTCGGCCATCTCCATCAGCCGCACGCATTTGCGATAGCCCTCCGGCCGCGCCATGCCGAAATTGTGCTTGATGCGACTCTCGGTGGAATCGCCCTTTTCCTGGCCCATCACGCAGATGGCTTCGCCGCGGAAACGGCCGAAGCCCGCGACCAGCGCCTCGTCCTCGCCGAACTTGCGGTCGCCCGCGAGCGGGGTGAATTCGGTGATCAGGCCCTTGATGAAGTCGTTGAAATGCGGCCGCTGCGGATGCCGCGCCACCAGCGTCTTCTGCCACGGCGTCAGGTTCTGATAGAGGTCGGCCAGCGCCTGCGCCGCCTTGTCTTCGATCCGGCCGATTTCCTCCGCGATGTCGGTGCCGGAGGCAGCTAACGTCCTGAGCTCGTCGACCTTGGAGTCAAGCTCGGCGACAGGCTTTTCGAAGTCGAGATAGCTGCGCATCTGGTCTGGCATCAACTCAATATAGAGGGGCGGGGCGAGAGAGCGAAACGAGGTTGGCTTCTCGGAAAGAAGTGTAGCTTCTTCAAGGGGTTGATCTGTGCCCTCCCGGGAGCGCGCCAAATCACGAATGAGGCCACGGCTCTTTCTGCGGAGATGTGGCCGAAGTCAAGGCGGTTTCGGTTGTCGTCCCGATTAAGGATCTCGTGTCCCGGACGCGCTGCAGCGCTTCTATAGCGCTGCTGCGCAGAGCCGGGACCCAGCAAGCGGCATGGGCCCCGGCTCTGCGTCGCACCGTTTCACGCTGCGCCGCGTCCGGGGCACGAGACCTCCTCACTTTTCCGCCAGCGGGTGCAGGTCGCGCACCAGGCTCTTCAGGCGCTCCTCGACCACATGGGTATAGATCTGGGTCGTCGAGATGTCGGTATGGCCGAGCAGGGTCTGCACGATGCGCAAATCGGCGCCGTTGTGCAGCAGGTGGCTGGCAAACGCGTGCCGCAGCACGTGCGGGGAGACCAACTGGGCTTGAAGCCCCGAGGCGACCGCGAGCTCCTTCAAGTCGCGGGCAAAATGCTGCCGCGTCAGATGTCCGCTCTCGCCGAACGAGGGGAACAGCCATTTCGTGGCGGCGACGCTGCCCCTATTCTTATTCTCGCCCTTCGCCGCTTCCGTCGCCGCGAGATAATCCGCCATCGCCTGTCGCGAGGCCTCGTTCAGCGGCACTAGGCGTTCCTTGTCGCCCTTGCCGCGCACCACGATCATGCGGGCATCGCGTTTTGCCGCCGTGCGCGGCAGCGACACCAGCTCGGAGACACGCAGGCCCGTGGCGTAGAGCACCTCGAGCAGGCAATAGAGCCGCAAAGCGCGCAGCCGCTGCGAGGGCGAAGCATCTGCTGCCTCGCTCGTCTCCTTGGCGCGGCGGAGCATGCGGTCGACATCGGCGATCGACAGCACCTTTGGCAGGCCGCGGCCGCGCTTGGGCCCGGACAGGATCGCCGCGGGATCTTCGGCTCTGATGCGCTCGTTCAGGAGAAAGCGGAACAGGTGCCGCATCGCCGACAGCCGCCGCGCGACGCTGGAGGATTTGAAGCCGCGCGCGTCGAGATCGCCAAGATAGTCGCGCAGGACTTGCGTTTCGGCGTCCGCAAATGTGTGGCCGACACGGCCGAGAAACTCGGAGAAATCGGTGAGGTCGCGGCGGTAGGCGTCGAGCGTGTTGAGGCCGGCACCCTGTTCCGCCGCGAGCATGTCGAGGAACAGGCCGGTGAGCTTGGTATTGGTATCTGAGGACTTGCTGGCGGACGGTTTGCGCATGCCCCGGAGGCTAGCTCCTATTTCTTGAGAAACTTATCCGGTGGGATCGTCACCGTCATTTCCCGCGACTTCGGATTGACGAAGTTGGCCAGCGCGAAAACCGCGCCATAGACGATGCCGGCGATCACGGCGACGACCGTCAGGAAGCGGAACAGGCTGGGCATCGGGAAAGGTCTCGGGCGTCCAAATTAACCAATGAAATCATCCAACATGTTCGCCGTTTCGTGGCAAGAGTCCTCTGGCGAGGGCCCCGAGGGGGTCGTATAGGTGGCCTGGATGCCGTCTTTGGCGGCAAATTGAGTGAGATCCAGAGCAAGGTCCAATGTCCGACGCCGTGTTGCCAGCACAAGCGAGCCCTGAGGCCGACATCCTGTCGGCGCTGGGCGCGCGTTCGATCGTGCTGGTCGGCATGATGGGCGTCGGCAAGTCGACCATCGGCCGCCGCATCGCGGCGCGGCTCAAGCTGCCGTTCATCGACGCCGACACCGAGATCGAGGCGGCAGCCGGCATGACCATACCAGAAATATTCGAGCGCCATGGCGAGCCGCATTTCCGCGACGGCGAGGCGCGGGTGATCGCACGCCTGCTCGACGGCGGACCGGTGGTGCTGGCGACCGGCGGCGGCGCCTTCATGCGCGAGGAGACGCGCAGCCGCATCGCGGCGAAAGCGATCTCGATCTGGCTCAAGGCCGACCACGACGTGATCATGCGCCGCGTCCGGCGCCGCGCCGACCGGCCGCTGCTGCAGACTGCCGATCCCGAAGGAACCGTGACGCGCCTGCTCACCGAGCGCGAGCCGGTCTACGGCAATGCCGATCTCACCATCGCCTCGCGCGATGTGCCGCACGACAGAATCGTCGATGAGACCATCGAGACGCTGCATGCGTATCTCTGCGGCCAACCACCAGCCGACCTCGCGAGTGCCGTTCGATGACTGCGCCCCTGAAGCATTCCGACCCCGTCAACGTCGACGTCGCACTCGGCGACCGCGCCTACGACATCGTCATCGGCCGCGGCGTGCTGTCCTCGCTCGGCGAGCGGGTCGCCGCGTTGCGCCCCGGCGTGCGCACGGCGATCGTCACCGACCGCACCGTCGCGAAATACTGGCTCGAGCCCGCTGAAGCCTCGCTTGCAGCCGCTGGCATTCCGACCGCGCGCGTCGTCGTCGAGGAAGGCGAAATCTCCAAAACCTATGCCGGCCTCGAAAAGGTCAGCGAAGCCCTGATTGCCGCAAAGATCGAGCGCAACGATCTCGTCATCGCGCTTGGTGGCGGCGTGGTCGGCGATCTCGCCGGCTTTGCTGCCGCGATCCTGCGCCGCGGTGTCGATTTCGTGCAGGTGCCGACCTCGCTGCTGGCGCAGGTCGATTCCAGCGTCGGCGGCAAGACCGGCATCAACTCGCCGCAGGGCAAGAATCTGCTCGGCGCCTTCCACCAGCCGGTGCTGGTCATCGCTGACACCGCTGTGCTCGACACGCTGTCGCCGCGGCAATTCCGCGCCGGCTATGCCGAGGTCGCCAAATACGGCGTGCTCGGCGACGAGGCCTTCTTCGCCTGGCTGGAGAAGAACCACGCGGACATCTTCAAGGGCGGCTCAGCGCGTGAGCACGCCATCGCGACCTCCTGCCGCGCCAAGGCGGGCGTCGTCTCGCGCGACGAGCGCGAGACCGGCGAGCGCGCGCTGCTCAATCTCGGCCACACCTTCGGTCACGCACTGGAAGCCGCAACCGGCTTCTCCGATCGCCTGTTCCACGGCGAGGGCGTTTCGATCGGCATGACCCTGGCGGCGCAGTTCTCGGCGAAGCTCGGTATGATCGGCGAGGCCGATGCGGCCCGCGTCGAACATCACCTCATCGAGGCAGGTCTTCCGACCCGCCTGCAGGACATCGCCGGCTTTGCGCAGGAAGGCCTCGCGGATGCCGACGCGTTGATGGCGCTGATGGCGCAGGACAAGAAGGTCAAGCGCGGCAAGCTCACCTTCATCCTGCTGGAGGCCGTGGGGCGTGCCGTCATCGCGAAAGACGTGGAGCCTCTTCCTGTGCGCGACTTTTTGAAAGAGAAGCTCGCGCAAAGGGCCTGAAACGCGGCTGAATGGCGCTAAAGCGTTTTCGAGCGAAGTGGATACCGGTTCGCGTCAAGAAAACGCGTCAAAACTAGAAACCAGAGTGTCTCATGGACTGGCTCGGCTTCACCATCGTCCTTATCTGCCTGCTCGTATCCGGCTTCTTCGCCGCGAGCGAGACCGCGCTGACCGGCGCCTCGCGCGCCAGCATGCTGCGGCTCTCCAGGCAGGGTAACCGCGACGCTGACGTAGTCTCGCAACTGCTCGACATGCGCGAGCGCCTGATCGGCGCGCTGCTGCTCGGCAACAACATCGCCAATATCAGCGCTTCGGCACTGGCCACCAGCATCTTCACCGCGTGGTTCGGCGATGTCGGCGTGCTCTATGCCACCGGCGTGATGACGGCGCTGGTCGTGATCTTCGCGGAAGTTCTGCCCAAGACCATCGCCATCAACGCGCCGGACCGGATGGCGCTCGCTGTCGCGCGCCCGATGCGGTTGACCATGTACGTGCTGGGGCCGCTGCTGCGGATAGTCGAAGTTATCGTGCGGCTGTTGATGCGCCTGTTCGGCCTCGCCGGCGAGCACCAGGCGATCCTGTCGCCGACCGAGCGCCTGCGCGGCGCGGTCGACCTGTTGCACCACGAGGGCAAGGTCGAGAAGCAGGACCGCGACATGCTCGGCGGCCTCCTGGACCTGCGCGAGCTTCAGGTCTCTGACGTCATGATCCATCGCACCGAGATGATCATGATCAACGCCGATTTGCCGGCGGATGAGCTGGTGCGTGAGGTGCTGGCGACCGAATACACCCGCATCCCGCTCTGGCGCGAGAAGCCGGAAAACATCATCGGCGTGCTCCACGCCAAGGACCTGCTGCGCGCGATCCGCGCCGCCGACGGCGACACCTCGCGCATCGACGTTTCCACTATCGCGCTGCCGCCGTGGTTCGTGCCGGAGATGCGCCCCGTCTCCGAGCAGCTCAAGGCGTTCCGCCGACGCAAAACCCATTTCGCGCTCGTGGTCGACGAGTATGGCGAAGTTGAAGGTCTCGTGACGCTGGAAGACATTCTGGAAGAGATCGTCGGTGACATCTCCGACGAGCACGATGTCGTGGTCGCCGGCGTGCGCGCCCAGCCGGACGGCTCCGTCGTGGTCGACGGCTCGGTGCCGATCCGCGACCTCAACCGCGCCATGGACTGGCGCCTGCCCGACGAAGAGGCAACCACGGTTGCCGGCCTCGTCATTCACGAGGCCCGCTCGATCCCCGACCGCGGCCAGAGCTTTACGTTCCACGGCTTCCGCTTCCGCGTTCTCCGCCGCGAGCGCAACCGCATCACCGCGCTCCGTATTTCACCGGTCCCGCGCGACGCGGAGCTGGAAGAGGCCAAGCCGCGCCGGGCCGGAACGTCGTTTTGACGCACGGTGTCATCGCCCGCGAAGGCGGGCGATCCAGTACGCCGTGGCAGATCGCTTCTAGCCGCGCGGTCTCGGAGTACTGGATGCCCGCCTTCGCGGGCATGACGGGCGATTGGGAGCTAACTCCCACCTTCCCCCGGCGCCTGCGCGCGGATCGCCAGTGCATGCACGCTGCCGGAGAGTTCCGCCGCCAGCGCCGCATTTATCATGCGGTGACGGTCGATCCGGCTCTTCCCTTTGAAGGCCTGCGACACGATATACACACGGAAGTGCGTCTCGCCGCTTGGCCGATGGCCGGCGTGGCCCTCATGCAAATGGGACTCGTCGACGACCTCGAGGCTTTCCGGGCTGAAAGCTTCCTGCAACTTGTTGCTGATAGTGTCTTTCATAACCATGAGTGCCATTAAATCCTGCGATCGCGCTCCGTCAATTGCCATAGGCCGCCTCTGGCGGCCGTTCTAAAACCGCCGAAATGAAACTTCGGCTACGGGTAGTCAGCTAATTGCAATGTCAAGACTTGAAGGTTTTTGCATTGCGTAGTCAAAGTCAGCCATGCCGATCGATTCATCAAAGTTCTTCGACTCCATCCGCGTGAAGCCGCGGGGCAAGCAGCCCGAGGTGAAGCCGCGCGACACTGTGGTCGCCTGCGAATGGACCGGGTGTCAGAACAAGGGCGCGCACCGCGCGCCCAAGGGCCGTGATAACCAGCGCGAGTACTGGCACTTCTGCCTGGACCACGTGCGTGAGTACAATCAGAACTACAATTTCTTCTCCGGCATGAACGCCGATGCGGTCGCGCGCTATCAGAAGGATGCGCTGACCGGCCATCGTCCGACCTGGAAGATGGGGGCCAACGGCGGCGTCAAGAAGGGTGCGGAAGCCGAGATCGACGGCGCCTTCGATCCGTTCAGCATGTTCCAGGAGCTCAACGGCCGCACCGGCTGGCGGAAGGGTCCTGAGGCCGCCCAGCCCAAGGTCGAAACGCGCAAGGTGATGAACGCCGAGCGCAAGGCGCTCCAGGTGATGGGCCTCGGTCCGAGTGCCACGCTCGCCGACGTCAAGAGCAAGTACAAGGCGCTGGTGAAGCAGCACCACCCCGACGCCAATGGCGGCGACCGCTCCACCGAAGACCGTCTGATCGAGATCATCAAGGCGTATAATTATCTGAAGACGGTGGTGCGGGAGGCCTAAGGCCTCGCGGCATTCTCTGGTGTCGTCCCTGCCTTTGCCGCGATCACTGTATCGTAGGGTGGGCAAAGCGAAGCGTGCCCACCACTTCTGTTGCAGTTTCGGATCGATGGTGGGCACGGCGCAAGCGCGCCTTTGCCCACCCTACGATTTCGGACTCGCGGCAACATCCCCACTACGACTCACACCTCCGGCATCGCTCCCACATACGACGAACTCGGCCGGATCAATCGCCCGGTCCGCTGCTGCTCGCGCGCATGCGCGGTCCAGCCTGCTGCGCGGGCGACCGCGAAGATCGGCGTGAAGGCCTGCCTCGGGATCGCCAGCGCATCGAGCAGGATCGCGGTAAAGAACTCCACGTTTGTCTCCAGCGGCCGCTCCGGATTCTTCTTGCGCAGGGCGCCACGAATATAGGCCTCGACCTCGCCGGCAAACGGCAGGTCGGTGCCGTTGGAGGCGAGCGCCTCGACCGCGGTCTTGAGCACATCGGCACGCGGATCGCGGACGCGATAGACGCGATGGCCAAAGCCCATCATCCGCTCGCCGCGCGCCAGCGCCGCATCCACCCAGGGTTGGATCCGTTCGCGCGAGCCGATCGCATCGAGCATTTCCAGCACCGGCTCCGGCGCGCCGCCATGCAGGGGACCGGTGAGCGCGCAATAGCCGGCGGTGACGGCGGCGAACAGATCGGCCTGCGTCGAGGCCACCACGCGCGCGGTGAAGGTCGAGGCGTTCATGCCGTGGTCGCTGGCGGTGACGAGATAGGCATCTAACGCAGCGACCTCGCGCGCTGCCGGCGCGCGCCCATGCAGCATGCGCAGCGTATCGGCGGCATGGCTCACGGTCGGATCGGGCGCGACCGGATCGAGCCCTTTCGCGCGCCGGACCAGCGCGCCCGCGATCACCGGAAACGCGCCGACAATGGTCGCTTCGTGCTCCAGCCCGTGCTCGGCGCGCAAGCCCGCGACCGCCGCGCGAAACCCGTCGATGATGCCCATGCCGCTTGTCCCGGGCAGCAAATCCGGCAGCCGCGCGAAGGCACGTTCGCGCGCCGCACCCAGGCTCGCCCGGACATTGGCTTCGCTTAAGCTGCTCTTGCTGGCGCCGTTCCAGAGCCGGGCGGTGACGCCCTCAAAGCTCGATTTGGCGGCGAGGCGGCCGACATGCTCGCCGGCGATGATCAATTCGCCGCGCTCGCCGTCGACATGGCTCAGCACGGTTTCGGCCGCGGGAACGCCGTCCAGCCCGATCTGGCTTTTGGTGAGGTGGATGTTCATGGCCCAAATCTCCCTTTGCACTGCACCAGGAGAAAATCAGGCCTCTCGACAGCTTGATCAATCTTGATTATATCAATCAATATGAAAAATTCGGAAGGTCTCTACCTCTCCGCCCGGGAAGCCGCCGCCGAGCTCGCGATCTCGCCGGCCACGCTCTACGCCTATGTCAGCCGCGGCCTGATCCGCTCCGAGCCGACGCCGGATTCGCGCAAGAATCGCTATCGCGCCGAGGACGTCCGCGCCCTGAAGGAGCGCCGGGTGCCGTCGCCGGAGCCGCGCGGCCTGCGCAGCTTCGATGCCGATCTGCCTGTCATGGATACGGAGATCTCCACCATCACCGAGGAGGGCGCGATCTACCGCGGCGTCAATTGCGTCGATCTCGCCGAGAACGACACGCTGGAGCACACCGCGACGCTGCTCTGGGATGTCTCCGACGTCGATCCCTTCGCGCCGGACAATCAGCCAAAAATCTCCGACGAGATGCGTGCGATTGCGGAAGCCACGCACCGCGCAGCTCCGATCGATCGCGCCATCGCGGTGCTAGCGCTTGCGACCAGCGCAGATTCGCGAGCCTTCACGCGCGCCCCCGATGGCCGCGCGATGGTCGGCGGACGCATCGTCCGGCTGCTGGTCGCGACCATGCTCAATGCCGACCCGTCGCCTGAGCCGCTGCATCAGCAGATCGCGCGGGCCTGGGCAGGCGACAACAAGCATGCGCCCGATCTTATCCGCCGCGCGCTGGTGCTGCTGGCCGATCATGAATTGAACGCCTCGACTTTCACCGCGCGCTGCGCGGCCTCGACCGGGCTCAATCTCTACGACTCCGTCATCGCTGGCCTCGCCGCGCTGAAGGGACCGAAACACGGCGGCGCCGGCGTGCTGGCCTCGCAACTGGTCAAGACGCTAATCGACCGCGACGTCGAGCCGATGGTGCGCGAGCGCGTTGCGCTGGGCGAGCGCTTTCCGGGCTTTGGCCACGGCGTCTACAAGCACGGCGATCCCCGTGCGCAATCGCTGCTGAATGCCTTGGCGCGCGCCGGCGCGCCGCGCAAATTCACCCGTGAGGTGCCCGAGCGCATCGCGGAGGCGACCGGAGAGTTCGTCAATATCGATTATGTGCTCGCCGTGCTCGTGCATGCGCTGCGCCTGCCGCCCGGCAGCGAGCTCGCATTGTTCGCCATGGCCCGCAGCGTCGGCTGGATCGCACATGCGAGCGAGCAATTGCAGTTCGGCAAGCTGATCCGGCCGCGGGCAAGGTATGTGGGACCTGCGCCGGGGCGGAGGACGGGGGGTTCTTAACCTCTCCCGCTTGCGGGAGAGGTCGGCGCGAAGCGCCGGGTGAGGGCTTTCTCCTCTTGGGGGTTCTCGATTGCCGTGAGACCCTCTCCCCAACCCTCTCCCGCAAGCGGGAGAGGGAGCGCACCTCCGTCGCGTTCGCATCCAAGGTCAATTAACCCCGCGGCTTCGCCTCCGCGACGCCGCCACCATTCCGCCGGCGATAAAGCCACACCGCCACGCCCAGCACGATCGCCACGCCGACGACAGTCAAAATCCACATGTGCTTGTATGGGTGCCCATGGTGCGGCAGCCCGGCATATTCGTGCAGGGCCGACACCGCCAGCACGCCCGGCAGTACATGGGCTGGCGCCCAGACCAGGATCGCCGGAATGTTGACCGCGTAGAACTTCGCCGGCGGCATCCCTAGTGCACCGGCCGTGACCGGCACGAAGGCGCGGATCGGCGGCACGAAGCGGGCGAAGAACACGGCCCAGGTGCCGAAGCGGTTGAAGAAGGTTTCGCTCTCCTCGACCACGCGCGGATAATTGGTCAGGGGCCAGGTGTTGAGGATTTCGCGCTGCTGTCGGTGCCCGAGCCAGTAGGCCGAGCCGTCGCCCAGCACGGCGCCGACGGCCGCCGCCAGCAACACCCATTGCAGCTTCAGGTCCCCGCCCGGAACCAGCGCGCTCAGCGCCAGGATGATGGTCGAGCCAGGGATCACCGATCCCACCACCGGGACGGCTTCGAGAAGCGCTGCGAGGAACAGGGTCAGATAGGCCAGCCACGCATGGACTGAGACGAAGGATATCAGGGGATCAAGGAAGGACGTCACGTGGTCTCTGTAGCGGGCTGGGGCAATCGGGTTCAGACCCTACATAAGTAGGAAGAGCCGAAGAAAGTGCCATTCGCTTGGGCAGAGCGCCTCTCCGGCGCGAAATTTGGGCGAGATTTGCAGGGCAGCCTTCCAAAAATCGCGTTCCTTGCTTATCTAAATGAAAAGACAGCGGAACTTTGATTGGCGCACGGGCTTCTTCCGGCCCGTCGTCTCTGATAGGTTTGCAGTCGCACCCAGCCGCAGCCAACGTGCAAATAACTGGTCTCGGGATCGCCCGTGGCCTCGGAGGATTGATGACGACCGCCGCGATGTCCAAAGTTGAGGAAGTTTCCGGTATGCCCGACATGAAGGTGTCGGTGCGCCAGGTGTTCGGGATCGACAGCGATCTCGAAGTGCCGGCCTATTCCGAAGTCGATCCTCACGTCCCTGAAGTCGATTCCGACTACCGCTTCGACCGCGCCACCACCCTTGCCATTCTCGCCGGCTTCGCCCGCAATCGTCGCGTGATGGTGACCGGCTATCACGGCACCGGTAAATCCACCCATATCGAGCAGGTCGCCGCCCGCCTGAATTGGCCCTGCGTGCGCGTCAACCTCGACAGCCACATCAGCCGTATCGACCTCGTCGGCAAGGACTCGATCGTGGTCCGCGACGGCAAGCAGGTCACCGAATTCCGCGATGGCATCCTGCCCTGGGCGCTCCAGAACAACGTCGCGCTGGTGTTCGACGAATACGACGCCGGCCGCCCGGACGTGATGTTCGTGATCCAGCGCGTGCTGGAGGTCTCCGGTCGGCTGACGTTGCTCGACCAGAACAAGGTGATCAAGCCGCACCCGGCGTTCCGCATGTTCTCGACTGCGAACACGGTCGGCCTCGGCGACACCTCGGGTCTCTATCACGGCACCCAGCAGATCAACCAGGGCCAGATGGATCGCTGGTCGATCGTCACCACGCTCAACTACCTCAGCCACGACGAGGAAGTGGAGATCGTGCTGGCGAAGGCCAAGCACTATCGCACGCCCGAGGGCCGCGACATCGTCAACAAGATGGTTCGTCTTGCCGATCTCACCCGCAACGCCTTCGCCAATGGCGATCTGTCGACGGTGATGAGCCCGCGCACGGTGATCACCTGGGCTGAGAACGCTGACATCTTCGGCGATATCGGCTTTGCGTTCCGCGTCACTTTCCTCAACAAGTGCGACGAGCTCGAGCGTCCTCTGGTCGCCGAGTTCTACCAGCGCTGCTTCAATGCGGAGCTGCCGGAATCGGCAGTCAACGTGGCGCTCAGCTGATCTGTCTCGGTGGGTCGTCCCGGCGAATGCCGGGACCCATACCGCGTGACGTCCCGATTGAAGCGACGCTGATAGTTTTCCCTGACGCACCAACCGTCGGTGGCTATGGGTCCCCGCCTTCGCGGGGACGACGGTGAGATCGAGATGAGCACGCCCTCCAACTCCAAATTCCGCAACACCAAGGAAGCCCCGACCGAGCCGTTCAAGCGCTCGGTGGCGTCCTGCCTGAAGGCGATCGCGAAGACGCCTGAGCTCGATGTCTCCTTCGCGGCCGAGCGCCCGGGCCTCGCGCCCGGCAAGGCGCGGCTGCCGGAGCCGGCGCGAAAAATGACCAGGCGCGATGCGGCGATCGTGCGCGGCCACGCCGACTCGATCGCGCTCAAGATCGCCTGTCACGACGCAAAACTGCATCGCAAGCTGATGCCGGGCAATCCGCAGGCGCGCGGCGTGTTCGAGGCGGTCGAGCAGGCCCGCGTCGAGGCGATCGGCGCGCGCCGCATGGCGGGCGTCGCCAAGAACCTCACCGCGATGCTCGATGATCACTTCCATCGCGGCAAGTTCGACGAGATCACCGACCGTGCCGACGCGCCGCTCGCCGATGCTTTGGCGATGCTGGTGCGCGAGCGCCTGACCGGCATGGCGCCCCCCACGGCCGCGAAAAAGATGGTCGATCTCTGGCGTCCCATCCTCGAAGACAAGATCGGCAAGCGGCTCGACCGGCTTGATAACCTCGTCGAGGACCAGACCAGGTTCGGCGACGCCGTGCATGATCTGCTGACCGCGCTCGAGCTCGGCGACGAGCGCAGCGCCGACAGCGAAGACAATGAGGACAACGACGAGAACCAGGACGGCGACAACGATCAGTCCGGCGCCGAGGGCTCGCCCGACTCCGACGCCGCCCAGGAGATGAGCGCCGACCAGGCGCAGGCCTCGAGCGAGGAGATGAGCGACAGCGCGATGGAAAGCGCGCAGGCCTCCACGTCTGACACGTTCGACGACGGCGAGCTCGGCGACGACGAGACGCCGGGCGAGGCGACGCGTCCGAACGCGCACGGCAAGAACGAGCCGCGCGGGCCGGAATATCACGCCTTCGCGCCGAAATTCGACGAGGTCATCTCCGCTGAAGATCTCTGCGACCATGACGAGCTGGAGCGCCTGCGCGCCTATCTCGACAAGCAGCTCGCGCATCTGCAGGGCATCGTCGCCCGTCTCGCCAACCGGCTGCAGCGGCGGCTGATGGCGCAGCAGAACCGCGCCTGGGAGTTCGACCTCGAAGAGGGCATCCTGGATCCGGCGCGCCTCTCGCGCGTGGTGACTGATCCCTATCACCCGCTGTCCTTCATGCACGAGAAGGAGGCGACGTTCCGCGACACCGTGGTGACGCTGCTGCTCGACAATTCCGGCTCGATGCGCGGCCGCCCGATCACGGTTGCCGCCACCTGCGCCGACATTCTGGCGCGCACGCTGGAGCGTTGCGGCGTCAAGGTCGAGATTTTGGGTTTCACCACGCGCGCCTGGAAGGGGGGGCAATCGCGTGAAGCGTGGCTTGCCGCCGGCAAGCCGGCCAATCCCGGCCGTCTCAACGATCTCCGCCACATCATCTACAAATCCGCCGATGCCCCCTGGCGCCGTGCGCGGAAAAACCTTGGCCTGATGATGCGCGAGGGTTTGCTGAAGGAGAACATCGACGGCGAGGCGCTCGACTGGGCGCACAAGCGCCTGCTCGGCCGGCCCGAGCAGCGCAAGATCCTGATGATGATCTCGGACGGTGCGCCGGTCGACGATTCCACGCTGTCGGTCAACCCCGGCAACTATCTCGAGCGGCACCTGCGCCACATCATCGAGGAGATCGAGACCCGCTCGCCGGTCGAGCTGATCGCGATCGGCATCGGCCATGACGTGACGCGCTACTACCGCCGCGCGGTGACGATCGTGGACGCCGAAGAGCTCGGCGGCGCCATCACCGAAAAGCTCGCCGAACTCTTCAGCGAGACCAACACGGCGCCCACGCAACCGGCCCATCGCCCGCGACGCAAATTGCATTCGTGAGCACCAGCCAATCCCGCCGCAGCTTTCTTGGCCACGCGGCGGCGGGATTTTCCACTCTCTTGACTGATCGGCTCGCGCAAGCGCAGGCCGCGCCAAAACCGGCGCAGGCCGAGCACGCCGTCACCGAAGCCGTCAGCATCGAAGTCAACGCGCGGCCGATCCCCGATTTCGAGCCGCGCGATCGCTCGCGCAGGCGTTTCGGCTCGTTGCAATATCGCAGCGGCCTGGTGCTGACCTCGCCGCATCGCGGCTTTGGCGGCCTGTCGGGCATTCGCTTCCTCGATGACAAGGGCGAGCGCTTTCTCGCGCTGTCCGACCAGGGCACCTGGTTCACCGGCGCTATCCGCTATTCCGGCAGCAAGATGGTCGGGCTCGACGATGTCGAGGCGGCGCCGATGCTGAACGCCGAGGGGCGGCCGATCACGGAGAAGCGGCTCTGGTACGACACCGAGTCGCTCGCGCGCGACGGCTCGCTTGTTTATGTCGGGCTCGAGCGCGTCAACCAGATCATGCGCTTCGATTTCGCCAAAGGCGGCACCCGCGCCCGCGGCGAGGTGGTGCCGACGCCGCCGGGGTTACGCAAGCTGCCCTACAACAAGGGGCTCGAGGCGCTGGTGTTCGTGCCCAAGGACATGATGGGACAGCCGCTCGCGGGCACCTTGATCGCCATGTCCGAAGGCGGCTTCGATGCCGATGGCAATCTGATCGGCTTCCTGATCGGCGGCCCGTCGCCCGGCCAGTTCAGCATCAAGCGCACCGACAAGCAGTTCATCAGCGACGCCGTGCTGCTGCCGTCCGGTGAACTCCTGATCCTCGAACGCAAATTCTCCTGGTTCACCGGCATCAACATCCGCATCCGCTCGATCCCGTTGAAGGCAATCGCGCCCGGCGCTGTCGTCGACGGCCCGGTGCTGTTCGAGGCCGATCTCGGCCACGAGATCGACAACATGGAAGGCATCGACGCCCATGTCACGTCGGGCGGCGAGACCGTGCTGACGATGGTGTCGGACGATAATTTTTCGTTGCTCCAGCGCACCCTGCTGTTGCAGTTCACGCTGGTGGACTAGCCCGCTGTCGTCTCGGCCTCCCGTCAAACCCGCATTGGCAATGCATGGCGCCGCGGGCGGCCATGCCGCCTGCGCAACTGGCAATTCGCCATCGGCTCACTAAACTTCATGCAATCGCTTCCATCCCTCCATCTCCGGATCCCCCGCATGAGCGCCCTGTTTTCCCCGATCAAGCTGCGCGGCCTGTCGCTGAAGAACCGTGTCGTGGTCTCGCCGATGTGCCAATATTCGGCCGAAGACGGCGTGCCTACCGACTGGCATTTCACCCACATCAACAATCTGGCGCTGTCGGGCGCGTCGATGTTCTGCATCGAGGCCACTCATGTGGAAGCGATCGGCCGCATCACGCCGGGCTGTCTCGGGCTCTACAGCGACGCTGCGGAAGCCGCGCTGAAGCAGATCCTCACCTCGGTGCGAAAACATTCCACCACTGCGATCGCGATGCAGCTCGCGCATGCCGGCCGCAAGGCCTCGAGCGCGCGGCCCTGGGACGGTGGCCAGCTCATCCCCGAGACGCAAGGTGGCTGGCAGTCGGTGGCGCCGTCGGCGGTGCCGCACAAGGAAGGTGAGGCCGCGCCGCTGGCGCTCGATGCCGCGGGCCTGAGGCGCATTCGCGACGCCTTCGTCGACGCTGCGAAGCGCGCGCAGCGCATCGGCATCGACGCGATCGAGCTGCACGGCGCGCACGGCTATCTCATGCATCAATTCCTGTCGCCGATCTCGAACAAGCGCACCGACGAATATGGCGGTAGCCTGCAGAATCGCATGCGCTTCCCGCTCGAGATCTACGACGCGGTGCGCGCTGTGTTTCCGCACGACAAGCCTGTTGGCATGCGGGTGTCGTCGACCGACTGGGTCGAAGGCGGCTGGGACCTGGCGCAGACCATCGAGTTCGCGAAGGCGCTGAAGGCGCGCGGTGTCGACTGGGTCGATGCCTCCTCCGGCGGCGTCTCTGCCTTGCAGAAGATCGCGCTCGGCCCCGGCTATCAGGTGCAATTCGCGGAGGCCATCAAGCGCGAGACCGGATTGCCGACCATCGCGGTCGGCCTGATCACGGAAGGCAAGCAGGCTGAAGAGATCGTCGCATCCGGCAAGGCCGACATGGTCGCGCTCGCCCGCGGCATGCTCTACGACCCCCGCTGGGGCTGGCACGCCGCCGCCGAGATCGGCGGCGAAGTCGAAGCCCCGCCGCAATACTGGCGCTCGCAGCCGTCGACGCAGAAGGCGCTGTTCGGCAGGACCACGTTCGGGGCGAGGTAGCTTCTGTCTTCGCCTCTCCCCGCATGCAGCAGGGCAATCGCATGTGAAAACTTGTCCCTGCGGCCATCCTTCGAGACGCCCGCTTTGGGCGGGCTCCTCAGGATGAGGGCGGAGTATGCGGCAGCAGTTTCGCGGAGTATGCGGCAGCAGTTTCAAAGGGGCACTGACGCTGGTTAGCCTCATCCTGAGGAGGCGCGTAAGCGCCGTCTCGAAGGACGAGGCGTGCGCACAGGTCGCCGCAACGAGTCATATGCGATTGCCCTGCCGCATGCGGGGAGAGGTGGTAAAGATCCACCTCACGCATCCGTAACCCTCCTCACCTTCCGCCCGTCGCAAAACTGGCCTAACCTCCGCCGATCCGGGGCATCACGGAGGTCCGCCATGCGGTTTCGTGTTCGCAAGACTG
>NZ_AXAY01000021.1 GCF_000473045.1 Bradyrhizobium sp. WSM3983 | reverse complement strand
AGCTTGTCGATGAGATCGCGGTCGGTGCCTTCGGGCTCGGCTTCGGTCGCCTCCAGGCCTGCGAGAATTTCCTTGATGCGGTCGATCGAGGACAGGATCAGCGTCACCGCCGGTCCGGTCACCGGCATGCCGTCGCGGAATTTGCTCATCAGGGTCTCGCCGGCATGCGCCAGCGCTTCAAGCCGCGGCAGTCCGAGGAAGCCGCACGTACCCTTGATGGTGTGGACCAGGCGGAAGATGTTATCGAGAATCTTGGCGTTGTTCGGCTCCTGCTCGAACTTCACCAGCTGATTGTCGACGGTGTCCAGGCTCTCGCTGGTCTCCGTCAGAAACTCCCGCAACAGATCATCCATGAGCTACGCCTTAACTGAGCTGGACCTCGACACCTGCGCCGCGCTTGGAATCGGCGGAAGTCCGCTCCTAGATCGTTAGACAACCCATTTCACGGTCCCGTTAATTTCATCCTCCGTGCTAATACGGAGATTGAAGCGAAGTTTGCTGTTCGACCGCGCGGGTCTGCCGTTTTCGGCAAACCCCGTACGCAGCATCAGGTCGGAAACGCGACAGGTAAACGCGCGGATAACAGCGCCACGACGCGCGTAAAAAAAGCCTGCCAATATGGAGGGATATGCACGGCACGCGCGAATTGAATCAAATCACGCGCGATCGGAATCGCGTGTGCGACCGTCTGTCGATGTTGTGCTGAAGTCCGCAAGGGCTGCGCTCGCGGTAAACGGACTCTTACCTCGCGGGCGTCGCGATCGATAACGCGGTAATGCAACTGCGCGGCAGCGGCACGTTGCTCCGCGAGACAGTCCCTGACGGCGGCCAGCAGCGCATCCGGCGTGAACGGCTTGCGCGGGCAGCGCGCGGCGCCGAGCTGCGGCAAGCTGTCTGCCCTCCAACGGGTATGTGGACATAAACACAACCATTACGGTATAGCCCATTTTGTCGCGCAACCAGATGCCGAAGCGCGACGCCGACGTCCCACCGAACGCGCTGGATCGATCCTGCATGATCGCGAGCGGACCACCGCCCAACCAATTGCTGCGAATGCTCGACGCGGCCGACTTCGATCTGTTGCGCCCTCATCTCATCACGATTGAATTGGTCAGAGAGACTGTCTTGGGTGAAGCAGGGCGTAACGCTGCGACATGTCCAACTTTCCGCATGATGGAGATGATGTGAGCGCTACCATCGCCGCCTGCATGCCGGGTGCACGCCAGACGGCATCAGGTGATTGGGGCGCAACTGTGGACAATGAACCAATTGCCAATATATCCCGCCGTGAACATGGTGGAACTTGCCACGTAGGGAATAGCGGATTCGGTGACGGGCATTCCACCGGCGGATGAGACGGGAGGCAGATTTGGAAACGATGCTGCGCCCATCCAACGGTTTCCTGTCGGCACTGTCGGCAGACGATTATGAATTGATCCGTGCACATCTGCGCACGGTCGATCTACCCCATGACGCAGTGCTGGTCGAAACCGGTGAGACGCTCAAGCGCGCCTATTTCCCGCACCGAGGCGTGGTCTCGCTGGTCGTGAAACTTGCCAAGGGCGAGCATGTGCAGGTGGCCATGATCGGCCGCGACAGCCTGCTCGGAACACTCTCGACCATGGGCGATGCCTGCGCGCTGAACACGGCCGTCGTGCTGGTTCCCGGCGTCGCGTCGGTGATGGATCTCGACCGGCTGCGCATCGCGGCCGAACAGAGCTCCACCCTGCGAACGCTGCTGACGCGCCACGGGCTCGCTGTCTACGCGCAGGTGCAGCAGACCGCGGGCTGCAACGCGGCGCATCCGGTGGAGTCACGGCTGTCGCGCTGCCTGCTGCACACCCATGATCTGTCGGGCGACTGCCGGTTGCTGCTGACCCAGGAGGCCATGGCGCAGATGATCGGGGCGCGGCGCAACAGCGTGTCGCTGGTCGCCAACACCCTGCAGCAGGCCAATTTCATCCACTACAGCCGCGGACACATCCAGATCCTCAATCTGGACGGACTGCGCCAGACGGCGTGCGAATGCTACGCCACGGTCAAGGCCCAGTACGATCGGCTGCTCGGGCCCTGACGGGCCGCGCGGGTGCGGCGCATGGTAAAGCAAGTGCTTAACGCCGCCTGCAAACACTGCATAACTCGTGACCAGAACCGAAATCGGAATGGCGTAGACATCCCGGACGCCTCGCACCGCGGCGCGCATCACGGGGACCGGGACATCATGTTCGACGCCGCTTTCGCTCCCGCGCAGGGCGCGCTCGATGCAGCGCCCCTGCGCGAGCCCGGCGCGTTCAACGTGCTGGTGCACGAGATTGGCGAGGACGGCGCCTGCGAAGTCCGCGCAGTGTTCTGGAGCGAGACGAGCGCACGGCTCAAGCTGTTTCACACGCTCGCGCTCGGCCTGCACCGGGGCCGGATCGCGCGCGAGGCGCATTCGCTGAAGAGCACGGCCAGAACGTTCGGCTATCTCCGGCTCGCGGCGCTGGCGCTGCGACTAGAGAGCACCGCCGACACCGTCGACGACGCCGAATTTGGCGATCTGCTGCGGCAGATGGACGTGGCCTTCACCGCCGCGAAGGCGCAGGAACCGCAGGGCTGACCATCCCCGCCCAAAAACCCGCCGTACTTATACGGTTTGCGATTTTCACGGATGACTAATCATAGATGGCGATAGTCGCCGGAAACCAGGAGGGTTTCCATGTTCACCTATGAGACTGCGGACCAGAAAGAGGTCCGTCGCTTCCGCATCGCACAGTTCAACGGCCGGATGGCCACGGTGAAGGCGGGCGAGTCCACGGTGACGGGTTTTGTGCGCTCGGTGCTGGAGCAGGATTCGACGATCCCCCCGCGCTGGACCATCACCATCATCCCGACTGCGCCGAAGGAAGAGCCGAAGGCGCTGCGGCCCAATTCGCGCATGCGCCCCTTCTCAGAAGACTATTTTTAGGCATGACGCGCCGCCACCAAGGCGGCGCGAGACGACGGCTTCAATCGATCGAATGCAGCAGCGCCGCGCGGACGAGATCCGCGGTGTTGCGCGCGCCAAGCTTCCGCATCGCTTCCGCCCGATGGCTCTCGAAAGTGCGCGGGCTGATCTGCATCCGCAGCGCCCCCTGCTTGTTCGAGAAACCCTCGCTGATCAGCCGCAGCACTTCACGCTCACGCTTGGTCAGCCGCTTGCCCGACGGGCTCGACAGTTCGGAGCCCGTCTCCCGCGGCGCCGGCAGCGCGCGGCCGGCCTTGAACTCGGCATCCTCGGTCGTGGACGGTGCAGGCAACGCGCCCTTGTGGGAGCCGGCGAGTTGCTTGACCACGCCGCAGACGCGCTCGGTCTGCGCCAATGCATTCTCCACCACCTGCTGCAAATACGCACGGTCAGCCGAGACAGGCGCGAGCTGGTCGCTGTGGTGCTTGATCTCGCCCATGTAGAGCAGGAGTGCGGTCAGGGGACCGTTGAGCTCGCGGGCAATGGCCGCGGCCATCTCGTCGGCCGCCTTGGCACGGGCGGCGTTCAGCCGGGCGAAATCAAGCTCTTCGGCCGGAGCAGCGCTTTCGAACCATTCCGACGGCCGCGAATCAGCAACCATATCGTTCTGTGACCCCATGTGACCCGTTTAGCGGAACCCGGGGCGTTCTGGGGTTAACTTTCTGCTCCGTAAGACTACGGTGATTTTGTCAGTTTTGTGCTGAAATGCCGACAACGGCACAATTTGTGCTTGCATCCCTCGCTCGTTGCCTATGTCAGGGTTGATATTCCGCCCAAACCGCCGGCGGAACCGCAAAGACCTTCTTAACGATCCGCGCCACGCCCGGCCGCAGAGTCCCCCGGACTTTACGGATAAATTAACGGCGACCTGCTTCTCTTTGTCACAATTGAGAGCGCGCAAATGCCTCCATGCATTGGAGCCGGAAGGCCTGCTGGAAACGTTGCGGAAGATTGCGTGCCATGAACGAGGTCGACCAGCTATCGGAGTTCCTGCAGAAGCTGACGCCGTTGTCGCGCAGCTGTCTGCTGAGCGAGCTCGAGCGGCTCGAGCTGTGCGGCATCGACATGCCGGGCTCGGCCGAGATCCAGGCCAAGCTGCGCGCCGAGTTCCGCAAGGACGGATCGATCCAGGCGCGCGCCACCAGCCCGTCCCGCTATTTCTTCGCTCCACTCGAGCTGCTGCTGATCGACGGCGCGCCTGAGCACGCCAGTGCGGGACGGATTTCGCGCAACACGCTCACGCCGATCTGGGAATGGATCTGCCGCGACCTGCTGCCGACCATGGCGCGCGACTATGTCAAGGCGATCAACGACCAGGTCACCGCCAACAACCCCAAGGAAGTTCTGAAGATCGCGACGACCTTTCAGGTCAAGGTTGTCAAGGTGCTCGAGAACACGCTCGCTTCAGCCGAGAGCGCCGAATTCGCGCGCGGCAAGCTCGCGCAATACACGGCTTCGCGCACCGCTTTCGACGACGTGACGAAGATGCAGCAAGTGCTGCGCGCCGGCGACGCGCTGCCGAAGTTTAATGGAAAGCTGCCCGAAACCATTACGAAATTCGACGACGGCCAGGTCGCCCAGATCACCGCGCAGCTCGATGCTTTCAAGAAGGCCAATCCTAATGCGCTGCCCTTTGCACTGGCGCTGGTGGCGAGGCGCCTGAAGACATTCTGGCAACTCATATACCTTGCGACCAGGGCGGCCGCGAGCAAGAGCGCTGCCGAGGTTGCCGCGGCGCCCTACGCTTGCGTCGTTCCCATGGTGCTCGACCGGCTCGACGACAAGCGCATCGCCCTGCGGATCGCGCTCCGCCACAACCGTTTCCTCGTCGCACGCGACCTGCTCACCGAAATCTACGACGCCGAACATGCGCTCAAGCTTCGCATCGACGGCATCGAGCAGAGCGAGTGGGGCGTCCGGCTTCAGCAATTGATGGACGCGATTGCGGCGCTTGTGTCGGCCGAGGTCAGCCGCTTTCCCGCCAATGTCGGTCACATCCTGGGATCACGCCGGCTGCGCAGCCAGGAGACGCTGGGCAGCAAGCTGAGCTATCTGGCCTGGAAGGGCCGCGACGCCGTGCAGGACGGCGCGGCGGCGCTCCGCAAATTGATCGGGGCGACTTAGAGCATGATCCGGAAAAGTGTGAAGCGGTTTTCCGACAAGATCATGCTCAAACAGAAAACGTTCCCCTGGGCTATTCGGGCGCGTGCGGCAGGCACAGGAAGCGATCGAGAAATCGCCCTGACATCACGAACCTGAACCACCAGTAGATCAATCGCCGCGTCGTCATAGCTGCAATCCCTGACAGCCCACCACCGGCTAGGCGGAACCAATAGCGCAGGTGTCGCAATACGTATGTGAGGTGCTTCACACTTGTTGGCTCAGCAGCCGGGCGAGTTGTCGCATAACTGTCACGCGCGGCGCGGGAATATGCGCGCATCGCGCGAAAATGAATTCGTGGACTGAACGTATCGCTCCTATTCTCCGATGCATCGCAGTCTGCATTGGGAAGGACATAGGCGATGAGATCGATCCGACTGGCGTTGATGGTGACAACGTGGCTGACCGGCGCGTGCGCGCTCACACCGGCGACGATGGCGCAGACGGCGCCGCCGCCCGCCAATGCCGCGCCGACCGCCGACAATGCCGTCCTGCTCACCGTCTTCTTCAAACACGACCAGTCGCGTCCGCTCAGTGAGCTGAATGCGCAACTCGACAAGCAGGGCTTCCGCAAAGCCTTTCCACCGGCGGGCGTGGAGGTCGTGAGCTGGTACGTGATGATGGGCATCGGCCAGGTGGTCACGCTGCGGCTGCCGGCCTCGCGGCTGCGCGAGGTCAACCGCATCATCGAGGACACGGCGTGGGGCCCGTACCGCACCGAGTTCTATCCGACCTATGACTACAAGCCGGTCGGCATGGCCGAGCACGACAAAGCCGCCGCCAATTGAGGCGCCCATTATTCAATTGGGCGAAGCGCGCGCAGATTCGTCCAATTACAGGACACGGCTGCGCGCGCTGCCGAACTGCACGTTCGGGAAAATCTTGCACGATTGTCGCACGCGGATGCGCAACGCGAGGGCAGACGTAAAGACTTCTCGAACGAGATCCGAACAATTTTAGAAATGATGGGGGCTTTAACGTTACCCAGATAATTCAACAATCGGCTGAAGCCCTCCTTATTTGAAACTGCTCCCGTCGCTAACACCGGTCGCGGAACGGGAGTGGTTTGCGATGGACGATGAAATTGTTGAGCTCGCCGGACGAAGGCCCAAAACCTTCGGACGGCGAAAAGTAACGCCGCGCGCATGTGTCGCCGACGGCAAGCGCCATCTACGTGCGTTCCTAGCCGAAGTGCTGGAGGATCTTGGCTTCGTCACCAGCGAATGCGCCAGCGCCGACGAGCTGAAGACCGTGCTCGCCGGCGAGCTGCCGGATCTTATTCTTTTCGGAGTCGCCGCGGACGGCATCGAGCCCGGCACATTTCTGGAGACGCTGGTGCGCGAGGCCTTCGACGGCAAGGTCCTGACCGTCGGCGCCCGCGAGTCGATTATCGTGAAGGCTGTGCAGCAGGTCGGGGAGGAATATGGCCTCGCGATGCTGCCGCCGCTCACCACGCCCTTTGCCGCGGAGACGCTGCGCGATCGCGTCGCGATGCTGCTGCCGGACGAGCCGGCGCCGAGCCCGGCCGTTCATGTCGGCGAGGCCCTGCATGCGGGCTGGCTCGAGCTCTGGTACCAGCCCAAGATCGACGCGCGCACGCTGATCCGCAGCGGCGCCGAGGCACTGGTGCGGATGCGCCATCCGACCTGGGGCGTGGTGCCGCCGGCCTATTTCATCCCGGAAGAGCACGATCCGCATCTGCGCGATCTCTCGGAGTTCGTGATCGAACGCGCGGTGCAGGACTGGCACTATCTGCTGGAGCAGCACAGCCCGGTCGATCTCTCGATCCACCTGCCGGCGTCGTATTTGAAGGAACCGCAGGCCGTGCGCGACCTCTGCCGCCGCGTGCCGACGCATCCGGCCTTCGGCGGATTGACGATCGAGATCAACAGCGAGGAAGCGATCCGCGATCTCGAGCTTCTCACCGAAATCTCGCGCGAGATGCGCCTGCACAATATTGGCCTGTCGATCGACAATCTCGGCGCCAATTGGCCGTCGCTGATGGATCTCGACAAGATCCCTTTCATCAAGCTGAAGGCTGACCGCCACTTCGTGACCGGTAGCGCCAACGACCGCCTCAAGCGCACGGTGTGCCGTCACATCGTCGAGCTCGCTCAGGGCTATGGCGCCCGCGCTGCCGCCGAGGGCGTCGAGAGCCGCGCCGACCTCGTCGCAGCGAACGAGCTCGGCTTCGATCTTGTGCAAGGCTTCCTGTTCGGAAAGCCGATGCCGCTCAAGAAATTTGCGCGGAGCGCGCTGACGCGGACGGTGATGGATCAGGTGTGAAGCACGAAAGCCTCAGGCATACCGCCGCGCAAAGAACACACAGACAACCACAAGCGCGGTCGCGGCGATCATGCTCCATGCGACGGACTCGTGCAGCAGGAAGCCGGCCAGCGCGAGCCCGAAGAAGGGCTGCAGCTGCTGCAACTGGCCGACGCGCGCGATGCCGCCGATCGCGAGCCCGCGATACCAGAAGATGAATCCGACGAACATGCTGAAGATCGAGACATAAGCGAGCCCGATCCAGGCCGGCGCACCGACGCTGCTCCATGTCGACGGCCAAGTCCAGATCATGACGGGCAGCATCAGCGGCAGCGCCAGCAGCAACGCCCAGGAGATCACCTGCCAGCCGCCGATCCGACGCGACAGCGCAGCACCCTCGGCATAGCCGAGCCCGCACAGCACGATCGCGGCGACCATCAAGAGATCGCCGGCGACTGATGCGGTGCCGTCATTTGCGAGGGCAAAGCCTGCCACCGTGGCGCTGCCGAGCATTGCGAACAACCAGAACAGCGGTTGCGGCCGCTCGCCGCCACGCAGCACGGCGAAGATCGCGGTCGACAGCGGCAGCAAGCCGATGAAGACGATCGAATGCGCCGAGGTGATGTGCTGGAGCGCCAGCGCCGTCAGCAAGGGGAAGCCGACCACGACGCCGATGGAGACGATGGTGAGCGAGGTGAGATCCTTCCGCGGCGGCCACGTCTGACGGAGCAGGCCGAGCACGGCCGCGCCGATCAGCGCCGCGATGATGGCCCGCGCCGACGTCAAGAACAGCGCCGAGAAGCCGCCGACCGCCACGCGCGTTGCCGGCAATGAGCCGCTGAAGATAATGACGCCGAGAAGCCCGTTGCCCCAGCCGCTGCCCGCAGATTGCATGTCCGTCCCACTTTTTTGAGCCGCGATCCTCGGCCTTCTCCGGTGGCGAGACCAGTCACAATCCAGTACAATCTGGCAAATCTGTATGGGTGTGGAAGGTAGTACACCTTGGACATCGAAGTGAAACCCGGAGGTCGCGGCGGAACGCGGACCGTCGACGTGATGAGCGCGATCCGCGCCAAGGTCGCCGGCCGCGCGCTCAGCGCCGGCGACCGCCTGCCATCGATCCGCAGCCTTGCCGCCTCGATGGGGGTCTCGCCGTCCACGGTGGTCGAAGCCTATGATCGCCTCGCCGCAGAAGGCTTGATCCGCGCGCGCCGCGGTTCGGGCTTCTATGTCTCGCCGACGGTCACGCCGCCGCTTGCCTTGACCGAGGTCGAGCCGCGCCGCGATCGGGCGGTCGATCCGTTCTGGGTCTCCAGGCAATCGCTCGATACCGATGCTGCCGTACCAAAACCCGGCTGCGGCTGGTTGCCGCCGGAGTGGATGCCGGAAGCGGCACTGCGGCGAGCCACCCGCGCGCTTGCCCGCACCGACGCGAGCGTGCTGACCAATTACGGCTCGACATCCGGCTCCCTTGCGCTGCGCCGGATGCTGCTCGCGCGCCTCGCCGAAGACGAGATCGAGGCCTCGATCAGCCAGCTGATGCTGACGGGTTCGGGCACGCAGGCGACCGACCTCATCTGCCGCTTCCTGCTCCGCCCCGGCGACACGGTGCTGGTCGACGATCCCTGCTACTTCAATTTTCGCGCGCTGCTGCGCGCGCATCAGGCGAGAATCGTCAGCGTGCCCTACACACCGTCAGGCCCTGATGTCACGCGTTTCGAGCAGATTCTCAGCAGCGAACGGCCGCGGCTCTACATCACCAATTCAGCGCTGCACAATCCGACCGGCGCGACGCTCTCGCTTCAGACCGCGCACCGGCTGTTGACCGCGGCCGCCGCGCACGACCTCACCATCATCGAGGACGATATTTTTGGCGACTTCGAGCCGGAACGATCGCCACGCCTTGCCGCGCTGGATGGCTTGAACCGCGTGATCCGGATCGGGAGCTTCTCCAAGACACTGTCGGCCTCGGTGCGCTGCGGCTACATCGCCGCGCGCGCCGACTGGGTCGAGCATCTCGTCGACCTCCAGGTCGCAACCAGCTTTGGCGGTCCGAGCCCGGTGGCGACCGAGATCATCGCAAAAGTCCTGGCCGGCGGCAGCTATCGCAAGCACATGGACGAGCTCAGGCAAAAGCTCACGCGGACGCGTCGCGACATCGCGCGAAAACTCGGGGCGTTGGGCATCGAACCCTGGCTGATGCCGCGTGGCGGCTTCTTCCTGTGGTGCCACCTCGCCGACGGGCAGGATGCGACAGCCGTTGCGCGTGCCGCGCTCGAAGAGGACGTGGTGCTCGCGCCCGGCAACGTGTTCAGCGTGTCGCAGACCGCGGAAAGCTTCCTGCGCTTCAACGTGGCGCACATGAACGATCCGCGGATGTGGGACGTGCTGCGGCGGGCGTTGAAGGCGCAGCCGAACCGCTAGTACCACGGCTCCTCGTACACCGGCTCGCCATCGAGCAGCAGACGCTTGATCGCCGCGCGACCCGACGGCAGCACGGCGGCAACGACGCGCAGCTTTTGCTGGTTACGGGCCTGCTCGAGTGTCTTGCCCTCGCCTTCCGGCACGAAATAGTTTTCGAGCCCGTATCTGATCTGCAGCTTGTCGCAGAAAGTGCGGCTGGTCGAACCGCAGGAATGGGTGATGCGGCCGCGGATCAGCACTTCGGCTGCCGTGACAGTCACGGGCGCGGCATGCACGGAAACGGCCTGATAGAGGCCGTTGGCATCAGGCGCGAGCTTGACGAACACGACGGGATTGCGTTCGGCGGTCGGCTGGCCCGCGAGCGTACCTGCCGGCAGTTGCGAGATGTCGTAGCCGAGCACGACATAGTCGCCGCGCAGGAGATCGCGGGGATCGACCGGCTGCGTCTGCAAGGTCACCTCACGACCTTCGCGCAGGATCTGCATGCGATCGGCGACCATCACGACCAATATCGCGCATTGCAACAGGATGGCGACGCCGAACAGCACGGGCTTCGGGATACGTTGCCATAGCGCGGTAAGATTGATCATCGTTCGGCCCTCGGCAGCGCGCGATTGAGCGCGGTCGCAAATACGACGGCGATGATTCCCGCCACCGCCAGGAAGGCCGATCGGCGAAGCAGCGAGCCCTTGACCGCCCAGGTGATGGCAGCGATGACGCCGGCAATGCCGAGCCAGCCGGCTACGATGCGCGGACGCACGTCATCGAGCACACCGGAGACGACGAGGCACAGCATGGCGCAGAGCAGCGCGGCATAGGCAAACCATGGCTCGCCGGCCGCGGATGCCGGCCAGATCGGCGCGGCGAGCAGCAGGAGCCCGATCGCGCATGCTGCGAGGATTTCGCCGACACGCTTCGTAACGCCGGCGGACGCGAGCGCGAGGACCGCACCCGCGACGCCGCACATGATCGCCCACGATGGTTGGGCCGGAGCCGTGCCGGTCCGGAGGCGGATGATGTCGTCGACCGTTGTCACCTCCAGGAAGGCGACGACGGCCAGCGAGAACGCGCCATAGGTCGCCAGGACAGATCCAAGCCGGTGCGCCCGCGGCGACGGCGCGGCGGCGATCGCGAGCCCGGCGCCGAACAGCAGGGCCCCACCGTTCGCCAGCACGAAGGACGGCTGGACACCATCGATGTCGAAGCGAAGCGACGTCGCGATCCACCACGGAAGCACCGCGATCCCGACGAGGTGGGCGGCCACCTGCGAATTCCACGCGAAGGCGACGGCGGCGGCAATCAGCCAGACCACCACGAACGAAAGATGCAGGACATCGGGTGCATCATAGACCCGCATGCAGGTCCAGATGCAGGCAGCCGCAAGCCCGACCGCGAGCGCGCCGCGCGAGCCGGTCAGCGTTGCTGCGGCAAACACGCCGATCGACCACAGCAGCATGCCGCCGGCAAAGTCGTCGCCGAGATGATACATCTGGCCGACCAGCGCGACGCCCGCGCCGAAGATGATGGCGCCGATGCTGGCGCAGAGATCGGCGAGAACATTGCGGCCGGTCGCGGCGAACCACGCGCCAAGGCCGCCGGCGACGATCATGCCGGCAAGCAGGATCGCAAAGCGCAGCAGCCGCGCAATCTCGGTCCAGTGCGCCGCGACGAAGGCGAGGAATGCGGCCGCAATCAGCAGGCCGCCGACGATGGCAACGATCACCGCGATGTTGATGCCCGGCGAGAGCGGCGGCAGCGCATGGCGGATCGAGGCGGCGGCCGCCGGCGCAATCACGCCATCGGCCTCCCACTGCGCAAGATCAGCTTCGAGGCGCTGGCGATAGGTCTTGTCGAACATGGTCGTGGATCACTGGCTCCCTGCCGGCCGCGAAAGGTTGGTCGGACCGCGCCAGTGGCAGGTTCAACCTATCACCGCTCTGGTTACGGGAGCTGCCGGTTGCCGCGGGATCACGATCAGGCCCCATCGCATACCGGACAACGAAAAAGTCGAAAACAACCCCATGCACAGTAGGCGGCCACTGCCGGCACCACGCACTCGGCGTCCGAGGAAGTATCTGATGCGGCGGGCAGAATTCGGAGAGTGGAGCACGCCGGACGGTGCTGGGTCCAAATGCACGCTGGAGTCGGCAAGTAGCGTCGCGCGTCGACAGGGCGGGCGACGATCCTCACCATAATCTTCCGACGCCATAGGCGTCGAAGGCTTGCTCATTGGAGACAAGCACAAGACGTTCCAGCATCGCCTGGGCGATCAGCATCCGGTCGAATGGGTCGCGGTGAGGGCCAGGCAAGGTGCCCGCCGCTTGCCCATGCCGAAGGCTTATCGGCAAGCCAACGAAGCCTTGATCGGCAATCGCGCCCTCGATATCCGCAACAATGGCGGCAACGCCGGGCAATTTGCCGATCCGGTGCTTCGTCGTTATTTCCCAGGCCGAAGCAGCGCTGATGAAAATGCCGTTGCTCTCGTCGGCTATGGCCGATTGCGCCGCAGCGGACAGCGCGTCATCGCCGGAAAGCCACCAAAGAAAGGCGTGCGTATCCAGCAGCAACTGCATGCCGCTACTCCCAAGCCGCCAATTCCTGCTCGGACAGGGGCTCGAAGAATTCAGGCCCGACACTGACGATGCCACGCAACGCGCCGAACTTGCGCTTTACCGATGGCGGCTGGAAAGGCACCAATTTGGCGATCGGTTGCTTTCCCCGGGCCAGGACAATTTCCTCGCCAGCTTCGACACGCGCCAGAAGTTGCGACAGGGTTGTCTTTGCGATGTGGATCGTGACGGTTTCCATGGGAGCCACCTTAGCTAGGGAGACCTAGCTAGGTCAAGCTGGCTTGTTCTTGATGGCAGTGGTCGCGCGTCAGTTTGTGCGGCTCAGCCTAAGCCGGATCGAGTTCACCGGTCCAACGATCCCGTCCCTTCCAATACGGACAGTGCGGACAAGGCTCTCCCATCGGGTAATCGACGCCCTCTTCGTGCGGACAGCCAATGATTCCGTCCGCCATAGCCACCGAGTGCGCTGAACTCTGCTTCAGGAAAGCGGCGATTTCGGCAAGGATGGTCTCATCGGCCCGCACATCCGCCGTCTCCGAAAACCAACGGCGCAGTTCGGGCTCGGCTCCTTCTGCTTGGATGCAACTGACAGCCGCTTTGGAGGCCCGCCGATTGTCGGGACCATAGAAGGCGATCGTGCCGACGGGGTAGCCGCGCATTCCCTGCCTGGCTTTCTTTCGGAGCCGCTTTGCGGGCTGCGGTCCGATCTTTATCGCCATCGCGAAATACGTGTACCGGTCGCGGTTAGAACTTGCCCAGGGTCGCGCGTTTGCGCCAACCATGGCTGCTCACTTGCCAACGAGGAACCCGCCTGCGTGTTCCTCGTGCTCCGGTTGTGTGCGGAGTGCTCCGGTTATGTGCGGTCATAGGCTGGTTTCTAAGAAACCAGCCGCCGGAAAGTGTTTTAGATGGAAAGGGCTTTTCGCATTCGTAAGGATGGGCCATGCAGCTTCCATCGACTACAGACATTCTCATCGTCGGCGCTGGACCTGCGGGCCTGGCCCTGGCCACGGAGTTGCGGCGACGCAAGGTCGAGGCGCTTCTCATCGATAAGCAGGCCGAAGGTGCCAATACATCCCGCGCGGCGGTCGTCCACGCCCGCACGCTGGAAGTCCTGGAGCCGTTAGGGATAGTTCCGCAGATGCTCGAAGACGGTGTCGTTATCCCGATCTTTCGGGCGCGGGACCGCGATCGCGCCTTGCTGGAAGTCGATTTCCGCCATCTGGAAACGCAGACGCGCTACGCTTTCACCCTGATGTGTCCGCAGAATCGGACCGAGGCGATCCTGCTGGCGCGCCTGAAGGCGCTTGGTGGTGGGGTCTCACGACCGCTGGAGCTCACCGGCTTCCGGGCCGACTCCGAGCGCGTCGACGCCCAGATCAAGGCTCCCGATGGCATCCATAGGCTTCGTGCAAAGTGGCTGGTGGGCTGCGACGGCGCGCACAGCTTCGTCCGCGACAACTCAGGAATCAACTTCGAGGGCGGCGCCTATGAGCAAGGTTTCGTACTCGCCGACGTGCGGATGGACTGGCCGCTCAGCCGAGGGGAAGTCAGCTTGTTCTTTTCACCTGCAGGCCTGGTAGTCGTCGCACCTCTGCCCGATGATCAGTTCCGCATCGTAGCCACTGTGGATGATCCACCCGAGAAACCGGACATCGCCTACGTGCAAGGCATCATCGACGTCCGCGGCCCCACCAAAGGCGAGAGGCGCATCCGTGAAGTCGTCTGGGGCTCGCGCTTTCGCATTCAGCACAGAGTCGTCGCTACTTTCCGATCCGGACGCGTTCTGCTCTGCGGCGACGCCGCCCACGTGCACAGCCCGGCGGGTGGACAGGGAATGAACACCGGTATCCAGGACGCCATCGCCGTGGCTGAGCCGCTGATCCGCGCGCTGACAAACGGCGACGCCGAGGGATTGGACGCCTGGTCCGAGCGCCGACGCGAAATCGCCAAGTCGGTCGTCAGCCTCACCGACCGAATGACCCGCGCCGCGACGTTGAAGTCATGGCCGGCCGAGCTGCTGCGCAACGCCGCCATCAGCCTCATCGGCCATCTCCCTGGCATGCCCGATCGGATAGCAAGACAATTGGCCGAATTGGACAACCGCTGATCCACGAAGCGGCTTGTAGGGCAGGCGGGCTAAACAGGGTGTAATCGACGGACGTTGGATGCTGCCGAGCTCTCGGGGAAGCCCGCCTATTTCATCCTTCCTCAGTGGACCGTCAGCTTGATTCGTGATTTCTCACACGCTCGCTATGTGATCGATGGAGCGCAGAATTTTATATTGCAATATCAGTTATTTACTGGCGGAGAGGGAGGGATTCGAACCCCCGATAGGCTTGCACCTATGCCGCATTTCGAGTGCGGTGCATTCAACCACTCTGCCACCTCTCCTGAAGGCGCCATGGTAGGAGCAGGGCCCCTGTGGTTGGGGGCGTTAATAGGCGAGGATGGCGGGCCAGACAAGGCGCGAAAGGGGAAAATCCGCTGCCTCTTTCATTCCCGCCCTCCGAGAGCCCGTTCCGATCGAATCGGAATGGGGCTGTTGATTCTTGCTTTGACGCGTTTTCTTGACGCGAACCGGCGTCCACTTCGCTTGAAACGCTCTCAATACCGGGAGGAACTGCCATGGAGCACCTGACGATCTCCGCCAATGGCGCCAAATTCCATGTGGTTCGCGCCGGAGCGAGAAAACCGCTGCTTTTGCTGCATGGATGGCCGGAATTCTGGCTGACCTGGGAGCCGATGATGGCGCGGCTGTCGAACCGATTCATGCTGATCGCACCCGATCTGCGCGGCTTTGGCGACAGCGACAAGCCGGACGGGGCTTATGGGCCGGACGGCCATGCGGCCGACATGCTGGGCCTGATGGACGGGCTCGGCATCGACCGATTCGCCGTGGTCGGGCATGATGTCGGCGGGGCCGTGATGCAGCCGCTGGCTCGCCAAGCACCCGAGCGGCTCGCCGGGCTGTTCTTCTTCGATTTCGTCTATCCCGGCATCGGGCCACGCATGGCCGCACCCGATAGGCTCAACCACATCTGGTACCAATCCTTCCACCAGATGGAGATGGCAGCGCGGCTGGTCGGCGCGAGCCGCGACAACTGCCGGCTCTATATCGCGCACTTCCTCAAGAACTGGGCGCATCGGAAGGACGCTTTCGATGACGTCCTCAACGCGTTCGGCGACAACTTCTTTGCGGATGGCAATCTCGCCGGCGGCTTCGCCCATTATCGGGCATCACATGCCGGGCGGATCGCGATGATGAAGGGCGAGGCGCCGCAGTTGCCGCCGATCAGCGTGCCGACCAGCGTGCGCTGGGCCGAGCACGATCCGCTGTTTCCCTATGCCTGGACCGACCGATTGGGAGAGACGTTCAGCGAACTCGATCTCGCGATGTTTCCAGGCGTCGGACACTTCCCGCATCGCGAGGATCCCGATCGCGCGGCAAGCGAGATCGCGGCGTTCTTCCAGCGCATCGGCTGGAGCTGAATCGAAGGGGAGCCAGAGCGGGATGAGTTGAGGTCCGCGGGCTTGCTCCGCCTCTCCCGCTTGCTTGCGGGAGAGGCCGACGCGCCCCCGGCGATGCGAAGCATCGTCCCGCGCGCGGCGGGTGAGGGCTCTCGCCGCACAGGGACATCGTCTGCAATCCCTGACAATCCCGACGCGGAGATACCCCCACCCCAGCCCTCCCCCGCAAGCGGGAGAGGGAGCGCGGTGCCGATGCCGCCGCATCGTGCCCACCACAAGGCCGCAGGGGACGCACCTCCATCGCGGCGCGAGTCCAGTCTCATCTCATCATGTTCAAGAGAACGGGTGGGACCGCCAGACGCGGTAAATACTGGCGGTCCCGTGCCGCTCATTACAATGCTGGCCAGGAAGGGCGGCTTCGCGGGCCCGCGTGAGGCGACGATTCGACCCTAGCGTGCAGGCAGCTTCCCGCAACGCAATCCGTCCCTTAACCTAACCAGTCAAGGTTACTCCTTGTCGGCCTTCTGGCCGTTCTTGTTGTTTTCTTTGGCTTTCTTCTTCCCATTATCCGTAGTATCGCGGTCCTTGCCGTTGCCACCATTCTTGTCCTTGTGGCGGTTGGTGAAGCGCGCATTGCCAAGCCCGGTGCCGATGGTGAGCACGCCCCAGCGCTCGACATGCTGCATGAACGGCACCTCGGAGAGGCCCTGAACCACGCCGTCATTGTGCATCACGACCGCGGTGTCGTGCTCGCCGATCGTGGGAATCTCCTCGATCAAACTCGCCGGCAGGTTGAATTTGCTGCTCTCCCAATTGCCCGGCAGGTTCTGCGCGCCTTTTTCGATGGAGCCGTCCTCGTTGATCACGCCGGGACAGGCGATGCCGATGAAGGGCGCGAGCTTGAATCCCTCGGCTTCGGCATCCTCGATGAGGCCTTGGAGCATCTTGACCAACCGCTTCACCGCGGCCTCCCGGCTCGGCTCATCGCCGGCATGGCGCCACAGATCGGATTTGAAGACGATCGCCTTGGACAGATCCGGCGCCTTCTTCCAGCGTGTCTCAACGATCCCGCAGCGGATGTTGGTTCCGCCGATATCGACCGCGAGGATGCTGTCATAAGCCTCAAAAATCCAGGTCGGTGCGAGATGCAGGGCTCCGATCAAGCCGGCATCGTTCGGATCGAAGCGGATCGGCACCAGATCGACCTTGAAGCCCTCCCACTTGAGGATGATCTCGCCCCGGGCAATGGCAATCTCGCCGAGCCGGCTGGCGCGAAAGCCGCCGCCGACCACGATGCACTCGGTTTTGGCCCACGCCTTGGTCTTGAGGAACCGCCGCGTCACGTAAGCAAGCTCCTGCGCGAAGTCCTCGATCGCGCTATGCACGACGGCCGAGGCCTCCGTATCGTCGCCGCTGAGAACGGCGTCGAGGGTCTTCCTGCTGATCTTGTCGGACGGCTCATCGCCAAAGGGGTCCTCGCCGCTTTTGCGGAGCGACTTGCGCCATTCTTCGAGAATCTCGCGAAACGCCCCTTTGCTGGCGCGGTCGCCGAGAAAGCCCTCGTCGTCCTTGATCTCGATGTTGCAGCTGTCGACGTCGACCGACGGCAGCCGGCTCGCCCCGTGCTGGGCGATGCCCGTTGTCCTGATCGACTCATCCGTTGCCATGGAAGCCCTTGCCCGAATACCAATTCGCGGGGACAACCGCGGGGGAACCCGTTGGTTGCTGCGCGAGCCGAGATTCAATAGCCTGCATGGAAACGGCCCAAATGCTTCTAATCCGGCTCTTTTCGCCCGCTTTTCCTTGACTCTCCGCTGCTGGCGGCTATAAGTCCCACAACCGGCGCGGGGCGTTTCTCGCGCCGCCTGTTTTTGCGTGGGTTTTCAAAGGGATCATTCCCGCCCGCACAAAACGCGCATAAATCCATACTCGCATAAACCCATAGCGACTGACAAAAAGCCGGCCCGGACGATCCTCGTCCCGAGGCTGGGATTGAACACGAAGGAAAACAACGATGTTCGCAGTCATCAAAACCGGCGGCCGGCAGTACCGCGTCGTTCCGGATGATGTCCTGGAAGTAGGCAAGATCGAAGGCGAAGTCGGCACGATCGTGCAGCTGAATGAAGTCCTGGTGGTTGGCGGCGACACGCCGATTCTGGGCCTGCCGACGGTGGCCGGTGCATCCGTGGCGGTCGAGGTGCTCGACCACAAGCGCGGGCCGAAGGTCATCGCGTTCAAGAAGCGCCGCCGCAAGAATTCGCGCCGCAAGCGCGGCTACCGCGACGAGATCACGGTGCTGCGCGTCAGCGAGATCCTGACGGACAATGCCAAGCCCACCAAGGGCCCGCGCCCGAAGCGGGAAAAGGTGGCGAAGGAAGCCGACAAGGAAGCCGACGCCGCATAAATCGATCACGCCAATTCACGAATTGATGCGTGAGAGATTTTGAAATGATTCCGTCAAGGAATTGACCTAGACATACGCAGGATTTCGGAGACGAGCCATGGCTCACAAAAAAGCAGGCGGTTCATCGCGCAACGGTCGCGATTCAAAGGGTAAGCGCCTTGGCGTCAAGGTGTTCGGCGGGGAGCGCGTGATTCCCGGCAACATCATTGCACGTCAGCGCGGCACCACCTGGCATCCCGGCCTTAATGTCGGCATGGGCACTGACCACACTCTGTTCGCCAAGATCGAGGGTCGTGTTGAATTCCAGGCCAAAGCCAACGGACGCACCTTCGTAGCGGTACTCCCGCTCGCAGAGGCTGCGGAATAGACGGTGGATCTCATTTGGAGTCCGCCGGGTCCTTGACCGAACCGGCGGAGTCCAGAGATCAAAAGATCGAAGGCTCCAGGGGAGGCAGGGAAACCGGCCTCCCCTTTTGTTTGTCGTGTTCACTTTCCACTTAGTGACTTTGACGGAGCCGGACATGTTGCAGGATTTCTCGAGCGTGACCTTGCGGGAGGCGAGACCCAGTGTCGTCGCCACCGAGCGGCTGACCTTGCGCCGGCCGACACTCGCCGACGTCAGGACCATCGCCCGCCTCGCCAACGACCGCCGCGTCGCGGAAAACACCCGCCGCCTCCCCCATCCCTATTCGCAGGACGACGCCGTCGAATTCATCCGCGCCACCGCCGCGCTCGGCAGCGAGACCGTGTTCCTGATCGAGCACGACAGCGGGCCGGTCGGCATGGTCGGCATCGACTGCTCCACGCCTGACAATGCCGAGCTCGGCTATTGGCTCGGCGTCGAGCATTGGGGCCAGGGCTTTGCCACCGAAGCCGCGCGCGGCGCGATCGACTTCTTCTTCGAGGAGTTCGAGGACGACCACCTCTATGCGGGAGCGCGCGTCACCAATCCGTCCTCGCGCAACGTGCTGGAGAAGTGCGGCTTCCAGTGGAGCGGCGTGCAGCTGCATCGCTTCCTCGCGCTGGGCTCGTCGACGCCGGTCGACTGCTTCCGCCTCTCGCGCGGGGTGTGGTCGTCGCTGAAGAGCTGGAGCAGCGCGCGGCGGATGAGGTAGAGCCAAGTCTCTCCGCGTGTCGTCCCGGCGAAGGCCGGGACCCATAACCACGAATGATCTTGATGCGAAGATTCCCACTCCGAGTCTTCGCCAAACCACTCCCTGTGGGTATGGGTCCCGGCCTTCGCCGGGACGACGTTGAGGCTAAACCGGCGGATTCACCTCTTCGCTTGCACGCCCCAAATCGCGCTCTCGCAAATAAATGTAGAAGCCGGCGCCGATGATGATCACGGCGCCGACGATGGTGGCGACCTGCGGGACATCGCCGAACACGACGAAGCCGAAGATTACAGCCCAGACGATCATCGAATATTGGTAGGGCACCACCACGCTCGCCGGCGCGAGTTTCAGCGACCGGTTGACGCAGAACAATGCCGTCACCGAGATGCACCCCGCCAGCGTGAAGAACACGAGGCTGCCCGGCGTTGGCGGCACCCAGTGGAATGCGGACAGCACAGCGCCCAGCGAAAACGTGCCGATGAATTGCGAGGACGCCATCACGATATCGGGCGTCTTGCGCAGGCTGCGGGTGATCAGCATCAGGGTTGCGAAGGAGAGACTGCCACCGAGCGCGATCAGCGCCGGCAGGCTCACCGTCTGCGCCGACGGCCGCAGCGCGATCAGCACGCCGCAGAAGCCGATCAGGATCGCCGTCCAGCGGCGCCAGCCGACCTTCTCGCCCAGAAAGATCGCCGACATCGCGGTGACAAAGATGGGACCGGCGAGATAATAGGTGATGACATCGGCGAGCGGCAGATAGACGGTCGCGAGGAAGAAGGCGGCCACTTCCAGTGTGGACAGCACGACACGAAACAGCTGCAGGCGCGGCCGCTCCAGATGCAGGAACTGATGACGCTGCCGCCAGATCAGCGGCGACAGCAGCAGCAGCGCCGCGCAGGCGCGCAGGAACAAGAGCTGCCCCACCGAATAGGTGCCGACCAGGAACTTGCCCATGGCGTCGCCGAACGAGAACATGAAGATCGACAGCACCATGAGGGCGATGCCGGCCAGCCGTGCCGAACGGTCGTCATAGGCGGAGAGATTCTTGAAGAAGGGCATTGGCGCCGTTTTAATGAAGCAGGCGCGCGCGACAAGCCCGCGGCAGCCGAATTGAACGGATTGTCGCACTCTTCGCGCCGCGGTAGCGATAGGCCGCCCGAGAACAAAGAATACAGAGAGCCTGGAAATGACCGACTTCGACCCGGCCCAGCATCGCATGATCACCGCGCAACGCTGGTTTGAGGATTTCGTGGTCGGCGAGCGCTTCGTGCTGCCGAGCCGCACCCAGACGTCAGCGGTGTTCGCGGCGTTCCAGACCGCGAGCGGCGACGCCCGACTGGTTAAGCACGGGGCCAAATTCGCGGAATTTCGGCCGATTTGCGGGTAAGTCCGGGTTGCCGCGAGGGACCGGCTGGCCTACCTATGGCCCATGAAATTCCTCGACGAAGCAAAGGTCTATATCCGCTCCGGTGACGGCGGGAACGGCTGCGTGGCGTTCCGCCGCGAGAAGTTCATCGAATTCGGCGGCCCGTCCGGCGGCAATGGCGGCCGCGGCGGCAACGTGATCATTGAGGTCGCCGACGGCCTCAACACGTTGATCGACTACCGCTACCAGCAGCATTTCAAGGCCCAGAAGGGCGAGAACGGCTCCGGTTCGGATCGCCACGGCGCCAACGGCAAGAATATCGTGCTGAAGGTCCCCGTGGGCACGCAGATCTTCGACGAGGATCGCGAGACGCTGATCCACGACTTCACCAATGTCGGCGAAAAATTCGTGCTGGCCGAAGGCGGCAATGGCGGCTTCGGCAACGCGCATTTCAAGACCTCGACCAACCGCGCGCCGCGCAACGCCAATCCCGGCCAGACCGGCGACGAGCGCTGGATCTGGCTGCGGCTGAAGCTGATCGCGGATGCCGGTCTCGTCGGCATGCCCAATGCCGGCAAGTCGACCTTCCTCTCCAAGGTCAGCGCGGCGCGACCGAAGATCGCCGACTATCCCTTCACCACGCTGCATCCGCAGCTTGGCGTCGTGAACGCCGACGGCCGCGAATTCGTACTCGCGGACATTCCCGGTCTGATCGAAGGCGCGCATGAAGGCACCGGCCTCGGCGACCGCTTTCTCGGCCATGTCGAGCGCTGCCGCGTGCTGCTGCATCTGATCGACGCGACCTGCGAGCACGCCGGCAAAGCGTACAAGACGGTGCGCAAGGAGCTCGACGCCTATGGCGGGCTGCTGACCGACAAGATCGAGATCGTCGCGCTCAACAAGATCGACGCGGTCGAGCCGGACGCGCTGAAGAAGCAGAAGGAGCGCTTGAAGCGTGCAGCGAAGAAAACGCCGCTGCTGCTCTCCGGCATCACCGGCGACGGCGTCAAGGAAGCGCTCCGCGCGCTTGTCGAACTGATCGGCGAGGCGCCGGTCTCGGCCAAGGCCAAGAGCGCGGCTGAAGCGGAGCCGTGGTCGGCGTAAACTCTTTCCCCACGGTCGTCCCGGCGAAGGCCGGGACCCATACCGCGTGATCTATCGGTTGCGGGCGGTTGGAGTACCGAACGACGAGTCTTCGCCAAACCACTTCCTGTGGTTATGGGTCCCGGCCTGCGCCGGGACGACATTGGAATGTGTGGCCGCGCGCGCGCACATCACTGTCCGGTTGCCTTCGCGCCCTCGATAACGCAGCATCGAACAATCAAGAAACGACAGGGGCGAAGCATGGCGCGCGCGAAGAACGTTCTCTGGATCATGTGCGACCAGCTTCGCTATGATTATCTCGGCTGCACCGGCCATCCCACGCTGAAGACGCCGAACATCGATGCCATGGCCAGGCGTGGCGTGCTGTTCTCGAAGGCCTATGTGCAGTCGCCGATCTGCGGCCCATCGCGGATGTCGTTCTACACCGGCCGCTACATGCGCTCGCACGGATCGCACTGGAACGGCTGGCCGCTGCGCGTCGGTGAGCCGACGCTCGGCGATCACCTCAAGACAATCGGCGCGCGCAACGTGCTGGTCGGCAAGACCCACATGGCGCCCGACCTCGAAGGCATGAAGGCGCTCGGCATCCCGCCGGAATCGATGATCGGCGTGCACGTCGCCGAGTGCGGCTTCGAGCCTTATGAGCGCGACGACGGCCTGCACCCGACCGGCCGGCCGCGCCCGAAATACGATGAATATCTGCGCCAGCAGGGCTTTGAAGCCACCAATCCGTGGGAGCACTGGGCCAATTCAGGCGCAGCCGAAGATGGCTCGTTGCAGAACGGCTGGCTGCTGGTGCACGCCGACAAGGCCGCGCGCGTGCCGGACGAGCATTCCGAGACGCCCTACATGACCCGCCGCGCGATGGACTTCATCAGCGAGGCCGAGATCGACGGCCGGCCGTGGTGCCTGCATTTGTCCTACATCAAGCCGCACTGGCCCTACATCGCGCCAGAGCCTTACGCGAGCATGTATTCGACAGATGACATGATCCCGGTGATTCGCTCCGAGCGCGAGCGGCAAAATCCGCATCCGGTGTTCGGCGCCTATATGGACATGCGCTATTCCCGCAACATGGCGCGCGACGATGCCCGCGAGAAGGTGATCCCGACCTATATGGGCCTGATCACCCAGATCGACGACCAGATGGGCGTGCTGATGAAATTCCTGGAGGAACGCGGCCTCTCGGAAACTACCATGATCGTGTTCACCTCCGATCACGGCGACTATCTCGGCGATCACTGGATGGGCGAGAAGGACCTGTTCCACGAGCAATCAGCAAAGATCCCGCTGATCGTCATCGATCCCTCGAAGGAGGCCGATGTCACGCGCGGCACGCGCAGCGACGCGCTGGTGGAAGGCATCGATCTCGCGCCGACCTTCGTCGATTATTTCGGCGGCAAGGTGCCAGGCCACATCCTCGAAGGACGCTCGCTGCTACCGCTGCTCCGCGGCCCGACGCCGGGCGATTGGCGCAAAGTGGCGTTCTCCGAATATGACTACGCCATGCAGGACGTCCGGCTGAAGCTGAACCAGCCGATCGAGCGCTGCCGCCTGTTCATGGTGTTCGATGGCCGCTGGAAATACATCCACGCCTCCGGCTTCCGCCCGATGCTGTACGATCTCGAAACCGATCCAGACGAATATGTTGATCGCGGCGACGACCCTGATTGCGCCGGCATCATCGCCCGCTTGCAGGCCGAGCTGTTCGACTGGGCGCTGCATCCGAATGACCACATCACCACGCCGCGCGAGAAGATCGCGAACTATGCGGATAGCCAGCTCCAGGTAAAGGGCGGCATTTTGATCGGCATCTGGGATGAAGCCGAGCTCACCGCGATCAAGGACGGCATCGCCCAGCGCGCGAAGGTGTAGGCGCTCCTTCGCCTCTCCTCGCGCGCGGGGAGAGGCCGACGCGCATAGCGCGGCGGGTGATCTCAATTCTCGATCTTGTAACCGGTCGCCTTCACAATCGGCTGCCAGAACGCCGTGTTGGCAGCCAGCTCCTTTGTCAGCCCATCCGCGCTGCTGCCGACCGGGATCAGGCCGATCGCCGTGAGCTTCTCCTTCACCTCGGGCTTGGCAAGCGCGGCGCTTGCGGCCGCGCCGAGCTTGCTGGCGAATTCCGATGGGCTGCCGGCGGGAAGCCACATGCCGTACCAGGCATCCGCCACGAGATCGATGCCGCTCTCCTTCAGCGTCGGAACGTCAGGCGCGAACGGCGAACGTTCTGCGCTCGAGACCGCGATGATCTTCACGCCCTTGGCGCGATGCTGCGGCAGCGCATCAGCCAGCGTGGTGATCCCGAAAGAAATGTGGCCGCCGATGATGTCGTTGAGGATCGGCGCACTGCCGCGATAGGGCACGCGGGTCAAGGGAATGCCGAGATCCTTTTCGAGCTTGGAGCCCATGAAATGCGGGATGGTGCCATTGCTCGGCACGCCGAATGACGTCTTGTCCGGATGCGCCTTCAGCCAGGCGACAAAGCCCTTGAAATCCGTGGCGTCGATCCCCGGGCCGATCACGAGCGCGAATTCGAACCGCGCCAGCAGCGATACCGGCACAAAATCCTTCGCCGTGTCGAAGCTCGGCGTCGTCTCCACCATCGGCAGCAGGTACATGGTGGGCCCTGTCGTCACCAGCACCATGCTGCCGTCGAGGCTGCCGCCCTTCACCGCCTTGATGCCGATCAGACCGTCGCCACCGGTGCGGTTCTCGACCACCATGGTTCGTTGCAGCACCAGCGCCATCTCCTGCGCGATCAGCCGGCACAGCGTGTCGCCGCCGGCCCCCGCGGCGAACGGGAAGATGATCTTTGTCAGCCCGGCCTGCGCTTGCGCTCCGCTCGCCTGTGCCACGAGTGGCAGCCCCAGACATCCGGCGATGAACTTGCGGCGATCCATTCGTTTCCTCCAGCCCATTATCGTTGGCGGCAATTAGAGCCGGGCAGACGTCCGACACAAGGCCGACATTGGTGCCGTTTACCATCCCACCCGCCTTGCGCCGGCCATCGTCCTGCTGCAAAAGCAGCGTCATCGGCGCCGCCTGTCGCTCCGCCGTTTTCCGAGCAATTCCGTCCCGTAGCGCCATGGCCAGCCCCGAACTCAGTCAATTCCGCCGCATCGTCGTCAAGGTCGGCTCCGCGCTGCTGGTGGATTCCGACAGGGGCGAGGTGCGGGCGTCGTGGCTCGCCGCGCTCGCCGACGACATGGCCAAGCTGCACAAGGAGGGCCGTGATGTCCTCGTGGTGTCCTCGGGTTCGATTGCGCTCGGCCGTAGCCGGCTCAAATTGCCGCGCGGGCCGCTGAAGCTGGAGGAAAGCCAGGCCGCCGCCGCCGTCGGCCAGATCGCGCTGGCGCGGATCTGGTCCGAGGTGCTCGGCGCCCACGGCATCGGCGCCGGCCAGATTTTGGTCACGCTCCAGGACACCGAGGAGCGCCGTCGTTATCTCAATGCGCGCTCTACCATCGGCAAGCTTTTGGAGTGGCGCGCGATCCCTGTCATCAACGAGAATGACACGGTCGCCACCAACGAGATCCGCTACGGCGACAATGACCGTCTCGCTGCCCGCGTCGCCACCATGGCGAGCGCCGATCTGCTGGTGCTGCTCTCCGACATCGACGGGCTCTACGACGCGCCGCCGAAGAACAATCCGAATGCAAAACTGATCCCGGTGGTCGAGAGCATCTCCTCGGAGATCGAGGCGGTGGCGGGAGACGCCGAATCCGAACTGTCGCGTGGCGGCATGCGCACCAAGGTCGAGGCGGCGAAGATCGCCACCACCGGCGGCACACATATGCTGATTGCGTCCGGCAAGATCGAGCATCCGTTGCGGGCGATCGCCGATGGCGGCCGCTGCACCTGGTTTCTGACGCCGGCCAATCCCATCACCTCGCGCAAGCGCTGGATCGCGGGCACGCTGGAGCCGAAGGGCACGCTGACCATCGACGCCGGCGCCGTGACCGCGCTGCGCGCGGGCGCCAGCCTGCTGCCGGCCGGCGTGATCAAGGTTGAAGGCCAGTTCGCCCGAGGCGACGCCGTGATCGTCCGCGGCCCCGACACCAGCGAGGTCGGCCGCGGCCTGATCGCCTATGACGCCGACGTCGCCGAGCGGATCAAGGGCCGCTCCTCCCCGGACGTGATGACCATCCTTGGCATCAGCGGGCGGTCGGAGATGATCCACCGCGACGATCTCGTGGTGGGCGGGTAAGGCCTTTGCCGTCATGCCCGGGCTTGTCCTGGGCATCCACGTTCTTTCGGGGACAGCCAAGGCGTGGATGGCCGGGTCAGGCCCGGCCATGACCCCGGGGATGGGCCGCTGGCCAAACCCCGAACTCGCCGCCGAAGCCCTGCCATACCCTTGCCCGCCCTTCGCAAACGCGGGATTTCCGTGCTAGGACACTGGCTTAGCAAAAGGTTGAACTCTCCATGGCCGCCCCTCTCAAAGCCGTCGACGGCAATGCCGATCTTCAGGCGCTGATGTCCGATCTCGCAGCCAAAGCTCGCGCCGCCGCGCGTGTGCTGGCGCTGGCGCCGCCGGAGCAGAAGAACCGGGCGCTGGAAGCCATGGAACGGGCGATCCGAGAGCATGCGGCAGCGATCCTCGCCGCCAATGCCGAGGACGTCGCGGAGGCCCGTGCGTCCGGCAACGCCACCTCCTCCTTCATCGACCGCCTGATGCTGACGCCGGCGCGTGTCGAAGGCATGGCCGAAGGCATCGCCGTCGTGCGCGGGATCGCCGATCCGGTCGGCATCGTCACCGAGAGCTGGCAGCGGCCGAACGGCATGACCATCGAGCGCGTACGCGTGCCGCTCGGCGTCGTCGGCGTGATTTTTGAGAGCCGGCCGAATGTTGCGGCAGATGCCGGCGTGCTCTGTTTGAAGTCCGGCAATGCCGTGATCCTGCGCGGCGGCTCCGACAGTTTCCGCTCCTGCCGCGCCATCCATGAATGCCTGGTGCAAGGCCTGCGCGAAGCCGGCCTGCCCGAAGCCGCGATCACGCTGGTGCCGACGCGCGACCGCGCGGCGGTCGGCATGATGCTGTCCGGCCTCAATGGCGCCATCGACGTGATCGTGCCGCGCGGCGGCAAGAGCCTCGTCGCGCGCGTCGAGCAGGAAGCGCGCGTGCCGGTATTCGCGCATCTCGAAGGCGTCAATCACGTCTATATCGATGCCAGCGCCGATCTCGCCATGGCGAAGTCGATCGTGCTCAACGCCAAGATGCGCCGCACCGGCGTCTGCGGTGCGGCCGAAACGCTGCTGGTTGATCGCGCCGCTGCTGCGAAGAGCCTGAAGCCACTGATCGAGATGCTGCTCGAGGCCGGTTGCGAAGTGCGCGGTGACGACGCCGTGCAGAAGACCGATTCGCGCGTCAAGCCTGCCAGCGAAGACGATTGGGACACCGAATATCTCGACGCGATCATCGCGGCGAAGGTCGTCGATGGCGTCGACGGCGCAATCGCGCACATCCAGAACCACGGCTCGCATCACACCGATGCGATCGTGAGCGAGAATGACGCGGCTGCGAAGAAATTCCTGAGCGAAGTCGATTCCGCAATCGTGCTGCACAACGCCTCGACGCAGTTTGCCGATGGCGGCGAGTTCGGCTTCGGCGCCGAGATCGGCATCGCTACCGGTCGCTTCCACGCCCGTGGTCCTGTTGGTGCCGAGCAATTGACGAGCTTCAAATATCGCGTTCACGGCACTGGGCAGACGCGGCCGTAAGTAACGTCGCGAGGCGGGGGCATTGAGTAACAAATTCGTCGTGCCGCGTTCTGTGGCGCAAGCGGTCCCGCCCCACACCCAGGGCATGCGCATCGGCCTGCTCGGCGGCTCGTTCAATCCTCCGCATCAGGCCCATCGCGCGATCAGCCGGTTCGCGCTGACGCGATTGCAACTCGATCGCGTCTGGTGGCTAGTAACGCCAGGCAATCCGTTGAAGGAGAACGGCAATCTGCATGAGCTCGGCGAGCGCATGCGGGCGGCGCGCGACGTCGCCAACGATCCCAGGATCGAGGTGAGCTGTCTCGAATCCGTCATTCGTACTCGGTATACTATCGACACGATCAACACCTTGCGCCGCCGCTTCACCGGCCTGCGCTTTGTCTGGATTATGGGCGCCGACAACCTCGCTCAATTCCATCGTTGGCAGGACTGGCGGCGCATCGCCGCCCAGGTCCCGATGGCAATCATTGATCGCCCACCGCAGAGTTTTCGCGCCCTCGCCTCGCCCGCCGCCAAGGCACTTTCGCGCTATCGCCTGCCGGAGAATGAGGCAGCATCGCTTGCGGATCGGCCGGCGCCGGCCTGGGTCTTTCTGACCGGATTGAAGCTCAATCTCTCCTCGACCCGGCTACGGAACCCGGACGGGAGCTGGAAAGGTACGAAGTGAGACAGAGTGCGGGGAGATTGAGGGCTCTCTGGCATATTGAAACCCTTAACCCCACATGATGTAGTGTAACCAGCGAAGGTCGGATTCGGCTTTCGCGATACAGTGAAAGGAATGGTCCCTGGCCACGTCTGTATTGTCCAAGTCAGCTTCATCGAAGTCTGTTTTACCCAAGGCTACGAAACCGACGCGTAAAACATCGACCAAAGCTGCAGCCTTGAAGGCGCAACCCGACGCCGACAAGACGCTGAGCCTGATCCTCTCCCGCCTCGACGACATGAAGGCGGAAGAGACGGTCACCATCGACCTTCGCGGCAAATCGGCATACTCCGACTACATGATCGTCACCACGGGCCGCGTGAACCGGCACGTTGGCGCGATCGCGGAGAACGTCGCCAAAGGCCTCAAGGAAAACGGCGTCAAGAACATCCATGTCGAGGGCTTGCCCAATTGCGACTGGGTGCTGATCGATTCCGGCGACGTGATCGTGCACGTGTTCAGACCCGAGGTCCGCGAGTTCTACAACCTCGAGCGGTTGTACACGCAGGGCCCAGGGGCGGCGAAGGCGATCTAAACGACCGAACCGATTTCGAATCGGTTGACGCGCATGCTAGCGTCGTGCGCGCGGAGAATGCGCGCGGTCCGGAAACACGACCCTGAAGATATCATGCGTGTTGCTATCATTGCGGTGGGCCGGCTGAAGCAGGGCCCCGAGCGGGAGCTTGCCGACCGCTATTTCGAGCGGTTCGACGAGGCTGGCCGCAAGCTCGGATTCCGCGAACTCACCATCCACGAAATCCCTGAGAGCCGCGCGCGCGACACCGCGACGCGAATGACTGAGGAGGCCGCGGCGATCTCCGCACATATTCCGGACAAGTCGATCCTGGTGGCGCTGGACGAGCGCGGGCAAAACTTGGATTCCACCGTATTCGCACGGAATCTCGGCCGTTGGCGCGACGAGGGCGCCGGTCATACTATCTTCGTGATTGGAGGGGCGGACGGACTTTCGCCCGAATTGCGCCGTAAGGCCAAGCTCGCGATCGCGTTCGGCTCTGCGACCTGGCCGCACCAAATGGTCCGCGTCCTGCTTCTGGAACAGCTGTATCGGGCCGCCACCATTTTGGCCGGCCACCCCTATCATCGCGCGTGATTCGCGCCACAACGAGCACCTTGCCGACGAAATGCGAGCGCCGATTCTCAATTTGCTGCTGATTGCAAGCTGCGCCGGCATAAGCCTCGCGCAAGCTCAAACGGCAACGCCGGCGCCTCAGACTGCAGCCATCTCGCCCGACGCGATCAAGCAGCGCGAGCAGGAGCTGGAGGCGGCACGCGCCAGCAAGAAGAGTGCGGAGGAGGCGCAGGCCAAGCTCAAGGCCGAGATTACCTCGCTCGGCCAGGACCGCACCCAGCTCAATCAGCAATTGATCGACACTGCCGCCAATGTCCGCACCGTCGAGACCAAGATCGACGAGGCCGAGGCGCGGCTGCGCACGCTGAACGGCCGCGAGCAGGAGGCGCGCGCCTCGCTCGATTCGCGCCGCGCCGACATCGTCGAGGTGCTGGCGGCCCTGCAGCGCGCCGGAAGGCGTACGCCGCCGGCGCTACTGGTGCGGCCCGAAGATGCCTTGCAATCGCTGCGCACAGCGATGCTGCTCGGCGCCGTGGTGCCGGAATTGCGCGGCCGCGCGGAGAAGATCGCGGGCGAGCTCGGCGAACTCGTGGCCTTGCACAAGAACATCGCCGCCGAGCGCGACCAGCTCGCCTCCGACCGCGACAGAGTCCGCAACGACCAGACCCGGCTCACCGCGCTGGTCGACGAGCGGCAGCGCCAGCAATCCTCGCGCGAAAAGGACCTCGATGCCGAGAACTCGCGCGCCATCACGCTGTCAAAGCAGGTCGGCGATCTCCAGGGGCTGATCGCCAAGATGGAGCAGGACCTGCAAAGTGCTGCCAAGGCGGCTGAGAAGGCGGCCGAGGCCGCCAAGCAGGCCGAGGCCAAGGCAGCAGAAAACGCGGCCGCCAACGCCAAACCGGGCCCAAGCACTTTCAAGGACCGCTCCCGGACCACCCCGGCCATCCTGTTCGCCTCGGCCAAGGGGCTCCTGCCCTTCCCGGTTAACGGTAACAAGATCAGGGACTTTGGCGGTTCCGACGGGGTCGGCGGGGTCCAGAAGGGCATTTCGCTGGCGACCAAGCCCGGTTCGCAGGTCACAACGCCGTGCGACGGCTGGGTGGTCTATGCCGGCCCGTTCCGCAGCTATGGACAACTCTTGATCCTCAACGCCGGTGGCGGGTATCATGTCCTGATCGCCGGGATGGAGCGCATTTCGGTCAACATCGGCCAGTTTGTGCTCACGGGGGAGCCGGTCGCGACCATGGGGTCGACCTCTCAAGTCGCCTCCATTCTCGCCACGAACGCGAGTCAACCTGTGCTGTATGTCGAGTTCCGCAAAGACGGCACTCCAATCGATCCAGGCCCATGGTGGGCCGCAAATGAAGGCGAGAAGGTTCGCGGATGATGCGCAAGACTTCAGTTATCCTCCTCAGCGCGGCCACCGGCGCGGCGCTGACGCTGTTCGTGACCCAGCCGCGCGCAGTGTTCATGGGCTCCAGCGCGCGAGCCGCAACCGCTGACACCTATCGCCAGCTCAATCTGTTCGGCGACGTGTTCGAGCGCGTGCGCTCCGACTATGTCGAGAAGCCCGACGACACCAAGCTGATCGAATCCGCCATCAGCGGCATGCTCACCGGTCTCGATCCGCATTCGAGCTACATGGACGCCAAGAGCTTCCGCGACATGCAGGTGCAGACCCGCGGCGAGTTCGGCGGCCTCGGCATCGAGGTCACGATGGAAGACGGCCTGATCAAGGTGGTCTCGCCGATCGACGATACGCCCGCCTCGCGCGCCGGCGTCATGGCCAACGACATCATCACCAATCTCGACGATGAAGCGGTGCAGGGCCTGACCCTGAACCAGGCGGTCGAGAAGATGCGCGGCCCCGTCAACACCAAGATCAAGCTCAAGATCATTCGCAAGGGCCAGGACAATCCGATCGACGTCACGCTGGTGCGCGACAACATCCGCGTCCGTTCGGTGCGCGCGCGGGTCGAGGCTGACGACATCGCCTATATCCGCATCACCACCTTCAACGAGCAGACCACCGAAGGCCTGAAGAAGGAGGTTGCCAACCTCTCGACCCAGATCGGCGACAAGCTCAAGGGCTACGTCATCGACCTCCGCAACAATCCGGGCGGCCTGCTCGAGGAGGCCGTCACCGTCTCCGACTCGTTCCTGGAGAAGGGCGAGATCGTATCGACGCGCGGCCGCAATGCCGAGGAGACCCAGCGCCGCACCGCGCATGCGGGCGACCTCACCAAGGGCAAGCCGGTCATCGTGCTGGTCAACGGCGGCTCGGCCTCGGCGTCGGAAATCGTCGCCGGCGCGCTGCAGGACCACAAGCGCGCGACCATCGTCGGCACGCGCTCGTTCGGCAAGGGCTCGGTGCAGACCATCATCCCGCTCGGCTCGGGCAACGGCGCGCTGCGCCTCACCACCGCGCGCTACTACACACCGTCGGGCAAGTCGATCCAGGCCAAGGGCATCGTGCCCGACATCGAAGTGCTTCAGGACGTGCCGGACGAGCTGAAGTCGCGCACCGACACCAAGGGTGAGGCTTCGCTGCGCGGCCATCTCAAGAACGACGGCGACGAGAAGACCGGCTCGCAGTCCTACGTTCCGCCGGATGCCAAGGACGACAAGGCGCTCAAGCTCGCCGACGACCTGCTCCACGGTATCAAGAACAGCGCCTCCGCGGCGCCGACGCCGGGCAGCGCCACCGACAAGGCGGCAGCCGACAAGCCCAAAGCGGCGAACTAAGGCCGCGAACTAAGCGCGATCTGCGAGATCTGACGAAAAAGGGCGGCTCCCGGAGCCGCCCTTTTTGCTTGGAACTCCTGACGTCTCCGGCCCATCCCGGCCTGCCGCCGCTTGACCTCGGCGTGGTATCGTCGGTGGAGTGATTCGGGATCTCGCATGACTGAAACGGCCGATGATCTGAGCGCCCCGCTCGGACAGGACAAGCCGCGCCGAAAACGGCGACTGCGGCTGCCGTTTACCGCCATGCAGGCCCTGGCCGTGATGCTCGGCCTGTTCCTGGTCGCCTTCGCCGGTTTCGCCATCTTCAACAAGGATCCGCTCGGCGGCGAGCCGATGACGCGGATCGCGATCCGCGATTCCAAGGCCACAGACAAGGCGACCGAGGAGAAGCCCGCGGCCGAGGCGGCTGCGGCCGGCCAGGGTCAAGAGAGCAAGCACGCGACCAAGGAAGCGCCGAAAGAGGCCGCCTCCGGCGAACACAAGACCGTCACCATGATCGACGGCTCGACCGGCGCCCGCCACGACGTGGTGATCGGCGCAGGCGACGGCGCCGACAAGGCCGAGGCGGCTTCCGCCGCACCGGCCGCCATGGCCGGGATCGATCCAAAACTGCTGGAGAAATCGCGCTACGGCATGATCCCCATGGTCTCCGGCGATCTCAAGCCGTTCAACGTCTACGCAGCCGAGGCCGACCGCGCCAAGGCCGCGAAAATGCCTGTCGTGGCGATCGTGATCGGCGGCCTCGGCGTCGGCGCCGCCAAGACCACCGATGCGATCATGAAGCTGCCGGGCGCCGTGACGCTGGCCTTCACGCCCTATGGCGCCGACCCCGGCAAGCTCGCAGAGCGCGCCCGCGCCCAGCGCCACGAGATCTTCCTGCAGATCCCGATGGAGCCCTACGACTTCCCGGACAACGATCCCGGGCCGCAGACGCTGCTGACCTCGCTCACCGCCGACCAGAACACCGACCGGCTGTACTGGCATCTGAGCCGGATGCAGGGCTATGCCGGCATCACCAATTTCATGGGCGCCCGCTTCGTCGCGACGGAGCCGGCGATGCAGCCGATCATCCGCGAGGCCTCCAAGCGGGGGCTCGGCTTCTTTGACGACGGTTCCTCCCCCCGCAGCATCGCGCCGCAGGCCGCAGGAAGCCTCGCCGTGCCGTTCGGCAAGGGCGACATCGCGCTCGACGCCGTGCCGACCCCGACCGAGATCGACCGCGCCCTGAACAAGCTGGAATCGATGGCCCGGGAACGCGGCGTCGCCGTCGGCACCGCCTCTGCACTACCCGTCTCCATCGAGCGGGTCGGCGCCTGGATCAAGACATTGAGCGACCGGGGTATCCTTTTGGTGCCATTGACAACCGCGATGCTGAAATCAAAATCCAGCTAAATCAAAGAATTGGTACGCTACGGGCCCGAGCGCCTGATAGCGTCCCGACAGTACGCGAGAGGGTTTGGCGGAATGGCGCGTTATGAGGATCTGCCCTACCGAACCTGCGTCGGCGTGATGCTGATCAATACGAAGGGCCTGGTGTTCATCGGTCGTCGCGCCGGTGGCGTCGAGCATCTCGACGACAGCCATGTCTGGCAGATGCCGCAGGGCGGCGTCGATCCCGGCGAGGACAACTGGCACGCTGCCAAACGCGAGCTCTATGAAGAGACCAGCGTGCGCTCGATCGAGCGGCTCGGCGAGGTTCCGGACTGGCTGATCTACGACATCCCACGCACGGTGGCGGGGCGCGCCTGGAAGGGCCGCTTCCGCGGCCAGCGCCAGAAATGGTTCGCGGTACGCTTCACCGGCAAGGACAGCGAGATCAACGTCGAGAAGCCCGGCGGCGGCGGCCACAAGGCCGAATTCGTCAACTGGCGCTGGGAGCCGATGAAAAACCTCCCCGAGCTGATCGTGCCCTTCAAGCGCCCGGTTTACGAGCGCGTGGTGAAGGAATTTTCCGCGCTGGCGGATGACTAAATCAAATTGTCATCCCGCCTTTGGTGCTAAGGCATCGCCGGGCTGACAACGAAAGATCCCGCGTGACGAACGAAAAACCCTACCGTCCCAACGTGGGCATCGCCCTCTTCAATGCCGACGGCCGCGTGCTGATCGGGCACCGCTTCAAGGGCGACGGTCCCGAGATCATTTTGCCGGGGCTCGACTGGCAGATGCCGCAAGGCGGCGTCGACGAGGGCGAGAATTTGCGCGAAGCCGCGATGCGCGAGCTCTGGGAGGAGACCAGCGTCAAGAGCGCAGCCTATCTCGGCGAAACCGACTGGCTGACTTACGAGTTCCCGCCTTATGACGGACCGCAGACGCATCGGCTCGCAAAATTTCGTGGCCAGCGCCAAAAGTGGTTCGCGCTGCGCTTCACCGGCGAGGATGACGAGATCGACCCGCTGACGCCACGCAACGACCAGCCCGCGGAATTCGACGCGTGGCGCTGGGAGCGCCTCGACCGTGTCGCCGATATCGTGGTGCCGTTCCGCCGCGAGGTCTACCGCGCAGTGGCAGAGCAGTTTGCGCCCTTCGCAAACTGAGAGCGCGAAAACAACCCCATGCACAGTAGCCGGCGATTTCCGGCGAGATGCGCGGTGGCCTTCACGAAGCAGCTGATAGGTCAGGCGAAATCAGCGAAAGCGCGCTGCTTTCGGGCTAATTCGTCGGCCCGACCGTAAACGGGCCGATCGCGATCACGTGGCAGTCGCTGTCGTGCTTGACGCAGTCGGCGAGCGCGCCGTTGACGGCACTCTGCTCGTCGGTGGCTTTCAGGCCAAGGCCCGGGCGGCCCGCAGTGCCGACGGCAACTGCATTCCAGCCCGTGCCATCGCCGAGCTTGCGCACGACCTCGTCGCGCGCATCGGCCACGATCGAGGAATTGGTCGCGGCGTGGAAGAAGCCGTTGGCCTTGAGCAGGGTCGGGATCGGCACGACGAAATTATCGTCGACCGCCACGATCATGCAGGCCACGCCGGCGATGGCGCCGCAGGATTCCAGCGAACGCCGCGTCGTTTCATCGACCGACGATGCGCCCAGCACCATGAAATATTGCCCGTTCGGGCCGAGCGCGACCGATCGTGATTTCGCCGCCGGCGCGTAGATGTTTTCGACGCGATTTCGGGCCTGATCGCGCAGCATCGGAAAGTCTTTCGACACGAACGGGCGCTCGGTCATGGTGTCGTATCGCACCCAGGGCTGCGGCGGCATCGGCGGGCTGCCATGGCTGTAGACGACCTTGCTGCCAACCGCATAGAGCTCGCAACGCCGCGGCGATTGCGCAGCGTCGGCGCGCTTCTGGCACTGGTCGAGCGCGGCGCTGCGGGCGGCCTCCTCGTTCGGCTGACCGAGCGCGGAGCCGGTGAAGCCGGCGGTGTTCAGAGCGAACGCCTTGTAATCGCCGGCGGCGGCATATTCGTTGCTGAGATAGGCACGCTGGCGCTCGCCGATGAACGGCACCGCATCGACGGCAATCTTGCCGCCTGATGCAGCCGCCGGCGGCAAGCTCGGCGTCGCGCCCGCCGTGGCAATCTGCGTCGGCGAGGGCTCCGGCGCCTTTGTGGCGATCGTCGGCGTTGGGCTGGGTGACGGCCCGGCGACCGGGCTCGGCGCGAGCGCAGCCGCGGTGGATTTGACCTGCGTGGTCTCGAGCTTGGTGAAATAGAGGAAACCACCGACGCCGATGGCGACGACGGAAACCACGCCCACCACCAGCGGCCACATCCAGTTCGGCGCGGGCTCCGGCTTGGCGACCTTCTTCACCTGCGGCGTCGCGTAAGTCCCGTCCTCGCGCCGCATCGCCACCATATAAGCGTGCACCGGCGTCGGGATGTTCTTCACTTCCTGCGCGCCGATGTCGGCGAACTGCACCGACAGCTTGTTGGCGACTTGCTCGTGCACGGCACGGGAGACGCAGATGCCGCCGACCTCCGCCAGCCCCTCGAGCCGGGCTGCGATATTGACGCCGTCACCGAGGAGATCGCCGTCGCGTTCGACCACGTCGCCGATGGTGATGCCGATGCGGAACGACATCTGCCGGCTCGGCGGATAGGCCATGTTGCGGGTTCGCAAGCTTTCCTGGATGTCGATCGCGCAGCGCACGGCGTCCACCGCGCTCGGGAACTCCGCGAGCACGGCATCGCCCGCGGTGTTGAAGATCCGGCCATGCGCTTTTGCGATGAAATCGTCGACGACGGAGCGGTAGGACGCCAGACGCCGCAACGTCTCTTCCTCGTCTTCCGCGACCAGCCTCGAGTAACCGGCAATATCGGCTGCAAAGATCGCTGCGATCTTGCGTTTCATCTGCTAACCCGCCCCGGAACAAATTTCGCGAGCGCAGAATGCCGCCATCGGCGGCGCGGTGCAACAAAGTTTCAGCGCCCGCCACTTTCGTGACGAGCGCTGAACTTGTTCAGGAATTTCTGGTGAGCCCCGAAGCGGTGCCCCGGGGCTTAGTGCATAGCCGTCGAGTTGAGCTGCTGCTGGATGCTCTTGAAGTGATCGAGCCGTTCGATGGCCTGATCGAGCTCGGTGCCTTCGTGCTCCTTCAGCCCCTCTTCCATCTCCGAGATGGTTTCGGCGAACTGGGCGCGGTCGAGCTCGGCCAGCGACGTCGCGACGTCGGCGAGCACGGTCAGGCCCTTCTCTGAGACTTCGGCAAGACCGCCGAGCACGATGATCTTCTCGTGCCGGCCGCCGGTGGTGACGGTGAGGATGCCGGGGCGGATCGCAGCCACGACCGGCGCATGACCTGCCAGCACGCCGAAATCACCCTCGACGCCGGGAATGTCGACCTGATCGACCTCGCCCGAGAATGCGAGCTTTTCCGGCGAGACGAGATCGAAGTGGAAGTTGGCCATGGTGTACCTGCGAGTAGCGAATAGCGAGTAGCGAACCGGGGGAGCAGCGCGTCTATTCGCTACTCCCTATTCGTCATTCGCCCCTTAGGCGGCCTCGGCCGCCAGCTTCTTGCCCTTCTCGACCGCCTCTTCGATGGTGCCGACCATGTAGAAGGCGGCTTCCGGCAGGTGATCGTACTTGCCTTCGCAGAGGCCACGGAAGCCCTTGATGGTATCCGCGAGGTCGACGAACTTGCCGGGCGAGCCGGTGAAGATTTCGGCGACGTGGAACGGCTGCGACAGGAAGCGCTCGATCTTGCGGGCGCGGGCCACCGTCAGCTTGTCCTCTTCCGAAAGCTCGTCCATGCCGAGAATGGCGATGATGTCCTGAAGCGACTTGTAGCGCTGCAGCACCTGCTGGACCTGACGCGCGGTGTCGTAGTGCTCCTGACCGACGACCAGCGGCGAGAGCATGCGTGAGGTCGAGTCGAGCGGGTCCACAGCGGGGTAGATGCCCTTTTCCGAGATCGCACGGTTCAGCACCGTGGTGGCGTCCAAGTGGGCGAAGGAGGTCGCAGGCGCCGGGTCGGTCAAGTCGTCGGCCGGAACGTAGATGGCCTGCACCGAGGTGATCGAGCCCTTGTGGGTGGTGGTGATGCGCTCCTGCAGCGCGCCCATGTCGGTGGCGAGCGTCGGCTGATAGCCCACGGCGCTCGGAATACGTCCGAGCAGCGCCGACACTTCCGAGCCGGCCTGGGTGAAGCGGAAGATGTTGTCGACGAAGAACAGCACGTCCTGGCCCTGGTCGCGGAAGTGCTCGGCGACGGTCAGCCCGGTGAGACCGACGCGGGCGCGGGCGCCCGGCGGCTCGTTCATCTGGCCGAACACCAGCGCGCACTTGGACTTCACGCTCGGATCCGGATTGTGCGGATCGGCGTTGACCTTGGACTCGATGAACTCGTGATAGAGGTCATTGCCTTCGCGGGTCCGCTCGCCGACGCCGGCGAACACGGAGTAACCGCCATGCGCCTTCGCGACGTTGTTGATCAGCTCCTGGATCAGCACGGTCTTGCCGACGCCGGCGCCGCCGAACAGGCCGATCTTGCCGCCCTTCGCATACGGAGCCAGAAGGTCGACGACCTTGATGCCGGTGACGAGAATCTCGGCTTCGGTCGACTGGTCGGTGTAGCTCGGCGCTTCCTGGTGGATGGGGCGCAAGCCTTCCGACTGGATCGGGCCGGCTTCGTCGATCGGCTCGCCGATAACGTTCATGATGCGCCCGAGCGTGCCGGCGCCGACCGGAACCGCGATCGGCTGGCCGGTGTCGGTCACTTCCTGGCCGCGCACCAGCCCCTCGGTCACGTCCATCGCGATCGTCCGCACGGTGGACTCGCCGAGATGCTGGGCAACTTCCAGCACGAGGCGGATGTTGCCGTTCCTGGTTTCCAGCGAATTGAGAATGGCGGGCAAGTGGCCCTCGAACTGCACGTCGACGACGGCGCCCATGACCTGGGTGACACGACCGACCGGGTTAGCTGCTGTAGCCATGAAGCTCTCCTTCGAAATTCTGTACTTGAACGACCGTCTTTAGTTTGTGCGTCAGACCGCCTCGGCGCCGGAGATGATCTCGATCAGCTCCTTGGTGATCTGGGCTTGACGGGTTCGGTTGTAGATCTGGGTTTGCTTGCGGATCATCTCACCGGCATTGCGGGTGGCGTTGTCCATCGAGCTCATCTGCGCGCCGTAGAACGAGGCGTTGTTTTCCAGCAATGCGCGGAAGATCTGCACCGCGATATTGCGCGGCAGCAGGCGGGAGAGGAGCTCGTCCTCCTCCGGCTCGTATTCGTAGGACGTCGACGGCGCGTTCGCCGCGTTTTCTTCCACGGTCAGCGGAATGATCTGCTGCGCGGTCGGGATCTGGGCGATCACCGACTTGAACTGCGCGTAGAACAGCGTGCAGACGTCGAACTCACTGTTGTCGAAGCGCGCCAGCACCTTCCTGGCGATATCCTCGGCGTTGACGAAGCCGAGCTGGCGAACGCCGCGCAGGTCGAGATGCTCGACGATCTGCTTGTCGTAGAGCCGGCGGAGCTGCTCGTAGCCCTTGCGGCCGACGCAGAAGAATTTCACGTCCTTGCCTTGCGCCATCAGCGCTTGGGCGCGCTCGCGCGCGAGGCGCACGATCGAGGAGTTGAAGGCGCCGGACAGGCCGCGCTCGCCGGTGCAGACCAGCAGCAGGTGAACCTGATCGCGGCCAGTGCCGGCCAGCAGCGCCGGCGCGCCGGGCGAGCCCGCGGCGGCGCTGGCGATATTGGCAATCACCGCGCTCATCTTGTCGGCATAGGGCCGCGCAGCCTCGGCCGCCTGCTGGGCGCGGCGCAACCTGGATGCCGCGACCATCTGCATGGCCTTGGTGATCTTCTGCGTCGCCTTGGTGGAGGCGATGCGAACCCGCATGTCTTTAAGTGACGCCATTCTTCGTCCCCGACGGTTCGATCCCTTGCGGTCAAACCGCTAGCCTGTCTCTTTCGTCATGCCCGGGCTTGCGCCGGGCACCCACGTGTTCGTCTCCACGCAGCAGCGCGTGGATGGCCGGGACATCAAATGCGAAGACGCGCTTCGCGCTTTAGCCCGGCCATGATGGCTCTCAGCTACGCGAAGCTCTTCGCAAAACCTTCGACCACCGACTTCAGCTTGGCAGCGGTGTCGTCGGTGAGGTCGCGGGTGTCGCGGATCGAATTGAGGATCTCGGCGTTCTTGCCGCGCAGCAGCGACAACAGACCGTCCTCGAACGGCTTCACCTTGTTGACCGGAAGCGGATCGAGATAGCCGTTGGTGCCGGCCCAGATCACGCAGACCTGCTCTTCCATCTTCAGCGGCGAGAACTGCGGCTGCTTGAGGAGCTCGGTCAGGCGCGAGCCGCGATTCAGCAGGCGCTGCGTCGAGGCGTCGAGGTCGGAGCCGAACTGTGCGAACGCCGCCATTTCGCGGTACTGCGCGAGCTCGCCCTTGATCTTGCCGGCGACCTTCTTGGTGGCCTTGGTCTGCGCCGAGGAGCCGACGCGCGACACCGACAGACCGACGTTCACCGCAGGACGGATGCCCTGGAAGAACAGGTCGGTTTCCAGGAAGATCTGACCGTCAGTGATCGAGATGACGTTGGTCGGGATGTAGGCCGACACGTCGTTGGCCTGGGTTTCGATGACCGGCAGCGCCGTCAGCGAGCCCGAACCCTGGTCCTTGTTCAGCTTCGCCGCACGCTCGAGCAGGCGGGAGTGCAGATAGAACACGTCGCCGGGATAGGCTTCGCGGCCCGGCGGGCGGCGCAGCAGCAGCGACATCTGGCGGTAAGCGACGGCCTGCTTGGACAGATCGTCATAGATGATGACGGCGTGCATGCCGTTGTCGCGGAAATATTCGCCCATGGTGCAGCCGGTGAAGGGCGCGATGTACTGCATCGGCGCCGGATCCGACGCGGTGGCGGCGACGACGATCGAGTATTCGAGCGCGCCCTGCTCTTCCAACACCTTCACGAACTGGGCAACGGTGGAACGCTTCTGGCCGACTGCGACGTAGACGCAGTACAGCTTGATGTTCTCGTCGGGCTGCGCGTTGAGCGGCTTCTGGTTCAGGATGGTGTCGAGCGCGATCGCGGTCTTGCCGGTCTGACGGTCGCCGATGATCAGCTCGCGCTGACCGCGGCCGATCGGGATCAGGGCGTCGATCGCCTTGAGGCCAGTCGCCATCGGCTCGCTCACCGACTTGCGCGGAATGATGCCGGGCGCCTTGACGTCGACGCGCATGCGCTTGTCGGCCTGGATCGGGCCCTTGCCGTCGATCGGGTTGCCGAGGCCGTCGACAACGCGGCCGAGCAGGCCCTTGCCGACCGGCACGTCCACGATGGCGCGGGTACGCTTGACGGTCTGGCCTTCCTTGATCTCACGGTCGGCACCGAAAATAACGACGCCAACGTTGTCGGTTTCGAGGTTCAGCGCCATGCCGCGGGTGCCGTTCTCGAACTCGACCATTTCACCGGCCTGGACGTTGTCCAGACCGTAGACGCGGGCGATACCGTCGCCGACGGACAGCACCTGCCCGACTTCGGAGACTTCAGCTTCCTGGCCGAAATTCTTGATCTGGTCCTTGAGGATCGCGGAAATTTCCGCGGCGCGGATGTCCATCAGCCTGCCTCTTTCATCGCGTGCTTGATCGAATTGAGTTTGGTGCGAAGCGAACTATCGATCATGCGGCTGCCAAGCTTCACGACGAGGCCACCGATGATCGAGGGATCGATCTTCACGTTGAGCGCGACGTCCTTGCCGGTCACCGACTTCAGGGCAACCTTGAGGGCGTCGAGATTCTTGTCCGAGAGCGCTTCCGCGACCGTGACATCCGCCGTCGCCTCGCCCTTGAACCTGGCGACGAGGGCGCGGTACGCGCGGATGACGTCGCCCACCACGAACAAGCGGCGGTTGGCCGTCAGCACTTTGAGGAAATTGGCGGAAATGCCGGCGATGCCAGCCTTGTCCAGCACGGCCGAGAGGGCCCTGGACTGGGCGTCGGCCGCGAAAACCGGGCTGCGGACGAGGCGCTTGAGATCAGCGCTTTCGTTCAGCAGACCCTCGAACTTGTCGAGATCGGCTTTGACCTCGTCGACCACTTTCTGGTCGCGGGCCAGATCAAACAAGGCCGTTGCATAACGGCCGGACACACCTGAAACGGACGTATCTTCTGCAGCCACAGACGCGCTCTTTTAGCTGTCAAATTCGCAAGGGAAAAACCGTCGCCACGAAGCGGCGCCTAGCGATCCAAGCCCTTGGAATTCAAGCGGGACTTTGATTCTCGGCCGACACGGGACGTGCCGGGTCCGTTAAAATCGCGGCTTTGCTAACATAGCAGGCGCGCACGTGCAACATGACGGCAACTTAATGGCTCGGCTGTTTTTCGGCAGTTCGTCGCAGTTCACGACGCCCTCACGCCGATCGAGGGTTGCGGTGACAAGACGCCGCTTCGTTCCTGCCCTCAGCGCATAACGGCCATGAACACGGCTCGCTGAGGCGTGATCCCGGCCCGCCCGGCCTCGCCCGCCGAATACTTACCCAATTCTAAACCAAGGGAACGACAACTTCGCTCTACAGTATTCGCAAGTAATCAGTCGGTTAACAAATCGTTAAAGCAAAATATTACGGAACTTCGGCCGAATATCGGTGCCGGTCACAAGATGTTTCATCACGACACAGAATGGATTTACTGCCCAATTCACGCCTCATTAGGAATCGAAACGCCATCCCGCTCACAAACTGATGGGGGCTCCACTGGCCACATATGTGGCAATACTAGCTTAGGGACCACTAAATGCTGTCTTTGAAGACGCTGGGCTCCGTGACCCGGCCGCGTACGGCGATTGCTTTCGTTGCCGCAACTCTCCTCGTCGGCGGAACTGCCACCGAAGCTTCCGCCAAATCCAGGCATCATCACCGATATTCTCAGCATCATCACCGCCACCACGCCCAGGACGATACCAACGCGACCTCCGATTGGCGTAACGCCAATGCGTCGATGACGCCGTCGTCGGGCACCGGCCGCTCCTTCTCCGGCATGGCCTCTTTCTATGGCAACGAGTCCGGCAGCCGCACCGCGTCGGGCCAGCGCTTCAATCAGAACGCCATGACCGCGGCGCACCGTTCGCTGCCGTTCGGCACCAAGCTGCGCGTCACCCATGGCGGCTCGAGCGTCATCGTCACCATCAATGATCGTGGCCCGTTCGTGCGCGGCCGCGTGCTCGACCTCTCCACGGGCGCTGCCCGCGCCATCGGCCTCACCGGCGCCGGCGTCGGCCGCGTCACCGCGGAAGTCGTCTCCTAACGGCGCGCTTAGCGCCTCACCCACGAGCGCAGTTTTCATCATCGTCCGCAAGGACATGAGCAGTTTGATGCGCGCGTGAAACAAGCCCGTGGTCTTGGGGGACCGCGGGCTTCGTCATTCCGGGGCACGCGAAGCGCGAGCTGAGGTGCGCAATCGCGCACCTGAGAATCCATCGGGCAGCAGAGTTGGTGGATGAATGGATTCCGGGCTCGCGCTGCGCGCGCCCCGGAATGACAGCCGGCCCTTACAAAAAGCTCTGCGGATCGACGTCGACCTCGAGCTTCTGATTGCCCTTCGGCTTCGGGCACACCGCGAGCCAGTTGCGCAGATAATCCGAGAGATCGAAACCGCGCGCCGATTTCACCAGGATGCGGAAGCGGTAGCGGCCCTTGATCACGGCGAGCGGGGCTTCGGCCGGGCCCAGCACCACCACGCGCTCGTCGCGCGGCGCGAGCGCAACGAGACGGCGGCCCAGGCCTTCCGCGCTCGGACGATCGCCCGCGGAAATGATCAGGCTCGCAAGGCGCCCGAACGGCGGATAGAGCGTGCGCTCGCGCAGATCGATCTCGCTGTCGTAGAAGGCCTCGCGGTCGCAGGCGATCAGCGCCTTCATTACGGGATGATCGGGCTGATGGGTCTGGAGATAGCCGACGCCGCGGCCCTGCTCGCGCCCGGCGCGGCCGATCACCTGGTTGAGCAATTGCCAGGTGCGCTCGGAGGCGCGCGGATCGCCATTGCTTAAGCCCAGATCCGCATCGACCACGCCGACCAGATTGAGCCGCGGAAAATTGTGGCCCTTGGCGACGAGCTGCGTGCCGATGATGATGCCGACGCGGCCCTCGGCGATCTCGGCAAGCTCGCTGCGCATCGTCTCGATCGAGGTGACGAGATCGCTCGACAGCACCATGGTGCGCGCATCCGGAAACAGCGCGGCCGCCTCCTCCTGCAAGCGCTCGACGCCGGGCCCGACCGCGACCAGCGATTCCTCCGCCGCGCAGTGCGGACAGGTCTGCGGGCGCGGCATCGAGAAGCCGCAATGATGACAGACCAGGCGCTGGCGGAAGCGATGATCGACCAGCCAGGCGTCGCAGATGGTGCAGGCGAAGCGATGGCCGCAGGCGCGGCAGAGTGTCAGCGGCGCATAGCCGCGGCGATTGAGAAACAGCAGCGCCTGCTCGCGCTTTTCGATCGCCTTTCTGATCTCGCCGGCCAACCGCGGCGAGATGAACCGGCCGCGCGCCGGCGGCTCGCGGCGCATGTCGATGGCCTCGATATGCGGCATGTGCTGGCCGCCGAAGCGCGACGGCAGCGCGATGCGCTGATAGCGGTTCTTGCGCGCATTGACCTCGGATTCGACCGACGGCGTTGCGGAGGCCAGCACGATCGGGATCTTGGCGATATGCGCGCGCACCACCGCCATGTCGCGGGCGTGATAATGCACGCCTTCGTCCTGCTTGTAGGCCTGGTCGTGCTCTTCATCGACGACGATGAGGCCGAGATTGGCGTAGGGCAGAAACAGCGCCGAGCGCGCACCGACCACGACCGGCGCGGTGCCTTCCGAAATCGCCGCCCAGTTGCGCGCGCGGGTGCGCGGGGTGAGCTCGGAGTGCCACTCGAGCGGCCTCACGCCAAAGCGCTGCGCGAAGCGATCGAGGAACTGCCCGGTCAGCGCGATCTCCGGCATCAGGATCAGCGTCTGTTTGCCGCGGCGGATCGATTCCGCAACGGCTTCGAAATAGACCTCGGTCTTGCCTGAGCCCGTGACGCCGTCGAGCAACGCGACGTGGAAGGTGCCGTTGGCCGCGAGCGCGCGCATCGCATCCACGCCAGCGCGCTGCAACGGCGAAAAATCCGGCCGGCCGAAATCCGGATCGGGCGCGGGCGGCGGAGGCGGCGGCGGCATCGGCTCGACCGTGAGCGTGCCCTCATCGACGAGGCCGTCGATCACGCCGGCCGAGACGCCCGCTTCCTTGGCAGCCTCCGATTTACCGTGCAGCAGCCGGTCCGACAGCACCTCCATCAGGCGCTGGCGCGCCGGCGTCAGTCGTGTCGGGGGATGTCCGACCAGGCGCACGCCGGCACGGACCCGCTCGGGGCCGAGATTCTCGCCCATGCGCAGGCACATGCGCAGCACCATGCCGCGCGGGCTCAGCGTGTAATTGGCGACCCAGTCGACGACCGCGCGCAGCTCGGGCTTCAGCGGCGGAAGATTGAGCTTTTCGTTGACCTCCTTGAGGCGGTTGTGCAGGCGCGGATCGGGATCGGCGTTTTCGGCCCAGACCACGGCGAGCACCTCGCGCGGCCCGAGCGGCACGCCGACGAGATCACCCGCCTTCAGCTCCATGCCGCGCGGCACCTTGTAGGAATAAGTCTGGTCGAGCGCGACCGGCACCAGCACGTCGACCATGCGGGTCGCGTTGGCGGGGGCGGTCGTGCTGCGCGACGAATGATCCATGAGGGGAGAATCGGAACCTTGGGGCTTTGAGGCTAGCGCCCCGGCGCGGCCTTAGCGAACAGTAAACGGGTGTGATGCGATATACTGTGCGGAATCATTCCGTCCAGAGCGCATGAGCAAAGCGTCCGCCCCTTCAATCGAGTTCGCCAGCGCCGATCCCTCGATCGCGCAGGAAATGGCGCGCTGGCTGGCGCATCTCGGCGCCGAGCGTCGGCTGTCGCCGAAGACGCTGGAGGCCTATGGCCGCGACTTGCGGCAGTGCCTGGATTTCCTGTGCAGCCATTGGGGCGAGCGCGTGACGCTGGCGCGCTTCGCCGCGCTGGAAGCCACCGACATCCGCGCCTTCATGGCGATGCGTCGCGCCGACGATATTGCCGGCCGTTCATTGATGCGCGCACTCGCGGGCCTGCGCTCGTTCGGCCGTTTCCTGGAGCGCGAAGGCAAGGGCAAGGTCGGCGCACTCTCGGCGATTCGTGCGCCAAAGGTCGCAAAGACCTTGCCAAAACCGTTGCCGATGGCATCGGCAAAACGCCTGGCCGACGCCGACGAGCGCGCCGGCGAGGATCGCGAGACCTGGATCCTGGCACGCGACGCCGCCGTGATGGCGCTGCTCTATGGCTCGGGCTTGCGCATCTCTGAAGCGCTCGGCCTGAAGCGCCGTGAGGTGCCGCGGCCTGGCGAAGGCGACGTGCTGATCGTCACCGGCAAGGGCAACAAGACGCGCATGGTGCCGGTGCTGCAAAACGTGCTCGCGCTGGTGCAGGAATATGTCTCGATGTGCCCGCATGTGCTGCCGCCGGAAGGACCGATCTTCGTCGGCGCGCGCGGCGGCCCGCTGAGTCCGCGCATCATCCAGCTCGCGATGGAGCGGCTGCGCGGCGCACTCGGCCTGCCCGACAGCGCCACGCCGCACGCGCTCCGCCACTCCTTCGCCACGCATCTGCTGTCGCGCGGCGGCGATCTGCGCGCGATCCAGGAATTGCTCGGCCATTCATCGCTCTCGACCACGCAGATCTACACCGGCATCGATTCCGAGCGGCTGCTGGAAGTCTATGCGAGCGCGCATCCAAGACGCTGAATTGCCGCTGAACGAGCCACTGATTCCTGACATCAAGCTGTCATAGCTCGCTGTTGGCCCGCATGCCTCTTGCGCAGGCCGCGCGGTTCGGTCAATCGTTACCGAACCGACACAGGAGAGGACTCATGAGCGCACACGAGAGCATGGAGCACGCCGAGCATGCCGAGCACGCATCCGGCGAGAACAGGAAGATTGCCCTGCTGATCGCGGTGCTGGCGCTGTTCCTGGCGATCTCGGAAACGCTCGGCAAGGGCGCCCAGACCGAGTCCATCAGCAAGAACGTCGAGGCCTCCAATCTCTGGGCATTCTTCCAGGCCAAGAGCATCCGCCGCACTGTCGTGCAGACCGCCGCCGACCAGGGCAAGCTGACGCTGGGCAGCGCCACCGACGACACCATGAAGGCCGCGGTGCAGAAGCAGGTCGACGACTGGCAGAAGACCGCGGCGCGCTACCGCTCCGAGCCCGAGACCGGCGAAGGCACCGAGCAGCTCGCCGGGAAGGCCAAGGAAGCCGAGCACGTCCGCGACGAGGCGACCGCGAAATACCATCACTTCGAGCTGGCGTCGGCCGCATTCCAGATCGGCATCGTGCTGGCGTCGGCCACCATCATCACCGGCATGCTGCCGCTCGCCTGGGTCGCCGGCCTGCTGACGCTCGCCGGACTCGGCATGACCGTGCTGGGCGCATGGTGGCCGCATCTGTTGCATCTGCACGGGTGAGAGCTGCGCACTCCCCGTCGTCCCGGCGAAGGCCGGGACCCATACCGCGTGATGTATCGATTGCGGTTGGTAGGAATACCGAACGACGAATCTTCGCCAAACTTCTCCGGGGAGTATGGGTCCCGGCCTTCGCCGGGACGACACCTGGGAAAGTTTACCGCGCCTCGTGCACGCTCTTGCGAAAGCGCTGGATCAGACGGAACGTGCGCGAGGACCAGCCTTCGCCGTTGCCCTTGATCAGCTCGCTTATACGCCGCTTGACCGGCTCGACCAGTTCGGTCGCCTTGGCGCGCACTTTCAGCACCAGCTCGTAGAGCCGCTCGAACCAGCGCATCTCCAGCAGCTTGTCGCGCGTGACGTCGAACACGAAGGCGGTGACGCCGACGCCGAGCATCTTTGCGAACAGGATCGTGAACACCGCGCTGGTCCAGTATTCATGCGTAAGCAGCCACAGGCCGACCAGCTTGAGTGGAAACAACGGGATGATCGGGACTGCGAAGACGATCAACGTCATCGCCGGGGAGAGTGCGTCGACGCGCTCCGACAGCCATTCCTTGAACCGGGCGAGCGGGATCAGTGCGACAACCCGCGCGACGATCGGTTCGCAATGATCCCACAGCCAGGCTTCGATCAGGAAGATGATCGCCAGCAGGACCCAGACCGGTTGAAGAAGGCGGCGCAGCATGTGTTTCCCGCCCGATTCGGCTCTGGGCACGGGCCTACATATGGATGGCCCGCTTGCCGACTGCAAGCGCGGCTTCCTTCACGGCCTCGGAGCGGGTCGGATGCGCGTGGCAGGTACGGGCGAGATCTTCCGCACTACCACCAAACTCCATAAGAACGCAGGCCTCATGGATCATTTCGCCGGCCTCGATGCCGATAATGTGCACGCCGAGCACGCGATCGGTCTTCGCATCTGCGAGAATCTTCACGAAGCCGTCGGTGGTCTGGTTGACCTTGGAGCGGCCGTTGGCGGTAAAGGGAAACTTCCCGACGGTATAAGCGACGCCGGCCTGCTTCAGCTCCTCCTCGGTCTTGCCGACGGAGGACACTTCTGGCGTGGTATACACCACGCCTGGGATAACGTCGTAGTTCACGTGGCCGGCCTGCCCTGCGATGATCTCCGCAACGGCGACGCCTTCATCCTCGGCCTTGTGCGCGAGCATCGGGCCCGCGACGACGTCGCCAATGGCATAGACGCCCTTCAGGCTGGTGGCGAAATGCGGATCGATCTGCACGCGCCCGCGATTGTCCAGCGCAACGCCGGCTTCCTTCAGGCCGAGCCCGTCGGTGTACGGCACGCGGCCGATGCAGACGAGCACGACGTCGGCTTCGATGGTCTCGGCCGCGCCACCCGCAGCCGGTTCGATTTTCGCAAGCAGTGCCTTGCCGTTCGCTTCGACGCCGGTGACCTTCGAACCAAGCTTGAACGCAAATCCCTGCTTTTCGAGGATGCGCTGGAACTGCTTCGCGATCTCACCGTCCATGCCGGGCAGGATGCGATCGAGGAATTCGACGACCATGACTTCGGACCCGAGTCTGCGCCACACCGAGCCAAGCTCGAGGCCGATCACACCGGCGCCGATGACCAGCAATCTGCCTGGCACCTTCTCCAGCGACAGCGCGCCGGTCGACGACACGATGCGCTTCTCGTCGATCTCGATGCCCTTGAGACGCGCGATGTCCGAGCCCGTGGCAATCACGATGTTCCTGGTCTCGATCATTTGCGACTTGCCGTCGGCGGACACTTCCACCTTGCCGGTGCCCAAGATCTTGCCGGTGCCCTTGAGCACGTCGACCTTGTTCTTCTTCATCAGGAATTCGACGCCCTTCACGTTGCCGTCGATGCCCTGCTGCTTGAAGTTCATCATCGCAGGCAATTCGAGCTTCGGCGCGGAGACGCTGACGCCCATCTTGGCGAAGGAATGCCCGGCTTCCTGGAACATTTCCGAGGCATGCAGCAGCGCCTTGGACGGCATGCAGCCGACATTGAGGCAGGTGCCGCCGAGGGTGGCGTTCTTTTCGACCACGGCGACTTTCATGCCGAGCTGGCTTGCGCGCACCGCGCAGACATAACCGCCAGGTCCGGTGCCGATGACGACGAGATCGTAGGTAGCCATGAGAGAAAGTCCCGTGAGTTTAACGTGGTGAGGATGTGTCAGCGTCCGCCGGACACATCGAGAATGGCTGAGGTGACGTAGGAGGCATCGTCCGACATCAGCCAGACGATGGCATTGGCGATTTCCTCGGCGGTGCCGACGCGCTTCATCGGCACCATATGGGCCAGGCGATGATGCCGATCGGGCTCGCCGCCGGAGGCGTGGATTTCGGTGTCGATCAGGCCGGGGCGAATACCCGCGACGCGAATGCCTTCGCTTGCGACCTCATAGCCGAGGCCGATGGTGAAGGAATCGATCGCGCCCTTGGACGCCGCATAGTCGACATAGGTGTTCGGCGCGCCGAGCTTGGCAGCAACCGATGACAGATTGACGATGACGCCGCCCTTGCCGCCATGCCTGGTCGACATCCGCTTCACAGCCTCGCGCGCGCAGAGGATGGAGCCGGTGACGTTGACCGCCATGACGCGCTGGATGCGCTCGGCCGACATCTCGTCGACGCGCACGCCGCTCTTGCCGACGATGCCGCCATTGTTGACGAGGGCACCGAGCGTGCCGAACTTGTCGGCTTCCTTGAACAGGTCGATGATATCGCCTTCTTCGGCGACATCGCATTTCACCGCGATGGCCTTGCCATTGCTGGCCTCGATCTCGGCGACCACCTCGTCGGCGGCCGCCTTGTTGCTGGCATAGCCGACCACGACGCGGAAGCCGCGCGCGGCCGCCGCAATCGCAGTCGCCCGCCCGATGCCGCGGCTGCCGCCGGTGATGACAACGACCTTGTCCGTCACGTTCCTCTCCATCTTTCGACAAACGCCGTCGCCCCTGGAGGCGACGGCGTTTTCAAGACATCAGGGATCAGAGGTCCAGCACCAGCCGCGCCGGATCTTCCAGGCTTTCCTTGACGCGAACCAGGAAGGTGACGGCTTCCTTGCCGTCGATGACGCGGTGATCGTAGGACAGCGCCAGATACATCATCGGGCGGACTTCGACCTTGCCGCCGACGACCATCGGGCGATCCTGGATCTTGTGCATGCCCAAAATGCCGGACTGCGGCGCGTTGAGGATCGGGGTCGACATCAGCGAGCCGTAGATGCCGCCATTGGTGATGGTGAAGGTGCCGCCCTGCATTTCGTCGATCTTGAGCTGGCCGTCACGGGCGCGACGACCGAAATCGGCGATGCCCTTCTCGATGTCGGCGATCGACTTGTTGTCGCAATCGCGCACGACGGGAACGACGAGGCCCTTGTCGGTGCCGACGGCGACGCCGATGTGATAGTAGTTCTTGTAGATCAGGTCGGTGCCGTCGATCTCGGCGTTGACGGCCGGGATGTCCTTCAGACCCTGCACGACGGCCTTGGTGAAGAAGCCCATGAAGCCGAGCTTCGAGCCGTGCTTCTTCTCGAACGCATCCTTGTAGTGGGCACGCAGCGCCATGACGTTGGTCATGTCGACCTCGTTGAAGGTCGTAAGCATGGCGGCGGTATTCTGCACGTCCTTGAGGCGGCGCGCGATGGTCTGGCGCAGGCGGGTCATCTTGACGCGCTCTTCGCGGGCGGCGTCATCGGCCGGCGATGGCGCGCGGACCTGAACGGCAGCGGCGGGCTGGTTGACCGGGGTCGGCGCGGAAGCGGCGCGCTCGATGGCGGCAAGCATGTCGCCCTTGGTGACGCGGCCGTCCTTGCCGGAGCCTGGAACGGTCGAGGCGTCGACGCCGGTCTCGGCCGAGAGTTTTCGCACGGAAGGGGCGAGCGGCGCATCAGCCGGCGGCGCCTTCGCGGCCGGCGCGGGAGCGGCAGCAGCGGGAGCCGGAGCAGCAGCGGCGGGCTTCGCCGGAGCAGCAGCGGGCTTGGCACCGGCGGCGCCATCGGTGATCTGGCCGAGCAGTGCGCCGACCGCAACCGTCGTACCGTCAGCGGCGATGATCTCGCTCAGCGTGCCGGCGGACGGCGCCGGGACTTCGATGGTGACCTTGTCGGTCTCGAGCTCCACCAAGGGCTCGTCGACGGCAACGGCGTCGCCAGCCTTCTTGAACCAGCGGCCGATGGTGGCCTCGGTGACGGATTCGCCGAGCGTCGGCACACGAATTTCAGTCATGGTCTTTTCCTTAAGGAGATCGCGAGTAGCGGTCGGGAATTTCATACGTCATTGCCCGCCTTGTGCGCAGTTGCGCACTGGGGCGGGCAATCCAGTACGCCGTGACTCTCGTGTTCAGAACGAACGCCGCGGAATACTGGATGCCCCGCCCCAGTGCGCAAGTGCGCACAAGGCGGGGCATGACAGCTTCCTAGAAAACTCTTCAGCTCAGTGCTTCGTCCAGGAACGCCTTCAGCTGCGCCTGATGCTTCGACATCAGACCCGTGGCGGTCGCAGCGGAGGCGGCGCGACCGACATAGCGCGGACGCCGGCTCGCGCCATGCACCTGGTTCAGCACCCATTCCAGATAGGGCTCGATGAAGTGCCACGCACCCATGTTGCGCGGCTCTTCCTGGCACCAGATCACTTCCGCCTTCTTGAAGCGGGACAGCTCGGCCACCAGCGCCTTCAGCGGCACCGGATAGAGCTGCTCGACGCGCATCAGATAGATGTCGTCGATGCCGCGCTTCTCGCGCTCCTCGTAGAGATCGTAATAGACCTTGCCCGAGCAGAGCACGATGCGGCGGATTTTGTCGTCCGGAACGAGCTTGATGGCCTCGCTCGGCAGCATCTGGGCGTCATCATACAGGATGCGATGGAAGGTCGTGCCCTTGGCGAGCTCCTCGAGACGCGACACCGCCCGCTTGTGACGCAGCAGCGACTTCGGCGTCATCACGATCAGCGGCTTGCGGATCTCGCGATGAAGCTGGCGGCGCAGCACGTGGAAGTAATTCGCCGGCGTGGTCGGATAGACCACCTGCATGTTGTCTTCGGCGCACATCTGCAAATAACGCTCGAGACGCGCCGAGGAGTGCTCCGGTCCCTGGCCTTCATAGCCGTGCGGCAAGAGGCAAACGAGGCCGGACATGCGCAGCCATTTGCGCTCGCCCGAGGAGATGAACTGGTCGAACACGACCTGCGCGCCGTTGGCGAAGTCGCCGAACTGGGCTTCCCACAGCGTCAGCGTGTTCGGCTCGGCAAGCGAATAGCCGTATTCGAAGCCGAGCACCGCTTCTTCCGACAACAGCGAGTTGATGACCTCGTAATGGCCCTGCTCGTGGCCGAGATGGTTGAACGGCGTGTAGCGGCTCTCGTCCTCCTGATCGATCAGCACCGAGTGGCGCTGCGAGAAGGTACCGCGTTCCGAATCCTGGCCCGACAGGCGGACATGGTGGTTCTCGTTGAGCAGGGTGCAGAACGCCAGCGCCTCGCCGGTCGCCCAGTCGATGCCGACGCCGGTGTCGATCGCCTTGGCGCGGTTGTCGAGGAAGCGCTGGATGGTGCGGTGAACGCGAAAACCGTCCGGGACCTTGGTGATCTTGCGGGCGATTTCCTTCAGCTCAGCGGTGTCGACGCCGGTGACGCCGCGTCGCGCGTCTTCTTCCTGATCCGCGATCTTGAAGCCAGACCACTTGCCGTCGAGCCAGTCGGCCTTGTTCGGCTTGTAGGAGGTGCCGGCCTCGAACTCGGCATCGAGCCGCGCGCGCCAGTCGGCCTTGGCCTTGTCGACCTCGCCCTCGGTCATCACGCCTTCGCTGATCAGGCGGCGGGCGTAGAGCTCCAGCGTCGTCGGGTGAGCCGCGATCCTCTTGTACATCACCGGCTGGGTGAAGGCCGGCTCGTCGCCCTCATTGTGGCCATGCCTGCGGTAGCAGAACATGTCGATGACGACGGGCTTGTGGAATTTCTGCCGGAATTCGGTCGCGACCTTGGCGGCGAACACCACGGCTTCCGGATCGTCACCGTTCACATGGAAGATCGGCGCGTCGATCATCTTCGCCACATCCGACGGATAGGGCGAGGAGCGCGAGTAACGCGGATAGGTGGTGAAGCCGATCTGGTTGTTGACGATGAAGTGCACGGAGCCGCCGGTGCGGTAGCCCTTCAGGTCCGACAGACCGAAGCATTCCGCGACCACGCCCTGGCCCGCGAACGCCGCGTCGCCATGCATCAGCAGCGGCATCACCGAGATGCGCTGGTCCGGCGGATCGCCATACTGGTCCTGCTTGGCGCGGACCTTGCCGAGCACGACGGGATCGACGATCTCGAGATGCGAGGGGTTCGCGGTCAGCGACAGATGGATGCGATTGCCGTCAAACTCGCGGTCCGAGGACGCACCGAGGTGATATTTGACGTCGCCCGAGCCTTCGACCGCGTCGGGATTGGCCGAGCCGCCCTTGAACTCGTGGAACAGCGCGCGATGGGCCTTGCCCATCACCTGCGTCAGCACATTGAGACGGCCGCGATGCGGCATGCCGACCACGACTTCCTTCACGCCGAGATTGCCGCCGCGCTTGATGATCTGCTCGAGCGCCGGGATCAGCGATTCACCGCCATCAAGGCCGAAGCGCTTGGTGCCGGTGAACTTGGTATCGCAGAACTTCTCGAAGCCTTCGGCTTCGACCAGCTTCATCAGGATCGCGCGCCGGCCTTCGCGGGTGAATGAGATATCCTTGTCCGGCCCCTCGATGCGCTCCTGGATCCAGGCCTTCTGCGCAGCATTGCTGATATGCATGAATTCGACGCCGAGAGTCTGGCAGTAGGTGCGCTCGCAGATCGCGGTGATCTCGCGCAGCGTGGCGTATTCGAGGCCGAGCACGTGATCGAGGAAGATCTTGCGGTCGAAATCGGCTTCGCTGAAGCCGTAGGTGCGCGGGTCGAGCTCTTCGCGGTTGCGCGGGGCTTCGATCCCGAGCGGGTCGAGCTTGGCGTGGAAGTGGCCGCGCATGCGGTAGGAGCGGATCAGCATCAGGGCGCGGACGGAGTCGCGCGTGGCCTGGAGCAGGTCGGCGGAGGAGAAGTCAGCGCCGCCCTTGTCGCCTCCCTTGGCCTGCGCCTTGGCGGCGATCTTGGCACCGACCACCTTCTCGACCTCGGCCCAGTTGCCGTCGAGGGCGGAGGTCAGATCGTCCGTCGGGGCCAGCGGCCAGTTGGCGCGCTCCCAGGACGGGCCCTCGGCGTTCTTCCGGACGTCGGCAGGCTGGTCGTTGAGGCTCTTGAAGAACTCCTGCCACTCGGCGTCGACCGAGGACGGGTCCTTCTCGTAGCGGGCGTAGATTTCGTCGATGTAGGTGGCGTTGGTGCCCTGCAAAAAGGAGGAGAGGGCAAAGGCTGCGTTCGCGTCTTGGCGAGACATACTTGAGTTCCTGGCGATTTTGGTTCGCGCATAACAAACGGCGCTGGCGCTGAGCTCCCCGGCAGAGGCTCAGCGCGACAGGCACCATTTATCCTATTTGCTGCGAAACTTCGCCCGGAAAAGCACGAAGGAGTGAATTAGCCCTTCAATTTTTCGGCAAGCGTGTGGCCGAGGCGCGCCGGCGACGGCGACACTGTAATCCCAGCGGATTTCATCGCGTCGGTCTTGGAACCGGCGTCGCCTTTGCCACCCGAGATGATCGCACCGGCATGGCCCATACGGCGGCCGGGAGGTGCGGTGACGCCGGCGATGAAGCCGACCATCGGCTTGGTGCGGCCGCGCTTGGCCTCGTCCTTGAGGAACTGGGCAGCGTCCTCCTCGGCGGAACCGCCGATCTCGCCGATCATGATGATCGATTCGGTCTTGGGATCGGCCAGCAGCATCTCCAGCACGTCGATGAACTCGGTGCCCTTGACCGGGTCGCCGCCGATGCCGACCGCCGTGGTCTGGCCGAGGCCTTCCTGCGAGGTTTGGAACACGGCTTCGTAGGTCAGCGTGCCCGAGCGGGAGACGATGCCGACAGAGCCGGTCTTGAAGATGTTGGCCGGCATGATGCCGATCTTGCACTCGCCGGCGGTCATGACGCCCGGGCAGTTCGGTCCGATCAGGCGCGACTTGGAGCCCGCCAGCGAGCGCTTCACGCGCACCATGTCGATGACCGGAATGCCCTCGGTGATGCAGACGATCAGCGGGATCTCGGCGTCGATGGCTTCGCAGATCGCATCGGCCGCGCCCGGCGGCGGCACGTAGATCACCGAGGCATCGGCGCCGGTCTTCTCACGCGCCTCGCGCACGGTGTCGAACACCGGCAGGCCCAGATGCGTCGCGCCGCCTTTGCCGGGCGAAGTGCCGCCGACCATCTTGGTGCCGTAGGCCATCGCGGCTTCGGAATGGAAGGTGCCGTTCTTGCCGGTAAAGCCCTGGCAGATGACCTTGGTGTTCTTGTCGATCAGGATGGACATGAGGTCTGCTTTCGCGAAACTAACGAGTGAGAGGTCAGTGGATGCGGCGGTAGACGCCGGTGAGCACGTCGGCCCAGCCTTCCGCGTCCGGCGAGAACTGGATCTTCAACGCGTAGGAATTGTCGTCGATGATCTCGTAGACGTGGCGCGCATTGCCGCGGAGCGAGCCGCGCACCAGCGTCAAGGTCTTGCCGACCCACCCGCCGGAGGCGGGCGAGGGCGGCGTGTAGCCGAGCGAGTCGTACCAGAACAATTTGTAGGTCCGGTCGTCGCGGTCGTAGGTGAAGATGCCGTGGGTTGCGAAGATCTCCTTGCCGTCGCGCATCTGGACTGCGTCCTGGATCAGGTAAAATCCGTTGAGGTCCATGCGCGCGACGGTGCGCGAGGTGGCCGGTCCGCCCGCGGTCCAGCGGGACGGGAAGACCACCTCTTCGCCATCCCATTCGCCGGCGAACGCGGCGAGGCGCGTGTGCTCTGCAAGCGGAGATGAAGCGGCGAGATGGTCCTGGGTCATGGCCCTAGCCTCCCTTGACGGCCTTCACGATCTTCTGCGCGGCGTCGTCGAGATTGTCGGCGGGCACCACGTTCAGGCCGGATTCACGGATGATCTTCTTTCCGAGCTCGACGTTGGTGCCCTCGAGGCGAACCACCAGCGGCACGCTGAGGCCGACCTCGCGCACGGCGGCGGTGACGCCCTCGGCGATCACGTCGCACTTCATGATACCACCGAAGATGTTGACCAGGATGCCCTTCACGTTGGGATCGGCCGTGATGATCTTGAACGCGGCCGCGACCTTCTCCTTGCTGGCGCTGCCGCCGACGTCGAGGAAGTTCGCCGGCGCCATGCCGTAGAGCTTGATGATGTCCATCGTCGCCATGGCAAGACCGGCGCCGTTGACCATGCAGCCGATATTGCCGTCGAGGGTGACGTAGTTGAGATCGTATTTCGACGCCTCGATTTCCTTGGCGTCTTCCTCGGTCTCGTCGCGCAGCGCGAGCACCTCGGGATGACGGAACAGCGCGTTGTCGTCGAACGACACTTTTGCGTCGAGCACGCGGAGCTGGCCCTGCTTGGTCACGACCAGCGGGTTGATCTCCAGCATCGACATGTCCTTGGCGACGAAAGCCGCGTAGAGCTGTGCGGTGAGCTTTTCCGCCTGCTTGGCGAGATCACCGGACAGCTTCAGCGCATTGGCGACGGTGCGGCCGTGATGGCCCATGATGCCGGTTGCGGGATCGACCGAGAAGGTCACGATCTTCTCAGGGCTGTTGTGCGCGACGTCCTCGATGTTGACGCCGCCTTCGGTCGAGACGACGAACGAAACGCGCGAGGTCTCGCGGTCGACCAGGATCGACAGGTAGAACTCTTTGTCGATGTCGGAGCCGTCCTCGATGTAGAGGCGATTGACCTGCTTGCCGGCCGGGCCGGTCTGGATGGTCACGAGGGTTGCGCCGAGCATCTGCTTGGCGAATTCGGACACCTCAGCGGCCGACTTGGCGATGCGGACGCCGCCCTTGTCGCCGGCACTGGCTTCCTTGAACTTGCCCTTGCCACGTCCGCCGGCGTGGATCTGGCTCTTCACCACCCAGACCGGGCCCGGGAGGGCCTTGGCGGCCGCTTCCGCGTCGGCGGCCTTCAGGACCGGTACGCCCTTCGAGATCGCTACGCCGAACTCGTTCAGCAGCGCTTTGGCCTGATATTCATGGATATTCATATGGTCGCTCCCTGAACCCGCGGGCGGTGCCCCCTAGGGGCCCACCTCAGTCTTGTGGCTGGTATACCATATACCACAGGAACTGCAACCCGGATTCTTTGACATCAAAATCGCGGATCCGGAACCCGCCCAGCCTTCAAAAAGGGTTGCAGGCGGGTCCGGAAATGAAACCGCCGAAGACCGGGTTTCGATCTTCGGCGGGATTGTTTTTCCTTAGCGGCCGAGAAGATCGGGTGCGATCTTCTTGCAGGCATCGACGAGGCCCTGCACCGCGCCGACCGATTTGTCGAAGGCCTCGCGGTCCTTGCCGGCCAGCTCGATCTCGACGACGCGCTCGACGCCCTTGGAGCCGATCACAACGGGCACGCCGACATACATGTCCTTCACGCCGTATTCGCCGTTGAGGTAGGCCGCGCTGGCCAGCACGCGCTTCTTGTCACGCAGGTAGCTCTCGGCCATCGCGATCGCCGAAGCCGCCGGGGCGTAGAAGGCCGAACCGGTCTTGAGCAGGTTGACGATCTCGGCGCCGCCGTTGCGGGTGCGGTCGACGATCTCGTCGAGGCGCGCCTGCGAGGTCCAGCCCATCTTGACAAGGTCGGGCAGCGGAATGCCGGCGACGGTGGAGTACTTCACCAGCGGCACCATGGTGTCGCCATGGCCGCCGAGCACGAAGGCGGTGACGTCTTCAACGGAGACGTTGAACTCGTCGGCCAGGAAGTAGCGGAAGCGCGACGAATCCAGCACGCCGGCCATGCCGACGACCTTCTTGTGCGGCAGGCCGGAGGCCTTCTGCAGCGCCCAGACCATCGCGTCGAGCGGGTTGGTGATGCAGATGACGAAGGCGTCGGGGGCGTACTTCTTGATGCCCGCACCGACCTGCTCCATGACCTTGAGGTTGATGGAGAGGAGGTCGTCGCGGCTCATGCCGGGCTTGCGCGGCACGCCGGCGGTGACGATGCAGACCTTGGCGTTGTCGAGCGCCTCGTAGGAGTTGGCGCCGGTGTAGTGCGCGTCAAAACCGTCGACCGGCGAGGACTGCGCGATGTCGAGTGCCTTGCCCTGCGGCACGCCCTCGGCGATGTCGAACATCACGACGTCGCCCAGTTCTTTCAGGCCGATGAGGTGAGCCAGCGTTCCGCCGATCTGGCCGGAGCCAATCAAAGCAATCTTGTCGCGCGCCATGTGAGCCTGTCCTTTAGACACGTGAGGAGGGAAAAACTGAATGGGTGGTTATCCCTTTCGCTTCCCCCGTTCAAGTCGGTGGATGCCCAATTGTCGGGCTCGCCGAGACAACCGCCAACATACCCCGTCTGTCATTCCGGGATGCGCCGGCAGGCTCAGGCCCGGAATCCATCGGGCTGCCTGAGTTGGTGGCACAATGGATTCCGGGCTCGCGACTTTGTCGCGCCCCGGAATGACGGCGCTGGGTGCGGAGAAAATAGGACTTAAGTCTCCACCAGGCCCTTGGTCGAGCCGCTGGCGGTGGAATCCTTGCGGCCGTGAGGCAGCGCCAGATAGGATTCCGAGCTCATCTCGATCAGGCGCGACGAGGTCCGCTTGAACTCCATGGCCTCGTTGCCCTCATGGGCGAGGTAGAGCGCGATCGGGTTGGCATCGGCCGAAGCCATTAGCTTCACGGCATTGTCATAGAGCGTGTCGATCAGCGTGATGAAGCGCTTGGCGGCGTTGCGCTGGGAGAAGTCCATCACTGGAATATGGTCGACCAGGATGGTGTGGTAGTCGTGCGCCAGCCTGAGATAGTCGGATGCACCGAGCGGCTTCTCGCAGAGATCGGCAAAGGCGAAGCGCGCCACGCCATGGGCCGAGCACGGCACGTGCAGGGTGCGTCCCTTGATGGAAATGTCGCGCGACTTGCATTTGGCGTTGCCGGTCATCTTCGACCAGGCACGGTCGAGCGCCGTATCCGCATCGGCATCCGCTGGCGTCAGCCACATCGGCACGCCCTGAAGTTTTTCGAGCCGGAAGTCAGTGCGCGCATCGAGCCGCCGCACGTCCATGTGGTCGGTGATCTGCTTGATGAAGGGCAGGAACAGCGCGCGGTTCAACCCGCCCTTGTAGAGATCGTCGGGCGCGACGTTGGAGGTCGCGACCACGACGGTGCCGAGCTCGAACAGCTTTGCGAACAGGCGGCCGAGGATCATCGCATCCGCGATGTCGGTGACGTGGAATTCGTCGAAGCAGAGCAGCCAGCTCTCCTCGAAGATCGCTTGCGCGGTCAGCGCGATCACATCGCCGTCGGCGGACTCGCCACGCGCGATGCTCTGGCGGTAGTCGTAGATGCGTTCGTGCACATCCGCCATGAACTCGTGGAAATGCGCGCGTCGCTTGTGTTCGACGGTGGAGTGCTGGAAGAACAGATCCATCAGCATGGTCTTGCCACGGCCGACCTCGCCATGGACATAGAGCCCGCGCGGCGCCTCGTCCTTGTCGCCGCCGTTGAACAGGCGGGCGAGCAGCCCCTGCTTGCGCTGCGGCTTGTAGTTCGCGAGCCGCAGGTCGAGCGCGGCATAGGCCTCGGCGACCTCGGCTTGCGCAGCGTCGGGCTCGATCGCGCCGGATGCGATCTGGGCCTGATACGCTTCGCTGAAGGAGGAGTTTGGGGTGGAGAGCATCGCTCTTTACCGCCAGAGACCGGCGGAAATTGCAACCGTGTATTGGCGCAACGGCTTATGCGCCCTGCTCTTCGCGAACAGATCTCGCGTGGACACGGCCTCAGCAGAGGTCCGGCACTTGGGCGGCCGAATCGATCTATTCTTGCGCTCAGGGTGGCTAGAATATACCTATTGAGGAACCAAGGAACCTCAATATGGCGCTTAGCATCAAGGACCCCGAAACGGAGCAATTGGCGCGGAGTCTGGCGCAATTGACCGGCGAGAACATCACGACTGCGACCAAGCGCGCCATAGAGGAGCGATTGCGACGGCTCGGCGGTCAAACTCACAAAGATGCGCTGCTGCAAGACATGGCCGAGATCAGGCGACGCTGGAGTGAGATGCGAGTCCTGGATGACCGCACACCTGAGGAAATTCTCGGATACGACGAGCGTGGATTGCCACGCTGATGGTGATCGACACATCGGCGATCGTGGCAATCGCGCTCAACGAAGACGATGCAGCCGATATTGAGCGACTGATCGCGGACGATCCGATCCGCCTGATCTCGGCGGCAACGGTGCTTGAAGCAACGATGGTGATCGAGACACGGTTAGGCGATGCGGGCGGGCGCGAGTTCGATCTCTGGCTCATCAAGATCGGCGCAGAGATCGCAGCGGTCGATACCCAACAAGCCGATGCAGCACGGCGCGCGTGGCGGCGCTACGGGAAGGGGCGTCACGCCGCGTCGCTCAATTACGGTGATTGCTTTTCGTACGCGCTGGCTTCGACTCGAAGCGAACCGCTGCTGTTCAAGGGCGAGGATTTTGCGAAAACCGACGTCAGCCGGTCAGGCGTGGAGCCGCTGCGATAGCATACCCGCGCAAAGATCTCACTCACACAGCTCATAGGCGTCCTCGACCACATACGGGCCGCCGCCGGTCGACGCGCGCGACGAGAACAGCACGAAGCGCTCGGCCATGAAGGCCTTGCTCGGGAAGTAGCCGCGCAGCGAGAGATAGTCGGCGACGTCGCGGTCGGTGGCATCGTGCAGACGGGCCAGCGTGACATGCGGGATGAACTTGCGGCCTTCGGGATCGAGGCCGATCCGCTGCATCATGCGCTCGAGTTCGGCCTGCAATTCCATCAAAGGCTTGCTTGGCGTGATGGTGGCGACCACCGCGCGCGGCTTGCGGCCGCCGAAGCTTGTGAGCCCCTGCACCTTCACCTCGAACGGTTTGCGGTCGACGCGAAACAGCATCGATGCGATCTCGTTGGCGGAGATGCCGTCGATGTCGCCGATGAAGCGCAGAGTGACGTGATAATTTTCGGGATCGATCCAGCGGGCGCCTGGAAGGCCACCTCGCAAATTGGAAAGAGTCTGGCAGACCTCGGTCGGGATTTCCAGACCAGTAAACAAACGCGGCATCGTTTCGCACTCCCGATGCTTGGGCATGATCCCTTAGGTAAAGATCATATCCAAATTTTAGAGCCGGCGACGAATCATCTGTACCTTGATTCCTATCGCAGTTGTGTGACTCTGCGAAGGGTCGCTCACGCTACACCGGGAAAACCCTGGTTGTTAGGGTTAGCGTTGCCTGCTTTTCAACGGCGTTGCTCGCCGATCGTGCGCACGAATGCCTCTACCGTGGGCAGCATGTTGTGGACGATGATGTCGACGCCTTCAGCGGTCGGATGAATGCCGTCGGCCTGGTTGAGCTTGGCATCGGCGGCGACACCTTCGAGGAAGAACGGATAGAGCGGCACGTCGAACTGCTTCGCCAGATCCGGATAAATCGAATTGAAGCGCGTGCCATAGTCCGCGCCGAAATTTGGCGGCGCCAGCATGCCACACAGCATCACGGCGATCTTGCGCGCCTTGAGACGCCCAACGATGTCGGCCAGCGCAGCTCTCGTCAAGTCGGGATCGATGCCGCGCATCGCGTCGTTGGCGCCGAGCTCGAGGATGACGCCTTCGGTTCCGTCGGACACCGACCAGTCGAGCCGGTCGCGGCCGCCGGACGAGGTGTCGCCCGACACCCCGGCGTTGGTCATGTCCACGGCTATACCTTTGGCCTGCAAGGCTTTTTGTAGCTTGGCCGGGAACGCATCCTGGGCCGGAAGGCCGAGGCCGGCACTCAGGGAATCGCCGAAAACGACAAGCTTGATCGGCTTTGTCGCGTCCGCCCAAGCCGGATTGGCAACCGTCATCAAAGCGAACATCAACACGGCTATGTGCATGAACAATCCGTAACGCCTCTCGACCGCGCGTGCGGAGTTGCCATATGACCGGACCATGGACACTCGCATCTCTCCCTCTTCGCTCGCCGGCACTGCGCCGGACACCATCGCCATCTCCAACGTCAATCTCTCATTGGGGTCGGGGGCGGCACGCGTTCACATCCTCAAGGATATCAGCTTGCGCGTCGGCTCGGGCGAGACGATCGGCCTGATCGGCCCGTCAGGCTCGGGCAAATCCACGCTGCTGATGGTGATGGCGGGGCTGGAGCGTCCTGATAGCGGAGAGGTGGTGGTGTCAGGCACGCCTTTCAATGCCCTCGACGAGGACGCGCTGGCCCGCTTCCGCGGCCGTCAGGTCGGCATCGTCTTCCAGTCCTTCCATCTGATCCCGACCATGACGGCGCTGGAGAACGTGGCCGTGCCGCTCGAACTCGCCGGCAATCCCGATGCGAGCAAGCGCGCGGCCGAGGAGCTGCAATCGGTCGGGCTCGGCGACCGTCTGCATCATTATCCGACGCAGCTCTCCGGCGGCGAGCAGCAGCGCGTGGCACTGGCGCGCGCGCTGGCACCCGATCCCGCCATCCTCGTCGCCGACGAGCCGACCGGCAATCTCGACGAGGCTACCGGAAAACAGATCGTCGATCTGCTGTTCACCAAGCATGCCGAGCGCGGCATGACGCTGGTGCTGGTCACGCACGATTCCTCGCTCGCGCATCGCTGCGATCGCGTGATCCGCCTGCGCTCGGGCCGCATCGACACGCAGACGACCAAAGCATGAGCATAGCTGTCGAACCGTTTGCGAACCCGAACGGCGTCGCGCTGTCGCTGCGCTATGCGCTGCGCGAATTGCGCGGGGGTCTGCGCGGCTTCTACGTCTTCATCGCCTGTATCGCGCTCGGCGTGATGGCCATCGCCGGCGTCGGCTCGGTCTCGGCGAGCCTGAGCGACGGCCTCGCGCGCGAGGGGCGCACGTTGCTCGGCGGCGACGTCTCCTTCGTGTTGTTCCAGCGCGAGGCGAAGCCCGAGGAGGTTGCCTTCCTGCGCTCGCGCGGCACCGTCTCCGTTGCATCCACCCTGCGCGGCATGGCGCGCTCGGCCGAGGGCAAGCTGGCGCTGGTCGAGATGAAGGCGGTCGACGACACCTATCCGATGCTGGGCCAATTGACCTTGGCGCCGCCGATGCCGCTGACCGATCTTGTCGCCGAGCGCGACGGTGCGTTCGGCGCCGCCGCCGACCCGACGCTGCTGGCGCGGCTGTCACTCAAGGTCGGCGACCGCGTCACCATTGGGACTGCGACCTTCCAGATCCGCTCTACTGTCGAGGCCGAGCCCGACAAGCTCGCCGGCGGCATCGGCTTCGGTCCGCGCTTCCTGATCAGCGAGGCGGCCCTGCGCGCCACCGGGCTGATCCAGCCCGGCAGCCTGGTGCGCTGGGTCTACCGGGTAAAACTGCCTGACACCGCCAACAGCGACCGCGCCACCGACGCGTTCATCGCTGACGCCCGCAACGCCGCGCCGCAGGCCGGCTGGGAGGTCCGCAGCCGCTCCAACGCCTCGCCACAGCTCGAGCGCAATATCAGCCGCTTCACGCAATTCCTGACCCTGGTCGGCCTTGCCGCGCTCCTGGTCGGCGGCGTCGGCGTCGCCAACGCCGTGAAGAGCCATATCGACCGTCGGCTCGAGGTGATCGCGGCTCTCAAGGCCGTCGGCGCCACGGGGCGCGACGTGTTCGGCATTTACCTCGCGCAGGTCGTCCTGCTCGCGGCGATCGGCTCGGTGATCGGCCTCGCGCTCGGCGCGGCCATGCCGTTCGCCATCGTCGGTCTGTTCGGCAAGCTGTTGCCGCTGCCAGTGGTGCCGGCCGTGCATGCCGGCGAGCTTGCGCTGTCCTTTGTCTACGGCCTTTTGACCGCGCTCGCCTTCGGCCTGTGGCCGCTCGGACGCGTGCACGACGTGCCGGTCGCAGCGCTGTTCCGCGACACCATCAGTTCCGAATGGCACCGGCCGCGCTGGAGCTATCTTGCCTTCATGGGCGTCGTCGTCGCGCTTCTGGTCGCTGTTGTGATCGGATTATCGTTCGACAAGCGCATCGCCGCGGTGTTCGTGGCCTCCTCCGTCATCGTGTTCGCGGTGCTGCGCGGTGTCGCCGCCGTGCTGATGGCGATCGCACGCCGGCTGCCGCGCACGCGCTTCACCATGCTGCGGCTTGCAATCTCCAACATCCACAGGCCAGGCGCGCTGACGCCCTCGGTCGTGCTGTCGCTCGGGCTTGGGCTCGCCGTGCTCGTCACCATCACCCAGATCGACGGCAATCTGCGCCGGCAGTTTCTCGCGGCGCTGCCCGATCGCGCGCCGGCGTTCTACTTCATCGACATTCCGAGCACGCAGGCCGAGCAATTCGACGGTTATCTGCGCGAGATCGCACCGGGAGCGAAGGTCGAGGACGTGCCGATGCTGCGCGGGCGCATCGTCGCCGCCCGCGGCGTCCGCGCCGAGGACCTCAAGCCCACCACCGACTCCGAATGGGTGCTGCAGAGCGACCGCGGCCTGACCTATACCGGCGAGTTGCCGAAGGGATCCAAGGTGGTCGAGGGCGAATGGTGGGGCACCGACTATTCCGGTCCGCCGCTGGTCTCGATGGAGAAGAAGATCGCCGACGGCCTCGGCCTCAAGCTCGGCGACGAAATCGTGGTCAACGTGCTCGGCCGCGACATCCCGGCGAAAATCGGCAATCTGCGCACCATCGACTGGCAGGGGCTCGGCATCAATTTCGTGCTGGTGTTCTCGCCGAAGGCCTTCAAGGGCGCACCGCATACCCACATTGCGACGCTGACCGAAGCCGGCGGCGATGCGACCGGCGACGGCAAGATCATCAAGCAGGTCGCCGACACCTACCCAATGGTGACGAGCGTGCGCGTGCGCGAGGTGATGGAGACGGTCGGCGCGGTCGTGACCAATCTCGCGCTCGCCATCCGCGGCGCCAGCGCCGTAACCCTGATCTCGGCGATCCTGGTGCTGGGCGGCGCGCTCGCCGCAGGCCACCGCCACCGGGTCTATGACGCGGTGATCCTGAAGACCCTGGGCGCGACACGACTGCGGCTGCTCGGCGCCTATGCGCTCGAATACCTCCTGATCGGCCTCGCCACCGCGGTGTTCGGGGTGGTCGCCGGCAGCATCGCGGCCTGGATGATCGTGACGCGGCTGATGACGCTGACCTTCGTCTGGCAGGCCGGGAGCGCGGCCGGCGTGGTGGCCGCCGCCCTGGTCGTCACCGTCGGGCTCGGCCTCGCCGGCACGCTGCTGGCGCTGAACAAAAAGCCCGCCACGGTGTTGCGGAATTTGTGACAAAACGTAGCGGGTGGCCGCACGGGGGGCAGAATCGCACGATTCCGGCGGATAACCACGTCTGCCCGTCAGGATTGTGGGTAAGGGCGACATTCAGCCGCGCGTGGACGGTTGCAGCGAATGTGTTAGTTTCCCACATATCGAATGGGTTCGGAGCCCCGATTGTTAGCCAAAATTAATGTCGGCAGACATCGGTGTCCGAGATAGAATTTGACGAACCGGCGGCATGGCAACCCTCGTGCCGGACCGGGCAACCAACGGGAATTCGACCATGTCGGACCTAGACCGCAATTACGCTTCTCCTTTCGGCAGGGCCGCCGGGCGTGTTGACGCCGCGACGGTCGACGCCGGTCTGCGCGCCTACATGCTGCGCATCTACAATTACATGAGCATTGGCCTCGCCATCACGGGCCTCGCCGCGCTCGGTGTCTATATGGCTGCCGTGACTGACGTTCCGACCCCGGAAGCGGTCCGCGTCGGCAAGCTGTTCCTGACCCCGTTCGGCTACGCGATGTTCGTGAGCCCGCTGAAATGGCTGTTCATGCTGGCGCCGCTCGCCATGGTGTTCGTGATCTCGGCCGGCATCAACCGTCTCGCCCCCTCGACCGCCCAGATCCTGTTCTGGGTGTTCTCGGCGCTGATGGGCATCTCGCTGTCCTCGATCTTCCTGGTGTTCACGCACACCTCGATCGTGCGGGTGTTCTTCATCACTGCGGCGACCTTCGGCGCGCTGAGCCTCTATGGTTACACCACCAAGCGTGACATGAGCGGCATGGGCTCGTTCCTGTTCATGGGCCTGATCGGCATCATCATCGCGAGCCTGGTGAACCTGTTCCTGGCGAGCTCGGTGCTGCAGTTCGTGGTGTCGGTGGTCGGCGTGCTGGTGTTCGCGGGCCTCACCGCCTGGGATACGCAGCGGCTGAAGAACGACTACATCTACGGCTACGCCTCGGCCGGTGGTGACATCGCCGAACGTGCGGCGATCTCCGGTGCGCTGTCACTCTACTTGAACTTCATCAACCTGTTCACGCTGCTGCTGCAGCTCCTCGGCCAGCGCGACTAAGCGCAAGACCCGAGAGAACAGACGCGAACCCCGGCCGCGAGGCCGGGGTTTTTGTTTTGCGTCCGGGTGCCCCACACTCGGAGTCATCGCACGGCTTGACCGGGCGATCCAGTATTCCGGAGGCGGTGGTGATTGACCGAGAGGCCGCGGCGTACTGGATTCCCCGCCTTCGCGGGGAATGACGACGGAGCAAGTAGGCTGCGATCGCAATGACGGCGTATGTGGAAGCATCGTTGCCTCTTCCAGCCGCCGCGCGAAGCCTCTAATCTCACCGCCATGTCCGCACCCGACATCAGGCCCACCCTTGAGGCCGACCTCCCCGCCATCACCGCCATCTATCAGCAGGCCGTCCGCGAGGGCACCGCCACGTTCGAGCTGGAGCCACCTGACCTCGCCGAGATGACGCGCCGCTATCGCGCACTCGTCGACGGCGGCTATCCCTATTTCGTCGCCATCCTCGACGGCCGCGTCGCCGGCTACGCCTATGCCGGTGCCTACCGGCCGCGCCCGGCCTATCGCTTCACGGTCGAGAACTCGATCTATCTCGACCCCGCCTTCCACCGCCGCGGCATTGGCTCGCTGCTGCTGGAGCGGCTGATCACCGAATGCGAGGCGCGCGGCTTCCGCCAGATGATCGCGGTGATCGGCGATTCCGCCAATGCCGGCTCGATCGGCGTGCACACCAGAGGCGGCTTCAAGATGATCGGAACGCATCCGAATGTCGGCCTGAAGTTCGGCCGCTGGCTGGATACGGTGATGATGCAGCGCGACCTCGGCGAGGGCGCAAGCACGGTGCCGGAGAAATAAGCTCGGTTTCGTACGGTGGGCAAAGCGCAGCGTGCCCACCACGTTGCGGTGATTGAGGAACGATGGTGGGCACAGCGCTTTGCGCCTTTGCCCACCCTAGGGCTCCGTTGGTGCCGCTACACCACCGCCAGTTTCCGGTCGATTACCAGCAGCACGCGGTCGAGCTCGTGGCCGCGGCGCAGGATCAAGCCCGTCGCCGAGATCACGCTGTATATGCCTTGCTTGCGGGCCAGCCGCGGATCCTTCTCGATGCGGTAAATCGGCACTTCGGAGGCGCGGCGATAGACCGAGAACACCGCGCGGTCCTTCAGGAAGTCGATCGCGTAGTCGCGCCACTCGCCGTCGGCGACCATGCGGCCGTAGAGGTTGAGAATTCTGTTCAACTCAAGCCGGTTGAACGTCACCCGGCTCAGCTGGGCATTCGCAGCGGCGGGGCGCGCCACTGCGCGCTGCTCGCTCGGATCGGCATCCTCCGGCGTCAAACTCATGCAGCGCCTCCTGTCGCTTCAGCATGACCCGCCTCCGCGAAGACCGTCCCCGGAGCCGCGGATCATGACAATTGCATGATTGCGCCAACTGTTCCCCGCCGCAAGAGGCTCCTGAGGGTCTCTCGAGGACCTGAACTCACCTCGCCAATCGGTTGCGAATCATGACACACACAACGGTGGAACTTTTCAGCGGCAAACCGTCACGGGATCGTTAGCAGGAATCATAGTATCGCCGCTTTTCCGCCCACGGCCTGCCGCCCTGCATTGCGAAAAGAATTATGTGCGTTGACCCGGTCCTTTCGGTTCCGGATTCCTCAGCCCCCAGCCCCCCGGGGTCGGACAGGATCGGGTCTGTACGCGCGACAAGGAGGGCCAACGCAAGTTGGTCCTTTTTTGTTTGTGTCGGGATGTTTTGTTTGTGTCGGGATGTTTCCGGCGTCTCGTCATTCCGGGACGCGCCTCTTGGCGCGGGCCCGGAATCCATTTCTCATCTCGGAAAATGGATCGATGGATTCCGGGTTCGCGCTTCGCGCGCCCCGGAATGACGAGAGACAAAATTTTTCCTGAGACGATCTACGCGTTCAGTGCAGCGACGTGTACGCCGCGCCCAGCATCGCGCCGGGCTTCTCGCGGTTGCCGTCCTGGACATAGACCACCGCGCCGTCGACGCCGTCGCGCGACGTCAAATTCTCGAGCGGCACGGTCCAGCTTTCCGGATGTCCGTTCCAGTCGCCGACCTTGAGCAGATTGCGCACGACGTTGTGGTAGGTGATTTGCTGTCCGCGGTTTTCGCCGCGGCTGATCTCGATCGGCACCGATTTCGCGATCGAGCAGATCCAGACCTCGCCATGCGAAATTGCCGGCTCCTTGCTCGCGGCCACAGACACGTTGATCTGCTTTCCTGCCAGCGACATCGTCACAGGCACGCTCATCACGCCCGCGCCCGTGTCAGTCTTGCCGATCGCGCTTTCGATGCCGGCACGGTCGCTGCCGATGACATGCACGGCGCCGTTGACCACGACCTGCGGCGTGTAGACCTCGCGGTCACCGCGCATGCGCGAATAGGCGCGCTGCCGCGCCGAGAAACGCGAATCCGCCAGCGTGTCCTTCCAGCCGAGATAATCCCAATAATCGATCGGCATGCTGAGCGCGATGATCGAGGGATCCTTGGCGAGGTCGCCGATGACCTTGTCGGCGGGCGGGCAGGAGGAGCAGCCCTGCGAGGTGAACAACTCGACCACGGCGCGGGGGTCGGCCTGGACAGGACGGATGACAGCGACGATTGCGCAGATGCCGAGTGCTCCCGACCAGAATGTACCGGACCAGCGCGAAACGAGATTAGAAGCCATCATTCCAGTCATGTCGGACGTCACACATCGTCGTTCGATTAAGGGAAGATCTTATCGCTTGATGGTCACCGTAGTCTTACGGGGTAGTCTTAGGGGCACGGCACATTCGACCGTCCAGGCAACCGTTCAAGCCAAGTTGTTGCCGGGCGGGCCTATCCGAAGCATGCCGCAAACGTATGAAGGCGGCCCTGTGATAGGCCGCCTTCATTTAACCTTCTACTCACGTCGCGGTGAGCCACCGTTCACAAATTCGCGCTTAGGCCGCGAGCTTGCGCAGCACATAGTGCAGAATGCCGCCGTTCCGGTAGTAATCGAGCTCGTCCAGCGTATCGATGCGGCAAAGCAGCGAAACGCGCTGCAACGAACCGTCACCGGACACGATCTCCGCGGTCAGCTTCTGGCGCGGCTTCAGGTCGCCGACCAGGCCACGCAGCGTGACCTTCTCGTCGCCCTTGAGACCGAGCGACGACCAGGACGTGCCGTCCTCGAAGGTCAGCGGCAGCACGCCCATGCCGACCAGATTGGAGCGATGGATGCGCTCGAAGCTCTGGCAGATCACGGCGCGCACGCCGAGCAGACGGGTGCCCTTCGCGGCCCAGTCGCGCGACGAGCCGTTGCCGTATTCGGCGCCGGCGAACACCACCAGCGGCACCTGCTCCTGCTGGTACTTCATCGCGGCGTCGTAGATCGACATTTGCTCGCCGTCCGGCCAGTGCTTGGTGAGACCGCCTTCCGGAATGTTGCCGTCGGCGCCCTTCAGCATGAAGTTCTTGATGCGGATGTTGGCGAAGGTGCCGCGCATCATGACTTCATGGTTGCCGCGACGCGTACCGTACTGGTTGAAATCGGCGGGGCGCACCTGGTGCTCGCTGAGATATTTGCCCGCGGGCGAAGTGAGCTTGATCGACCCGGCCGGCGAGATGTGGTCGGTGGTGATCTTGTCGCCGAACATGGCGAGGATGCGTGCCTCGACGATATCGGTGACCGGCTCCGGCTCCTTCTTCATGCCGTCGAAATAGGGCGGGTTCTGCACATAGGTCGACGACATGTTCCAGCGATAGGTCTCGCTCTCGACCGTCTTGATCTTGCGCCAGTTGGTGTCGCCCTTGAACACGTCGGCATACTTCTTCTTGAAGATCGACGCGGTCACGAACTTCTTCATGAAGGCGTTGATCTCCTTCGTCGTCGGCCAGATGTCCTTGAGGTACACCGGCTTGCCGTCCTTGCCTTCGCCGAGCGGCTCGACGGCGAGGTTCTTGGTCACGCTGCCGGCGAGCGCATGCGCGACGACCAGCGGCGGCGACGCGAGATAGTTCGCCTGCACGTCCGGCGAGACGCGGCCTTCGAAGTTGCGGTTACCGGACAGCACGGCAGCAGCAACGATGCCGTTATCGTTGATCGACTTCGAGATCTCTTCGGGCAGCGGACCGGAATTGCCGATGCAGGTGGTGCAGCCGAAGCCGACCAGGTTGAAGCCGACCTTGTCGAGATCAGCCTGCAGACCGGAATCGGCGAGATAGCCCGCGACCACCTGGCTGCCCGGGGCGAGCGAGGTCTTCACCCACGGCTTGGCCTTGAGGCCCTTCGCTGCGGCATTACGCGCCAGGAGGCCGGCACCGATCAGCACGCTTGGGTTCGAGGTGTTGGTGCAGGAGGTGATGGCTGCGATCACCACATCGCCATGGCCGATCTCGAAGTTCTTGCCTTCGACGGCGAAGCGCTTTGAGGGCTCCTCCGCCTTCTTGTACTCGGTGCCGAGTGCGAGCGAAAAACCTTCGGCGACCGACGGCAGCGCGATGCGGCCTTCGGGGCGCTTCGGACCGGCCATCGACGGCACGACGTCGGCGAGGTCGAGCGTCAGCGTCTCCGTGAACACGGGATCAGCGGACTTGGCGGTACGGAACAGGCCCTGCGCCTTGGCATAGGCCTGCACCAGCGCGACGCGCGCCGGAGCGCGACCCGAGGTCTTGAGGTAATCGATCGCGGCGGCGTCAACGGGGAAGAAGCCGCAGGTCGCGCCATATTCCGGCGCCATGTTGGCGATGGTCGCCTTGTCGGCAACCGAAAGGTTATCGAGGCCGGGGCCGAAGAACTCGACGAACTTGCCGACGACGCCGAGCTTGCGCAGCATCTGCGTCACGGTGAGCACGAGGTCGGTCGCGGTGACGCCTTCCTTCATCGCGCCCTTCAGCTTGAAGCCGACGACCGTCGGCAGCAGCATCGACAGCGGCTGGCCGAGCATGCAGGCTTCCGCCTCGATGCCGCCGACGCCCCAGCCGAGCACGGCGAGACCGTTGACCATGGTGGTGTGGGAGTCGGTGCCGACCAGCGAGTCCGGATAGGCGACCTCGAAGGTGCCGGTCTTCTTGCCGACCGTCATCTTCTCCTTCTTGGTCCACACCGTCTGGGAGAGATATTCGAGATTGACCTGGTGGCAGATGCCGGTGCCGGGCGGCACGACGGAGAAGTTCGAGAACGCCTTCTGGCCCCACTTCAGGAACTCGTAGCGTTCCTGGTTCTGCTTGTATTCCTCGGTGACGTTCTTGCCGAAGGCCTTGTTGTCCCCGAAGAAGTTCACGATCACGGAGTGGTCGATGACGAGATCGACCGGCACCAGCGGGTTGATCTTCTCGGCATCGCCGCCGAGCTTCTGCATCGCGTTGCGCATCGCGGCGAGGTCAACGACGGCGGGCACGCCGGTGAAATCCTGCATCAGCACGCGGGCCGGTCGGAACGCGATCTCATGCTCCAGCGACTTCTTGCGCAGCCACTTCGACACCGCGGTGATGTCTTCCTTCTTGACCGTGCGGCCGTCCTCGTTGCGGAGGAGATTTTCAAGCAGCACCTTCATCGAATAAGGAAGCTTCGAAATTCCCTTCAGACCATTCTTCTCGGCCGTGGGCAGGCTGTAATAGACATAGGTCTTGGCGCCGACCTTGAGGGTCTTTTTGCATTTGAAGCTGTCGAGCGAGGTCATGTAGGAAATCCCAATTGTTAGTTATACCCGGCAAGGGGTATTTTAACACCGTCAGCGAATCCGGCTGGGTCGCTTGCAGGGGCAGGTTGAGTTGCTGCATCAAGTAGTTCCGGGCTTATAGAAGCTTTCTAACCGCGCCGCCACAGCCACAATCGGAACCCAGCAAGTCGCGAGCCAAAAATTCTGATGCGCTACCCCAAGATTTCCTGAGGCCCGGCTTTGAACGGGTTGGTACCAGGCCAGATGCAGCTGTCCGGACGCGGAGTGATTTGCGTGAGGGGCGGCCGCGAAGTGTTTTCCGGGCTCGATTTCGAGGCGGCCTCCGGCGAGGCCGTGGCGGTCGTCGGCCGCAACGGATCGGGCAAGACCTCGCTGCTGCGATTGATTGCGGGCCTGCTCATTCCGGCTGGCGGCACGATCGTACTGGACGGGGGCGACGCCGAAATGATGCTGCCGGAGCAATGCCACTATCTCGGCCATCGCGATGCCCTGAAGCCGGCCCTGAGCGTGGCGGAAAACCTGTCATTCTGGGCTGATTTTCTGGGCGGCGAGCGCGGCGACACGGCTGAAAGCCTTGCCACCGTCGGCCTCGACCACGCCACCCATCTGCCCGCGGCCTTTCTGTCGGCCGGTCAGCGCCGCCGGCTATCGCTGGCCCGGCTGCTGACGGTCCGCCGCCCGGTCTGGCTGCTGGACGAGCCGACCAATGCGCTGGATGTCGCTGGCCAGGACATGTTCGGCGGGCTCATGCGCGACCATCTGGCGCGCGGCGGCCTGATCATCGCGGCGACCCATGCGCCGCTCGGGATCGAATCGCGCGAGTTGCGGATCGGGGGTGCGGCATGATGTGGATCGACCCTCAGTTTTCCAAGCGGCATAGCACGGCTCTCTCCGTTCCCTCCCCCCTTGTGGGGGAGGGTCAGGGAGGGGGGTGCCAGGCGGCAAGACCTCTCGGTTCAAGCATTGGGGAAGCAGGCGCTCTGTTTTTAGCAGCCGGGAGACGACAGGCACCCCTCCCGGGGCTACCCCCCTCCCCAACCCTCCCCCACAAGGGGGGAGGGAGCGCAGTTTGCTTGGGGCGCGAGGGGATTCTTCATAACTGCCTCGCCGTCGGAGGCGTCCCATGACCGCCCTCGCCGCCCTGATCCGCCGGGACATCCGGATTGCGCTCCGCGTCGGCGGCGGGGCGCTGATCGGCGTGCTTTTCTTCCTGACCGTGGTGGTGTTGATGCCGTTTGCGGTGGGGCCGGACCTGGCGCTGCTGTCGCGGCTGGGACCTGCGATCCTGTGGCTTGGGGCGCTGCTGGCGAGCCTGCTGACGCTGGACCGGCTGTTCATGGCCGACCATGAGGACGGCTCGCTCGACCTGATCACGATGAGCCGGACGCCGCTGGAGCTCGCCTGTGCGGCAAAAGCGCTGGCGCATTGGCTGGCGGCGGGCCTGCCGCTGATTGTCGCAACCCCCGTGCTCGGCCTGCTGCTCAACCTCGACATGGCCGCGACCGGCGCAGTGGCGCTGACGCTGCTGGCGGGCACGCCGGCGCTGACATTCACCGGCATGATCGGCGCCGCGCTGGCGGTGACGCTGCATCGCGGCGGGCTGCTGATGGCCGTGCTGGTGCTGCCGCTGTCGATTCCCGTCCTGATTTTCGGGGTTGCGGCGTCGCAGGCTGCGATCACGGGGCCCTTGTCATTCGGCGCGCCGTTCTCGATCCTCTGCGCGCTGTCGCTGGTCAGCCTCGTGATCGGCCCGTTCGCGGCGGCGGCGAGCCTGAAACATGGCCTGGATTGACCTTGACCCCGATCAACTTTCGCTGCCCGCTTTCATGCTGATTGCGTGAGCGCTGACCTGTGATTATCAAAATACCATGACGCTGATCGACCTCGCCAATCCCACACGGTTCCTCGCGCTCTCGGCGCGGGTGCTGCCGTGGCTTGCGGCCGCGACCGTCATCCTGCTCACGATCGGCCTTTATCAATCCGCCTCCGCGCCCGACGACTATCAGCAGGGCGCGACCGTGAAGATCATGTTCATCCACGTACCCAATGCGTGGCTGTCGATGTTCGTCTGGGGCGTGATGAGCGTCGCCTCGCTCGGCACGCTGGTGTGGCGGCATCCGCTCGCCGACGTCGCCGCCAAAGCCGCGGCACCGATTGGCGCGGCCTTCACCTTCCTCGCGCTGCTTACGGGCTCGCTGTGGGGCCGGCCGATGTGGGGCACCTATTGGGAATGGGATGCGCGGCTGACCTCGGTGCTGATCCTGTTCCTGATGTATCTCGGTCTGATGGCGCTGTGGCGTGCGGTGGAAGATCCCTCGCGCGCGGCGCGCGCCGCGGCCGTGCTGACGCTCGTCGGCGCGATCAATCTTCCCATCATCAAATTCTCGGTCGACTGGTGGAACACGCTGCACCAGCCGGCCTCGGTGATGCGCATGGGCGGCTCGACGCTCGACAAATCGTTCCTGATTCCGCTGCTGGTGATGGCGGTCGCGTTCACGCTGCTGTTCGTCACGCTGCACCTCGCGGCGATGCGCAACGAGATTTTGCGCCGGCGCGTGCGCTCGCTGCAGATGATGCAAGCCAGCCGCGTAGCGTTTTCGAGCGAGGTGGGCACCGGTTCGCGTGAAGAAAACGCGTCAAAAGGAGCTGCATGACGATGTCGCTCGGTCCTTACGCGTCCTTCATCGTGACGTCCTATGCGGCGGCCGCCATCGTGGTCGCGATTCTGATCGGCTGGGTCGTGTTCGACTATCGCAACCAGACGCAGCGTCTGCGCGAGCTCGGCCGCAGCGGCGTCACGCGCCGCTCGGGCCGCAGCGCTGTGGACACACCAAGAACAATGACATGAGCGAGCAATCGACCTCGACATCGCCACAGCGCCGCACCTTCCTGATGGTGCTGCCGCTGCTCGCCTTCCTCGCCCTTGCCGTGCTGTTCTGGTTCCGGCTCGGCAGCGGCGATCCTTCGCGGATTCCGTCCGCGCTGATCGGCCGGCCCGCGCCGCAGACCACGCTGCCGCCGCTCGAGGGACTGCAGGCCGACAGCGCACAGGTGCCCGGGCTCGATCCCGCCGCGTTCAAGGGCAAGGTCAGCCTCGTCAATGTCTGGGCGTCCTGGTGCGTACCCTGCCACGACGAAGCGCCGCTGCTGACCGAGCTTGCCAAGGACAAGCGCTTCCAACTCGTCGGCATCAACTACAAGGATGCGCCCGACAACGCGCGGCGATTCCTCGGGCGCTACGGCAATCCGTTCGGCCGTGTCGGCACCGATGCCAACGGCCGCGCCTCGATCGAGTGGGGCGTCTATGGCGTGCCCGAGACGTTCGTCGTCGGCCGCGAAGGTACCATCGTCTACAAGCTGGTCGGCCCGATCACACCGGAGAATTACCGGACGGTGCTGCTGCCGCAAATGGAGAAGGCGCTGAAGGCGGGATCCTGACCAAGACCGCCATTGCGAGCTGAGAGAGCTCAGCCCTTCCGCACGTCTCCCGCCTCGGCCTCGCTGGTCTCCAGCGACGCCGGCTCGACGCCGTAGCGCTTGGTCAGCGGCATCTGGGCGATGGCGAAGATCATGGTCAGCGGCGTGACGCCGAACACCTTGAAGTTCACCCAGAAATCCGTGCTCTGGGTGCGCCAGACGATCTCGTTCAGCACCGCCATGCCGGCGAAGAACAGCGCCCAGCGCAGCGTCAGGATGCGCCAGCCCTGCGGGGTCAAATTGAACATCTGGTCGAACATCACGGCGATGAAGGAGCGGCCGAACAACAGGCCGCCACCGAGGATCGCGGCGAACAGGCCGTAGATGATGGTCGGCTTGACCTTGATGAAGGTCTCGTCGTGCAGCACCAGGGTCAGCGTGCCGAACACCAGCACGATCACGCCTGTGACGATCGCCATGATCGGGATGTGGCGCGTCACCACATAGGAGGCGATCATCGCCGCCACGATCGCCACCATGAAGGCGCCGGTCGCAGCGAACAGATTGAACTTCGCGTTCACGAAGAAGAACACGAGCAGCGGACCGAGCTCGGTCGCAAGCTTGAACAGCGGATGCGGCAGGGTCTTGTCCATTCTCTAGCTTTCGATTCCGGCGATCGCACGGGCGAAATCGCGCGCGGTGAACGGCGCGAGATCGTCGACGCCTTCGCCGACGCCGATGAAATGCACCGGCAGTTTGAATTTTTCCGCGAGCGCCACCAAAATGCCGCCACGCGCGGTGCCGTCGAGCTTGGTCATCACCAGGCCGGTGACCCCTGCGGTGCGGTGGAAGGCCTCGACCTGCGACAGCGCGTTCTGGCCGACGGTGGCGTCGAGCACAAGTAGCACCGCATGCGGCGCTGACGCGTCCACCTTCCGGATGACGCGCACGACCTTCTCGAGCTCGTTCATCAGCTCGGCCTTGTTCTGCAAGCGGCCGGCGGTGTCGATCAAGAGCACATCGATGGTCTGCTCTTTCGCCGCCGTCAGCGCATTGAAAGCGAGGCTCGCCGAGTCCGAGCCCTGCGCACCTGATATCACGGGCGTCCTGGTGCGCTCACCCCAGACCTTGAGCTGCTCGATGGCTGCTGCGCGAAACGTGTCGCCGGCGGCCAGCATCACCTTGCGGCCTTCGGACGCGAATTTTTGCGAGAGCTTGCCGATGGTGGTGGTCTTGCCCGAGCCGTTGACGCCAACCACGAGGATCACGAACGGCCTCTTGGCCGTATCGATCTCGAGCGGCTTCGCCACCGGCGCCAGCACTTTCTCGACCTCGGTCGCGACCACGTCCTTGACCTCGTCGGCCGAGATCGCCTTGTCATAGCGTCCGGTGCCGACCGCATCCGCGATCCGCACCGCGACCGAGGTGCCGAGATCGGCGCGCAGCAGCACGTCCTCGATGTCGTCGAGCATGGCGCGGTCGAGCTTGCGCTTGGTGACGAGGTCGGCGACCGCGGTCCCGAGCGAGGACGAGGTGCGCTTCAGCCCGTTGGACAGGCGGCGCCACCAGCTCAGCTTGGGGGTCTCGGGGGTGGTATCGTTCATGGTGGCGGTGTGTTAGCCGTTCCCGCTGTTAAACGAAAGTCTTGCAATTGCTCGATGTTCCCGAATTGACCGCTGAAGAGATCCAGTCGCGCGTGCTCCATCGCGACGGGCTGATGCTGGTCATCGACAAGCCCTCGGGCCTGCCGGTGCATCGCGGCCCCAAGGGCGGCGCCAATCTGGAGGCCTCCTTCAACGCGCTCTGTTTCGGCCTGCCGCGGCCGCCGGTGCTGGCCCACCGGCTGGACAAGGACACCTCCGGCTGCCTCGTGCTCGGCCGCCATCGCAAGGCGACCGCCTCGCTCGGCCTGCTGTTCAAGCATGGCAAGATCGGCAAGACTTACTGGACCGTGGTCGAGGGCGGCCCGACTGAGGACGAAGGCACCATCGACATGCCGCTCGGCCGACTCAATGCCGAGCGCGGCTGGTGGCAGAAGCCCGACCCCGAGGGGCAGAAGGCGATCACCAACTGGAAGGTGATGGGCCGGGGCGACAGGCTGACCTGGCTCGCCATGGAACCAGTGACGGGGCGGACTCATCAATTGCGGGTGCATTCGTCGGCGACCGGCTGGCCGATCTTCGGCGATAACATTTACGGCAACGGCCCGCGCTTCGGCGAGCCGCGGCTGCACCTGCATTCCCGCGAGATCGTGGTGCCGATCTCCCGGAACAAGGAGCCGGTCCGCGTCGTCGCGCCTCCCCCGCCCCACATGCACGAGCGGCTCCGCGCCTGCGGCTGGAACGGGGAATAACGCATTCTCCGAGGCATGGTTTACCAAACCTTCAGTGCTCGTCTCTAATGATAGCGGTTGCTTAGAACAAGCTTCCGTCATCCGCTCAGGACGAGCAACGCGTCATGTCCACGGCCGAACTATCGATCATCGACGAGGTCGAATCCGCCATTCGATTCGGCTCGGCGGAAAAGGGCCTCGAAACGGCCCGGCGCGTCACCGACCTGTTCCTGTCCTCCGCCGGAAGCTTCAACGACGAGCAGATCGCGCTGTTCGACGACGTGCTCGAGCGCCTGATCGGCACCATCGAGCTGCGCGCCATCGCCGACATCGGCGCGCGCGTTGCGCTGGCTGAGATCAGCGCCCAGCTCGCGCCGATCGCGCAGGCGCCGCCCTCCGTGATCCGCCGCCTCGCCAACAATGACGAGATCCGCATCGCCGGCCCCGTGCTGCAGGAATCCGCGCGCCTCGACGACGGCGAGCTGGTCAAGATCGCATCATCCAAGGGCGAGCAGCATCTGCTCGCGGTCGCCGGCCGCTGGTGGCTCAAGGAGATCGTCACCGACACGCTGCTGGCGCGACGCTATCCGAGCGTCAGCCGGCGTCTCGCCGCCAATCCCGGCGCACGCGTCTCGGGTAACGGCTTTGCCGTCATCGTCGGCCAGGCCGAGTCCGATCCCGAACTCGCCGTCAGCGTCGGCGTCCGCGTCGATCTGCCGTCGGACCAGCGCCGCCGATTGCTGCGTTCCGCAACTGATGCCGTTCGCACCCGCCTGCTGTCACGCGCGCCACCCGATCTGTTCGAGGAAATCCAGAACGCGATCGCCGCCGTCACCGTCGGCGTCGAACGCGAGATGTCGGGGGTTCGCGATTTCGAGGGCGCCAAGCGCGCCATCGGAAACCTGAAGGCGTCCGGCCAGCTCAACGAGGCGACGCTGCTCGGCTTCGCCAGGCAGCGGCGCTACGAGGAGGCTGTGGCTGCGCTAGCGGCGCTGTCAGGATCGACCGTCGAGGTGATTCGTCCCCTGATGCAGAGCCTGCGTGAGGACGGCCTGCTGGTACCATGCAAGGCGGCGCAGCTGAGCTGGGAAACCACCGCCGCCGTGCTCGAAAGCCGTTTTGCGACAGGTGCGATGAAGCCGGCCGATCTCGCCCGGGCGCAAGGCAATTTTGCGCGCATGTCGCCGGAGAATGCACAGCGGACGCTCAGGTTCTGGCAGGTGCGGGCGTCGTAGGGCGCTCGCGACCTAAGGCATCCGCATCCACACCCTCGGTGTCGTCCCGGCGAAGGCCGGGACCCATAACCACAGGGAGCAGTTTGGCGACGACCGGCAGCTAGTCTGCTCTGTTGGGACGAGCATCGCGCACAACAGGTAGAGCGCGCGGTATGGGTCCCGGCCTTCGCCGGGACGACAATTAATTATGGTGTCAGCCGTTCGCCATCGTTACCGGCGATACTCAGCCGCACCACACTGCCGACGCGCTCGCCCGCAATCGCCACCGGCAGATAATGCTCCGTGCGCCCCTGATCCTCGCTCTCGATCAGCACCTCGCGTGTTGCACCAATCTCGGCCTGTACGCGCTGCCGTAACGCTGCTTCACCTGCCGCGCGCAGCCGCCTCGCGCGTTCCTTGATCGCCGGGCCCGCCACCTGCGGCATTCGCGCGGCCGGTGTCCCGGGGCGCGGGGAATACGGGAAGACGTGGAGGAACGTGAGTCCGCATTCCTCGACCAGATCGAGAGAGCGCGAGAACATCTCGTCGGCCTCCGTCGGGAAACCCGCGATGATATCGGCGCCAAAGACGATGTCCGGCCGCAGGCGACGCACCTGGTCGCAAAATGCGATCGCGTCCTGCCGCGAATGCCGCCGCTTCATGCGCTTCAAAATCATGTCGTCGCCGGATTGCAGCGACAGATGCAGATGTGGCATCAGACGCGCATCGTCGGCGATGGCGTCTAACAGATCGCTATCTGCCTCGATCGAATCGATCGAGGAGATGCGCAGGCGCCTCAGCTCCGGCACGTGCCGCAAGATCTGCCTGGTCAGCATGCCGAGCTTTGGCGCACCCGGAAGATCCGCACCATAGCTGGTGAGATCGACGCCGGTCAGCACGATCTCGGCATGGCCGCGCTCGACCAGCGCCCGCACCTGATCGACCACAGCGCCCATCGGCACCGATCGCGAATTGCCGCGACCATAGGGGATGATGCAAAAAGTGCAGCGATGGTCGCAGCCGTTCTGCACCTGCACGAACACGCGCGGCAGGCCGCTCGCAAAACCGTCGATCAGATGCGGCGCCATTTCCTTCACCGCCATGATGTCGCTGACAGCGATCTTCTCGCTGGCGCCGAGATCGAAGGCATCGCGCGTCTTGCGCCACGCATCGCTGCCCATCTTGTCATCATTGCCGACGACGCGGTCAACCTCGGCCATCTCTGCGAACATGCCGCTTTGCGTCTGCGCCGCGCAGCCGGTGACGACGATGCGCGCGCCGGGCCGTTCACGCTTCAATTTGCGGATCGACTGCCGCGCCTGCGCCACCGCCTCGTTGGTGACGGCGCAACTATTGATGACGATGGTGTCGGAAAGACCGGCGCCCTCGGCCTCGCGACGGATCACCTCGGCCTCGAAGGCGTTGAGGCGGCAGCCGAAGGTGACAATGTCGACCGTCATTACCCTGCCGGCGCGAACAGCGCCGGATCGAAATGGCCTTCATATTCGAAGGTCGCCGTGCCCGTCATCAGCACGTGGTCGTCACGCTCGCGCCATTCGATGCCGAGATTGCCGCCGGGCAGCGTCATCTCGACCTTGCGCTCGGTGCGCTTCAGGCGCGCCGCCGCAACCGCGGTCGCGCAGGCCGCCGAGCCGCAGGCCCTGGTCAAGCCCGCACCGCGTTCCCAGGTGCGCATGGTGATATGGTCGCGATCGACGATATGGGCGAGCGTAATGTTGGCACGGTCGGGGAAGATCGGATGATTTTCCAGCAGCGGACCAAAACGCTCGAGATCATAGGCATTGACGTCGTCGACCCAGAAGATCGCGTGCGGATTGCCCATGCTAACCACCGACGGCGAATGCAGGATCGGCTTGTCGATCGGCCCGATCTGCAGTTCGATGTAGCGGGTGTCGCGAAACTCCTCCGCCAGCGGAATGTCCTGCCATCCGAACTTCGGCGCGCCCATGTCGACGGTGTAGAGATCGGGCGCCGGGCCCTGCCAGGCATTGAGCAGGCCAGCCGCGGTCTCGAAGGTCGCCGTGGTCTGGCCGCTCCTCTCGAAGATGCGGCGAACCACGCAGCGCATGCCGTTGCCGCAGGCGCCGGCTTCCGAGCCGTCATTGTTGTAGATGCTGATGAAGGCTTCGGTGCCGTCGAGCCGCGGCTTCTGCAGCACCATGAGCTGGTCATAGGGCACGCCGCCGTCCGCGGAGGCCACTGCGCGGGCGTCGGCTGGCGTGATCCGGCCGGCGGAATCGCGCATGTCGACAACGACGATCTCGTTGCCGATGCCGTTCATCTTGGCAAATGCGTGGTTGGCCAGCGCGCTCATGAAAATTCCCGAATTTCGCCTGCCTTATATGGCGATCCTTGACCCTCTTGGCCAGTGATTTGGCTGCGGCAGCCAAGGTGGACCCATGACGCATCTGTCATGGGACGAATTTGGCGCTCGCGTGTTAGAACCGCGCAGTTCGCGCGAACCGGGATGCGCGAGCGGATTTGGGCCTTGATACGGAAGATACTTGGTGGATAAGGCCTTGACACGGAAGATGTTGGGGAAAATAGAATGTTTCGGTTTCGTCGTTTTGCTCTGGCTGCGCTGATCCCGGCAGCGGCCTTGTCGCTTGGCCTGTCCGGCGTTCTGGCTCAGACCCCGAGCCCGGCGCCCGCCGCATCGGCAAGTCCCTCGCCAACCCCGTCAGCCGCCCCGTCTCCGGCCGCCAGCGCTTCGCCCGCACCCTCAGCGTCGCCCGCGGCCAGCGCCTCACCGAGCCCGGCGGCTCCACCACCTGCAGCGGCCGCCAGCCCCGCCCCGGTCCAGACCGCCGATCCCTTCGGTCTGGAGACCACGCTTGAGCCCAAGAAGGTCGTGATGGTCAAGGGCACTGCCAATTGGGACTCGGCCTTCGACACCCTGGTCGACGCCTTCAAGGCGCTGAACGCGCTGCTCGACAAGCAGGGTATCAAGCCCGCCGGCAATTCGATGATCGTCTACACCTCGACCGACGACACCGGCTTCACCTTCCTCGCCGAGATCCCGGTCGAGCAGGACCCGAAAAACCTGACCAAGGACATGAGCATCGGCAAATCGCCGGAGGGCAAGGCGCTGAAATTCGTCCATCGGGGTTCCTACGACAACATGGACAACACGTATGAGGCGATCACCAATCACCTCGACGACAAGAAGCTGGAAGCCAAGGACACCTTCATCGAGGAGTACCTCACCGATCCGCTGAAGACGGCCGAGGACAAGCTCGTGATCAATGTGTTCGTGCCGCTGAAGTGAGACCGATGAAAAAGCCTGCTGTCCTCGCCGCCGTTTTCGCCGCCACACTGCTGGCGGCGCCCGCGCACGCCGGCGATTTTCCGTCCGCCATCACCGTCAGTGGCGAGGCGACCGTCTCGGCGGCGCCCGATCTCGCGCAGATCGATGCAGGCGTTGCCAATGACGCCAAGACGGCGAAGGAAGCGTCCGACGCCAACAACGCCGCGATGGGCAAGGTGCTGCTGGCGCTGAAGGGCGCCGGCATCGCCGAGAAGGATTACCAGACCTCGCGCCTGTCGCTGCAGCCGCAGTATGCGCCGAATCGGTCGAACGGCGCCTCGCCCGTGGTCAGCTTCCGCGCCTCCAATCGCGTCACGGTAAAAATTCGCGACGTGACCAAGGTGGCCGGCATCATCGACACGCTGGTCAGCGCCGGCGCGAACGATATCGGCAACATCTCGTTTGAAGTGACGCAGGCCTCAAAACTTCTCGACGATGCCCGCGAGCAGGCCGTCGCCGATGCCCGCCGCAAGGCCGAGATCTACGCCAAGGCCACCGGCGTCACGCTCGGCGCGCCGCTCAGCGTTGCCGAAGGCGGCGCCCCGATGCCGTTGTTCAAGGGCCGCATGGCCACGGCCCCGATGGCTGCACCGGCTGCCGTCGCACCGGGTGAGGAAACGCTGTCGGTGACGGTGAATGTGAGCTGGGCGATCAAGCAGGGGCAGTAAGTTAGAGCCGAACTGTACTAGGCACGCTGCCGCAACAACAATGGTGTCGTCCCGGCGAAGGCCGGGACCCATAACCACAGGCAGCTGTTCGGCGAAGACTGGCAGTGGCCCATCACAACGCGGTACTGCTATCGAATTATCACCGCCAGATCGCGCGGTATGGGTCCCGGCCTTCGCCGGGACGACGGCTTAACGCGTGGAGAGGACTAAATCTCCACCACCTGCCCCGGCTTCATCGCGACGAACCGCTCCTGCGGAATGTTCGCGGCATCCAGCGCCTCGACGAGCGCCTTCGCCGGCGCGTCGATCGCTTCATCGGTGAGCTGGAACGTGCCGTGATGATGCCCGAGCGCGGCTTGCGCGCCGCAGTCGGCGAGCGCCTTCACCGCGTCTTCCGGGTTCATGTGCTGGTCACGCATGAACCAGCGCGGCTCGTAGGCGCCGATGGGAAGAATCGCCAGACGTAACGGCCCATGCTTCTCGGCGACGCGGCGAAAATGCCTGCCGTCGCCATAGCCGGAATCGCAAACCACGTAGATTTTTCCGGCCGGCGTCTCCAGCACAAAACTCGCCCACAGCGCCTTGTTGCGGTCGGAGAGCCCGCGCGCCGTCCAGTGCCGCGTCGGCACGAGGTGCACGGCGATGCCGCCGCCGAGATCGACGCGGTCGTGCCAGTCGAATGCCTCTACCTTGATCGTGGAATCAGCGCTGCGCATCGTGACGTCGTTACCGAGCGGCGTCACCACGCGCGGCGCGAAATTCTTGGCGAGCCGCGACAGTGTCGTAACGTCGAGATGATCGTAGTGCCCGTGCGAGACCAGCACGATATCGATCTTCGGCAGCTTATCGAAGGCGATGCCGGGATCGTTGTGCCGCTTCGGCCCGGCGAAGCCGACGGGCGAGACCCGCATCGACCAGACGGGATCGACGAGGATGTTGAGGCCACCGGTCTGGATCAGCCAGCTGGCATGTCCGACAAAGGAGAGTCGCGCTTTGTCGCCGTCGATACGCGCTGGCGGGGTATCGGCGTGGGGGCTCGGCGCCCAATCGGGCCAGGTCTCGCGCTTTCGCCCGCCACCAAACTGCCAGCGGAACACCTCGCCGAGTGATTTTGGCGGGACGCCGTCCGGATCAAAGAAGTGCAGACCGTCAAAATGATCGGAGACGGGTCCATCATAGGTTTTCATGCGGGATATCCAAAAGGACGGGACGCCGACCAGCGCGGCACCACCGGCAAGCAGTCCGAAGATGCGGCGGCGGGTGATCGGCACGGGGCAGGGCTTCAGGGATGGTCGGGACAGTAAGGCATCACCGCCTATATGGGCGGGACCGCCGGAAAAGGAACCCGTCACTAAAACAATCACGTTTTCAGTACCTTGCCCTACCAACGGGCCTCCTGCCCCCTAACTTTCCTTGACTTTCGGGCGTCAGCGGCGTTTAACCCGCCGACTTTCTCGGAAAGGCTTTCTTTTCGACCCGCCCACTGGCTCCAGAGGCCAGAGGCCAACGCCCGACAGCGCTGTGCGCCCTCGGGCGTAAAGGTGTTTGGGAGATCGCATACCCAGGAAGTGGTCATCCCCCGCGAAGGCGGGGGATCCAGTATTCCAGAGGCTGCTCGGCTTGAACCGAGAGGCCGCGGCGTACTGGATGCCCCGCCTGCGCGGGGCATGACAGCGGAGAGTGACGGCGCGCCCCTCACGGGGACAGCAACAGGACAATTGCATTGTTCGACAATCTGTCGGAACGGCTTGGTGGCATTCTCGATCGTCTGACGGGGCGCGGTGCGCTGACCGAAAAGGACGTCGACGCCGCGATGCGCGAGGTGCGCCGCGCGCTGCTCGAGGCCGACGTCGCGCTCGAAGTGGTACGCAGCTTCATCGAGCGCGTCCGCGAGCAGGCGATCGGCGCCACCGTCGTCAAATCGGTGACCCCCGGCCAGATGGTGGTCAAGATCGTCCATGACGAGCTGATCAACACGCTCGGCGCCGAAAGCCAGACCATCGACGTCAATTCCGTGCCGCCAGTGCCGATCATGATGGTCGGTCTGCAAGGCTCCGGTAAGACGACCACCACCGCAAAGCTCGCCCGCCGTCTGGTCCAGCGCGACAAGCGCAAGGTGCTGATGGCCTCGCTCGACGTCTATCGCCCGGCGGCGATGGAGCAACTCGCCGTGCTCGGCCGCGATCTCGACATTCCGACGCTGCCGATCGTCCCCGGCCAGCAGCCGCCGCAGATCGCGAAGCGCGCACTCGAAGCCGGCAAGCTTGGCGGCTACGACATCGTGCTGCTCGACACCGCCGGCCGCACCACGCTCGACGAAGAGATGATGGCGGAAGCGGCAGCGATCAAAGCGGCTGCGAACCCGCATGAAGTGCTGCTGGTCGCGGACAGCCTCACCGGCCAGGACGCAGTGAATCTCGCCCGCGCCTTCGACGAGCGCGTCGGCCTCACCGGCATCGTGCTGACGCGCGTCGACGGCGACGGCCGCGGCGGCGCTGCACTCTCGATGCGCGCCGTCACCGGCAAGCCGATCAAGCTGATCGGTACCGGTGAAAAGACCGACGCGCTGGAAGATTTCCATCCCGATCGTATCGCCGGCCGTATCCTCGGCATGGGCGACGTGGTGTCGCTGGTCGAACGCGCCGCCGCCAATATCGACGCCGAAAAAGCCGCGCGCACCGCAGAGCGCATGCGCAAGGGTCAGTTCGACCTCAACGACATGCGCGAGCAACTCTCGCAGATGGCGAATATGGGCGGCATCAGCGGCCTGATGGGCATGATGCCCGGCATCGCCAAGATGAAGAACCAGATCGCGGCCGCCGGGATCGACGACAAGATCCTGAAGCGTCAGGTCGCGGTGATCGATTCCATGACGCGCGACGAGCGCCGTCATCCCGACCTGCTCAAGGCCAGCCGCAAGAAGCGCATTGCCGCAGGTTCCGGCCAGAGCGTCGAGCAGGTCAACAAGCTGCTGAAGATGCACCGGAACATGGCCGACGTGATGAAAGCCATGGGCTCAGGCAAGCGCGGCCCGCTCGCCGGCATCGCGCAGGCGATGGGGTTTGGCGGCGGCATGAAGCCGCCCTCGCCGGAAGAGATGAAGGCGCTGCAAGAGAAAATGCAGAGCGGCGGCGGACAGGGTCTGCCCAACCTGCCGAAGGATTTGCCGGCCGGTCTTCGCACCGGTCTGCCGAACGTTCCCGGACTGACCGGTCTGAGCGGCAAGCCGACGCTGCCGGGTCTCGGCGGTTTTCCAGGCAAGAAGAAATGAGGAATTCGTCGCACGGGATCGCAAGTGTCCCGCGCAACGCGGAATACCAATCAACCGAACAAAACGTACTTTTAAGGAGAACTGAATGTCCGTCGTTATCCGCCTCGCCCGCGCAGGCACCAAGAAGCGTCCCGTCTATCACGTCGTCGTCGCCGACTCGCGCTTCCCCCGCGATGGCCGCTTCATCGAGCGCCTCGGCTATTTCAACCCGCTGCTGCCGAAGGACAACGAGACCCGCCTGAAGCTCGACATGGACAAGGTGAAGGCCTGGCTTGCCAAGGGCGCGCAGCCGTCGGACCGCGTGTCCCGCTTCCTCGACGCCGCCGGCGTCAAGAAGCGCGAAGCGCGCAACAACCCCGAGAAGGCCGTGCCGCGCAAGGAGCGCAAGGCGCAGGCTGAAGCCGCTGCGAAGGGCTAAGGCTCATCCATGTCGGCGCTGATCTGCGTCGCGCGGATCGGCGCCGCGCATGGTGTGCGCGGCGCGGTCAAATTGTGGACCTTCACCGAAGATCCCTTTGCCGTTAAGCGCTACGGTCCGCTTCTCTCCAAGGACGGCAAGCGCCAGTTCGAGCTGGCGCAGGCCCGTGAAGCCAAGGACCATCTGGTCGCGACCTTCAAGGGCGTCACGACCCGCGATGAGGCCGAGCGCCTCAACGGAATCGAGCTCTATGTCGCGCGCGAAAAACTGCCCGCGACCGACGAGGACGAATATTACCACGCCGATCTGATCGGGCTCGCCGCCGTGACCACGGCAGGCGATGCGCTCGGTCGCGTGCTCGCGATCCACAATTTCGGCGCCGGCGACATCATCGAGATCGCGCCGCTGAAGGGCCCGACGATGCTGCTGCCGTTCACGAACGCAGTGGTCCCCGAGGTCGACATTGCCGGTGGCCGTGTCGTGATCGAGCTGCCGCGGGAAGTCGAGGGCGACAAGGACGGTCCCTCCCCGAGTCGTCCCGGCGAAGGCCGGGACCCATAACCACCGGCTGTGGTTTTGGGTAAGCTGATCGCTCCAGTCTTCGCAAAACTGAATGCGGTGGCTATGGGTCCCGGCCTTCGCCGGGACGACGAGACGTTTTGGATACGATGACAAATCCCTGGCGCGCGACGGTGCTGACGCTGTTTCCGGAGATGTTTCCGGGGCCGCTCGGCGTGAGCCTGGCCGGCCGGGCGCTGGCGTCGGGCCTCTGGGAGATCGAGGCGCGGGATATCCGCGCCTCTGCCACGGACCGCCATCGCAGCGTCGACGACACCCCCGCCGGCGGCGGCCCGGGCATGGTGCTGCGGGCCGACGTTCTCGCGGCGGCGATCGATGCCGTGGGGATCAGCCCGGACCGCCCGAAATTGCTGATGAGCCCGCGCGGTCGGCCATTGACCCAGGCCCGCGTCATGGAACTGGCCCAGGGCCCTGGCCCCCTGATCGTCTGCGGGCGGTTCGAGGGAATCGATCAGCGGGTGATCGACGCCCGCGGCCTGGAGGAGGTCTCGATCGGTGACTACGTGCTCTCAGGGGGCGAAATCGCGGCTTTGGCCCTGATCGATGCTTGCGTGCGACTGCTGCCGGGGGTGATGGGCAAGGAGGCCTCGGGAACCGAGGAAAGTTTTTCGGACGGCCTGCTCGAATACCCCCAATACACCCGTCCGCAGCTGTTCGAGGGGGCTCCGATCCCGGACATCCTGACCTCAGGCGACCACGCCAAGGTCGCGGCCTGGCGACGGACGCAATCCGAGGCCCTGACGGCGGCCCGGCGACCCGATTTATGGGCCCAAATCCCGCCCAAATCCCCGAATCGGCCCGGACGCCAAAAAACGCCAAAAAACAAGACGGACGGGTGACAAACGCTCCGGCTTGCCTTATAGGAGCGGCCACATCCGCAATGGCTGGATAAACGAATTTCGCGCAGCCCCCGTTTCCAAGGCTGGGCGCGCCGATGGAGATTTACCCATGAACCTGATCAAGCAGCTCGAGCAAGAGCAATTCGACAAGCTGTCCGCCGGCAAGGACATTCCGGAATTCGGTCCCGGCGACACCGTGATCGTCAACGTGAAGGTGGTCGAAGGCGAGCGCACCCGCGTGCAGGCCTATGAAGGCGTTTGCATCGGCCGTTCCGGCGGTGGCCTCAACGAGAGCTTCACCGTTCGCAAGATCTCCTACGGCGAAGGCGTCGAGCGCGTGTTCCCGGTGATGTCGCCGATGATCGACTCGATCAAGGTGGTGCGTCGCGGCAAGGTGCGTCGCGCCAAGCTCTATTACCTCCGCAATCTCCGCGGCAAGTCGGCCCGTATCGTCGAGAAGACTGAGCACGCCAAGGCCGTCAACGAGTAAGCTCCGCTACCAGACGAGTTTCGAAAAGCGCGGGGCCAAGACCCCGCGCTTTTTTGTTGCGTCAGCCGTGCGCGTCAAAGCCCTCGCGCTTCCAAATCGGCCTGCTATATATTCCTGGAATGTTTCCAGATCTGACCAGCTTCGTAACCCCCCAGCGCATCGTCATCGACGATCGCTCGCGGCTGCCTGGCCGGTTCTTCGGACGCTTCGCGACCTCGGCAACGTCAGAGCTTAGTCCCGCAGCTTAAAGGCTGCGCTGAGGACGATTGCCCCGCGCGAACCCGCGCATTTCGCTGACACACATTGTTCGGAGCTGAAGCTCATGTCCAAGCCGACCACATTGTACGACAAGATCTGGAACGACCATCTGGTGCACGAAGCCGATGACGGCACCTGCCTGCTCTATATCGACCGCCATCTGGTACACGAGGTGACCTCGCCGCAGGCGTTCGAAGGTCTGCGCGCGACCGGCCGCAAGGTCCACGCGCCGGAAAAGACGCTCGCCGTCGTCGATCACAACGTGCCGACCACCGATCGCACCAAGCCAAATCCCGATCCGGAAAGCATCGAGCAGATCAAGGCGCTGGCCGACAACGCCAGGGAATTCGGCATCGAATATTACGACGAGTTCGACAAGCGCCAGGGCATCGTCCACGTCATCGGCCCCGAGCAGGGCTTTACCCTGCCCGGCACCACCATCGTCTGCGGAGACAGCCACACCTCGACGCATGGCGCGTTCGGCGCGCTCGCGCACGGCATCGGCACCTCCGAGGTCGAGCATGTGCTGGCGACGCAAACGCTGATCCAGAAGAAGGCAAAGAACATGCGCGTCACGGTCGACGGCAAATTGCCTGACGGCGTGACGGGCAAGGACATCATCCTGGCCATCATCGGCGAGATCGGCACCGCGGGCGGTACCGGCTACGTGCTGGAATACGCCGGCGATGCGATCAGCGCGCTCAGCATGGAAGGCCGCATGACGGTCTGCAACATGTCGATCGAAGGCGGCGCCCGCGCCGGCCTCGTTGCGCCCGACCAGAAGGCCTACGACTTCCTGCGCGGCCGCCCGAAGGCGCCAAAGGGCGCGGACTGGGATGCGGCGATGCGCTACTGGGAGGGCTTGCGCTCCGACAAGGGCGCGCATTTCGACCACGAGCTGCGTCTCGACGCCGCCAAGCTCCCGCCGATCGTGACCTGGGGCACGAGCCCAGAGGACGTGATCTCGGTGACCGGCATCGTGCCCGATCCCGACAAGATCGCGGACGAGGCCAAGCGTCTCTCCAAGCATCGCGCGCTGAAATATATGGGCCTGACGGCGGGAACGAAGATCACCGACATCAAGCTCGACCGCGTCTTCATCGGCTCCTGCACCAACGGCCGCATCGAAGACTTGCGCGCCGCTGCGAAGATCGCGGAGGGCAAGCAGGTCGCGGGCAGCGTCAACGCCATGGTCGTGCCCGGCTCCGGCATCGTGAAGGAGCAGGCGGAAGCTGAGGGCCTCGACAAGATCTTCATCAAGGCCGGCTTCGAATGGCGCGAGCCCGGCTGCTCGATGTGCCTCGCGATGAATCCGGACAAGCTGGCTCCGGAAGAGCGCTGCGCCTCGACCTCGAACCGCAACTTCGAGGGACGCCAGGGCTTCAAGGGCCGCACCCACCTGGTGTCGCCGGCGATGGCGGCGGCGGCTGCGATCGCTGGTCACTTCGTCGACGTCAGAGAGTGGCGCTGAGCCACTCGCTGCAATTGTAGTGATCGCGGCAAACGGCCGTTAAGCGGATCACCCGCATTCTCGTCCTCGCGACGGTTTCGCGAGGACGCCTCATGGCCAACAAGCCTGAATATGTCGACCTGATCAGCGAGGCGACGCGCCAGCACCGGCGGCGCGTGGCGCCGCTGCGCATCGTCGCCAAGCCCGAGGTCGAGGAGACATCAAGGCTCAGCCGCTGGCCGCCGGCGATGTTTCGGCAGTGGAAACTCGAGAACCTGATGCAGTGGAAATCCACATCCTGGAAGCTGAAGGATTGGCTTTAGGCCATTGGATAAACAAAGGGCGCCGCTGAGGCGCCCTTTCCATTTCAACTGCACTTACCAATAGCGGTACGGATGGTGCCAGCGATGCCAATGGTGCCAGTGGCAGATGCGGCGCGGGCCGTAATAGGTCCAGATGATCCGGCAACGGCGCGGATAGTGGTAGTAGGGATAGTAGCCGCCGTAATAGCGCCGGTGGAAGTGGCGATAGCCGTAATAGGGACGATAGCCCCAGTGGCGGTGATAGCCGCCATATCCGCCGAAGCGATGGAAGCCGCCATAGTGATAACCGCCGCCATGGAAGGCCGGCGCAGCGCGGAAGCCGCCGCCGTGAAAACCACCGCCATGGAAGCCACCGAAATGACCTCCGCCACCGTGGAAGCCGCCGCCATGGAAACCGCCGCCATGTCCTCCACCGCCGCCGCCACCGTGGCGGACCTGGATCATCATGTCATCGCTTGCGGTCTTCGCTGCGGGCAGCGCGGTCGGATTGATCGGCGTCATCGCTTCAGCGCGACGCGCAGTTCCGGCCACCAGCATCAACGTCGCAATGGCCGCAAGCCCGAGCAAGCGCAGCGGGTTTGTCCCGGGACCCAAGATCCTCAGCATGGAATGTCTCCCTGAATGTGGACAGCGTCATTGCGGCGTAGCCATCCCGCCATCGCTGTTCAATTGCAGTCGCTCCCGAGATTAAGCTAGGGACCCTGACTTGAACGCCGCATGAATGAACGACGCTCCTCCCGTCACCAAAACGGCCCGTAGCCGAACACGAAGGGCGCGGGCACGCCATAGGGATAGGGACGGTAATAGACAGGCCGCGCGTAATAGTGCGGATCGGGACGCGGAGAGTACCGCGCGATGTCGTCGTATCGCAGATGGCGTCGCGCATCGAACACGGCGCGTCCTGCAGAGGCATCTGGCAGCCTCGTCACTCTCTGCGCCGCGAAAGCGTGAGGCAGGCCTGCGACGAGCCCGACAACGACGGCCAATGCGATCCATCTCGTCATGACAACCTCCGCCCGAAAATGTGCGCTCGTCGTCGGCGCCGGCCTGATCGGCGCGCTGCGCGGGCACTGAGCTTGTATCAGCCGCGACGCCAGTAGCAGCTCATATGCGGCACGATCACCGTGCCGCTCGGCCGGAATTCCTGCACATAGGTGGCATTGCACTCGCGGACCGCGTCCGGGCCCGGGTTGTAGCGCGGATAGACGCCGTCCGGGGTGTAGTAGGGCGTGACGCGCAGGCGGGTCTGGGGCCGCTTGCGCGGCGGCGGGGCGTCGTCGGGCGAGACCGCCTGGGCCATGCGGACGTTGGTGCCGGCCGTCTGGGCTTCGGCGGGGACGCAAAACTGCGAAAACAACCCCATGCACAGTAGCGTCAGCGCTGTTTTTGCTCGCATTTTATTCGCCCACCTGAACCGTCCCCATCGAAGCCCCAAGCTCCCCGTTTTGGCGGCGCCCGTCAACCTCGCGCGCTGATAAAGCCGGATGCATTGCCGCGGAACCCACGCTAAGAGAGACGCATGTGGACGGACCTGAAGGCGCCCTCGCTGGCCGAGATGGAAGTGACGGCGCACGACATTTTCGACCGCCTGCCGGCGGAATTCCGCGGCCTCTGCGAAGGCCTGATCATCCGCGTCGACGACTTCCCGACCGAGGAGGTCCTGGACGAGATGGAATGCGAGAGCGAGTTCGACCTGCTCGGCCTGTTCCAGGGCGTCGGCCTGCCCCAGCAGAGCTTTGGCGACGTGGCGCGGTTGCCCAACATGGTCTGGCTCTACCGCCGGCCGATCCTGGATTACTGGGCCGAGCACGACGAAAGCCTCGGCCATATCGTCCGCCACGTCCTGATTCACGAGATCGGCCACCATTTCGGCCTCTCGGACGACGATATGGCGGCGATCGAGGCTAAGGCAGAGTAGGGAGCGTCGCCGCAACGGCGGTGCGCTCCCTCCCTCGCGTGCGGGGGAGGGTTGGGGAGAGGGTGTCGCGGCAGTGGGATAATCCCCAAGAGGAGAGAACCCTCACCCGCGCCTTCGGCGCGACCTCTCCCGCAAGCGGGAGAGGTAAGGCAGATCTGCCGAAATCGGCCTAGGATTCGGGCCCCGATCGCGATAAATACGCGTTCCCTAACCACCCCTCGGGAAGCGCAACCATGGACAAGTTCACCACGCTGGAAGGCGTCGCGGCGCCGCTGAAGATCATCAATGTCGACACCGACATGATCATTCCGAAGCAGTACCTCAAGACCATCAAGCGCACCGGCCTTGGCAAGGGGCTCTTCTCCGAGCAGCGCTACATGGACGACGGCAGCGAGAATCCGGATTTCGTCCTCAACCAGCCCGCCTATCGCAATTCGAAGGTGCTGGTCGCCGGCGACAATTTCGGCTGCGGCTCGAGCCGCGAGCATGCGCCCTGGGCGCTGCTTGACTTCGGCATCCGCTGCGTGATCTCGACCTCGTTCGGCGACATCTTCTACAATAACTGTTTCAAGAACGGCATTCTGCCGATCCGCGTCTCCCAGGAAGACCTCGACAAGCTGTTCGACGACGCCGAGCGCGGCGCCAACGCGACGCTGACGATCGACCTGCCGAACCAGGAGATCCGCGGTCCCGATGGCGGCAAGGTCAAGTTCGAGATCGATCCGTTCCGCAAGCACTGCCTGATCAACGGCCTCGACGACATCGGTCTCACGATGGAGAAGAAGGCCTCGATCGACACCTATGAGGAAAAGCTCAAGCACGAACGCGCCTGGGCTTGAGTTCAGATTTTCGTTCGAGCCCCGGCGTCCAAGGCGCCGGGGCTTTTTCTTTGCCTTCGTTATCGCTTATAGCGTTGTCTGATGCTGCCCGAGATCGTCACCTTCTGGCATGGCCCGATGGACGCGCTGCGCCAGACCTGTCTGCGCTCGCAGCTGGCTGCCGGCCACAAGGTCACGGTCTACAGTTTTGACACCATTCCGGGCCTTCCGGCGGGCGTCGGCAATGCGGATGCCGAGGCGATCCTGCCGCACGCGTTCTCCGAACGGCTACGGCCGCCGCAGCCGGATGGAAGCTGGCGCGACTGGACCACGCTGCAGTTCAGCGATTTCTTCCGCATGAAGCTGATGGCCAAGGGCCTCGGCCTCTGGCTCGATGCCGACGTGCTGCTGCTCAAGCCCGCCGAGATCGATCGGGCAAAGCCCTATTTCGCCTGGGAGCGGCCGCGCCAGCTCGGCAATTCCGTGATCTATCTGCCGCCCGAGCACGGCATCGTTGCCGCCTTCGAGGAGCTGATGGAGCAGGAGGAACTGACGCCGAACTGGCTGTCGGTGCGCCATCGCATCACCTTCATGATGCGCCGCCTGCGCGGCGGCTCGAACCGTCTTTCTGATATTCGCGTCGCGATCTTCGGGCCGGCGGCACTAACCGCGCTCGCCCGCCGCACCGGCGAATTGCACAATGCCCTGCCGAAGCAGTCGTTCTACGCCGTGCATGCCGAGCCAAAGCTGTTCTTCGATCCCTCGAGCTATCTCGGCCTCGTCACCGACCCCGACATCATCGGCCTGCACATCTCGCCCAAGGGCCGTGGCGGCGAGAAGCCGATACCCGGCAGCCTTTATGCGTGGGCGGCGGAGCGGTTTGCGTAACTCTCCTCTCGTGTCCCGGACGCGGTGCGGCGCGTAGCGCCGCTCCGCAGAGCCGGGACCCAGTAATGCCACGGCATGGGCCCCGGCTCTGCAGCGCATCACTGCGTGCTGCGCCGCGTCCGGGGCACGAGAGCAATTACCTTCGCTTATCCTTAATTTGATCCAGCGCAACGCGCTCCTGCACCATTGTACCTAGTCTCGCTCCCCATCGCACAGTCCAATGGAGCTTCGCAATGAGCACCGCAAGCAGGCCTTATCCCATCGTCCAGGACCTCATCGAGTCCTTCGCGAATTGGCTGAAGCACCGCCGCGAGCTGAGCGAATTGCGGCAGCTCGATCGCTCCGATTTCGACCGGATCGCGAACGATCTCAGGATCGCCCCGGACGATCTGGAAGAACTGGTCCGCCACGGCCGGCACGCGGCCGACGAACTGCCGCAAATGCTCGACCGGCTCGGCATCGACAGCGGCCTCCTGCAGCGCGCACAACCGCTGCTACTGCGCGACATGGAGCGGGTCTGCTCGTTGTGCCAGCAGAAGGCACGCTGCAATCTCGAGCTCGTCACCGGCGCGGCCGCTGAAAACTACCCGGGCTATTGCGGCAACGCCGCGACGCTGGAATCGCTCGACCGCGCCGAAATCGCGCCGCACTGAGGCTCTGACCCAGATATCCTGAATGGCGTTGTAGCCGGGTGCTGGATAGGTATGGTGGTGAGCATTTTGGCCCCGAGCGATACCGAGTGACCAACTCAGCGGAGAACGGGACGAAGAAGCGGCGGTGGTTTTTCCGTTTGGCAATCTTGCTGCTCGCGTATCTGGCGCTAGCGTACTTCCTTGTGCCCATGCTGTGGATCCACCACGAGCACGAAGCCGGACTTGCTTCGTTGCCGATGCTCACCAGGACATCGGACGATATCCCTGGTGACCCCCTCAACGTTGGAATCGTCGGTAACGACGAAGACATTGTCCGCGCCATGAATGCGGCCGGATGGTTTGCGGCCGATGCCGTGACCCTGCGTTCGAGTGTCGAGATCGTCGGGAGCGTGGTGCTGGATCGCCCCTATCACAACGCTCCCGTCAGCCCGCTCTACTATCTGGGAAAGAAGGAGCAATACGCTTTCGAGAAGCCCGCAGGGCGCAGTGCGGATCGACGGAATCACGTTCGGTTCTGGAAGGCTCTCGAGAAAGGCGACGACGGTCGTCCGGTCTGGCTCGGCTCGGCAACCTTCGACCGGGGTGTCGGACTGAGCCACGACACAGGACAAGTCACCCATCATATCGATGCCAACATCGATGCCGAGCGGGATCTCGTGATGACCGACCTGCGCAAGGCAAACGTCGTCAGCAAATTCTTTCAGATCTCGGGCATAGGCCCGACGCTGTTCGGCCGAAATGGTGGTGGCGACCCCTACTACACCGACGGCGAGATCCATGTTGCCGTCCTGGTGCCAGGAGCGGCAAATGGACCTGCCGATCCGCCGACCATCCCACCGCCTTCTCTCATCGCCCTGAAAGATGCCGTGTGGCGTGGCATTGCCACACAAGCTCCAAGCGGGCCCTAACCCTTCCCCATCGCTGCGATCGCATCCGCGATCTCGATCGTGCGCTTCGCCATGTCGGCGTGCAGGCGTTCTACCATTACGCCATCGAGCCGGATCGCACCGCGCGAGACGTTCTCCGGCAGATCGAATGCGGCGATCACCTCGTGGGCACCTCGCCGAGCGGCAAAGATCGTGAATAGTATGATTTATGGAAGATCCTGTTTGCGCGGCGAGGACGCTGCTGAGGTCTCCGCAATTATCCGTGCTTGATCGCGACGCATTGCTCTGTTTGGATAGTTGCCGTTCGGCCGTTCGTATTTCGGATAATCATGGCAAATGAAATAGATGGATACCGTGGTTCATCGGGTGCTCGTTCACAAGAAAGCATCGTGACCGCGCACCGCGCTGGCATCGGGAATCGGCTACTGGCGGCGTTGCCGCCGGCGGATCTCGGCTTGCTCACGCCCTACTTCCAGAAGGTCGCGTTCGAGCCCGATGCCGTCCTGGTGCGGTCGGGCGATGAGCTCGACCCGGTTTATTTTCCCCATAGCGGCGCAATCGCCTTCATGCTCGATATGCCCGACGGGCAAACGGTCGCAACCACCTTGATGGGGCGGGAAGGCGCTTTGGCCTCGTTTTCCGTGCTCGGCCCGTCGCTTTCTTCCGTGACCGCGATTGCTCGCATGGCCGGCACAGCATCGCTGATTTCCGCCGCCAAATTTCGGGCTGCCTATGCGCAAAGCGCAGCCATCAGGAATGTCGTGCAGGTTCACGCCCGCGCGGTGTTGTTGCAGCTCCAGCACGTAGCCGCCTGCAACGCGCTGCACCGGGTGGATGGCCGCATGGCGCGGTGGCTCCTGCAGCTTCACGACCGCGTTCCCGACAACCTGCTTCCGGTGACCCACGAGGCGCTTGCGCAATTGCTTGGGGTGCGACGGACAACCGTGACTCTGACGATGGGCAAGCTACGCGAGGCCGGCGCCGTCCCGTCCGACCGGCGCGGGTTTGTAGAGATCGATCGAGCCCGGCTCGAGAAGGTCGCGTGCGATTGTTATGCGCTCATGCAGCGCAAGATCGATCGGATGTATTGCCAGGAATTGGCGGCGCCGCAGCCTGGCCATGCGCCATTCCGGGAAAGCGCCATCGTCGCGTCCGACGGAGCGGGTGGTGAATCCAGAGCCGTTTTTCGGGCGGGAAAATAGAGAGCAAAGCCTGAAATCGCGGTGACGGTGCTGGACTGCACTCGATCGACGGAATGACCTTACAGCCGTTGCGATCTTGGCGCAGAAAAGCGGCTATCGCTCTCTCGAGTTGATGCCTCAGCCCCTGCTCATCGCCGCAATCGCATCCGCGATCTCGATCGTGCGCCTTGCCATGTCGGCGTGGAGGCGCTCCACCATCGCGCCATCAAGGCGGATCGCGCCGCGGGAGACGTTTTCCGGCAGCTCGAACGCGGCGATGATTTTTCGCGCGCGCGCGACCTCTTCCTCGGGCGGCGTGAAGATCGCGTTGCAGGCGTCGATCTGCGACGGATGGATCAGCGTCTTGCCGTCGAAGCCGAGATCGCGACCCTGCGCGCATTCGGTGGCGAAGCCGTCGGAATTGTTGATGTCGCTGTAGGGGCCGTCGAGGATTTCGAGGCCGGCGGCGCGCGTCGCCAGGATGCAATGGGTGATCATCGGGATCATCGCGGCACGGCCGGGCATCATCTTGATCCGCGTCTCGCGCGAGATGTCATTTGGGCCGAACACGAAACCAGAGAGGCGCGTCTTCGGATCGCGGCCGGCCGTTGCGAGCTCCTCGGCATGCAGCACCGCACGCGCGGTCTCGATCATGGCCCAGACTTTCACGGTCGGCGCGGCGCCGAGTTCGGCGAGGTGGTGGCCAATGGTCTGGAGATCCTCGATGCTTGACACTTTCGGAACCAGGATGCCGTCGGGCGACGCCCTGGCAGCCATCGCCACGTCATCGGCCCACCATTGCGTGTCGAGCGCGTTGGTCCGGATCAGGATCTCGCGCTTGCCGAACCCTTTGGCCGCGATCGCGGCAGCGATGCCGTCACGCGCCACCGCCTTGGCGTCGGGGGCGACGGAATCTTCGAGGTCCAGAATCAGGCCGTCGGCGGCGAGATTGCGTGCCTTTTCCAGCGCGCGGGGGTTGGAGCCGGGCATGAACAGATGGCTGCGGCGCGGGCGGGTCATGCTGGCGTTCCTTCCGGTTTGCTCGGGCGAGCGATAGCACTTGGCCTGCCTATTCGAAAGGCTTGTTCGTCTCTGCGGTATATGATTAGGCATAGGCCATGATCACATTCCCGAAGCATTTGCTGGAAGGTTACAACGCCTTCGCCACTCAGCGGTTGCCGGCCGAGCAGAACCGCTATCGCGAGCTGTCGGTGAAGGGACAGTTCCCGGAAGTGATGGTGATCGGCTGCTGCGATAGCCGTGTCGCGCCGGAAACCATTTTTGACGTCGGCCCGGGCGAATTGTTCGTGGTCCGCAACATCGCCAATCTGGTGCCGGTGTATCAGCCCGATGGCAACGCGCACGGCGTTTCGGCCGCGCTGGAATATGCCGTGACGGTGCTGAACGTGAAGCACATCGTGGTGCTCGGTCACGCGCAATGCGGCGGCATCCGTGCCTTCGTCGACAAGATCGAGCCGCTGACGCCCGGCGACTTCATCGGCAAATGGATGCAGATGTTCATCAAGCCGGGCGAAGTGGTCGAACAGCGCAACCACGAGACCATGGCGCAATTCGTCGAGCGCATCGAGAAGGCCGCGGTGTTTCGCAGCCTGGAAAACCTGATGACGTTTCCGTTCGTGCGCAAGGCAGTCGAGAGCGGCCAGATGCAACTGCACGGCGCCTATTTCGGCGTCGCGGAGGGAACGCTGTTCGTGCTGGACCAGGCGGGCAAGGAATTCAAGAGCGCGCGGAGCGTGGTGTAGTTCGCCGCTCTTGTAGGGTGGGCAAAGCGAAGCGTGCCCACCACTTCTAAACCAATCGCAGCAGGATGGTGGGCACGGCGCTTCGCGCCTTTGCCCACCCTACGGCAGCGCGGCTTACGCCGCCTTCTTCTTCGCGGCTATCAGCTTGCGGTTGATCAGCACTTCCGCGATCTGGATCGCGTTGAGCGCGGCACCCTTGCGCAGATTGTCCGACACGCACCACAGCACGAGACCGTTCTCCACCGTCGCATCCTCGCGGATGCGGCTGATGTAGGTCGCATCCTCGCCGGCCGCTTCATACGGCGTGGCGTAGCCGCCGGGCTCGTGCTTGTCGATGACGAGGCAACCCGGCGCCTTGCGCAGGATGTCGCGCGCTTCGTCCGCACTGATCGGATCCTCGAACTCGATGTTGACGGCCTCGGAATGGCCGACGAACACCGGCACGCGCACGCAGGTCGCGGAGAGCTTGATCTTGGGATCAAGAATCTTCTTGGTCTCCGCCATCATCTTCCACTCTTCCTTGGTGTAGCCGTCCTCCATGAAGACATCGATCTGGGGGATGACGTTGAAGGCGATGCGCGTCGGGAATTTCTTGTTGACCAGCTCCTGGTTGGTGTAGACGGCCTTGGTCTGCGAGAACAATTCGTCCATCGCATCCTTGCCGGCGCCCGACACCGACTGATAGGTCGAAACCACGACGCGCTTGATCTTCGCCTTGTCATGCAGCGGCTTCAGCGCGACCACGAGCTGCGCGGTCGAGCAGTTCGGGTTGGCGATAATGTTCTTCTTCTTGAAGCCCGCCGCTGCGTCGGCGTTCACCTCAGGCACGATCAGCGGGACGTCCGGATCCATGCGCCAGGCGGAAGAATTGTCGATCACGACCGTGCCGGCGGCACCGATCTTCGGCGACCATTCCTTCGACGCCTCGCCGCCCGCCGACATCAGGCAGATATCGACGTCGGAGAAATCGTAATGCTCGAGCGCTTTGACTTTCAAAGTGCGGTCGCCATAGGAGACCTCGACGCCGACACTGCGGCGTGACGCCAGGGCCACGACCTCATCCGCCGGGAATTTGCGCTCATCCAGAATGTTGAGCATTTCCCGTCCGACATTGCCGGTCGCGCCGACGACTGCGACTTTGTAACCCATCGTTCACTCTCCGATGAAAAAGCCCGTTCCTGAAGCTGACGCTTAAACAGGAAGAGCAGCGCTTCTATGCGAGAACCGGCCTCAAGACAACGTTGGACCATGCCTGAAGGCCGTGGATGCAGTCGCCTGAGGCCAGCACGGCCGCAACCCCCACCCAGATCCATCTGGCGCTCGCCAATTTCGCCGACGAGGTCGTCGGCACGCTGGCGCACCTGTTCGCCTATGTGGGGGCGCTCGCGCTGTTTGCCATCCTTGCGCTTGCTGGGCTCGGCCAGCTGCCGGATTTGCGCGACGACGAGCCCGCTTCGAGGCCGGGCTGGGCTGTCGCGGACCGGTCGCATCCGGCCTTTACGCTCAATCGGCTTGATTCATCAGAAAAAACAGTCTCTTACACTATCCTGCGGCATCCCGAAGGTGGCCGGCGCGACGTGATGCGCTGGACCGGCGACGCCGACAAGCCTGTGGCCGAGCTCGAGATCTACCGGGAAGGCAGCGAATTCGACGTGACCCGTCCGGCGACCGCTGGCCTCGCTATCCAGATGGGCCTGGGTGCAGCCACCGCACTCGAGCAGGCCGGCCTTATCGATACCAAATTCGGCCCCGTCGCCCTGTTCCGGCCGACCGGCACGGCGGACGGGACACCGGCGTGCCTGGGTTATCTCAAGCGCAACGAGGAGCCGGCGCTGCAGATCTCCGGCTTCTCTTGCCAGGGCGATACAATGCCGGCCCGGCGCGCGGCGATCGCCTGCACGCTGAACCGGCTGACGTTGCTCACCTCGGGTAACGAGCCGAAGCTCGCGGAATTGTTCGCCCATGCAGAGCTGAAGCGCCGCTCCTGCGACGCCGGAGCCGCGGCGGACTGGCTGCTGGGCGCCGCGAACGCGCAATTGCGCGGCGCGCTTTGACCGGCATCAAGCTCAAGTAGCTGGTATTCATGCAGCTTTTGCCGGCGCGCACGATTATTCCGGCGCGGTGTGACTGAATTGACCTAGTTGCACCCACCCCGGCCGGGCTAGTATGGGGTGAAATCGACTGGCGGCTTGCCGCCTGAAGGGGACGTGATGAGCTCGAATTTCACTTGCGCAAAGAAATTGGCCGCAAACAAACTGGCTGGCTGGCTTGCCGCAGGCGCCGTGGTTGCGATGGCCTTCGCTGCGCCGGCGTCGGCCGACACCAAGACCAAGCAGCGCTATGACGATCGCGGCCGGCCCGTTTACGGCCCGAGCGGCCCCAACGCGGTCTACCAGCAGGGCCGCACCCGTATCTATGTGAGCAAGCGCTCCTGGCTCGACGGCGGCACCGAGGTCAATCCGGGCGACCGCAAGTTTTCCGACTACGCCTTCCCGCCGGCGGTGGGCTATCCGTCCTTCGCCCGCGAAAACCTCAACCGCCCGATCGATCGCCAGCCGCTCGCGACGCCGGCGGATGTCGGCGGCTATCCGCAGAACTTCCCGCTGTACTGAGCGGACGTCACGACCGAATCAAAAGGCCGGGCTCACGCCCGGCCTTTTTGTTGTGTGCGAGATGCTTCCGCTTCACGCGTTGGGCGCCGGGTCGTAGCGCCTGCAAAAGTCTTCGATCGCCTCGGAGCGGAAATCGCTCAGGCGTTCGAAGATCAACTCGTCGGGCCAATCCCACCAGGCGATACGGCGCAGGCTCTCAGCAACAGCATCATCAAAGCGCTTGCGGATGGCGCGCGCGGGAACGCCGCCGACGATGGTGTAGGGCGGCACATCGCGGCTGACGACTGCGCCTGCGGCAATCACCGCACCGTCACCGACGGTCACGCCCGGCAGCAGGATCGCGGCGTGACCGATCCAGACATCATGGCCGACGATGACGCGGTCGCCGCGGCGGTCCGCGAAGAAGTCGCGGTCGCGGCTCGCTGTCGCGTCGTAATACTCAGGGACATAGGTAAACCGATGCTGGGACGGACGGCCCATCGGATGGTTGGGCGCGCCGATCCGCACCGAATTGGCGATGGCGGTGAATTTGCCGATCACGGCATCGGCGACGTCGCAATTCTCGCCGAGATAAGAATAGTCGCCGAGCGAGGCATATTCGATGCGCGTGTGGCTCAGGATCTCGCAGCGCCGCCCGATCTGCGCCTCGCGCTGGCGCACCGTGTCATGGATGATGGTTTCCGCGATCTTGGGGCGATGCGAGGCGTCCATGGAGCGGCTCCCGGATTTCGTGGGCATAGGCGCGAAGCGCCGTGCCCATCATCTCTCTCCAATCGCGATCGAAATGGTGGGCACGCTTCGCTTTGCCCACCCTACGATAGCGGCGCAAGCCTTACGCGTGCAGCTTCTGCAATTCCTTCAGGATCGCTTCGCCCATCTGCGTGGTCGAGGCGGCGGTCGTGCCTTCCGACTTGATGTCGGCGGTGCGCAGACCGCTGGCGAGCACCGCGGCGATCGCGGCGTCGACCTTGTCGGCGAGCGCGCCCATGTCGAAGGAATAGCGCAGCGCCATGCCGAACGATGAGATCATCGCGATAGGATTGGCGAGGCCTTGGCCTGCGATATCAGGCGCCGAACCGTGCACGGGCTCGTACAGCGCCTTGCGCTTCTTGCTCTTGACGTCGACCTCGCCGAGCGAGGCCGAGGGCAGCATGCCGAGCGAACCGGTCAGCATCGCCGCGATGTCGGAGAGCATGTCGCCGAACAGATTGTCGGTGACGATGACGTCGAACTGCTTCGGCGCCTTCACCAGCATCATGCCGCCGGAGTCAGCAAGCTGGTGCTCGAGCGTGACATCAGGGTATTCGCGCTTGTGGACCTGGGTCATGACCTCGTTCCAGAGCACGCCCGACTTCATGACGTTGCGCTTCTCCATCGACGTCACCTTGTTCTTGCGCTTCCTGGCAAGCTCGAAGGCAACGCGGCCGATGCGCTCGATCTCATAGGTGTCGTAGACCTGGGTATCGATGGCGCGCTTCTGGCCGTTGCCGAGATCGGTGATGGTCTTGGGCTCGCCGAAATAGACGCCGCCGGTGAGCTCGCGCACGATGACGATGTCGAGACCTTCGACCGCCTCGCGCTTCAGGCTCGACGCATCGGCCAGCGCCGGGTAGCAGACGGCGGGACGGAGGTTGGCGAACAAAGCGAGATCCTTGCGCAGGCGCAGCAGGCCGGCTTCGGGGCGCACCTCGTAAGGAACCGCATCCCACTTCGGGCCGCCGACCGCGCCGAAGATGATGGCGTCGGCATCCATCGCCTTGGCCATGTCGCCCTCGGAGATCGAGACCTTGTGGGCGTCATAGGCCGAACCGCCGACCAAGCCGGTATCGGTCTCGAATTTGGCGATCCCGGCCGAATTGAGCCAATCGATCAGCCGCTTCACCTCGCCCATCACCTCGGGGCCGATACCGTCGCCGGGGAGCAGCAGCAATTTATGGGTCGCCATGGTCGTTTCCTCTGAGATCGAATTCGGCCGGAGTGCTAGAGCGGCGTTGCGCGCTTGGCAAGACACCATTGCCGCCGCGCGGCTGTGCAAGCCGGGCGGGGCCTGCCACACTGCGCAGGTTGGAGTACCCTTTGCACGCCCCAAACCGCCCACCGCCCGACGCACATCCCGCGCGGCTGATCCTGACCCTGTCGCTGGCCGCGACGGTCGGGCTCGGCATTGGCCGCTTTGCCTATGCGCTGGTGCTGCCTGATATGCGGGAGGATCTCGGCTGGTCCTACTCTGCGGCCGGTTTCATGAACACCATCAACGCCGTCGGCTACCTCGTCGGCGCACTGGTGGCGTCCCGGCTGATCCAGCGCGTCGGCTGGTCGGCAGCGATCCGCGGCGGAACCGTGGCCTGCGTCGCAGCACTTGCGACCTGCGCGCTGACAGGCAATTTCATCGCACTGAGCCTGGCGCGCCTCGTGCTGGGCCTGGGGGCCGCGGCCGGCTTCGTCGCCGGCGGCGCGCTGGCTGCGAGCATCGCGCAATCGCGCCCCGCGCGGGCCAATTTCCTGCTCAGCCTGTTCTACGCCGGCCCGGGTGTCGGCATTCTCTCCTCAGGCCTGATCGCACCGTTCACGCTGCAGCATTTCGGGCCCGGCTCGTGGTGGATCGTGTGGTGGGCGATGACACTGCTGTCGGCCGCGATGACGGTGCCGCTGTTTTTGGTGCGCATCGAGAGCGGCGCGCGTTTTTCAGAAGGTAGCCACGACGCCTTCGCGATCCGTCCCGTGCTGATCTATCTCGCCGCCTACTTCCTGTTTGGCGCCGGCTACATCGCCTACATGACCTTCATGATCGCCTATGTCCGCGACGGCGGTGGCGGGGCGGCGGCGCAAGCGGGATTCTGGGGCTTGATCGGCATGAGTGCGTTCGTGACGCCCTGGGCCTGGCGTCGCGTGCTCGCGCTCGACCGCGGCGGTCTCGCCACCGCGATCATCCTCGGCACCAACGCGATCGGCGCCGGCCTGCCGATGCTCGGACATTCGACCGCGTGGCTTGCGACCTCCGCGGTGGTGTTCGGCGTCGCCTTCTTCGCCGTCGTCGGCTCGACCACCGCCTTCGTGCGCTTCAACTATCCGCCCGAAATGTGGCCGCGTGCGATCGCCGCGATGACGATCTCGTTCGGCGTGGGGCAGACGCTCGGGCCGATCGTGGTCGGCGCCATCACCGATGCGCTAGGGAGTCTGAGTTACGCGCTGAATGTTTCGGCGGCGTTGTTAGCGCTGGGAGCGGTGGCGGCGTTGTGCCAGCGGAAGGCCGGGCCGAAGAACTCGGTGCCGTAGGGTGGGCAAAGGCGCGCAGCGCCGTGCCCACCATGACCGCCGCCGCGGACACAGTGCTGGTGGGCACGCTCCGCTTTGCCCACCCTACGGCAGCTTTCGCCGGGACGACGGTCAGCTCCCGCTGAACGAATTATACCCCTGGTCTTCCCAATAGCCGCCCTTGTAGTCGTTGGTGACTTCCATCGAGACCACGTATTTCGGGTTCTTGAAGCCGAGTTTTGTCGGCACCCGGATCTTCATCGGGAAACCATAGGCGCGCGGCAAAATCTCGTTGGCGTATTTGAACGTCATCTGGGTCTGCGGATGCAGCGCGGTGCGCATGTCCAAGGGCGAGTTGTAGCCGTCCTTGTCGGCGCACTGGAACCAGACGTATTTCGCGCGCATGTCGGCGCCGATCAGTTTCAGGAAATCGCGCAAGGGCGTGCCGGTCCAGCTGCCGATCGCGCTCCAGCCCTCGACGCAGATGTGGCGGGTCACTTGCGTGAACTGCGGCAGCTTGTAGAGCTCCGGCAGCGTCCAGGACTTCTTGTTATCGACGAGGCCGCGCACTTCGAGCTTCCAGTCGTCGCCATCGACATCGGGCGCGTCGTCGAGATCGTAATAGGCGTTGAACGGGAACGGTTTTGTAATCGCGCTCTCGGGAAACGTCGGCGCCAGTGCATCGGGATTGAAGATGAAATCCTGCACGGCGTCGTTGAATTTCGAGACTTTTGCCAGCAACGCCTCGGCCGAGGACGAGTCGACCACGTCGCAACCGGTGAGCAAGGTCAGCGCGCCGAGGCTGGCGCCGCCTGCGATGAAGCGGCGGCGGATGACATCCGGCATCGTCTTGATGGAGTCCTTGATCAGCAGCCGCTTGTCGACGCCGGAGATCAGGAATGAACGCTTGGCCATGGTTCTTCTCCCTCTCAACGGCCGATGATCATGGCGCGCAGGCTCTTCGGCACCAGCAGCGCGAGCGCAACGTGGACGACGAGGAAGGCGCAGATCGCGGCCATGCAGAAGAAATGCACGTAGCGCGCGGTCGGATAATCGCCGAACAACGCCACCAGATAGTAGAGTTGCACCGGTTTCCAGATCGACAGGCCCGACAGCACGATCAGCACGCCGACCACGATGATACCGGCATAGAGCGTGCGCTGCACGTAATTGTAGACGCTGAGATCGTCGTGGCTGAGCTTGAAAGTGAGCGCCGCCCTGACGTCGTGGAGCACGCCCGCCGGCGTGATCGGCAGCAGCTTTTTCCGGAAGCGGCCGGATACGAAACCCGCGATCAGATAGGCGAGGCCGTTGATCATCAGCAGCCACATCGCGGCAAAGTGCCAGAGCAGCGCGCCGCCGAGCCAGCCGCCGAGCGTGATGTCGTGCGAGAACCGGAAGTCGAAGAGTGGCGAGGCGTTGTAGATCTGCCAGCCCGACATGATCATCAGGATCATGGCGACAGCGTTGGTCCAGTGCATCACGCGGACCCAGACCGGCTGGATCGTTTTGGCCCGGGTGGCGCTGATGTGCTCGTCGGTCGTGGCCAGGGTCGACATGGTGGTTCCGTCCTGTAGATCGCGTTGAGGATTATACGCCAGCCGCTCCAGCTTCGTTACATCGGCGTTTTCGCGAATCTGGCGTGCAGCTTCTCACAATAAGGCGAGCCGGAGGTAGCCCCGGCTCGCCTTGCCGTTCATCCCTGCTCAGGGAGATGAAACAGGGTTGCGCGGGGTTAGGTCGCCGGCATCAGCACGGTATCGACCACATGGATCACGCCGTTGGACTGGTTGACGTTGGAGATCGTCACCATCGAGGTGCCGCCCTTGGCATCGACGATCCAGACCTTGCCGTCCTGCTTCTTCACCGTGAGTTCCTCGCCCTCGACGGTCTTGAGCTTCTTGCCGTCGGTGAGGTCGGAGGCCTCGAGCTTGCCGGCCACGACATGGTAGGTGAGAATCTTGGTCAGGGTCGCCTTGTTCTCAGGCTTGACCAGGGTGTCGACGGTGCCGGCCGGCAGCTTGCCGAAGGCGGCATTGGTCGGCGCGAACACCGTGAACGGGCCCTTGCCTTCCAGCGTCGGCACCAGGCCGGCCGCCTTCACCGCCGCCACCAGCGTGGTGTGGTCCTTCGAGTTGACCGCGTTCTGGACGATGTTCTTCGACGGGAACATCGCGGCGCCGCCGACCATGACGGTCCTTTCCTCGGCACGGGCGGGCGCAATGACGGTCGCGGTGATGGCCAGCGCGCTGAAGGCTGTAGCAGTGAGATAGGCGATGCGCTTCGACATGGAGAAACTCCCGTTTGGATTGTGACCGGCAATGGCCGGCGTTTGCGTTGGTAACAACGGCGGCTGCGACAGTTTGACGTGAGACAGCGGCGCGTCGTTGATCCGAACTACGGGACGGTTCGCGAGGGGGTTTCGAACAATAATTTATCGTGATGCGTGAAACTATGTTGAGGCATGTACGTGGAGTGACGCGAGCGTGCCGCACGCTCTGCTGTCGTCCCGGCCTAGCGCGCAATTGCGCGCGGGGGGCCAGGACCCATACTCCTCAGAAGCAGTTGTAGCGCGAGACAGGCCATCACGAGTCTTCGCCAAACTACTCCCTGTGGTTATGGGTCCCGGCCTTCGCCGGGACGACCAGTGTGGCGCGTGCTTCGCCTCAATCCCTGTTGTGCGGCGTCTGAATAAACCCGCGATTATGCGTCGGGCTGATCAGGAGCTCGTTGATGCAGACGCGCGGCGGCATGCTGGCGATGAACGCGATGGTGCGGCCGAGATCTTCCGGCTGCAGCATCTTCGCCTGCTCCTCCTCGCTCGGCACCACCGGGCGCAGCTTCAGGATCGGAGTCGCCACCTCGCCCGGCATCAGGCAGCAGGCGCGCAAGCCATTGACGCATTCGTCCATGTTGAAGGAATGGGTCAGCGCCAGCACCGCATGCTTGGTGGTGGTGTAGGCCGGGCCCGGCATCTTCGAGACATGGCGGCCGGCCCAGGACGAGACGTTGATGATCGAGCCGTCCTGCTGCTTGCGCATCGTCGGCAGCACCGCGCGCATGCAATAGAGCACGCCGTTGAGGTTGACCTGGACCAGCCTGTCCCAGCCGTCCAGTTCCATGTCCTTCCAGCTGCGCTTGGGGACATTGATGCCGGCATTGTTCACGAGCAGGTCGATCCGGCCATGCTTGGCGACGATGTGATCGGCCGCCTTCTGGGCCTCAGTGGCGTTTGACACGTCCAGCGCGAGCGCCTCGGTGGCTCCGCCGGCCTTGGCGATCTTCGCAACCACGGTCTCCAGGGCGTCCTTGCGGCGGCCGGAGACCACGACGATCCAGCCGTCGGCCGCGAGCGCCTCGGCGCCGGCCTCCCCGATCCCGCTGCCGCCGCCCGTGACCCAGGCCACGCGTTTCCCATTTTTGGCCATGCAAACTGTCTCCGTTGCTTCATTGGGGCGGTTTTTGCTAATCCAGCCCTCGGTTTTGACCGGCCTTGTTGCCTTGCGGTCGAGGAAATCTTGCATGAACCAAGCAGCCAACGCCAATCTGTTTTCCCGCCTGTTCGACGGCCTCGACGATCCCAGCCGCCTCGCGATCGAGACGCAGGACGGCGGCCATATCAGCTATGGCGATCTGATCGCGCGGGCCGGGCAGATGGCGAATGCGCTGGTGGCGTGCGGCGTAAAGCCGGGCGACCGTGTCGCGGTGCAGGTCGAGAAATCGGTGGCGAACATCGTGCTCTATCTCGGCACGGTGCGGGCCGGCGCGGTCTACCTGCCGCTCAACACCGCCTATACGCTGAATGAGCTCGACTACTTCATCGGCGACGCCGAGCCGTCGCTGGTGGTCTGCGATCCCTCCAAGGCCGAAGGCCTCGCCCCGATCGCCGCCAAGGTGAAGGCCAAGGTCGAGACGCTCGGGCCTGACGGCAAGGGCTCGCTGACGGAAGCCGCAGAGAAGGCCAGCAGCGAATTCACGACGGTCCCGCGCGAAAACGACGATCTCGCGGCGATCCTCTACACGTCGGGCACCACCGGCCGCTCCAAGGGTGCGATGCTGACGCATGACAATCTCGCGTCGAACTCGCTCTCGCTGGTCGACTACTGGCGCTTCACCGACAAGGACGTGCTGATCCACGCGCTGCCGATCTACCACACCCACGGCCTGTTCGTGGCGACCAACGTGACGCTGTTTGCGCGGGCGTCGATGATCTTCCTGCCGAAGCTCGACCCGGATCTGATCATCAAGCTGATGGCCCGCGCCACCGTGCTGATGGGCGTGCCGACGTTCTACACGCGGCTTCTGCAAAATCCCGCGCTGTCGCGCGAGACGACGAAGCATATGCGGCTGTTCATCTCGGGCTCGGCGCCGCTGCTAGCCGAGACCCATCGCGAATGGTCGGCGCGCACCGGGCACGCGGTGCTCGAGCGCTACGGCATGACCGAAACCAACATGAACACGTCGAACCCGTACGACGGCGAGCGCGTGCCCGGCGCGGTCGGCTTTCCCTTGCCAGGCGTCTCCGTGCGGGTGACCGAGCCCGAGACCGGCAAGGAGCTGCCGCGCGAGGAGATCGGCATGATCGAGGTCAAGGGCCCGAACGTCTTCAAGGGCTATTGGCGCATGCCGGAGAAAACCAAGTCGGAATTCCGGCCCGACGGTTTCTTCATCACCGGCGACCTCGGCAAGATCGACGACAAGGGCTACGTCCACATCCTCGGCCGCGGCAAGGATCTCGTGATCTCCGGCGGATTCAACGTCTATCCGAAGGAAATCGAGAGCGAGATCGACGCCATGCCCGGTGTGATCGAATCCGCCGTGATCGGCGTGCCGCATGCCGATTTCGGCGAGGGCGTCACGGCGGTGCTGGTTTGCAACAAGGGTGCGGATGTCAGCGAAGCCGCAGTGCTGAAGGCGCTCGATGGCCGGCTCGCAAAATTCAAGATGCCCAAGCGCGTCTTCGTCGTCGACGAGCTGCCGCGCAACACCATGGGCAAGGTGCAAAAGAACGTGCTGCGCGATACGTACAAGGACATCTACGCGAAGAAATAGGGGCGCCGCTCTCTCGCTCCGTCATTGCGAGGAGCCCTTGCGACGAAGCAATCCAGGCTGCCTCCGCGGAGATTCTGGATTGCTTCGCTTCGCTCGCAATGACGGAGTTTGTGGCCGCTACTGGCCGCCCAACAGGCTCATCACGAACCTGCTGCCGACGATGAACAGATAACAGCCGAATGCCACTTCGAGGGTGCGCTTCGACATCGCATGCGCGGCTGTTACACCGAGCGGCGCGGTAACCAGGCTCATCGGCATCACCAGCACGGCGCCGATCAGTGAGACGTAACCGAGCGCGAACGGGATCTGCAGCGCTGCAACGGACGGATAGGTCGCGGCCGCCGGCCAGCCGGCATAGATGTAGCCGAGCGCGCCGGGGATCGAGATCAGCACCGCGAGCGCCGACGAGGTCGCCACTGCTTGATGGATCGGACGGCCGTAGAAGGTCATCAGCAGGTTCGAGAACAATCCGCCGCCGATGCCCATCAGCGTCGAGAGAATGCCGACGCAGAAGCCGTAGACGCGCATCAATGGGCCCTTCGGCAGATCGTCACCGAGCTTCCACCCTTCGCGCGCGAAGATCAGGCGCACCGCCGCGGAATAGGCGACGGCGACGAAGACGATCTTGAACAGCCGCTCCGGCGCATAGCGCGCGATGACGCTGCCGAGGACGACGCCGATCAGAATTGGAAGCCACCACACGCGCAGGATCGTCAGGTCGACGGCGCCGCGCTTGTAATGCGCCTGGAACGAACGGATCGAGGTCGGGATGATCACCGCGAGCGAAGTGCCGACGCAAAGCGGCATGCGCACTTCCAGCGGCACGCCGGCGATGCGGAAGCATTCGTAAAACACCGGCACGAGAATTGCGCCGCCGCCGATGCCGAACACACCGGCGAGGAATCCCGAGAGCGCGCCGACTGCGATCAGCAGCAGTGCGAGCTCGACAAGCTCCTTGATATCAAGACCTGCAATCACCCGGACCTGCCGCGCAAACTCTCCGATTCGTCCGTTCGGAATGAGCTGCGCAGCAAGCTGTAGGCGATCTGATTTGCGTGGTCGACACGCCGCGCCTCCCGGCTGGGGTGGAATGCAAGGTGCGCATATCCGCCGCCTGACGGAAAATCGATGCGCAAAGCGGAAATTGGAACGGGCGCATCGCCCAGCGGCGCTGCCTTGGACGTCATGAACTGACTGGTTCGAACCGTAGCGGCCGATCGGTGGCTTGGAGCCGTTCCAATAGTGATTTCAATGCGCCTCGCCAGTCGCCACAAAAGATGAATTAATATTCTCTCCTTGGTCGGTGCACCATTGCTCTGGTATACCAAGCCCCCGATTGGCTTGTTGCATCAACGCCGTAGAGCTGAACTACGGTTCGATTTATGTCGAATTGGTGATTGCGCAGGCCAAATCGACTCCGTAAATAGAGCCGACCTTTCGCGATCCCCGCGTGCCCGCTACTGGGCCGCCATAAACATCAAAAGCCCATGACCGCACGGATCGAACGACCGCTTTCCCCACACATGCAAGTCTACCGCTGGACGCTGACGATGGCGCTGTCCATCGTCCACCGCGCCACCGGTATTGCCCTCTACGCCGGAACTCTGCTGCTGGCCTGGTGGCTGGTTGCGGCGGCCTCCGGCCCTGCCGCCTATGGCCATGTCCAAGCCTTCACCGGCAGCATCATCGGCCGGCTGATCGTGTTCGGCTACACCTGGGCGCTGATGCACCATATGCTGAGCGGCATCCGGCACTTCGTGTGGGACCTCGGCTACGGCTTCAAGGCCAATGAGCGCGAGGCCCTGACCTGGGGCGCACTGATCGGCGGCATCGCGCTGACGGTGCTGATCTGGATCATCGCCTACGCGACCGGGGGTGGACGATGAGCGCAGCCGATACCGCGAAGCGCAGCATGCGCACCCCGCTCGGCCGCGTCCGCAATCTGGGCGCCGCGCATTCCGGCACGTCCGACTTCTGGCGCCAGCGCCTCACGGCGGTGGCGATGACGCTGCTGATGATCCCGGTGCTGGTCATTATCATGATGCTGCTCGGCCGCAACCAGGCCGGCGCCAAGCAGATCCTCGGCTCGCTGCCGGTCGCCATCATCATGCTGCTCTTTATCATCGCCAGCGCCTGGCACATGAAGATCGGCATGCAGGTCGTGATCGAGGATTACGTCCACAACGAGAAGCTGAAGCTCGTTTCAATCATGCTCAACAATTTCTTCGCGGCCGCGGTTGCGCTCGCCTCGATCTACGCGATTCTCCAACTTTCCTCCGGAGTGTAACCCATGGTTACCGGAACCTCGGCCACAGAGACGAATGGCAAGGGCAACGGCGCTCCCGCCACCAACGGCAAAGCCTATCCGATCGAAGACCACACCTATGACGTCGTCGTGGTCGGCGCCGGTGGCGCGGGTCTGCGCGCCGTGGTCGGCTGCAGCGAAGCCGGTCTTCGCACCGCCTGTATCACCAAGGTGTTTCCGACCCGCTCGCACACGGTCGCGGCGCAGGGCGGCATCTCGGCTTCGCTCGGCAACATGCACAAGGACGATTGGCGCTGGCACATGTACGACACCGTGAAGGGGTCGGACTGGCTCGGCGACCAGGACGCGATCGAATACATGGTGCGCAACGCGCCCGAGGCGGTCTACGAGCTCGAGCATTGGGGCGTGCCGTTCTCGCGCACCGAGGACGGCAAGATCTACCAGCGTCCGTTCGGCGGCATGACCATGGACTACGGCAAGGGGCAGGCACAGCGCACTTGCGCCGCCGCCGACCGCACCGGCCACGCCATGCTGCACACGATGTACGGCCAGTCGCTGCGCCACGCGGCCGAGTTCTTCATCGAGTTCTTTGCCATCGATTTGATCATGGACGACCAGGGCACCTGCCGCGGCGTCATCGCGCTCAAGCTGGACGACGGCACGCTGCATCGCTTCCGCGCCCAGACCGTGATTCTCGCGACCGGCGGCTACGGCCGCGCCTATGCGTCCTGCACCTCAGCGCACACCTGCACCGGCGACGGCGGCGGCATGGTGCTGCGCGCCGGCCTGCCGATGCAGGACATGGAGTTCGTGCAATTCCACCCAACCGGCATTTACGGGTCGGGCTGTCTCGTCACCGAAGGCGCGCGCGGCGAAGGCGGCTATCTCGTCAACTCCGAGGGCGAGCGCTTCATGGAACGCTACGCGCCGTCGGCGAAGGACCTCGCCTCGCGCGACGTCGTCTCGCGCGCGATGACCATCGAGATCCGGGAGGGGCGCGGCGTCGGCAAGAAGAAGGACCACATCTTCCTTCATCTCGACCATCTCGATCCCGCTGTGCTCGCCGAGCGCCTGCCGGGCATCTCCGAATCCGCGAAGATCTTCGCCAATGTCGACGTGACGCGCGAGCCGATCCCGATCGTGCCGACCGTGCACTACAACATGGGCGGCATCCCGACGAACTATCACGGCGAAGTGCTGACCAAGAAGGATGGCGACGACAACGCCATCATCCCCGGCCTGATGGCGATCGGCGAAGCCGCGTGCGTGTCCGTGCATGGCGCCAACCGCCTCGGCTCCAACTCGCTGATCGACCTCGTCGTCTTCGGCCGCGCTGCAGCGCTGCGTCTCGCCGAGAAGCTGACGCCGAACGCCAAGCAGCCCGAGCTGCCGGCGAACTCGTCTGATCTCGCGCTCGGCCGCCTCGACCATTACCGCTACGCTTCCGGCGGCACGCCGACCGCAAAACTGCGCGAAGGCATGCAGCACGTGATGCAGAACAATTGCGCGGTGTTCCGCACCGGCGACATCCTGAGCGAAGGCCAGAACCTGATCGAGAAGGTCCACAGCGGCATCACCGACATCGCCGTGTCCGACCGCTCGCTGGTGTGGAATTCGGATCTGGTCGAGACGCTCGAATTCGACAATCTGATCTCGCAGGCGGTGGTGACGATGAATTCGGCCGCCAACCGCACCGAGAGCCGCGGCGCGCATGCCCGCGAGGACTTCTCCGCGCGCGACGACAAGAACTGGATGAAGCACACGCTGGCCTGGCTGGACGACAACGGCAAGGTCAAGATCGAGTACCGCCCGGTTCACGACTACACCATGACCAACGACGTGCAGTACATCCCGCCCAAAGCTCGCGTGTACTAAACGGCGCGCGTGTACTGAGCGAACAGCGAAAGCCTTATCGAAATGGTTGAATTCGCACTTCCGAAGAACTCCAAGATCACCGGCGGCAAGACCTGGCCGAAGCCCGCGGGCGCGACCGACGTTCGCGAATTCCGCGTCTATCGCTGGAATCCGGACGACGGCAAGAATCCGAGCGTTGACACCTATTATGTCGACACCAATGATTGCGGTCCGATGGTCCTGGACGGCCTGATCTGGATCAAGAACCACATCGACCCGTCGCTGACGTTCCGCCGCTCCTGCCGCGAAGGCGTCTGCGGCTCCTGCGCCATGAACATCGACGGCCAGAACACGCTGGCCTGCACCCGCTCGATGCACGACGTGAAGGACGGCGCGGTGAAGATCAATCCGCTGCCGCACCAGCCGGTGGTGAAGGATCTCGTCCCCGATCTGACCAATTTCTACGCGCAGTACGCCTCGGTCGAGCCGTGGCTGAAGACGACCTCGCCGACGCCGCAGAAGGAATGGCGCCAGAGCCACGAGGACCGCGAGAAGCTCGACGGCCTCTACGAGTGCATCCTGTGCGCCTGTTGCTCGACCTCGTGCCCGAGCTATTGGTGGAACAGCGACCGCTATCTCGGTCCCGCCGCGCTGCTCCAGGCCAACCGCTGGGTGTCTGATTCGCGCGACGAGGCCACCGGCGAGCGGCTCGACAATCTCGAGGATCCGTTCCGGCTCTACCGCTGCCACACCATCATGAACTGCGCCAAGGCCTGCCCGAAGGGCCTGAACCCGGCCGAAGCCATCGCCGAGCTCAAGCTCAAGATGGTCGAGCGTCAGATCTAGGCGCTGCTCACGCTGTAGCCCCCGGCCGAGACGGCCGGGGCATTCTACGATCGGGGTCATTTTGGGTAAAATTGACCCCATCCCGCGCCGCGCGCGAATCGACGGACCACAACCTCCGGTTCCCATCACAAGCCGCTTCCTTCAAAGCGTAAAATTCAAGTAAGCTCTCCGTCGGGGGACCGGAGCGACCGTGCAGGGCGCGCAACGCAATTCGCTGAGACTCTTGCAGTGGATGATGGCTGCATCCCTGGCGCTGCCGATTGCGCTGTTCGCCATCGCTTCCACGATCTCCTACAATTCGACGCACGACATCGCCGACCGCGAGATCGAGCGCACGCTCGATGTCGCGCATGAGCACGCGCTCAAGGTGTTCGAGACCATCGATCGCAGCCTGGCCGAGATCAACGAAGTCGTGCGCGACCTCCCCGACGACATTATCCGGTCTCGGGAACCTGCGCTGCACCGGCGCCTGAAGCAGCTGACCGACGCGCTGCCGCAGCTCAAATCGGCTTGGATCTTCGACACGAACGGAAAACCGCTGGTCAACAGTCTGGTGTCGCCGCCGCCGGATCAGAGCTTTGCGGACCGCGATTATTTCTACGCCCATGTTGACCAGAGCATCGGCACCTTCATCGGCGCCTCGCTAACGCCGCGGCCTCCCTACCAGGGCGCGCGCTTCTTCGGCGTCAGCCGCCGCCGCTCTTCCGACGACGGCAGCTTCACCGGCGTGCTCCAGGCGTCCGTGCTGCCGGAATATTTCGAGAGTTTTTACGCCAGGATCGGCACCGATCCCGGCAGCTTCTTTGCGATGGGCCGCGCCGACGGCGTGCTGCTGACGCATTTCCCGCGGCTCGATCGCGATTTCCGGATAGACCCCAGCGGTCCGGTCGGCCGGCGCATCGCAACCCATCCCGATCGCGGGCTCATGACCGTCGCCTGGCCCTCGGACGGGATCGAGCGGCGCATCGGCTACCGGCGCGTCGCCGAATATCCGATTTATGTCAGCGCCGGCCTCGAAACGTCGGCGATCCGCGCACGCTGGCTCGCCACCATGAGCCAGCATCTGGTGTTCGGCGTGCCCGCGACCGCGCTGCTGTTCATCCTGCTGGCCTTCGCCTTCCGGCGCACCCAGCATCTCCAGACCGAGGCTGCAAAACGGCGCGAGGCCGAGGAGGCGCTCAAGCACAGCCAGCGGCTCGAGGCGCTGGGCCAGCTCACCGGCGGCGTCGCGCACGACTTCAACAACCTCCTGACCGTGATCCGCGCGTCCGTCGACCTCTTGAACCGCCCGCAACTGAGCGAGGAGCGGCGGCAGCGCTACATCACGGCGATCGCGGAGTCGGTCGCGCGCGCGGCCAAGCTGACCTCGCAGCTGCTGGCCTTTGCGCGGCGCCAGACCTTGAAGCCCGAAGTGTTCGACATCGGCGATCGCATGCAGTCGGTGCGCGACATGCTCGCAACGCTGCTCGGACCTGCGATCGAGATCGTCACGCAGCTGCCGACCGAGCCCTGCCTCGTCAATGCCGATGCCGGCCAGTTCGAGACGGCCATCATCAACATGGCGACCAACGCGCGCGACGCCATGCAGGGCAAGGGCCGGATCGCCTTCACGGTGCAGGCGGCGACGACCGTTCCGGACACGCTCGCGCATCTCTCGGGAAGTCAGACCTTGAAAAATCTTGGCTTCGTCTGCGTCACCGTCAGCGATAGCGGCATCGGCATTCCCGCTGCACAATTGGGACGTATCTTCGAGCCCTTCTTCACCACCAAGCAGGTCGGCCAGGGCACCGGTCTCGGCCTGTCGCAGGTGTTCGGGTTCGCCCGGCAATCCGGCGGCGAGGTGACGGTCATGAGCAAAGTCGGCCAGGGCAGCACCTTCTCGCTCTATCTGCCGCGCGTGCCTGCAGCCCTCCTGCCCCGGAGCCAGGCGCCGACCACGGCACCTGCCGTCGCCGGCAGCGGCATGTCGGTGCTGGTCGTCGAGGACAATATCGAGCTCGGCAATTTCGCCGCCGACGGGCTGACCGAGCTCGGCTACAGCATCACGCTGGTCGACAACGCCACCGACGCCCTCACCGAGCTGGTTGGCGACGCCGATCGTTTCGACGTCGTGTTCTCCGACGTCGTCATGCCCGGGATGACCGGGCTCGACCTCGCGCAGGCGATCCGCGATCGCGGTATCGGCGTGCCGATCGTGCTGACCACCGGATACAGCCACGCCCTGTCCCAGGGCGGCGTCGCCGGCTTCGAGCTCGTGCAAAAGCCCTATTCGATTGAGGAGCTGTCGCGGGTCCTGCATCACGCTGCGCGGCTGAAGCGGGTGCGCGACGGCGCCGCGGAGTGAGCGGTACGCGGGAACCTGAGGGAACCGGTTGATTTCTCTTTCGTTATCCGGCCATGGAGAAGCGAGCCGCAAAGCGCGAACGGGGCAAGAAGCCGTCCATTGTCGACATCAAGGGTGAGGCCGACGACGAGATCGAGCCGCCGCCGCCCGAAGTGCTCGAGCCCGACCCTGAGCTCTCGCCCGAAGAGATCGAGCAGGCGCGCAAGGATTATCTCCTCACCCGTTTCTGGATCAGCGCGCGCGGCTTCTGGGGCCGCAACGGCGACCGTCTTGCCTGGCCGTTCTCGATCGGTCTCGTCGTGCTGATCGTCCTCACCATCGGCTTCCAATACGGCATCAATGTCTGGAATCGCGCGATCTTCGACGCCATCGAGAAGCGCGATGCGGCGAGCGTCTTCCACCTCTCGGCGGTGTTCTTCCCACTCGCGATCGGCAGCATTGTGCTCGGCGTGACGCAGGTGTTTGCGCGCATGGGCATCCAGCGGCGCTGGCGCGCCTGGCTCACCAACAGCGTGCTGACGCGGTGGCTCAAGAACGGGCGCTATTACCAGCTCAACCTCGTCGGCGGCGACCACAAGAATCCGGAATACCGGATCGCCGAGGATTTGCGCGTCGCAACGGACTCGCCGGTTGATTTTCTGGCCGGCGTGACCTCCGCCCTGCTGTCGGCCGCGACCTTCATTGTCGTGCTCTGGACCATCGGCGGCGCGCTCGCCATCACGCTTGGCGGATCGACCATCACCATTCCCGGCTTCCTCGTGATCGCCGCGATGCTCTATGCCGCCATCGCTTCGGGCTCGATCCTGGTGATCGGCCGTCAATTCGTGCAGGTCTCCGAGGACAAGAACCAGGCTGAAGCCGATTTCCGCTACACGCTGACGCGCGTGCGCGAGAACGGCGAAAGCATCGCGCTGCTTGGCGGCGAGGAAGAAGAACGCGGCGGCATCGACCGCAATTTTACCAGCGTGCTCAGGCAATGGGCGCGCCTAGCCGGCCAACATATGCGCACCACGCTGGTGTCGCAGGGCTCGAACCTTGTTGCTCCCGTGGTTCCTCTCTTGCTCTGCGCGCCAAAATTCCTCGACGGCAGCATGACGCTCGGACAGGTGATGCAGGCGGCCTCCGCCTTCACCATCGTGCAGAGCGCGTTCGGCTGGCTGGTCGATAATTATCCGCGGCTCGCCGACTGGAACGCCTGCGCCCGCCGCATCGCCTCGCTGATGATGTCGCTCGACGGCCTCGAGCGCGCCGAGCAGGGCGACGGCCTCGGCCGCATCAAGCGCGGCGAAACCAGCAACGAGACGGTGCTGGAGCTGAACGACCTTTCCGTCACGCTCGACGACGGCACCGCCGTGGTCGGTGAGACCGAGGTGGCGATCGAGCCCGGCGAGCGGCTGCTGGTCGCCGGCGAATCCGGCACCGGCAAGAGCACGCTGGTGCGCGCCATCGCGGGCCTGTGGCCATGGGGCGGCGGCAGCGTCAATTTCCATCCCGACCGGCGGCTGTTCATGCTGCCGCAGCGGCCCTATGTGCCGTCCGGCAGCTTGCGCCGCGCGGTCGCCTATCCCGGCGCCGAGGACGACTGGACCGTCGAGGAGATCGGCGAGGCCCTGCACAAGGTCGGCCTCGGTCATCTCAAGGAGAAGATCGAGGAGGAGGGACCCTGGGACCAGACGCTATCGGGCGGCGAGAAGCAGCGCCTCGCCTTCGCGCGGCTGTTGCTGCACAGTCCTGATATCGTCGTGCTCGATGAAGCGACTTCCGCGCTCGACGAGAAGAGCCAGGACAAGATGATGAAGATGGTCACCGACGAGCTGCCGAAGGCAACCATCGTCAGCGTCGGACATCGTGTCGAGCTGGAGGCCTTTCACAGCCGCAAGATCGTGCTGGAGCGCCGCAAGGGCGGCGCCAGACTCGTCAGCGACATCGACCTGATCCCGCGCAAGAGCAAACGAAGATTGCTCGGGCGATTCCTGACGCAGCGGAAGAAGGCGGCGTAGTACTCTCACCGTCGTCCCGGACAAGCGCGCTCTCAGGCGCGCGCCGATCCGGGACCCATACCCGCAGAGAGAAGTTTGGCGAAGCCTTGGCGTGGGCATCTCGCGTCATAACCACGGCCAGTGATTATGGGTCCCGGAGCTGCGCTGACGCTTGTCCGGGACGACACCGAGATTGTGGCTCGCTTCGCGTCCCGGGACGACACCGAGATTGGAGTCCCCGGCAAAACCGGCTATGCATGCGCCGCCTGCAACGAGGATATCCTGCTTGACGCCCGACAACGCCCTTTCATCCGCGCCGTTCGGCGCGTTTGCGCCGAACGCAGCGCAGGCCGCGATCATTCGCCTCGCGCAAGGATCGGGGCTGAAGCGCGGCGCGTTCCGGCCCTGGATGTCGCGGCTGGTCAATCTGCTGCGCGGCGGCCCGGTCGACGTTCAGTATCAGGGCGCCTCGTTCCGCTTCTATCACCAGGGCAGCGCGACCGAACGCGGCGCGCTGTTCAACCCCGACTACAATCTCGACGAGCTCGATTTCCTGCGCCAGCACACGCCAGCCGGCGGCACGTTCGTCGATGTCGGCGCCAATGTGGGCACCTTTGCGCTGGTGATGGCGCGGCATATCGGGACCGCCGGCAAGGTGGTCGCGATCGAGCCGCATCCGCTGACGTTCGGACGGCTCTCGTTCAACCACGCCGCATCGAAGACAACGCAGGTGCGCCTGGTGCAGGCCGCCGCGGGCGACAGCGACGGCGAGCTGATGATCGAGAGCGGCGGCGGCAATCTCGGCGCCACGCATGTCGTCACCGGCACGGCCAGCCGTGATGCGATCAAGGTGCCGTCGCTGCGCCTCACGCGCATCCTTGAAGAGGCCGGCGTCACGCAGGTTGACTCGCTCAAGATCGATGTCGAGGGTTTCGAGGACCGCGTGCTGATCGGCTTCTTCCGCGACGCGACGCCATCGCTGTGGCCGCGCGCGGTCGTGATCGAACATCTGTCACAAAACGAATGGCAGCAGGATTGTATCGCCGACATGGTCACGCGCGGTTTTGCGATTGCGCGCAAGACACGAAGCAATACGTTCCTGTCACGCTGATAGCGAACCACGGAGGTAGCGATGATTGATCATTTGGGCCTCTCCGTCTCCGACTATGAGGCCGCGAAGGCGTTCTACGCCAAGGCACTGGCGCCGCTCGATTACACCCTGATCATGGAAGTGACGGAGGAGCAGACCGGCCACGCCGCAGCAGCCGGCTTCGGCGCCGACGGCAAGCCGGATTTCTGGATCGGCGGCGAGGGCGCAATGAACAAGCCGGTGCATGTCGCGATTCTCGCGAAAGACCGCGCGACGGTCGACGCGTTCTACAAGGCTGCGATGGCCGCAGGTGGCCGCGACAACGGGCCGCCCGGCCTTCGCCCGCACTATCACGCCAACTATTATGGCGCCTTCGTGCTGGACCCCGACGGCCACAACATCGAGGCGGTCTGTCACGCACAGGAATAGCGCGGCGCAACGGGAACATCGGCCCGGCATCATCGTTGTCGTTCTCCTGACAACTGATCTCGATGATGCCGATGCCGATTGAACCGCCCGAGATACCGCCATCGACACCCGGCACGCCGACCGAGCCGCCGCCCGGAATTCCGCCGGGCAATCCGCAGCCTGAAATCACGCCGCCGGTGCACGAGCCTGGCGAATCACCGCGGCCCGATGAATTGCCGGGTCGCATGCCTGAAGAGATTCCGTCGCGCGGACCGAACGGTCCGCTCGCGCCGAGTCCCGCGACGGATGCCAATTCGTCGCAGGGTCGCATGTGATGCGATTGCAAGCTGGGCCTGAATGCGCAATGAACGTTGTTCGTGTGACATGATCTGCATGCAGAAATAAATCGCGACGCAATGTCTTTGCCCGCCACAATCCGGCCTAACGCGTAGCTGTTCATCACCCGACTTCACTTCGTCAAAGAACCTTCCGGGGAATTTCACGACATGACCAATCTTCGCTTCGTGCTGCTTGCCACGACGGCTCTGACCGCGATGCAATTCGCAAGCTCCGCATCGCATGCGCAAAGCGCGCCGCCGCTCGTGGTGGCGCAGGCCCAACCAGAACTGGGCCCTGACGGAAAACCGAAGCAGCCTCCCAAGGAAGCCCCAAAGGAAGCCCCAAAGGGACCGCCGCCCGCCGCACGTCCGGCAGCGCCGCCTCCGCCGCCGCCTGCTGCACCCAAGGCACCGGCCGCTCCGCCGCCTGCGGCTGCACCGCCGCATCCGCCCGCTGCACCCCCGCCGGCTGCCGCGCCGGCACGTCCGACGCCGCCACCCCCGCCGGCTCCGCCGCCCGCGACCCGTCAGGCTCCTCCGCCGCCCCCGCCGCCGCCTGCTGCACCCAAGGCGCCGACGCCGCCTCCGGCCGCGGCTCCGCAGCAACATGCACCGACACCGCCGCCGCCTCCTGCAGCGGCCCCGCAGCAGCACGCACCGACACCGACTCCGCCACCGCCCGCGGCAGCACCGGCGCGTCCGACTCCTCCGCCACCTCCGCCTGCTGCAGCCACGCCACCTTCTGCGGCACGGCCTGCGCCGGCGGCGACGCCCGCTCCGACCGCAACGCCCACTCCGTCGCCCGCAGCACCGGCAGCTCGCCCGGCCACGACACCTGCTGCCCCGACAACCACACCCACGCCCTCCGCGACGTCAGCGCCTGGCACCACGCCGCCCGGACGCCCCGGCGCTCCCCCGGCTGCAGGGTCACCGGCTCCAGGAGCCACGCCGGCCCCGGGTGGCACCCCGACGACGCCGTCCGGACGTCCTGGTGCCCCTCCGGCTGCAGGAACACCGGCTCCAGGCGCCACCCCGGCGCCAGGTGGCACCCCGACGACGCCGCCCGGACGTCCCGGCGCTCCTCCGGCGGGAACACCGGCCCCAGGTACCATCCCGGCCCCGACAACAACGCCGGCTCCCGGCGGCGCGGTGACGCCGCCGCCCGGACGTCAGGGTGGGACGCCGCCCGCCGGCGCGCCGGCTGCCGGAACTCCGCCTGCGGCACCACAGGCGGGTGCCGCGCCGCGTCCTCCGGCTCCGCCGCCCGGCGCCGCCGCACCGAGTGTCGTCCCTGCCACGCCGGCTGCGGCACCGCCGCCCGACAAGGCGCAATACGCGCCGCCGACCGTTGCGCCGGCCTTCCGCGCCGCGCCGACGGTCGCAGCACCCTTGCCGCCGGCGCCGCGTCCACAGCAGCGTGACCTGACGCCACTTGCGATCGGCGCGGGCGTGGTCGCCGGTGCCGTGATCGGCGCCACCATCGCCGACTACCGCAATCAGCGGCAGGAGGTCGTTGAAGGCGGCCGCACCGTCTACACCGAGCCGGATCGCATCATCATCCGCGACCCGGGCGGGCAGGAATATGTCCGTGGCAACGATCTCTATCGCTTCCGCTATGGCGCCCGTGACATCCGCACCGAAACCGTCGGCGGCGAAACCCGCACCGTCGTGATCCGCCCTGATGGCAGCGAGGTGATCACCGTGGTCGGTCCGGACGGCTCGCTGCTGCGTCGAATCCGCAGGGACCCCCGCGGGCAGGAGCTCGTCATTATCGACAACAGCTATCGCGATCCGCGCGCGGTCGGCGGCTTCTATGTCGACGTGCCGCCGCCGGTCGTGAACATTCCCTACGATCGCTACATCGTCGATGCCCAGGAAGCGACGCCGGACGTGATCTACGAGACCATGGAGGCACCGCCGGTCCAACGGATTGAACGGCGCTATTCGCTCGACGAGATTCGCTACTCGCCGAACGTCCGCATGGCGATGCCGAGCATCGACGTCAACACGATCAACTTCGAAACCGGATCGTGGGTCATCCCGCCGGACCAGGCGGCGCGGCTGCAGGCGATTGCCGACGGCCTCAACCGTGCGATCCAGCGCAACCCGCGCGAGGTGTTCCTGATCGAGGGACACACCGACGCGGTCGGCAACGACGTCGACAATCTGTCGCTGTCGGATCGCCGCGCGCAGTCCGCAGCCGAATTGCTGACCCAGCAGTTCGGTGTGCCGGCGGAGAACCTGACGTCGCAGGGCTACGGCAAGCAATACCTCAAGGAGCAGACCGACGGCCCGAGTCGCATCAACCGGCGCGTCACCGTGCGTCGCATCACGCCGCTGCTCAACGGCGGGCAGGCCTCGCTGCCGCCGCCCCCGCCCGGCACCACGCCGCCGCGCTGAGGCGAAGCACAAATGCAAAATGGCCGGGAGCGATCCCGGCCATTTTATTTTGGTCATTGCGAGGAGCACTTGCGACGAAGCAATCCAAACTGTCATCGTCGAAAGATTCTGGATTGCTTCGCTTCGCTCGCAATGACCAGTGAAGTCCCCGGCAACAACTAACCCTTGTCGCTCTCCAGCCGGAAGATCTGCGAGCCTTCGCTGCCCGAGAGCAGGCCGGTGTCGCTGTAGAGCTTCAGCTTCGTCCGCGTATCGGCGATGTCGAGATTGCGCATGGTGAGCTGGCCGATGCGGTCGGCGGGCGAGAAGGCGGCGTCCTCGACCTTCTCCATGCTGAGCCGCTCCGGCGCATAGGTGAGGTTCGGGCTCTCGGTGTTGAGGATCGAGTAATCGTTGCCGCGGCGCAGCTCCAGCGTGACCTCGCCGGTGACGGCGCGCGCGACCCAGCGCTGCGCGGTCTCGCGCAGCATCAGGGCCTGCGAGTCGAACCAGCGGCCTTGGTAGAGCAGGCGGCCGAGGCGCATGCCGCTGATGCGGTACTGCTCGATCGTATCCTCGTTATGGATGCCGGTGACGAGACGCTCATAGGCGATGTGCAGCAGCGCCATGCCCGGCGCTTCGTAGATGCCGCGGCTCTTGGCCTCGATGATGCGGTTCTCGATCTGATCGCTCATGCCGAGGCCGTGACGGCCGCCAATCGCATTGGCTTCCAGGAACAGCGCGACCGGATCGCCAAAAGTCTGGCCGTTCAGCGCGACCGGCTGACCTTCCTGGAAACGCACGACGACCTTCTCGGCCTTGACGTTGCAGTCGTCGCGCCAGAACGGCACGCCCATGATCGGGTTGACGATCTTGATGCCGCTGTCGAGGCTTTCGAGATCCTTGGCCTCGTGGGTAGCGCCGAGCAGATTGCTGTCGGTCGAATACGCCTTCTCGGCGCTCATCTTGTAGGCAAAGCCCTGGGCGGTCATGAACGCCGACATCTCGGCGCGGCCGCCGAGCTCGTCGATGAACTGCTGGTCGAGCCAGGGCTTGTAGATGCGCAAGGATGGATTGGTCAGCAGGCCGTAGCGGTAGAAGCGCTCGATGTCGTTGCCCTTGAAGGTCGAGCCGTCGCCCCAGATGTTGACGCCGTCTTCCTTCATCGCCGCGACCAGCATCGTGCCGGTGACGGCGCGCCCGAGGGGCGTGGTGTTGAAATAGGTGATGCCGCCGGTGGAGATGTGGAAGGCGCCGGACTGGATCGCGGCGATGCCTTCATGGACGAGCTGCATGCGGCAATCGACCAGCACGGCCTTCTCGGCGCCGAACGCTTCCGCCTTGCGCGGGATCTCGTTGTAATCGGCTTCATCGGGCTGGCCGAGATTGGCGGTATAGGCGTAGCAGCGCGCGCCTTTCTGCTTCATCCAGAGCAGCGCCGCGCTGGTGTCGAGGCCGCCCGAAAACGCAATGCCGACTTTCTCACCCTTGGGCAGGCTTTTCAGGATCGTGGTCATGGCGCTTCCAATCGGGTCTCAAGGGGCTGATGCGAGGGCGAACTTGACCGGGCGAATATCAAATTTCGTGAGGCTGAGCACGCATTTAATGGCTCATACCGAGGGCTGGCGGCCCGCCTTGCCGCCGAACAGGCGCTTGCGCAGCCGGTAGGCGGGCATGTTCAGCCGGGTCAGGGCGGCATCGACCGCTTCGTCCGAAAATCGGGTCCGCGGCCAGCGGTAGATCAGCGCGTAGCCGAACCAGATCACGACGAAGGTAACGAGGCCGGCGGTCGCGACATCGGTGAAGAAGTGGCCGCCGAAGGCCATGCGGAGGCCGCTGGTCGCGGCGCCGAACACCACCGCGCCAGCATAGGCGAGCGGCCGCCACGCCGGTGGCGCCAGCGCAGCCGGCGCCAGCGTCCAGAACGCTGTCGCCCCCTCGCCGGAGAAGAACGAGCAGTTGCGCGCGCAATCGCCGCGCGGATCCCACCAGGCCACGAACTGCTGGTCGCCAGCAAACTCGGTCACCACAACCGGCCGCGGCCGGCCCCAATAGGTCTTGAAGGTGAGGTTGGTCAGAATGCCGGCCGACAGGATGATCGTGACGAGCAGGAACACGATCGCGCGCCCCGACACCATCAAGGGACGGTCGGGCTTGATCATCTTGACCACGAGCGCAACCAGCGAAGGCAGCACGAAGGCCCAGGAGACCCACATCGCAGCGTCACGCGCGAAGCCGGCCCAGTCGTTCAGCTTGAGCGGAAAGGTTTTTGTCTCGGGATCGAAGAACAGCGCGGCGAGCTTGAGATCGAGCTCGGGATAGAGGCCGAAGACGACGCCGATCACAAGCCACAACGCCAGGGCGATGAAGAGTCCAGTCCGGTTCATGGCGCGCGGTTTAGCGGAGTGAGAGGGGGATGAAAACCCCGGCGGAGGTGCCCATCCTCCCCTGGAGGGGGAGGATCGGTTCGCATGGAGCAAAGCGAAATGCGAACCGAGGTGGGGTGAAGCCACACGCACCGCCATCGCGGAAAGTCTGTCACCCCACCCCGGATCTCATCTGACGATGCGATCCGACCCTCCCCCTCCAGGGGCGGGTAAGAAAATCACCTTGCATCCGGCCTTGAATTCAACGGCAGCGGCGGAGGCGGCTTGCGCGGGGCCGGCGGGATGCGCCAAGCGCCGGCGTTGCGGCCGGCGATCAGCCAGTAGACGACGCCTGCGACGATGCCCGCACCGGTCATGATCTCCAGATGCCGGCGCACGATGCCTTCGAACTGCAACGTGTCAGAGTGGAAGGGAACGAGGCCGAGATAGCAGGCCAGCCCGACGAGGCCTCCGCCGACGGCATAGGCAAGCGCGCTGCGGATATAGAGCGCTTCGGTGATCGCAACGATCACTGCCGCCGGAACCAGAGCAAAACCCGAGACGAAGATGAAGCCGAAACCGAGCAGGATGTCGATCGTGCCCTCGTCGACCGGACCGGCACCGAGATCGGAAAATTCCGGAAACAGCAGCGCGCCGACGACGATCATGCCGCCGACGAAAGAGGCGGCGAGGAAGCCGATGAAGATGACGACAAGGCGGCCGATCAGGGACATCACAGAAATGCCAACTCCGCCGCGGAAAGATTCTGGATTGCTTCGCTTCGCTCGCAATGACAGGGATGCGAGAGCGCACACATAACCGGCTAATCCGTCATCGCCATGGCGCGCAGCGCCTGGCGTTCGCGGGCGGACAGTTTTTCCGTCTCCGACTTGAGCTGGCCGCAAGCGGCGAGGATGTCGCGGCCGCGCGGGGTGCGCACTGGTGAGGAATAGCCGGCGTTGAAAATGTATTCGGAGAATTTTTCGATCTGGTCCCAGTCCGAGCACTCATAGGCCGTGCCGGGCCAGGGATTGAACGGGATCAGATTGATCTTTGCGTGAATGCCCTTGAGCAGCTTGACCAGCAGCTTGGCATCGTCGAGCGAATCGTTGACGCCCTTGAGCATCACATATTCGAAGGTGATGCGGCGCGCATTCGATGCGCCGGGATAGTCGCGGCAGGCCTGCAGCAGCTCCTTGATCGGGTATTTGCGGTTGAGCGGTACCAGCTCGTTGCGCAGCTCGTCGCGCACCGCATGCAGCGAGATCGCGAGCATGACGCCGATCTCCTCGCCGGCGCGCACGATGTTCGGCACTACGCCTGAGGTCGACAGCGTGATGCGCCGGCGGGAGATGCCGATGCCTTCATTGTCGCCGACGATGAGGAGCGCATCGCGGACCGCATCGAAATTGTACAGCGGCTCGCCCATGCCCATCATCACGATGTTGGTGACGCGGCGCGTGCCGTCCTCGCGATCGGCCCAATCATTCAGGCGATCGCGCGCGACCATGATCTGGCCCACGATCTCGCCGGCGGTGAGGTTGCGCACCAGGCGCTGCGTGCCGGTGTGGCAGAACGAGCAGTTCAAGGTGCAGCCGACCTGCGAGGAGACGCAGAGCGTGCCGCGATCGGTTTCGGGGATGTAGACGCACTCGACTTCATGCGCCTTCTCGACATTGTCGCCGCTCGGCAGCCGCAGCAGCCATTTGCGGGTGCCGTCGTTGGAAATCTGCTCAGCCACGACTTCGGGCCGGTCGACCGTGAAGTGCTGGGCGAGCTCGGAGCGAATGCCCTTCGAGACCGAAGTCATCTCATCGAAGTTCTGGGCGCCGCGGAAATAGAGCCAATGCCACAATTGCTGCACACGCATCTTGCGCTGCGCCGGCGCGACGCCGATGTCGCCGAGGCGATCGGCAAGCTCGGTGCGCGACAGTCCGATCAGCGAGGGCTTCGCCGGCGGCACATAGGTTTCGAGTGGAGTCTTCTCCACCAGGATTGCGTCGCGCGGCTCGGTCGTCGGTTGCATCGATAGGCCTAAATTGCTGGGTCGTTCCGGGGCAACTCGAAGAGCTGAACCCGGAACCTCGAGATTCTCAGGTGCGCAATTGCGCACCATAGTTCGATGCCGCGCATCGCCCCGAAATGACGCGAAAACCTGGAACCGCCCCTATATAGCAACCGGAACCGCCGATTGCGACCGTGGCTATTGCTTAGCCCTAAAGGCTTAAGCCCCCAAGCTTAACGCCTGCAATCCTGCGAAATCCGGTCCAGCGCCTGGGCGAGGCCCTTCAGCGAGAACGTGTCGGTCGTCTCCGTCCCCTTGGCCGAGACGCCCTTGACCACGAGATCGGCGGATTTGCGCATGGCTTCGACCATTCGCTCCTCCTCGGCCGCATTCTTGATCCAGAGGCCGTCGCCCTGCGTGTACATCGCAAACGCAGCGCCCCCGACCTCGACCGAGGATTCCGAGCCCGGCTTCAGCGCATAGCCGATCATAACCGAGACTTCGTTGTTCACTTTCTCGGCCGGCCGGGTCGAAACGAAGGCATAGGCGGGATCGCGCGGCCGGTTCGGCGGATTGGTCTTCGACGATGAGGGTTTTGCCAGCGCAAAGCAGACCTTCTTGCCGTTGGGCGTCGCCGAATAGGCGCCCCAGGTGCCGAACTGTCCAATCAGCGTCGGCTCCGCACCACCCGCAACCGCCGCGGGAACGGCCGCCGGCTTGCTTTCGGGCTTGGCTGCCGTCTTGGCGGCGGCAGCGGCTGGCTTTGCCGCAGCCTTCGGCGCCGGTTGTGCCGTCTGCGCCCGTGCGGAATCGGTGATTCCGCCGGCCACTACACCAGTCATCAAAGCTAAAATCAGCACCCGCCACATGCTGGAGTGGTTCCCTCAATATTGTGACTGGAAGATGGCCCGGTCGCGCTTTGTCCCCGCCGCAGGGATAGCCGGGAAAGTCCAATTTGGGAAGGCAGTTAGCGGGTCAGCCTTTGGATCGCGCGGCGCGTTGCTCGGACCATTGCGCGTCGGTCCAGCGCAACAAATCTTCGGCGCCGGAACTGCGTAAATGCGCCCCACCGTCGATCACCACCATCTCACCGTTGATGTAGCCGGCGCGGTCCGAGACCAGGAAGCTGGCGAGGTCGGCGAGCTCGCTGTGTTCGCCCGTGCGCCCCATTGGGTTGCGCGCGGTCCAGCCTTCGTTGCGGCCCTCGGGTCGGAGCTGCCCCGATGCGCCGGCGGTCGGGAATGGTCCGGGCGCGATCGCGGCGGTGCGGATGCCCTTCGGGCCCCACTCCACCGCGAGGCTTTTGGTCATCGCCAGCACTGCCGATTTCGCCATCGCTGAGGGAACAGTGAAGGCGCGGCCGGTGATGGTCGAGGTCGAGAGGATCGAGAGCACGACGCCATTGTGCCTGCCGTCGATCCAGCGCTTGCCGGCGGCGAGCGTGCAGTACATCGCGCCATGCAGCGTCGGCGCCAGGATTGCGTCCGCCGCGCGGAACGACAGATGCTCGCTCTGCGCGATGAAGGTTGCGGCCGCGTTGTTGACGAGGATGTCGAGCGGCGCCTCGCGCCAGATCGCATCCATCATGTCGTCGACGGCGGCGCCGTCGCGAACATCGCACGCGATCGTCGTGACCTTGCCGCCGGTCTGCGCGCGCATCTCGATTGCGGTTGCTTCGAGCCGGTCAAGCTTGCGACCGCAAATCACGAGATCGGCGCCGAGCGTGAGGAAGCGGCGTCCCATCGCGGCACCGAGGCCCGAGCCGCCGCCGGTGACGAGAATGCGCTTGTCCCTGAGCAGACCTGTTTCAAACATCGTTTGAATCCCCTTCTCCACAGAGTTTCCGCCATTGCGAGCGAAGCAAAAGCAATCAAGACTATTTCCGCAGGACGGATTCTGGATTTGCTTCGCTGCGCTCGCGATGACGTGAGGATAGGCCTGCGCATCGCTTTGGGCAAAGAAACCGGATTGTCGCCCGTGCCTAAATCCGGCAAAACCAGCCCAACTATATTTCCGTCGAAACGCCACGTGCCGTCTCAGCACGCGCTCTCAAGAAGGTGCCGCCATGAAAGCCATCCTCTGCTCGCAATACTGCCAGCCCGACGATCTCGTGCTCGCCGATGTGCCGGATCCGGTGGCCGGTCCCGGCGAAGCCGTGATCGCGATCAAGGCGGCGGCGCTGAACTTCTTCGACATCCTGATGATTCAGGGCAAGTATCAGATCAAGCCACCGTTCCCGTTCTCGCCGGCCGCAGAAGTCTCCGGCGTGATTGAGAGCATCGGCCCTGGTGTCACTGACCTCAAGGTCGGCGATCGCGTGGTCGCCTCCTGCGGCCACAACGGCGCGCGTGAAAAGATCGCGCTACCGGCGGCAACGATCGTGAAGATTCCCGACAATCTCGACTACGACCGCGCGGCCGGCATCATCATCATCTATGGCACCGCGCTGCATGCGTTGGAAGATCGCGCGAGCCCGAAGCCGGGCGAGACGCTCGCGGTGCTCGGCGCCGCCGGCGGCACGGGCTTAGCTGCCTGCGAGCTCGGCAAGCTGATGGGCCTGAAGGTGATCGCCTGCGCCTCGTCGGACGAGAAGCTCGAATTCGCCAAAGCACACGGCGCCGAACTGACGCTGAACTATGGCAAGGAAGATCTGAAGGAAGGCCTGCGCAAGCTCACGGGCGGCAAGGGCGTCGACATCATCTTCGATCCGGTGGGTGGTGCGTATGCGGAAGCTGCGCTGCGTTCGATCGCCTGGGAAGGCCGCTTCCTCGTGATCGGCTTTGCCGCCGGCGACATTCCAAAGATGCCGCTGAACCTCGCGCTGCTGAAGGGCTGCGACATCCGCGGCGTGTTCTGGGGCGCCTGGGCCCGGCTCAACCCGGAGAAGAACCGCGCCAATCTCGAGAAGCTCGTGAAGTGGACGGCGGAAGGAAAGATCTCCTCGCACGTCGACCGCACCTTCCCGCTGGCGCAGACCGCCGATGCACTGAAGGTGCTTGCGGGTCGCCAGGCCATGGGCAAGGTGATCTTGCATCCGTGAGGAACCGACGCGCTTGCAGGTGACGAGCGCGAATGCAGCTCTCAATTCGTCTCAATGGCCGGGCTTGTCCCGGCCATTTGCATTCTCATCCACTCAACCATCGCGGCCAACATTGTGGTGCATTCCGCCGCTTCGCCCCAATCAAACCCAAATATCTCCCGATTCGCGCCAATCGCCGTCGTTTTTTGGGCTGAATCGGACGGCGATTTACCGGTTCCAGTTTACGGGGCGCTTCTGGACAACAACAAGAAGACTGAAACCGGGAGAGCCCCTGCGTTGCGTCAGTAATGGGGAGCATCACACCATGGAGACGACGGTATCCCGTCCGTCCAGGGAGTCGCGGGCGTTCGACCCCGATCAAGCTGCATTGCGTCCACTCGCCAAGTCCTACCTTCGTGCGCGCGCCGCACGGGTTGACCTTTCCGACGATCCAATTCCGCTGTTCCTGTCGGACCCGCTCGGGGCGCCGGACCCACAGGAATATGCGCCGCTGGAGTTGCGCTCCAAAGCAAGGATCATCCGGCGCGTTCTCGCTGCGGTCCTGGTGGTATCCGCCGCGGCGATCCTGGTCACGCTGTTTCAATCCGACCTGCGCAGCTTCGTCACCGCCAATGCCGATGGCACGACGAGCAAGGCTCCCGAGCAGACCACCGCTCCGGCCAATCCGCCGGTTGCACGGCAGGTCCCGATCAAGGATTCCGCCCGCGTGACCAACACGATGCTGGCGAGCGCCGATACGCAGAGCTTGCCCGCACCAACAGTGCCAAGCCGCGAAGCGATCGCGAGCGCCTATCAGATCGCGCTGCAAGCCCAGGCACCGGTACAAGCACCGGTACAGGCACCGGTTCAAGCGCTCGTACAAGTGCCGGCGCCCGTCGCGGCACAGCCTGCACCGCCCGAGCCCGTCAGGACGCTCGACGCCGACACGCTGGCTGGGCTGATGACGCGCGCAAGGAGCCTGATCGGCGTCGGCGACATCGCCTCAGCACGCCTGCTGCTCGAACGCGCAGCCAATGCGGGGGATACAGCGGCTGCGCTTCTGCTGGCGCAGACCTATGATCCCGCGGTGCTCGGCACCAGCGATGCGCGGAGCGTCATTGCCGACGCATCGGCCGCACGTGACTGGTATCAGCGGGCCGCAAAGCTCGGATCGGCGGAGGCGCGTCAGCGCCTCGCCCAGTTTCAGAACTAGAACACTTCAGGGGACATCATGCGTAACGCTTTGAGAATGGCGCTTGCCGCCATCATGACGATCTGTGCTTTCGCCGCGCGCGCAGAGCAGACCGAATATGATCCGGCTAAAGTCTCGGACAGCCTGAAGGCCATCTTCCAGTTCGGCTCGAGCTCGACCAAACAGGCGCTGAACGCCAACACGGTCACGCTGATCACCGGAACGATCGGCGGCACCTATGTGCAGTTCGGTGCCGACCTCGCCTCCGTGCTCGACGACGGCAACAAGATCCGCGTGCTGCCGATCGTCGGCCGCGGCTCGGTGCAGAGCGTCGCCGACATCCTGTTCCTGCAAGGCGTCGATCTCGGCGTTGTGCGCGCAGACACGCTCGACTATCTCGAGCGCAAGGGCTTTGCCAAGGACATCAAGCGGCAGTTCACCTATGTAACCAAGCTCTACAACGAAGAGATGCAGGTGATCGCGCCGAAATCAGTGGCGACGCTGAAAGATCTCGAAGGCAAGACAGTGAGCGTCGACTTGCCCAACGGCGGTACCTTCGTCACCGCCCTGACGGTGTTCGAACGACTCGGAATCAAGGCGAAATTCGTCTATGTCGAGCAACGTATCGCGATGGAGAAGCTGAAAGCGGGCGAGATCGACGCTGTCGTCGTGGTCGGCGGCAAGCCGTACAAATCGGTCTCGACCTTCGGCAATGACGGCCGCTTCCATCTCGCGACCGTCGACTATGCAAAACCCTTGCAGAGCGACTATCTGCCGGCGACGCTGACGCCTAAGGACTATCCGAACCTGATCAAGGACGGCGAGAGCGTGGACACGATCGCGGTGCCCGCGGTGCTCGCGGCCTACAACTGGGCGCCGAACACCGAGCGCTATCGCAAGCTCGCGCTGTTCGTAGATGCGTTCTTCACGAAATTCCCCGCGCTGCAGAACCCGCCGTTCCATCCCAAGTGGAAGGAGGTTTCGCTCGCGGCGCCCCTGGCGGGTTGGAACAGGTTGCCGGTGGCGCAGCAATGGCTCAACAGCCACGGCGTCGAGCCGGTGACGCGGCAGCGCTTCGAGGCCTTTTTGAAACAGAACCCTGCGGCTGCGAAAGTGTCCGACGCGGACAAGGAGACGCTGTTCAAGCAATTCCAGGCCTGGGACGCGGAGAATGCGCGCGCTCAGGCGCGGCCGGAGAAGAAGTAGCGCTACTCCGCCTCGTCCACGCCGCGTTTCAGCACGGCGCGAGCAGCTTCGCGGTGCTCCGACGTGATATGGCCGGCGACCATGCGGATGGCGGTGGCGAGAATGGCGGCGTCATCGGTGAAGCCGAGAACCGGCATTACGTCCGGAATGAAGTCGAACGGCAGGATGAAATAGGCAATCGCGCCCAGCAGCGACGCCTGGACATGGCGCGGCGTCTGCCGGTCGAACGCGCAGTAATAGGCGGCGAGCAGATCTTCGGCGAACGGCAGATGCGCGACGACGCGCTTCAGCTTGCGCCAGAAGCGTCGGCGCACGCTTTCACGATCCTCCGCGAGCCGATCGGCCGGCTCGAAGCCGACGCTGTGTTCGGCAGCCATGTTCGAAAAACTCCCGTTCAGCCCGACGCGGCGGATGGCCGCATCAAATGCTGATCACAACATGGGGATGCGCATCCTGCCTGCAAGATGTCAGCCAGGCGTCAGCTTTGCGATGGCATTCATCGCCGTGGCGAGCGCGATGTCGAGCTTGGTCACGCCACCGGCGTCGTGGGTCGACAGCACGACCTCCACCGTCTTGTAGACATTGCGCCATTCGGGGTGGTGATCCATCTTCTCGGCGACCAGCGCCGCGCGGGTCATGAAACCGAAGGCCTCGTTGAAATCCTTGAAGACAAAGGTTTTCCCGATGGCATCCCGCCCCTGGATTTCGGTCCAGCCGGGGATACCGCCCAGCGCCTGTTTGCGTGCATCCGCCGATAGCCGCTCTGCCATGATGGCCTCCGTTTTTCAGGGGAACTTTACCCTAACACCGTGCATACGGCCGGGGTTCATACCGGGATTGGGCCGATCCGCTAACCATGACGGAGATGTAACCCCGCCGGACAAGAAATTTGCTACAATTGCGGGCGTAAATCGCCGGCCAAGATGAAACTGAGCCTGAAGCGCCTGTTTGGGAGATCGATGACCGGGGAGTCGAACCTGGCCGAAACGCCCTCTCCGCCTTCGCCGCGATCCGCGGCGCGGAAGACCGCGCTCGTGTCTCTGGCACTGGTGCTCGCTATCGTCGGCGCGCTGGCCGGCGGCTACTATTTCGCGATGCGACCGGTGATGCTGAAGATCGCGGTCGGTCCCGCCAACAGCGACGACGTCAAGGTGGTGCAGGCCCTGACGCAGGCGTTCGCGCAGAGCAAGGGCTTCGTGCGGCTGCGCCCGGTCCAGACCGACGGCGCCACCGCCAGCGCGAATCTGCTCGCCGAGGGCAGGGCCGATCTCGCCATCGTTCGCGGCGATCTCGATGTCCCCAAGAACGCGCAAGCCGTCGCGACGCTGCGCAAGAATGTCGTGGTGTTGTGGTCCGTGCCCGGCAAGGGCAAGAAGAAGGGCGCGAAGATCACCAAGATCGCGCAGCTCGCCGGCCATCGCGTCGGCGTGGTCGGCCGGACGCAGGCCAATGTCAATTTGCTCAAGGTGATCCTGCAACAATACGGCGTCGATCCCGCCAAGGTCGAGATCGTGCAGTTCCCGGCGAGCGAAGTCGCCGAAGCGATCAAGTCGCAGAAAGCCGACGTCTATCTCGCTGCCGGCCCTGTCAACAGCAAGATCACGTCGGACGCGATCGCGGCCACCGCCAAGGATGGCGGTGCGCCGACTTTCCTCGCGATCGATTCGGCGGACGCGATCGCACAGAACCATCCGGTCTATGAGGCGTCGGAAATTCCCGCCGGCACTTACGGCGGCTCGCCCGACCGGCCCGACGACGAGGTCAAGACGATCAGCTTTTCCCATCACATCGTGGCGCGCAAAGGCCTGTCGGAAACCACCGTCGCGGCCTTCACCCGGCAGCTCTTCGCCGTGCGCCAGCAATTGGTGACCGAATTCCCGCTGGCCGCCAAGATCGAAACGCCCGATACCGATAAGGATGCTGTGATCCCCGTGCATCCGGGCGCGGCCGCCTTCGTCGACGGCGAGGAGAAGACCTTCCTCGACAAGTACAGCGATTACATCTGGTGGAGCCTGATGGCGCTCTCGGCCACGGGCTCGCTCGGCGCGTGGTTCGCCGGCTACCTGAAGAAGGACGAGCGCAATGGCAACAGCCATCTGCGCGAACGCCTGCTCGACATGATTGCCGCGGCACGAAAGAGCGAGACGACCGACGAGCTCGACCAGATGCAGGCCGAGGCCGACGAGATCTTGCGCGACACCTTGCGCTGCTACGATCACGGCGCGATCGAGGAGGGCGCGTTGACCGCGTTCAACATTGTGCTCGACCAATTCCACACTGCGGTCGCCGACCGCAAGGCGGTGCTGTCCAGCCTGCCGCAGAACCTGCAACGCACCGGCGCGCAATTCCGGGCCGCCGGCAACGCATAAACGCTTGCGCGCGTAATTGCCGCGTCACATTGTCTCAATATAGCGTCTGACTTCATCGTGGCGGCTGCCGCCTGGGCGACCGTCCCTCGCGATATCGAGGCCATCCCCATGAAGATCAAATTCTCCCGCCGCAACTTCCTCACGACCAGCGCCGGTGCACTTGGTGCGTTTGCGATGCCGCATCTGTCGCGCGCGGCCGACCGGCCTGTGGTCACCCATGGCGTCCAGTCCGGCGACGTCACCGTCGACGGCGGCGTGGTCTGGGCGCGGGCCGACCGGCCCGCGCAGATGCTGGTCGAGGTGGCGACGACGGAATCGTTCAAGGACGCCCGCGCGTTGCCGCCGATCGCGGCGCTGCCCGAGAGCGACTTCACCGCGAAGATGCTGGTGGACAATCTCCCGGGCGGCCAGGACATCTTCTACCGCGTCCGCTTCCGCGATCTCTCCCACACCGCCATCGAGGGCGAGCCGGTGGTCGGCCGCTTCCGGACCGCGCCGGCCGACCGCCGCGACGTCAGCTTCGTCTGGGGCGGCGACGTCGCAGGCCAGGGTTGGGGCATCAATCCCGATGACGGCGGCATGTTGACTTTCGCCGCCATGCGAAAACACCGGCCGGATTTCCTGCTGCATTCCGGCGACACCATCTACGCCGACGGCGTGATCCCCTCCGAGGTCAAGCTTGCCGACGGCAAGATCTGGAAGAACGTCACGATCCCCGAGAAGGCGAAGGTCGCCGAGACGCTGGACGAGTATCGCGCGGCGCACAAATACAATTTCACCGACGACAATGTCCGCGCCTTCAATGCCGAAGTGCCGATCTTCGTGCAGTGGGACGACCACGAGGTGACCAACAACTGGTCGCTGTCGAAGGATCTGCCGGCGACCTACAAGGTGCGCGACATCTCGCTGCTCGCGGCGCGCGCCGGCCGCGCGTTCCACGAGATGTATCCGATGCGCGAGAGCATCGTCGAGCCGGGCCGGGTCTATCGCCAGATCTCCTACGGCCCGCATCTCGACGTGTTCGTGCTCGACGAGCGCAGCTATCGCGGCCCGAACGGCGCCAATCTCGAGACGGAGTACGGCCCTGCCAGCTATTTCCTCGGGCCGGAGCAGATGGCCTGGCTGAAGCGCGGCCTGCTCAACTCGCGCGCGACATGGAAGGTGATTGCCTCCGACATGCCGCTCAGCCTGATCGTCTATGACGATGCGACCAACAAGAAGGGTTCGGAAGCTTTCGCGCAAGGTGACGGCCCGGCGCGCGGTCGCGAGCTCGAGATCGCCGACATCCTGCGCTTCATCAAGATGGCGCCGATCAAGAATACGGTGTGGCTGACGGCGGACGTGCACTACGCCGCCGCGCATTATTACGATCCGAACAAGGCGCAGTTCCAGGATTTCGAGCCGTTCTGGGAATTCGTCTCGGGTCCGCTGCACGCCGGAACGTTTGGTCCGAACGAGCTCGACAACACCTTCGGCCCCGACGTGCGTTTCATCAAGGCACCCGGCCTCGACAAGCAGAACCTGCCGCCGTCGGCCGGCATGCAGTTCTTCGGCCACGTCAAGATCGACGGCGCCTCGGGCCAGATGACGGTGACGCTGCGCGACCGCGCCGACGTCGCGCTATGGTCCACCACGCTCGATCCGAAATTCGCCTGAGCTAAAGCGCGGTCACGCGCCGCGCCTCTGCAACGCCGCCGCCAGCGCATCGCTGGAGCACGGCTTTTGCAGCCGAGGACGGGGTCTATCCGACCGAGGAAACGGACCAAAGCTCGGCGCGGGGCCAATTGGGGCGGCCGGCCCACGAATAAAGGGGCCAGTTTGGCCCGGGATCGCTTAAGCTCCGGGGATTCCCGGACAAAATTCAGTCAACCAACCTCGAAAGAACGCATTGTTTTTTGGCGTTTTTTCCCTATATTGCGCCGCAAACGCGTAAGGCGCCCGGTCGATATGGCCGGGTTTCCTTTTTGGGTGTAATAGGCCCCGTTTTCCACGTTTCAGCGTTGTCCGTGAAGAGGTCCCGGCTTGACCGGCGAGATCGCGCTTAACCCATTGTTCGACCGCAAAGAAGCTCACTCATGAACCTCCGTAACGTCGCCATCATCGCCCACGTCGACCACGGCAAGACGACCCTCGTCGACAAACTCCTCCAGCAATCCGGCACGTTCCGCGAGAACCAGAAGGTGACCGATCGCGCCATGGACTCCAACGATCTGGAGCGTGAGCGCGGTATCACCATTCTGGCCAAGGCGGCCTCGGTGCAGTGGAAGGACACCCGCGTCAACATCGTCGACACCCCCGGCCACGCCGATTTCGGCGGTGAGGTCGAGCGCATCCTGAACATGGTGGACGGCGCGCTGGTGCTGGTGGACGCCGCCGAAGGCCCGCTGCCGCAGACCAAGTTCGTGGTCTCCAAGGCGCTCAAGGTCGGCCTCAAGCCGATCGTCGTGATCAACAAGGTCGACCGCCCCGACGCACGCCCGACCGAAGTCATCAACGAAGTGTTCGACCTGTTCGCAGCGCTCGACGCCAGCGAGGAGCAGCTCGACTTCCCGATCCTCTACGGGTCGGCCAAGCAGGGCTGGATGGCCGAAAGCCCCGAGGGTCCGCAGGACAAGGGCATGGAGCCGCTGTTCGACCTGATCCTGCGCCACGTCGCGCCGCCGACGGTCGAGGAAGGTCCGTTCCGCATGATCGGTACCATCCTCGAGGCCAACCCCTATCTCGGCCGCATCATCACCGGCCGCATCTCGTCCGGCGTGCTCAAACCGAACCAGCAGGTCAAGGTGCTGCATGCCGACGGCAAGCTGGTCGAGACCGGGCGTATCACCAAGATCCTGGCGTTCCGCGGTCTCGAGCGTACCCCGCTCGATGAAGCCGAAGCCGGCGACATCGTCGCCATCGCTGGCCTGACCAAGGGCACCGTCGCCGACACCTTCTGCGATCCGACCGTCGAGGTGCCGCTGCCGGCGCAGCCGATCGATCCGCCGACCGTGTCGATGTCATTCATCGTCAACAACTCCCCGCTCGCCGGCACCGAAGGTGACAAGGTGACGAGCCGCATGATCCGCGACCGTCTGCTGCGCGAAGCCGAGGGTAACGTCGCGTTGCGCGTCGTCGAGGCCACCGACAAGGATGCGATGGAAGTGTCCGGCCGTGGCGAATTGCAGCTCGCGATCCTGATCGAGACCATGCGCCGCGAGGGCTTTGAACTCTCGGTGTCGCGCCCGCGCGTCGTGTACCAGAAGGACGAAGCGACCGGCGCCACCATGGAACCGATCGAGGAAGTCGTCATCGACGTCGACGAGGAGCATTCCGGCGTCGTCGTGCAGAAGATGAGCGAGCGCAAGTCCGAGCTGGTCGAGATGAAGCCGTCCGGCGGCAACCGCCTGCGCCTGGTGTTCTACGCGCCGACCCGCGGCCTGATCGGCTACCAGGGCGAACTGCTGACCGACACCCGCGGCACCGCGATCATGAACCGCCTGTTCCACGGCTACGCCCCGTACAAGGGCGAGATTCAGGGCCGCCGCAACGGCGTGCTGATCTCCAACGACCAGGGCGAAGCGGTGGCCTACGCCATGTTCAAGCTGGAAGACCGCGGCCCGATGATGATCGAGCCGGGCTGGAAGGTCTACAAGGGCATGATCGTCGGCGAGCACACCCGCGACAACGATCTCGAGATCAACGTGCTCAAGGGCAAGCAGCTCACCAACATCCGCACGACGTCGAAGGACGAAGCCGTACGCCTGACCCCGCCGATCCGGATGACCCTCGAAAAGGCACTCGCCTATATCGAGGACGACGAGCTCGTCGAGGTCACCCCGAAGTCGATCCGCCTGCGCAAGAAGCACCTCGACCCGAACGAGCGCAAGCGCGCCGAAAAATCCAAGGAAGCGGTGGCGTAAGCGCGCCCCTACACAGAAGCCGTCATGGCCGGGCTTGTCCCGGCCATTCACGTCCTTGATACTGGGCAGGAACTGCGTGGATGCCCGGGACAAGCCCGGGCATAACGACGAAATAGACGACGCCATGTCCCTTCCCTCCTCCGTCGACGTCGCGATCATCGGTGCAGGCGCTGCCGGGCTCGGCGCGGCGGACGCGCTGCAAGGCTCTGGCCTATCCGTGATCGTGCTGGAAGCGCGGGACCGGATCGGCGGGCGCGCCTGGACCGTGCAAGCCTCGCCGGACGTGACCTTCGATATCGGCTGTGGCTGGCTGCATTCGGCGGACAAAAATTCCTTTGTCCCGATTGCCCAGCGGCTCAAGTTTGAGCTCAACACCGATCTGCCGCCCTGGGGCGATCGCGCTTTTGGCGACGTATTTCCGGAGCGTGAGCGCGAGGCCTTCGTGCTCGCGATCGACGAATTCTACGAGCGTCTCTGGGACGCAGCAGCAAATGGCGAGGATCGGGCGGCCGACTGCTATCTCGAGCCCGGCAATTGCTGGAATCCGATGATCGATGCGGTCTCGACCTATGTGAACGGCTGCGAGCTCGACCAGGTCTCGATCCTCGACATGGAGGCCTACGAGGACACTTACTTCAATTGGCGGGTGCGGACCGGGTATGGCGCACTGGTCGCGGCCTACGGCGCGGCCGCGCCTGTGGTGCTCAACTGCAATGTTGCCCTGATCGACCATTCCGGCCCACGCATCCGCCTCGAGACGTCGCTGGGCACGCTCGCCGCGGAGAAGGTGATCATCACAGTTCCGACCAACCTGCTCGCTGACGAAGCGATCCGCTTTCTCCCGCCCCTGCCTGCCAAGGTCGATTCCGCGCGCGGCCTGCCGCTCGGGGTCGACGACAAGGTGACGCTGGCGCTCGCTGATGCCGAAGCCTTCCCGCAGGAAGGCAATCTGCGCGGCGCCACCATGCGCACCGCGATGGGCACCTACCACATCCGCCCGTTCGGCCAGCCCTGCATCGAGGGCTTTTTCGGCGGCCGCTTTGCCCGGGAGTTGGAGGATGGCGGCGATGGCGCCTTCGCAGCCCAGAGCATCGACGAGATCGCCGACTATCTCGGCAACGACATCCGTCGCAAGCTCAAGCCGCTCGCGGAGTCCCGCTGGGCAAAGGACCCCTTCGCCAGAGGTTCCTATTCGCACGCGCTGCCGGGCCATTCCGGTGCCCGTGCGGTGCTCGCCGCTCCGGTGGACGGGCGGCTGTTCTTCGCAGGCGAAGCGACCTCGCCGAACTTCTTCTCGACGGCGCATGGGGCGAGGGACAGCGGCGAGCGGGCGGCGCAGGAAGTGCTGGCGGCTCTGCGCAAGCCGTAGCGAACGCCGTCGCTGTCGCGTCATCCCCCGGTGTCGTCCCGGCGAAGGCCGGGACCCATACCGCGTGATCCATCAGTGAAGTGAGGTATCAATACCGGACGGCGATTCCTAAACTGGCAGCCTTCGCCAAACTTCGTCCTGTGGTTATGGGTCCCGGCCTTCGCCGGGACGACACCGATTTTGTAACGCCGCTATCGAGTCACTCAATCACCCGCGTCCTCAACTTCGCATCCGGCACAAAGCACGCATCGTACTTCCCAAAAATGCGGTAGCGGTTGCGCGCGACGAGGCTGTACACCGCATTCCGCAGCAGCTTCGGCACGGCGAACAACGCGCGCACCCAACCCCAGCCGGGAAGCAGCGACAACACTGTCAGCGCGGCGTCGGATTTCATAAAGACCTCACCGCCGTGGACAACGGCATTGGTGTCGGGATCATCCGGATCGATACCGAAGGTCCGCGCGAGCCTGGCGCCGTAGTCCGACTGGATCGGCGTGAAGCGAAACCGCTTCGCCGTGTCGCGCTGCGCGACGAAGCGCACCCAGCGTGAGCAGAAGACGCACACGCCGTCGAACAGGATCACGTCGTCGTCCGGCCACTTGCTCATCAAATTCCCTTTTTTGACCCGTTTCCTTCACGCGAACCGGGATCCACTTCGCTCGAAAACGCTACCGGCTATCCAGCATGAGCAGCGCGACCCGCGTCTGCACGATCGCCGGTCCCGTTTTGACCCGAGCATGACGATGGCGCCGAGCACATGCAGATATTTAACCAAGAAGTACAGCGTCATGGCTTCCTGGTCGCCACAGGCCTTGGCGGGTTCATGGGCAGGTTCAGCGCACGCGCCAGCTCGCTGCTCGCGGCCTGGACGCCAGCCTCGGTCTCGATCATCCAGTGTCCTTCGCTGCCCACGGCCGGCAGCGTGCGGAGATCGTCCTTGCCGCCTCCGCTGCGAAACGCATCTGCCAATGCTTTCGAGAACGCCGGCGCAAAATAGCTGTCATTGGCCGCGACCAGCGAAGTGACGGGAATGCGCGCCGCCTTGCCGAATTCGGCCGCGGCCACGAGAAGGGTGTGTGGCGCGCAGACCTTGTTCGGTTCGTCATTGGCGTGACCGCCGCGTCCGGGCGCAAATGCGATGATCGCAGAAATCGCTTTCGAATCGGCGTTCGCAAGCGCCAGTGCACCCCAGCCACCTGCAGAGTGCCCAATCACGACCGCGGCATCCCTGCGAATAAAATCCTGCTTTTGCAGATAGTCCAGTGCGAGCGAAATTTCTTCCGCGGTGGCGCGGCCTGCGCGCGCATAGTCCGCTTCGTCGCAGCCGCCCTGGTCCTCGACATAGCGGCCGCCGGTCGCACCATGGCCGAGCCGCTCGGGCACCAGCACGGCAAAGCCGCGCGCGGCGAGAAACGCTGCGAGCGCGCGATATTCCGGCTGCGGCATTTGCGCGCGACGCAACACGTTCTGCGTCGACGCATGGGCAATCACCGCAAGCCGGAACGGACCGGCACCGACGGGACGAAACAACAGCGCGCGCGCGGCAACGTCGGTATCCGGCGACGGCACGCGCCATTCCTGGCGGCGGAACGGCTCGCTCTCTGCGCCCGATGCCCCGAACGTGACCTGAGCGCACAGAGGCTGCGCCGTCAGCAGGGACAGCAGGAGCAGAGGGGCAAGGGTGTCGAGGAGCCGCATGAATGGCCGAGGGCGAACACGGATAGCGCAGGCCAGATTAGTCGGAACGAATCACCTTGGGCGGACTTTCTGCGTTGCCATCGGCGTTCATTCTTGAGACCGCGGAGTTTTGCACCGGCGCATGGCACGCCACTGCCGCCCGAAATGACGTCTTGTCTTTTTTCGGTACAACATGGTTAAAATACTGATGCAGAAAGTCCACAGGTTAACCGATAATTAACGATAGGTCTTGCCGTCGACGCGGCGACTTGGTTTGATCGCCCCCATGAGCACAACCCTGATCGAGGTCCGGCCGGCCAAAGCTGCAGATGCAACTGCAGTGGCGTCCACCCATGACGAAGCTTGGCGTTCCGCCTATCAGGGCATCATTCCCGGCGCCGAGCTGGAGAAGTTGATTAACCGCCGCGGTCCGCAGTGGTGGGACAGCGCAATCCGCAAGGGCAGCCGCGTCAGCGTACTGGTGTTCGGCGACAAGATCGCAGGCTATGCGAACTACGGCCGCAATCGCGCCCGCAGCCTGCATTTCGACGGTGAGATCTACGAGCTTTATTTGCGTCCGGAATTCCAGGGCCTCGGCTTCGGCCGGCGCCTGTTCACCGCCGCCCGCCGCGACCTCATGCAGAGCAATCTGAAGAGCATGGTGGTGTGGGCGCTCTCGGACAACGATCCGGCGACCGAGTTCTACCGTGCCTTGGGCGGCCGCATGGTGGCGCGCTCCTCGGAGCGTTTCGGGCCGAAGTCGCTCGACAAGGTTGCCTTCGCTTGGACCAATTAAGCTGCTGAAAGCTTAATCGGCAGCGTTTCCATCCATCGATACCGCTGCCTTTTGCGCCGGTGATCGCTGGATTCATTATTTCACAAAAACACCATGGATCAGCGGGCCAAGCCCGCGTATGACAGCGCAAAAATCGCTGCCGGGCGAGATTTAACTTCGGCAATAACGGAGCCTTTCTAATGCGTATCGATGCGGTCTCGATCGGAAAAAACGTCCCCGAGGACGTCAACGTCATCATTGAAGTCCCCGTGGGCGGCGAACCGATCAAATACGAGATGGACAAGGAAGCCGGCACGCTGGTGGTCGACCGCTTCCTCTACACGCCGATGCGTTACCCCGGTAACTACGGCTTCATTCCGCACACCCTGTCTGATGACGGCGATCCCTGCGACGTCCTGATCGTCAACACGCGCGCCATCATCCCCGGCGCCGTCATGAGCGTGCGCCCGGTCGGCGTGCTGTTCATGGAAGACGAGGCCGGCGGCGACGAGAAAATTCTGGCGGTGCCGTCGTCAAAGCTGACGCAGCGCTACGACAAGGTGAAGTCGTATTCCGACCTGCCTGATATCACGTTGCAGCAGATCCAGCACTTCTTCGAGCACTACAAGGATCTCGAACCAGGCAAATGGGTGAAGATCACGCGCTGGGGCGGCGCCGAGGAAGCGCAGAAGCTGATCCTCGAAGGCATCGAGCGCGAGAAGAAAAAGAAGGCGTAAGCCTTGCTCCCTCGCCCCGCTTGCGGGGCGAGGTGAACTACACCGCAGGCTTCTGTAGACCCGCGATCGCACAAGCTGCGCGCAGCGTGTTCACGAGCAGGCAGGCGACCGTCATCTGACCAACGCCACCCGGCACCGGTGTAACGGCACCAGCGACCGCGAGCGCTTCCTGATAGGCGACATCGCCGACGAGGCGGGTCTTGCCGTCGTCCTTCGGAATACGGTTGATGCCGACATCGATCACGGTCGCACCCGGCTTCAGCCAGTCGCCCCGCACCATCTCAGGTCTGCCGACGGCGGCATAGACGAGGTCGGCCTTCTTCACGAGCCCGGGCAGGTCGCGCGAGCGCGAATGGGCGATCGTCACCGTGACGTTCTCGTTCAACAGCAATTGCACCAGCGGGCGGCCGACAAGATTGGAGCGGCCGATCACGATGGCATTCATGCCTTCGAGGGAAGGGTGCACGGTCTTGGTCAGGATGATGCAGCCGAGAGGCGTGCAGGGCGACAGCGCCTCGAAGCCGCCGGCAAGCCGGCCAGCATTGTTCGGATGCAGGCCGTCGACATCCTTGGCGGGATCGATCGCATTGATCACGGCTTCGGTGTCCAGGCTCTTGGGCAGCGGCAGTTGCACGAGGATACCGTGCACGGCGGGATCGCGATTGAGCTTTGCAACGACCGCCAGCAGATCGGCTTGCGAGACATCCGCCGGCAGCTTGTGCTCGAACGACGCCATGCCGGCAGCTTGCGTCTGCGTATGCTTCGAGCGGACATAGACCTCGCTGGCGGGATCATGGCCGACCAGAACCACCGCAAGACCGGGCACCAGATTGTGCTCGCGCTTGATGCGGGCGACCTCGTCCGCGACGCGGGCACGAAGGTCCGCGGCGATGACTTTTCCATCGATGATCTTGGCCGTCATGTCAGTTCCTTATGCCTGTCGATTTGACTGAAGCGAGCTCGCGCAACGCGTCAGTAAGCCGTGCCGGATCGCCAGCGACCGCGACCTGCTTCAGCCGCGACGTCGCCCCGGACAGGAGGCTGACGCTCGCCTTGGGTACGCCAAGCGATTTCGCCAGCAGCGCCAGAACGGCGCGATTGGCCTCGCCGCCATCGGCGATGGCACGCACGCGCACCTTCAATACGCTGCGGCCGTCGGAGAGCTGCTCGATCCCGTCGATGCCGTCGCGTCCGCCACGCGGCGTCACGCGCAACGCGATGCTGACGCCCGTGGTGGAGGTGCGCCAAGGAACCATCGAGGCTCCGTCAGCCTACGGCACGTTCGGATAGACGTACTCGGCGAGATAGAGCTGGATCAACCAGAGCACGAAGAAGGCGACGATCGGAGACAGATCGAGCCCGCCCATCGCGGGCAGCCTGCGCCTGATGGGGCCGAGGACCGGCTCGGTAATCCGGTAGAGAAACTCCCACACCGCGCCGACGAACTGGTTGCGGGTATTCACGACGTTGAATGCGATCAACCAGGACAAGATCGCCGATGCGATCAGCAGGTAGATATAGAGATTGATGATCTGGATCAGAATGTAGACTATCGGGCGCATCAGCGAAACACTCTCTGGGCCTGTGTCATTGGGGCAGTGCTTTGGGGCGGCCATGGCTAGATATCGGTTCCCTCCGGCCCTAACAAGGGAAGTCGGCGTCCGGATGGCTAAAACCGGGTTACACCCGTCCTTGACTTGACCTTGGCGGGGACTTAAATGGCGCCCGGTTGTCGGCCGCGTTTACCAGAGCGGCCAGCAAAGGGGCCATAGCTCAGCTGGGAGAGCGCGTCGTTCGCAATGACGAGGTCGGCGGTTCGATCCCGCCTGGCTCCACCAGCCTTCGCAGGCTGCGCCTGCTTCGGCTCGGCGAGCCGTTTCGTGGCGAAGGCTGCCGCGCCATAGCCCGAAGGGCGACGGCGGGCTTCTTCAATAAGTCAGATCCCCCTACTTCCCCGTAAACCGCGGCGGCCGCTTCTCCATAAAGCTCGCCACACCCTCGCGAAAATCGCTCCCGTTCAACGCCACCATCATCTCCCGGTTGGCCTCGATCGTCGCCTCGCCCAGCGTCTGGAACGGCACCTCGTAGAGCTGCCGCTTGATCACGGCCATCGCGCTCGGCGAGACGAAATCGGCGAGATCGCGGGCATAGGCGTAAGTCTCCTCGCGCAGCTTCTCGGGCGAGCAGAGCCGGTTGACCAACCCGATTCGCAACGCCTCTTCGCTTGGAACACGACGCGCCGAGATCAGCAGATCCATTGCGTTGGCATGACCGACGATGCGCGGCAGCATCCATGAGATTCCGTGCTCGGCGATCAATCCGCGCCGCGCGAAAGCTGTCGTGAACACGGTGTTGTCGGCGGCAAAGCGCAGGTCGCAATAGAGCGCATGCACGAGGCCGATGCCGGCCGTCGCCCCGTTGAGCATCGCAATGACCGGCTTGCCGATCGACGGATAGAAACCGTAGCGCGTCTGCCAGTCCGGACGGCGGTTCATGTCAAAGGGCGGCAGGTTCGACGCACGCCTGACGTCGTTGGGATCGAGCCCTTTCAGCGCATCCATGTCGGCGCCGGCGCAGAACGCGCGGCCCGCGCCGGTGAGCACGATGACGCGAACATTGTCGTCGGCGCTCGATGCTTCCATCGCGTGGCGCACGTCGCGCTCCATGGTCGGCGTCCACGCATTCATGCGGTCGGGACGATTGAGCGTGATGGTCGCGATCTTGTCGCTCACCTCATAGAGAATGTGTTCATAGGCCATCGCGCTCTTCCTCTGTTGGCCGCACGCGTTCGCGCGCGCTCGTTGGCAACGAGCCTAGTATATCAGGGATGAGGCAAGGACTTGTGCCAAGGACCTGCGCCAAGGACTTGCGCTAAGGACCTGCACGAAGGCGCGATCACTCGGCGGCTTGTGCCAGCACGGCGCGACGCGCCAGCCAGCCGTCAATGAAATGATCGAGCCAGGCCCGTTCCGCGGCGTTGTAGACGGCACGGTCCGCGAAATGATGATGCCGCTCGCGCGCACCTGGCGCGCTGAGACCGTCGTAGCCGCGCGTGGTCCAGCAATGCATCATCGCGTAGGTCACGTCGGGATGAAACTGCACGCCGAAGGCATTGCCGGTGCGGAACGCCTGGATCGGGAAATCATCGCCCTCGGCAAGCAGTTCGGCGCCAACCGGCAGCTCGAAACCTTCGCGATGCCAGTGATACACCCGCGCCGGCCAATCCGGGCAGAGTGCGTGTCCCGCCGCCGTTGGGCGGATCGGGTAATAACCGATCTGGGTCAATGCCTGCGCATGCGGCGCGACGCGTGCGCCAAGTTGCATCGCCAGCATCTGCGCGCCGAGGCAGATGCCGAGGAACGGCCGCTGTTCGCGCAGCGGAATTTCGATCCAGTCGATCTCGCGGCGGATGTAGTCGTCGGGATCATTGGCGCTCATCGGGCCGCCGAAGACCACGGCGCCGGCATGCCGGTCGAGCGTGTCGGGCAGGGGATCGCCAAAGCGCGGCCTGCGAATGTCGAGGCGATGGCCAAGCGCGCGCAGCGCGTTGCCGACGCGGCCGGGCGTCGACGATTCCTGGTGCAGCACGATCAGAACCGGCAATCGGGACTCGGAGGCGGCCGCGCTCGGCGTCCTTCCGGGGAAGGGCACCACTTCTGCGCCACCAAACCTGTCCGTCCGAAACGACATGGCCTCTGCGAGTGCTATCGGTTCAAGCCGCCAGCATAGCTAAGCTGTGGTTAACATCGTGTGAGTTCGCGCACACACGCCCCGATACTGAAGCAAGCTCCGGGCCACTACGGGTGCTTCGGGCGTTCGCTAGTGTCTCTGCCGCTGGAACCGGCTGGTGGCGGACAGAATGAACCCGCGCGGGAAGAAGCGCAGTGCGAACGGCACAATCTTGATGCCGAGCCCGGGCAGCACTGCCCGCTTGTTCGTCATCAGGCCACGATAGGCCTGCCGTGCGACATCGGCGGCCGAGACATTGAGAATGGCCGTATCATGCCCGGCGCCAACACCGGCGCGCCCCTGGAATTCGGTCGGCACCGGACCCGGACACAGCACGGTGACGCGAACACCGCGCGGCGCCAGTTCGGCCCGCAACGCCTCGGTGAGCGAAATCACATAGGCCTTGGACGCGTAATACACGGCCATGCCGGGCCCCGGCAGGAAGCCCGCGACGGAGCCGACATTGAGCAGGCCGCCCTTGTTCCTGATCAGCTGATCGGCAAAGCGCAGCGACAGATCGGTCAGCGCCCGGACGTTGACGTCGATGATGCCGACCTGCTCGTCGCGGTCGCGCTCGATGGCGTCGCCGAACACGCCGAAGCCGGCATTGTTGACGAGATTGTCGAGCTCGACCTCTTCGGCGGCCAGCGCAGCAGCAATCCTTTCGCCGGCATCGGCTTGCTGGAGATCGCAGGCGATCACGATCGGCTTCTTGCCGCACGTGGAGGTGAGCTCGTTCGCGAGCGCCTCGAGCCGGTCGGCGCGTCGCGCCGTCAGCGCGAGCCGGTGTCCGTTCGCGGCAAACACGCGCGCCAGCTCCGTGCCGATGCCCGCCGAGGCACCGGTGATCAACGTTACCCGCTCAGTCACGATCGCAGTCTCATGAATTGAAGTTTTTTGGCCCTTAATGGCCGAAATGGAGCATAAGCCGCGCGCGACAAGCAAGCGGCGCCAGCAGCATGGCGGCCTGAGCGGGCAACAGGGAGAGCGGGAAAACCCCGGATTAACAGGGGAATCCGGAACTCGGGCGGCGCGACGCTACATTAAAGTTTCGTCATGTGAGCCGCACAACCGGAAATTTCGCGCATGAGCACTACTTAGCCGCCGACGGCGTCGTCCTTGACCTGATCGCCGGCGCGGTCCCCGACGGCGTGCTTGAGATCGATCCGGTCGCGCTGGGAAATCCCGAGCAGGTCGGAGGCGCGCCAGACGACGTTGTCCTCGAACTCGGTGACCTGGCCGTCGGCATAGACCAGCTCCCACATCATCTGGACGATGCGCTTGCGCCCCTCTTCGTCGAGCGAGCGCATGATGACGCTGGTGAAATGATACAGATCGACCGCCTCGCCCTCGACCTGGGTCGCATCCGCAATCAGCCGGTCGGCCGTGCCCCGGTCGAGCCCGAAATGGCTTTCGATCAGATTGTGCAGCTTGCTCTGCTCGGCCTGCGTCGGCTGGCCGTCCAGCGAAACCACATGGATCAGCAGCGCGGTGGCCGCCAGCCGATAATCGCTGTCGCCGAAGCCGCGGTCCTGGGCATGAGGAGCAACAATGTCGGCGATGAATTGGCGCAGGCCGTCGAGCATAAGATCCTACCGAAATCGATGACGCCGCGAGGAACGCGGCCGCTACCAGCATTATATGAGAGGGAAACTCAACCGGCGCAACGTGCGTCAGTCCCGCGCGCCGCATTACGTTTCGGCAATCTGAGTGCGTCAATTAGCGTTATGGCCGGGCTTGACGGTAGAGGATGTGGCACGCACCTGCCTCCACATCATCATTGCGGTGGCAGTCACCGTCAGTCCCTCACGGTATCTCGTACACCACCATCTTGTCGGCGATGCCGCGTAGCGCCGCCTGCTTCTGGATCGGCTTGATCGCACGCTGCTGCAAGACCTCGGCGACGGCGGGTGCGTCCAGCACCGGGCCGGTGATGTGGATCTCCCGCGCGGTCGAGAGGCTTTGCACGCGCGCGGCGATATTGACGGTCTGGCCGAAATAATCCTGCCGCTCGTTGAGCATCACCGCGAGGCACGGGCCTTCATGGATGCCGATCTTGACGATGAGATCAGCGGTGCCGCGTTGCTTGTTGAGTTCGTCCATCGCCGCGCGCATCCGCAAGCCCGCGACGATCGCGTGCTCGGGACGGACGAAGGTCGCCATCACGGCATCGCCGATGGTCTTCACCACCGCGCCCTTCTCGGACGAGATGATCTCCAGCAACGCGTGGAAATGCGCACGCACGAGATCGAAGGCGGCGAGGTCGCCGACGCGCTCGTAGAGCGCTGTCGATCCCTTCAAATCGGTGAACAGGAAGGTCAGCGAGGTGATCTGGAGCCGCTGGTCGAGACTGAGATTGTCCGCCTTGAAGACGTCGCGAAACGTCTGGTTCGACAGCATGCGCTTGGCGGTCAGGAACGGCTTGCGCTTGCCGATCAGATGATGAAGCGCTTCGGCCGCGATGAACACCGACGGTAGCACGCGCACGCCGGCCTGGTTCTCCAGCGACAGCCGCAGCGGACCCGGCCGCATCGTCGCGGTCCCCGTCGGGGCCTGCACCTTGTTGTACATGATGGCAAGCTGTTGACGATCCTTGGTCGGCTCGCCCTGGACGTCGATAAAATGAGCGGCGTGCGTCACCGGCTCGAAGATGATGATGAAGTCGTTCGGCAGTTGCAGCGACATGGTTGCCTTCTCGCCGGCCGGCAGCTCCATCGTATCCAGCGTCACCTCGTTGGCCAGTGTCGCAAACGATTCCTTGTTGAAGTCGACGCCGGAACTCCAGAACACCTGCTTGAAATACTCCCACACCGGAAGCGTATCAGGATCGTGCGCGGCGATCCGCCGGGCGCGCGGATTCACGGTGAAGGAGACCTCGACCTGATCGTCGACCGAGGCCTTGTAGCCGCAGGCGCAGAGCGCGCAGTGATAATCGTCCGGCTTGAGCGCCTTCAGCGTCGTATGGGCGCCAAGCACGCCGCCGCAGCCGGGGCACAGCACGTTCCAGCCGAGATCGAACAACCCCAGTCGCGCCGAATGCAGAAAGGCGGAAATCGCGTGCTCTTCATCGAGGCCATACTGCCTGGCGAAGTCGAGGACATTGACGCGGTTGAGCTCGTGATCCTCACCGTCCTTGATGAGACGTGCGATCGCATCGACCACCTTCGCGTCGGCGGTCTGCTTCAGAACGGAAAACTGGGCCTGGATGTCGCTCATGGCGCAAACTCTATTTGGGGTGGATCACGCCCACGGCCAAAGCCTGTCACCGGCGTGTGATGCGGAACATGGGTGAGTGGTCCGGCTGGGTCGTGACGACGCCATACGGAATGACAGGATCCGTGTCGACGAGCTCGACGCGGAACGCGCCGATCAGCCGGGCCAGCGCCAGCACGGACTCAGCCTGCGCGAACGGCGCGCCGACGCAGACACGCGGGCCCGCGCCGAACGGCAGATAGGCGAAGCGATCGGGCGGTTCCTTCGACATGAAGCGCTTTGGAATGAACGCGTTCGGCTGATCCCACAGCTTCTCGTGCCGATGCAGCAGCCAGGGCGCGATCATGATGATGTCGCCCTTGCTGACCTCAGCTCCGGCCACATTGTCCTTGGCGCGCGCAGCTCGGGCGACGAGGAACGCCGGCGGATAGAGCCGCATGGTCTCGTCGATCACGGCGCGGGTGAATTTCTGCCGGTCGATATCGGCCATGCTGTCGAGATGCTCACCGCGGGTCTCGGAGGCGACCTCCTCCTGCGTATCAGGATCGAGCGCCAGCAGATAGAGCGCCCAGAACAGCGCGGTTGCGGTCGTCTCATGACCCGCCAGGATCATGGTCGCGACCTCGTCGACGAGCTGCTCGTCCGAAAAACCCTTGCCCGTTTCAGGATCGCGCGCCTCGTCCATGAGATCGAACAGATCGCGCGGCGGTGCACCGTCCTTCTTGCCCGCCGCGCGTCGCTCGGCGATCAGCATCGCGACGAATTCGGTCCAGCGCGTGCGGAAGCGGGCGCGAGCCCGATCCATCGGCGTCGGCCAGGAGACCGGCAGCACCATGTCGAGGAAGTAGGCCCGCCCGAGCCGTTCGGCGTATTCCCTGACGAAGTTGCGCAAGGTCGGGCCGTGCCGGTCCATGCCGAACGAGAACATCGTGCGCCCGGCGATCTCAAGCGTCATGTGCTGCATGATCTCGCGCAGATCGATCAGCTCGTCCGCGCGCGCATCCAGCTTCGCGATGGTCTCGTCGAGCACCGCCGTCATGTGCGGGACGAGATTGGCGGTGGCGCGCGGCGTGAAGGCGGGTGCGAGCGTCCGGCGCTGATGCGTCCAGGCATGCCCCTCGGCGAGCAGAAGACCTTCGCCGAGCACGGGACGCAGCATGCGGATCCCCGCCGGCGTCCGCTTGTAGTTCTCGTAGTTGCTGAGCAGGACGTGCCGGATCGCATCCGGCTGATTCAGGATGAAGCTCTTGTGCAGGAAGAAGCGGCCCTGGATGATCTCTTCCTCATAGGCGCGCTGCCCCCAGGTGGCGATCATGTTCTGCCTGATCACCGCAAGCCGGCCAAAGAACGACAAATTGTCCGGCGCGCGCGGCGGGGTCGGGGGGATGATGGGCCGACGCACGCTGGCGATGTTCATGGCTCTCTCCCGCAGATCTCGTCGCAGTAAAGGCTTGCGCAGGCAATTAGCTAATAAGTCAGTTCGGCAACCGCAATCCTGTTCTCGGAGGCCGGCCACGCGCGTGCCACAATTCGTTCTTCGTTGAACTGGGCCACGATGTTGCGCCGGCCCTCGCTGGCCGGAAGGCGCAAGGTTGCTGTCGCATCCGTGGGCACGCCCGGATGAACGTCGGCGGGCTCCTGGCCGTCGAACAGGACGGTATCGCGCGGCAGGCCGAAATAGCCGCGCGGGCGCGACATGATCACGACCGCACCGGCATCCTTGTCCGCGGGAATGAACGGGCGCGCGGCGCGCAAATGTACAACGTCGGAGGAGCGCGGGAAGGGCGAGCGGTAGAAATGCGTCGTCGGGGCGTCGGGTGAGGTCAGGACGAGCTCGAGCGGCAAGGTGGAATCGACCGCGGCCGGCCCCCAACGGCCGTCGGCACCCGTCGTCGAGCGATGCACCACGCCCCTGCGCTCCCCGCTCTCACCGTCGACATAGTTGACCTCTACCACCGCCCCGGCCACCGGGCGATTGGTCGGCACGCCATCCACCGCGCCCGTGACCAATCCGCTGAGGCGGACGGTGCGCTCCGGCGTGATCGCGATGCGCGCGGGCTCGCGGCCGGCGATAAACTTGTAGATCTCACGGAAAGCGCGCGGGTGATACGCCGTCTCCCGATGGTCGATCGTGCCGAGCACGAGATTGGTCGCGCCCTTCAGCTCCGGCCCCTCGGCGGTGACATTGGTCGGCACGCCCGGCTTGCCCATGAAGCGGCCATCGGGTTGCGCATATTTGTCCATGCCGTCGCTGCGCAGGGTGAGGAAGGCTGTGCCCGGCGTCACCTCGCTGTCGCCGTCGTTCAGGCCGCGCAGGAAGGTGCCGCGTCCGTTGAACTCGCTGCCGAGCAGATCATCGAGCGCAAACACGCCATGATTGGGCGTACCGCACAGGACCGCGTGGCTGACATCGCCGGCGCCGCCGTTCTTGATGACGTTGCGGATGGAATTGCCGCCGCGAGAGTTGCCGACCAGCGCCACGCGCGCCGCGCCCGTGCGGCGCTTCAGCTCGGCGATGGCGGCGGCAAGCTCGCGGCGCTGATCCTCGGTCGAGGAGCGGTTGGCCTCCTCGACCGTATCGTCGGTGCGCGCGGTGGGATTGGTGAAATTGATCGCCATCATGCGGTCGCGCGCAATACCATTGGACTCCATCCGCCACAGCGTCGTCATCCAGAGCGCGTCGTAATCGCCATTGCCATGGACGAACAGGATCGGCGGCACCTCAGGGCTTTGGGCCGCGGACGGCGCTTGCGCCAGCGCATCGTTGCGGAAGTTCGCAACCGCGAACGCCAGGCTACCCGCACCCTGGAGGATCGTCCGCCGCGACAGCTTCATCTGCTCTTCCCCGTAAACCATGTCTTTGCACCGCTTATAGCGGCCTAACCACTGGACAGCGAAGGGCTTTCGCGGGCATCACTGAAGATGCCGGAATCATTGGAGCCATTTCTGCCAGACGATTTGGAAGAGGATATGACCGAGCAGACGAACCGCCAGAGACGTCCCGCCGACGGCATTACGGCACCCCTGCGGTATACCGTGTTCCGGCGCATCTGGCTCGCGAGCCTGCTCTCCAATCTCGGCCTCCTGATCCAGGGCGTGGGCGCCGCCTGGGCGATGACGCAGATGGCGGCCTCCGCCGACAAGGTGGCGCTGGTGCAGACCGCCCTGATGCTGCCGATCATGCTGATCTCGATGCCGGCCGGCGCCATCGCCGACATGTACGACCGCCGCATCGTGGCCCTCGTCGCCCTCATGATCGCGCTGATCGGTGCGACCGCACTCACGATCCTGGCCGGGCTGCAGCTCATCGCCCCGGAATCGTTGCTGGCCTTCTGCTTCGTCGTCGGCAGCGGCAATGCGCTGTTCGGACCGGCCTGGCAGTCCTCCGTCAGCGAGCAGGTGCCGCCTGAAGCCTTGCCATCGGCCGTCGCGCTGAACGGCATCAGCTACAACATCGCACGCAGCTTCGGTCCCGCAGTGGGCGGTGTCATCGTCGCCGCACTCGGCGCGGTGGCGGCGTTTGCCTGTAACGCGATCCTCTACCTTCCGCTGCTGGTAGTGCTGCTGGTCTGGCGGCGCGAGGTCGAGCCCTCGCGATTGCCGCGGGAAAAACTCAATCGTGCGATGGTGTCCGGCTTCCGCTACATCACCAATTCGCCGCCGATCAAGATCGTGCTGCTACGCACGCTGGTGATGGGCCTGATCGGTGGCGCGATCATGGCGCTGATGCCGCTGGTCGCGCGCGACCTGCTACACGGCGGTGCACAGACTTACGGCATCATGTTGGGCGCCTTCGGTATGGGCGCCGTCGTCGGCGCGCTTAACATTCACGAGCTGCGCAAGCGCATGAGCGGTGAGTCCGCGATCCGCGCCTGCACGATCTCGGTGGCCTTTGCGATGGCGGCCCTTGCGCTCTCGAGCGAGCCGGTGCTGACAGCGGCCGCGCTGGTGCTGGCGGGCGCTGTCTGGATGGCGGCTGTCGCACTCTTCAACATCGGCGTGCAACTCTCGGCGCCGCGCTGGGTCGCGGGGCGATCGCTCGCGGCGTTCCAGGCCTCGATTTCAGGCGGCATCGCAATCGGCGCCTGGGGCTGGGGTCATCTCACCGACTATGCCGGGGTCGAGGTCGCGCTGCTGACTGCCGCCGGGTTGATGCTGATCTCGCCCGTTCTCGGCATCTGGCTTGCGATGCCGCGCGTCGGCGCCCGCAACGAGGACGCCGACGTGCTGGCCGATCCCGAAGTCAAGCTGTCGCTGACCGGGCGCAGCGGACCGCTGGTGGTTGAGATCGAATATCGCGTCGCCCAGGAGAACGCGCGCGCCTTCCACAATGTGATGCAGGACGTGCAACTCTCCCGGCAACGCAACGGCGCTTACGGCTGGTCGATCGCGCGCGACATCGCCGATCCCGAATTGTGGACCGAGCGCTATCACTGTCCGACCTGGTTCGATTATCTGCGCCAGCGCAACCGTTCCACCCAGTCCGAACGCGCACTCCATCAGCAGGCGATCGATTTCCACATCGGCCCCGATCCGGTGCGGATCCGCCGCATGCTGGAGCGGCCATTCGGCTCGGTGCGCTGGAAGGAAGAGACGCCGGACCGCGCCAGCGCCGAAGTGTTGCCGGTGGTCGCGACTGCGGCAGGAAGCAGCATCAGTCGCTAGCAGGAGCCTTACTGCCCGTGCTCCGTCAGCACCTTGTCGCAGGCCTTGCTCAGCTTGGCGCGGTTCTGCTTCAGGCAGGCGAGCACGGCGCTATCGCCATTGTTCATCACGGCGCGGCAATGACGCGAGACGTCGCGCGCGCAGGCGTCGTGACCGGGTTGCTGCTGCTGTGCAGACGCGCCGGATGCGCACAGAACCAAAGAAACAATGAAAAGAAATCTGGTCATCGCGTCATGCCTCGTACCCGCAAAATGTGCGGGCGAAGCTAGTGCGACGATCCCTTAGCCGCAACGGCTTTATTGGCAGGTTGACCTTGCAGGCTGCTCCGCGCCGCCGCGTGGCCCCGGCTTGACGCCGGGGCACATCGCGAGGGGAGCTCACCGACGCAACGATGTACTCGTTGCGCTCTTATTGACCGTCCTGAACGTCAGCGACCTTGCGTGAGGCGCCCTTGGCGAGGTCCTTGTCCATCACCGCGCGGCAGCCGGCGCTCAGATCCGAACGATGCTTCATCATGCACGTGGTGATCTTCGGGATATTGGGGATCTCCGACGAGCACAGGCGGAAGGCATCGCCGGTGCACATCTGCTGCGCTTCGGCCGAGAAGGCGAAGCTCGAGGTCGTCGAGATGATCGAGACGATGGCCGCAAAGCCCAGAGCCAGGCTGGTGTCGCGGATCCTGGTGGTCAGGGACTTGGTGTTCAGAGAGGTGGTCATTTGAAGCTCCCATTGGCACCGCGTAGCGGGCCCGCTGTTGATGGGAATGACCATGCTCCCCCAAAATCCTTTCTACTGTGATGATGGTCACGGGCGGCCTGCCCTCTGTGAGATCGGTCACTTTGGCGCACCCAGCTGAAATTCCTCCGCAACCGCTGTCGTGTTGGTGTCACGTTAACTGTTCCTTCGCATTAATGGCCGGGCGCGCGGGAAATTCCGCTGGTTTGGTTGCGTATTTGGAAAGAGTAGCGATGCGTAATGCGTTGGGCCTGATGCTGGCCAGTGTCCTTGCGGCGGTCGTGATCGCCGGAGGTTGGTACTTTTATTCCTCGCGCGCCGACCAGGGCGCCCCCAAGACAACAGCTGCCCGCGCCGCCGATCCTCTGCCGGCGCCGGCCAAGCTTGCCGCCAAGGATGACGTCGAGACGACTGCGGCGCTCGCGGGCAAGCCCGCTGCTCCTGCCGTCGCGCCGGCACCGGCGCCGGTTCAGCAGACGACGACCTGCACCAATCCGAATGCTTTGGGCGTCTCCCGCGTGGTCGAGATCGACACCACCGGCGGCCCCGGCTTCGGCTTCGACCATTTCAAGCAGTTCGACTTCCTCACCGACAAGGAGGTCGTGTTGACCTTCGACGACGGTCCCTGGCCGGTGAACACGCCCGCAGTGCTGAAGGCGCTCGCGGATGAATGCACCAAGGGCCTGTTCTTCTCGGTCGGCAAGCATGCGACCTATCATCCGGAGATCCTGCGCCAGGTGCTGGCCCAAGGCCACACGGTCGGCACGCACACCTGGTCGCATGTCAACCTGAACGGCAAGAAGATGACCGAGCAGATGGCGAAGGACGAGGTCGAGAAGGGTATCAGCGCGGTGAAATGGGCGCTCGGCACCAATCCGTCGCCGTTCTTCCGCTTCCCGCAGCTTCAACACAATCCGGCGATCGTGAGCTATTTCGGCACCCGCAACGTCGCGATGTTCTCGACCGACATCGACTCCTTCGATTTCCGGAAGGGCGCGACGCCGGAGAAGATCATCGAGACGGTGATGACGCGGCTCGACAAGCTCGGCAAGGGCATCATCCTGATGCACGATTTCCAGAAGCACACCGGCGAAGCAATGCCGGCGCTGCTCGCGCGGCTCAAGGCCGGCGGCTACAAGGTCGTGCAGATGAAAGCGAAGACGACGCTTCAGACGCTGCCGGAATATGATGAAGCGCTGATGAAGGACATGAAGGTGCCGACCGCCAGCACCAGCATGCGTCCGATCTCGAGCGTGGTGCAGACGGTCTCGCAGCGCTAAGCGGCTCAGGTTTCGACAAGCAGAAATGACCGGGCTCAGCCCGGTCATTTTTATTTTGAGAGCGACACGCCGCCGCTTACCAGCAAATGCCGTGGCGGTGCAGCTCGCCGACGATGCGGGCTTCGGTCCAGGTGCGCTTGTGCCTGGGCTTGTCGGCCTTCGCAGTGGATTTGGGCTTGCTCGTCGTGACTGGCGCCGAGGTCGTCGTTGTCGTGGTCACGGCGGGAGCGGTCGCCGCAGCGGGCGCGGCGGTCGGGATTGTCGGCGGACGGTCGACATATTTCGGTGCTTCGACCGCCGGCGCGACTTCGCTGATTTGCGTCGTCGTGGTGGCTTGCGGAGCGGCCGTTGCCGTGGACAGCGACAGGCTGCGGTCACCTGCCTGGGCCGATGCGGAAGCCAGAACCATGGCGGCGACCAAAATAATCTTGCGCATGTGAAATCTCCCCGTGTTTGCGTGACCGGGATACTAGGCGAGAGGCGCGCGAGGTTATGTGATCAAAATCACGCGAGCTGCCGCACTGCCTTGAACCGGCCAGGCTCAGCATCCGCGTCGATCTCAGGGGCCATTGTTGGCCTACTCTTCGAGGCGCATGCTGGCGAGCATCCTCCATCTTACTCGGGCGCTCTGTTTTGTTCGTAGCTAGCATCGTCTCGGCTTTTGTCGCAGCATGCGCCGCTTGGTGGAATTTCACCTTCGCAGCGGTGCTATTCCATCGCTGGACGGACGTCAGAATGCTTTCTGTTCCTCAGTATTGGCCGCGGTCGGACAAAGGCAAGGCAATGAAGCCGACCATGTGGATCGCGATAGCTGGCGGGGCCGGTTCGCTAGTCTGTCTTGTTGTGGGGGAGCGTCGCTGTCTGGCGGTCGTGGATCTGATGATCCGCCTGATCAGCTCTTGGCAGGACCAGGGCGCCGAGTTTTTGGAAGAGACTTTTCTTCGGCCTTCAGAGCTTTCAAGGCGGCATCCGCCTCAGCGAAACGGAGCGCCTTCCGCTTTTCGTTGAACGCTTTGTACTGCTCCAACGCGTGTGCCTTAGCCTGCTCCGTTTTCACGAAACCGCCGCCTCTAAGCAGGTTACGGTTAAGTGATTTAAGCTGGTTGTCGAGCAGGGCTTCGATCTCGGCCATCGTGTTGATCTTGCCGAGATCGAGTTGGTCTTCGAATATATCGAGCAGAATCACCGTCAGGCGGTTGAACTCTCGCAGCTCACCTTCGGCGAGATAGTTCTTCGAAACGTCCACGTCGGCTTGAGTGACGTTGTCGCCCTTCCATGTGCGCAAGCCCATGTTCGGATGATCCGCGTTGGCGCGGCTGTAGACCATCTCAGAGGGTGTGTGAGTGGTGACCGCATACATCAGCTTTGCTTGGGTATGCGCGTAGAACGCATGCCAAGCTGGCGACTTCGGATCGTAGTCGCTGCACATCGCGCAAATGCGCTTGATCTCACGATAGACGTTTGCTTCATCCGATCGGATGTCTCGGATGATCTCCTTCAGCTCGGCGACACGGTCTCTGCTGTCGGGTGCCTTCAGATGCTCGGCGTCGATCACGAAGCCTTTGGTCGCGAATTGGACCAGCTTCTCGGTGGCCCATTTCCGGAACTGCGTTCCCGCGGCTGAGCTTACCCGATAGCCGACGCTGATGATGGCATCGAGATTATAGTGCTCCACGGCACGATTGACGGCTCGGGCTCCTTCGGTGCGAACCTGTGCAATTTTTGCACTAGTTGCCGCGGGATCCAGTTCGCCGTCTTGGTAAATATTCGCCAAATGCTTGGAGACGACCGAGCGGTCCACTTGGAACAGCTCGGCTATCTGGGCCTGGCTCATCCACAGTGTTTCGCCCTCGTAACGCAGCTCCACCTTGATGCCGCGTTCTGTTCCGTAGATCAAAAGCCGGTCGCCAGTCGCTGCATCCTCGATGAGGTGTACCGGTTCGGTGGCCACGGGCGCCATTCTTCAATCCTGAACTTTGGTGGTTGCGCGGTGGTTCCTTGCTTTGGCAGGGACGAGGAAAGACGCCGGGCGCGCACGAAAAACATCGAAAAATCAGAGCGATAATTGGTGCCGCAAGAGGGACTCGAACCCCCGACCCCGTCATTACGAATGACGTGCTCTACCAACTGAGCTATTGCGGCGAACCCTGCCGGGGGCCCGGCGCTGCCGGCCCCGATACGCGCGCTCCTGATATCGGGCATGGCTCGAATTGGCAAGGACAAGCGGCAGGCGAAATGGGCCTCACGCGCCCCAGCGGGACCAGAATCCGCGCCAGCCGCCGGCTTGAGCCTTTGCATAGGTCTTGGGCGTTCCGATTTGTTCCGTAAATTCATCGCTCGGGCCGTCATCATCGATACCGGGATCATCCGGCGCGCGAACGATCGGGATGACGGCCTGGATCGGCGCCTGTGTGGGCTTGTCGAGGTCGGCCCGGGTCCGGAACACCGGGGTTGCCGCCACCGGCAATGATTCGGCGGCCTCAGGGACCGGCTTGACCGGATCGGCGGGCGTCACCACCGGTTCTTCCTTGGCCCCCGGGGGCACGTTGTCCTGCGCGGCCGGGGCTGGGGTCGGGACGGGCGCGATCACGGCCGGTTCCGCCGGCGGCTCCTTGGCGACCGTGACCCGCTTCGGCGGCGGGGCGGCGAGCATGGCTTCCTCGAAGGCTGAGGACTCGATCGTCGTGCCCTTGTCCGAGGGCAGGCTCGCCACCGGCGTCTGCCACTGGAAGGCGTCGAGCCGGCCAGTGACCGGGGAGACCGGACGCCAGCGATCGCTGACATAGCCGTCCGCGGTCCAGGCGGGGTCGTGACGGGCACGCACCGCACGCAAGGTCCAGGCGCGGGCCCGGCCGCCGTCGCCGTGCTCGGTGCGTTCGAGCTCGGCCATCAACAGCGCCACGCGCTGGGTCGGATCGTTGACGTAGGGCGCCAGCACTTCGCGCGCACGAGCGAACGCGGAGGCATCGATCGCAGCGCGCGCGATCGCAAGCTGTCCCTCGACATGGCCGGCCTTGTCCGCCGGCGTTTTCGCCGCGAGCGTCTCGACCCGTTGCAGGCGCTGCCGCGCCGCGTCGCCGAGTTTGACATGCGCATAGGCGTCAGCGAGATCGGGATGCGGATTGGCGAGCCAGGCGGCCTCGACCAGCTTCATGGCGCGGCGCACCTGATGCGCCTCGCTCTCGAATTTCGCCGCGAGCACCGCCGCCGGCACCAGGATCGGCGCGAGCTTGACGGCTTCCATCACGCTCTCGCGCGCGACATCGCGGTCCATCGTCTCCAATTCCAGCGCGCGCGCCGTCAGCAGCACGCCGCGCTGCCGGCGGTAGGCCTGCTTGTCGATCAGGCCCGCGGACAGGTTCGAATCCAGGATCGCGAGCGCGCCGCTCCAATCGCCGCGCGCGCAGCGGAAGCCGAGCACCGCATGCGAGGCCCAGGTCGAGGACGGTGACAGCTTGATCGCTTCCTCCGCGATCATCACGGCACCGACCGCATCGTCGGCGCGCTGCGCCTCGATGAACAGGCCGCGCAGGCCGAGCAGCCGGGTATCCTCGCGCTCGGCCATGGCCCGGAACGCGCGCTGCGCCTCGTCGCGATTGCCGTCGAGCTGGGCCGATTGAGCGTGCAAGAGAAGCGCGAGCGGATCGTTCGGCGCGTGCCGCCGCGCCGCTTCGGCGTGACGGCGGGCAAGCGCAGTGTCGCCATGGCCGATCGCGAGCAGGCCGTGGGTGATGGCGTGGCGGCCGCGGGCGTGACGCTTTTCATGCCGGCGGCGGCGCATCCGTCCGGGCATGCGCCAGATCACGGTCAGGATGCTCCAAAGGAAAACGATCAGGACTGCGAATATGCCGAGGCAGAGCACGAACACCGGAATGCTCGGTGAGGCCCGAAAACCGCCCCAGGTCAGCACGACATCGCCGGGCTGATCGGCAACCCAGGCCGCGCCGGCGCCGGCGAGCGCAATCAGAACAAGGAAGAGGACGATGCGAAGCATGACTATCCCTATACGCGCGGATTGTTGCGCGAATCTTATCGAGCAGGCTTATTGAACAGGCTTGGCGAGACCAGCGAGAGCGTCGTCGGCGAATTTGCGGGAAGCCGCGAGCGCGGCATCGCGCGCGTCGGCCTTGTCGAGCCAGGCTTGTGCCGGCACGCGATCGGCCTCGGGCAGCGTCTTCAGCTCGCGGCGCGCCTCGACGAAATCGTTGCGCAGCGCCGCCGCGGTGACCCGCGCGACGATTGCGCCGCGGTCATTGCCGACGCCGTCGGTGCGCTCGATGCGGACGAGTTTCGACGCGCCCGCCTGAAGGCGCTCGACGATACCGGCGCTGCTGCTCGGTGTTTCCGCCGGCGGCGACAGTTTCGGCACGATGTTGAGGAGCTCACGGCTCAGCGCGACCGGCGTCGGGATGCCGGCGGCTGCGAACGCATCGAGCGGCTTGAGCAATTCGGGCTTGGCCGCGAACGACCGCGCAGCAGTGAGCTGCGCCTCATAGGGATCGTTATGGCGAACGGCGACGTCGAGCAGGGTGGCGGCGACCACATAGCGCAACGGCTTGTCGTCCATCACCTTGGCATCGGCGATCTTTTCGCCCTGCTGCGCGAGCTCGGCACGGGCGGTGGTGCTGGCGCGCTCGAGCTGGGAGATGCGGTCGTCGAGGGCGGCGAGGCCGGGCGAGGCCGCCGCGTCACGCGGCGCGGATTTCGCATCGTTCAATGCGCTCGCGATCTTGTCGGATTGCGCACGCAAATTGGCGATGTCGCCGCGCAAGGTGCCGACGGATTTCTCCAGCGCATCGAGCCGCGCGACGATGGCCGGATCGGCGGCGGGCTTGCCTGCTTTGGCTTCGACTGCGGCGACGCGTCCGCTTAGCGCATCGACTGTGGCACTCGTCACTTGCGGCGCGGCCGGCGGCGCCTGCACCGCGGGCCAGCCCAGCACCCAGCCGACCGCGATCACAACCGCGGCTGCGACGGCGCCGGAAAATGGCGCAATGACCCAGGGAGAAATGGCTGTAGACGCGGCGGCCGCCTGCGCCTCGCTATGCTCCGGCTCGGCCTTGGTAGCCTCAACATTGGCTGTCTCGACCTTGGCGTCTTCGGCACCGGGCTGCTCGGAATTTTCCTGCTCGGCCGATGGCTGCGCCTCCGGCTCACCCGCAACATCCTGCGGCTGGGTGGAAACTTCGGTCGCCTCGAGGTCGATGGTGGGCGCGCTGCGCTTGGCACGGCCGGACTCGGGGGCCAATCCTGCGTCTTCAGGCTTGTCGTCGGCCATCGTGACGGTTCCTCACACTTTCATACCAGAGACGAGCCCGATTGCCTCGGATTCGGCCCGTCCTCTTACGCCAAACGGGTCCGCAAAGCACGCTCCAAGGCGTCAAACAGGGCATTTTCGTCCGGGGTCGCGGCCACCAGGACCTGTGATGCTCCGGCGTCACGCAGCACGCTGGCGACCGTCTCGGATAGGCAGCATTGCGGGATCGCCAGCGCCGAGATTTCGACGCCCTCGTCCCGGGCCGCGTCCAGGAAGGCCCGCGCACTGCGTCGGGAGTAGTGCAGCACCGCCGCGATGCCATGCGCGGCAAAGCCGTCGCAGACGTCGCGCGGGAGGATCTTGACCGGGGCCATGCGGTAAGTCGTCTGGGTGACCACGCTAAACCCTTCCATACCGAGCTCGCCGCCAAGATCCCGGGACAGATCGGCGCCCGCGAGATAGAGCAGCGTACTCTTTTTCTTCAGCACCTTGTCGCGCGCGCTCTGCATCACCTTGTCGCGCAAGGAAGCGGCATCACCGCCGGCGACGATCACATCAGCAAAGCCGACGTCGCGCGCCACGGAAGCCGTGTGCTCGCCGACCGCGAACAGCGGCAGGTCCGAGAGGCCGAGGTCCCGCAATTGCGGCGCGACGGCGCGGATCGCATTGGCCGATGTCACGATGATGGCGCTATAGTCCGCCTCACTCTCGTCATGGAACGCGACCGGCTCGAACTTGAGCACTGGCGCAAGCAGCACCACATGTCCCCGCGCGCGCAGATTTTCCGCCGTCGCCTCATTGTCGGGATGCGGACGTGTGACAAGAATGGACATCGCTTGTGTTCCCGACCCACGTGGCGGTGACGCATTCAAGGGATGGCGGCGCGTGACGATTGCGCAAGCCGACCCCGGAATGCTACCGGACGTACCAGAACTCTGCTTTACGGATGAGCGCAAGGGCGCAAATTGGATAACAATTCGCCAATGCTGGTACTGGGCATCGAGACCACCTGCGACGAAACCGCGGCGGCCGTGATCGAGCGCGCGCCTGACGGGAGCGGCAGGATCCTGTCCAATATCGTGCGGTCGCAGGTCGAGGAGCATGCCCGTTTCGGCGGCGTCGTGCCGGAGATCGCCGCGCGCGCCCATGTCGACGTGCTCGACGGCATCATCGACCGCGCCATGCACGAGGCCGGCATCGACTACGCCCAGCTCGACGGCGTCGCGGCAGCCGCGGGCCCGGGCCTGATCGGCGGCGTCATCGTCGGGCTCACCACCGCAAAGGCGATCGCGATGGTACATGACACGCCGCTGGTCGCGGTCAACCATCTCGAGGCGCATGCGCTGACGCCGCGCCTGACCGACGGCATCGACTTTCCTTATTGCCTGTTCCTCGCTTCCGGCGGCCACACCCAGATCGTCGCGGTCACCGGCGTCGGCCAATATGTGCGGCTTGGCACCACCGTTGACGACGCGATCGGCGAGGCCTTCGACAAGGTCGCGAAGATGCTGGGCCTGCCCTATCCGGGCGGCCCGCAGGTCGAGCGCGCGGCGGCGAACGGCGATGCGGCGCGCTTCGCTTTCCCGCGGCCGATGCAGGGACGTCCCGATGCCAATTTCTCGCTGTCGGGATTGAAGACCGCAGTCCGCACCGAAGCGAGCCGGTTGGCTGAGATCACGCCGCAGGACGTCAGCGATCTCTGCGCGGGCTTTCAGGCCGCGGTGCTGGATTCCACGGCCGATCGGCTTCGCGTTGGCCTAAAACTGTTCCGCGAACAGTTCGGCGCGCCGCGCGCGCTGGTCGCGGCCGGCGGCGTCGCCGCCAATCAGGCGATCCGCGGCGCACTGTTTGACGTCGCGCGGCAAGCCGGCACGCAGCTGATCATGCCGCCGCCCGCGCTCTGCACCGACAATGGCGCGATGATCGCCTGGGCCGGCGCCGAACGCCTCGCGCTCGGCATCACCGATACGATGGAGGCGCAACCGCGCGCGCGCTGGCTGCTCGACGCCAACGCCACCGCGCCGGCAGGCTACGGCAAGACGCGGGCGGGATACTGAATGCTGTGGTATCGCCACGAGCTCCGCTTCACCTCGCCCCGCCTGCGGGGAGAGGTCGGATTGCATCGTGGATGCAATCCGGGTGAGGGGGACTCTCCGCGAATCCAGCTATCACCTCCCGTGCTGAAATTCCCCCTCTCCCCGCAAGCGGCAGGGCAATCGCATATGACTCGTTGCGGCGACCTGCGCGCACGCCTCGTCCTTCGAGACGGCGCTTACGCGCCTCCTCAGGATGAGGCTAACCAGCGTCAGTGCCCCTTTGAAACTGCTGCCGCATACTCCGCCCTCATCCTGAGGAGCCCGCCCAAAGCGGGCGTCTCGAAGGATGGCCGCAGGGACAAGTTTTCATATGCGATTGCCCTGCCGC
>NZ_KI421490.1:44248-176041 GCF_000473045.1 Bradyrhizobium sp. WSM3983 | reverse complement strand
TGAGCATGCGGATCAATCGGGCGCGCATGGTTGCGATCGAGTTCGGGACGTGGCGTTCAGGCCGCGTGGGCGGAGCCTCTCGGTCGATAATCGTCGGGTAAGCGAGGTACCGGGACTGACGGGGCGGAACGTGGTCCTGAGGGGGGAATCGTCGCCTGCTCGGCGATCAGAAAGCCATAGGCTGCGATGCACAGGGTTGCGTGGTGATGGAAGCCGCGCCAGCCGCGTCCCTCGTAGTGACCCTAATCCACCCTACGAAACCTTACGACGCCGCCCGCGACGCGTCCGCCGACAACCGCCCGAGCAGCGACCTTGCCGTATCTGACGGCGACAGCGAATCCACGCTGACGACGGGATCGCTGCGCATCTCGTGCTTGCCGTTCGAGGTGTGCTTCATCACCGCCGAGAGGCGGCGGGCGATCATATGCGCCGTGCGAAAATCGGTCTCCGCGAACACCACGATCACCGAGCCGTCCTTCTGCGCGGTGCCGAAGTCCATCTGCCGCATCAGGCGGCTCAGGATCCGCGCGGCATCGAGTTGCGCGCGGGGATTGCCGGAATCGAAGGCGAAGCGCGCCACCGACAGGCCGCCGCCGCGGGCGAGGGTCTGCTCGACCGCCTTGGCGAAATCGCGGGCGAAGGCTTCGACCGTGAGCAGGCCGCTTCGCGGATCGAGCCAGCCGCCTGCGTCGATCGAGCGCAGCGTGCGGCTCAATTGCGCTGCCATCGCGTGCTGACGGATCAGCGGCAGCGCGCTGGCGGCGACCTTGGCGGGCTCGCCCGCGATCAGCTCGAGATTGGGCAGGTCATAGCTCTGGGTGAGCTGGTGCGCGGTGACGACCACAGGCAGGTTGCGGAAGCGCGTGTCCTCCGCGAGCACCGTGAGGAAAGCATCGGTGACGCGTGGGGTGAAACCGTCCGAGAGCACGACGCCGTCGATGTCGCGGGTGTTGAGATGCTTTGCCGCGGCCTCGATCGAGAGCGCGCCGACCACGCCTGTGCGCTCACCGAGCGCGACGGAGAGGGCGGGATAGGCGGCCCCGCGGCCGACCAGCAGCACGATGGCATCGCGCACCGGATCGGTCTCGGGCAGCGCGACCTTCACTTCCGGCAGCCGGCGCAGCACGGTGGCGTGCAGCGTGCGAATGCGGATCGCGGCGCGCAGGCGTGCGATCAGGCGTTCGGCAGCGTTGCCGCGCGTGGCGAAGGGCAGGGCGTTGTGGGGCAGCGAACCCTGCGCATCCAGCGCGACCAGGGGTAGATAAAGCGGCTGATCGGCGATCTTCTTTGCAAGCAAAGCCATATGCGGCTCGTGCCCGCCGGACATCGCGGCGAGGACCGCGGCCGGCTGTACCTCGCTGACGGCGCGCGCCGCGCTCGCCCAATCGCTGTCGACGACGGGAAAGAGACGGGCCTCGTCCAGCGCCGCCATGAACGCGGGTCGCTCGGCGTTGGACACAAACAGGATCGGGCCCGCCTGGGACATTTGGAAACTCTGATCACGCAATCGATGCTGCGCAATCTAGTCCGGCCGCATTAATGCAGCGTCAATGTTCCCGGCGAAACTGGGGTCAAACCGGTCCGGAGCGGTCGCGAAAAGCCTCGACCATCAGGGGGTTAAGCCCGAGCTCGCTGAGCGCCTCGCGGGCGCGGGCGTTATCCTGGGCCCGGCCCGCCAGCCGGTGGCCCGAGAGGCGGTCGGGCAGGGCCGTCAGGAGCGCGCCCTGGCCGAGCCGGCGCGCCCATTCCTGGAGGTCATTGGAGAGGAAACGATAGCCGCCGACCGCCATGATGCCGGAGGGCGGCGCAGTGATGCAGATCGCGCCGCTGGCCCGGTCGATCCGGGCGGCATAGCCGGTGTCGACATAGTCGCGCGGCGGCTGTGCTGTCAGCGTCTCGCCGACCGGCTGCGGCGGCGCGTAGGCCGCGATCGGCACCATCGGGCCGCGCAAGCCCAGCGTGCCCTTCGGCGTCAGCAGGATGTCGCCCGCGATCGAGGAGCCGGATTGCTCGCGCGGAGCGCCGTGCGGTCCGGGCATCACCGCCACCGGCATGCCGTCCTCGCCGCGCCGGGCGCCGAACAGGCCGGCCTCGCCGAACAGATAGACGTCCGTGAGCGGCGCATGCGGCGCGATCCAGGCCTCGCTCGTCGCCACCTGCTCCGGCGCACGCCAGAGCCCGATGACGTTGCGCAAGGTCGGCATCCGCGCCGCGAGACCGGAATCGCCGAGCCGCAAAGCGAACTGGGCCGGCGCAATCAGCACGTCGCATTCGTGCTCGCTGATCTGCTGCTCCAGGACATCGTTCTCGAACGGATGATGCAGCGCCAGTGTGCCGCCGCAGAGCAGCCACACCGCAAGCGAAGAGGCAAGGCCCGCGAACGACATCGGCGTGAACGCCGACATGACGGTCGCGCCTTGCTGGATGTCGGCTTCCAGCGACATCGCAAGCCCGCCCGCGATCAGGCTGAAATGCGGCCGCGGCACCGGACGAAAGCCCTCCGCCGTGACATCGAAGGAGATCATCGCCGCCTTGCGGCCGTCCTGGATCACCGCGCGCGTGGTGCCGGGCGGGCGCGCCAGCACGTCGTCGAGCGAGCCCATGCCTTCGGGCAGATCGGCACCGAATCCGAAGACGTGGCGGATCGAGAAGGCCTCGGCCGCGGCATGCATCGCGAGGTCGGAATAGCTGACGCCGTCGACCTTGCTCAAGGTGACGATGGCGCGCGCCGCGGTGCGGTTGAGCGCGGCCGCCAGCTCTGCCTGCCGCCACAGCAGTGGCAGCACCGCGATCACGAGGCCGGCGCGATGTGCGGCGAGCACCGTCAGCACGAACTCGACGGTAGCAGGCAACTGGATCGCGATCACCGAATTGGCCGGCAGGCCCGATTCGACGAAATGCGCCGACAGCGCCTCGATGGCGGTGTCGGCTTCGGCGTAGGTCAGCCGCCGCGGCTGGTGTCCGGTGATGCGGGATTTGTTGAGGGGATCAAGCAGAGCGGGCGCGTGCGGCTGCCGCATCAGCGTCCGCTGGAACAGCGTGTCGAGCGTCGGCGATACGGCTGGCTGGTTCACGGCGTCACTTCGCTGGACTGGCTTGAGGCTCACCCTTCGACCACCAGGTCTCCGGCAGATAGCCGGACAACGCAGTGGTCGATGGTCGTTCTATCCGATTCCAGCGCGCGATCCATTGCTCGGATACGTTAAACAGGGGGATTGTGTAGAAGCCCGCGATCAAAGCGCGGTCAAGCGCCCGCACCGCGGAGACAAAATCCGTATGATCACGGGCCTCCAGCAGGGCCTTGATCATGGCATCGACCGCGGGATCCCTGGCGCCCATGTAGTTGCGGGTGCCCGGATTGTCGGCGGCAGCACTACCCCAGTAGAAATATTGCTCGTTGCCGGGCGAAAGCGACTGGTCCCAGCGGTTCTGGATCATGTCGAACTCGTAAGTCAGCCGGCGCTGGTCGAACTGCACCGGATCGACGGAACGCACGCTCGGTTCGATGCCGGCGCGCTTGAGGTCGCGCTGGAAGGCGAGCGCGATACGCTCCTGGTCGCGGGTCGTCACCAGCATTTCGAAGGTGAAGGGTGCCTTGGTGGCGCGATTGCGCAGCACGGTGCCATCGAGATCGTAGCCGGCGTCCGACAGGAGCTTGAGCGCCGCGCGCAGCGTCGTCCGGTCGCGCCCCGAGCCGTCGGTGACGGGAAGGCGGTAGCTGCCATCGATGATGTCCGGCGGAATCTGTGCGGCAAAGGGCTTTAAGAGCTCGCGCTCGCGCGCATCCGCGGGCCGGGCATAGGCCGACAGGTCTGAGCCTGCAAAATAGCCGGCGACGCGCGAATAGAGCGAGAAGAAGTAGTTCCGATTGACCAGCTCGAAATCGAACAGCAGCGTCAGCGCCTGGCGCACGCGGATGTCGGCGAAGATCGGGCGTCGGGTGTTGAACACCAGGAATTCCGAGGGCTGCGGCACGCCGGGCTTGATGGTTTCGCGGATCACGTCGCCGTTTCTGGCGGCCGGAAAATCGTAGCCGTCGTGCCAGCGCAACGGCTCGTTCTCGATGCGAAAATCATAGAGGCCGCGCTTGAAGGCTTCGAACTGGCCGTTGGCCTCGCGAAAATAGTCGAGCCGGATCTCGTCGAAATTGAAGAGCCCGCGATTGATCGGGAGATCGCGGCCCCAATAATCGGGATTGCGCGAGAGCGTCACGCTGGCGCCGGGCTTGACCGCCGTGACGCGGTACGGGCCCGAGGCGATCGGCCCGGTCAGCGTCGTCTCCTCGAAGGTCGCGACGTCGACCGCGTGTTTCGGCAGGATCGGCATCAGGCCGAGGATCAGCGGCAGCTCGCGGTCGTTGGCGCCTGTGAGGTCGAAGCGGACGGTGAGGGGATCGGGCGCCTCGGCCTTGGCGACCTTGGCGTAGTATTGCCGGAGGTTGGGACGGCCATGGTCGCGCAGGAGCTGCCAGGAGAACAGCACATCCTCGGCCTGCACCGGCTTGCCGTCGGAGAAGCGCGCGCGGGGATCGATACGGAACGTGACGTAGCTTCTCGCGTCATCGGTCTCGACGGATTTCGCGAGCAGGCCATAGAGCGTGAACGGCTCGTTCTGGCCGCGCGCCAGCAGGCTCTCGACCACGTAGTTGCGGATCGGCTGCACGGCCAATCCCTTCACGATGAACGGATTGAGGCTGTCGAAGGTGCCGAGGATGCCCCAGGTCAGCCGGCCGCCCTTGGGGGCATCAGGGTTGGCATAGGGCATGTGGGTGAAATCGGCCGGCATCGCCGGCTTGCCGTGCATGGCGATCGCGTGGACCGCCTCGGCCCGCACGCCGCTGACCGCCGATAGCCCGATGGTGAGGGTCAACGCGAGGCTGCCAAGGCGGAGACTGGGGCCCTCGAGCAGGCGCGGGAACATGAACATTCGGACACGTTGATTCGAGGGCCGGCAGGGGCTGAATCTTATCACAGGGATTTCACTGAGTGCCCTCCCGGAAACGGCCAAAGACGCTTGTCGGCATTGATCTTTCCGTCGACCACGTTAAGAAGGCACGCAATCGCGCACGAGCGCCGAGCCCGTCACGTATCCGCCTCAATTGACGGGGAGAGAGCCGCGCCCAAGGCGGCTCGGTTCGGCGCTTCGGAGCGGTTCGGGCACTTCCCGTTCAGAAAGGGTTTTCTGCAATGAATTTCCGTTATTTGGCCGCGTCCGTCCGGCCGCGCGGGCGACTTCTCGCCCTGATGACGGCGACGGCATTGGTCGTCCCGTTTGCCGCTGAGGCTCAGGCTCCCGCGCCGTCGCCAAAGGCCGCTCCGAAGGCCGCTCCGAAGGCTGCCCCCAAGGCTCCGGCTGCGGCCCCCGCGCCGGCTCCCCAGGCCCAGCAGGCCCCGGCCCAGCAGGGCGCTCCGGCAGCGCAGGGCGCCCAGCCCGCGGATCAGCAGATCCAGCTGATCTACGCCCCCTGGACCAAGTTCTGCCTCAAGGGCCAGGATGCCAACGCCAAGCAGGTCTGCTTCACCGGCAAGGACGGTCGCATCGAATCGGGCCAGCCTGTCATCGCGGCCGTGATCATCGAGCCGGAAGGCGAGCCGAAGAAGATCCTGCGCGTGACGCTGCCGCTCGGCATGCAGCTCGTGCACGGCACCCGCATCATCGTCGACAACAACCCGCCGCTGCAGAGCCCGTATGTGATCTGCTTCCAGAACGGCTGTATGTCGGACTACGAAGCGACGCCCGAGCTCCTCGCCAACATGAAGAAGGGCCAGAACCTCGTGGTGCAGGCGATCAACGCCAATGGTGCGCCGCTGACCCTGCCGCTGCCGCTCGCCGGTGAATTCCAGAAGGCCTATGACGGTCCGCCGACCGATCCGAAGGTGTTCGAGGAAACCCAGAAGAAGCTTCAGGAAGAGCTTCAGAAGAAGGCCGACGAGCAGCGCAAGAAGCTCGAGCAGCAGGGTAGCGCGCCCGGAGCCCCCCCGACCGCTCAGAAGTAATCGGGCTCAGATCCCGGACATGAAAAAGGCGCTCAGTTCGAGCGCCTTTTTTTACTGACGGCTTGTTTGCGGTGAAGCTCAGGTCAAGGAAGCGTGGCTCAGTTCAGCGAGGGATTGCGCGGGCGGTAGCCGCCATCCTTGTTCTTGATGAAGATCTCGGTCACCTGGGAATGCCGGATCGGCTCGCCGGACTCGTCGGGCAAGAGGTTCTGCTCGGAGACATAGGCGACGTACTCGGATTCCGCGTTCTCCGCGAGCAGATGGTAGAACGGCTGGTCCTTGTGGGGCCGCACTTCCTCGGGGATCGACAGCCACCACTCCTCGGTGTTGTTGAATTCCGGATCGATGTCGAAAATCACCCCCCGGAACGAGAAGATCCGGTGGCGAACGACCTGACCGATCTGGAATTTGGCGGTCCGCGCTTTAATCATCCTCCGTCGATAGACCAGGATTGTGGCCGATGCTAGTGCCCTGATCTGGAATTAACCCGCAGCTGCAGGGCAGATAGCCCACAGGTCCTCAGAAAACACTTTATCGATGGTCGATATCCTCAATCTGGCGCTACCTTATTTTGGCTTGATCTTCGTCGGTTTCGCCTGCGGCAAGGCCAAGTCGCTGCCGGAATCGGGCCTTGCCTGGATGAACTTCTTCCTGCTCTACGTGTCGTTGCCGGCACTGTTGTTCGCAATCATGTCGAAGACGCCGTTTTCCGAATTGAACAACCCGCCATTCCTGGTCGCGACCACGCTGTCGACGGTTGCCGCGTTCACGCTCGCGCTGGTCGTCGGCAAGGCGCTCGGTGGCCTGACACTGCGTGAGGCGACACTCGCGGGCCTCTCCGGCGGCTATGGCAATATCGGCTATATGGGGCCGGGACTGGCGCTGGCCGTGCTCGGGCCGAAGGCCTCGGCGCCGACGGCGCTGATCTTCTGCTGCGACAGCATCTTCCTGTTCACGATCGTGCCGCTGTTGATCGAGCTCTCCGACCGCGACCATCCCTCGATCGTGCATGCCTTTGGCGTCGTGCTGAAGCAGATCATGCTCAACCCGCTGATCATGTCGGCCTGCTTTGGCGCGGCCGTTGCGGCGCTCCATATCGAGCTGCCGGTCGCGCTCGATCGCACCATCACGTTCCTCCAGAACGCGGCGGCTCCGACCGCGTTGTTCGTGCTCGGCGTGACGGTGGCGCTGCGCCCGTTCGACCGCGTGCCCTGGGAAGTGCCGGGCGTGATCGCAGTCAAACTCCTGATCCATCCGCTCGCGGCGTTCGGCCTGATGCTGGCGTTCGGCCCTTTCGCGCAGCCGTGGGCAGCGACCGCCATCCTGATGGCCTCGCTGCCGCCCGCGCTGAATGTGTTCGTGATCGCCCGCCAGAACGACGCCTGGATCGAATCCGCCTCCGTCGCCGTGTTGCTCGGGACATTTGCGTCCGTAGTCACGCTGACCAGCGTGATGTGGTTGCTCCAGACCGGCCGACTCGCGTTTCCGTAAACGCTACGCGCCGCCAAAATCACTTGCGCCACGTCGGTGTCAGCCCCTCGCGCATGGCAAAACGCCGGAGCGGGCCGATGGCGCCGAGCAGGTGCATGCCGATGGCGCGGACCGGCTGGAGCGGCAGGAAATCGTTGAGCAGTGAGCGGTTGGCAATGTCGATCGCAAAGGTCCGGCTCAAAATGTCCGGACGCCGCGCCCGGTCGTAGCGCTTGAGCACCTCGTCCGCGCCCGGATCCTGTCCGGCGGCGATGGCCTCGCCAGCCAGCCGGGCAATATCGGCGGCATCCCGCAGGCCGAGATTGAGCCCCTGGGCGCCGATCGGGGGAACCACATGGGCGGCTTCGCCGACCAGCGCGACGCGGTCGCGCGCGAAGGAGTTTGGCCGTTCGATCGCCAGCGGAAACAAATTGCGGCCGGGCTCGACCGTCATCCGGCCGAGGATGGAATGCGACTGTTTCTCGACCGCAGCGGACAGGTCTTCGTCGCTAAGGGAGCGAAGCCGTTCGGCCTCCGCGGGCGCGGAGACCCAGACGATGCTGGAGCGGTTGCCGGGCAGGGGCACGAACACGCAGGGGCCGTGCGGCGTGTGGAACTCGGTCGAGACGTTGCGGTGCGGGCGAGCATGGCCGACGTTGAAGGTCAGTGCCGTCTGCGTCAGGTCGCGCCGCGTCACCGCAATGCCGGCAGCCTCCCGGCACAGCGAGTGCCGGCCATCGGCGCCGACCACGAGCCGCGCGGTCAAAAATTGCCCGGAAGCCGTGCGGATCGCGACATCATCGGCTTCGATGACGACATTCTCGGCTTCGTCGTCGAAACGAACGAGGTTGGGCAATTCGGCCGCGCGCGCCTCGAGCGCCAGCATCAGCGAGCGGTTGTCGATGTTGTAACCGAACGCGTCGAGGGCGATCTCACGACAGGAGAACCGGACCTCCGGCGCGCGGAACAAGCGGCCAGTGTCGTCGACGAGGCGCATCACCTCGAGGCCGGCCGCCTTGTCCTTGCAGCGCGACCAGACGTCGAGGTTTTCCAGGAGATCGACGGAGGCACCCAACAGCGCGGTGGTCCTGTTGTCGGCGTAAGCCAGGCGCCGCGCCACCAGCGCGGTCCGCGTGCCGGCCTGCGCCAATGCAATTCCTGCCGCAAGGCCTGCCGGCCCACCGCCGATGATGGCTGCGTCAAAGAGTGTCGATGCGTCTGTCATGGAGCGACATTTGACACGCCCCGCGGTAAATTCAAGCCCACCTATTTTGCCTGATTTTATGACGAATTGCGCGGCGCAATGCCGCGACGGCGGATGTGCAAACCGGCCCCATTCTGGTAGCAGAAGCCATGGACACCCAGCAGGATTCCCTGAAACCGAGACCAGCGATCCGCGCCGCGGCGTTTTCGGTGCACATCTTCACCGCCTTCGGCGCCGCGATCGCGCTATTGGCGATGCTGGAGGCCGTGCGCGAGCACTGGGCGGCGATGTTCGGTTGGCTGGGCGTGGCCTTGATCATCGACGCGATCGACGGGCCGATCGCGCGCCGGCTCGACGTCAAGACTGTGCAGCCGAACTGGTCGGGCGACGTGCTCGATCTCGTGGTCGACTTCCTCACCTATGTCTTCGTGCCGGCCTATGCGATCGTGGCGAGCGGCCTGTTGCTGCCGGTGGCGGCGCCCTTGCTCGGCATAGCCATCATCGTCACCAGCGCATTGTACTTCGCCGATCTGCGCATGAAGGCGGATGACAATCATTTCCGCGGCTTTCCGGCGCTGTGGAATGCGGCGGCGTTCTATTTGTTCCTGCTGCACTGGCCACCGCTGTCATCGACGCTGCTGGTCGCGGCGTTGGTGGTGCTGACCTTCGTGCCGTTTCACGTGCTGCATCCGGTCCGTGTCGTGCGGCTGCGCTGGCTGACGATGTCGCTGATCGGGATCTGGGCGTTGCTCGGGCTCTATGCGTTGGAGATGGATTTTCGCGTCGGCATCGGTGTGACGATTGCGCTCTGCGCGATCGCGCTCTGGATCGTCTTCAGCGACGCATTGATCCGGTTGGCAAGGTCCTTCGCATGATGCATTTGTTGACGAGCCCCGAGGCCTGGGCCGCGCTGCTGACCTTGACCTCGCTCGAGATCGTGCTCGGCATCGACAACGTCATCTTCCTGTCGGTGATCGTCTCGCGCATCCCCGAGCCACAGGCCCGTCGCGCCCGCCAGATCGGCCTGGCGCTGGCGCTGGTCTTCCGGATCATCCTGCTCAGCGTGCTGGTCTGGCTGATCGGCCTGACCGCGCCGGTGATCTCGTTTGCGGGCTACGACTTCTCCTGGCGCGATCTGATCCTGATCGGCGGCGGCCTGTTCCTGATCGCGAAGGCGACGCACGAGATCCACGCCGAGGTCGAGGCCGATGACGGCGACGGGAAGAAGGACTCCGGCGGCGGCGCTTTCTTCTGGGTGATCGTCCAGATCATCGTCATCGACATCGTGTTCTCGCTGGATTCGATCATCACCGCGATCGGCATGGCGCAGGACATCGAGATCATGATCGCGGCGGTCGTGATCGCCTGCCTGATCATGTACATTTCGTCGGGACCGGTGGCGCGATTCGTCGCCGAGCATCCGACCACGAAAATGTTGGCGCTGGCGTTCCTGGTGCTGATCGGCATCGCCCTGGTCGCGGACGGATTCAAATTCCACATCCCGCGCGGCTACATCTATTTCGCAATTGCGTTCTCGGCGGCGGTGGAATTCTTCAACGTGCTGGCGAAGAGCAACCGCAAGAAGGCCAGCGAGCCGTCCGTTTAGCCGTTCCAGCCGGGGCGAGTTGACAAGGCGGGCGCTATGTCTTTCGCTGGCCTTGGAGAAGAGGAGGTCAGGTGATGACCAAAGCCGTTCGTGTGCACAAGGTCGGAGGCCCCGAGGCGCTGGTCTATGAGAGCGTCGACGTCCCGGCGCCAGGACCCGGCGAGGTGCGCATCCGCCAGCATGCGGTCGGCCTGAACTTCATCGACGTCTACTACCGCACCGGCCTCTACAGGGCACCTGGGCTGCCCTTCATCGCCGGCAACGAGGCCTCTGGCGAGGTCGTCGCCGTCGGGCCGGGCGTGACCAATTTCCACCCCGGCGACCGCGTCGCCTACTACCACAATCTCGGCGCCTATACGAGCGAGCGTAACATCCCCTGGGAGAAGCTGGTCAAGCTGCCGGACCACATCACCCACGAGCAGGGCGCCGTGCTGATGCTCAAGGGCCTGACCGTCTGGTATCTCCTGCACAAGACCTTCAAGGTCGAGCCGCATCATCGCGTGCTGATCCATGCCGCCGCTGGCGGCATCGGCCTGCTCGCCTGCCAGTGGGCGAGCGCGCTGGGGGCCCACGTCATCGGCACGGTCGGCTCGCGCGAGAAGGCGGAGCTTGCGGAGGCCAATGGCTGCGACCACGTCATCCTCTACAACGAGGAGGACTTCGTCGCGCGCGTCAAGCAGATCAGCCGCAATGAGGGCTGCGACGTCGTCTATGACGGCGTCGGCAAATCGACCTTCCCGGGCTCGCTGTCCTGTTTGAAGCCGCGCGGCATGTTCGTCTCCTTCGGCAATGCCTCAGGCCCCGTGCCGCCATTCTCGATCGCCGAGCTGAACAATCACGGCTCGCTGTTTGCGACGCGGCCGAAACTCAACGACTACGTCGGCACCCGCAAGGAGCTGCTGGAAGGCGCCGACACGCTGTTTTCCGCCGTCATCAACGGCAAGCTGCACGTGCCGATCAACCACGCCTACGCGCTGAAGGACGCCGCCAAGGCCCATATCGATCTCGAAAGCCGCAACACGACCGGCGCATCGATCTTGAAGCCGTAGGCGCTGCCGTCATTGCAGTGACGGCTGACACGGCTCTCGTAGGGTGGGCAAAGGCGCGGAGCGCCGTGCCCACCATTTCGCGACATTGGTTTTAATGGTGGGCACGCTTCGCTTTGCCCACCCTACGGCAGTTACGCCACCCTTCGTGCCACGCCGGCCTTGGTCAAAATCCCGTCGAGACAATCGATCATCTCGGCGATCTCTCCCTTTGTGACGTTCAGCGCCGGCATGAAGCGCAGCGTGTCGAGCTGCGGTGCGTTGAGCAGCACGCCGGCCTCGAACGCCTGCGCGACGATGCCGGGCGCGATCGGCAGCTTGAGGTCGAGTGCGAGCAGCAGCCCGCGTCCCCGCACGCCGCCGAGGCCGTGCCGTGCCGAGACTTTTTGCAGCTCGCTTTCGAGCAGCAGGCCGGTCTCGGTGACCGACTTCAGGAAGTCGGGCGTGCCGACCTGTTCGAGCACGGCAAGGCCTGCCGCGCACATCAGCGGGTTGCCGTTGAACGTGCCGCCCTGGTCGCCGTGCTCGAAGCAGGAGGCGCGTTCGGTGGCAAGCAGCGCTGCGAGCGGCACGCCGCCGCCGATGCCCTTGCCGAGCGTCATGATGTCGGGCGCAATGCCGGTGTGCTCATAGTGAAAGAGCTTTCCGGTCCGGCCCATGCCGGTCTGGATCTCGTCGAAAATGAGCAGCAGGCCATGCGCCTCGGTGAGCGCGCGTAGCGCTTGCAAGAACGCGTCGGTCGCCGGCCACACGCCGGACTCGCCCTGGATCGGCTCGAGCATCACCGCGACGGTGTTGTCGTTGATCAGCTTCTCGACCGAAGCGATGTCGTTGAGCTTCGCCTTCTTGAAGCCGGCAACCTTTGGCTCGAACAGCGGTTCGAACGCCTTCTTGCCCGAGGCCGACATCGCCGCCAGCGTTCTCCCGTGGAAGCCGCCTTCAAACGTGATGATCTCGAACGCGCCGCCTCTGTGCAGGCTGCCATATTTCCGCGCGAGCTTGATCGCGCCCTCATTGGCCTCAGCGCCTGAATTGGCAAAGAACACCTGGTCGAAAGCGCTGTTGGTGACGAGCGCACGCGCGAGCTTGAGGCTCGGCTCGTTGTAGAAAGCCGGGCTCGGCGTCAGCAGCCGCTTGGCCTGCGAAGCGAGCGCGTCCGCAACCGCCGGCGGTGAGTGGCCGAGGCAGTTCACGGCCCAGCCCTGCACGAAATCGAGATAGCGCTTGCGCCTGTCGTCCCACAGGTATGAGCCGGCGCCACGGACGAACACGGCCTTGGGCCGTGCGGTGATGTCCATCAGCGCGTCATACGAATGGGTGGCGGTGGTCATGTCGAACTCCTCTTGGGGTAGAAGACTTGGGGCGGGGTGAAAACGGGACGCGAAATGCAAGAAGGCCGCACTTTGCGGGTGCGGCCTTCTCGAAAACTGGCTGAATTCAGTGCTTCAGCGGCGTCGTCGGACATGGCGCAACCCATCATCGTCGCGGGAGCGACGACGCATGGCCTGGCGCAGATGGGTCCGAGAATTGATCATGGGGGCGTCCGTACAGCCGAACAGCAGGGCCTGTCAAGCAGACGTTTTGCAAAACACCCGTGGGGCGTGTGCCACGGCATGCGGTACCATGAGCCGGATGTCACTCGCGTTTCATCATGGACCGGCTAGAAACCATAGCGGCTCTGGCGCGTTTGTGATCTCGGAACGCGAATTGGTTCGAACCGGACGCAAGCCGGGACAGACCAAGAGGGACGGGACCAACCAGACAGTTTTCAGCCTTGTCCGACACGCCTTATCCGATCGACCTCGACAGCATTCGCGGCGCGTTTCCGCCGGGCATCGAGGCGCCGCCTCTGCTGCTGGATTTTGCCGGCTGGCTGAACGGGCGCGCCTGGGGCAGCGTCGGCTGCTTCTCGCTGCAAGGCCAGTTCTCCGACCAGGCGCCGATCTTCGATGGCAGTCCGCTGCGCGACCGCTTCGCGCTGTTCATGCGCCTGCCGGACGGCTCGGCCGTCGGCGGCTGGTACGGCGCCGGTCTCGACCGCGACGATCCCCCGATCGTGGGGCTCGGCTCGGAGGGCGATTACGAGCTGCTCGCGCCGTCCCTCGACGCGCTGCTCGAAAAACTGACGTCCCAGCAATTCGACAAGGCCTGGCACGATCTGCGGCCGCACGACGAGGTCGAGCCTCAGACGGTCGAGCTTGCGCAGTGGCTCGCCCGACGGCCGACCGGCGAGCCGGTGCCGTCCGAGGATGGCGCATTCGAGCTGCCCGACTTCCGTGGCTTCGTCGAGAAGTGGAGCCGGGACCGCGAGGAATACTGGGCCAATCACCGCTTGATGGCCGAACTCGGCTGGCGACTGGCCGCGCATCTGCCGAAGGGCAAGAAGGCCTGGGACAAGACGCATTTCGAGGTCGCGATCGTCGGCAAGCAATATGAGGCGCGCGTCCTGTCGCGCGGACCGCAGCCGTTCGAGGAGGCCGCCTCGATCGAGTCCCTGCTGCGCGATCTGCGCGAGGAGATGCGCCGCGCACAGCCCGAGCTCGGGCTTTGGTATGCGATGAAATTCGGCCTCTATGCCGACGGCCGCGTCATGCCGAACTTCGAATACGACGTGCGCCCGACCATCGAGGGCGAGCCGGCGAAATTGTCCGAAGCCCAAGCCGATCTCGCCCGCGCCCCGCGCCCGGAGCGCTGGGTGCCGAAATGGCTGGCGGAGGCCTGAAGCTCGGGATCCCACGATGCTGCCGCCGAGCCGGCGCGCCGAAATCGACTGCTGTCGTGCCATCTTGACCTCGCGAGAGCGGCACCTTCGATACCCCTTGACTTAGAGTGCGCTCGAAGGGGTATCTGTACGTGCGTCAGTACGAGAACGGGCACACATGAAGATCGGCGACCTCGCAAAACGAACCGGCTTGTCGACTCACACGTTGCGTTATTATGAGCGCATCGGGCTGCTGCCATACGCAGACCGGGATCGTTCCGGCCAGCGTGATTATGACGCATCGATCCTCACATGGATCGCATTCCTCGGTCGTCTCAAGACTACGGGAATGCCGATCCGGGACATGTTGCGTTATGCGGCGCTTCGTGATGAAGGCGAAGCCACCGGGTCAGCCCGGCGGAAGATACTGGAAATTCACCGGGAACAGGTTCGCAAGCAACTTGCCGAACTCCAGGAATGCCTGCTCGTCCTTGATACCAAGATCGCCGGCTATGCCGGAGACGAACAGAGGACGAAGGAAAATGACGCACGCCCAAACACAAGCCGAAAGCCGCTTCGATCGCGGCCAGCGGGCCCTGTCGCGCATTGACGGCAGAGCCGGCGAAAAGGTCGTCGCCTCACTCGCCGACATCGCTCCGGACTTCGCACGATACGTGATCGAGTTTCCCTTCGGCGACATTTACAGCCGCCCGGACCTCGGCCTGCGCGATCGAGAGATCGCGACGATCGCCGCGCTGACGGCGCTCGGAAATGCCGCGCCTCAGCTCAAAGTGCATATCGAGGCGGGTCTGAACGTCGGGCTGTCTCGCGACGAGATAGTGGAGATCATCATGCAGATGGCCGTCTATGCGGGCTTCCCGGCGGCGGTGAATGGGCTGTTCGCGGCCAAGGAGGTGTTTTCCGCGCATGACGGACGGCAGGCCTCGGGAGAAGCGACATGACGAACTTGCTCCAAACATTCTTTCTGCTCGGCAGCCTGGCCATTGCTGCCCCCGCACGTGCCTTGCCCCGGCGCCCGTCGGCGCCGTGTACTGTGCGCCCCTAGACTAGAGCGCATCCGAGCGAAGTGGATACCTGTTCGCGTCAGGAACACGCGTCAAAAAAGCCCGTTCCGATCCATCTCTATCGGAACGGAAATGACCGTGGTGCTCTGCTTCACTCGGAGGACGCGAAGCGCGCCGATCTTGCCCGCGCATCCAGGCTGGAGCGCTGGGTACCGAAATGGCGGGCGGCGTCGTGAGCCTCAAAATCCCGCGACGCTGCCGTGCAGATCGTATTGGTCGGCGCGCTCGATCTTCGCAGTGACGATCTCGCCGACACGCAACGGGCGGCGGCTCGTCAGATACACCGCGCCGTCGATCTCCGGCGCATCCGCCTTGGAGCGGCCCTTGGCCACCGTCGGACCGACCTCGTCGATGATGATCTGCTGGCGGGTGCCGACCTTGCGCTTCAGCCGGCGCGCTGAGATCTTCTGCTGCCGCGCCATCAGCGCATTGTAGCGCTCCTGCTTGACCTCAGCGGGAACGGCACCTTCGAGCGCATTCGACGTGGCCCCCGCAACCGGCTCGTATTTGAAGCAGCCGAGGCGATCGATCTCGGCTTCATCGAGCCAGTCGAGCAGATAGGCAAAATCGGCATCGGTCTCGCCGGGGAAGCCGACGATGAAGGTCGAGCGCAGCGCGAGGTCGGGGCATTCCTCGCGCCAGCGCTTGATGCGCGCCAGCGTCTTGTCCTGCGCGGCCGGGCGCTTCATCGCCTTCAGCACCCCGGGGCTCGCATGCTGGAACGGGATGTCGAGATAGGGCAGCACCTTCCCCTCGTTCATCAGCGCGATGACCTCGTCGACATGCGGGTAGGGATAGACATATTGCAGCCGGACCCAGGCGCCGAGTTCGCCGAGCTCGCGCGCGAGGTCGAGGAATCTGGCGCGGACCTGACGATCCTTCCACGGGCTCTCGGCGTATTTGAGATCGAAGCCATAGGCCGAGGTGTCTTGCGAGATCACCAGCAGCTCCTTGACGCCGGCGCCGACCAGGCGCTCGGCCTCGCGCAGCACGTCATTGGCCGGACGCGAGACCAGATCGCCACGCAGCTTCGGGATGATGCAGAAGGTGCAGCGGTTGTTGCAGCCCTCGGAGATCTTCAAATAGGCGTAGTGGCGCGGCGTCAGCTTGATGCCCTGCGGCGGCACCAGGTCGAGATGCGGATTGTGCGCCGGCGGCAGCGCGCGATGCACGGCATCGAGCACGCTCTCATATTGCTGCGGTCCGGTGATCGAGAGCACGCCGGGATAGGCTTCCTCGATCTGCTCGGGCTCGGCGCCCATGCAGCCGGTGACGATCACCTTGCCGTTCTCGGCCATGGCCTCGCCGATCGCCGACAGCGATTCCTGCTTGGCACTGTCGAGGAACCCGCACGTGTTGACGATGACGATGTCGGCGCCGTCATGCTTGCGGGCGAGCTCGTATCCCTCGGCGCGCAGCCGCGTGATGATGCGCTCGGAATCCACCAATGCCTTGGGACACCCGAGTGATGTGAATGATATACGCGGCGCTCTTTCCATGTAATCGCCTGGAACCTGGATCTGAGTTGTTCGGATATGCGATCCAACTAATTGACCCGATGGCGAAATTCAATAACTAACGTGCGCGGCGCTGAAGAAGTATTCCCGCTATCATAAGGCGATCGGCCGGCAATTGAGAAGGTATGGACTGACTGAGGGCTCCTGACGCGGAAGCTCGTTCGAGATGAATTGCTCGAACCTGCACTTTTTAGTGGTTATTCTGTTGTTGCTTGATTCCACGGAGCTTAGCTGTGATGCGCCGTTTCATCTTCGACATGGCTTTCGTTACCGTTTTCTATGGCGCGATGTTTCCGGCGCGAGCTGAAGTCGACAAGATCATCCATGTCTGCGATCGGCAAGAACGATTGTGCCCGGAATTCAGGCCACGCGTGAAAGCACCTGATGGGTGGGCGAGGGACGAGGCCGCGAGTCTCAAGTACGGCGCCTCGATGTTCGTGCCTAACGGGAAGAAATTCGGCAAAGCCGATGCAATCATCTATGCCGAAGGCCGCTACAACAAGGATCGGACCGAATTGGTTCAATGGGTCGCAGCCAGCGATCGGGATTGGACGATGACATCCGGCGAGAATGCCAAGATCACCACGCTTCCCTCGGTCAACCCCAAGGTCATTATCAATCGCTACGATAATCCGTCCCTGAAAGATCAGCCGATCGAGGTGATCGCGCATTACGCCGATCTCGACAAGGACGGCAATTCTTATGTCGTGCGGCTAGCGGTCTCCGGCCTCAACGAGACGGCGGTGCTGGCTACCGTGCCACTTCTCGACAAGATGATCATTGGCGCGAAGGTTCCGTGAGAGCAAAAGCCCCGATGTTCGCTCCGGCTTTACCACCGGTAATGCGCCGATTGACCACGTGAGTTTTGCTTCGCATCCGAAAGCCGAAATCTCGGCTTAACGGCTCCGAAATTTACATTCGTTGTCTCAGCGACACCCGAGCGACACGAAGCTGACCTTGGGTGCAGCCGTCTGATCCATATCCAAATCTGCCTGATTGACGGGCTTGAGCTAGTCCCAATTGCCCATAATTACAATCCTTTGCATGGCCGTCCGGCATGCTATGGATGAATCGCCGGGTGGTGAGTGAGCTATGAGCGCCGAACAGTCGCCTAAAATCGTGATTGTCGACGAGAGCCCGATCCGGGCCGCGATCCTGGAGGAGGGGTTGCGGGAGGCCGGATTCACGCAGATCGTCCATATCCGCGAGATGCAGAGCCTGCTCGCCCGTATTTATGCGGTGGACCCCGACATCATCCTGATCGATCTGGAGAACCCCAGCCGCGACGTGCTGGAGGCGATGTTCCAGGTCAGCCGCGCCGTGAAGCGGCCGATCGCGATGTTCGTCGACCAGAGCGATTCATCCTCGATCCAGGCCTCCGTGGAGGCAGGGGTGTCCGCCTACATCGTCGACGGGCTGAAGAAGGAGCGCATCAAGCCGATCCTCGACCTCTGCGTGTCGCGCTTCAACGCTTTCGCAAAACTCCAGGAGGAGCTGGAGCGGACCAAGTCGCAGCTCGAGGACCGCAAGATCATCGAGAAGGCCAAGGGCATCCTGATGAAGGTCAAGGGCCTCACCGAGGACGAGGCCTATGTGCTGCTGCGCTCCACCGCGATGCGCGAGAAGAAGAAAATCGGCGAGATCGCGCAGTCGATCATCACCGCCTCGGAGATGCTGAAATGACCGCTCCGCTTCGCATCGGTTTCATCCCGCTGGTCGACGCCGCCGCCCTGATCATCGCCGTCGACAAGGGATTTGCCGCAGCCGAAGGGCTCGAGGTCGAGCTCGTGCGCGAGGTGTCCTGGTCCAACGTTCGCGACAAGCTGAACATCGGCCTGTTCGACGCGGCGCATCTGTTGGCGCCGGTGGCAATCGCGTCCTCGCTCGGGCTCGGTCACGTCAAGGTACCGATCGCAGCACCCTTCAACCTCGGCATCAACGGCAATGCGATCACGGTGTCGCCGGCGCTGCATGCCGCGCTGATGGAGGAGATCGACGGCGACCGTTTCGATCCGATGGCCACCGCGAAAGCGCTGGCCAAGGTCGTTGCCAGGCGGCGCAGGGAAGGGGCCGATCCGCTGACCTTCGGCATGACCTTCCCGTTCTCGACCCACAATTACCAGCTGCGGTTCTGGATGGCGACCGCCGGCGTCGATCCCGACGAGGACGTGCGCCTGGTGGTGCTGCCGCCGCCTTACATGGTGGACAGCATCAAGAACGGCCACGTCGATGGGTTCTGTGTCGGCGCGCCCTGGAATTCGATCGCCGTCGATCTCGGCATCGGCCACATCTTGCATTTCGTCTCCGACATCCTGGTGCATGCCGCAGAGAAGGTGCTGGCGGTTCGAAAGGTCTGGGCCGACAAGCAGCCGGACGTGGTCGCTAGCCTGGTGCGCGCGGCGGTGAAGGCAGCAGAGTTCATCGAGCAGCCTGCAAATCTGGCCGAGGTCGCGCAGCTCCTCGCTCAGCCAGAGCGGATCGGTGTCGATGCTGAGGTGATCCAGCGTTCGCTTATCGGGCGCCTGAAGATCTCGCCCGACGGCGCGGTGCGCGAGAGCGAACGCTATCTGCTGGTCGGACGCGAAGGCGCAGGGCGCCCGGACCCGGTCCAGGCCGCCTGGCTCTATGCGCAGATGGTGCGCTGGGGGCAGACGGCGCTGAGCCCCGACGCGCTCAAGACGGCCATGGCCGTATTCCGGCCGGACCTGTACGACGCCGCTTTAGGGCGGAGCGGGGGCGGTCAGGCCAGCACCCCATTCGGCGCCTTTGCCGGACCGCGTTTCGATGTCGCTGATCTCGGCGGCTACTTGGCCTCATTTGAAGTCGGCCGGCGGGCTCCGTAGTCCTGCTCAAATCTTAATCAGAGCGATTCGAAGCTTAATTTTTGGGCTATTGCTGCCCGAAGTAGCATGAACCTCAATCCACTTCATGCATTGCACACAAATCTAAATCACTGATTTCATGCGGCTTTGCAGTCTATGCTGCGTTGGCACACTCCTTGAATAGATGAGCCCAAGCCGCCTGGCGTGGGCGCCGGCGGCTCCAAGTCCATGGTGGATTTCCGCAGCAACGAAGCTGATCGGATCGTTCCGGGTTCCGGCTGGGCGCTTATGCGCCTCCAACCGGCTCCCAGCGATCAACGTCCGTTCAACCCGTTGACGCCGCCTTTCGTGCGGCAAGCTGGAGCTACGATATGGATTACGCGAAACCCTCCGACGTTGTGGCCTCGATGGTCGATGCCAGCCTGAAGAAGCTGGCGCTTGCCCCCCGCGACATTCTGATCCGCGGCGCGATCTCCGGCGCACTGCTCGGCGCCGCCACCACGCTCGCCTTCAGCGGGGCGATCACGACGGGCCAGCCTCTCGTCGGCGCGCTGATCTTTCCCGTCAGCCTCGTGATGATCGTTCTGCTGGGCCTCGAGCTCGTTACTGGCAGCTTCGCCATCGTTCCGCTTGCCCGCCTCGAAGGCAAGGCGAGCTGGAATGCGGTCATCGCCAACTGGTCCTGGGTCTTCGTCGCCAACCTGCTCGGCAGCCTCGCCGTCGGCGCCCTGATCGCGATCTCGCTCACCAACATGGGCAAGCTCGAAGTTACCGGCGTCGCCGCGCGCATCGTCGCGGTTGCCGAGGCAAAGACAATCGGCAACGCCGCGATCGGCACCGCCGGCATGGTCTCCGTCTTCGTCAAGGCGGTCCTCTGCAACTGGCTGGTCTGCCTCGGCGTCGTGATGGCGATGACCTCGACCTCCACGGTCGGCAAGATCGCGGCGACCTGGCTGCCGATCTTCCTGTTCTTCGCGCTCGGTTACGAGCATGCCGTCGTCAATATGTTCGTGATCCCGACCGGCATGATGCTCGGCGCCAAGGTCAGCGTCTCCGACTGGTGGCTGTGGAATCAGATCCCCGTGACGCTCGGCAATCTCGTCGGTGGCTTCGTCTTCACCGGCCTCGCGCTCTACGTGACGTACAAGCCCGCAAAGCCGGCGGCCGAAATGGCGCAGGTCGCGATCCAGGCAGCAGAGTAGGTCCATTCCGCCCATGAAACTCGATGCAGCACCCACGGCCGATTTCTCCGACGAGCAGAAGCGCTATCTCGAAGGTTTCATGTCCGGCATGCAGGTCGGACGTGTCGGGCGCGCCTTTGCAGCCGGCGGCGCGCCTGCGGCCAATGCTCCATCCGAGCCGACGGGGCCGGATGCCGCAGCGATCAAGGCGCAGGACAAGCTCACGGCGGCGGGCAAGAAGCTCGCCGACCAGGAGAAGTTCAAGCGCGAGATGCATCCGTTCGATGCCTATGATCGGTTGAAGGACCAGGCGCGCAACAACGCCAATCCGACGCCGGCGGACAATTTCCGCTGGCGCTATTACGGCATCTTCTGGGTGGCGCCGGCGCAGACCTCCTACATGGCCCGCCTGCGCATCCCCAACGGCATCCTGAAGCACTGGCAGATGTCGGGCTTGGCCGACATCGCCGAAAGCTGTGGCGGCGGCTACACCCACGTCACCACGCGCGCCAACTTCCAGATCCGCGAGATCGAACCGAAGAACGCGGTCGCGCTGATCGAGGGCGTCCAGGACATCGGCCTGTGCTCGCGCGGCGCAGGTGCCGACAACATCCGCAACGTCACGGGCACGCCGACGGCCGGCATCGATCCGCAGGAGCTGCTCGACACGCGCCCATATGCGCGCGAGTGGCACTACCACATCCTCAACGACCGCTCGCTGTTCGGCCTGCCGCGCAAGTTCAACGTTGCCTTCGACGGCGCCGGCAAGATCGCCGCGCTGGAGGAGACCAACGACATCGCCTTCACCGCGGTCGAGGTGAGGGACGGCCATGGCGTCGAGCCCGGTGTCTGGTTCAAGCTCGGCCTCGGCGGCATCACCGGCCACAAGGATTTTGCAAAATACTCCGGTATCGTCGTTCGCCCCGAGGACGCGACCGCGGTTGCCGATGCCATTGTGCGCGTCTTCATCGAGCACGGCGATCGCACCAACCGCAACAAGGCGCGGCTGAAATACGTGCTCGACAATATGGGGCACGACGGCTTCCTCAAGCTGGTCGAGGAGCGGCTCAAGAAGCCGTTCGCACGCGTGCCGGCCGAGGCGCTTCTGCCGCGCCCCGTGTCCGATCGCATGGCCCATATCGGCGTGCACAGGCAGAAGCAGGCCGGGCTCAACTGGGTCGGCGTGGCGCTGCCGGTCGGAAAGCTCACTTGCGAGCAGATGCGGGGCATCGCGAAGATCGCGCAGGATCTCGGCGACGGCGATATCCGTCTGACGGTTTGGCAGAACCTCTTGATCTCCGGCGTGCGTAACGAGAGCGTCGCGCTCGTCACCGCGGCGATCGAGAAGCTCGGCCTCGCCACTGAAGTCTCGAACGTCCGCGCCGGCCTGATCGCCTGCACCGGCAATGCCGGCTGCAAGTTCGCGGCCTCCGACACCAAGCGCCATGCCGCCGCGATCGGCGACTGGTGCGACGAGCGCGTCAATCTCGATACGCCGCTCAACATCCATCTGACCGGCTGCCATCACTCCTGCGCGCAGCATTACATCTCCGACATCGGCCTGATCGCGGCCAAGGTGCCGGGTGCGACGGAGGATGACCAGGTCGAGGGCTATCACCTCTTTACCGGGGGCGGCTTCGGTCCCGATGCCGAGATCGGGCAGGAGGTGTTCCACGATGTGAAGGCCGAGGATGTGCCGAAGACCGTCGAGGGGCTTTTGAAGGCCTATCTCGCCAACCGCGCCTCGCCCGAAGAGCCATTCCTGACCTTCTCCCGTCGCCATCACGGGGAAGCCCTGCGCAAACTCGCCGAACCGGAAGTCACAGCATGACCCAGATGTCCATGCCTCCCAAGATCGAGATCATCCCGGCCAATGCCCCGTTCAGCGAAGGCCAGCGGCTGTGGCTGAACGGGTTTCTCGTCGGCATGCTCGGCCTCGACGGCTCGACGGCGCTGTCGCCGATCGAGAACGGCGCCATGCTGGCGCCGCAGGGCGACGGCGATGACGGGGAGGCACCCTGGCACGATCCGGCGATGGTGATTGCCGACCGCATGAAGCTTGCCGAGGGACGTCCGCTCCGACGCCGCATGATGGCGGCGATGGCGCAGCAGGATTGCGGCCAGTGCGGCTACAATTGCGCCGACTATTCGGACTCGATCGCCAACAAGAGCGAAGCCCGCCTCAACCTCTGCGCCCCCGGCGGCAAGGAGACGGCGCGGATGCTCAAGCAGCTCTTCGAGGAGATCGACAAGGCGCCGGCTGCGAAGCCTGCGGCAGGGGCGGCTCCGGCCGTAAGCGTACCGGCGGCGCCAGAGGTGAAGGCCGAACTCGGCCGCGCCCGCGAAAAACCGGTTGAAGCCACCTTCCTGTCGCGGCGCCTGCTCAACAAGGGGGCTTCCGAGAAGGAGACCTATCACGTCGAGTTCGATCTGTCCGACAGCAAGCTCGACTATGTCGTCGGCGACTCCTTTGGCGTGTTCGCGCGCAACGATCTCGGCCTCGTCGACCAGATCATCGCGCTGCTCGGCGCCTCTCACACCACCAAAATCAACAACAAGACGCTGCGCGAGTCGCTGGTCGAGGACGTCTCGCTGTCACCGGCGCCCGACAAGCTGTTCGAGCTGCTCTCCTTCATTACCGGCGGCGCGCAGCGCGAGAAGGCGCGAGCGCTGGCGCAAGGCGAGGATCCCGATGGCGATGCCGCAGCGCTCGACGTGATGGCCGCGCTGCAGAAATTTTCGGGCACACGGCCGCATCCCGAAGCCTTCGTCGAGGCGCTGGAGCCGCTCCAGCCGCGGCTCTACTCGATCTCGTCGTCGCACAATGCGACACCCGGCAAGCTCTCGCTCACGGTCGATTCCGTGCGCTACGTCGTCGGCAAGCGCAAGCGTCTCGGCGTCGCCTCGACCTTCCTCGGCGAGCGCATCAACGAGGGCGACAAGCTCAAGGTCTATGTGCAGAAGGCGCACGGTTTCGGCCTGCCGGAGGATCCGAAGATTCCGGTCATCATGATCGGTCCCGGCACCGGCATTGCGCCGTTCCGCGCCTTCCTGCTCGACCGCAAGGCGACCGGCGCGCAAGGCAAGAACTGGCTGTTCTTCGGCCATCAGCGCAGCGATTGCGATTTCTTCTATCGCGACGAGCTCAACGCGATGAAGACCTCAGGCCTTCTGACGCGGCTGTCGCTGGCCTGGTCGCGCGACGGCGAGAAGAAGTTTTACGTGCAGGATCGTATGCGCGAGCTCGGCCGCGAGGTCTGGACGTGGCTTGCCGAGGGCGCCCATCTCTACGTCTGCGGCGATGCCAAGCGCATGGCCAAGGACGTCGAGCGGGCGCTGGTCGACATCGTCGCCCAGTTCGGTGCCCGCTCCACCGACGAGGCTGTCAGTTTTGTCGCTGATCTCAAGAAGAAGGGCCGCTTCCAGGCTGACGTCTACTAAGGCTCAGCGAGAGCTCCATGAATCGCCGGCGCCGCGCGGGGCGCCGGCGGTCGCGTTCTACTGTGCATGGGGTTGTTTTCGCGATTTGAGTTGGACGGCCTGACGCGCTGTCATCCCAGCGTCATCCGGCAGGTTCCAGCTGGCTCGGAATTTAACGAATAAGATTCTCGGAACCGGGGGGTGAAGAGAATTTGCGCCTGCGATGCGCGGCCTTCAGAGAAGGGCATCGCTATTTCCGTGAGCGTCTTGCCCGCCACCCCGGTCGATCCCTCATAATCCCGCAAATGGGGCGTTGGAGATCGACCATGCGCGAACTATCGGCGGAAGCCAGGCTGCACTTCTACGCGCGCTCGCTCTCGCGTCGGACCGTGGCGAACGCCCATCACCTCGGGCTCTACAGCGCCTTCGCCGTCATCGCCGCGATCGTGTTAGGCACATTGTCCGTGCATCCGTTCTGACGGGGCTTCGCAGCTCTCGTAGGGTGGGCAAAGGCGCGCTCTTCGCGCGTCGTGCCCACCATCTTTCAACAGACGAGATCGACGTGGTGGGCACGCTTCGCTTTGCCCACCCTACCGGTACCGAACCTGCCTCATCCGCGCTTGAACGGCGCGACCTCGATCCCCGCATCCTTCAATGCCTGGCGCAAGCCGCGCGCGATATCGACGGCGCCGTGCGTGTCGCCATGGATGCACACCGTGTCCGTGCGCATCCTGATGACCTTGCCCGTCACCGACACCACCGCGCCGTCCTGCACCATACGCACCACGCGATCGGCAATCGCCTTGGCATCGTGCAGCACCGCGCCGGGCTTCTTGCGCGAGACCAGGTTGCCGTCGTCCTCGTAGGCGCGGTCGGCGAACACCTCATGCACCATCGGCAGGTTTGCCTCTTCGCCGGCCTTCACCAATTTCGAATTGGCGAGCACGACAAAGATCAAACTGGGATCGACCGCCTTGATGCCGGCGGCGATGGCCTTCGCCGTCATGTCGTCCTCGCAGGCGACGTTGGAGAGCGCGCCATGCGCTTTCACATGCGTCACCTTGTGACCGGCCGCCGTCGCGATCGCCTGCAGCGCGCCGATCTGGTAGGCGACGAGGTTCTCGATCTCAGATGACTTCAGGCCCGCGATCGGGTGGCGGCCAAAACCGTGCAGGTCGCGATAGCCGGGATGCGCGCCGACCGAGACGCCGCGCGCTTTCGCCAGTTCCACCGTCCGCCGCATGATGTCGGGATCGCCGGCATGGAAGCCGCAGGCGATGTTGACCGAGCTTGCGAGATCAATCATCGCGGCGTCGTTGCCCATCTCCCACGCGCCAAAACCTTCGCCGAGGTCGCAATTGAGATCAATCGTCTTCATGGCTTGCTCTCCGCCTTTGGTCTTGTTGTTTACGGCTCCGCCGTCACCTGCCAGGTCCCGGCATCCATCGCACTCACCGCATAGCCCGCGACGTTGGCATCGCTCAGTGCCTCGATGTTGAGTTCGACCGTGTCGGACGAGCGCAGGCGATCGGGCAGGGTGCGGATCAGCTGTTGATACTTGCGCGCCTCGTCCTGCGCCTCGGCCATGGTGACGGCCTTGAAGCGGAACGTCGTGCCTGCCGAGGTCTGGGCGAGGCGGCCGACATCGGCCGTGATCACGGTTGCGATCTTCGGATAGCCGCCGGAAGTGCCGCGGTCCATCATCAGCGCGATCGGCGAACCGTTGCCGGGCACCTGGATGCTACCGTTGACAGTGCCGTCGGAGACGATGTTGTGGCCGTGCAGATGCTTGATCGCGGGGCCTTCGAGCCGGTAGCCCATGCGGTCGGAGGTCGCCGAGATCTTCCACTCGCTGTCGAGGAACAGCGCCTTGTTGGCGTCGTCGAACTCGTCGTCCTGCGGCCCCAGCACGACGCGGATTGGACCGCTCGCAGGCTTCGGCAATTCGATCCGCAGTTCCGGCGCGCCGCTCGCGGCATCGACCGTGAACTCGTCGCCGGCCTGGAGCGGACGCGGGTAGGGGCTGCCGAGTCCCGCGCGGGCATTCACCGCGAGGCTGCCGAACACCGGCTCGCCCTTGATGGCGCCTTCGATCGCGAGATAGGTGAACGCACCGCCACGGGCAAAACCCAGCGTCAGCGTCTCGCCATCCTTGAGCGTGATGGATGTGTCCATGGCCACCGGCCGCCCCGCGATGTCGGCATTGCGCGGCGCGCCCGCGATGGCGACGCGCACGGCGCCGTCCTTGGCGGCGAACGTCGCGCCGAACGGACCGATCTCGACTGCGGCCGCGAACGGCTCATTGCCGACGAGCGTGTTTGCGGCCGCCAGCGCCAGCCGGTCCATGGCGCCGCTCGGCGTCAGCCCATAGCGCTGCGCGCCGTGGCGTCCGCCGTCCTGGACGGAGCTTGCAGGCCCGACGCTGGCGACGATGAGCCGGCTCATGCGATCACCTGCTCGGCGATGATCTCGCCGGCCTCGGCGGCGCGGTCTTGTTCGTCGAACGTCTTGTGGTCGATGGCAAAGAACGTCACGCGATCACCGGGTTCGGTAAGGAAGGTCGGATTCCGGTGGAGCTGATAGGTTCTGACAGGCGTACGGCCAAGCAGGTGCCATCCGCTCGGCGCGGCCAGGCACTGGATGCCCGCCTGGATGCCGCCGATCGAGATCGTGCCGGCGGGCGTGAACAGCCGCGGGCTCTGCCGTCGCGACATGTGCAGCGATTTGTCGAGGCCGCTCAGATACGACCAGCCCGGCGTGAAGCCGATCATGGCGACGCGGTAGTTGCCACCGACGTGACGGGCGACGATGTCGTCGGGCGTGGTGTTCAGCGCCTTCGCGACATCCTCCAGATCAATGCCGTGTTCGCCGCCATAGGCGACCGGAATGCGCCAGCGCCGCGCCTTGGTCGACGGCGGCGGCTTCTGGCAGGCGATCGCGAGCAGTTTTTCGCCGAGGGCGTCGAACCCGATCTTGCCGGGATCGTAATGCACCAGCAGCGAGCGATAGGTCGGGATGGTCTCGGACATGCCCCCGATGGGCGTGGCGGCAAGCGCCTTGTCGAGCGCGAGCACGCGCTCGTTGGCGGCGTCGTCGATGGTGCGGCTGAACTCGACCGTGACGGCGCTGTCGCCACTGGGCAGAAGGCGGGGCGGGGGAAGCGTCGCGGCCATGAGCTGTCGAAATCGGGCCTTTGGAAAAGCGCGGGCTCGGCCTTGAGTTCCGCGTCGCCCCTGCTTCGCGTAAATGCGCCCGCAAGTCCAATAAATTAATGCTGGGGCAAGCGATAAAGCCTTGTTATCGCGGCCCATAACTGCCCTGCAGGCCCGCGTTCTTGTCAGGGCTTTGGCCCTTGACGGCAAGCCCCCGGCTCGCAAGATGCGCGCGTTCTTTCCCGCCCATCCGGAGCTCGTCTGTTTCCATGTCGCTGTCCCCCGAAGCCCGCAAGACCCTCGCCGGCATCACCACTGCCACCATCACCACGGTCCTGCTGAAGAAGGGCCTGCGCAATGTGTGGATGCGCGGCGCGCGTCCGCTGCGTCCGGGCCTGCCGCGCCTGGTGGGACCGGCCTTCACGCTGCGCTTCGTGCCGGCACGCGAGGATCTGGCGACGCCGGAATCCTGGTCGTCGCCGATCTCGACCCGCACCGCGATCGAGGCGATGCCGGAAGGCTGCATTGCCGTGGTCGACGCCATGGGCATCACCGACGCCGGCATCTTCGGCGACATCCTCTGCGCCCGTATGATGAAGCGCGGCGTCACCGCGCTTGTCACCGATGGCGTCGTCCGTGACGTCGAGGGCGTGCTCGGCACCAATTTGCCGGTGTGGTGCGACGGCTATGCCGCGCCGCCGTCGGTCGCGGGCCTCACCTTCGTCGGCTGGGGCGAGCCGATCGGCTGCGGCGGCGTCGCCGTGTTCCCGAACGACATCGTGGTCGCCGACCAGGACGGCTGCGTACTGATCCCGCAGGCGATGCTCGAGCACGTGCTCAATGAAGGCGTCGAGCAGGAGCGGATGGAAGCCTGGATCGTCAACGAGGTGAACAACGGCGCAGTGCTGCCGGGCCTCTATCCCATGAACGCCGAGACCAAGGCGCGTTACGCCGCCAGCAAGAAGTAACAGGAAACGAGGTACCCCATGGACATCACGCTCGCAGGCACGCGGCCGACCCGCCGTGCGCCCAAGGAACACTTCACCGGCACCGTGCTGCAGGATCCTATCAACATGGCGCCCGCGCCGGCGCGGTTGAACGTCTCGCGCGTCTCGTTCGAGCCGGGCGCCCGCACCAACTGGCACCACCATCCGCTCGGGCAGACGCTCTACGTGATTTCGGGCGTCGGCCGCGTCCAGACCAAGGGCGGCACGGTCCAGGAAATCCGCCCCGGCGACACCGTCTGGATCCCGCCGGGTGAAGTGCACTGGCACGGCGCCTCGCCAGGCAACAGCATGTGCCACATCGCCATGCAGGAAGCGCTCGACGGCGTGTTCTCGACCTGGCTCGAGCCGGTGACGGACGCCGAGTACGGCGCGGCGATCGGCTAACGCAGACTGCTTACATCCGCTCCGCCGTCCACGTGCCCGAGCACATGGCGCCACGCCATGTGGCCGTCATCGCCGACAAGCTGCTCGCCATCGGGGCGGATCCCGTGTTGGTCGCGCGCGAAGTCCGTAAGCTCGAGGTGAGGCTGCAGGCCTACCACGCGGCGGCGCGCCTGGCGGAGGCGCGCGCCGCAGCCGCCGCGCTCTGGCCGGAGCCAGCCGCCGGCATTGTCGCCGTGGCTTTGGCCGCCGCTCTCACAATTGCGGAGCCATGCCGATGCCGCGCGCGGCAGGCACGTCGACGACAGACAAACCGGCTTGTGAAGCATATCAGACGCCCGATCGATCGGTCGACCGCGCTGGCCGGCATTTCGTAAGCCTCAGGCGGCTCCGCGAAGCGCTAGCGCAAGCTGAAGGCCGAACAGCCTGCTCGCGTTTGCCGATGAAAGCCAGCTGAGGGCCGCGTGGCGCCTCGCCTGAGGGCGGCGAGCGCCGCCTGGCAAGTGGGGGGAAGTGGCTATCTTGTCATGCGCGCTCAACGCTGGCAGGATTAGGCTACCGTCTGTCCGTTTGGAAATTTTGCCAATTGGGGGAAATACCATGAGCTCAAAGCTTTTGATGCTAGCGACTGTTCTAGCGCTCGGTACTGCAGTCGCATCGCCTGGCGTTAGTTACGCCGACACGATCACCTACACCGTCAACGACGGCCTTGACACGGGCGTAGGATTTTTCACCTCGCCGCTCAGCGGTTACGACAATACCAGCCCTCACTTGGTCGATCAGTTTAACCCCGCGCTTGGCACTTTAAATTCCGTCAACGTCAGCTTGGCGTTTAACACCGCCAATCTGCAAGCACAGGCGGACACCGCCGGGACGGCGACGCTTTACCGGACGACCATTGTGGGCCTCGGTCCCGTTTCATTCCCATCGTACACGTCACTGCTTGCGGTGACGAGCAGCGATGTATTTTCTTTTGATACCTCGCCCGTCACCTCTGTATTGGCGGGCGGATCAGGAAGTGGCAGCGTTTCAAGTTCGCTTCTTTCTTCGTTCATAGGAACGGGGCAGATTTCGACGTACGGGCTTCTTCTTCAGAGCGTAAGCGTCAGCAACAATCGAGGCCTATACGATAGCGACGGATATGGTTTCACGTATTCGATAAGCTACGACTACACTCCGACCGTTGCCGGAGCAGTTCCGGAGCCTTCGACTTGGGCGATGCTGACGCTGGGCTTCGCAGGTGTGGGCTTCATGGCCTATCGCCGCAAAGACAAGTTGGCACCGAACGCCGTCTGATCTGAACCAGTGGTGACCCAAGTTGAAGAGGCCGCCTCAATTGGCGGCCTTTTTGTTCGTCCCCGATGCTGTGATGTTTGGCGTGCAGCGCGGTCGGGTCTCCGGTCAGATCTTCGACATAGTCGTCGATCGCGTCGAGCAGTGGGCGCGCGCGTGGCCGAGCGTCCCGTTTACGAATGAACTAGCGGCGGAGCCGATCCAACTCGACGAGCTCTGCCTCAACCTCCTCTTTCGCCCGCGACTCCTCGGCGCGCTGGTGCATCCCGTTCTTCGTGCCAGGCCTTCGCGGCCGCGCGGTTGTCTGCCTTGGTCATGGCAGCTACATTTAAGCATCATGCTGTAGTATCTAAAGTTTTTCTGCTGTCCAAGTCCCATTGCACATGGCGCCACGCCATGTGCCGGAGCCTGAGGTGCCGCTGAGCCGGCCGAAGCCGACGGCGCGCTTGATGCCCGTGCTCAGGGTGACGTTGATGGCACCGGCATCCGCGACGCGGCCCGACGCCGTCACCGCGGCGCTGCTCGAGGCGATCTGACCGTTGCTGATGCCGATCGCGACGGTTGCGCCATTGGCGCAGGTTTCGCTCGACGACGAGATGCGGACATTCCATGCGCCGTCGAACGTCGAGCCCGCGGCATTCGCCTGCGTGAGCGGGAAGGCGATGGCGATAATGGTGGCGAAGAGACTCTTGCGAAATCCGTTCATGACACGCCACTTGGGGTTAACCATGCGCGGATCGTGTCACGGGCGCGGAACCGACGATGTGATGGCTGTCACGCGCGCGAGGTTCTCTGTGAGGTGACGCACATCCAACCACATTGCAGGCAAAAGCAAGGGGCGCCCGGGGTCCCTTGTCTCTCTCGAAAATACGGTACGAGCCTAGTTCACACGCGTCCAGGTCTGGCCGCCGCAGAACATGCCGCCGAAGGCGCAGCCTTGCACGCGAAGCCGGTCGGTGCCCTTCAACGTGACCGTGGAATCGTAGGTCGAGCCGGTATTGGGATCGAGGATGCGGCCGGACCATTTCTGGTCCTTGCCGGGCTTCATGTTGATCAAAACCTGTTCGCCGTTCTGGTTCGATTTGCTGTCGACCGAATAGCCGCAGAGGTTATTGCCGCACTGCTCGATGCGGACCTTGCCTTCCTTCTCCTCGGTGAGCCAGACGCCGAGCGGTGAATTGAGATCGCGCGCCGGAGCTGCTGCCGGAACTGGCGGTGCGACGGCGGCGGCCTGAACCGGCGCAGGTGGCGGAGGCGATGCTGGAGGTGCGGCAGCCACGGTCGGAGCGGGCGGAGGCGGTGCGGGTGGTACCGCGGCCACCGTCGGAGCCGCGGCTGGAGTCGGTTGAGGCGGCGGCACCATCGCATCTTCGGTCGGCGCGTTGTTTGCCGTGGCGGCCGGAGTTGCCGGCGGGGCGGCAGGCGCCACGGCCGCGGGACCTTGGACCGGGGCCTGCTCAGCCGCCGGAGGCGCGGCGACAGGAGCGGGGGCCGGCTCGAGAGCAGCCGGTGCTTGCGGATCGACCTTGGCCTGTTGCGGGGCCTGCTGGTCAGGCTTGGTGTCGTTCTTCTTGGCCTTCCTGGTCTTGCCCTGGCCGGTGTTGTCGTACACGCCGGGAATCTGCACCGTGCCGCGGTCTGGATCGATGCGGATGGTGCGCCCGCCATATTCGAAGGTGTACTGCGCCTGCGCAGCAGTGCTCGCCAGCAAAAGGAATGCGGCCGTGGCCAACAGCTTCCTCATTTCCATCTCCCGAACAGGTGGTCCCTGCACCGACGCTTACGCCCCGGTCCGATCGCGAAAAGTGATCTAGATCACTGTCACCGTATGAGTCGTGCCCCGGCGGTTCCCGGTTCAATAGACCGGGAGCCAGTCCAAAGTTTGGCCAGGGCAAGCGACAGGAGGACGCGGGTCAGTCGAACCAGGCGGCGTAGATTTTCTTGTAGCTGCCGTCCTCCATGGAGATGTGCAGCCACTGGTCGACGAAGGCCTTCAGCGCCGTGTCGCGCTGGAGCCAGTAGGCTTTCTCCGAGAAGTCGAACGGTTTTTCGGGATGCACCGCGCAGAGCACGCCGGAGTGCTGCTTCTGCTGGTAGCGGGTCTCGGAGGCGTCCGTCATCATCAGATCGGCGTTGCCCTTGGCGATCTCGTCGAAGATCGCGGTGTTGTCGGGGAAGACGGTGATGTCGGCGTCCTTGACGTTGGCGCGCGCAAAACGCTCGTTGGTGCCGCCGGGATTGACGATGACGCGGGTGCCCTTCTTGTCGATGTCGGAAATGCTCTGGTACTTGCCGACGTCGGCACAGCGCGCGATCGGCGTCTTACCCTCGCGCATGATCGGCATCGAGAAGAAGCCCTTCTTCTGGCGGTCGAGCGTGACCGACACGCCGCCCATCGCGATATCGAACTGGTCGGCTTCAAAGTCCTTCATCAGCTTCGGCCATGCCGTCGGCACGAATTCGACCTTGACGCCGAGCGCCTTGCCAAGCGCCTCCGCCATGTCGACGTCGAAACCAGAGAACTGCTGCGTGGCCTTGTCCAGATAGGTGAAGGGCTTGTAGTCGCCGGTCATGCCGACGCGCAGAGTGCCCCGCTTGATGATCTCGTCGAGGCGCGAGGGGGCCGCCTGCTGCGCGTGAGCCGAAAGATTTGCCAGCAACATCACGGCCAAAGCCGCCAGGATTCGAACGGTTATTCGAACGATCATCTCTTTTCCACCGATGCCCGAGCTGTCATTGTGCAGCTCTTGAGACGTGGATTTAGACCAGATGCCAGTTTCTGGCGAGACGGAATTGAAGGGAATCTTGAAGTGACCATCTCGATGTACGAGGCCTCGGTGGGCCTCTTCGTGCCTTACCTGCGCAACCTGTCCGTCCTGCTCGACAAGGGCGTTGCCTATGCCGAGACCCGCAAGTTCAATCCGGCGGTCCTGCTCGGCATGCGCATGGCGCCGAACATGTACGATCTGGCGCAGCAGGTCGGCGAGGCCTGCCGCCACGCCACCGTCGCCCCCGCCCTGCTGGCGCAGTGCGAGCCGGTCGCGCTGCCGCCGCTGGAGCACGACATGGCCGGGCTTCAGGCGCGGATCGCGACGTCAATCGAATTCATTGAAAGCCTGCCGCGCGCCGAGGTCGATGCGGCTGCGGAGCTGAAGGTGTTCTTCAGGCTCAAGAATGGGACCGAACTGCCCTTTACCGGGCGGACGCTGCTGCTCACCAACAGCGTCCCGCAATTCTTCTTTCACGTTACGACCGCGTACGATTTGTTGCGGCACGCGGGCGTCGAGCTCGTGAAGAAGGATTTTCTGGGGAGGAAGTAATTGGCGGGCTCTATGCTCACCTCTCCCCGACGGGGAGAGGTCGGATTGCGCTTGGCGATGCGAAGCATCGTCCAGTGCAATCCGGGTGAGGGGCCGCGCCATCCAGTGAGACTTTACCCCCTCACCCGGATCGCATCTTCGATGCGCTCCGACCTCTCCCTTCGGGAGAGGTGCACGGAGAGACGGTCGCAAGTAGCCTCAAGCCTCGCCCTTGCGCTCGTAGTCGGCGAGCGAGCTGCGGCCGGCGATCTCGCTGCGCAGCAGCTCGAAGCGCCGATGCGCCTCGTTCTCGTGTTCGTCAACGAAATGCACGGCGGCCTCGCTGGTCATGGGGCCGCTGACCACGGGGGCGGACTGCTCGCCGATGGTCTCGTGCACATAGTACTGGCCGTCGTCGCCGCGATGGACCGTCCATTTCAGGCGGATCGCCACCATCGGCCCGGGACCGACCTTGCTGTAGCCGTCGGCGTCGATGTGATGATCGGGCACCAGCGGCTGCTCCTCGACCATCGGGTGCTCGTCGGAGGCGTGATGCTCGTCTGCGACCGCATAGTCATCGGTAGCCACCGTCTCCGTCTCGGTGTCGCGGATGACGAGAACGGGCTCGGGGTGCTCCAAAATGCTGGCGATGGTTGCCAGCGCGTGGTCGGTCGGGTCGATCTCTGACAAGGGGTCCATCCTCCAGCTCGACGCGGCCGGCAAGTCTGTCCCACTGCCGCCGCGGCCGGATACATTACGCGGATTTGATTAAGGCTGAGTTGGGGCCCGATCTGTACCAAAATGGGACGCATTCTGGCCGAAGGCGGGCAGACGATCCGCCCGCCATTCGGTTTTTCAGCCCAGCACGTCCTGATTGATGATGTTCTGCCGGATGGGATCGCCGTCCAGCACACTCAGGATGTTGCGCGCGGTTTGCTCGCTCATGCGGCTCACGGCCTCGACCGTCACGCCCGCCACGTGCGGGGCCATGATGACGTTGGGAAGCGCGAACAGCGCATTGCTGACCGGCGGCGGTTCGACTTCGAACACGTCGATACCGGCGCCGGCGAGCTTTCCGGAAGTCAGCGCATCGTACAGCGCGGCCTCCTTCACGATGCCGCCGCGGGCAGTGTTGATGAGATAGGACTTCGCCTTCATCCGGCCGATACGCGCGGCATCGAACAGGCCGATGGTCTCCGGCGTCTTCGGGCAGTGGATGGTGACGAAGTCGGCATTGGGCAGCGCCGCGTCGAGATCGGCGACCGCCTCGCAGCCGGCGGCCTTGATGTCGGCGGCGGGCTTGTAGGGGTCATAGACCTGCACCTTCATTTCCATCGCCTGGCAGCGCTTGGCGGTGCGGGTGCCGATGCGGCCGAAGCCGATGATCAGCACGGTCTTGCCGTAGAGGTCGAACGGCAGCATGCCGAGCCGGTTGGCCCATTGGCCGTCCTTGACGCAGGCATGCATCTCATTGGCGCGCTTGGCCAGCATCAGCATCATGAACAGCGCCTGCTCGGCGACCGAGGGCGAATTCGCGCTGCCCGCGACCATCAGCGGCACCTTACGGCGGGAGAGGGCGGGCACGTCGACGGCGTCGTAGCCGACGCCGATGCGGGTCACCACCTTCATGTCCTTCGATGCTTCGAGCTCGGTCTCGCCGAAGGCGGTTGCCCCGAGCGCCACGCCGTGGACCGGCGCATGGCTCTTCAGCAGGGCCTCGAAGTCCTTGGCGGAGATCAGGTTCGGAAACTCGACGAGCTCGATATCGTCCCGCCGGGTGAGGAGGGCGCGTGCCCCTTGCGACAAAGTTTGTGTAACGAAAATCTTCTTCTTGTTGGTCGCCATCGCTCCCTGCCTGCTAGCGTTTCTTAAGGCCGGCCTCACAACACGACGCCGGTCTCCTCGTTTAGCAGGTGCATATTGTTGAGGTCCATCGCCAAACGCATGGGAGCCCCGTCCCTGGCGCCGGCATTGGGATCGACGCGGCCGCAGACGGGCGTGTCCTCAAGTCCGAAATAGACCAGGGTCTCCATTCCCATCGGCTCGGTGACATCGAGCACGGTATCGAAGGTCTCGACGCCCGGTCCGAGGTGCGCGTGCGCCTCGGTGAGATGCTCGGGGCGGATACCGAGCAGCAGTCTGTCGGTGCGCGGCAGCCCGTTGTAGCGCGCGGCACGGGCGGGCGGCAGAGCAAAGGCGATGCGGTCGGTCAGGCGGATCTGGAGCGTGCCACCGGCATCCTCCAGCCGGCACGGGATGAAATTCATCGCGGGCGAGCCAATGAAGCCTGCGACGAAGCGTGTCGCCGGCTTGTGGTAGAGCTCGTTCGGCGTGCCGATCTGCTCGATCCGACCCTTGTTCATCACCACCACGCGGTCGGCCAGCGTCATCGCCTCGACCTGGTCGTGGGTGACGTAGACGGTCGTGGTGCGCACCTTCTGGTGCACCTTTTTGATCTCGATCCGCATCTGCACGCGCAGCTTGGCGTCGAGATTGGATAGCGGCTCGTCGAACAAAAACACCTTCGGATTGCGCACGATGGCGCGTCCCATGGCGACGCGCTGGCGCTGGCCGCCGGAAAGTTGCTTTGGCTTGCGGTCGATCAGGTCGGTGATGTCGAGGAGACGGGCCGCTTCCGTCACCCGCGCCTTGATCTCGGCCTTCGGATAATGCTTCAGCCGCAGCCCGAACGACATGTTCTCGGCGACCGTCATGTGCGGGTAGAGCGCGTAGTTCTGGAACACCATGGCGATGTCGCGGTCCTTCGGCGGCACGTCGTTGACGACGTCGCCCCCGATCGTGATGTCGCCGTCGCTGATGTCCTCCAGCCCTGCGATCATGCGCAGCGTGGTCGACTTGCCGCAGCCGGACGGCCCGACCAGCACGATGAACTCATGGTCGGCGATATCAAGGTCGATGCCGCGCACCGCTTCGACATCGTCATAACGCTTGATCACCTTGCGCAGGGAAACGTCGGCCATGAGAGATCAACCCTTTGTCGCGCCAGCGGTCAGGCCGGCAATGTAGTAGTCCATCAGGAAGGCGTAGATGACGAGCGGCGGCGCCGCGCCGAGCAGCGCGCCGGTCATGATCTGACCCCAGTTGAAGACGTCGCCCTTGATCAGCGTCGTGGTGATGCCGACCGGCAGCACGAGTTGGTCCACCGACGTCGTGAACACCAGGGGATAGAGGAACTGGGCCCAGGACACCGTGAAGGCGAAGATGGTCGCTGCGATCAGCCCGGGCAGGGCCACCGGAATGAAGATCCGCAGCAGGGTCTGGAGCCAGGAGGCGCCGTCGATGATTGCGGCCTCATCGAGCTCCTTCGGGATCGAGGCGAAATAGCCGATCATGATCCAGGTGCAGAACGGCACCGTCAGCGTCGGATAGATGAACACCAGCACATACCAGCGGTTCAGTAGCGTAATGCCGGTGAACTCCTGGATCACCGCCAGCATCTTGAACAGCGGAATGAACAGAAGGCTGTCAGGGATCAGGTAGGTGAGGAAGACGCCGGTCGCGAGCGTCGCCGAGCCCCAGAACTTCATCCGCGCCAGCGCGAACGCCGCGGGAATGCTGATCAGCATCGTCACGATCACCACCACGATCGAGATGATCGACGAGTTCCAGAAGAAGCGCAGGAACTGGTTCGAGGTCAACAGCTCGACATAGTTCGACAGGGTGGGATGAAACACCCACCATGGATTGGTCGCCGCCGAAATCTCCGCGCTGCTCTTGAGCGAGGTGATCAGCATGTAGACCGGCGGCGTCAGGAAGAAGATCGCAAACAGCACCAGGAAGAAATAGGACCAGCGCAGCGCCCAGGTGCGGTCGCGGCTCATGCTGCCGAGTTTGCGGGTTGGTCCGGCCTTGTCGATTGCCAGCGTGCTCATCAGGCTTCGTTCCCACGTTTATTGACATCGCGCAGGATGAAGACCGCGGCGACAGCGAGGATCGGCACCATGAACAGCGAGACGCAGGCGCCGAGCGGAATGTCGCTGCTCTGGATGCCGACCTGGAACGCCCAGGTGGCGAACAGCTGGGTCCGGTCCAGCGGACCGCCGGACGTGAGGATTCGCACGATGTCGAAATTGGCGAACGTCACGATCAGCGAGAACAGCGTGGTGATGGCGATGATGTTGCGCATCATCGGCAGCGTGACGTACCACATCTTCTGCCACCAATTCGCGCCGTCGATCGCTGCGGCCTCGTAGAGCTGATCGGGCACCGATTTCAGCGCGGCCAGGTACATGATCAGGAAGAACGGCGCGCCGTACCAGACGTTGACGAGGATGACGGAGAAGCGCGCCCAGAAGGTGTCGCCGAGCCAGGGAATCGGGCCGACGCCGAAGAAGGAGAGCGTATAGTTGAAGGCGCTGTAGGAGGGATCGAACAGCCACAGCCAGGCCAGCGTGCTCATCGCCGGCGGAATCACCCAGGGCACCAGCAGCATGCCGCGCCATTTGCGCTGCTTCTTGCCGGGAATGTTGTGAACGAAATGCGCGACGATGAAGCCGATCAGCGCCTTGAAGACCACGGCGGTGATCGCAAAGATGCAGGACTGCTTCACCACCATCCAGAACGTCTCGCGCTTGAACAGGAAGGTGAAATTGCCGAGGCCGACGAATTTCGTCATCGCCTTGTTCAGCGTCGCCAGATAGAGCGAATAGAAGGCGGGATAGAGCACGAGCAGCGCGATCAGCAGGATCAGCGGCAACGTCAGGAAGAGCGCCACGGTCGATTTCCGACCCAGCACATTGCGCAGGCCCGCAGCTTTTCGCGGGCGCGTGCTGCGGACGAGGCGACCTTGCTCAACGACGACGTCGGCCATGGGGCGAACTCTCTGACGGAAGATTCAGGAAGGAAGCCGGCGACCGGTCGGCTTCGTGTCATGCGGACGGAGTGAGAGTGCGCCTTGGCGGCTCACGCGAGAGAGCGCATGAACCGCCACGGCACACACCCGGCTCAGGTCCGCATGAATCCTTCGCACTCGCTCTCGGCCCAGGCGAGCGTATCTTCCATCTTCTCGCCTTGGGCGTAGCGGAGCACCATCTTGGTCAGCGTCGCCTGATTATAGATCTGCTCCGCAATCTTTGGCGGCGCCGGCGCGGCCGCAATCGACAACGTCTGATGATTGTAGGGGTTCGGATAATGATAGAGAGTGCCCTTCGGGGGCTCTTCTTCGGCCCAAGTCTTCAGTGTTGTCATATTTGCGTACGCCGGCAGATCGTAGCCGCCGCTGGCCTGAACAAACCTTTCGATCGAGGATGGCAGCGACAGGTGGCTAAGCAGGCTCTTGGCTGCTTCCTTGTTCTTGGAGAATTTCCAGATGCTCCAGAAGAACGGCTGGAAAGGCGCAAATCGGCCCTTCGGTCCGGCCGGGAATCCGTGCGTCCAGCATTGCTCCGCAACTTGAGGCGCATCGCGCTTGGCAACCGCCCAGGCGCTCGGGGGATTCATGATCAGTGCGCCTCGGCCGGAAATCAGCCATTTATTGTTCGAGGCGTCATCCCACGAGGGTGCGTCCGGCGGAAGGAAGGCGATCAGCTTCTTGTAGTATTCGAGCGCCTGGCGAACCGCGTCCGTCTTCACGGTTATGTCGCCCTTGGCGTTGATGAGTTCGGCGCCGAAGGACTGGAAGATTGCACCTGCGGTATCGATACTGTCCGGAGTCTGGCCGAGGCCGATGCCGAAGGGGAAGCCGCCCTTCTGGCAGGCTTCAGCCGCCTTGAGGAACGTATCCATCGTCCAGTTGTCGGCCTTGGGCGGTGAACCGGCCGGATACATTTCCTGTACATCGATATTCGCGTATTTCTTCATCAGATCGATACGCGAGCAGGGACCTTTGATTTGACTGCCAGCGGTCCCGGGCACGGCGAGCCATTTGCCGCCGGACTGACCGAGATACTTGACCGTGCCGTTCACCTCGCCGTTCTGCTTGATGACCGGCTCCATGACGTCATTGACCGGTTCAAGCAAATCGTCATAGGCGTGCGGTTGCCAGCCGATTTGAGACGACAGGATATCGTGACCGGACTTTGCCTGCGCTTCGGCGGCCATCGTCAGGAGGAGCTTGTTGCCCTGACTGGTGATGTAGTCGATGGAAACCTCGACCTTCTCCTTCGCGGCCCATTCATTGACGAGAGCGGTGGAAGCCTTGTTGGCGTCGGGCACCCAGTGGTCCCAGAAGCCGATCGAGAGCTTGCCGGCGGCGTAAGCGCCTCGGACATAGGGCGCTGCCATCAGCGCCGTGGAGGACATTGCAGTGGCAGCTACAAATTGACGTCGCGTCAGTGTCTTGCGTGACATCTCGTTTCCTCGCCTTGGTGTGTTTTATTGTTCTGTCGTTTCCTCTGACTTTCCTGAGTTTGTTTTTGATTTTGTTGTTGGACGTTTCTTGTTGGCGTCGTCATCGCCGGCGGCAAATCACGCACGGGACACGGCAAATTGGTAGCGCGATCAGATCATGATTGATTGCCTCTGTCGAGAAAGCCGAATGGCTCGCGCTCTAGAACTAACGTTGTGTAGGGAACGGCCGCGGCGTGCACCGAGCACGAACTGTGGCTGCTCTTATTGCGACGCACACTGCGGAGCGCGGTGGCGGGAGACGATCCGTGCGCAATTACGCCGCAGTTCCGAATGAGCCTGCGTAACCGCTTCGTGCAGAAGAGCTTTCGGATGGGGACGGCGATTGCGCGTGCCTAGACCTCGGCACGGTGAAAACGATAGAGTTGCAACCGGCAGCATGCCTGCCGTTCTCAAAGGGCAAGCAGATCGAGATGAAGACCCAAATGATCACCCCGACGCCGCATGCGCGGCTTGGCCTGCGACGCTGGCTCGCGCTCGGCTCCGTGCTGACAGTGCTGATTGGCGCGGCCGCAGTGGCGAATGCCCAAGGTTTGGTCAAGGGCGTCCAGGACGGAGCCGCGGCCGGTAACAAGGCGGCAGGCCCTGTCGGTGGCGTCCTCGGCGGCGCCATCGGCGGCGTGGTCGGCGTTTTCACCGGGGTGCTCGGCGTCAACAACAATAATGGCCAGGCGCCGGCCGCCAAGGATGCGAACAAGGATGCGAACAAGGACGCGTCCAAGGATGCGAAGGACGCCAAGCAGCCGGGCGCCGGCAAGGACAAGGATGCCAAGACCGCGAAAGGCGCCAAGGGTGCCAAAGCCAGCAAGGAGGCCAAGAACGCTCCGCCGGACACCAAGGATGAGGATGTCGCGGTCCTGACCCAGAACGGCGCGCCGCAACTGACCGCCGACCAGATTGTCGCCAACAGCGATTCCTATATCGAGCGCATCAAGACCGAGCTAAACCTGACTCCCGATCAGGAGAAGCACTGGTTCGGCTTCTCCAGTGCCATGCACTATCTCGGGCATAATGGCGCCGAGCGGCTTAACCTGCGGGTCGAACGGGCCAAGCGCGATCCGCCCGACGACATCATCGAGCAGATGCGCAACGAGTCGCAGTTCCTGATCGACCGTGCCGCCGATCAGCGCAATGTCGCCGACGCCGCTGAGCCCTTGTATTCGAGTCTCGATGACAAGCAGAAGCAGGTGTTCATCCAGGAGATGGTTCGCCTCAGCCATGAGCGCGGCCTGGATTGATCAAGTTGGATCGGATTGCGCGCACTGGAATTAACGGCGCGTGCCACGAATTCGTGTATCCTTTTTACAATTGGGGTATGCTTATCTTCGCAAGGTGGCTGCGAGGTTGATATGGCGGACGGACTCTCCGTTTTCCTGGTCGAAGACGAGGCGTTGATCCGGATGATGATGGCCGACATGGTGGAGGAACTTGGCCACCATGTCGTCGCGGAAGCGGATAATGTGCGCGATGCGAGCGCCTTCGCGATGACGGCGCAGTACGATTTCGCCATCCTCGACATCAATTTGATGGGTGTTTATGTCGATCCTGTCGCCGATTTGATCGAGCGTCGCGGCAAGCCATTCCTGTTCGCCACCGGTTACGGGCCGGAATTACTGCCGTCCTTGCTCCGGCGCAGGCCGATCCTGCGCAAGCCGATAGCGATGGACCAGCTCAAGATCATGATCGACTCGCTGTTTCCGGACGCGGCCGCCAAGGCACCGCACTGATCCAAGCCGCCACACTGACATTGTCAACGATGGCGACATCGTCAACGAAAATGGCCGCCCGACAGGGGCGGCCATTTGGGACGGAAGGTCCGTCAGTATTTCAGATCAAGCCGGCGCTGAGGTCGACGCCGTGTGCCATCAGGCTGAACGAGGCGAGGAGTCCCACGCCGCAGAAGATGATAATGGCTTTAAAAGAATAGTCGGTCGACCGGGACTGGACGGCAGCCGGCATTTCGGCGAGCGAAATCATGCTCATGTTCATTCCCCCCTTTGTGTTGATCCTGAATTGGATCAGGTGAGGGAACTCTTAGAGTAGAGAGTTTGACACGAGGTTGCGAGGGATCGTTAACGGAATCGCAATCGCATGCGCGTTTCCGCGAGACGCAAACGGTCTCGCACACGTCTCAGTTGCGGCCGTTCTTGAGCACGTTGGCAATGGTGTGGGCCGTCATGGCCGCGCGATCCGAGGCACGTTGCGCGGCGAGCCGGTCCCGCGCCTTTTCCTCGATCAACAGCTCGATCAAGGCCAGTCGCTTGCCATCGTCGTCCGCCTCGGTCAGCAGGCGGTGATAGCGATGATAGTCGAACCCAATATCCTGCTTACGCATGTCACGCCCCCGTACGTACGCCACACACTGGTTGAATTGTTTCCCATCGGAAACAAAGGGGCAAGCACGATCCTGCGTGGAACCGCGCCTGCGCTGCAATCAGCTGTGCACTACCCGGCCGAGCGACGCGATGGGCTGGGGCCGCGCCTCAATCCAGATTGTGGTCGGCGAACATCTTCAGGCCGACGAAGCTCGCATCGGGCTTTACGACAAGGCGCGTCGGGATATTGCGCAAATAGTCCTGGAAGCGCCCCTTGGCTTCGAAGCGCGCGCGGAACGCTGAAGCCGAAAGGAATTCCGGAAAGCGCGGCACGATTCCGCCTGCGATATAGACGCCGCCGCGGGAGCCGAAGGTCACCGCGAGATTGCCGGCAACGGAGCCGAGGATGTCGCAGAACATCTCCAGCGCCGCGCGGCTGAGCTCGCAAGTCCCGTCCAGCGCAGCCTTGGTGATCGCTGCCGCATCGCGTTGCGGCACCTGGGCTTCATCGACCTCGGCCATCGCTTCGTAGAGGGATTGCAGCCCGGAGCCGGAGAGGGCGCCGCGCTCGATCGAGACATGGCCGAAGCGCCGTCGCATGGCGGCGATCACACGCTCCTCGCGCTCGTTCTCTGCCGGCAGGGTGGCGTGGCCGGCCTCCGTGACAACGGCCAGCCGGGAGCCGTGGCGCTCGACCAGGCAGGAGACGCCAAAGCCGGTCCCGGGTCCGACCACCAGCAGCGGCTCCCCGGCCATGCCTTCCTGTCCGCCGAGCGGAATCAGGTCGGCCGGCTGCAAGGCGGGCAGGGACCAGGCGACCACCTCGAAATCATTGAGCACATGGACGCTGTCGAAGCCGAGCGCCGGCTGGAGCTCATTGCCGTCGATCACCCACGGGCTGTTGGTCATGACGCAGCGGTTGTTGGTGACGGGACCGGCGACGGCAAGGACGGCCCTGACCGGCTTCTCGCGGTCGGCCCGCCGCAGCACATCGGTGATGGCTTCGCGGACCGTCGGATGATTGGCGACCTTCACATAGTCGATCGGTCCGATCTGCTCGCCATTGCTCAGCGCGAAACGCGCATTGGTGCCGCCGATATCGGCGAAAAGAATGTTTCCTGTCTTGCCGATACTCATCACATTTGGCTGCCCTGGCCTTGCAGGCCGCGGGAACCTTCTCCTCCAGTCCTTCGACCCTATCCGCATGTCGCGGATATCAGAGAATCCCCGCTCGTGCGCGGCTAGTCAACACGGTCGGAGCCAAAGCGTTGCATCCAGGAGGGATCAGCCGGCCGTTCGCGCGACATCGTTGCAGGATGCCGGTGGTTGCGAAGCCGCGCGGGAAGATCGACATTGAAGACGGCCGGCGCCAATTGCGCCGGGCGGATGGAATGGGACCTGCAATGAAGATATCCGACCGCGACGTGCTGCTGGTGATCGACGTGCAGAACGATTTTTGCACCGGCGGGGCGCTCGCCGTTCCCGGCGGCGAGAGGGTCGTCCCCGCCATCAACCGGATCGCCCAAAAATTCGCCAATGTGGTGCTGACACAGGACTGGCATCCGGGCGACCACGTCTCCTTTGCGCCGAACCATGCGGGCCGCCAACCGTTCCAGACCATCGAGCTCGACTACGGCACCCAGGTGCTCTGGCCGACGCATTGCGTGCAGGGCACCGCCGGCGCCGAATTCCATCGGGAGCTCGAGGTCACCCGCGCAAACCTTGTGGTCCGGAAAGGCTTTCGCCGCGGCATCGATTCCTACTCGGCGCTGTTCGAGAACGACCACGAGACGCCGACGGGCCTGCTCGGCTATTTGCGGGAGCGCGAGCTGAAGTCGGTTTTCGTCGCCGGCCTCGCGCTCGATTTTTGCGTCCGCTTTTCCGCGGAGGATGCGCGCAAGGCAGGCTTCGAGGTTGCCGTCATCGAGGACGCCTGCCGCGGCATTGACCTCGACGGCTCGGTCGCGGCGACCCGTCACAGCTTTAGGGAGTTCGGCATTTCCGTCATCAGCCTGGAGGCATTCCTGTGAGGATCGCGCGCTAATGGTGGTCCAGAAGACCGGCCAACCACCCGGCGAAGCGGAACGTGGACCCGACCACCCCATGCTGTGGCCATTTGCGGCGGCACGTCTGGCCATGGACGCCTGCTTCTGGTGGCTGGAGCGCGGCCCGGTGGAGCAGGGCGAGGACGAACTCCCGTGGACCACGCCCGGCATCGTGGCGCTGGACTTGGCCACCATGCGGCTGCGCGATTGTTCGCGGACGCGATCCGGCCAGCCGGCTCTGGTCTTCGCGCCCTATGCGCTGCACCGGGCGCTGATCGCCGACTTTGCACTTGGCCACAGCGTGATGCAGTCGCTGCAGCATGGCGGCATCGATCGCATCTATCTCACCGACTGGCGCTCCGCCACGCCAGACATGCGCTATCTCTCGATCGACGGCTATCTGTCCGATCTCAACGTCGCCGTCGACGAGATCGGCTCGCCCGTCGATCTGGTCGGCCTGTGTCAGGGTGGCTGGCTGTCGCTGCTCTACGCGGCGCGTTTTCCCGCCAAGGTGCGGCGGCTGGTCCTGGTCGGAGCGCCGGTCGACCTCTCGGTCGAGTCCAGGCTGGCGCAATTCGCCCGCAACGCGCCCGAGATCGTCTACGACCAGCTCGTCGCGCGCGGCGGCGGCAATGTCAGCGGCGAGGAGATGCTGCATGTCTGGTCGAAGCGGCCTGACCGCGACGACATCGCGGCGGCGTTGCAAAGAGACCTGTCGGACGGGGAGGGCGCGGCCCTGCTCGCGCGCTTCGACCGCTGGAACACCGAAACGCTCAATTTGCCGGGCACCTACTACCTCCAGATCGTCAACTGGATCTTTCGAGAGAACCGCATCGCAACGGGCAATTTCACGGCGCTCGGCCGCGCCATCGACCTGAAGGACGTGAAAGTGCCGGTTTTCCTGTTGGTGGGGCTCGACGACGATGTCGTGCCGGCCGCGCAGGCGCTCGCCACGGCCAATCTGATCGGCACGCCACCGGCTTTCGTTGCAGCGGCCTCCGAGCCCAGCAACCATCTCGGCCTGTTCATGGGCGCGCGGACGCACGCCCATGCCTGGCCCCGGATCGCGGAATGGTTGCGCGACGACCTCTCTGGCGTTCTCGCGCGCCGCGCCTGACGGTCGGCGAACCTGCAAATCCGTTATGCATGATGCCGGATGGCCTGCACGGGGCCCGGTCGATGGGTTAAATAGAGTCCAGAGCCGGCCGCGGCTGGTCCGACACGATTTAAGGGTACTGCGCTCGATGAGCTTCCACTCGATCTACGCCCACGGATTTGCGCGCGTTGCGGCCTGCGTCACCACCTCCCATGTGGCCGATCCCGCGGCCAATGCGAAAGCGGTCATCGCTGCAGCGAAAACCTGCGACGCGCAGTCGGTCGCTGTTGCCGTGTTTCCCGAGTTGTGCCTGTCCGGCTACGCCATCGAAGACCTCGTCAAGCAGGATCCGCTGCTCGACGCGGTCGAACGCGGGCTCGCCTCGATCGTCGAGGCCTCCTCGGCGCTGATGACCGTGCTGATCGTCGGCGCGCCGTTACGGTTCGGCAATCGCATCTACAATTGCGCCGTTGTCATCCATCGCGGCAGCATTTTGGGCGTCGTGCCCAAGAGCTATCTGCCGACCTATCGCGAATTCTACGAGGGGCGGCATTTCGCCTCCGGCGCCGGCATCGCCGGGGAGGCGATCGCGTTCGGCGGGCTGCATGCACCGTTCGGGACTGACTTGCTGTTTGCGGCCGAGGACGTTCCGGGCCTGACCATCGGCGTCGAGATCTGCGAGGACATGTGGATCCCGGTGACGCCGGCCTCCGAGCTCGCGCTGGCCGGCGCGAGCGTGCTGATCAATCTCTCGGGCAGCCCGATCACGATCGGACGGGCACGCTCCCGCGCGCTGCTGTGCCAGTCGACCTCGGCACGCTGCCTTGCGGCCTATCTCTATTCCGCCGCGGGGGCAGGGGAATCCACCACCGATCTCGCCTGGGACGGCCAGACCTCGATCTACGAGAACGGCGTGCTGCTCGCTGAGGGCGAGCGGTTCCGGCAGGACGGCCAGATCACGCTGGCGGACGTTGATCTCGACCTGCTCAGGCAGGAGCGCGTCCTGATGGGCACATTCGACGACAACCGCCGGCAGCACGAGGGCTTCTATCGCAAAATCAGCTTCGCCCTGAAGCCGCCGAGCGCCGACATCGGCTTCCTGCGCAAGGTCGAGCGCTTCCCGTTCGTGCCGAGCGATGAAAGCCTGCTCGAGCAGGATTGCTACGAGGCCTATAACATCCAGGTCGCCGGCCTGGTGCAGCGCATGCGCGCGACCGGTACCAGGCGCGTCGTGATCGGGGTATCAGGCGGTCTCGACTCCACCCACGCCCTGATCGTCGCCGCCAAGGCGCTCGACCTGCTCGGCCTGCCGCGCGACAACATCCTCGCCTACACCATGCCGGGCTTTGCCACCGGCAGCGAGAGCAAGGCCAACGCGCTTGCACTGATGAAAGCGTTGCAGGCCACTTGGCAGGAACTCGACATCCGCACCACCGCCACGCAAATGCTCAGGGATATCGGCCATCCCTTCGGCAAGGGCGAGAAGGTCTACGACGTCACCTTCGAGAATGTGCAGGCGGGCCTGCGCACCGATTACCTGTTTCGGCTCGCCAACCACAATGGCGGCATCGTCATCGGCACCGGCGACCTCTCGGAGCTCGCGCTCGGCTGGTGCACCTATGGCGTCGGCGACCAGATGGCGCATTATAATGTCAACGCCGGCGTCCCCAAAACGCTGATCCAGCACCTGATCCGCTGGGTGATCGCCTCGAAACAATTCAGCGGCGAGGTGAACGGAACGCTGGCCTCGATCCTGTCGGCGGAGATCTCGCCAGAGCTGGTTCCGGTCAAGCCGGGCGAGAAGCCGCAGAGCACCGAAGCCTCGATCGGGCCCTACGAACTGCAGGATTTCAACCTGTTCTACACGCTGCGCTTCGGCCTACGGCCGTCCAAGATCGCCTTCATGGCGTGGCGGGCCTGGAAGGACGTCGCTGAGGGCGAATGGCCGCCGGCATTCCCGGCCGACACGCGCAAGGCGTACGATCTCCCGGAGATCCGTCGCTGGCTTGAGGTGTTTTTGCGTCGCTTCTTTGCTTTCAGCCAGTTCAAGCGCTCCGCGATGCCGAACGGACCGAAGGTCTCGGCCGGCGGCTCGCTGTCGCCGCGCGGCGACTGGCGTGCGCCCTCGGATTCGAGCGCTGCAGCCTGGCTTGAGGATCTCGAGCGGAACGTGCCGAAGTAAGCGACGAGGGTAGTCCAAAATGACTTCGCGCCGCGCGGCTCATACAGCCGGCGGCGCGAAATTGCGTTCGATGTAGAAAGCACGAGGTCCGGAGTGCCTAGGAGTCCGGACCTCGTAACCTTGCCCCCAGCCTTTGATCCCCCGCCCCAAGTGCCCCCGACCCCGTGGTGCGCGATCAGAGGGTGATGCCCTTGGAAGGCCGCCGATCGATGTCCGCGATGTACGCGAGATCGAATTAGGACTCCATTCCGGATCACTACGGACTCGATTGCGCTTGATTTCGCGTGTTGATGCATGCGCCTGCATGCCGCGCTTGCTACTGCCTGAATTCGATGCAAGCGACCGGATGTCCACATCTCCGGAACCTGCATTTCACCGGCCTGTCATTGAATTGGTCTAGCGCTGCCTTGGTCATCGCTGACGGCCAAGGGAGCATGCCATGTCGAAGCCGGTGTTGGGCGCTGCACTGTCCATCAAATCGATCCCCGCTCACCGCGACTGGCTTCTGGAACGGCAACGCGATCTTGAAGTTCAGGACTTCTTCCGCGCCGATCTGCTGGACGGCGACTGGCGCAGCGCCGCCGCCGACATCAGGCAGATGCTCTCGGGCCATACCGGGCGCCTCGGCATCCACGGCCCGTTCTGGGGTTTCAAGATCGACAGCCATGATCCGATGATCCGCCAGGCCGTGACCAAGCGCCTGTTGCAGGGCCTTGATGCCGCTGAATTCCTCGGCGCGACCCAGATGGTGATGCATTCGCCGTTCACGACCTGGGACCATAATAATCTCGATCTCTATCCGGACAACCGCACCAACATCATCGAACGCGTGAAGGCGACGCTCGCCGAGGTGATCGCGCGTGCCGAGACCATCGGCTGCGAGATCGTCATCGAGAACATCGAGGACAAGGACCCGCGCGACCGGGTGCGTCTCGCCAAGGCGCTCGAAAGCAGCAAGGTCCGCGTCTCGCTCGACACCGGCCACGCCAACTACGCCCACATCTCCACCGGTGCGCCGCCGGTCGACTATTACGTCGAAACCGCCGGTGACATGTTGACGCATGTGCACCTCCAGGACACCGACGGTTTTGCTGACAGGCACTGGGCGCCGGGTGAAGGCAACATTCCCTGGGTCGCCGTGTTCCGCGCGCTGAGCCGGCTGACGTCAAACCCGCGGCTGATCCTCGAGCTGCGCAATCACGACGACGTCCGCAAAGGCGCCGCGCATCTCACCGCGCTCGGTCTCGCCGAATAACTGACATCACAGGGCAGGGGTCATCGTCATGAGCAAGCTCACCCGTCGCACCATCCTGAAGTCCGGCGGCGCCGCCGCAGGCACGCTGCTACTGCCGCGCTTCGCGATCGGGCAAGCCGACAACCGTCCGTCGGTGACGATCGCCGTGCAGAAGGTGACGAACTCCAACGTGCTCGATGTGCTGCGCGAGCAGTCGAATGTCGGCGAGCGCGTGTTCTTCTCCTCGATCTGGGAAGGCCTGATCTCGAAGAATTTCCGCGGCAATCTCGAGGCCGTGCCGGGCCTTGCCACCGAATGGCGCCGCATCGACGACCAGACCGTCGAGGTGAAGCTGCGTCAGGGCGTGAAGTTCCACAATGGCGACGAGCTGACCGCCGAAGACGTCGTCTTCACCTTCAGCCGCGAGCGCATGTTCGGCGAGACCGAAGCCAAGAGCCGCTCGACCATCCAGGCTTTCGAAAAGATTCCGACGCCGCGTCCGGGCAAGGAACTGCCGCCTGACGTGCCGGCGGTCGCGCGTCGGATCTGGCCGGATCTCGTCCGCGTCGATGCCGTCGACAAGTACACGGTGCGCTTCTACAACGCTACGCCTGACGTCACCATCGAAGGCCGCCTGTCGCGCTACGGCTCCGACATCGCCAACCGCCGCGCTTGGGCCGAATCCGCGAGCTACCTCGACTGGGCGCGCAAGCCGATCACCACCGGTCCCTACAAGGTCGTCGAGCTCAAGCCCGACGTCTCGCTGACGCTCGAAGCGCACGACGAGTATTGGGGCGGCCGTCCGCCGCTCAAGCGCATCCGCTTCCTCGAAGTGCCCGAGGTCGCAAGCCGCATCAACGGGCTGTTGTCGGGCGAATATCAGTTTGCCTGCGACATTCCGCCGGACCAGATCGCCGGCATCGAGAAGAATTCGGCGTTCGAAGTGCAGGGCGGCACCATTCTCAATCATCGCCTGACCGTATTCGACAAGAACCACGCCCAGCTCGCCAATCCCTTGGTGCGCCGTGCCTTCACCCATGCGATCGACCGCCAGGCCATCGTCGACAGCCTGTGGGCCGGCCGCACCCGCGTGCCGAAAGGGCTGCAGTGGGAATTCTACGGCGACATGTTCAATGCCGACTGGAGCGTCCCCGCCTATGATCCCAAGCTCGCGCAGGATCTGTTGAAGCAGGCCAACTACAAGGGCGATGCGATTCCCTATCGCCTGCTCAACAACTACTACACCAACCAGGTCGCGACCGCGCAGGTGCTGGTCGAGATGTGGAAGTCGGTCGGCCTCAACGTCGAGATCGAGACCAAGGAGAACTGGTCGCAGATCATGGAGCGTGCGCCGACCCGCGCCGTGCGCGACTGGTCGAACTCGGCCGCCTTCAATGATCCGGTGTCGTCGCTGGTGGCCCAGCACGGCCCGAACGGCCAGCAGCAGCAGATCGGCGAATGGACCAACGCGGAGCTGAACAAGCTCTCCGAATTCCTGGAGACCTCGACCGACCGCGCCGCGCGTAAGAAGGCGTTCCACCGCATGCTGGAGATCGCCGAGCGCGAGGATCCCGCCTACACGGTGCTGCACCAGAACGCGACTTTCACCGCCAAGCCGAAGTCAATCAAGTGGAAGGCGTCGCCGGCATTCGCGATGGATTTCCGCGCCGGCAATTTCGAGGCCTAGGTCGTGACGCCGCTGGTCAGCATCCAGGGCCTCAGCGTCGCCTTCAACGGCGTTGCGGTGCTGCGCGGCGTCGATCTCTCCTTGCAGAAGGGTGAGGCCCTGGGCCTCGTCGGCGAGTCTGGCTCCGGCAAGTCGGTGACGTGGCTTGCCGCGCTCGGCCTCCTGCCGAGGCATGCGGAGATCTCGGGATCGGTTCGTCTCGACGGACGCGATATCCTCGGCGCGCCTGCGTCCCAACTCGACCAGGTGCGGGGCGGGCGGGTCACGATGATCTTCCAGGATCCGGCGAGCGCGCTCAATCCGGTCCTGACCATCCGCAGGCAGCTCTGCGAAGCCTTGGCGCTGCATCGCGAACTCTCCGGCACGGCCGTGAAGGCCGAAGCACTGCGTCTGCTCAACCTCGTCGGCATCCCGGACGCGGCACGGCGGCTGTCGGCCTATCCGCACGAATTCTCCGGCGGCCAGGTCCAGCGCATCATGATCGCGATGGCGTTGGCAGGGAATCCCGATCTGCTGATCGCGGACGAGCCGACCACCGCGCTCGACGCCACCATCCAGGCACAAATTCTGGAGCTGCTCTCCACTATCCGCCGCGAGATGAGCATGGCGATGGTGCTGATCAGCCACGATCTCGGCGTCGTCGCCGAGAACTGCGACCGCGTCGCCGTGATGTATGCTGGCCGCATCGTCGAGCAGGCACCTAGCAACCAGCTCTTTGCCGATCCCGTGCACCCCTATGCGCAAGGCCTGATTGGCGCGCTGCCGCCGCTCGACGGGCCGCGCCGACGCCTCACCGCCATTCCAGGCACCGTGCCCGATCCCGCGCACATGCCTGATGGATGCGCCTTCGCACCGCGTTGTTCGCTGGCTGCGGAGCCGTGCGGCCTCGCGGCTCCAACGCTTGCGCCCATCGCGGACGATCGCGCCGTCGCTTGCATTCGCGCCGAGGCCTCGCGCCGCGCGCTGCTCGGGATCGCCGCCGAATGAACGCGCCGCTCGTCGAGGTGTCCTCGATCGCGCGCAGCTATTCCATGCGCTCCGGGATGTTCGGCCGCAGCACGGCCGTGCACGCCGTCGATGGCGTGTCGCTGACCATTCCCAGGGGCGAAACGCTCGGCCTTGTCGGCGAGTCCGGTTCGGGTAAGTCCACGACGGGGCGCATCGTGCTCGGCCTCGAGCCGCCCGATCGCGGCGAGGTGCAGTTCGACAGCAAGCCGATGGCGGCGCTCGGGACACAGGCGTGGCGTGCACAGCGCGCCCGCATGCAGATGATCTTTCAGGACCCGCTGGGAGCGCTGGACCGGCGTTTGCCGGTCGCAGCACAAATCCGCGAGCCGCTCGATATTCACGGTGTCGGCACGCCGGCCGAGCGCGAGGAGCGCGTCCGCGAATTGCTGCGCGCGGTCGAACTCACGCCGGCGCATGGCGGGCGTTATCCGGGCGCACTGTCCGGCGGACAGCGCCAGCGCATCGTGCTGGCACGCGCGCTGGCCACGAAGCCGGATTTTTTGGTCTGCGACGAGCCGGTCAGCGCGCTCGACGTCTCGATCCAGGCGCAGGTCGTGAACCTGTTGGCCGATCTCCAGGCGCAGCTTGGGCTCACGCTGCTGTTCATCAGCCACGATCTGCGGGTCGTCAGGCAGATCAGCAATTTCGTTGCCGTGATGTATCTCGGCCGAATCGTCGAGATCGGCAGCGCCGACGATCTCTTTGCGCGCCCGGAGCACCCGTACACGCAGGCGCTGGTCTCGGCTTCGCCCGCGCCCGGCCGCCGCAGCGCAGGCCGCATCGTGCTGGCGGGCGATCCGCCGAACCCGGCGGCGCGGCCGCAAGGCTGCGCCTTCCATCCGCGCTGTCCGCGTGCCATCGCGCGCTGCGCGAGCGAGGTGCCGACACTGTCTGCCGTCGGCGGCGATCGCCGGGTCGCTTGCCATCTCGTGACCGGGCCGCAGGCTGGGGCTTGGGACGCGGCGTGATGGGACGCTATTTCGCCATTCGCATTGGACGGGCTGCGCTCACGATCGTCCTCGTTGTCACCTTCGCCTTCGTCGTGCTGCGGCTATCAGGCGATCCCGCGCTGATGATTTTGGGACCGGAGGCGCCGCCGGAAGTGCTCGCCGCCTTCCGCAAGGCGTGGGGCCTCGATGATCCCATCTGGTTTCAGTATCTCGATTACTTCGGCGCCATCGCCAAAGGCGAGCTCGGCCGTTCCATGCGTGACGGACGACCGGCGATCGAGCTCGTGCTGGAGCGGATTCCAGCAACGCTGGCGCTGACCTTGCCGGCCTTCTTCTTCAAGGTCGCGCTCGGAATTCCCGCCGGCATCTACGCCGCGCTGCATCGGGGATCGGGAATCGACCGCGCCGTGATGATGACGGCGGTTGCCGGCTTCACCGTGCCGAGCTTTGTGCTGGCGCTGCTGCTCGTGCTTGTCTTTGCCGTGCAGCTCGGCTGGCTCCCGTCGGGCGGGCAGGACAGCTGGCGGCACGCCATCCTGCCCATCGTGACACTCAGCCTTGGCGGCGCCGCGGTGCTGGCGCGTTTCACCCGCAGCGCCATGCTGGAGGTGTTGGGTCAGCCCTATATACGCACGGCGTCCGCCAAGGGTGTGCCGTGGCGCAAGGTGGTGACGTCGCATGCCCTGCCGAACGCCGCGATCCCGACCGTCACCATTCTGGGCTTCATGGTGGGCACGCTGATCGCGGGCGCGGTCGTGGTCGAGAGCGTGTTTGCCTGGCCGGGAGTAGGGCGCCTGCTTGTGGTTGCGGTTGCCAACCGCGACCTCGCCGTCGTGCAATGCATCCTGCTGCTGGTGGCGCTAACCATGGTCACGTCCAACCTGATCGTCGATTTCCTCTACGGCTTCCTCGATCCGCGGCTGCGGGCCAAAGGGGCTCATGCATGACCGACGCGACGCTGAAAGACGCTGGCGTGCGCCGCCGCATCAACCTTCCCGCGATCCCGATCTCGGTCGCGCTCGCGGTGACCTGGATCGTCGCCATGCTGGTGATCGCAGCGTTCGCCGAGAAGATCGCGCCCTATGGCTATACCCAGCTCGACCTGCGCAACCGACTGTCGGCGCCCGGCAATGTCGCGCATTGGCTCGGCACCGACGAACTCGGCCGTGACGTGCTGTCGCGCCTGCTCGTCTCGATCCGCATCTCGCTGCTGATCGCCTTCGGCGCGACCGCGATCTCGGCCGTGGTCGGCACCACGCTCGGCTTCCTCGCCGCGCATTTCCGCGGCGCCGTCGAGCAGCTCGTGCTGATGCTGACCGACTTCCAGGCCAGCATGCCGTTCCTGATCATGGCCCTCGCGGTGCTCGCCTTCTTCGGCAACTCGCTGCCGCTGCTCATCGGCCTGATGGGCCTGTTCGGCTGGGAGCGCTACGCCCGCATCGCCCGCGGCCTCGCCATCTCCGCCAATGCGCAAGGATATGCAGCCGCCGTCCGCCAGCTCGGCGCCACGCCGGCGCGGATCTACCTCCGGCACATCCTGCCCAACATCGCCTCGACCCTGATCGTCTCGACCACGCTGGTTTTCCCCGAGGTGATCCTGATGGAATCAGGCCTGTCCTTCCTCGGCCTCGGCGTGCAGCCGCCGATGACCAGCCTCGGCAATATGGTTGGCTACGGCCGCGAATATTTGACCCGGGCGCCCGGGATCATGCTGGCGCCGGCGACCACCATCGTGATCACCACGCTGGCGGTCTCCGTGATCGGCGACTGGCTGCGCGACCGGCTCGATCCGACCCTGCAATAGGCCGCGCCGGGAGCAGGGGAGGCCTGCACCGGGCTAATCCGGGCCATCTTGAGGCAAGTTCCCGTTGCGCCCGCCCGGCCCGTGCGCTATCCGGCCGGAAAGGCCTGAGGCGGCTTCGATATTTCCCGCCCGGCCGATGCAAACCGAGGACGGAAACCGCCATGCCAGCCTATCGCTCCCGCACCACCACCCACGGTCGTAACATGGCGGGCGCCCGCGGCCTCTGGCGCGCGACGGGCATGAAGGACGGCGATTTCGGCAAGCCGATCATCGCGGTCGTCAACTCCTTCACCCAGTTCGTGCCCGGCCACGTCCACCTCAAGGACCTCGGCCAGCTTGTCGCCCGCGAGATCGAGCAGGCCGGCGGCGTCGCCAAGGAGTTCAACACCATCGCGGTCGATGATGGCATCGCCATGGGCCATGACGGCATGCTCTACAGCCTGCCGTCGCGCGAGCTGATCGCCGACAGCGTCGAGTACATGGCCAACGCGCATTGCGCCGACGGCCTCGTCTGCATCTCCAACTGCGACAAGATCACGCCCGGCATGCTGATGGCCGCGCTGCGGCTCAACATCCCCGCAGTGTTCGTCTCGGGCGGGCCGATGGAGGCTGGCAAGGTCACGCTCCAGGGCAAGACCAAGGCCGTCGATCTGATCGACGCCATGGTGGCCGCAGCCGACTCCAAGGTCAGCGACGAGGACGTCAAGGTGATCGAGCGCTCGGCGTGCCCGACCTGCGGCTCCTGCTCGGGCATGTTCACGGCCAATTCGATGAACTGCCTGACCGAGGCGCTCGGCCTGGCGCTGCCCGGCAATGGCACCGTGGTCGCAACCCACGCTGACCGCAAGCGCCTGTTCGTCGAGTCCGGCCACACCATCGTCGATATCGTGCGCCGTTACTACGAGCAGGACGATGCGAGCGTGCTGCCGCGCAATGTCGCGAACTTCAAGGCGTTCGAGAACGCGATGACGCTCGACATCGCGATGGGCGGCTCGACCAACACCGTGCTGCATCTGCTTGCGGCGGCCCATGAAGGGCAGGTCGAATTCACCATGCAGGACATCGACCGGCTGTCGCGCCGCGTGCCCGTGCTGTGCAAGGTCGCGCCGTCCGTTGCCGACGTTCACGTCGAGGACGTGCATCGCGCCGGCGGCATCATGGGCATTCTGGGCGAGCTCGACCGCGCCGGCCTGATCGACACCTCGGTCTCGACCGTGCACGCGCCGACCATGAACGACGCGCTGGAGCGCTGGGACATCAAGCGCTCCAGGAGCGAAACTGTCCGCACCTTCTATCGCGCCTCGCCCGGCGGCATCCCCACGCAGGTCGCGTTCAGCCAGGAGCGCCGCTACGACGAGCTCGACACCGATCGCGAGAAGGGCGTGGTCCGCAACCTCGAGCACGCCTTCAGCAAGGACGGTGGCCTCGCCGTGCTCTACGGCAACCTCGCTCAGGATGGCTGCATCGTGAAGACCGCAGGCGTTGATAGCTCGATCCTGACATTCTCCGGCCCCGCGCGTGTGTTCGAAAGCCAGGACGCGGCCGTCGAAGGCATTTTGGGCGGCAAGGTCGTGGCCGGCGAGATCGTGGTCATCATCTACGAAGGCCCGCGCGGTGGCCCCGGCATGCAGGAGATGCTGTATCCGACCAGCTATCTGAAATCGATGGGCCTCGGAAAGGCATGCGCGCTCGTCACGGATGGACGCTTCTCCGGCGGTTCGTCCGGCCTGTCGATCGGCCATCTTTCGCCGGAAGCGGCCGAAGGCGGCAACATCGGTCTGGTGCGGACCGGCGACCGCATCGCCATCGACATCCCGAACCGCAGCATCAACCTCGATGTCTCCGACGAGGAGCTCGCCAACCGCCGCGCGGCAGAGGAGGCAAAGGGCGATGCCGCCTGGCAGCCCGCTGCGCGCAAGCGTAACGTCTCGACCGCGCTGCAGGCCTACGCTGCGCTCACCACCAGCGCCGCGCGCGGCGCGGTGCGTGAGGTGAAGCGGCGCACGAAGTCAACGTGACTTTGCGCGGGCGTGATCGCGAACCTCGCGGTCGCGCAACGTGCATGGTCAACAAGTTCTGAACGGTCGGCGAAAGCCGGCCGTTCGCATTAAGGATGCCCCGACGAACTTCGGAAGAGCTGGATTTTGCAGCGTATAGTGCTGCGACCTTCGCAAATCCATTTTGTGCAACTGGGGCACCACCACAATGTCTCGTACTCTTGCTGTTGTTTTCGGAACAGTCGTCGCTGCGATTTCGATGACGACTGCTGCCTCCGCCGGCTGCTACAATTGCTACGCGCCGCCGCAGCCGTGCACGACCTGCTATCAGCAGCAATACGTCGCGCCGCAGTACCGCTCCGTCGACGAGACCGTGATGGTGTCGCCGGGTGCGACCGTCGCCCATCGCACGCCGGCGCAGTACCGCACCGTGATGGTTCCGCAGACCGTGATGGTGGCGCCGCCGAGCGTCCAGTACGAGCGCATTCCGCCGCAATACGCCACGCGCCAGCGCGTCGAGATGGTCTCGCCCGGCTATTCCTATTACGCGCCGGTGGCGCCGAGCTGCGCGTCCTGCGGCTACTGAGCCAACGCAACAAACAAACGAACTTCGCGCGGTGCCCCAAAAAAGGCGCCGCGTTTTCTTTTGAGGGCGAAGCCAAACGAGGCCCGGAAATGGAGGCGAATCCAACCGGGCCTCGCGACCAGCGACGCCCTGGGTGGCATTGCCAGTCCCGACGGAGGCTAAAGGACCAAACTGACGCTCGCCTGACAGATCCCGTGCCAACGAAAAGGCGGGGCAGGCCGCGCAAGCAGCCCAACTTCGCGTTGCCTTGCGCGGCCGACTACGTTAAGCGACAGCCATTCCGGACTTGCAGCCCGGGCTTGGAAGGGTGGCCGAGTGGTTTAAGGCACCGGTCTTGAAAACCGGCGTGCCCGCAAGGGTACCGTGGGTTCGAATCCCACCCCTTCCGCCAGTATATTGTTCTCCACTGTTCGTGGTTGTTCGAACTCCACAACAAATCAGTGACTTATGCCGAAGAGCTGTACTTCGCAGTGTGCGGGTCTTCAAGGTGATGATCCCGTTTGGCACGCGGGCCCCTGGCCGGTGAACGGGCAGGACCTTTATCGAGCGGACACTCGGATTCGGTTGGGGGTACCCCCAATGAGGCCGCAGAATAGTCCGCCGTGCTGCTACAAATCCCCTGCGGCACGTTGTCTATTATCCAGGGTCCGTTGGACGTTAGCGCCACGGCTGGCAAGATCATTTTGTCTGGCGACCGGCACGGCATTCGTGGTGCGGGGAACGTTTGTTGCGAAGCTTGATGCAAACGTTGACACCTGAGCCTCAGCGAAATCTTGGACAGAGACAGAGGGAGCAGGAACATGAGTTATTCCTCTCAGATCCAGACACTGTTCTCCGGGCCATCGGACACCAACACTTATCCCCCGGATAGCGGCCTCGCCATCGGGCCAAACTACGCCGTGATGATCGAGGGCTCGCAGATCGAGTGGACGAACCTGACCGGCGGATCGCCGACCGTGCAATCGGTCTACAGCTTCTTCGCGCCGCTGTCGCCGACAGGGGGCTTTTTCGATCAGCGCGTCGTCTACGACAGCGTCAATCAGCGCTTTGTTGCGATCATGGAGTACCTGGCGCCGGACGGCACCACCACCGACATGGACATTGCGGTCTCCAAGGACTCCAATCCGAACGATGGCTGGACCTTCTCGCAGCTCAATACGACCGTCACGATCAACGGTCAGTCGACCGACTCCGACCGCCCGACGTTGGCGGTCGACGGTTCGAACGTCTACATCTCGGCCGCACAGTACAACATCAACGTGTCCGGTTACGCCGGCACGGAAAACTGGATCATCGGCGATACCGCCGGGGCGGGCGGTGGCATCTATGGCGGCGGCACGCTGAGCGTGACCGCGAGCGAAGTCATGCCGTCGACCCAGGGTATCTTCGCCGTCGCATCCGGCACCAACGGCAAGACCTACTACGCCAGCGACTACTCCAGCGGAGGTCAGATCGTCGTCGCCTTGCAGACCTACGACAAGGCCACCAATACCTTCAGTACCACCAGCACCATCGCGCTCGGCAATATCGACCAGGGCGGCAGCTACACTGCGCAGCAGCAGGGAACGAGCCTCCTGCTCGACGCCGCTGACAAGCGGATCGCCAGCATGGTCTATGCCAACGGCTATCTCTATGCCGTGGCCGAGATGAAGCCGATCGGGTCCAGCGTGCCCCTGGTCCATTGGTTCAAGATCGACGTCAGCAATCCCAACGCTCCGTCCCTTGTGGCGCAAGGTGATATCTCCGGCGCCGCAATCGGCGCCAGTGTAGCGACGTTCAATCCTTCCATCGCAGTGGATACGGCGGGCGATGTCCTCATCAATTTCACCGCTAGTGGCCCGAACATGTACCCGGCGGATTACTACGTCTTCCAAGGCGGTAGCGATCCCGTGGGATCGTTCAGCGCGCCGATCCTGTATCAGGCCAGCACCAGTTTCTTCAACTCGGGCGATGGAAACAGCACGCAGCGCTGGGGCGCCAATTCATCGGCGACGGTCGACCCGAATAATCCGAACTCGTTCTGGATCTCGAACGAATATGTCGCCAACGGCTGGTGGCAGACGGCGGTCGCGCGGATCGCCATCCAGGGTTCAGCCGCAACGCCGCCGACGGTTTCTTCGATCGCGGCCTCGGGCACCGGCATCACCAGCGGCGCCGGCGATCTCAACGCTGGCAAGTTGGTCACGCTGACCGTGACCTTCAGCGCGGCCGTGACGGTCAACACCACCGGCGGCGCACCGACGCTCGCGCTCAATGATGGCGGCACGGCGAGCTACACCGGTGGTTCGGGGAGCACCGCGCTCACCTTCAGCTACACGGTGGCGGCGGGCCAGAACACAGCCGATCTCGTCATCTCGGCGCTCAATCTCAACGGCGCGGTCATCAATGATGGGGCTGGCAACGCCGCCAACCTGTCGGGAGCCGCCAACTACAATTCGGCCGGCATCCTGCAGATCGACACGACGGCGCCGACGATTGCCTCGATCGTCGCGACCGGCACCGGCATCACCAACGGCAGCGGCACTGTGAGCACCGGCCAGGTCGTCACCTTGACCGTCAATCTCAGCGAGGCCGTGACGGTCAATACCAGCGGCGGCACGCCGACGCTCACCCTCAACGATGGTGGTACGGCGACCTATACCGGCGGCACAGGTAGCACCGCGCTCACCTTCAGCTACACGGTGGCGGCAGGCCAGACCACGTCCGATCTCGCCATCTCGGCGCTCAACCTCAACGGCGCGGTCATCAGCGACGGCGCCGGCAATGCCGCCAACTTGGCCGGCGCAAGCAACTACAATCCCGCCGGCATCTTGCAGGTCAACACTACGGCGCCGACGATCGCCTCGATCGCGGCTTCCGGGACCGGCATCACCAGCGGCAGCGGCGATCTCAACGCCGGCCAGGTAGTTACGCTGACGGTCAATTTCAGTGCGGCCGTGACGGTCAACACTACCGGCGGCGCGCCGACGTTGACCCTCAACGACGGCGGCACGGCGAGCTACACCGGCGGTTCGGGCGGCACCGCGCTCACCTTCAGCTACACGGTGGCGGCAGGCCAGAACACCGCCGATCTCGCCATCTCATCGTTCAACCTCAACGGTGCGGCCATCGCCGATGCGAGCGGCAATGCCGCCAATTTGTCAGGCGCGACGAACTACAATCCGGCCGGCACGCTGCAGATCGACACGACAGCGCCCACGATTGCCTCGATCGTCGCGACCGGCACCGGCATCACGAACGGCAGCGGCAGTGTGAGCACCGGCCAGGTCGTCTCATTGACGGTCAATCTCAGCGAGGCCGTGACGGTCAACACCAGCGGCGGTACGCCGACGCTGACCCTCAATGATGGCGGAACGGCGAGCTATACCAGCGGCACGGGCAGCAGCGCGCTCATCTTCAGCTACACGGTTGCGGCGGGCCAAACCACGTCCGATCTTACGATCTCGACGCTCAACCTCAACGGCGCGGCCATCAGCGACGGAGCCGGCAACGCCGCCAATCTGGCGGGCGCCACCAACTACAATCCGACCGGCACCCTGCAGGTCAACCCGAGCACCACCGCCACCTCGCGTATCCAGACGCTGTTCTCCGGGCCATCGACCACCAGCAACTATCCGCCGCACAACGGTCTTGCTGTTGGCCCGAACTTCGTCGTGATGATCGAGGGATCACTGATCGAATGGACAAACCTGGCCGGCGGGTCGCCGACCCAGCAGTCGGTCTACAGCTTCTTCGCGCCGCTGTCACCGACCGGCGGCCTTTTCGATCAGCGCATCGCCTACGACAGCGTCAATCAGCGCTTTGTCGCGATGATGGAGTACCTGGCGCCGGACGGCACCACCACGGACATGGATATCGCTGTTTCCAAGGACTCCAATCCGAACGATGGTTGGACCTTCTCGCAGCTCAATACGACCATCACGATCAATGGTCAGTCGACGGATTCGGACCGCCCCGCGCTGGCAGTCGACGGTTCGAACGTCTACATCTCGGCACCGCAGTACAATATCAAGGTCTCCGGTTACGCTGGCACCGAGAACTGGGTGATCAGCGACACGGCCGGCGCGGGCGGTGGCCTCTATGGCGGCGGCACGTTGAGCGTGACCAAAAGCGAGGCCATGCCGTCGACCCAGCGCATCTTCACCGTTGCAGCCGGCAACAATGGCAAGACCTACTACGCGAGCGACTTCTCCAGCGGAGGTCAGATCGTCGTTGCCCTGCAGACCTATGACAAGGCCACCAATACCTTCAGTGCCACCAGCACCATCGCGCTCGGCAATATCGACCAGGGCGGCAGCTATACCGTACAGCAGCAGGGGACGAGCCTTCTGCTCGACGCCGTCGACAACCGGATCACCAGCATGGTCTATGCCAACGGCTATCTCTACGCCGTGGCCGAGATGAGGCCGAGCGGCTCGAGCGTACCTCTGGTCCATTGGCTTAAGATCGACGTCAGCAATCCCAATACTCCGTCCCTCCTGGCGCAAGGCGACATCTCCGGCGCCTCACTCGGAACCAACGTGGGGACGTTCAATCCGTCCATCGCGGTGGACGCAGCGGGCGATGTCATCATCAATTTCACCGCGAGTGGTCCGAACTTGTATCCGTCGGACTATTACGTCTTCCAGAGCGGCAGCAGTGCCGCGGGCTCCTTCAGCGCGCCGATCCTGTATAAGGCGAGCACCGGTTTCTTCAACTCGGGGGACCGGTCCAGCGTGCAGCGCTGGGGCCTCAATTCCTCGGCCATCGTCGACCCAAACAATCCAAACTCGTTCTGGATCTCGAACGAATATGTCGCCAACGGCTGGTGGCAGACGTCGGTCGCCCAGATCGCCATCCAGAATTCCACAGGAACCGGTCCAGCGATTGCCTCGATCGCGGCCTCGGGCACCGGCATCACCAACGGCAGTGGCGATCTCAATGCCGGCAAGGTGGTCGCGCTGGCCGTGAACTTCAGCGCGGCGGTGACGGTCAATACCAGCGGCGGCTCGCCGACGCTCGCGCTCAATGATGGCGGCTTTGCGAGCTACACCGGCGGCTCGGGCAGTACTGCGCTCACCTTCAGCTACACGGTGGCGGCAGGCCAGAATGCCGCCGATCTCGTCGTCTCCGCGCTCAACCTCAACGGCGCGACCGTCACCGATGGCAGCGGCAACGCCGCCAACCTGTCGGGCGCCACCAACTACAATCCCGCCGGCACCCTGCAGATCGACACGACGGCGCCGACGATCGCCTCGATTGTCGCGACCGGCACCGGCATTACGAACGGCAGCGGAAATGTGAGCACCGGTCAGGTCGTCACCTTGACCGTGAATCTCAGCGAGGCCGTAACGGTCAACACCAGCGGCGGCATGCCGACACTCGCGCTCAACGATGGCGGCACGGCGACCTACTCCGGCGGCTCCGGTAGCACCGCACTCACGTTCAGCTATACGGTTGCGGCGGGACAGACCACATCCGATCTCGCCATCTCCTCGTTCAATCTCAACGGCGCAGTGGTTAGCGACGGGGCCGGAAACGCCACGAATCTGTCGGGAGCTACCAATTACAATCCCAGCGGCACCCTGCAGGTCAACTCGACGGCGACGACGGTTGCCTCGATTGCGGCCTCGGGCACCGGCATCACCAGTGGCACCGGCGATCTCAATGCTGGCAAGTTGGTCACGCTGACCGTGAACTTCAGTGCGGCCGTGACGGTCAACACCACCGGCGGCGCACCGACGCTGACGCTCAACGATGGTGGTGCGGCAAGCTACACCGGCGGTTCAGGGAGCACTGCGCTCACCTTCAGCTACACGGTTGCGGCGGGCCAGAATGCCGCCGATCTTATCGTCTCCGCGCTCAACCTCAATGGCGGGACCATCACCGGTGGCAACGGCAATGCTGCCAACCTGACGGGTGCGACCAACTACAATCCCGCCGGCATCCTGCAGATCGACACGACGGCGCCGACGATTGCCTCGATTGTCGCGACCGGGACCGGCATCACCAATGGCAGCGGCAGTGTGAGCACCGGCCAGGTCGTCACATTGACGGTCAATCTGAGCGAGGCCGTCACGGTCAATACCAGCGGCGGCACGCCGACGCTCGCCCTCAACGACGGCGGCACGGCGAGCTACGCCAGCGGCTCGGGCAGCACCGCGCTCACTTTCAGCTACACGGTGGTCGCCGGCCAGACCACATCCGATCTCGCCATCTCGTCGTTCAACCTCAACGGCGCGGTCGTCAACGATGGCGCCGGCAATGTCGCCAACCTGACGGGCGCCACCAACTACAATCCCACCGGAACGCTGCAGGTCAATTCGACGACGACCACCACGGGCGTACCGAAGTACAGCCACATCGTCGTCGTGGTCGAAGAAAATCACAACTATGACCAGATCGCCGGCAACAGCCAAGCGCCTTACATCAACAGTCTCATGGCCGGCGGCGCATCGCTAACCAACATGACGGCGGAGGCTCATCCGAGCCAACCGAACTATTTCACCCTCTATGCCGGCTCGACATTCGGCACCACCGATGACAACTCCTACAGCCTTCCGGATCCAACGCTGTACACCGTGTTGAAAAACGGGGGATTCTCGTTCACGGGCTATGTGGACGAGGGCGGGCTTGGCAGCGACTTCAACCATGACCCCTGGGTTTCATTCCCGGAGGGGCGCACGGTTCAAACGGACTTCACCAGCTTCCCGGCGCTTTTTGCCAACGGCAATTATTCGAGCCTGCCGACCGTCTCGTTCGTCATTCCCAGCGTGAGTAACGACATGCATAACGGGACGATCGCCCAGGGTGATACATGGCTTCAGCAAAACCTGGGCGCCTATGCCCAATGGGCGGTCAACAACAATTCGCTGCTGATCGTCACCTGGGACGAGAATGACGATTCGACCTCCGAGGCTGCTTCCAACAAGGTTCCAACTCTCTTGTATGGCGCCAACGTGGTCCCGGGAAACTACAGCACCGCCTACGATCACTACAATCTTCTGAGCACGATCACTAATTCCTTGGGCTTGACCGCTCCCAACAACGCCGCGACAGCGGCGCCCATTCAAGTGTTTGGGACGGCCGCTCAGGCGGCTGCGCTGACGGTGGATCAAGACGGGGTGGCCGAGAGTCCGGCGCTGACGATTGGCGGCACGTCGCTGACGGTGCAGGCCGGAGGATCCGTGCCGTTGGGCATCACCGCGACGCCCGTCGACTCCGACGACCAACTGTCGCTGAGCATCAGCGGCTTGCCCAGCTACGAGTCGATCACGGCTCCGGCCGGAAACACTGTCACGAGCAGCCTTCAATCCAACGGAACCTATACCTGGACCATTACCGAGGGCTCCTCCACGACAGGCCAACCGCTTACCGGGCTGACGCTGTCGTCGAGCTATACGGGTACCGACCATCCGGTCGCGACGTTTACGGTGACCGCGAGCAATACAACGTCGGGCGAAGCCGCGACATCGGCGTCACAGACCATGACGGTAACCGATCCGCCGGCGCCTTCGCCAAGTGGCCCCAATGGCTTGTCCCAAGACGCGGGGAGTATCGACCGCCTTGCAGCGCTGATGGATCAATTCGCAGCGGCCGGCTTCGGCGGAAACAGCTTTGGTCCGTCTCCTTCGACCCCCCATCCAATAATGGGTGGAATTGGTGGGGACCCGGCTTTCCTGGCCGCTGCCCATTGCCACACAGGATGAGCAGCGGTGGACCGGCCTCGCTATTCGCCTGTTTCGTGGCGCGATCACACCCGCGCCATTTGCTCAGGCCAAGGGGTATATCCAGCACGGCAGGATCTGTCGGCTCCGAAGAATCCGCTCGACCAGGCAGCAGAGGAACGAAACGCGGAAAACCAGCGGACGTTGCCGCTGGCCGCGCAAGTCTGGACTGGCGATCGCGAGCGGGGCTGCCGATCAGACTGAGGGCGAGCTGTCGCGGCTCATCTCGGGTCGCGCAAGGGCGCAGGGGTTTCGACTGACACATTGCACCGGCGAGCAGCAACACCTGGACGCTCTGTGACATCTATCTGTCACAAGAGCGCGGCATATCATTCTTACCAAATTGGAAATCTGGGGTTGGAAATATGCGTCGTATCGTTTCTTCAAGTGTTTTGCTTGCTTCGATGTTGGCCGCACCGGCGGCCAAGGCGGATGTCATGCTGCTGGCGATGGGCTCGCTGAGTGGAAGCAGCGCCGGCGCAAATGCGGACCTTTCGGGGCTCACCGGCACGCTGGAAAATGGCCTTCCCGCCAACATACTTGGCGGAATCGGATCCGGAATCACCTATGCGGGTGGCAATACGTTCTACGCGCTGCCGGACCGCGGTCCGAACGCAACGCCCTACAACTCGAACGTGGATGACACCGTCTCTTATATCAGCCGATACCAGACGGTGAGCATGAACCTGACGGCAACGCCAGGCGGAAGCTTGCCGTATTCGCTGACGCCGACCCTGACCAAGACGACGCTGCTCTCCAGCTCGGCGCCATTGATCTACGGAACGGGCGCGGGTCTCGGCAACAAGATCGACGGTACCCCACTCGGGTCCGGTGCGCCGACGCAGAATACGAGCAGCACCTATTACTTCACGGGTCGTTCTGACAATTTCGGTGCCGGGAACTCCGGAAATCCCAACAACGCCCGGCTCGACCCCGAGTCCATTCGCGTCTCGCCGGACGGCAAGAGCGTGTACGTCTCCGACGAGTACGGCCCCTACGTTCGACAGTTTGACAACGCCACCGGCAAGTTGGTCCAGACCTTCACCTTGCCGAGCAACCTCGATGTATCCAAACTCTCTCCGGTGGGAGGTACCGAGATCAGCGGCAACACGTCCGGCCGGACGGCAAATAAGGGCATGGAAGGACTGGCACTCACGCCGGATGGAAAGACGTTGGTGGGCATCGTGCAAGCGCCGCTCATTCAGGACGCTTCGGGAGCCTCAAAAAACACCGTACGCATTGTCACGATCGACGTGGCGACCCACGCAACGCACGAATACGCATATAATCTGACGACAGGCAGCGGAGTCAGCGAGATCGTCGCGCTGAATGACCACCAATTCCTCGTCGACGAGCGGGACGGCAAGGGCCTCGGCGACGGCAGTGCGGCCAAGGTGAAGCAGCTTTTCATCATTGACCTCAAAGGAGCCACTGATGTCTCGAGCCTGAACGGTTCGGCTCTGGCGGCCGCTGCCGTGACGAAGTCGGGCCCGTTCCTCGACATCGTGTCCGCGCTCGGAGCCCACGGTATTCCGAGCACCCAGGTGCCGTCGAAGATTGAAGGTCTCACCTTTGGCCAGGACGTCACGGTCAACGGCCAGGTCGAGCACACGCTGTGGGTCGCCAACGACAACGACTTCATCCCAGGGACCGCCGGCCCGAACGTCTTTTATGTGTTTGGGTTCACCGACGCCGATCTGGCCAAATACGGCGCCAGTTTCACTCCGGAGCAGATCGCTGCCGTTCCGGAGGCATCGACCTGGGCGATGATCATCACAGGCTTTTTCGGAATCGGCCTACTTGCCTCTCGGCGTCGGAAGCAACCGGCCTTGGCCTAAATCCAGTTTTGCGAATGCTAAAAGGCCGCCTTCGGGCGGCCTTTTCATGTCCGCGCGCGCTCGGGCGGCGCATCAATCCCGACGGACGAAGCGCGGCTCGATATCGGACAGCCGCATCTCATCAGGCCCAACGATGATCCCGAACAGGTCGAGTCAAACGATCGATCCCTACGCCGATCGATTTCGGAATAGTCGCATTCTGCCGCTGTTTTGCCCGACACGTCAAGTGAATTTCGCAGAATCCGCATTCGCATCGGGCGTGCCCGGCAAGCCATTGATTCCGCTGCCCCAGGCTACTGTGCATGGGGTTGTTTTTCGACTTATTCGCGCGGGTTGGGTGCGTCCGGATTTCAGGGGACCGGCCGACGAGACCAGACGCCGGTCTTGAAAACCGGCTGCGCCCTGTCGTTAGGAGCCTGAATGGTTGGCCATTTCGGTCCGAACCGGCCGCCAGGCGGAACCTTTTCCTCACCGCGGCGTTATGTCGGCATGACTGAAGACCTTTCCTTCCGACGCAAACCCCTGACACCCGAACAGCGCCAGGCGCGCGATGCGGCACGCCGGATCGAGGCCGAGAAGGCCATGCGCGACCATGAGGAAGCGCAGAAGGCATTTTACGCCAACCGCGAACGCCTGAGGGCCGAGCGGCTGGCCCGCGAGGCGGCCGCAGCCAAGGGCTGACCGGTCAACAGGACTTGTCGGTCAGACATCTCCAACCTGTTTCACCAAGGCGCCTCCGGTTCAGAACCGGGAGCGCTTGCTATGTGCTGCCCGGGCTGACGGCTGACGCCGCGTGGGTCCGGCCGGCGGCTTGACGGCGTCTGCCTTCGGTTGGAAGATTCAAATGATCCTCAATGGACGAGAACCACGGAGACGGCTTCCCATCAAGATCCCATCAGCGCAACGCAAATGGAGCTGACCATGACCACGTTCGACAAGCGCGAGCAGGGCTTTGAGGCCAAATTCGCCCACGACGAGGAGCTCATGTTCAAGGCCGCGGCTCGGTCGAACAAGCTGCTCGGGCTGTGGGCCGCAGGCCAGCTCGGGCTCAGCGGCGAGGCCGCAGCGGCTTATGCGACGGCGCTGGTCACGGACAATCTGGCGAGCCGGACGATGGACGAGACCCTGAACAAGGTGTCGAGCGATCTTGCGGCGAAGGGAATTTCGCGCGAGCAGATTGCGCAAAAGGTCCAGGAATGTCTGCACCTGGCATTGGCGCAGCTCGAGGCGGCATCGCGCAAAGCCAACGATTGATCACTTCACTCCGCGGGGCTGCGCGTGGTTGCGTCACTGACCCTGTCGACGAAGACGATCCCGATTGCAGAGACCACGAAGGTGATGTGGATCAACACCTGCCACATCACGCCGCTCTCGGTGAAGCTGGCGCGGTTCGAGCCGAGATTGCCGGCCTCGATGAAGGTACGCAGCAGCGCGATCGAGGAGATGCCGATGATCGCCATCGCCAGCTTGATCTTGAGCACGCTGGCGTTGACGAAGACGCCACGCCGGTTCGCCGCCTGTGGATTGCGCAGTCCCGTGCTATCGTGGCGAACGGCAGCCGTGCAGATGGCTAGCATCAGGGAGAGGTGGACAGTGCTGCGCAGCGGCTTTGGCAAACGACTCGGCACGGTCGCGATCTCGAGCGCGATGGTCTTTGGCGCCGGCGGTACCGCGGAGGTGTCAGCGACGCCGCTGACGCCGTTCCGCTATGAGGCGCAGGCCCAGCGCCATTGCCCCGGCGACAAGGTGGTGTGGCTGGATTTCAGGAAGGGCGTCTACTACCGCAAGGGACAGAAGCTCTATGGGCAGGGATTCGACGGCAGCTTCGTCTGCCAGACTGAAGCCCGCGACAGCCTCTATCGCAGATCGCCGCTGGGCTTGCGCTGAGCGCCTGCTAGTTCTGGATCGGCAGCTTCACGGGGACGTGCGGGGAGGTGCTAATGACCCGGGGGCTTCCGTCCGGATAGGTCCGGCCGCTGCGGATCAGCGATTCCAGAACCAGGATGAATTTCTCGGCTAGCATGTGCGTCACCTTCGTTGGTGTGGCCTCTTGAAATTAGGTCGAGGCGCCGAACGCGGAAATTCAATCAACTAAACGGGAGCCGGGTCATCCCGCTGTCGACGTACATGCTGAGTTGCGGTAGCGCGGCGGTCGCGCAAGTACGAAAATTCGAAGTGAGGATTAGCCGAAGGCCAGGGCCACGAGGCTCGAGCAGAGCAGGACCAGACCGCCTGCGGTCAATGCCAGAAAGCCGTCGGATACGAGGTCATGTTTGCGCATGGGACACCTGCTGCTCTCGTCTTCGATGCTCGATCGGATCGATTAAAATTGTCCGAACGTGCCGTCCTGAAGAGGTGATGCAATGTCGCCCGCGCGAGTGCCGTCAGGCCCTCGTGCGGTAGCCTTCAAACGCATGGGCCAGGAAGATCCCCGCGCTTACCAGACCCATCAGTGCCGAAACCGTCTCGATCATCGTTAAATTCCAATCCCGCCCCTGCACGCGAGAAAACGCGGGCGGCCTTGCACAGTCAAAAGAATTCCGGTGAAGCCGGCGACAATGGGGGTGGAGTGAGCTTTTGGCGCAACAGCTTGTGCGGGACTGGCACAGACGAGGCGGTGCTAGAGCCCCTCGCGTTCCGTAGATCAACGGAGAATGCCGAACGTCCTGTTTACCATCCCAGCGCGAACGCTGTGGGCTCCCCATTTCCGCCGTGTTCGGGTTGCGTTATCGTCACCATCTCTGGGACGGTGGTGGGCCGCCCAGGAGCTTGACGACCGGAAGGCGCTTCCCGTGGCTAAAGCGGGTTGGGTTCGCCTCCGGCGAAATGGTATTTGGGGCGAATGGGGATCCGACGATCAGATTCGGTGGTGCGGGCAGCGCGGTGCGTTGCGGCGGTCGCCACCTGCCTAGCGCTCGCCAATTGCGCCTCGTCCAACAAGTTCGCCAGCAGGGTCGATCCCAAATACGGCGTATCCTCGAGCCCGCGAGTCGTGGCCTGGGGCGATCCCGTCCCCAAGGGCGGCGGCACCTATCGCGTCGGCAAGCCCTATATGGTCGCGGGCCGGACCTACGTGCCGGAGGAGGACGTCAACTACCGCGCCGAGGGCCTCGCGTCGTGGTATGGCGACGATTTCCATGGCCGCCAGACCGCCAACGGCGAAGTGTTCGACATGGGCTCGCTGACCGCGGCGCATCCGACCCTGCCGATGCCGTCCTATGCGCGGGTGACCAACCTGTCCAACGGCAAGTCGCTGATCGTCCGCGTCAACGATCGCGGGCCCTATCACGGCAACCGCCTCATCGACGTCTCGAACAAAGCCGCCGAACTGCTTGAATTCAAAGGCAATGGCGTCGCCAGGGTGCGCGTCGAATATGTCGGCCGGGCGCCGCTCGAAGGCTCCGACGACCGCCAGCTGATGGCGACCTTGCGCACCGGCATTCCGGCGCCGTCGCCCTCGATGGTCCGGGTCGCCTCGGCGCGGCCCTTCGTGCCTGAGCTGTCGTCGAGCCGCGGCGCCTTTCGTGGCGAAGTCCCGATGCCGGAGGGGCGGCCCTACAGCCTCGGCAACACGTCGGCCGACGTCGCCTCGCTCAACGCGACCTCGGAGATGTCAGCATCGAGCCGCAGCAGGGGCCGGGCGTTCCAGAACACTCGCCAAGTGTCCTATGACGAGGACGGCCGCTATGCCGCCGAGAGCCGTCCTGCGGCGTCCGATGACGGCGCAGCCGAAGCCCGCAGCATCCTGACCGGCCGCGGCCTCTACTAACTGCCGCTAGCGCGACCCGCTTCGCGCAGGAATCCGACCAGTGCGGCGTTGACCTCGTCGGGCCGCTCCTGCTGCACCCAATGGCCGGCACCTTCGATGATCAGCTTTCGCGTCAGATTGGGCAGCACGCGCTCCAGCTCGTTGACGCGCTTGGCGCCGATCAGACCGGTGATGACGGCGTCCTGCGCGCCGGCGATGAAGAGGGAAGGTTGTTGAATCTGCGCGTCCTGCCAGGGCGCGGTCAGCTCCCAATTGCGGTCAAGGTTGCGATACCAGTTCAGCCCGCCGCGGAATCCGGACTTGCGGAAGCTTTCGGTGAAATAAGCCAGATCGGCCTCGCTCAGCCATGCCGGCAGTGGTTCCTCCGCGCTAGTATGGCCGAGAAAGCCCTTGCCCTCCTGCACGAACATCGCGGCGCTCGGATCGGCAAGTCCGCGTCCGCCGAGCACGCTGCGCATGGTACGGGCGACGTCATGCTCGAACTCCGCCTCCGCGACGCCGGGCGTCTGGAAATACTGCCAGTAGAAATTGGTGATGCCGCCCTGGCGCAACAGCTCGAGCGGTTTGCCGCGTCCGCGGAATGGCGGCGGTACGCTCAGGCCCGCGACGGCCGTGAAGATATCTGGACGGAACAGCGCCGCATGCCAGGCAACCGGCGCACCCCAGTCGTGGCCGACTATCATCGCCTTGGGCGCGCCGAGCGCCTGCACCAGGCCGACGACGTCGCCGACGAGATCGAAAATCGAATAGGCGGACACGTCAGACGGCGCCGCGCTCTGGCCGTAGCCGCGCATGTCGGGGGCCACGACGTGGAAGCCGGCAGCCGCGAGCGCCGGGATCTGGTGCCGCCAGGAGTAGGATAATTCCGGCCAGCCATGGCACAGCAGCACGAGCGGCCCCTGGCCGGCCTCGCGGATGAAGAGGTCGATCCCATTGGCCTTGATCACGCGGGTCGTGGACATCGCTTTTCCGCCTTGTTTCAGGGGTTTGGTCAGGAAACATGAGGTGCCACGATAGGGACGCGACGAGAATCGTGCAATCTCGGGAGGCGGGTACCGATCCTCGTTGTTCGCGCCGGTTCCAACTGTTAGAACGCCGCTCTCAGGGCTTCGCCATGGCATTTCGTCTCCTCTCGCTCCGTCGCACCGGGCTCACAGCCGGAGCATTGGCGCGCGGGCTTGTCGCGGCGGCGCTCGCGGTGAGCCTCAGCTGGAGCGGGGTGATCTACGCCGCCAACCAGAGCGTCCAGGGCGCCAAGAAGACTGAGGATGCCGGCTTCGACGGCGATGCCCCCACCGCAATCCTGATCGAGGCCTCCAGCGGCAGCGTGCTGTTCGAGAAGAACGCCGATGAGCTGCGCGCACCCTCCAGCATGATGAAGCTCGTGACCGCGGAGGTCGTGTTCAACGCGATCAGGAAGGGCGACGTCAAGCTGACCGACGAATACCGGATCAGCGAGAACGCCTGGCGCAAGGGCGGCGCGCCTTCCGGCGGCTCGACCATGTTCGCCGCCATTAACAGCAAGGTCTCGGTCGACGATCTCCTGCGCGGCGCGATCATCCAGAGCGGCAACGACGCCTGCATCGCGCTCGCCGAAGGCATTGCCGGCAACGAGAAGATCTTTGCCGCCGACTTCATGACCAAGCGCGCCCGCGAGCTCGGCATGACCAGGTCGACCTTCGCCAATTCCAACGGCTTGCCTGACCCCGGCAACAAGATGACGGTGCGCGAGCTCGGCATGCTCGCCCGGCACATCATCCTGGACTTCCCCGAATTCTACAAACTGTTCGGCGAGAAGGAGTTCACCTGGAACAAGATCCGCCAGCCCAATCGCAATCCTTTGCTCAATTCGATGGAAGGCGCCGACGGCCTGAAGACCGGCTACACCAAGGAAGGCGGCTACGGCATGGTCGGCTCGGCCGTGCAGAGCGGCACGCGGTTGATCGTTGTCGTCAACGGGCTTGAGGACATCGAGGACCGCGCCACCGAAGCCAAGAAGATGCTGGAATGGGGCTTTCGCAATTTCGAGACCCGCACGCTGATCGCGGCCGACCAGCCCGTCGGCTACGCCAAGGTGTTTGGCGGCGAGACCCGCTCGGTGAAGCTCGTCGCGAAAGAGCCGGTGAAGGTGATGGTGCACAAGAGCGGCGGCGACAAGCTGATCGCGCGCGTCGTCTATAACGGCCCGGTGCGCGCACCGGTCCAGGCCGGCCAGCAAGTCGGCGTGGTCAAGGTCTGGCGCGGCGGCAACATCGCGGTGGAGACGCCGGTCTACGCGGCCGAGGCGATCGGCACCGGCTCGACCGTGCGGCGCGCGATCGACGGTGCCAGCGAGCTCGTGATCGGCATGTTCCGCGCGGGCGCCGAGAAGCTCTGATCATGAGTGAGAGCACGGGACAGCGGCCGTCCGGACGCGGACGCTTCATCACCTTTGAAGGCGGCGAGGGGACGGGCAAGTCGACCCAGATCAAAAAGCTCGCCGATCGTCTCAATGCGGCGAGGCTCCGCACCCTCGTCACGCGCGAGCCCGGCGGGTCGACGGGCGCCGAGATCATGCGCCATCTGGTGCTGTCGGGGATGGGCAAGCTGCTCGGGCCGGAGGCCGAGACGCTGCTGTTTGCCGCTGCGCGCGACGACCATGTCCGCACCGTCATCGAGCCTGCGCTCAAGCAGGGCGTTTGGGTGCTGTGCGACCGTTTCGCCGACTCGACGCGGGCCTATCAGGGAAGCCTCGGTAGTGTGCCCGCGGAGCTGATCAACGCCATGGAGCGGGTCACGATCGGCGATCTCAAGCCGGACCTCACCTTCGTCCTCGATTTGCCGGTCGAGATCGGCCTGGCACGCGCGGCGGCGCGGCGCGGCAGCGGCACGCCCGACAGGTTCGAGGGCGAGAAGCTCGCCTTCCATCAGGGCCTGCGCGAGGCCTATCGCAAGATCGCCGCGGATGATCCCGGGCGCTGCGTGCTGATCGATGCCAATTCCGATCTTGATACGGTTGCCGGACGCGTCTGGGCCGCGCTGCGCGACCGTCTCTTGCCGACGCCTGCCTCGGTGATCACAGCATGAGCCCGCGTCAGGTCGAGCGTGAATCCGCCATTCCGCATCCGCGTGAGACAAGCCTTCTGTTCGGCCATCGCGAGGCCGAGACCGCGTTGCTCACGGCCTATCGCAGCGGGCGCATCCCGCATGCCTGGCTGATCGGCGGGCCGCAGGGCATCGGCAAGGCGACGCTGGCCTATCGCATGGCGCGCTTCGTGCTCGCTCACGGCCAGCCGCTGGCGCCCGCAGTGCACGCCGCCGAGGACCTCGCGGTCGATCCTGATGACGGTGTGGCGCGGCAGGTCGCGGCCAGCTCGCATGGCGGCCTGCTGACGCTTGAGCGCACCGCCAACGATCGAGGCGTGATGCGCACGGTCATCACCGTCGACGAGACGCGCGAGACCATCTCGTTTTTTGGCTCGACGGCGGCGGCCGAAGGCTGGCGCGTCTGCATCGTCGACACCGTCGACGAGCTCAATCCAAATGCGGCCAACGCACTGCTGAAAATCCTCGAGGAGCCACCCCAGCAATCGCTGTTCCTGCTGGTGAGCCACGCGCCCGCCCGCGTCCTCGCCACGATTCAGTCGCGTTGCCGCAAGCTGCGCCTGCGCTCGCTCACGACCGACGAGGTGATTGCCGCAGCCGCCGCGGCCGCCGACCTCGCTCCGACCGACCTGGCGCTGCGCGAGGCGGCGGAGGCCTCCGAAGGCAGCGTTGCACGGACGCTGACGCTGCTCGGCGGCGATGCGCTCAAACTCCAGCAGCGCACGGCAGCGCTGCTGGCGCGTCTGCCGCAAGTCGATCCGCGCGAACTGCACACGCTCGGCGAATCCCTTGGCACCAGCGACCGCGTCGCGCTTGCAGCCTTCATCGACGGCATTGATCGCTGGATCGCCGAACGCCTGCATGCGGACGAGGCCAATGCCAACCAAAACCTGCCGCGCCTTGCGCGCCTAGCTGAGGTATGGGAAAAGATCGTCCGCGCCGCGCGCGACACCGAAACCTACAATCTGGAGCGAAAGCCCTTGGTTTTCTCGGTGTTCGGCTGGCTGGCGGACGCAACGCGCTAGGTGCAAATTCGTTTCCAAATTTCGAGAAGCCGGTAAAAGGAATTCGTGGTGGCAACGCGAGCTAAGAAAACCGCCAAGGGCAAGAGCAGCAAGAAGAAGGCTGCCAAGAAGGTCGCGAAGAAGGCTGTGAAGGCGCTTGCGCGCAAAAGTGCCAAGAGGGTCAAAAAGACCAAGAAGGCTGCCCCCAAGAAGGGCGTGAAGAAGAGCGCAGCGAAGACTTCGACGAAGGCCGGCAAGAAGGCTGCGAAGAAGCAGGTCGTCGCCAAGAAGACGGTGAAGAACGCGACCAAGAAGCCAGCCAAGACTCCGGCGAAGAAGGTCACCAAGAAGGCGAGGGCGACCGCGCCTGCCGCGATTGCAGCTCTGGCTTCCGTCTCGATTCCGCCCAAGACCGTTAAGGCGAAGGCGCCCCGTGCACCGAAGCCCGTTGCAGCTCCGCTGGCCGTCGCGCCCGTGGCAGCCCCGGCGCGCGACAACGTCTTCTACATCTCGACCGCGATCGCCTATCCCAACGGCAATCCGCATATCGGCCACGCCTATGAGGCGATCTCCGCCGACGTGCTGGCGCGCTTTGCGCGGCTCGACGGCAAGGACGTGTTCTTCCTGACCGGGACCGACGAGCATGGTCTGAAGATGGTCCAGACGGCGCAGAACGAGGGCCTGACACCGGCCGCGCTCGCGACCCGCAATGCCGGCCGCTTCAAGGAGATGGACGAGCGGCTGAACGTGTCGTTCGACCGCTTCATCCGCACCACCGAGGAGCAGCACCATCGCTCGACCCAGGAGATCTGGCGGCGCATGGAAGCGAACGGCGACATTTACCTCGACAGCTATTCCGGTTGGTACTCGGTGCGCGATGAGGCCTATTACGCCGAGGAGGAGACGCGCCTGAACGATGACGGCGTGCGGCTCGGGCCGCAGGGTACGCCGGTCGAGTGGGTCGAGGAGAAGAGCTATTTCTTTCGCCTGTCGGCCTATCAGGACAAGCTACTGAAGCTCTACGAGGAGCACCCGGAATTCATCGGCCCGGATGCGCGTCGCAACGAAGTGGTGAGCTTCGTGAGAAGCGGCCTGCGCGATCTCTCAATCTCGCGCACGACGTTCGACTGGGGCGTCAAGGTGCCGGGCGACGAAGAGCACGTGATGTATGTCTGGGTTGATGCACTCACCAACTACATCACGGGCTTGGGTTTCCCCGACGAGACCGATGCCAATTGGCGCTATTGGCCGGCGGACCTGCATATCATCGGCAAGGACATCATCCGTTTCCATGCAGTGCACTGGCCGGCGTTCCTGCTATCGGCCGGGCTCCCGCTGCCGAAGCGGGTCTATGCCCATGGCTTCCTGTTCAACAGGGGCGAGAAGATGTCGAAGTCGGTCGGCAACGTCGTCGACCCCTTCAACCTTGCCGACCAGTATGGCGTCGACCAGATGCGCTATTTCTTCCTGCGCGAGGTGCCGTTCGGGCAGGACGGCAACTACAACCATGAAGCCATTGTCGCGCGCATCAATGCCGATCTCGCCAACGATCTTGGCAACCTCGCTCAGCGCTCGCTGTCGATGATCGCCAAGCAACTCGGCGGCGTGCTGCCGGAGCCCGGCGAGTTCAGCGATAACGACAAGGCGATCCTGGCGATGGCCGACGGCATGATCGACGCGTCGCGCGAGGCGATGACGACGCAGCAGATCCATCACTGGCTCAATGCCGTGTGGGCCGTGGTCGCGGAAGCCAACCGCTATTTCGCGGGTGAGGCGCCGTGGGCCCTGGCCAAGACCGATCCTGCGCGGCAGAAGACGGTGCTCTACGTCACCGCCGAAGTCGTGCGCCAGATCGCGATCCTGGCCCAGCCGGCGATGCCGACCGCCTCGGGCTTGCTGCTCGACAGCCTCGGTATCCCCGCGGGCGAGCGCGATTTTGCAATGCTCGGCGGCGGCAGGCGGATCACACCCGGCTCGACGCTACCCGCGCCGACGCCGGCGTTCCCGCGCTACATTGAGCCGGCGGCCTGAGGCGTTCGAACCATGCTGCTGGTCGACAGTCACTGCCATCTGGATTTTCCGGACTTTGCGGAGGATCTCGACGGGATCGTGTCGCGTGCGCGTGCGGCTGGGATCGGCCGCATGGTCACGATCTCGACGCGGGTGCGAAAGCTCGATCAGCTTCTCGCCATCGCTGAGCGCTTCGACGACGTCTATTGCTCGGTCGGCACTCATCCGCACAACGCGGATGAGGAAGACGGCATCACGCCGGACGAGCTGATCGCGCTGACGCAGCATCCCAAGGTCGTCGCGCTCGGCGAAGCCGGGCTCGACTATTTCTACGACGACGGCTCGCCGGAAGCGCAGGCAAGGGGCTTTCGCGCCCATATCGCGGCGGCCCGCACCACCGGCCTGCCGCTGGTGATCCACACCCGCGAAGCGGACGAGGATTGCGCCCGCATCCTGGAAGAGGAGGCGGCGAAGGGATCGTTTCGCGCCGTGCTGCATTGTTACACCGGCGGGCGCGAACTGGCGCTGAAGGCGGTGTCGCTCGGACTCTACATCGGCTTTACGGGCATCCTGACCTTCAAGAAGTCGGATGCCTTGCGCGCGCTGGCGGCCGAATTGCCGTCTGACCGTATTCTGGTTGAAACAGATTCGCCCTACCTTGCGCCCGGCAAGTTCCGGGGCAAACGCAACGAGCCGGCCTATGTGGTCGAGGTCGCCAAGGTGCTGGCCGAGACGCGCGGCGTGTCGCTCGATGAGATCTCACGCCAGACCAGCGAAAACTTCTTCCGCCTGTTCTCCAAGGTGAAAGCTTGAGGTTCTGAGCCGCATGACGCTGACGCTGACGATCCTGGGCTGCGGCTCCTCCGCCGGCGTGCCGCGCCCGGCACTCGGCTGGGGCGCTTGCGACCCCAAGAATCCAAAAAACCGCCGCCGCCGCTGCTCGCTGCTGGTCGAGCAGACATCGGGCCACGGCACCACGCGCATCGTGATCGACACCTCACCCGATCTGCGCGAGCAGCTGATCGATACCAATGTCGACCACATCGACGCGGTGTTCCTGACGCACGAGCATGCCGACCAGACCCACGGCATGGACGACCTGCGCTCGGTCGTGATTCATATGCGCAAGCGCATTCCGGTCTATTTCAACCAGTCGACCGCCAAGGACATCATGGCGCGGTTCTCCTATTGCTTCATCTCGCCGGAGGGCAGTGACTACCCGCCGATCCTCACCCGGCATTCCATTGAGGCCGGCCATAGCCAGACCATCGGCGGCAAGGGCGGGGAGGTGACGATGACCGCGTTCCTGGTTCAGCACGGCCAGATCCCGGCGCTTGGCTATCGCATCGGCAACGCCGCCTACACGCCCGACCTCAACGACATCCCGCGCGAAAGCTGGGGTGCGCTGGAGAATCTTGATCTTTGGATCGTCGATGGCCTGCGCTACACCCCGCATGTCAGCCATTTCAGCATCAACGACGCGCTGTCCTGGATCGAGCGCTTCAAACCGAAGCGTGCCGTCATCACCAACATGACGGCCGACGTCGATTACGAGGTGATCCGGCACAAGCTGCCTGCGGGCGTGGTGCCGGCCTATGACGGCATGCGGCTCGATACGGTGTAAAAGTACCTGGGGCACCGAGACAAACCGGCATGGTCCTTGCCTGCGTGGTTGCGATCGTGTTGGTCTAACGTCTCAAAGACAGGCGTGGAACGGCAGCGATAATCAGCCAGCACCAACTGGCTCAGAAGTCGTGTGGTCCGGTTGAGTCGTGGCGCGTCAGGATGGGGGCCGCATTGGCGGAGCATGACGATGATGTGGCGGCGCCGGGATTGCTCCGGCGCGCTCTCGACCTTCTCTATCTCGGCGCAGGCTATGCAGCCGGGGCGTTCCTGGTTGCGATCTTTGCGATTATGATGGTCATGTCGGTTGGCCGGCAATTTGCCATCAACATTCCAGCCGGCGACGATTTCGCGTCCTGGTGCATGGCCGCGATGGCCTTCCTCGGACTCGCGCACACTTTCAAACGTGGAGAGATGATCCGCGTCGGTCTGCTGCTCGAGCGCCTGCATGGGCGCGCCCGGCAGTGTGCCGAGATCGTGGCGCTCGGGATTGCGACTGTCTTCATTCTCTACTTCTCCCGATATGCTGCGCAGATGGCCTACGACTCCTGGCGCTTCAAAGACGTTGCTCAAGGCGTCGTCGCCGTTCCTCTCTGGATTCCGCAGTTGGGCTTCGCCGGCGGCCTCATGATCCTGGGGATCGCGGTCGCCGATGAAATGGTCAATGTGCTGCGCGGTCGTCGGCCGAGCTACGAGAAGGGATCGCCTGAGGAAACGCCGGACGAATTTATCGAGCGCATCTCGCAGGGCGGCGGGGGCTGACGATGGCCAGCCTCGGCATGATCGAACTGTCGTTCATTCTGCTCGGCGTAATGATCCTGCTGCTGGCGAGCGGCGTATGGATCGCGGTCTCGCTTGGGCTCGTCGGCTTCGTGGCGATGGCGCTGACCACGAGCCTGCCGCTTGGGAGCGTACTCGCGACCACGACCTGGAGCGCGAGTGCGTCGTGGACGCTGGCGGCATTGCCGCTGTTCATCTGGATGGGAGAAATCCTGTTTCGTACCAGATTGTCGGAAGAGATGTTCCGCGGCTTGTCGCCTTGGGTGCAATGGTTGCCCGGACGGCTGACCCATGTGAACGTCATCGGCTGCGGCATCTTTGCGGCGGTGTCGGGCTCGTCGGCCGCGACTTGTGCGACCATCGGCAAGATCGCATTGCCCGAACTCGACAAGCGCGGCTACGACAAGGGCCTCAGCCTCGGTTCGCTGGCGGGATCCGGTACGCTCGGCCTCCTGATTCCACCGTCAATTCCGATGGTGGTTTACGCGGTCACGGCGAATGTTTCCGTGCTCCAGGTGTTCCTTGGCGGGTTCCTGCCGGGCGTGCTCGTGATGGTGCTCTATTCCGGCTACATCATCATCTGGTCGCTGCTGAACCCTGCGAAAGTCCCGCCGCGCGACCCGCCGATGCCGTTCCGGCAGAAGCTGCGCGAGTCGGCCAAGCTCGCACCGTGCATGCTGCTGATCCTTGCGGTCTTCCTCTCACTGGTGCTCGGGTTTGCGACCGCTACCGAATGCGCCGCCTGGGGCGTCGCCGGCGCGCTGATCCTGGCGTGGTGGAGCGGCACGCTTTCGCGCAAGAATTTCCTCGAAAGCACCATGAGCGCGACGCGGCTGACCTGCATGATCATGCTGATCCTGGCCGGCGCCGCCTACACCACAGCCGCGATGGCCTATACCGGTATTCCCACCGCGCTCGCCAGTTGGGTTCAGGGACAGCAACTCACGCCAGGCATGCTCGCGCTCTATTTGAGCATCATGTACATCATCCTTGGATGCCTGATCGATGGCATCTCGATGATCGTGCTGACCGCGGTCATCGTGTTGCCGATGGTCAAGCAGGCCGGCCTCGATCTCGTCTGGTTCGGTGTCTACCTCATCATCCATGTCGAAATGGCGCAGATCACGCCACCGGTCGGTTTCAACCTGTTCGTGCTGCAAAACATGAGCGGCCGCGATACGTTGACGGTCGCCCGGGCGGCATTCCCGTTCTTTGTGCTGCTATTGGCCGCAGTTTTCATCATCACCGAATACCCGCAAATCGTGCTGGTGCTGCCCAAGCTGGCTTTCCCCGACTGATCGCGCCGGGATTGCCGCCTTACCGTGAGGAGAAGTTCGATGACGTCTCGTTTGCTATTCTCAGGACTGATCGCCGGCGCGCTGTTGGCCGCTACGCCTACGTTGGCCCAGACCAAATGGAATTTGCCAGCCGCATATCCCATCGACAATCCGCACTCGGAAAATCTGGTCGCCTTCGCCAAGGACGTCGAAGCCGCGACTGCCGGCAAACTCGTGATCACGGTTCATCCGAATGCCTCGCTGTTCAAGGCGCCAGACATCAAACGCGCAGTCGTCACCGGGCAGGCCCAGATGGGTGAATTGCTGCTGTCGATCCACGAAAACGAAGATCCGCTGTTCGGGATCGATGTCGTGCCGTTCCTTGCGACCAGCTTTCCTCAATCGATGAAACTGTATCAGGCGTCAAAGCCCCTCATTGAAAAGAAGCTGGATGCACAAGGTCTGAAGCTCTTGTTCGCTGTGCCGTGGGCGCCGCAGGGCGTCTACGTCAACAAGCCACTTACCACGATTGAGGACATGAAGGGCCTGAAATGGCGCGCCTACAATGTCGGAACCGCGCGTATCGGTGACTTGGTCGGCGCCCAATCGGTGACGATCCAGGCTGCCGAACTGCCGCAAGCACTCGCCACCGGCGTGGTGAATTCGTTCATGTCATCGGGCGGCACCGGCTACGATTCAAAGGCCTGGGAATCGCTGAAATACTTCTACGACGTGCAGGCCTGGATCCCGAAGGATTATACTTTCGTGAACAAGGCCGCGTTCGAAGCGCTCGACAAGCCGACCCAGGAGGCCATCCTCAAGGCCGCTGCTACGGCCGAAACCCGCGGCTGGAAGGCCTGGGAGGAAAAGGCCAATTGGTACATCGATCAGCTTAAGGCAAAGGGCATGACGGTCGAACCACCGAGCCCCGCGCTGAAAGCCGGATTCGAGAAAATAGGTCAGCAGCTCACCGCCGACTGGCTCAAAAAGGCTGGTGCGGACGGTCAGGCAGTGATCGACGCCTACAAGAAGATGTGACGGGAAGATCGCGGCACGAATGGGTGAGGGCGCCCACGCGCCCCCACCCATCACTGCGGCTGGTCACCAGGCGTAGCGCAGCGCCGCCTTGCGGTATACGAGTGCACCTGGCTCGACGGCGCGCTGACGAATGTTGCCGCTGCGAACCAATCGTTTCAGGACCAAGCGCGATCGTAACGGCCGGTGTTTCCAAGCGTGTCTGAAACCGGAACGCACTCAGGCTGTAATCGCCTTGGCCGAGCCGACCTCGTTGCGCAGCAGGAATTTCTGGATCTTGCCCGTCGACGTCTTCGGGATCGGTCCGAACACGACCGCCTTCGGCGTCTTGAAGCCGCTCATATGCGTGCGGCAGAAGGCGATGATGTCAGCCTCGGTCGCGCTTGCGCCGTCCTTGAGCTCGACGAAGGCGCAGGGGACTTCGCCCCACTTCGGATCGGGCTTTGCGACCACGGCAGCGAACAGCACGGCCGGGTGCTTGTAGAGGATGTCCTCGACCTCCACGGACGAGATGTTCTCGCCGCCGGAAATGATGATGTCCTTGGAGCGATCCTTGATGGTGACGTAGCCGTGCTCGTCGAGCACGCCGAGATCGCCGGTGTGAAACCAGCCGCCCTCGAAGGCTTCCTTCGTCGCCTTCTCGTTCTTGAGGTAGCCCTTCATTACGATGTTGCCGCGGAACATGACCTCGCCGATGGTCTCGCCGTCGCGCGGCACTTGCCTCATGGTCTTGGGATCGATGACGGTGACGCCTTCCTCGAGCGGGTAGGACACGCCCTGCCGGCGCTTCATGCGCGCGCGCTCGGCAGCGGGAAGCTCGTCCCAGCCGGGCTGCTCGGCGCAGACGGAGGCGGGGCCGTAGACCTCGGTCAGGCCATAGACGTGCGTCAGCTTGATGCCGATGTTTTCGGCGCCTTCGAGCACGGCGACAGGCGGCGCAGCGCCTGCGATCAGGCCGACGACGCGGCGGGCCGCGTTACCGGTTGACGTTTCTTTGGGCGCATCGGGCGCATTGATCAGCGTGTTGTAGACGATCGGCGCGCCGCACATGTGGGTGACGCCGTGCTGCCTGATCAGCTCGAAGATTTTCGTCGGCTCGACCTTGCGCAGGCAGACATTGATGCCGGCGGCCGCCGCAAGGGTCCAGGAAAAGCACCAGCCGTTGCAATGGAACATTGGCAAGGTCCAGAGATAGACCGGGTGCTGACCAAGATTGCCGGCCAGGATGTTGCTGACGGCGTTGAGGTACGCGCCGCGATGATGGGTGACGACGCCCTTGGGATTGCCGGTGGTGCCCGAGGTGTAGCTCAGCGCGATCGCGTCCCATTCGTCGCTGGGCAGGATCGCCGCGAAGTTCGGATCGCCTTGCGCGACGGCAGCCTCATATTCGATCTCGCCGATGCGCTTGCCGCCTTTGAAAGCGGCATCGTCGACGTCGATCACGAACGGCTTGGGCCCGCTCATCTGCTCCAGCGCATCGGTGATCACGCCGGAAAATTCGGGATCGACCAGAATGATTTTTGCGCCGCCATGGTCGAGCTGAAACGCAATCGAGGGCGCATCGAGGCGGATGTTGAGCGCATTGAGCACGGCACCCGTCATCGGCACCGCGAAGTGCGCCTCGTTCATCGCCGGAATGTTCGGCAGCATCGCAGCGACAGTGTCGCCGACGCCGATGCCCTTGCCGGCGAGCCAGGACGCAAAGCGCTTGCAGCGCTCATGCGTCTGGGCCCATGTGAAGCTGTGGCCCTCATAGACCGTGCTGACGTGATCGGGGTAGACGGCGGCGCTGCGCGCGAGGAAGCTCAGCGGTGACAGCGGCACATAATTGGCGGGGGTCTTGTCGAGCCCGATATTGTACTGGTTCTGCCGATCGCTCATCGACACCCTCCTTGACGCCGCGCGCTACAGGAATCCGATCGAGATCCAGGGGAAGACCGCGACGATGATCAATCCCACCAGCAGCGCCAGCAGATAGCCCCAGATCGGCCTGATGCCCTCGGCCGGATCGACCTTTCCGATGGCGCAGGCGGCATAATAGCCGACGCCGAACGGCGGGGCGAATAGCCCGATACCCATCGCCAGGATGATGATCATGGCGTAGTGCACCTCGTGCACGCCGACGGCGCGGGCGATCGGAAACAGCAGCGGCCCGAACAGCACGATCGCAGGGATGCCCTCCAGCACGCTTCCAAGGATGGTGAAGGCCAGGATGGACACGGCGATGAAGGTTGCAGGTCCGCCAGGCAATCCGGTCATGGCGGATGCCAGCGAGCGCGAGAAGCCGGACTGGGTCAGGCCCCAGGCCATGCCGGTGGCCGTGCCGATGATCAGCAGGATCGCGCCCGACAGCGCCGCCGTCTCGACCAGCATCGGAAACAGCCGCCGCCAGTCGAAGCGGCGGTAGACGATCAGGCCGACGAGGGCGCCATAGACGATGCCGATGGTGGAGACTTCGGTGGCGGTCGCAATGCCTTCGACCACAGCGTAGCGGATCACGAAGGGCAGCGCGAGCGCGGGCAGGGCGACGACGAAGGTTTTGCCGATCTCGGATGCGGTGGCGCGGCGGACATGGCTCATGTCCTCGTGGCGGTAACGCCACCACACCAGCATGCAGAGCGTGACCGCGAGCACGACGCCGGGCAGCAGGCCGCCGGTAAACAGCGCCGCGATCGAGACGCCGGTGACCGAGCCGATCGTGATCAGCACGAGGCTCGGCGGAATGGTTTCGGTCTGCGCGCCGGTTGCCGCAAGCAGCGCGACGAGATCGCCGGGCTTGGCGCCGCGCTGCTTCATCTCCGGGAACAGCACGGGCGCGACCGCGGCCATGTCGGCGGCCTTGGCGCCGGAAATGCCGGAGACCAGATACATGGCGCCGACCAGCACGTAATGCAGGCCGCCGCGGACATGGCCGAGCAGGCTCGCCAGGAATGCCACCATGGCCCGCGCCATGCCGGTCATTTCGATCAGCAGCCCCAGGAACACGAACAGCGGCACCGAGAGCAGGATGAGATGGCTCATGCCCTCGTCCATCCGCCCGACCAGCACCATGACAGGCGTGCGCGTGGTCAGCGCCAGATAGCCGAAGATCGCAAGGCCAAAGCCGAACGCAATGGGAACGCCCGCGAAGACGCAGAAGCCGGCGACGCCGACGAAGAAGATGACGAGGTTGAGATTGCCGAGCGGCCGCAGGTAAGGCTGCGCCAGCCAGAACAGGCCGACGACGACGGCAACGGAGATCGCGGCCGTCAGCACCATCCGGTAATCAGCAGTGCGCAGCCGCAGCAGTCCGAACAACGCCATCAGGCAGATGCCGGTCGGCAGCGCCGCGGCACGCCACATGTTGGAGATCTGGAGCGCGGGCGTGGTGATGAAGCTTTCCTCGTAGGCGTAATCGGAGGATGGCCACACGATCAGCGCCAGGAACGCCAGAGCCGCGCAGGTTGCGACCAGGTCAAGCCAGGCGCGCAAGGGCGGCCGCGCACTGGCGACAATTGCGGTCATGCGCATGTGCTCGGTACGGCGGAACGCTACCGCCGAACCCAGCATCGCCAGCCACAGGAACAGGATCGAGGCCAGTTCGTCTGACCAGATCAGCGGCCGGTGCACGACGTAGCGCGCGACCACGCCGGCAAACAGGATCACGATCTCGGCGACGACCAGGATTGCTGCGGGGATCTCGACGGCGAGGCCGAGAATGCGCTCCAGCGAGGTTAGCCATGAAGGTCGGCGAGGGGACTGTACAGCCGCCTCGCCCACTATTTCGGTCACCTGAACCTCGACATGAGCCATGACGGCCCCAATGCGTTACGACAGCTTGCCGACGGCCTTCTCCAGCAGGTCCCAGGCCTGGTCGCCATACTTGCCCTTCCACTCGGCATAGAAGCCGGCCGCCCGCAGCTTGTCGCGGAACGGCGCGACCGCGGGCTGGTTGAAGGTCAGGCCCTTGCCCGCGAGCTCCTGCTGAAGATTGGCGTTGAGCTTGGCGGTATCCTCGCGCTCCTTGACGGCCGCGGCGTTGATGTTCTTGGCGACGATGGTGCGGACGTCTTGTGGGAGCTTTTCCCAGGCGCGGCGGTTGGCCAGGAACCAGAAGCCGTCCCACATATGGTTGGTCAGCGAGCAGTATTTCTGCACTTCGTAGAGCTTTGCCGTCGAGATGATCGCCAGCGGGTTCTCCTGGCCCTCGACGATCTTGGTCTGGAGCGCGGAATAGACCTCGGCGAAATTGATCGAGGCGGGCGCGGCGTCGAATGCCTTGAACATCGAGGTCCACAGCGGCGACACCGGCACGCGGATCTTGAAGCCCTTGAAATCGTCTGGGCTCGTGATCGGCTTGCTCGACGACGTGGTCTGGCGGAAGCCGTTGTCCCAGATCTTGTCCATGACCTCGAGGCCGGCCTTCTTGATTTCGCCGCGCACGAAGGCGCCGAGGTCGCCGTCCATGGCCTTCCAGACCGTGTCATAGTCCGGGAACGCGAAGCCGATGCCGTTGATGGCGGCCGTCGGGACCAGTGTCGCCAGGATCAGGCCGGAGAGCGTGAAGAACTCGACGCCGCCGGAACGGATCTGGCTCAGCATGTCGGTGTCCGAACCGAGCTGGTTGTTCGGAAAGATCTGGAGGTCGAACCTGCCGTTGGTCTCGCTCTTGATCGCAGCCGCCATCTCCTTGGCGCGGGCGTTCATCGGGTGCGAGTCAGGCAGGTTGTTGGCGTATTTGTAGGTGAACTCGGCAGCCTGGGCACGGGCCACATAGGGTGCGCCGACGCCGCCGAAAACGGCGGTCGCGGCGGAGGCCTTGAGAAGCGTGCGGCGGGAAAAACTCATGGGTCTGCTTCCTCGGAAAATTGTTCTTGTTGTGAGACGCAAACCTATACGGACGGAAGGCTCGAAGGTCATCTGCGATCTCGCGGAGCTCGCTTATTGCAGCCGGACAAGGTCGCGGCAATATCGGCTTTCGGCGTGACCGGGCTCAGCACAAAAACGCGAAAACAACCCCATGCACAGTAGCACACAAGAACCGAGCTAATGGTCGATGGCCGGACCGAAAGAGAGGCCTGCAGTGAAGGCGTAGTTTCAGGAATTCCGCTTAAACAACTGATCTAACTAGAGATAAATATATTCCATAATATACCTTATGCGAATTACGGACAAAGATGTGCAGATCAGACCGGATCATTCCGAGGCTACCCAGAGCCCCGCTTCCGGCTCACACTTGCCCCAAACGAGCGTCAGGCAAACCGACGCGGCGGCCTGATACGCTCCAGCATTGGGAGTTTCGTCATGCAGGAGAACGTCACGCATGCGGCCAGCTCGCGCGCCATTCCGTTCGACGCCGCCAAGCTCGACCACTTGATGGAGGCCGCCGGCCTCGACGTGCTGATCGCGACCTCCAAGCACAATGTGCAGTACTTGCTCGGCGCCGAGCGCGCGATCTTCTTCGACTACATGGATGCCCTGGGCGTCAGCCGCTATCTGCCGGTCCTGGTCTATCCCAAGGGCGCGCCCGAGAAAGCCTGCTATGTCGGCCACCGGCTGGAGGCCCATCAGCGTGCCGTAGCGCCGCCCTGGGTGCCGCAGGTCCGGACCGAATCCAGCGGGTCGGTGGATGCCGTGACGCGCGCCGTGGCGTTGATCCGGGACGTCGGTGTGCCGCTCAAGCGGGTTGGGGTCGAGATGGCGTTCCTGCCGATGGACGCGGGACGGGCGCTTGCCGACGCCCTGCCCGGCGCGGAGCTCAAGGACGCGCTGCTGGTGCTCGAGCGCGTGCGGGCGGTGAAGTCGGCAGATGAGCTGGCGAAACTGAAGACGGCCTCGGAGCTCGTGATCGCGTCCATGCTGGAGGTGATCGCCGGACACGGTCCGGGCACAACCAAGCAGCAATTGAGCGATGCACTGCGCGTCGCCGAAGCCAGCCGCGGGCTGACCTTCGAGTATTGCCTGCTGGCCTGCGGTAGCAGCCACAATCGGGCGCCGTCGGCCCAGCGCTGGGAGCAAGGCGACGTGCTGTCGCTCGACTCCGGCGGCAATTATCACGGCTATATCGGCGACCTCGCGCGCATGGCCGTGCTGGGCGATCCCGACGCTGAACTGAAGGACTGTCTGGCCGAGATCGAGGCGGTCCAGCGCGCCGCTTTTGCCGCGGTCCGGCCGGGAGCCCCAGGTGGCGAGATCTATGTTGCGGCCGAGCGGCAACTCAGCCAGATCAGCCAGCGCGGCTGCACCGATTTCCTGGCCCACGGCATGGGCCTCGTCAGCCACGAGGCCCCTCGCCTGACCGCCAAGGGTCCGGTTCCCTACGACGACACCGATGCGCGACTGCCGCTTGAGCCCGGCATGGTCGTGTCGATCGAGACGACGATGAAGCATCCCAAGCGCGGCTTCATCAAGCTCGAGGACACGGTCGTGGTGACGGCAACCGGCCATGAGATATTCGGTGAAGGCGGCCGAGGGTGGAATCTTGGCGGCGGCGGGCTCTAGCGCAGCGGCAGCAGCTCCAGCTGGCTCTGTGCCTTCTTCACGGCCCCTGCGAACCAGCTCTGGTTCGGCGCTTCCGTGGCGAAACACTTGGTGTAGGCGTCCATCGCCTGATCCTCCCTGGCCATGGAATCCTGCGGGAGCTTTTTGGCCATCATCTGCTTCCAGACCTTTTCGCAAGCCGGGATCTCGGCGGTCTTCACGGCGTCGCTTGCGGCGAGGAAGTAGACCTTGTCGCCCTGGATCGCGACCACGTCGATCTCATGCGGTGGGCCCTTCAGATCGCCATTGCCGCGCACACCGAGCACGGCCACGGCGGCACTTGCGGAGGCGGGTTTTGTGATCGGCAGCTCCGCATATTTGGCGAAGGCTGAGTCCTGGATCGCATTGTAGTAGAATCGATCCGACCGGAATGCCGCATCGATCTCCTGCGGCATGCCGTCCTTGCCGTGCTCGCGCAGCCAGTGCTTGAGCAGCGCGCTCGTGGTCGCCACAGCCTGCTGCTTGTCGCCTTCCGTGGCGAAACCGAGCCCGTCGAGATGGCCGAAGCCGCTGTCCCCCCTAAACAGCGTGTCGACATTCGACTTGCCGTCCGCCGGCAGCCCCTTGATCGTGACCGGCCCCACCAGGCTGCGCAACAAACCGGTCAACTCGTTGAGCGCCGCATCGTGCTGCTTGTACGTCGCGTCGTTCTCCTTGGCCTTCGAGAACTTTGCGATATAGCGGTCGCGTAAATCGAGATAGTGCTGCTCGGGCGTGGCCGCGTGTGCGGGCGTGGCGAAGGCGAGCAGGCAGAGCAAGGCGAGCGATCTCATTGCGATGTCCGGACGGCTGGGGGCGATCTCCAGTCTTGGTGGCATTGCCGGGCCGGAAGGTTCATCCCCGGCGGCGTCCCCTGCTCCGCTGAAAACGAATCCTTCACCATGCCCGCCGGGTTCGATTGAGGGAGGGGAACCCGAGAGGTAAAATCGGCTGCAGTTTTTTCAGCAAGTGCTGGGGCATCCGGGGGCGACGTCCATGAGCGAATTGCGCGCGGCGACCAGACAATCCACGGCAAGGACCGGCATCATCGAATTTGACGGTGCCAGGGGCACCGTGAGCATCCCCTGCACCATCGCAGACGTATCAGGCACGGGCGCAAGGCTGAAGCTCGACTGGTCGCTGGCGTTTCCGAAGGAGGCCACGCTGGTCTTTGCCGACGGCTTGCGAAAGACCTGCCATGTGGCCTGGCAGAAGCGCCGGCTGCTCGGCGTCGCGTTCACCGATGGCGTCGCGAGCGCGGACGAGCAGGTCCTCATGATGACTGAGGAAGAGCAGGCCCTGCACCGGCAGCATATCGGCGCCCAGGTCAGAGGCGCGCGCGAGGCACGTGGCTATACCGAGGCCCAGATTGCGAATCTCGTTGGCGTCTCGCCCGAGTTTGTCTCGCGTGCCGAGAACGGCGAGATCAGCATTCCTCTCCACCAGCTCACGCACATGGCCGATCTGCTGCTGGTCGATCTCGACTCGCTGGTTGCCGGTCCGGCGTCGATTGCATTGGCGCCGGCTGAGCCAGGCGTGGACGTCTCTGCCGAGGCCCTGCTCCGCTAGCCCTTGTGGCAGCACGACCCGCGGCCGGCGCTCCTGGGATCACCGGCGAGCACGCTGCGTCAGCGGTGCCGCAGCCGGCGATTGACCCGCCGCGCCAGATAGTCGCCGGCGCTCTGGACGAGCTGCACCAGCGCGATCAGCACGACGACCACGGCCAGCATCATTTCCGGCATGAAGCGCTGGTAGCCGTAGCGGATGCCGAGATCGCCAAGCCCGCCACCGCCGACCGCGCCGACCATGGCGGAGTAGCCGAGCAGGCTGACGACCGCGAGCGTGAGCGCCAGCAACAGGCCCGGCAGCGCCTCGGGGACCAGCACCTTGAACACGATCTGGATCGGCGAGGCGCCGAACGAGGACGCGGTCTCGATCAGGCCGCCGTCGACCTCGCGGATTGCAGCCTCGACCAGGCGCGCGATGAACGGCGCGGCCGCGATCGTCAGCGGCACGATCGCCGCTGTCGAGCCGATCGAGGTGCCGGCGACGAGCCGCGTGAACGGGATGATGGCCACGACCAGGATGATGAAGGGCGTGGAGCGCGTCGCATTGACGACGATGCCGAGCACGCGATTGACAGTGGGCGCCGCGAACAGCTCGCCCTTGCGGCTGGTCGCGAGGAAGACACCGAGCGGCAGGCCGAAGCCGGTGCCGAGCAGCGCCGCGATGCCAACCATGTACAGGCTCTCGAAGGTGGCCTGGATGATCAGGTTGATGAGTTCAGGCGACATAGCCGAGACGCTCCGCCGGGAATTGATATTGAGAGAGCCAGGCCAGCGTACGCGTTGCCGCGCTGTCGCCGCCGGGAATGCCAAGCACCAGTGATCCCACAGGCTGGCCGCCGATCTCGTCGATGCGCGCCGACAGCAGCGAGACGTCGAGGCCAAGCTCGCGCGCAAGCCGCGCGATCAACGTATCGCCGGCCCCTGCCCCGCGCACCTGGACGCGGATCACGGCGTGGCTGCCCGGCTCCTGCACGATCCGGCTGACCAGCGAGACCGGCAGGCTGTCGCCGGTGACCTCGGCCAGGAAGGACTGCGTGATCGGGTGTTTGGGGTGGGTGAAGATGTCGGCGACATGGCCGCTCTCGACGACATGGCCGGCGTCGAGCACGACGACTTCCTTGGCGAGCTGGCGCACCACGGACATTTCGTGGGTGATCAGCACGATCGTCACCCCGAGCTCGCGGTTGATATTCGCAAGCAGATCGAGGATCGCGCGCGTGGTCTGCGGATCGAGCGCGGAGGTCGCCTCGTCCGACAGCAGCACGTCCGGCCGCGTCGCCAGCGCGCGGGCAATGCCGACGCGCTGCTTCTGACCGCCGGAGAGTTCTGACGGATAACGGTCGTGCTTGTCGGCGATCCCGACCAACTCAAGCAGTTCGGTCACGCGTGCGCGGATGTCGGCTTTCGACCAGCCCGCGATCTCCAGCGGGAGCGCGATGTTGTCGGCGGCGGTGCGCGACGACAGCAGGTTGAAGTGCTGGAAGATCATGCCAATCGAGCGCTGCGCGAGCCGTAAGTCCCGCCCCGTGAGCGCCGAGATATCGCGACCGTCGACAACGACGCGGCCCGTGGTGGGCTTCTCCAGCCCGTTGATCAGCCGGACCAGGCTCGACTTGCCGGCGCCGGAGCGGCCGATCACGCCGGTGATGGAACCGCGCGCAATCGCGAAATCGATCCCTTCTAGCGCATTGACGCCGGGCTTGCCGCGATAGGCCGGATAGGTTTTTGAGATGCCCTCGAAACGGACCATCGCGTCCGGCTCAGCTGCGGCGTCTCGGATCTCGATCGGCTCTCCGATCACCAGCGATGGGTGCGCATTCATGGAAGCGGCTTTCATGCACGACTATTAGCTCGCCCGCCCGGAAGGCGCACGAGAACAGGTCGCTATCCAAGCGACGGAGGGTGGAACAGTGGCCTCGCGCGCAATCGCGACGTTGCACTGCACTGCAACAGACCATCGCCCTTTCCAGTCTTTCTTGCAATTTCAGATATTTGCGAGGGTTTGGATGAAGTTTTCCCAATCCCTCGCCCCGGAAGAAAATTCATCTGCCGAGGGTATCAGCCTGCAGTGGAGTTCAGCGAACCATTGCCAGCCAAGGCAGCACGATCACCAGCAGCCCGGCGAAATAGAGCGCCCCGAAGAACAGGCCAAAGCCCCAGAACTGCCCCTTCCCGATATAGCCACTGCCGTAATACATCGGCGCCGGCCCCGTGGCGTAAGGCGAGATCACGCCCATCAGGCCGAGCGAATACATGCAGAGCATGGCAAGCGTCGTCACGGGCAGATCTGGGATTCCGGAGCCGACCGCGAGCACCACCGGCAGCACGGCCGCGGCATGCGAGGTGATGCTCGAGAAGAAATAGTGGATCCAGAAGAACAGCGCGACCAGCAGAATCATCGCGGTTGACGGCGCGAGCCCTGTGAGCGGTTTGGCGAATTCATTGGCGAACCATTTGATGAAGCCGATCTCGTTCAGCCCCGAGGCCAGCGTCAGCAGCGAGGTGAAATAGAAGAACACCTCCCAGGCGCTCTTCTCGCTGACGATGTCGGCGAATTCGATCACGCCGGTGACCAGCATCAGCGAGATCACGATGAACACGACGGTGGTGGCGTTGACGAAGTTCGAGCCGAGGACGGGCACATGAATGTCCGGGCTCGAGCCCGCGATCCACAGGAACATCGCGAGCATGATCAGCGCCAGCATGATCCACTCGTTGCGCGACATCGGGCCCATCTCCGCGAGCTCTTTCGCCGCCCATTCGGAGATTTCGGGGCTGTGCTTCACCTCGGGCCGGCAGATCGCGTAGCTGAGCAGTGGAACAAGAATCATCAGCAACAGGCCCAGCGGCGCGAAGCCGATGAACCACTGGCCCCAGCTCACATCGACGCCGACCGTCTTCTTGGCAATGGCGAGCGCGGCTGCGTTCGGCGCCAGCGCGGTGAAGAACAGCGAGCTCGTGATCGCGGTCGCCGCAAACGCAGTCCACATCACATAGGTGCCGATCTTGCCGGCGGTCGGCCCCGGCTCGGAGCCGTAGATGCGCGGAATGTTGCTGATGATGGGATAGACGATGCCGCCGCTGCGTGCGGTGTTGGACGGCGTCGCCGGCGCGAGCAGGAAGTCGGACATCGCGACCGCATAGCCGAGGCCGAGCGTGTTGGTGCCGAGCCGCCGCACCAGAACCAGCGCGATACGCCGGCCGAGCTGGCTCTTGCGGTAGCCGATCGAGAACACGAAAGCGCCGACGATCAGCCATACCGTGCTCTCGGCAAAGCCCGCCAGCATCCAGCGCAGCGATTTGTTGGGATCGGCGTCGATGTAGCCGCCGACGCCGGCGACCGTGAGCCCGATCAGGCCGACTGCGCCCACCGGCATCGATTCCAGGATCAGCCCGGTGATGACGGCGGCGAAGACTGCAAAATAGTGCCACTGATTGACGTTGAGACCCGCTGGAACCGGCCACAGATAGATCGCCAGCCATACCACCAGCGGTGCGATCAGCTTCCAGCGAAACCCTCTTGCCTCAGGCGCCTGTGAGCTAGCGGCCATGGGCCCTCCCCCTCGATTGTCTTCGCATCATGCCGCCCGTTGGCCGGGCCGCTTTTGTCCCAGCGCGGCGTATACGGATTGTCCGTCGCGTGATCAATGGGCTGGAGTCTACCGTCCCTTGAACCGCGGCTTGCGGCGGCCCAGGAACGCCTCGACACCTTCCTTGTGGTCCTCGCTGAGGCTTGCCAGCGCGAACTGGTCGATATCCATGTGGCTGGCGAGATCGTCCAGCGCATGCGCGAGCCGGTTGACGGTCAGCTTGGTCATGGCGACCGAGAGCGGCGGCTGCGCAGCCACCTTGCGAGCCAACTCCATGGCGGCATCGAAGGCATACCCGGGATCGACCACCTGCTCGACCAAGCCCCATTGATAGGCCTCATCCGCGCTGATGCGCTCATCGGCCAGGATCACCGCCTGCTTGGTGCGGGCCGGTCCGATCAGATGCAGCATGCGCGGGATGCTCTGCCAACTCATGTTCATGCCGAGCCCGATCTCGGGCACGCGCAGATGCGCATCACTGCCCATGACGCGGAAGTCGAGCGCGACCGCAAGTGCCACGCCGCCGCCGATGCAAAAGCCTTCGATCGCCGCGATCGTGATCTGCTCCATCTCCTGCCAGGCGTGAGTCAGGCGCGGCCCGAGCTTGAGATGCCGCCGCAGCGTGCCGAGGTCCATCTCCTTGCGCGAGCGCCCTTCGGCATCCTTCAGGTCGAATCCGGCGCTGAACGCGCCCGAATTGCCTGTGAGCACCACGACGGATGTCGCCGCATCATCCTCGAAGCTGCGTGCCGCCGCGGTGAGCTGGCGCAGCGCTTCCGGGGATAATGCGTTGATGCCGTCATGACGGTCGAACCGCACAACCGCGATCCGCCCCTCGGGCCCGAGGCCCTTCTCGATCTTGACGAAGTCTGTCATGGGGCGTCTCCAAAACTGATTTTCGCCTGATGGTAGCGCACAAACGGCGTCACGAATACGTGGCTGGATTGCGCTGCAACGAACCCTCGACAGGCACGGAAGGATTCGCTTAATCTTCCGCCTCATGAGCCACGATCACGACCACCATCATCACCACGACCACGATCATTCGGAGTTGTCGGAGACCGAGCTGCGCGTGCGCGCGCTCGAGACGATTCTGACCGAAAAAGGCTATGTCGAGCCGGCCGCGCTCGACGCCATCATCCAGGCCTACGAGACCAAGATCGGACCGCATAACGGCGCGCGCGTCGTCGCCAAGGCCTGGACCGACCCGGCGTTCAAGACAGCGCTGCTGGAGGACGGCAGCAAGGCGATCGGCACGCTCGGCCATGTCAGCCGCGTCGGTGACCATCTCGTCGTGGTCGAGAATACGCCGCAGCGACACAACATGGTCGTGTGCACGCTTTGCTCCTGCTACCCCTGGGAAATGCTCGGGCTGCCGCCGGTCTGGTACAAGGCCTCGCCCTATCGTTCGCGCGCGGTGAAAGACCCGCGCGGTGTGCTCGCCGATTTCGACGTGACGCTGCCGAAGGATACGGAAATCCGGGTCTGGGATTCCACGGCAGAGACGCGCTTCCTGGTGCTGCCGATGCGCCCCGCAGGCACCGAAGGCTGGAGCGAGGAGCAACTTGCCGAACTCGTCACGCGCGACTCCATGATCGGCACGGGATTCCCCAGGACGCCCGGAGCCCCGTCGTGAACGGCGTGCACGACATGGGCGGCATGGACGGGTTTGGCAAGGTCGAACCCGAGCCGAACGAGCCGATGTTCCACGAGGAGTGGGAGTCCCGCGTGTTGGCGATGGTACGCGCGATGGGCGCGGCCGGCGCGTTCAACATCGACACCTCGCGCTTCTATCGCGAGATGCTGCCGCCGCATGTCTATCTCTCCAGCTCCTACTACAAAAAGTGGTTCCTCGGTCTCGAGGAAATGCTGATCGAGAAGGGCTACCTCACTCGCGAGGAAGTCGCCGCCGGCCACGCAATGCAGCCCGGCAAGGCGCTGAAGCACGGCAAGTTCGATCTTGCCAACGTCGAGCGCATCATGGTGCGCGGCAAGTTCACTCGGCCAGCGCCTGCGCCCGCCAAATTTGATATCGGCGACCGGGTGCGTGCAAAAAACATCCATCCGACCACGCACACGCGATTGCCGCGCTATGTGCGCGGCCATGTCGGCGTGGTCGAGCTCAACCACGGCTGCCACGTGTTTCCGGATTCGGCGGCGATGGAGCTCGGCGAAAACCCGCAATGGCTCTACACGGTCGTGTTCGAAGGCCGCGATCTCTGGGGTGCGGACGGTGATCCGACCCTGAAGGTGTCAATCGACGCGTTCGAACCTTATCTGGACCCGGTGTGATGAGCAGCGATGCTGCTGCCGCCGCGACGGCAGCCGTTCCGAGCATTCCGCGCGATGATGACGGCCCGGTATTCCGCGCGCCCTGGGAGGCGCATGCCTTTGCGATGGTGCTGACGCTGCACGACCGCGGCGTATTCACCTGGCCGGAATGGGCCGTGGCCTTGGCCGACGAAATCAAGCGCGCGCAAGCCGCCGGCGATCCTGACACTGGCGAGACCTACTATCTGCACTGGCTCGCCACGCTGGAGGGCCTCGTCGCACGCAAGGGCGTCGCGTCGATGGACACGCTGAGTCGTTACCGCGATGCCTGGAACCACGCCGCGGACCGCACCCCGCACGGCAAGCCGATTGAACTGCGGCCGGAGGATTTTTGCGGGATAGCATAGTTCGCAGCCGGGGGGGCGGAATTAGCCGATTGGCTGATGCCTTCGGTCCCGACGATGCGAGGTCTCGACTGCAAAAGAAAACGGCCGCCCGATCGGACGGCCGTTGATATTTGTATCGGCTTAGACGAGGCGAAGATTCGCGGCTCCGGCCTTTTTGCGATAGGCTACGAAGCCCACGCTGACAAAGCCGAACAGCATCATCGCCCAGGTCGACGCTTCAGGAACGGCAGTCACAGCGTCCGGATAAAGACCAAAGCCCATTTGCTTGAAGTCGTCGAATCCCAATCCCTGGCCCTGGATCTCGACCGACTTGATCAGTTCGCCGGTCCCCTTCTTTGCTTCAAAACCAATCGGCGAAAAATCGCCGTTATCAGTAATCTTGAAGTTGAACACAGAACCGTGCTGATCCGTTATCGTCACCGTAATGAACTGATCGGCATTCGTGTGCAGTGCTCCGCGGAACGAGAACTCGTTGAACGCGGTTCCATCTTCAGGCGTGATCCAAAGCGTATTGATCGGGGTGATCGTACCCTTGGTCTTGATCCCGTCGATGGACGCTGCACCGTTCGCGGTCGAAACGTTGACATTCGCCATGAAGTCGATCTTCACCGATCCAGACGTTCCATAGAACGTTTGACCGGCTAGGATCGTCGCGGTCTGGCTCATGTTGACACTCGCAGCAACGGGGGTGTTCCCCGGAACCACGCCGTTGATGTCGTTTGCGAACACGAAATCGGCTCGGGCAGGCGACGCGGCAAGCGCAGCCGCAGACATCGCCAAAACTCCAAAGATCGCACCAGTTTTAAATCTGGTCATGTGATGCACTCCCTACTGAAAAAACGGATTTTAAAAATCAAAACAAGGCTTCACTTAATTACACTTTAATTGACTAGCAGGATCGAGTCAAAGGTTTCGGGACAATATGGTAGTCTTGGCCCCGAATAATTGCTTATCCCTATGTTTCTACATAATTTTTATCCGCCATAAATGTCCGTCGCAACTGGACAAGCAGCCACTTCTCGAGCGAGTGGTTCGTTGATATGCAACCGTTTCTTGCTTAAATGCTTGAAAGGATTACTGCTCCTCAAAGCTGCAGCCACGGCGTTATTTAATTTGGAAGGCAGACACGCGGCTCGATCCATGTCGGCAGACGCCTACGTTTGGCGAGATCGAATGGCCGCTGGCGATTGGGGATCAAGATCGCATCTGAGCGTACTCCGCCCACCCCTTCGCCCGCAGGCTGCACGCCGGGCACTCGCCGCATCCAAAACCCCAATCATGCTGCGCGCCGCGTTCACCGAGATAGCAGGTGTGCGACTGCTCGCGGATGAGGTCGACCAGTCCCGCGCCGCCGAGGTCATCCGCGAGCTTCCATGTCGCCGCCTTGTCGATCCACATCAGCGGCGTGTGCAGCTCGAACTTGCGGGCCATGCCGAGCGAGAGCGCAGCCTGCATCGCGCGAATGGCCTCGTCGCGGCAATCGGGATAGCCGGAATAGTCGGTCTCGCACATGCCGCCGACGATGTGGGTAATGCCGCGCCGGTAAGCCAGCGCTGCCGCAAAAGTCAGAAATACGAGATTGCGGCCGGGCACAAACGTGTTCGGCAGGCCGTCGTCACCCATCGCGATCGCGACGTCGCGCGTCAGCGCAGTCTCCGACACGGCCGCCAGCGTCGGGATCGACAGCGTATGGCTCTCGCCGAGCTTTGCGGCCCAATCGGCGCGCAGGCCTTTGATGCCATAGAACAGCCGGTCGCGGCAGGCGAGCTCGACAGCGTGGCGTTGCCCGTACTCGAACCCCAGGGTTTCCACGCGCGCAAAGCGGCTCAGCGCCCAGGCGAGGCAGGTGGTGGAATCCTGCCCGCCGGAGAACAGCACCAGCGCGGCTTGTGATGAAAATGCGTCACTCATGGCCCGCGCTTTAGCACTGCGGAAGGTATCAGCCAATCGGTGGAAATCGGCCTGTTCCGCCGCGCCCCGCTGGGAACGGCGGCCCGCTTTTGGCATAAGGTTTCGGACTCAGGAGACTGCCCCGCAATGACCCCTTCCCGCGACATTTCCCGCCTGATCGAAATCATGGCGGCGCTGCGCACACCGGTGACCGGCTGCCCCTGGGACCTGGAGCAGAATTTTGCGACCATCGCGCCCTACACGATCGAAGAGGCCCATGAGGTGGTCGACGCCATCGACCGCGGCGATCTCGACGATCTGCGCGAGGAACTCGGCGACCTCCTGCTGCAGGTCGTGTTCCACGCCCAAATGGCTTCGGAGCAGAACGCCTTCGCGTTCGGCGACGTCGTCGAGGCCATCACCCGCAAGATGATCCGCCGTCATCCCCACGTCTTCGCCGACAAGGACGGCAATCTCGCCTCCTCCCACGTCAAGGAAGTATGGGATCGCATCAAGGCCGAAGAGAAGGCCGAGCGCGCTGCGCGCCGGCCGCCGGAGGCGAAGCCGCCGCACAAATCGCTGCTCTCGGGCGTCAAGGCCGGTCAGCCCGCGCTGACCCGCGCCATGGAGCTCCAGCGCAAGGCCTCCACCGTCGGCTTCGACTGGAACGACCCGCGCGCGGTGCTGCAAAAGATTCGCGAGGAAGCCGACGAGATCGAGGCCGCGCTCGATCGCAACGACAAGCAGGAGATCGCCGAGGAGACCGGCGACCTGATGTTCGCCCTCGTCAACCTCGCCCGCCACGTCGACGCCGATCCGGAAGCCGCGCTGCGCGCGACCAATGCAAAATTTGAGCGGCGGTTTGCATTCATCGAGCGGGCGCTGGAGGCGCAAGGGCGGACGCTGGAGCAGGCCTCGCTCGCGGAGATGGATGCATTGTGGAATGCGGCGAAGACGGCTACCTGATACGAGGGCACACAATGGACATCAGGCAAGACGATCCGAAGGCGCCACATGTCGCCGACTTGTTGGCGCATCATCTGGAAGAGCTGCGCAGTGTCATGGGCGAGCACGCGCAGGCGCTCGACGCGAGCGGTCTGTCGGCTGCGTCCGTGACGTTCTGGACCGCCTGGCATAACGATATGCTGGCTGGCTTCGGGGCTTTGAAGCAGCTGGATGCGACACATGGCGAAGTGAAGTCGATGCGCGCCGCGCCCACGGCGCGGCGGACCGGAGCCGGGCGCACCATTCTGAACCACATCATTGCTGAAGGCCGCAAGCGAGGTTATGCGCGTCTCAGCCTGGAGACCGGGACAGCGCCGCTGCACGCGCCTGCCGTCTCGCTCTACCGCAGCGCCGGATTCGTCTCGTGTGGACCGTTCGCCGACTATCAGGCGAGCCCACACAACCAGTTTCTGACCCTCGACCTGTTGAGGTGATCGCCCGGTGCGTTGCCCGAGCCCAGCGCAATCCGGGATACGAGGATCACGCCACGCGCGGCACGGCGTCGAACCTGTTCACCACGATATCCCGCTTGGTCTCGTCCACCCGCACGGTCATATCGAAACGGCCGTCGTGCAGCTCTTTTGCCAGCACCTCGGAATTGCGATGCAGCCAGGAGATACCGGCGCCGTCGGCGGCGTCGATCGAAAGATCGAGTGTGGTGCGCTTGGCGGCGAGCCGCTCCTCGATCGCGCTGAGGAGCGTATCGATCCCCTCGCCTGACACGGCCGAGACCAGCATCGCCGGATGATCTTCAGGTCGGCGTGCTGCGATGTTCAAAAGCTCTTCGCGCTGCTCGGAATCGTAGCGGTCGATCTTGTTCCAGACTTCGATGATGCGGCCGGAATCATCGGGGTTGATGCCGAGCTGGCGCAGCACGGCGTCGACGTCGCTCTGCTGCGCCTCGGCGTCCTCGTGCGAGATGTCACGCACATGGAGAATGACATCGGCCTCCAGCACCTCCTCGAGCGTGGCGCGGAAGGCGGCGACGAGCTGGGTTGGCAGATTGGAGATGAAGCCGACGGTGTCCGACAGCATCGCCTTGCCGCCATGCGGCAGCGTCAGTGCGCGCAGGGTCGGATCAAGCGTGGCGAACAGCATGTCGGCGGCCTGCACGTCGGCGCGGGTCAGGCGGTTGAACAGCGTCGACTTGCCGGCATTGGTGTAGCCGACCAGCGCGACGACGCGATACGGCACGCGCTGGCGGCCGGCGCGATGCAGCCGCCGCGTCGCCTGCACCTTCTTCAGCTCGCCCTCGAGCTTGGAGATGCGCTCCTGGATCAGGCGGCGGTCGGCCTCGATCTGCGTCTCGCCGGGACCGCCCATGAAGCCGAAACCGCCGCGCTGGCGTTCCAGATGGGTCCATGAACGCACCAGGCGCGAGCGCTGGTAGTTGAGATGCGCGAGCTCGACCTGAAGCGAGCCCTCCTTGGTCTTGGCGCGGCGGCCGAAGATTTCGAGGATCAGCCCGGTGCGGTCGAGCACCTTGGCATGCAACTCCTTCTCAAGATTGCGCTGCTGGATCGGCGCCAGCGCGCAATCCATCACCACGAGTTCGGCGTCGAGGCTCTTGGCCAGCGCGGCGATCTCCTCGACCTTGCCCTTGCCGATATAGGTCGCGGGCCGAATCTGGCTGATGGGCGCGATGATGGCATCGGCTATGACGAGATCGATGGCGCGCGCGAGGCCGGCGGCTTCGTCGAGCCGGGCCTCGGCGTCTCGCTGGACATGACTCTCCGATTGCGCGTCGGCACTTCCCGCACGCGCTCGCAAGTAGGGGCCGATGACAAGCACCCGCCCCGTTTGCTTAACCCCTGCCGACCGCGGACGATCGGCATCCCGGTCGAAATTCCGGGGTTCCAATCAGATCACTCTCAAGCCGGCTGGTCCTCGCCGCCTTCGAACAGCTGGATCGGAGCGCCCGGCATGATGGTCGAGATCGCGTGCTTGTAGACGAGCTGCGAGTGACCGTCGCGCCGAAGCAGCAAACAGAAATTGTCGAACCAGGTCACGATGCCCTGGAGCTTCACTCCGTTGACCAGAAAGATCGTCAGTGGCGTCTTGGTTTTGCGAACGTGATTAAGGAAGGTGTCCTGCAGGTTTTGTGCGCGGTCTGCCGCCATTGTTTTTTTCTCGCTTTGAGTTTCTTTTTATTGCGCCGGTTGCGACCCTGTTTTCAAAATTGGGCCTTCTTCCGGTTGCCGCCCCTCATGAGATCCCCCTCGGAGGAACAGCTGCTTGATTAGAGGACAGGTCGGCTTATTAGGCAAGCCGCTTGACGCGGCAGAGCCCGTCCGTTTTCTCCGAAAAACTACGGAAATAGATGATTTTTCTCGCTTATCCCTAAGGTCCGACCGCGGCGCCGGGCGCTAGCCGACGCCGAGCGCCTTCAATTTTCGGTGCAGCGCCGAACGTTCCATGCCAACAAACTCGGCCGTACGAGAAATATTTCCTGAGAAACGGCTGATCTGTGCAATCAAATAGTCGCGCTCGAACACTTCGCGCGCCTCGCGCAGCGGCAGGCCCATGATGTGCTCGCCATTGTTGCTGGTCGGCATCGCCGGCACCATCGAGCCGACATCCTGGGGCAGCATGTCGGCGGTGATGATTACCTCCGGACCACCGGCGGCCAGAATCATGACTCTCTCAACGTTGTTGCGGAGCTGGCGCACATTGCCGGGCCAGACATGCGATTGCAGCACCGCCATCGCGTCCTGGCCGATCTGCCGCTTGGGCAGGCCGCTGCCGGCCGAGATCTGCTCCATGAAATAGTCGATCAGCTCCGGGATGTCCTCGCGCCGCTCCGAGAGCGCGGGCACGCGGATCGGCACCACCGAGAGCCGATGATAGAGGTCCTCGCGGAAATGGCCGGCCGCGATCTCCTCCTCGAGGTTGCGCGCGGTCGAGGAGATGATGCGGACGTCGACCTGCACCTTGCCGGTGCCGCCGACGCGCTGGAACGACTGCTCGACCAGCACGCGCAAGATCTTGTTCTGGGTCTCGCGCGGCATGTCCGCGATCTCGTCGATGAACAGCGTGCCGCCATGGGCTTCCTCGAGCGCGCCCGCCTTGCGCGGCTGCTCGCCGTTGGACTGCTCGACGCCGAACAGCTCGTGCTCCATCCGCTCCGGCGTGATCGCGGCCGCATTGATGACGACGAAGGGACCGTCGGCGCGGCCCGAGGCCGTGTGCAGCGTGCGCGCAGCTAATTCCTTGCCGGCGCCGGCGGGGCCGACGATCAGGATACGGCTATTGGCCTTGGCTGCGCGCTCGATGGTCTGGCGCAGCTGGTTCACGCTCGGGGAGCGGCCGACGAGCTGGCTGGCGCTCGGCGCGAGCTGCTTCAGCTCCTTGACCTCGCGCTTGAGCCGCGAGTTTTCCAGCGCACGGTTGGCGACAAGGATCAGCCGGTCGGCCTTGAACGGCTTCTCGATGAAGTCGTAGGCGCCGCGCTTGATCGCGGCGACCGCGGTCTCGATGTTGCCGTGGCCGGAGATCATCACGACCGGCAGGTCGGCATTGTCCTTCTTGACCTGCTCCAGCAGCTGCAAGCCGTCGAGCTTGGAGCCCTGCAGCCAGATGTCGAGGAATACGAGATGCGGCCTGCGATTGGCGATTTCGGCCAAAGCCGAGTCGCTGTCGCGTGCCGTTCGCGTGACAAAGCCTTCGTCCTCGAGGATGCCCGCAACGAGATCCCGAATATCGGCCTCATCATCGACAATCAGAATTTCACTTGCCATGGGTCGCGCCTGTCTTGTCAGTTACCTGTTGGGGCTTCGATTTTCGTTGAATCATTGGTCTTTTCAGCCGGCTCTTTGGTTTCAGCCGCCGGCTCTTTTGTTTCCCGCGCCTGCTCGACTCCCTCGGCCTTCTTGGCCTGGCCGGACATCGCAAAGCGCATCCGCATCCAGGCGCCGCGCTGGCCTTCGCGGAAGTCGGAGGCGTCCTTCAGCTCGATGCGGCCGCCATGGTCTTCGAGCACGCGGCCGACGATGGCAAGGCCAAGGCCGGTGCCCTTGGCGCGCGTCGTCACATAGGGCTCGAGCAGCCGCGAGCGCGCAACCTTGGGCAGGCCGATGCCGTTGTCGACGACGTCGATCAGCACGTCCTCGCCCTCGCGCGACACCACGACGTCGATGCGGCCCTTGCCACCGTCCTTGCCGAGCTCCTCCGGCGGGACCTGCTCGATCGCCTCGGTGGCGTTCTTGACGATGTTGGTGACCGCCTGCGAGATCAGCCGCCGGTCGAACTGGGCGCGCAGCGGGTCTTCCTTGAACTCGGCTTCGATATCGAGCTCGGGGTGAGCGACCTTCATCAGGAACACGGCCTGCCGCACGGTGTCGGCGACGTCCTCGCCTTCCATTACGGGTTTGGGCATCCGCGCAAAGCGCGAGAATTCGTCGACCATGCGCCTGATATCGTCGACCTGGCGCACGATGGTATCGGTGCACTGTTCGAAGATCTGCTTGTCCTTGGTCTCGGTGATGTCCTTGCCGAACTTGCGGCGGATGCGCTCGGCCGAGAGCTGGATGGGCGTCAGCGGATTCTTGATCTCGTGAGCGATGCGGCGCGCGACATCGCCCCAGGCCGAGGTTCGCTGCGCCGAGACGAGCTCAGTGATGTCGTCGAGCGTGATGATGTAGCTGTCATGCGGCTGGTTCTTCTCCGCGCTGACGCGGACCGAGAGATTGCGCTCGGCGCCGTCGCGCGTGATGGTGATCTGGCCCTGCACCAGGCGCTGGGTCCCTTCCCGCGCCGTCTGCATCATCTCGTCGAGCTCGGGCAGCACGTCGGAGAGCGAATGGCCGAGCGTCTCGGCCTCGGAATGCCCGATCAGCTTCTCGGCGGAGCGGTTGAGGATGCCGACGCTGCCCGAGGTATCGACGCCGATGATGCCGGCGCTGGCAGAGGACAGCACGGCCTCGATGAAACGGCGGCGACTGTCGATGAGGTCGCTGGCGTTGACGAGCTCGTCGCGCTGGCTGCGCAATTCCTGCGTCATCTTGTTGAAGGTCTCGCCGAGTTGGGCGAGATCGCCTTCCGACTGATGCACGGGCACCTTCACATGGAGGTCGCCGGTCGAGACAGTGTGAGCCGCGTTCATCAGCCGGCGGATCGGCGCCACCAGCGAGTTGGCGAAGTTCAACCCGATCAGCACCGAGGCCATCAGGATGGTCAGCGCGATCACCGCGAACATCAGCGCGAATGCGACCTGGATGCCGAGTCGGCGCGACTCGATCTGGGCATATTCGGCGACGCTGACCTCGGTCTGCTTCAGCTGGTTGACGACGTTCGGATCAAGCGGACGCGCGACATAGAGGAAGGTGTCGCTGAAGGCGCGCAGGCGGATCACCGCGGCGACGAAGCTCGCGTCGGGCAGTACCGCGATCTCCGGCTCATTCTCGTTGACGTTGCTGAGAAAGTCCGGCGCCGGCGGCGAATAGGCCAGCCGCATGCCCGTGTCGGCGGATTCGAGAATGTTGGTGTTCTTGTCGATGATCATCGCGCCCGGCAAATTGCGCGAGCCGGCGCTGGACGTCAGCAATTCGCGGAACGAGCGGCGATCCTGGTCGTAAAGCGGCCTTGCATGCGCGATGTCGTTGGCCATCCCGAGGATGTCGCCGCGGATCAGCTGGGCGTGATCCTGCATATAGGCCCGCGCGATCGTCAGCGAATTCTGGATCACTTCCTTGGTGGGACCTGAGAACAACCGGTCGAGGCCGCGCTCGATGGTGACGTTGGCAACGACGGCGACCAGCACCGCCGGCAGCACGGCGACGATCGAGAACAGGCTGACGATCTGGACATGGAGCCGCGCGGCCGCCCGTCCCCGCCGTCGCGCCAGGATCAGCTGCCAGAGCTCGCGGACGATGATGCCGACCAGCAGCAGGATCGTGCCGGCGTTGATCAGGTAGAACGAGCGCACCACCTCCGGCGTTGGCTCGATCTTGGTCAGTCCGGTCAGGACCAGGAAGGTCAGGAACGCCGACAGCAGCGCCAGCGCCACGGCAAACGGTGCCAGCCAGCGCCGCACCGACCAGCGCCGGGGCTCTTCCGCTGGGGCCGTGTCAAAGGATGCGGCCGAGGTGTCTGCGCTGGTCATTCCGGCAATGGGGTGCTGAAAACGGGTCCGCGATCGGCGGGTACTGATGTATTCGTACCACATTGTTGCCGAGACGCGACAGTGTCAAATCGCCTTGACAATTCAGTGGCTTACCAATTTCAACTTCTTCTTTTGGCCATGTTTTACCAAAACGGGAAACTTGGATTCGGAGGCTCGCGCCTCTTGTCTCGCGGCGATTTACGGCCCGGCATTGTGACGAGAGCGAGGGCTACGGATGGGTTATCCACATCGGGAAGAGGCCGCCTGGTCCTACTGCCAGCACTATGGAATCGAGCTGCCGCGCAAGACCGCCGGCGACGAACGGCTGGCCTCTGAATTCGACCGCGTCGCCGAGGTGGCCCAGGAGCTGGTGTTGCTGCATTCCGACGAACTCGTCGCGATGGCCAATCCGACCCCCGGCATTCCGCTGAAGGCGTCCTAGCGCACGCCATAGCGCGCGAATTCCTCCGCGATGTCGGCCCGGACGGCCTTCGCGGCCGCGACGTCGGCTTCGCCGGCGGCGATGTCGCCGCGGCGGGCCTTCGCCAGGCCCCGGCCATACAGCGCGGCCGCCAGCTTCGGGTCGATGCGGAGCGCGGAATCGTAATCGGCGATCGCCGCCGCGAGACGTCCGGCCCTGAGATTCGCCAGCGCGCGGGAATCGTAGGTCGCCGAGGTGTGGGCGCCGGCGCCGATCGCCCTGTCGCAGGCCTCCATGGCGTCCCGCGCCTCCGTCGAACTCGCCCGGATCCAGCAGAGGCCGCTCCAAGCCGCTTCCAGGTCGGGGGCGAGACGCACCGCTTCGGCGTAGTCGCGCTCCGCGAGCGTCGGATCGCCCTTCTTCAGCCGGGCCTCGGCGCGGTTGGCAAAGGCCCGCGCATAGGTCGGAGCGAGGGCGACGGCCCGGTCGAAATGCTCGATCGCGGCGTCGTAGTCGCCCTTTCTCAGTCTGGCCGCGCCGAGGTTGTTGACGGGCTTGACGAAGGCCGGATCGACCGCGATGGCGCTTTCGAAGTCGGCCACGGCATGGTCGTAGTCGGCCTTCTCGGAGTAGGCGACGCCGCGGTTGTTGTAGGCGATGGCGAGCGAGGACGGGCCGCCCTGGTTCGCCTCGATGAAGGCCGAGCAGGCCTCGATCCGCGTGTCGGGCGCGGCGGCGCCGTTGCACAGCTCGACGTTCCGGAACTGGCCTTCCTTCGACTTCTGTGCGGCGGCCGGCGCGAGCAGCAGGATCACGATCGCCGCCGCCGCGAGGCGTGCGTTCAGCATCCGCGGCAGACGCCGGGGGTACGCTCGGCCCTCCGCTCCCGCGCCGGAGCGGCCGCCCTGCGCTTCGGAACGCCGCTCTTGTCCAGCACCCGGTCCTTGCCCTCCTCGATCAGGGTGGAGAACCTGACGGTGCCGTCGTCGGAGACCTCGATGTGGGGCGTGGTGCCCCGGATACCCAAGGTCGCCACCGGAGTGTCGACCTTCATGTCGCCGCTCTTGGCAACGGCACCGGCCACGAAGGTGGCCGTCCCCCTGGTCAAGTTGAACAGGCTCGCGTTGGATTTGGCGCCCGGGTCGTAGACGAATTCGTTCATCTCCATGCTGGCGTTGCTGGACAGGTTGAACGAAGAGCCGTCGGCGAAATTGATACCGAGCTTGCCGTCGGCGCCGGTCTTGACCACGTCGCCCTGGTAGACCGGGTCGCCGACCTTGACGGCGGCCTTGTCGTTGGAAAGGGCGGTCTGGAAGACGGACGCGCCGGCGTGCTCGACCGCCACCTTGCCGACGATCATCACGATCTTGCCGATGGGTTTGACGTCGGAGGGCGGCGCGTTCTGCGCCGACGCGGTCCGGGATGCGGTCGAGCCGAGACACAGGATGCCGAGACACAGGAAGCCGAGCCGCAGGGCCGCGAGGCCCGCCATCGTCCGTCGCCGGTCCATGCCGCTTCTCCCTTCGCGAGAGGAGCCCCATCATCGCGCCCCGCGAATGATGGCAGAGCCGCGCGAGACGGGCCAGATCGGGCTTTGGGCTACCACTTAATAGTCAGTCGGGCCCGCGTTCATGCTGCGCGGCGTCCCCCGAAATGGCGTATTTCAGAGTGCGCAATGCGGGCAGATGCGGCGGCATCGGCGCGATCCGAAACGACAACATGCGAGACGTGGCGATGTCGCCGGCATGGGTCTTCGACGGTCTACGACGCACGCCGCCCGGCGGCCGGCTCGGCGTCACGTCGCTGACCGGCGGGATTTCGTTCGTGGCGCTGATCCTTTCCGCGCTGAAGGAGGCTTGGGGCGCCGATCCGGACGTCGCGCTGTTCGACCACGACAGCATCACCTACAAGGATTTCGCGCACGGCTCCTTCGAGCTCGTCACCAAGGAGGCTGTGCCGCGCCACATTGTCGTCGACGATCCCGGACAGACCGTCGTCCTGAGCAAGACCGGGTCCTCGGTCAGCTTCGCCCAGGTCGCCAACAACGCGTCGCAGATGGGCGACCTGCAGGCCCAGCAACAGGACGTGCTCGCGAACTATTCGCGGGAGCACGGGCCGGCCGGCTCCAGCACGCCGCCCGGCGAAACCGCCGATCCGTCGCCGCAGCCGATCAATTTCGAGGCTCCGGACGGGCCGCCGGCGCAGCATGCCCTTGAGGGACTGGTAGTGCCGGCGAGCTTGGTCCCGGACGCGCCGATCCATTCGGCACCGACCCTGAACCTCGGATCGGCTCCGGTCGAGATCGACACGATCAGGTTCGACGAATTCTCCGCGTCCGGCGGCAGCTTCTCGGCCTCGAGCTTCGGCTCCGGCGCCGCGCCGACCTTCGGCATCGCCGGCGGGATCGTCGGTCCCTTCATGGTGGCAGGCGCGAGCTTCGACGTCGAGAAGCCGGGCTCGTTCGGAATCCTCTACGTGAACAGCCATACCGGCGCCTACACCTACGTGCCCAACAACGACGCCATCAACGCGCTGAAGGCTCCCAGCGCCGACAACTTCACGATTACCGCCTCCGACGGCTTCGCATCGGCGAGCCAGAGCTTCACCATCGACATCAACGGGACGGACGATGCGTCCGTGATCTCCGGCGCCACCGCTGGATCGGTCGCCGCCATCGCCATGGCCGCCACGGCCTTCGCGGCCGGTCACGACGTCCATGCCGCGCCGACCGCGAGCGGCACGCTGACCGACGCTGACGTCGACGATCCCGCCAACACGTTCACCGCGTTGAGCACGCCCCACGCCAGCGACCACGGCTACGGTACCTTCACCATGACGACCGACGGGCACTGGACCTACACGCTCGACGACGCCAATCCGGCCGTGCTTGCGCTGAAGGCCTGCGACACGACGATGGACACTTTCACCGTGACCACGATCGGCGGCACGCCGCGGACGATCACCGTGACCATCCAGGGCGCGGACGATCCGTCCGTCGTCTCCGGCGACACGCATGGACGCGTGGTCGAGGCCGGCGGGGTCCACAACGCCGACCACGGCGTTCCGACCGCCAGCGGCGTGCTGACCGCCGTCGACGTCGACGGACCTTCGAACGACTTCAACGCGGTCGCCTGTCCCGAGACCAGCGACCACGGCTACGGCACCTTCACCATGACGTCCGACGGGCACTGGACCTTCGCGCTCGACAACGGCAATTGCGCGGTCCAGGCGCTCAACGTCGGTCAGAGCCTCACCGACAGCTTCACGGTGAAGACGGCGGACGGGACCGCGCAATCGGTGAGCGTCACGATCGAGGGCAGCAACGACGCGGCGACGATCTGCGGAGATACCCACGGATGCGTGACCGAACCGAGCAACTCCTGCCTGCCGCCGCCCAGCGCCAGTGGCACCTTGAGCGACAAGGACGTGGACAATCCGGACGATACCTTCACGGCGACGACGTGCCCTCAGGCCAGCGAGCACGGCTACGGCAGCTTCACCATGACGGCCGACGGCACCTGGACCTACACGCTCGATCCGGGCAACCCGGCGGTGGAGGCCCTGCGTTCCTGCGATACGCTGACCGACTGCTTCACCGTGACCACGATCGACGGGACGCCCCAGACGGTGAGCGTGACCATCCAGGGCGCGGCGGAGGCCGATTCGTTCCGGTTCAAGGAAAGCCTCGGCTCCGCCCATGCGGCCCCGACGCCGGCATCGTCCGTCGAGATCGTCCATGCGGCTTTCGCCGACGCCGCTCATCCGACGGCACTTCCGCCGGACGACCTGCACTCCGTCGGGCACGACGCGGGCCCACACGAGGCGGCCCCCGTCGGGTTCCATCCGCCGCAGCACGATCTGATCGTCTGAGAGCCGGTTTCCGGCCGGCGGACTTTGCGTTTTCCGCGCATCCACAGGCGATGGCGGATCGTTTGCCGATGTCCCGGAACAGAATCATATCCTTCCGGCTTGACTCGGCATGGAAAGGCTCTTTCTCGCGATCATAGTGTCGGCCGTGCTGCTGCTGATCGTGGCCTCTGACCTCCTGGTCAATGGCCCGGGCAGGCAGGACCAGACGGCGGAGATGGCCAATATCCAGCCGGTCGCGGTCCGGCTGATCAGATAGGTGCGACGCTGCGCGCTGCGGCCGAATAACGAATTCGAACGTTCCAGCGGAACATTTCAGCCCATTTCGGACTTCTGATCACCGCGTCAGCCACGAAGGCCAGCGCGATCCGGACAGGCTCAGCTCACCTTTGGTAGGGGAGCTGAGCCACCGTTCCGAAATTAGCCCCCGCTCCGATACACCTGGATGTCGAGATCCCGGATCTTCTTCCGCAGCGTGTTGCGGTTGAGGCCGAGCAGATCCGCGGCGCGGATCTGGTTGCCGCGGGTGGCCGCGAGCGCAGCCGTGAGCAGCGGCACCTCGATCTCCTTGAGGATGCGGTGATAGAGGCCCGGCGGCGGCACGCCGTTCGGGAAGCCCTGGAAGTGCGAAGACAGATAGGCCTCCACCGCGCCGCCGAGATTGTCGACACCCTGCTGGACCGCCGCACCCGGGCTGACCGTAGGCGGCGCGAGCTCGCCGTCGATCACGGAGCCCGTGATCACGTCCTGCGGATAGAGCGCGGCCAGGCGTCGGGCGAGGTTTTCGAGCTCGCGCACATTGCCGGGCCAGCGATGCTGCTTCATCCGCTCCAGCGCCAGCGCATCGAGCTTCTTCGGCGGCAATCCGTCCTTCTCGGCGAGCGCGAAGAAGTGACGCACGAGATCCGGCAGGTCCTCGATGCGTTCGCGCAAGGGCGGCAGCCGCAGCGGCACGACGTTGAGGCGGAAGAACAGATCCTCGCGGAACAGCCCCTGCTGGATCAGCACGCGCAGATCCTTGTTGGAGGCCGCGACGATGCGCACGTCGGTCTTGATCGGGGTACGGCCGCCGACCGTGGTGTATTCGCCCTGCTGCAGCACGCGCAGCAGGCGGGTCTGCGCCTCCATCGGCATGTCGCCGATTTCGTCGAGGAACAGCGTGCCGCCCTCGGCCTGCTCGAACCGGCCGGACGCGCGGGTGTTGGCACCGGTGAAGGCGCCGCGCTCATGGCCGAACAATTCGGACTCGATCAGGTCGCGCGGGATCGCCGCCATGTTGACTGCGACGAACGGGCCGTTGCGGCGCTTGCCGTAATCGTGCAGCGCGCGCGCCACCAGCTCCTTGCCGGTGCCGGACTCGCCCGTGATCATCACGGTGAGGTCGGTCTGCATCAGGCGTGCGAGCACGCGGTAGATTTCCTGCATCGCCGGCGACCGGCCGACCAGCGGGATCGCCTCCATCTCGCCATCGTCGTCCGGGGTGGAAACCCGTTCCTTCGGCTCGGCGAGCGCGCGACCGACGATGGCGATCAGCTCCTTCAGGTCGAAGGGCTTCGGCAGATATTCATACGCCCCGCGCTCGGAGGCGCGGATCGCCGTCATGAAGGTGTTTTGCGCGCTCATGACGATGACAGGCAAATTCGGCCGCATCTTCTTGATCCGCGGCAACAGATCGAAGGCGTTTTCGTCCGGCATCACCACGTCGGTGATGACGAGATCGCCCTCCCCCTGGCTGACCCAGCGCCATAGCGTCGCGGCATTGCCGGTGAGCCTGACTTCATATCCGGCCCGGGACAGAGCCTGATTGAGAACCGTGCGGATGGCGGTGTCGTCATCAGCTACGAGAATGCTACCTGCGGGCATTGTTAATCCTCATTTTGCCCCCTGTGATGCAGACGACGACTTCCCGGCAGAGCCGTCGCGACTGCTGTGATCAGCGTGTTTGACCGATGTGGAATACATCGGCATCAGCACGCGGAAGGTGGTCTTGCGCGGCTGAGACTCGCATTCGATGATGCCCCCGTGATCGCCGATGATCTTGGCGACCAGCGCGAGACCGAGGCCAGAGCCGGTCTGCTTCGTGGTCACGAAGGGGTCGAACAGATTGGGCAGAAGATCGTCGGGCACGCCTGGTCCATTGTCCCTCACGCAGAATTCGAGCGGCAGGGATACCCGGGATTTTTGACCGGGGACTGACAGGCGCACGCCGGGGCGGAACGCGGTGGTGAGCTGGATCTCGCCGTCGGGGACGTCGATCAGCGCTTCGGCGGCGTTCTTCACCAGATTGAGGAACACCTGGATCAGCTGGTCCTGGTTCGCCAGCACCGGCGGCAGCGAGGGATCATAGTCCTCGATGAAGCGGATGTTGCGGGCAAAGCCCGACTGCGCCAGCCGCTTCACGTGATCCAACACCGAATGGATGTTGACGGGGCCGCGCACCACGGGCCGCTCGTCGCCGAACACCTCCATGCGGTCGACCAGCGTGACGATGCGGTCGGCCTCGTCGCAGATCAGGCGAGTCAGCATGCGGTCTTCGGAGGAGGCCTGCTGTTCCAGCAATTGTGCCGCGCCGCGGATGCCGGAGAGCGGATTCTTGATCTCGTGCGCCAGCATCGCGGCGAGCGCAATCACCGAGCGCGCGGCGCTGCGATGGGTGAGCTGCCGGTCCATCTTGTCGGCGATGGAGCGCTCCTGGAGCATCACCACGATGTGGCCGGGCCGCTCGGTCAGCGGCGCGACATGCAGATCGACCTGGCGGTCGCCGCCCATGCGCGGCGTGCCCAGATCGACCTTGTATTCGTTGACCGGCGAGTTCGACGAGCGGACCTGGTCGATCAGCGCCAGCAAGGGACTGCCGAACGGCACCAGCTCCTTCAGCGACTGCCGTTTCAGGAACTGTGTCGAGATATCGAAGAACGCCTCGGTCGCGATGTTGGCGCCGACGATCTTGCCATCCGGCCCGATCATCAGCACGGGATTGGGCAAGGCATCCAGGATCGCGTCGCTGTCGGACGGAAGCGGCCGGCGATGGTCAGCAACTGAGCTCATGCAGCAGCGCTCCATGCGAAGTCGTCGAAGGCATCTTGCAGTGACTGGTGGACCAGGTTCGGATCTTCCGAGGTGAGGATCTTCTGACGCCAGACTTTCAGCGTCTCGACCGACGCGCCGCTCGCATCGGCTGCGACATCGAGCGCCCAGCCGAGATGTTTGCGCGCATGCTTGAGGCCGACACGCAGGCCGTAGAGCGCGCAGACGCCCTCATAGAGCGTGCGGACATAATGAAGCTGGGTACCGAGCGACGGCGTGGCTTCCACCGCTCCGCCGTTCAGGCGGCGGCCGATCTCTCCGGGCAGCCAGGGCTGGCCTTGTGCGCCACGGCCGATCATCACGGCATCGGCGCCGGAGGCCTCGAGCGCCGTGAGCGCCTTCTCGTAAGTGGTGATGTCGCCGTTGACGACGAGCGGAATGGAGATGGCTTCGCGCACCGCGCGGATCGCATCCCAATCGGCCTCACCCTTGTAGAACTGGCAGCGAGTGCGGCCATGGACAGTGACGAGCTTGATTCCGGCGGCCTCGGCGCGACGCGCCAGCTCGGGCGCGTTGCGAGTGCGGTCGTCCCAACCGAGCCGCATCTTCAGCGTCACCGGAACCTTCACGGCGGCAATGGTCGCCTCGATCAGGCTGACGGCATGATCGAGATCGCGCATCAGGGCCGAGCCCGACTGGCCGCCGGTGACGTGGCGGGCCGGACAGCCCATATTGATATCGATGATGTCGGCGCCCTCGGCTTCGGCGATCCTGGCGCCTTCGGCCATCCAATGCGCCTCGCAGCCGGCGAGCTGGACGACGTGCGGCCCGACCCCGGTCGCTTCGCAGCGCAACCGCGACATGCGGTGGCCGTTCGCGAGTTCATCGCTGGCCGTCATTTCGGAGACGACCAGACCTGCCCCTAGTTCGGCGGCGAGCCGGCGGACGGGTGAGTCCGTCACTCCCGACATCGGTGCCAGGAAGACCGGGGTAGCGATTTCAATATCGCCTATTTTCAAAGGCTTAGAACCTGATCCTGCCGAGCCGGTCACAATGGTCTCGTTGAGTGGACAGGGCCTCATCGCGCCTGCCATAGCCAATCTTGCGCACAATTCTTGTGCAGTCAAGCGCCATGCCTACAGTTTAGACAGTTCTGCAAATCTTTCAAGTGCAGTGCAGCAAAATGCTGAATCCTACAATCCGGGGAAACCCCCTTTTTTTGCGGGCCTGCCGTGCTAGAGGCATGCCGGCAATCGCCCCACGCCCGACGCATCCCTTAACAGTTCAATATTTGAGTCCTATGGCGAAATCACAGCGCACTGCAGTCGTTCTTGTCGCGGCCGGACGTGGCCTGCGCGCGGGCGCCGGCGGTCCGAAGCAATATCGTGAGATCGGCGGCGTACCCGTGATCTACCGCGCCATGGAAGCCTTCAGCACCCACGCCGACGTGCTCGCGGTGCAGCCGGTGGTGAACCCCGACGACAGCGCCATGTTCACGGCAGCGGTCGCAGGCCTGAAGCACGAGGCGCCGACCAATGGCGGCGCGACGCGCCAGGCCTCGGTGCTTGCCGGTCTCGAAGCGCTCGCCAGGCACAAGCCCGACATCGTCCTGATCCACGACGCCGCGCGTCCCTTCGTCTCGGCCGGCGTGATCTCGCGTGCGATCGAGGCGGCAAGCCGCACCGGTGCTGCAATCCCCGTCGTCCCCGTCACCGACACCATCAAGGTCACCGGCGCGGACGGCAATGTCGAGGACACGCCGGACCGCGCCCGTTTGCGAATCGCGCAGACGCCGCAATCCTTTCGTTTCGACGTCATCCTCGAAGCGCATCGTCGCGCGGCCAAGGACGGAAGAAGCGATTTCACCGATGATGCCGCGATCGCCGAATGGTCAGGATTGACGGTTGCGACCTTTGAAGGCGATGTTGCCAATATGAAGCTCACAACTCCCGAAGATTTCGTGCGCGAGGAATCGCGCCTGGCGAGCCTGCTCGGCGACATCAGGACCGGCACGGGCTATGACGTGCATGCCTTCGGCGAAGGCGACCATCTCATGCTCTGCGGCGTGCGCGTGCCGCACACGAAAGGCTTCCTGGCTCATTCCGATGGCGATGTCGGCCTGCATGCGCTGGTTGACGCGATCCTTGGCGCGTTGGCCGACGGTGACATCGGCTCGCACTTCCCGCCGAGCGACGCGAAGTGGAAGGGCGCCTCCTCCGACCAGTTTTTGCAATACGCCATCGAGCGCGTCACGGCGCGCGGCGGCCGCATCGCCAATCTCGAGGTCACGATGATCTGCGAGCGGCCGAAGATCGGCCCCTTGCGCGACACCATGCGCGCGCGTATCGCCGAAATCTCCGGCGTCGATATCTCCCGCGTTGCGGTGAAGGCGACGACCAGCGAGAGGCTCGGCTTCACCGGCCGCGAGGAGGGCATCGCGGCCACCGCGAGCGCTACCATCCGTCTCCCCTGGAGCGTCTAGGTCATGGCCGGCAGCGACGCACGTGCCCTCTCCCGCTCGCTGCTCGACCTCTGCCGGATGCGCAAGCTGACGATCGCGACCGCTGAATCCTGCACCGGGGGCCTTGTCGCTGGCGCGCTGACTGATATTCCCGGCTCGTCTGATGTCATCGATCGCGGCTTCGTCACCTATTCCAACGACGCCAAGCGCGCGATGCTGGGGGTCGAGGCCAGCACACTCACGAATTTCGGCGCCGTCAGCAAGGAGACCGCGACCGCGATGGCGGTCGGCGCGCTGGAGCGTGCCGATGTCGATCTCGCGGTCGCCATCACCGGCATTGCCGGCCCCGGTGGCGCCACGCCCGGCAAGCCGGTCGGCCTCGTGCATTTCGCCGTTGCCGCGCGCGATGGCCGCATCGTCCATCGCGAGCAGCGATTTGGCGCGATCGGCCGCACCGCGGTGCGTCAGCGCTCGGTGGTCGAGGCGCTGCGTATGCTGATGGAGCTCGCCCGCGGCCCGCAGGCCGCGGCCAAGCCGCGCCGCGCTACAGCCGCAACGAGGCTTCGTCCGCGCGTCACCCGCTCGCCGCGGCGGCACGCCGTGAAGCGCAGACCGTCACGGTCGCCGCGGGGGTGAACTGCCCCGGATCCAGGGCGAGCCAAGCGCCACCGGAACACCCAGCGGCAGAAGTCTCACATCTCGCGGCGCTCGAACGCACGACTGTTTCGCTCGCCCGATCGGTGCATGACGGGGAGTTTCTGCTCGATCGCCTTCGCGAGCACCGTCCCTGTGGTTCGTCCGAGCTCCTTCGCGATCATCGTGATCGACTTGGTGCCCGCGAGCTTCCTGAGCCTCGTAAGATCTTCCTCGCTCCACGATTGCTTCCAGCGCGCCATGTCTCCCAGTCCACTAGAAAAGCCCCGTGCCCGACTCGGATTGTAGTCGAATACGCAGGGGAACAACGTGCCCAAGGTGTGCCGTTGGCGACAAGGGGCGTTCCGTCAGTACCCGGCGTTCTGGCACAGACTGCACTTGTCACGGCCAGGAGCGCTGCGCTTGAATTGAGAGTCTGCGCCAGACCACGAACCGCGCTCGTCGGCCACCATGGCTTGTGTCGCCCGACGGGAAAAACACCCAGCCGGTAGGGCGAAGCAAGCTGTGAGGATGCGTATCTGTGTCTGCGAGTTGAGATGCGCGTTATTGGAAGGGAGATGTTGCCTCGCACTCCGTCATTGCGAGCGCAGCGAAGCAATCCAGAATCCCTCGGCCGAAAGATTCTGGATTGCTTCGTCGCAAGAGCTCCTCGCAACGACCGGAGAGAGAGTGTGCCTAACCGTAAAGTCTACGACGACGCCAGCTTCGGCCGGCCATAGATCGCATCGGCCCGTTTCTCGAACGCAGTAGAGAACCGCGCGAATGCGGCGTCGAACATCGAGCCCATCAGCATCGCCAGCATGCGGCTCTTGAACTCATAGGCGAGGAAGAAACCGACATCGCAGAAGTCACTGCCATCCTGTTGGCCTTTAGGCTCGAACGTCCAGCGGTTTTCGAGATTACTGAACGGACCTTGCAGATATTCGACCAGGATTTTCAGATTGGCGCGATCGAGCGTCACGCGGCTGGTGAAGGATTCCTTGACCAGCTTGAACGACACCGTCATGTCGGCGACCAGCACCTCGGTCCCGTCGGGCTTGGCCATGCGCTGACGGATCTTCAGGGCGCTGCACAGCGGCACGAATTCCGGATAGCGCTCGACGTCGGCGACCAGATCAAACATCCTGGATGCGCTGTGATTGACACGGCGCTTGCTCGAAAATTTGGGCATAGCGGTTCAGCGAGCGTTAGCTGCCCGCGCAGCCTTCAGTCTCGCAAAGTCCTCGCCGGCATGATGCGACGAACGGGTGAGCGGGCTCGCCGACACCATGAGGAAGCCCTTGGTGTAGGCGACCTTTTCGTAAGAACTGAACTCGTCCGGCGGCACATAGCGCATCACCGCGTGATGCTTGCGGGTCGGCTGGAGATATTGGCCGATGGTCAGGAAATCGACGTCGGCGGAGCGCAGATCGTCCATCACCTGCTGCACCTCGTGGCGCTCCTCGCCGAGGCCGACCATGATGCCGGACTTGGTGAAGATGGTAGGGTCGAGCTCCTTGACCCGCTGCAGCAGCCGGATCGAGTGGAAATAGCGCGCGCCGGGCCGCACCGTCAGATAGCGCGACGGCACGGTCTCGAGATTGTGGTTGAACACGTCGGGCCGCGCCGCGATGACGACCTCGAGTGCCCCCTCCTTGCGCAGGAAGTCGGGCGTCAGGATCTCGATCGTGGTCGAGGGACAGGCGGCGCGGATCGCGCTGATGGTCTGAGCAAAGTGCTCGGCGCCACCATCGGCAAGATCGTCGCGGTCGACGGAAGTGATGACGACATGGGCCAAGCCAAGCTTGGCGACGGCCTCGGCGACATTCTGCGGTTCGGCCGCATCCAGCGCGTTCGGCATGCCGGTCTTGACGTTGCAGAAGGCGCAGGCCCGGGTGCAGGTGTCACCCATGATCATGAAGGTCGCGTGCTTCTTGTCCCAGCACTCGCCGATATTCGGGCAGCCCGCCTCCTCGCACACCGTGTGCAGGCCGTTGGCGCGCACGATGTTGCGGGTGTCGGCATAGCCGCGGGTATTGGGCGCGCGCACGCGAATCCAGTCCGGCTTCGGCGGCGAAGCGGAATCGGGGCGATTCACCTTTTCGGGGTGGCGCGGGCGCAACGGGTTCGTGATGGTATCGACAATAACGACCATGATCTGTCCGGTCTGTTCAGGTCCTACCTAGTCGGTCTGGCTGTCTGCCGCAACCCGGCTCGCGCCGCTTCAGGGAACATGGCAGATATGGGCAATATCCTGCTCAGTTCTCAGGCGATTCTCCCTCGAATGGCTTCAGTCTCGAAGACTTCCACACCGCGGCTCGGCAAAGCCCTGAAGCGCGCCTTTTTCGCGCGCAGCGTCCGCGAGGTCGCGCGCGACCTGATCGGTGCGACCATGCTGGTCGACGGCGTCGGCGGGATCATCGTCGAGGTCGAGGCCTATCATCATACCGAGCCGGCGGCGCATTCCTACAACGGGCCCACGCCGCGGAACCAGATCATGTTCGGCCCACCCGGCTTTGCCTATGTCTACCGCTCCTACGGCATCCACTGGTGCGTCAACTTCGTCTGCGAGGAGGAAGGCTCGGCGGCCGCCGTGCTGATCCGCGCACTGGAGCCGACGCACGGTTTGGCAGCGATGCGTCGTCGCCGCCATCTCCCGGACATGCACGCACTGTGCTCGGGCCCGGGCAAGCTGACGGAGGCGCTCGGGATCACCGTCGCGCACAATGCGCTGCCCCTGGACCGGCCACCGATCGCGCTGCATGCACGGACGGAGGATGTCGAGGTGGCAACGGGCATCCGGATCGGAATCACCAAGGCTGTCGAGCTGCCCTGGCGCTATGGCGTCAGGGGCTCCAAATTCCTCAGCAAGCCGTTTCCGAAATAGGGCTAGAGCCATTTCCGTTCCGATGGAATCGGAACGGGGCTCTTGATTTTTCGATTGACGCGTTTTCTTTACGCGAACCGGTATCCCCTTCGCTTGAAAACGCTCTACGACGCCTGCTTCAGCCGCTCGAGCGCCTCGAGCAGCTTGGCCTTCCGAGCCAGCGCCGCCTCGCGCTTTTCGCGCTCCTCCTCGACGACCTCTTCGGCCGCGTTGGCGACGAATTTCTCGTTCGCGAGCTTCGACTCGGCGCGCCTGATGTCGGCGTCAGCCTTCGCGATCTCCTTGTCGAGACGCGCGCGCTCGGCCGCAACGTCGACCACGCCCTTCAACGGCAGCGCAGCCACCTCGCCGCGGACGAGCAGCTGAACCGCACCGTCAGGCGCACGATCGGCGAAAGAGATGTCAGAGAGCCGCGCCATGCGCTTGATGACATCGGTCCAGCGCGGAGCGCGCTCCCTGGTCTCGGCCGACGCGCCGGCGAGCACCAGCGCCGTCAGCGTGGCCGGTGGGATGTTCATCTCGGCGCGCACCGAGCGAATCTGCGTGACCAAGTCGATCACCCAACCGATCTCGGCCTCCGCCTTTGGATCGCTGAAGTCGGCATGGTCGAAGAACGGCATCACGAACGCAGGCGAGAGCAGCGGATCGGTCGGTCCGGCCGCAGCGGCAAGCATCGCGAGCTGCTCCGGCGTCGGACCGGCCGGCTTCAGCGGCCATGGCGCCAGCGCGAGCAGGCCGTCGCGCTTGGCCGTCACCTCCCACAGCTCCTCTGTGATGAAGGGCATGAAGGGGTGCAGCAGCTTCAAGATCTCGTCGCGCGCCCAGGCGACCATCGCGCGGGTCTCGTCCTTGAGCGGGCCGTCTGCGCCAAGGAGCGCAGGCTTTGCGAGTTCGACGTACCAGTCGCAATAGATATTCAAGACGAACCGATACATCGCACTCGCAGCTTCGTTGAAGCTGTGAGCTTCAAGTGCCTCGGTCACCTCGCGAGTGGCTTCCGCGGCCTTGTGCGCGATCCAGCGATTCAGCGGCTCTTTGGCCTTCGCTGGCTCGAAACCTTCCGGCACGACGCAATCGTTCATCTCCGCGAAGCGGCAGGAATTCCAGAGCTTGGTCGCGAAATTGCGATTGATTTCGACAAGCTGCGACGAAAGCTTGATGTCATGCGTGTGGGCCGCCTCGCGTGCCAGCGCAAAGCGAAGAGCGTCAGCGCCGTACTCGTCGATCAGGTTGAGTGGATCGATGACGTTGCCTTTCGACTTCGACATCTTGGCGCCCTTCTCGTCACGGACAAGGCGGTGGATGTAGACCGTCGAGAACGGCGCCTCCTTCATGAAGTGAAGGCCCATCATCATCATGCGGGCGACCCAGAAGAAGATGATGTCCCAGCCCGTGACCAGCACATTGGTCGGATAGTAGCGCTTCACCTCGGGGGCGTCTTCGGGCCAGCCGAGCGTCGAGAACGGCCACAGCGCCGAGGAGAACCAGGTGTCGAGCACGTCCTCATCGCGGGTGATGAAGCCTTCGCGCTTGTTGCGGTCGAGCGCCATCTCGCGGCCCTGCTCGACCGTGATCACTTCCTGCTCGACGTAATAGCCGAGCGCGTGGCTGACGGCCTCCTCCTCGGTCTCGGCGACGAACACCTTGCCGTCAGGGCCGTACCAGGCCGGGATCTGATGGCCCCACCAGAGCTGGCGCGAGATGCACCAGGGCTGGATGTTCTCCATCCACTCGAAATAGGTCTTTTCCCAGTTCTTTGGCACGAAGGTCGTTTCGCCCGAACGCACAGCCGCAATCGCGGGCTTTGCGAGCGTCTTGGCGTCCACGTACCATTGGTCGGTCAGATACGGCTCGATCACGCTGTTGGAGCGATCGCCGTGCGGCACCATGTGGGTGTGCGGCTCGATCCGCTCGACGAAGCCGAACGACTCCAGCCGCTCGACGATGCGCTTGCGCGCCGCGAAGCGGTCGACCTTGTTGAACTCCTCGGCGAACTGGGAGGCGCCTTCCGGCAGGCCGCGCAGATAATCCTCGTTGTCGAGCAGATCGAGGCAGCCTTCCTTGTCGAGCACGCTGATGCGGCGCAGGCCGTGGCGATTGCCGACCTCGAAATCGTTGAAGTCGTGCGCCGGCGTCACCTTCACCGCGCCCGAGCCCTTTTCCGGATCGGAGTATTCGTCGGCGACGATCTTAATCTTGCGGCCGACCAGCGGCAGGATCACGTTCTTGCCGACCAGCTTCTGGTAGCGCTCGTCCTCGGGATGCACGGCAACCCCGGTGTCGCCGAGCATGGTCTCCGGGCGCGTCGTGGCGACCACGATGAAGGTCGTGGAATCCTCGGGATTGAACGTTTTGCCTTCGATCGGATAGCGCAGATACCAGAGGCGGCCCTTCACCTCGGCCTGCTGCACTTCGAGATCGGAGATCGCGGTCAAGAGCTTGGTGTCCCAGTTCACCAGCCGCTTGTCCTTGTAGATCAGACCGTCACGGTGCAGTTCGACGAACACCTTGACCACGGCCTTCGACAGGCCCTCGTCCATGGTGAAGCGTTCGCGCGACCAGTCGCAGGAGGCGCCGAGGCGCTTGAGCTGGTTGATGATGGTGTCGCCGCTTTCGGCCTTCCACTGCCAGACCCGCTCCAGAAACGTCTCGCGGCCCATCTCACGGCGGGCGGGCTGCTGGCGCTCCATCAGCTGGCGCTCGACCACCATCTGGGTGGCGATGCCGGCATGGTCGGTACCGGGCTGCCACAGCACGTCGCGGCCGCGCATGCGCTCGAACCGGCACAGGATGTCCTGCAGCGTGTTGTTGAGGGCATGGCCCATGTGGAGCGAGCCCGTCACGTTCGGCGGCGGGATCACGATTGTGAAGGGCACGGCGTCGCGCCGGTCGGGACGGCCGGCCTTGAAGGCAAGGCTGTCCTCCCAAACGACGGACATGCGGGCTTCGATATCGGCGGGCTGGTAGTTTTTCTCGATCATGGGGCTGCTAGAAAGCCGCGTGCGGGGTTCAAGTCAACGGAAAGCTCAGCGGCAAAAGGGCTTTCCGGCCCGACCGACAGGTCAAGTATGACACGGGAGCAGGGCTTTATCGGGGCCGAGCGGCCGGGTTCACCGGCCTCCGCGCGAGACCCGCTCGATTTCGGCCTTCACGATGCGTTCGACGAGGCCCGGCAGATTGTCGTCGAGCCAGGATTTCAGCATCGGACGCAGCATCTCCTTGACCAGATCCTCCAGCGTCCGCGCATTGCTGCTGAGCACCGTGTGGGCCAGGGAGTTGAAGGCGGATTCGACCGCCGAGACCGTCGACTGGGCCAGCATCGGCTGCTGCGGCGGCAGCGGGGGAGCGTCGAAGTCCACCGGCGCATAGGACCGCGAAGGTGTCGGACGGGGCGGCGGCGCTTCGGCGAATTCGAGGTCGTCGCGCGGCTCGACCCTGCGGAAGCTCGGCGGCGGCGGCGCCGGTGTCGGCTCCGGGTCCATCGCCATCTCGTCGGTCAATTCGAGCACGTCGGGTTCGGGCTCAAGCTCGGGCTCAGGTTCCGGAGTACGGACCTCGGGCGCAGCCGTAGCCGTGTCGAGCCCCGCCAGCAGCGCGTCGATATCGTCCTGGTTGTTGGGGCCGGCATCCGCGGCCGGCGCGGGAGGCGGCGGCGGAGCGGGCCTCGCGGCGGGCGGTGGCGCGGGCTTTTCAGCAACAGGCTTTGCAGGCGCGACCTTGGATGGGGGAATGTCGTTCATGGCCTGCGGCTTTGGTGCGGGCGCGGCGGGCGCCGGTGCTGGCTTGGCAGCCTCTGCCGGCGGCGGCTTGGCCTCGTCGTCGGCAATGATGCGCCGGATCGAGGCCAGAATCTCCTCCATGGAGGGTTCTGTGACCTTTGCAGGCTGCGTCATCTCCGACTCCACATCATCAACGCCCTCGCATGCGTTGTTTTACACCAAGCACGACAGGATTGGCCGGTTCCGGATGTGTGCCCCGACATTTTCGTCGCGACAGCCAGACTTGTCCCCAGATCACGACTCAACGTGAGGCGGCGCGCCCCTGCCCCGTCACTCAAGCATTACGCATGCAACACTGGATGCGGGGCGAATCGACCCGCAGCTTCTTGGCAAGGCTATGTCAGGGATTTTGATGATTGCAAGCAAAGCACCGGTCGGCCTTGGCAGTTTGCAAGGCCGACCGGAGGATTACGGGACTTAGCGTCCGTCAGGCGTGCGCACGCCGGCCCAGCTGTCGCGCACCTGCTGGTAATGCACGCTCGGATCGTAGACCGTGGTGTTGAGGCCGAGCACCTGCGGGGCAAGGCGCCCAACTGCGCTGAGCACGGAATAGGATGCGACCACGCGGTCGTGCTGCGCAGTGACGAGCGCGACACGCGCGTTGACCAGTGCCTGCTGCGCGTTGAGCACGTCGAGCGTGGTGCGCTGTCCGGCCTTGGCCTCTTCGCGCACGCCGTTCAGCGCGATCTCGGACGCCGTGACCTGAGCCTGCGCCGACTGCACCTGCGCCTTGCCGGCTTCAAGCTGGCCCCAGGCCTGCACGACGTTGGCGCGGGTCTGATCGCGGGTGGTTTCGAGATTCAGGCGCTGCTGCGCCAGATTCTCTTTCGACTGGCGGATCAGCGCATATTCCGCGCCGCCCTGATAGATCGGTATGGAGGCCGTCGCGAGGGCGGAAGCGGAATTTGTTCGGAAGACCTGCAGGGTCTGTTGGTACGCCGTGCTGACGGCAGCCTGCAGGGAGACCGTCGGCAGCAGCGCGCCTTCGTTGATCTTGACCTGGAGAAAGTTGACGTCGATGCCGTACATCGAAGCCGTAACGTTGGGGTTCTCGACCAGGCTGAGATTGACCGCCGAGGCGATCGTCCGAGGCAGGAAGCGATCGACCGGCGAGCCCGGAGCGAGGTTCGTCGGCTCGTTCCCGATGATCCGGCGGAAGTTCGAGCGCGTCGTCGTGAGATTCGATTCGGCCGTCAGCGCTTGGGTCCTGCCGGCAGCGAGTTGTGCTTCAGACTGCGCGACGTCGGTGCGCGTGACCTCGCCGACATTAAAGCGGTCGCGCGTTTGCTTGAGCGTTTGTTCGAGCACGCGCACGTTGCTGCGTTGAACTTCGAGAGTTGCCGCATCCCGCAGGTAGTCCATGTAGCTCGTGGCAGCCTGCAACAGCACCGTCTGCTCGAGCACGCGCAACGCTTCGCGGGCCCCAGAGACCTGACTCTCTGCCGCACGCGTCCTGTTGGCGGTCTGATTGCCGTTGTAGAGCGTCTGGGTGACGGTCAGGCTGGCACTGTTGGGCTGAAGGGGAGGATCGCTATGGAACGGCTGGCCCTTCTGCACCTGTTGGATGTCCTGATATTGATAGCCGGTGCTGAGGTTGACGCCGACCTTGGGGCGATAGCCCGACAGCGCCTGCGGTACGTTCTCATCGGTCGAGCGCACCTGGGCGCGCTGTGCGTTGAGCTGCGGATTGTTCTGATAGGCGCGCACCAGCGCAGCCTCGATCGTATCCGCCAATGCAGGCGTCGGCCCGGCAAGCGCCGCCAGGAGGACCGAAACCGCTGCTCCGGTGAAGAACTTCACCCCATGCATCCTTGAAAATCCGTTCATTCTCACGTCAGGCTCGTGCCCGCGAGCCTGGGTACCGTATCCAAGTGGAGTCGTTGCCCCGCAGCAACATAGGACGCGGTTGAGCGCGACGGAACTACCTCTGGGTAGTTCTCAGCGGAAACTCTTTACGTGCAGCATCCCGGCCACACTTCTGATTCAGAACGGGATTTTAACGGGGTTTCGGCGGTCAGAAGACGAAGGCAGCGGCCCGTTCCAGCCCGGGAAGTACCGGGGCGGCGGCGTCGAAGAGCGGCCGATGGCCGAATTCGCCGTGGGACCGGGTCACGATCATGGCCCGCGACGGCCGGGATTCGGCCGAGACCCCCACTAGGCGTCCCCCCTCTTTGAGCTGGCCGAACAGCTCGTCAGGCGTCACCTCAGTGGCGCCGTTGAGGATGATCACGTCATAGGGCGCGGCAGCCGGATCGCCCTCGGCACTGGCGGCAGCCTTGCAGGTCACGTTGCTGAGCCCGATTGCGGCGAAGGCGTCCTTGGCTTTCGCAGCCAGAGCCGAATCGCTCTCCGTTGCCGTGACCTGGCGCGCAAGCTTCGCGGTCAGCGCGGCGAGGTAGCCGGTGGCGCAGCCGACGACCAGCACGTTGTCGCCTTCGCCAATCTCGGCTGCCTGGAGCAGCTTGCCGATCAGCTGCGGCTTGATCAGGAAGCGCTTGGCGCCGCCCTCGCTCACATCGAGATCGAGGTCGAGATAGGCCAGCGCCTGCCGGCTCGCCGGCACGAAGGCCTCGCGGGGAACCGTGAGCATGGCATCGAGAATGCGGCGATCGGTGACGTCATTGGTGCGCACCTGGCCATCGACCATTTTTTGGCGCGCGGTCGAGAAACCGGACATTTGCGGACCCTGCAAGGCGGACAATGCCGCGGACGAAAGTTGGCGGCATATTTGGAGCAGGCTCCGCGAAAACGCAACACGTCCGTTCGCCGGTGAACCAACGGCGACGCAACGCAGGTATCGGGGGCGAGATGGCCTATTCGATCGTGACGGCAAGCCGGCCGATCAGGGCCGCCACTTCGTCCAGCCGTGCCGAATCGGGGGTCTCGACGGCGCGCGCCAGACAGGCCAGGCATTCGTCGTCGCTGAGCTCGGGAATATGGGCCGGCAGAATCGAGGGGGCCAGGTGGGCGCGGTCGATCTGGATGTCGGGCATGGGAATCAGCTCCGTAAGAGTCCGGCCCGATCAAGCTCGATTTGAATTAAGTCGATTTAGCGCCGCTGCTGCACACGTCCGCTTGAACGCGATTCTGCCGGATTGGCGCGTAACGACTCTGAGAAACTGATCGAGCAACATTGTGCGTCGCATTAGCGAACGCCGAGAAATCATTGAAAATGAAGCGGAATTTGGCTCCCCGGGCTGGATTCGAACCAGCGACCATCCGATTAACAGTCGGATGCTCTACCGCTGAGCTACCGAGGAAAAGGGCGAACCAGTCGTTCGCGCGCGGCTGCGTATAACAAAGCCGGTTGCGCTTGCAAAGGACGAATTCGCCATCACTCGCAAAGCATCGAGGAAGGGCGGCCCTCCCTTGAAGAATTCGTCCGGAGCAAGATCGAGAGGTCGACACGCCCTCGATCCGCGCTCCGGCTCGTTGCGTGACGCGAGACGCGCAACGAGCCAGTTCATATCGATTCGAACTCTCCGCAGCAATGAACCGCCATTCATAGATCGGCCGAGTTTGTTTTCTCCGGCGCGGTCACAGCCGCCGGTGCGCCTGCGGCTCCGTTGGCCTTGCCGGTGACGGCGCCGACCAGCGCCTTCACGGGATCATCGCCCGGCGCAAAACCGCTCTGGCGCAGGATCTCGTCGATCATCGGACGCAGCGCGTGCACCTTGAGGAGCTCACCGGCGAGCCCCTCGCCGAAGCCGACATTGCCTCCCCCGGCGCCGTTGCCGCCAAATGCGCCACCGGTATGCAGGATGCGAACGTCCTTGAGATTGCCGATCGGTCTGACCATCTCGGCCAGCGCCAAGGGCATGGTTTCGATCCGCTTCTTGGCGATCTCGAAATCGATGACATTGGCGCCGAGCTTGTTCTGCGCCTCGTTTTTCAGGGTGATGACGGCGGCTTCGGCCTCACCGATGTTCCTGACGCCGACGGCCTTGATCTTGTTGGACTCGGCTTCGGCCGTGGCCAATGTCTTGACGGCCTCGGCGCGGTCGAGCGACGCCTTCTTCTCGGCTTCGGCCGCGACGATCAACTCGGTTGATTTGCGCTCCGCTTCCGTGCGGGCGGCGAGCACCTGGGTAAGACGGGCGCGGTCGGCGACCTCGACGGCGCGTGCGGTCACCACCTTTTCCTCCGCCGAGACGGCGAGCGCTTCGGCCGTCTTGGCTTCGGCGACGGCTTCCGACGTCGTCTTGCTTTTGGCTGCGATCTGGATTTCGTTCTCCTGGGTCGCGATCTGGATCTCGCGCTGGGCGTCGGTCTTGCGCTTGTTGATCGCCAGGTCGGATTCGATCACCGCGGTTTCCTTGACCTGCTTGGCGCCGGCTTCTTTCTCGGCCACCGCTCGATCGGTATCGATGCGGGCATTCTCCTCGGTCAAGCGCGCAGTCTGTGTCGCGGTTGCGACCTCGGCGCGGGTGCTCGCGGTCTTGTTCGCGATGTCACGCTCCTGGGATAGCTCCGCTTCCTTCTTGGTCCGCTCGATGGTCAGGGTCTGCTGCCGCGCCTCGAGGTCCTTCTGCGCGATCGCCACCTCGTTGTCGCGCACGATCGAGTTGCGGTCGCGCCGGCGGGTCTCTGTGACGGTTTTCAGCTGGGTGAGACCTTCGGCATCGAAGAAGTTCTCAGGGTTGAAGAATTTGACGTCGGTCTGGTCGAGCTTTGTGAGCGACACGGATTCAAGCTCCAGCCCGTTGGATTTCACGTCGGATTCGACGGTCGCCTGCACGTGCTTGACAAAATCGCTGCGCTTTTCCTGCAGCTCCAGAATGGACATGGTGGCCGCCACCGACCGCAGACCGTCGACGAATTTGGCCTCGACCTGGTTACGCAGGGCTTCGGCGTCATTGGTCAGCGCACCCAGCGTCTGGCTCGCAAGCGCAATGCTCTCATCATCGGGGCGGACACGCACGTAGAACTCCGCAACGATGTCGACGCGCAGGCGGTCCTTGGTGATCAGGGATTCCCGCTCCTTGCGTTCGACGGTGAGCCGCAGCGTCTTCAAATTGACGCTGGCATAGGAGTGGAAGATCGGCAGGATCATGGCGCCGCCGTCGAGCACGACCTTCTTGCCACCGAGGCCGGTGCGCACGAAGGCCTCGTCGCGCGTGGCCCGCTTGTAGAGAATTGTGAAGATAATGCCCAAAACGACGATCAGCGCGACGCCGATCATGGCCGGGACTGCGATGTCGAACATGACTTTCTCCAATAATGACTTAACTGCTGCTTAGAGTGGGTTTGGTCGGTTTCAGTTCATCGTCAGCCCTGACCGCGACGAAACGTGTGTCGACGCGATCGACCAGGAGCACCAGGGTTCCTTGCGGCAACGGCGATGACGAAGGCGCCGCAACCGCCTGGACGAAGTGCCTGTTGCCGTGGATATCGGCGACGCTGACGCGGCCGGGCGGCCCCTGGTCGAGCGGGCCGACGACGACCTCACCGACGCGACCGACGAGATCGCCAAGGCTGACCGCGTAGCTCTCGTCCTTGGGAATGATCCGCGCGATGCCGCGGCTCGCGGCACGGACCAGCGGGACCGAGACGGCGACCGCCGCGAGCGAGGCGATTGAGGCCGGCAAAGGGCCGGCCGCCATCCGCGCGACGTCCTGGATCAGGAAGCCGGTGATCGAGAAGGCGCCGAGCGCCAGGAGCAGGAAGATCAGCAGCGGCACGCCGCCGACATTGATCCAGGAGATGGCGTTGATCATGCCATTGTCGCTGGGATGGCTGAAATCGATGCTGGTGCCGAGCATCTCGCTCAGCGAGGCCCCGACCAGCATCGTGGCGACTTCGAGTGTGCCGACGATGAGGATCATGGCCGCCGCGATCGCAAACGGCCTGACCTCGGGCGACATGACGTGTTCGAGCAATGCGCTCATGACACGAACCTCAGGAGCGCGACTTCAACCGCGCCAGCCTCGCCGCAATCTCCTTGTCGCGATGCAACGCGCTGAGCTCGTCGATGTCGCTCGAATACGGGATGCCCGGCGGTACGCCGGTGGCGCGCGCCACCGCCTTGCCCGCACGCAGCGCCTTCGCCGCCGCGGACGTGCCGCCACGTTTGCGGGACGAATTCGAGGCCTGGTGGCTCGCTGCGGCCTCGCTCTTTTCGAGATCGACACGGCGCTGTTCGGCATCCTGGAGCGCTGAGAGCACCGCGCGCAGCGAGGTGACGCATTGCTCGATCTTCTCGTTGTTCTCGTCGATGGCGCGGGACAGCACCTCGAACTGCGCCTCCATATCCATCTGCCGCGCGATGCCGGCGCGGGCGAGATCATCGCGCCCATCGGCGATCGCACCCTCGATCTTTGGTATGAGATCGGTCATCTCGCGCTCGATCTCGGTGCGGCGCGCATTGAGGCGGTATTCCTCGGCGCGCGCGGCCGCGAGCGCATCGCGCGCCTCGCTCTCCGCGCGCTCGATCTCGCGGATGGCCTGGCCAACCACTTTCAGCTTGTTGTTGCCCTCGGCCTGCTCGATCGCGTCATAGGCAATGCCGGCGATCAGACGTCCGACCCGGGACAGGAAATTTTCGGGAGCGGCAGCGATGGTATCCATAGCATTCTCCTCCTCTGGCAGATTGTTCGGCGTGACGCCGTAGTGAACCTCGAAACCGTCGTCGGTGCGGATCAAGTGCGCGGGCACGCTCTGCCCCCAGCCCTCCGCGTAGCCGACGTAGTCGAAGGGCACGCTGAAGCGCCCCTGCACGGTTGAAATCGAAATGGTGGCCGGGCCCTTGATCTTGGCGAGCTTGTCGTCGAGCGGCAGGCGGCGTCCCTGGGCAGCGCGATAGTCGGCGCGGTCGCGCAGGCCCAGCGTCACCAGCCGCGACGGCAGCGCGGTCTGTTTGCGGATCTGCTCATAGGCATGGGCATGCAGCAGGACCACATTGGAGCCCACATTATGGGTCCGCGCGACCTCGTCGAGGATCTCCATCATGCGGTCATAAGCCCCAAACGTCGCCTCCATCGCAGCCTTGGCGGCCGGGTCAGGGGCTAGCCTGTAACGCAGCGCCGAGGGCGCATGTCGGGACGACGGGCTCATGGAAAGCACTAAAGCACCATTTTAGTGCTTTACAAGGGGAAGTTCGATCACGTTCCACTGTCCTGATGCACTCTATGGGTTAGTCGCTGTCGCCCTGGGCCGCGTTCAAGGCGGAGCCATCACCTTTAGATCACCGCGGATCAAGACTTTTTGCACGCGCGGGTTGCAATTTAACACGAAATGCGAGCTCTCGTGTCCCGGACGCGCTGCAGCGTTCTTACGCTGCCGCGCAGAGCCGGGACCCAGGAAGCCGCCCAGCTCGGCGTCGCATGGGCCCCTGCTCTGCAACGCACCGCTGAAGAAGCGCTGCGCTGCGTCCGGGGCACGAGACCGACGATTGACACGCCCCTCGTACCTCGCCGTCATTGCGACGGAGTAAGCCAGACACAGAGCCGCATCCTCGCGGCAGTTTCGCCCGAGCTTTGCATCCTCACGCCGCCCTCCATTGTCAGAGGGCGCAGGGAAGACCGGGTGCTGGCTGGCACCCGCGGTCCACTGTGCGATGGTTGCGCTACAAGAGGCTGCACAGCGGCATACAGGTGAAGCCGAGACATCCGGCCTTCCCTGCGCAGTGGTTTGACGGCTTATGTCGCGCTCCCCGGGGAGCGATGCCCTATTGCCCCCGTCGTCTCGCAGATGACCGATACGAGGGCCCGGTNCCGGGTGCTGGCTGGCACCCGCGGTCCACTGTGCGATGGTTGCGCTACAAGAGGCTGCACAGCGGCATACAGGTGAAGCCAAACATCCGGCCTTCCCTGCGCAGTGGTTTGACGGCTTATGTCGTGCTCTCCTCGGGGAGCGATGCACTATTGCCCCCGTCGTCTCGCAGATTGACTGATACGAGGGCCCGGTCGAGCCACACGCATCACCACGAGCCTTGACGCACAGACCCCGGGCGTCAGGACCACACGATTTCGCCGTACGCAGATCACACCGGTCGTGCGCGCGTCGGCTCTCGCTCACGGTTGACCGCCCTGCGAAACCAATCGCGCCGATGCAGTCGGCGTCCACCACGGCTCATCCCACGTTCGTGACGATCGCGATACGCCCCTCTGACCGGGATGAGGTGACACACAAATACGCAAAAGCCGAATTTCTGTAAAGGCGAATATTTTCGCAGGCGCGGGTTGACCCTGCGGTTGGGTGTTTTGCCCGACGGGCAGCGCAAGGTATTGCGGCATCATCGGTGCGTAGGGCGGATTAGCCGAAGGCGTAATCCGCCGTGTCTGTCACCGCGAAGAGAGGTGCGGCGGATTACGCTTCGCTAATCCGCCCTACGAAGCTCGGCAGATTAATCAGGTGATCAACAGCTTGTCCGCAGCATATCCACAGCGCTGCCGGGCGAATTTGCGCCAGCACTGCGAAGCACTTGCTGCGCACAAATCCACAGGGGGCGGCTCAGCCGCCGGCCTGGTCGAACACGGTGCGGCAAGCCTCGCTCAAGCTTGAGCGGTTACGGCGCAGGCAGGCCGTGATGGCGCGGACGTTGGGGATTTCGCCGGCGCAGAGCCAATAGACGTCGGGCGTGCAGGCCCGGCGCTGCTCCGGCGTGCCCTGCTGCGCCTGGGCGGCGCTGGCAAACAGCGTCAGGAACAGCCCGACCGTCGAGGCGCGCCGGGCCCGGCTCCTCACACCCGCAAACCGCAAGAACCGCGCCTTCATGACCAGTCTCCTGTCTGCCCTGCTCGCCCGGCCCGCGTTGGCCGGCGTGTGCAAAGAGGTAGGAGGAATAAATCGCGCCGGATGTGACCTCTTTCACACTGGCCGCTACCTGGGGATCCCTAGAGTTCCACCGGGATTCTCTGGGGATCTTTCAGGAATCGCTAACCAAACGGATCTCGATCGGCCGATCGTTAAAATGCGAACAATCAGGTCAATCGGGAAACAAACCGGCTTTGCGACAGTGCGCCATCCGCGTTCCGGAGGGTGTGATGAGCGAAGCCGAATTCAACTTGCTGCTGGATACCGTCCGCGACGCCATGATGCATGACAATTTCGCGCCCGCGCCGGAGGAGGAATTCGTGCCCCGCTCGTGGAGCTTTGACGCGACGCCCAAGGCTGCGAATGACAATGAGGGTGCTTGGCCCCTGCTGCCGTTTCCGGACGGCTGGTACGCCGCCTGCTGAGACCTCTCAGCCAGACTTGACGTCGCGCGACGGCCCGCGGGGTTGCCTAAACCGCTGATCCCCTATATTGCTCCGCCCTCGTTGAGGCCACGTGGCGGAGTGGTTACGCAACGGTCTGCAAAACCGTGTACACCAGTTCAATTCTGGTCGTGGCCTCCATCACAACTCCCTGATATCTTAGGATAAAAGCGACCCACGCGCCGACTCCGCCGCGCCTGCGGAGTTCGCCTGTGCGATGCGCAGCCACCGGGTGTGCCCGGGGCGGGTTGCAAGCCCCCGATTCAGGTCACGTGGCATAACCTTCGCATCAGCTGGGTGATGCAGAAGCGAGCGCTGGAGAGCACGTGGGCGAGATCGTCCGATTGATCCCGAAATCAGAGCTGGAACGGGCTCGCCTCATTCGCGAGGCGCGCGCGATCTATGACAGCATCTTCCCGCCGTCCGCCCCCGACCAGAGGCCGCAGGACGACGAGGACAGCGTCAAGAACTAGCCGCGGGGCTCAAGCCTTCTTGCCACGGCGGAAATCGCGACGCCGGCCTTTCGGCGCCGGCTTTGGCGCCAGTTCCGGCATCTCGGCCTGAACCTCGCGGTAGCGCGTCAACAGCCGTTCAAAACACGCATTCAGCGTCTCGGCGATGTCGGGGCGCCGCTCCAGGCCGGCCAGCAGCGTCGCTGCGGCCTCGATGGTCGACAGTCCATCCTTGCGCGGCTCGCGGCGCAGGCGGCCGTAGCGCGAGGGGTGTGCCGGGTTGAGGATGACGCGTTGGCACTTCAACATCCAGGGATTGCGCCACCACAGCGCTTTGGCCTGGCTCCACGTGCCGTCGAGCAGCACCACGCCTTCGAGCTTGCCGAGGATGGCACGCTGGTTCTCCGCGACCTCGCCCTTGCGGTTGAGGGCGACGATCTCGCCCTCCACGTCGAGGTCGGCAGCGCGAGCCGAGCCGAGGTACAGCACGGCCCAGTGCGAAGCGTTCTCGACCTGCTGGCCCAGCGCCTTGGACAGGCTCGGCCAGGACAGGCCGACCCGCAGCGTCGCATCGGCAAAATGTTTGGCAAGCAGCCGCGCGGTGCCAAGCGCCCTGTCCTGCTCCTGCGGATGCTGGAGGATCAGGAGTCCCAGCCGGCTCTTGATCGGCGTGACACTGTCGCAGATGCACAGCGGCATCGGTTTCTGGCAGTGCGCGCATTCGGGGATCGGCTCGGCTACTGCGGCCGTGGTTTCAGCTGGGTTCGACATGCCGCCGCTATACGCTCGAAGCGGCGCTGCAACAACCTATTCCGCCGGCGCCGCCAGCGCGCGCGGCTCGGACCGCCGGCGCAGGCGGTCGATCAAGAGGTAGATCACGGGCGTGGTGTAGAGCGTCAGGATCTGCGAGACGAACAGGCCGCCGATGATGGTGATGCCGAGCGGGCGCCGCAGCTCGGTGCCCGGTCCGGTCGCGACCACCAGCGGAATGCCGGCGAACAGCGCCGCCATGGTCGTCATCAGGATCGGGCGGAAGCGCGCCTGGCAGGCCTCGAAGATGGCTTCGGCCGACGACAGGCCGCGCTGACGCTCGGCATCGAGCGCGAAGTCGACCATCATGATGCCGTTCTTCTTGACGATGCCGATCAGCAGGATGATGCCGAC
>NZ_KI421490.1:0-42233 GCF_000473045.1 Bradyrhizobium sp. WSM3983 | reverse complement strand
CTATTGCCCCCGTCGTCTCGCAGATGACCGATACGAGGGCCCGGTCGAGCCACACGCATCACCACGAGCCTTGACGCACAGACCCCGGGCGTCAGGACCACACGATTTTGCCGTACGCAGATCACACCGGTCGTGCGCGCGACGCGTCCGCTCACGGTTGCCCGCCCTGCGAAGCCTTCGCGCCGACGTGACCCACATCCACCGCAATCCGGCCCGCGTTCGTGACGATCGCGATACGCCCCTCTTCCTTGGGCCGGAGTGAGGTGATGCATACGCCGTTTCCGAATTTCGGTAAAGTGGAATATTTTTGGCCGCGGGCATTGCCCCACGCCTAGCGTGTTTTGCCTGTCAGGCAACGCAAGGGATTGTAGTTCGCAGGGTTCAGGGGTCGAAACAAAATTCTCAAACTCTAAAAATTCTCAAACTCTAATTGTCAAAAAACATTTGGCAGTCCGGTCTTGGCCAGGTCGCAAGCTGGCGGGCCGGTCGTCATTCCGGCGAGGTCAGCACCCCTGGATTTTGTGCGGGCTTCGTCGCAGCCGGATAGCCTTCGGCATTGGCGAGGTCGCGACGTAGCGATGGCGGTGCCGCCTGGAGCGCGAAGATGATCGCGATCTGGGTTCGGTTATGGAGGCGATATTTGCGCATGATGTTGCCGATATGCGCCCGCACCGTGTTCTCCGAGATCTTGAGCTCGTAGGCGATGTTCTTGTTCTGTAGTCCACGCGCGATGAGCATCATCAGCTCGCGCTCGCGCGGCGTCGGCGTAATCAAATCTTTTGGATCCGGGCTCATGACTTGCTCCTCCCTGGCCTGTGGTTTGATGTCGTGGCCAACCCAGCATGTACTCACTCCGTCTTGAGCGCCTCGATCGGACTGAGCTTGGACGCCTTGTGTGCAGGATAGAAACCAAAGATGAGGCCGGTCGCGATTGAAAAGGCGAGGGCCAGGGCAATTGCTTCGCTGTCGATCGACGTGATCCAGCCGGCCATGCGCGCGACCGTCATCGACAGTGTGACGCCGCCGAGGACGCCGATGGCACCGCCGAGCAGGCAGAGCACGAGCGCTTCGCAGAGAAACTGGAGACGAATATCGCGCATGCGCCCGCCGAGCGCCCGGCGGATGCCAATTTCCCGGGTGCGCTCGGTCACCGATACGATCATGACGTTCATGATGCTGATGCCGCCAACAAGCAGCGAGACCGAGGCGATGGCGACGAGCAGAAGCGCCACAGTGCGGATCGCCCCCTGCTGCGCTTCCATCGCCGCGGCCGGATCCTGGACCTTGAAGTCGTCTTCCTGACCCGCAACGATCCGGTGCCGTTGCCGCAGCAGGCTTTCGATTTCCGATCGCGCCCCGGTCATCTGACCGTCGGCGGCCACCTTCGCAATGATGTAGGCGACTGAATCCCGGTTGATGTTGCTCGCGCTGCCGAGGAAGCGGAGCTTGGCCGTGGTGAGGGGGACGAAGGCGACATCATCCTGCGCGGGGCCCTTGCGATCGAGCACGCCGACCACTTCGAGGGGGACCTTCATGATCCTGATCTGCGCGCCAATGGGATCGTCGCCCGGCGCGAACAGCTCGCGCGCAACCGTGCTTCCGAGGATCACGACTTTTCCGGCGGCGGCTTCCTCGGTGTTGGAAAAGTAGCGTCCGGAGGAAAGCTGCCAATCCCGCACCATGAAGTGCCCGGTCGTCGTGCCGTTGATCGTCGTGTTCCAGTTCTTGCCCTCGTGGATGACTTGCGCCGTTCCGGCGATCGATCCGGCCGCGGCCTGGATTTCCGGAATCTGCTCGAGGATGGCCTGCACGTCGCTTTCGGTCATCGTCAGCTTGCTGCCTTCCTTGAGACGGACCCCGCCCTGGTAGACTGCGCCGGGCATGATCATCAGCACGTTGGCGCCGATCGAGCGGATCTGCTCCTGGAGCCGCAACTGCGCGCCGGCGCCGATCGCAAAAACCGTCACGATCGACGCAACGCCGATCACAATGCCGAGCATGGTCAGGAAGCTGCGCAACGGGTTGAGGCGCAAGGCGTGCAGAGCGATCCGGAAGCCCTGAAGCATCGTCATGACCCAATGCTCCGTCTGGGTAGCAACGCCGCCACCGTCTCGTCGCTGACGATCTCGCCGTCATGCAGGCGGATCGTGCGCCGGCACTGGGTCGCGATGCGCGGATCGTGCGTGATCATCACGATGGTCTGGCCGCGCTGGTTGAGTGCGGCAAACAGCGCCAGGATCTCGGCGCCGGTGCGGCTATCGAGTGCGCCGGTCGGTTCGTCCGCGAGAACGATCAGCGGAGAGGCGATCAGTGCGCGCGCGATCGCGATGCGCTGCTGCTCACCGCCTGACAGCTGTCGTGGAAAGTGATGCGCCCGGTGCACCATGCCGACCGCCGCCAGGCTCTCCTCGGCACGCGCGAGGCGCTCCTTGTGGCCGACGCCACAATAGACCAGCGGCAGGGCGACGTTTTCGATCGCGTTGTGGCGCGCGAGCAGATTGTAGGACTGGAACACGAAGCCGATGCTGCGGGCCCGCAACGTCGACCTGCGGTCTTCCGAAAGGTCGGCGACATTCGTCCCCTCGAGATAGATCACGCCCTCGCTCGGGAGGTCGAGCAACCCGATCATGTTCATCAAGGTGGACTTGCCGGAACCGGACGGTCCCATGACGGCGAGGATCTCGCCTCGCTCGATGTCGAAGCTGACATTGCGCACCGCTGCGACCGCGATCCCGCCTGCGCGGTAGGTCCTGCCGACGGATCGGAGGCTGATGAGGGGCAGGGCGTCTGTCATGATCCGAACCTGATGCCGAGAAATTCCATGCCGGCCGGCCGGATCGCCTGTCCGACGGCGACCTGGCTGCCCTCGACGAGCTCTCCGCTCTTGAGCGCGACCTGTTCGGTGCCCGCCGCGCCGACTGTCACGGGGATCCGCTGAAGTGCGCCGCTGGCGGTGCGCAGCCAGACGCCGCTGCGTCCGGGGACCGCGTCTGCCCGCGCGCCCGAAGGCTGGAAGCGCAGCGCGGCCAGCGGCACTTTCAGCACGTTGTCCTGCTGCTCGATCACAATCTTGACCAGGGCAGTCATTCCGGGCAGCAGCGCACCGTCGAGATTGGAAGTCGACAGGACGACGGTATAGGTGACCACGTGCTGCTGGTTTTGCGGAGCCTTGCGCACCTGCCGTACCGCCGCCTCGAAGCGGCGGTCGGGATAGGCATCGACCGTGAAGTGAGCGCGCTGGCCCGGCGCGATGCGTCCGATATCCGCTTCGTCGACCTGCGCGTGGATCTCCATGTCCTCGAGGCGATGGGCAACCACGAAGGTGGTGCGGGACTCGAGGCCGACCGCGAGCGTCTGGCCTTCGTTGACGAACCGGCCGACCACGACGCCGTCGATCGGCGAACGGATCACGGTGCGGTCCAGATCGGCCTGGGCTGCCGCAAGGACGGCGGCTTTTTCCGGCACCGCCATCCTTGCCTGGTCCAGCTCGGCCTCGATCCGGCGGACGTCGGCCAGCGCGCCATCCACCGAGTAGGTATTGAGGGACATCATCACCTCTGCCTCGCGCTCCTGGGCTACGCGGGCCGCGAACTCCGTCTGGGCGTCGTCGACCGTCGACGTCGCCACGACATTCTGCGACTGCAGTGCCAACTTGCGTTGCAGGGTCTTCTGTGCCGACGCCTTGACCGCCTGCGCGCTGTCGAGCTTGGCGGCGAGTACGTCCCTGCTGCCCTTGGCGTTCTGCAGGTCGATCCTGGCGCGATCGAGCTTGGCCCGCTCGATGTCGACCAGGGAGTCGGAAACCGCCAGCGCCGCCTTGGCCTCGTCGACCTTGGCCGCGAAGCTGCGGGGATCGATCAGGGCAAGCGGCTGGTCCTTGCTGACGGTGTCGTTGAAGTCGACATAGACACGCGCGAGTTGCCCCGACAGTTGCGAGCCGACCTCGATCGTCTTGACGGGCTGAAGAGCGCCGGTGACCGTGACGGTCTGCTCGATGCTGCCGCGCTGGATCGCGGCGTAGCGGAATACGGGGGCGTCCGACCCGAAGGTCGGAGTCTCGCCGCCGGCGGGCTTGAGGAACTGCTTCGTCGACTCGTAGGCACGACTGGCGCCGTCCGCGGCGCTCCCGGCAGCACCCGCAACGACATCCGGTGCCGCGCCGTAGATGGTGGCGAGGCCGCACACAGTTCCAAACAGGACAATGACTGGCACAAATCGCATATCAAAAACCCGCCCTTTTGAAATGACAATGTTGGCGGAAATGCCCGATAGCTCGCTACGGTTGTATTTCGTCAGATTAAATATCGTTGTCTCGGCAGTATGTCGTTGATCTTGGGGTGACGGACGGGTGCGCTCCATGATCCAGAAGTAAAATCTGGCGGCTGCGACCTTTCGTGATTTGCGCGGAACGCATACCGGGCGTATTCAAAAAGATGCGCGCGTATCGAAACTCGACAGCTGACTGAACGTCGCGTCTGTTTTGCGGGCGATCGGCGTTCGCGTTGGCGCATGGATGGCGAGCCATGACGCAGAGGGCGATATCACGGCGGCAGCGCCGGACTGTCACATCCTTGACATGGTATCGCGCCGTGATGCCGCCTGTGGCGGCATCGAGCCCTTTCAATCACGAAACCCGATATGTGAACGCCTTCACTCGTATCAAAGGGCTGTTGGCCTTAAGACGTGAGAGCTGCGGACCGATGAGATTCGCGCGGTCATCGCGCATGCTTTCAAGCACCTTGTTATCGATTGCAAGAACAATGGATGGCTCGTTGCTGGATCATCGAGCGCCAAGTCCGGGAGTGTATTGCAATGAGTTCAATTCAAGCCACAGTTTATGTTGTTGACGACGAAATCCAGATACGAAACGCGATTGGCAGCCTCTGCGAGGAGACAGGACATCAGGTGAGGCTGTTTGCCTCGACGGACGAGTTCCTCGAGGAGAGTCTTTCCGACGGACCGTCATGCCTCGTGCTCGATGTCCGCTTTCCCGGGACGTCGCCGACCGGGCTCGAGCTCCAGCGCAGGTTGGCTAGATCGGGCGTGCCGATTCCGATCGTCTTCATCAGCGGCCACCCGGACGTGCGTGTCTCGGTCGAGGCGATGAAGCTTGGCGCGATCGAGTTTCTGCCAAAGCCGTTTCGCGAGCAGGAAATCCTCGATGCCATCAGGCACGGCATCGAGCGCGATCGCAACCGGATAGAGCGCGAAGACGTGGTGCGTGAGGCGCGTCTTCGGGTCGAAACGCTGACCGCTCGCGAACGGGAGATCATGCTGCTGATGGCGGAGGGGCTCGTCGCCAAGCAGATCGCGGCGAAACTTGGCGTCAGCGAGGTGACCGCGAAGGTGCATCGCGCCAGGATGTTGCGAAAGCTGGAGCTGCGTTCGCCGATCGAAGTGGTGCGATTGATCGACAGCATGGGTCTCGAAGCCGAGACGATGCGGACCGGCGCCGGACAGCCGCTGATCTAGCGCTGTCGGCGGCGCGAGTCAGCACGACGTCTAGTCCGTAGCGACTAGCATGAACTGCAGTCTGTCGCACGGAGCTCGATCGGTTCAGAGTTATCCCTACGATGTCGGCCTCCTCCAAGACGGCATCTGCAAACTGCTCAGCAACTTAGCAAGAAAGGGATACTCCATGCGTAAATTGCTCCTCGCTTCCGTCGCCGTGTTCGCTCTGTCCTCCGCGGCCCAGGCCGCCAACACCGCGACCACCGTGCAAATCGGCGCAGCAAACGGCTCCACCGTGAACCAGCAGGGCCACGTGAATGACTCCTCGACCACGTTCCAACTCGGCATCGTGAACAGCGCGAGCACCATGCAGGGCACGACCTCTCCGTCTCTCAACAATGCCAGCTCGGTGACCCAGATTGGCGTCCTTGGCAACGCGGCCACCACTGGGCAGGTTGCCACCGGCAACAACACGAGCTCGATCAGCCAGTCCACGCTCCTCGGCTTCGCGCCGAACAACTCCGCTGGCGTCGGGCAGCTCGGTGGCGGCCTCAACCTCAGCACCATCACGCAGCACTAACCAGCCCCGTACCTCTGGGTGCGCGCGCGCCGCGTACCCAGAGTTATGTTCCAATGGCCAACGACCAGGCTTCTTGGTGGAGTGGCGGATCGAATAGCTGCTCCTAGCGGAGGAACTCACATGCGGATCAACTATCTACTCGCAACAGCAGCCATGCTCAGCGCGTTGGCTTCTGTCGATGCCGAAGCCGCCAACACGATCAGCGTGTTGCAATTCGGTACGACAAATCTCTCGTCCACAACGCAGACCGGCCCGGTGAACAACACTGCGACGACGCTGCAATTCGGGGCCTTCAACCAGGCATCGAGCGTGCAACTCGGTTCATTCTCTTCGGTCAATTCAGTGACGATTGGACAAGGCGGCACGACGCCTACCGCGACCAATATCGCTACGGCTGGCCAAGTCGGAGGCGCCAACACGAGCTTGATTGGCCAGATTGGTTTGAACAACGCCGCCGGGGTATCCCAGCTTGGCATTCTGAACGGCTCCACGATTCTGCAGCAGGCTCCGTGACCTGAGATCGTGTGGTGACTCGGCAAATATTGTGGAGGCATATGATGAACAAGCATCTTCTGGTCGTTGCGACAGTGGTTCTCGTCTCCTGTTTCGCCGCGAACGGCCCCGCGCGGGCGCAGGGCGCCGACATCAAGACGATCGTCTCGGTCAACGGGCCCCCCGTTGTCGTGAACCAGAGCAGCTCGCTCAACATGGTCGGCATATTCCAGGTTGGCGGCAACACCAGTGCGACCGTGGCCCAGAACGGCACCAACAATGCGGTCGGCGTGCTGCAATTCGGCGGGACGACATCGGCGTCGGTCGGGCAGGCTGGCGTGAACAATTTTGCCTTTGTCGGCCAGACCGGCCAGTCGGCGACGAGCCTCCTGTCTCAGCTCGGCAGCATGAATACGGGGGCGATCGCGCAGTTCGGCACGGTCAACTCCTCGACGGTGAACCAGACCAGTCCCTGAGCTGCGCACGAACTCGCCGTCGCCAGAGATGTGACGTGTTGATGAGGCAGGGTGATGAGATATGGTAGAGAGTTCCTGGCGTTGGCGGTGTTGTCCGCCGTCACCAGCGTTGCGTCCGAGGCATCCGCGGGATCCAGGCCATCGCCAGCCGTTGGTGGGCTTGTGCGTGCCTGGACCAACGGAAACGTGAGCATCGAGACGGTCGTGGAGTTCGGCAATAATCCGCAGCCGGTCACGATCGTCGAGAACAGCCGCATCAATATCGCGCGAGTCATCGAGATCGGGACGGGCACGGTCGATGCGACGATTGTCCAGAACGGGACGCGCAACTATGTCGATGTGATTCAGGTCGGGAGCACGACCAATGCGCTGATCGGACAATCGGGCGTGAGCAACATCGCCGACATCACCCAGGTCGGCAATTCGACCAATGCGCTGCTGCTCCAGGTCGGTGACATGAACACGGGAGCTGTCAGGCAGTTCGGACGTTTCAACTGGCTGGCCATCTTCCAGTTCGGACGATGATCGAGACGAAGAGGTGTGACATGAAATTCCTCCTGCTCGCATCCGGAATGACCCTCATGACCGCAATTGCGATGGCGCCGGCCGGGGCCGGGGAGACCGGTGACGGCCACACCACTGTGGTCCAGGACGAAAATGGGACAGCGGTCATCACGCAGAGTGGCGATCCGGCGCAGGCCGAGGTCAAGATCGACAAGGAGCCGGGCCGCACCACGGTCTATCGCCGTAGCGGTGGCAATACCGCCATCGTGTCGCAAGGCACGGGAAATGCGCAGGACATGCTGGATTGGCTGCGAAAGCAGCAGGGCCACTAGCGCGAGCGCCATCTTCCGGGCGTTCTGCCGCACCCGGTTCCCCGTTAATCCCGTGCCTTAACCAACAATTAATTATACGTTTGCGGGTGGGCGACAGCCCGGCCTAGCGTGCGATGGGGAGCCGCTATTCGCGAAGCCAAACGAGTTGGTGCGTATCATGATGTCCAGATCAAATGGGGCCTTGCTCGCCTCGCTCAGCGCAGCCGCGCTGCTCCTTAGCCCCAGCGACAGTTTTGCACGACCGGGCGGCGGCGCCCCGCATGGCATGGTGACTGCAGCCGCGCCGCCGGCTGTGGCGCGTCCGCCGATCGCGCCCGGCGCGCGGTTTCACCGTCGGAACAGTTCATTTGTCTATTGGCCAGGTGGAGGCGGATTCTTCAACGACAGCGCAGGCTACAGCCCGCCGTTCGCCGACGCCGGGCAGCCCGTCACCAACGACGTGCGCTATACCTACACCTACGACGTTCCCTGGGACTGGGCGCATCGCTTCCCGCCGAACGTCGTGCCGTCCGACCGGCCCTATGTGCCGAGCTGCCCGACGGAGCAGGTGACGGTGCCCGGCCGCGGTGGCGGCGAGCACACCGTCAACATCATGCGCTGCTACTGAGCAGGGCAGCTCATTCCAGAATGCATTACAAGATTCCTGCCGCGGCCGCCTGGTCGCGGTCGGATTGTTTCTGCCTGACGTTCGCGAGCTCGCGGCTGCAAGCCGCAAAAGAGGTCGTCCCCGGGCGCAGCCCGAACTGGCCGCAGACATCCCGATCCTCATCCGCAATGATGCGCGCGAGCTCCGCCTCGGCGGCCTCGCGCAGCGCTGGCGCCGAAACGACTGTGTTCAGCCCCAAGGCCGTCACGACGGCGAGCAGCAACGCAGCGGCGATCCCGGGACGCTGCAGATCATGGGCCGTAGGTTGAGAAGGGCGAGCCTTGCTTCTGGCTTCGGGCATGAAATCCTCTCGCATGAAACATCGATGGTCAGAAAAATGATGATCGAGCCGTCCGGCAAAATCGGCGGATCGAACACGAATACACGTCGCTCCGCAGCGGGGACGTGAAACAGATTACAATTTTCAAGCCGGCGCGGACCTAATTTCAGAGGCGATACTAGCCGAGTTCAAAACTGGTTACGCCGAACACGCGGTCGAGCCGCAGTGACGGGATCGGTCCAGTGTACATTCGCGCCGTTTCGAATGTCGGCTTCAGACCAAGGGATTCCGCAAGCGCAATAGCATCGCCGTTCACCGCGGGGATGTCGAGCACAATCTCGCTGCTTCCGGGACTGGCCAGCAGAGCCTGCACGATGGCGTCGGCGGCGGCGCGGTGATCGGCTACCAGTGGGCCGATCTTGCGGCCTGTCCGGCAGGGACGGACCACACCCCACGCGGCAAGCTTGCCGTCGCGCATCAACGCGCGTCCGACGTGTCCGGGCGTGTTGATCCAGGCGCGCAGGAAGGTCGCGCGTGGGGCAGGGAAGACGGTTGTATCGTCGGCTTCCACAAGTGCGAACGGGATCGTGTTGAGCGCAACGACATCGGCGGGCGGCTTCGGTGGTGCGGCGACCGCGCCGCCATAGCGGATATTGGCGTAGGCCAGCTGGAAGCCGGACTTCTTGTAATTGTCCTGCTGCGCCACGACGCCGTCGAGGCCGATCACGCGCGAGCCCGCATGCGCGATCGCGGCGTTCCAGATGCGCAGGCCGTGGCCTTTCCCACGAAAGCCTGCGCGCACGATGTAGAAGCCGAGAAACGCGAAGCGGTCGTCGTAGTTGACGCAGGAGACGGTCGCGACCGGCTCGCCGCCGATCTCGCCGACGAAGAAACCTTGCGCGTCCGGGATTGCGAAGCAGGCGTCGTCGCGCAGGCCGGGATTCCAGCCCTCGGCCGCGGCCCAGTCGATCGCGACGGAGATCTCCTCGGGACGCAGATTGCGGATCTGCAAATCGCTCATGTCGTGGTGCCTCGTGGCGATGGACCTGCGGGCAAGTCTGGCTGTAGAAGGCCTGGTGACAGGCTAACCTTCGGTTCGCTTCAACGTTATCACAGGGATCACCAGTTATGGCAGCAGAGAAGGTCGCACTCGTCACCGCAGGCGGCAGCGGCATGGGGGCAGGGGCCGCGCGGCGGCTCGCGGCCGACGGCTTTCGCGTGGGCGTCCTGTCGTCCTCCGGCAAGGGCGAGGCGCTGGCGGTCGAGCTCGGCGGCTTCGGCGTGACCGGCTCGAACAAGTCCAATGACGATCTGAAGCGCCTCGTCGACGGCGCGCTCGCGAAATGGGGACGCATCGACGTGCTCGTCAACAGCGCCGGCCACGGCCCGCGCGCGGCAATCACCGAGATTACCGACGAGCAATGGCACACAGGCCTCGACACGTATTTGCTGAACGTGATCCGTCCGACCCGGCTGGTGACGCCGGTGATGCAAGCGCAGAAGGGCGGCACCATCATCAACATCTCGACCGCCTGGGCGTTCGAGCCGAGCGCGATGTTTCCGACTTCGGCGGTGTTCCGCGCGGGCCTTGCCGCCTTCACCAAAATCTTCACCGACACCCATGCGGCCGACAACATCCGCATGAACAACGTGCTGCCCGGCTGGATCGACAGCCTGCCGCAGCTAGATGCGCGCCGCGACAGCGTGCCGATGAAGCGCTACGGCAAGGTCGAGGAGATCGCGGCGACGGTATCGTTCCTTGCATCCGACGGCGCGGCCTACATCACCGGCCAGAACATCCGCGTCGACGGCGGGCTGACGCGCTCGGTCTGAGGTGGGCCCATTCGAGTCGCGCTCTCGCGATCTTGTCGTGGCGCGACACGGCCCTGCATCGCCCGTCGCCGATCAAGGATGATGCGTGGCCCTTTGGTCACACCCGTCATCGGTTCGTATGAACTCGCGCGCACGCTACGTCACAGTCCCAGCGAACTTCGCGGCAGCCCAAGACGCCAAGCGGGGTGCCGCCTATGCCTAGCCCTTGCCGGAAACACTTGGCCGGCGCATTCGGAAACGCGCGTTTCGATCGCGTGGGGCAAGGAGACTGCAATGAAGAAGTTTTTGCTGGCGGCAGCGATGGTTGTTTTGGGCACCGCGTCCGTGCAGGCCGCCGACCTCGCGGCACACTACACCAAGGCGCCGATGATGGCGGCCGGCTACAACTGGACCGGATTCTATGTCGGCGCCAATGTCGGCGGACAATGGGGCAGCTCCGATCCGCGCACCTCGACCGTATTTGATCCGGCCGGATATTTCGCCAGCAGCAGCGTGCCGGCCATCAACGCGATCGGGATCCAGCACGCCAACAGCTCGAGCGTGACCGGCGGCTTTACCGCCGGCTACAATTGGCAGGTCAACAGCGCCGTGCTCGGCCTGGAGGGCGACATCAATTATTTCGGCTTCAAGGGCAGCGCCACCGGCTCGGCGCTTTATCCCTGCTGCGCGCCGACCGGCTTCACGGTGTCGTCGTCGGTGTCGGCCGACTGGCTTGCGACCATCCGCGGCCGCATCGGCTTCCTTGCTGCACCGACCTGGCTGGTCTACGCCACCGGCGGTGCCGCGATCGCCGAGGTGAAGGGCAACTTCAACTTCACCGACACGTTCTCCGCGGCGACTGAGTCGGCCGCAATCCGCGATACGCGGGTCGGCTGGACTGCCGGCGTCGGCAGCGAATACGCCTTCGGTGGCGGGTGGTCGCTCAAGGCGGAATATCTCTATGTCGATCTCGGCCGCGCCACGACGACCAGCACAAATCTCAATACCGTGGGCTTTGGCGCCTTCCCCACCAACGTCTACACCCACTCGGTCGACCTCAAGTCGAACATCGTGCGCGTCGGCGTGAACTACAAGTTCGGCGGACCGGTCGTCGCCAGGTACTGAGCATCCCGTTCCGAATCTGGTGTGGAAAGCCCCGGCTCAACTGGGGCTTTCTGCTTTGGTTGGCAGGTTCAGTGCGAGGCTACGAGCTTGGCCAGCGTAGGCAAGATCTTGTAACGCGCGATCTCGTGCGGATATTCGCCGCGATTGGCGAGCAGCACGATGCCGATCCGGTGGGCCGGTAAGAGGCCGATGTAACCCGACGCGTTGTTGAGGCCGCCCGGCTTGTCGACGATTGTGACGCCGGGAAGGTGCACGGTCTCCCAGGCCATGGCCTGGCCGAACCTTTGGTCGACGCGGAAACTTTCGCGCTGTGTCATTCGCAGCGCCTCGCGCAAATGCGGATCGAGCGCGCGGCCGTCGACGGAGGCCGCGACGAATGTCGCAAGATCCCGCGCGGACGAGAGCATCTGGCCGGTGCCGGGGAAATCGAAGTAGCTCTGCTGGTTGCCGATCGGGCCGATCGCGCTGCCCTGGTCGGAATAGCCCTGCGCCACGCGCCGCATGACGGCGTCGTCCATGTGCGCGCGGTTATCAGGCCCGCGTTCGGGAAGGAACGTCGCATGCATGCCGAGCGGCGTGAGCACGCGGCTCTCGATCAGCCTTTCGATCGGCGTGCGATAGCAGCGCTCGAGCACGAGCTGGAGCAGCACGTAAGCGGCATGACTGTAGATGCGCTGCTTGCCGGGCGCGACGTCCGCGGGCGGGGTCCAGGCGTTGAGCATCGCGATGAATTGCGCCTGAGAGTAGGAGTCGTTCGGCCAGGGCGGATGATCGGTCGGCAACAAGAGGCCAGAGGTGTGCGTGGCGAGCTCGCCGACGGTGACGCGGCGGATGTATTCGCCAGTGAGCTCCGGCAGATATTTCGGCAGGGGATCGTCGAGCCGCAGTTCGCCGCGGAGCGTGCCGAGCGCCACCAGCGTCGCCTCGAACGGTTTTCTTAAAGAGGCGAGGTTGAACAGCGTGTCCTGCGTTACGGGATTTCGCGTGGCTTCGTCCGCGAAGCCGTAGGTGAAGAATTCGACATCGCGGCCGGCATAGAGCGCGGCGGCGAGGCCGCCCGGATGCTCCGGCGTCGCCGTCGGCGCGAGCTCGTTGGCGACGATATCGCGCATCTGCGCGATCATGTCGGAATCTGCTGACGCGCGGCGAGGTCCGGCCAGCGCGGCCGCAAAGGGAACAAGCGCGGCGCGGGCGAGGGATCGCCTTGTGATTTGCGGGGAGATGACAACAGGCGGCACGTGATCTGACAACGATGCGGTGCGCCCCCGGAGACCATCTTAGCGAGACGGGTGCAGCGTCCAATTCACGATTGCGCGTTGTGGGTTCCATATCAGCCTCGAAAAAATACTTAGCTCACGAGCTAACAATCATTGACGCCGTTCGTGGTCGCGCCTATAGTTAGCTCCATGGCTAACCAATTATCCCAGCTCGACCAGGTTTTTGCAGCCCTTGCCGACCCCACGCGGCGGGCGATCGTGATGCGGCTGTGCGCCGGCGAGGCCTCGGTCGGCGAACTCGCCGACCCCTTCGACATGGCGCTGCCAAGCTTCATGAAGCACATCCATGTGCTGGAGCTCAGTGGGCTCGTGCAGTCGGAGAAATCCGGCCGCGTGCGCACCTGTCGCCTCAGCCCCGATGCGCTCGTCGGTGCGGAAGACTGGTTCCAGCACCAGCGCGCGATCTGGGAAGCGCGGCTCGACCGCTTCGAGGCTTACGTGATCAAGCTCAAGAAGGAGAGGGCGGCCGCCAAGCGGCCGTCCAAGACGTCTGACAAGACGGCTGACAAGACGACCAACAAAACAAGTAAACGGAAAGGTGCCGAGTAATGACGAGTTCTGCCAACGCTGCCCTGTCGCAATGGTCGATCGACCGCGAGATCGTGATGTCGCGCGTGATCGACGCGCCGCGCGATCTGGTGTTCGAGGCGTGGTCCGACCCAAAACATCTGCCGCAATGGTTCGGGCCGAAGGGATTCAAAATCGAGACCTTCGAGATCGACGTGCGTGTCGGCGGCGTCTGGCGCTTCAACATGATCGGCCCCGACGGCACCATCTATCCGAACCGCATGCGTTTCCGCCGCATCGAGCGGCCGTCCTTCATGGAGATGGATCATGGCGTCGACCAGGACGACGATCCCGGCATGTTCCGCTTCACCATCACCTTTGCCGAGCAGAGCAACGGCAAGACCGTGCTGATGATGCGGCAGCTGGCAGCGAGCACCGAGCAGCGCGACGGCATGATCGGCTTTGGCGCCGTCGAATACGGCTACCAGACGCTGGACAAGCTGGCGGCCTATGTCGGTGGACTGAAGAAATAAGCCCCGCATGATTCCCCGGGGGCCCTCGAAGTGGTGCCCCCGGAATAGGCTCGGGGACACGTGGAAGCGTAGTCGCCTTCGCAAATATGACAGCGCGCAGGCGAATTATGACAGCGCCGTCACGTAGATTTTTGTCGCGCCGGCCCGCAGATTTATGACAGAATTGCTACCGTTGGATGTCATATTGACTACGGCGGAGCGATTCATGTTGCAGTGGCAGGCACGGTCAAATCCCCTCGCGTGGTGGTGGGGCTCTCTGACGCTTGTCAGCGCAACGAACATCCTCGTCTGGTTCATGCTGTACCGCGAGTTCTATCCGACCGTGGCCGGCAGCGTCGGCGGCGGCTCGGATATCGGGCTGATGTTCCTGCTTTGCGCGGGCTATGTGTTCGGCTGCGCCTTCCGCTCGGTGCTGCCGCGCGCCGACGTGCAGCGCATATGCCTGTTCGATACCTGGCTGTCGAGCGTGTTCGTCGGTCGCACCGTCGCGACCGTGGCCGAGCTCTGCTTCGTCGCGCAATGGGCGATCATCCTGCATCAGCTCGGCCACATGACAGGCGGGGAGACCGCGGTGAACATCGCGCTCGTGATCGTGCCGATCATCGTCATCGCGGAGTGCTTCTCCTGGTACGCGGTGGTGACCACCAACTTCCTCTTCAATGCGATCGAGAACTCGCTGTGGGCGGTGACATTCTTCCTTGCCGGCATTGCGCTGTGCCGCCTGATGCCGGAATTCCAGGGACCGGTGCGCTGGGCACTGATCGCCGGCATCATCGGCATCGCGTGCTTCCTCGCCTTCCTCGTCACCGTCGACGTGCCGATGTATCTCAGCCGCTGGCGGGCGGGGCATAAAGAGGGCGGCAGGTTCCTCGGCTTCCTCGAAGGCCTGCATGACGTCTCGACGCGTTGGGTGGTGACCCACGACATCGCGCATTGGAAGGGCGAACTGACCTGGATGTTCCTGTATTTCAGCGCCGCCGTCTGGTCGAGCCTCGCGCTCTGCGCGCTCTACGCCATGGAAGGCTATCTCACGCGCTATCTGGCCTGAAGGTAGACTCTTTTTTGACGCGTTTTCTTAACGCGAACCGGTATCCACTTCGCTTGAAAACGCTCTATTTGCCGACCAGGCCGCACTTGCTGCGGTCGAGCGGGCGGAAGGCCTGGTCTGGCGGGATGGTCGCGACCAGCTTGACGAAGTCCCACGGCCCCTTGGACTCTTCGGGCGTTTTGACCTGCGCCAGATAGAGATCATGCACCATGCGTTGGTCCTCGCGAATGCGGCCGTTCGTCGTGTAGGCGTCCGACACCGGCGTCGCCTTCATCTTGGCCATCACGGTGGCGCTGTCATCCGAGTCGGTGTCCTTCACCGCTTGCAGGTAGTGGCGCACGGCGGAATAGACGCCGGCCTGGATCTGGGACGGCATCGCCTTGCGGCGGGCATAGAACGCATCGGAGAACTTTCGGGCCGCCGGCGAGACGTCCTCGAAGAACGAGGTGACGATGAGATCGCCGCGCGTGGCCTTGAGGCCGACCGCCTCGATATCGACGTTCTGGAACGACATCGGCACGATCTTGATGCCCTGGTCGGCAAGGCCGAATTCCTCCGCCTGCTTGATCGCGGTAGCGTTGTCGCCGGCGACATTGATCGCGAGGATCTTTGCGCCCGAGGACTGCGCCTGCAGCAGGAAGGAGCTGTAATCGGGCGTGCCGAGCTGAGCCTTGACGCCGCCGGCCACCTTGCCGCCGAGCGCCGCGATACGGTCGCGTGCGGTCGCCTCGATCGAATGTCCGAAGGCGTAGTCGCCGGTGATGAAGAACCAGGGCTCCTTGCTGGTCCGCATGATACCGGAGACCACGGCTGTCGCCGTGGAGTAGGCGTCCTGGGTCCACTGCACGCTGCTGGGCGCGCAGGCGTCATCGGTCAACTGGTTGGCACCGGCGCCGGAGACGAGGAAGATTTTTCCGTTGCCGCGCACGAGCTCCTGCACGGCGAGCGCCGCGCCCGAGCTGCCGCCGTCCGCAATCGCCTGCACGCCGTCGCTGAACCATTTTCGCGCGAGCGATGCCGCAAGGTCCGGCTTGTTCTGGTGATCGGCCTGCAGGATCTCGATCGGCTTGCCGTTGATCTTGCCGCCGAACTCCTCCGCCGCCATCCGCGCCGCCTCGACCGAGCCCGGGCCCATCGCGGTTGCGAAAATGCCGTTCATGTCGGTGAGGACGCCGATGCGGACGGCACCGCCCTTGATCTCGGCGCTCGCGGCGCCCGCGAGCGCCAGCGTGATCAGCAGGATGGCAGTGGATGTCATGCGGAGATTGGCCATGGCGTTTCCTGATTTTATCGTTGATGGGTTCGTGCTCGTGGTCACGCCTGTTCGGCGATGACCTTGTTGCGCAAAATGCCGATACCGGAGATTTCGACCTCGACCGTGTCGCCGGGGCGCATCCACAGCGGCGGCGTGCGCTTGGCGCCGACACCGCCGGGCGTGCCCGTGACAATGACATCACCGGGGACGAGCGGGCAGATCGTCGAAATGTAGGCGATCAGCTCAGGGATCGCGGTGATCAGGAGATCCGTCGTGGTGTCCTGCACGACGGTGCCGTTCAGGCGCGTCTGCAAGGTCAGCTTCGACGGATCGGGGATCTCGTCCGCCGTCACCAGCCATGGGCCAAAGCTGCCGCTCTCCGCAAACGTCTTGCCGGAGAGGAACTGGCTGGTGTGGCGCTGCCAGTCGCGGATGCTGCCTTCGTTGTAGCAGGCATAGCCGGCGATGTGGTCGAGCGCGCGGCTCGCGGGAATGTGGCGGCCTTCCTTGCCGATGACCAGCGCGAGTTCGCCTTCGTAATCGAAATCGTCGCTGACATTCGGCTTCACCATGGGCTGGAGATGGCCGACCTGGCTGCAGGGGAAACGGACGAACAGCGCCGGCTTCTCGGTGACGGTGCGGCCGGTCTCGGCGACGTGGTCGCGGTAGTTGAGGCCGACGCAGATGATCTTGCCGGGATCGGGGACGACCGGCGCGAAGCTGATCTTGTCGAGCGGATGATCTGGCGCCGTGGAGGCGACCAGCTTTGCCGCCTCGGCCACGCGACCCGCTTCGAGCAACTGCCGCAGCGTGGCGCAGGGCGCCATGCGCGTGCCGAGATCGACCACGCCGTTGTCCTTGACGGCCCCGAAGGAGGCGCGGCCGTCGGCGATGAAAGAGAGCAGCTTCATGAGATATCCTCGAGACTTGTTCGATCAGGCCGCGGACGGCACGTGGGTTGGAGGTGTGATGGCGGCGATGAGCCGGTCGAGCTCGGCATCGTTGCGGGCGGTGCCGCAGATGTAACGGTCGGGGCGAACCAGCGCCGCGGTAATGCCGTGCTCGCGCAGCCAGGGTCCGATGCCTTCGGCCTCGTCGCTGGTCAGGAGTTTGATCCCGGGCTGCGAGAGAGCGAGACGCTTTGCGCTCCCGACGAGGAGGACATGGCCGTAGCCGATCCCCTCGTCGCCGCGACTGCCGTCATTCAGCATGAACTGCGGCGCGAGATGTCCGGCGAGCGGCAGGTCGCCGAGCGCGAGCCCGGGGCCGAGCAGGGGCTTTTTCACCTCCAGCTTCACGGGCGCATTTTCACGCGCTTGCCCGGCGGCGAGGCCCGCTTCGATCGCCTTGGTGTTGATGACGCCGCCGAGGCGAATGGCAAGCTCGATGAACTCGCGCACATGCGGTTGGCGTTCGCTCTGATAGGTGTCGAGCAGATCGATTGCCGCACCGTCGCGAATGATGCTCGCGAGCTTCCAGGCGAGGTTGGCGGCATCGCGGATGCCGGCGCACATGCCCTGGCCGAGGAAGGGCGGGGTCTGGTGCGCGGAATCGCCGGCAAGCAGTAGCCGGCCGTTGCGCCATTGCTGCGCGATGACGGAATGAAAGGTGTAGACCGCGGCGCGCTCGAGCTCGGCGTCGTCAGGCGTGATCCAGCGCGACAGCAGCTCCCAGACCTTTGCCGGCTGTGCGACTTCGTTCGAATCCTCGTTCGGAAGGACCGTAATCTCCCAGCGCCGTCGCGTCCCGGTGCCACGGACGTAGGTCGCAGGCCGCCGGGGATCGCAGTGCTGGAGGCTGTAATCGCCGAGATCGTCGCGCGCGCGCTTGAGCAGCACGTCGATCACCAGCCAGCGCTCGTGGAAGCCGAGATCGTCCATCCCCGAGCCGATGAAGCGGCGCACGAGCGAACGCGCGCCGTCGCAGCCGATCACGTAGCCGGCGCGGACCTCGCTGAGCTTGCCGTTGGAGAGGTCCTCGTAGCGCACGCGCACGCCGGTCCCGTCCTGATCGAGCGCGAACACATCGCATCGGCTGCGCAAGCTGACGTGGGGCCAGCGTGCGAGGCCGCTGATCAGCACATCCTCCAGGTCGGGCTGGTGGAAGCGGTAGCTGAGATTCCAGCCCATCGGCGTCAGCGTCTGTGGCCGCGACCAGTCCAGCAGCATTTTGCCGTTGGCATCGAGGAAGAGCATGCCGGGGCTGAGGATGACATGCGGCAGGATGGCGTCCGCCAAGCCAATGGTCTGGAACACCCGCATGCATTCGTCGTCGAAATGCACCGCGCGCGGCAGATGATAGGTCCGCGCCTCGCGCTCCAGCACCAGCGTCCGCACGCCGCAGAGGCCGAGCAGATTGGCGAGCGTGGCGCCGACCGGGCCGCGGCCGACGATCACGACGTCAAACTCCTCGGGGGCGGATTTATTCTGCATGGCGCTATCTCTCTCCCAGCCATGCCCCGCTCTTCAACGCCGGCGTCCCAAGTGTCCGCCCAGCGGACGGATGTCGGCCGCCGTGCGGGCGAACGAAACCTCTTGCCAATCCTGCGTGGTCATTATATGTACGATTGAACATATACGAGGAAAGGCGATGATCGCCACGACGAAAAGGCAAAAGGCACCGCCCTCTCGGCCGAAGGGCCGCCGAAGCAAAGACATGCCGGACGGCCGGCAGGCGCTGCTGGCTGCCGCCACCAGCGCATTCGCCAGCCACGGTTTTGACGGCGCCGATCTCCGCAGCGTGGCCGCCGCGGCCCAGGTCAGCCCCAACCTGGTTCGCGTTCATTTCGGCCACAAGGCGGCGTTGTGGGAGGCCTGTCTCGCGCAAATCGTGGCGATGGCGATCCCTGCCATGGCCAGCATTCGCGCGATCGCGGCCGAGCCCAGCCGCCCGCTCGGCGCTCGGCTGCGCGACGTCATCGTGGCAATCGGCGCTTTCTATGCTGAGCATCCGGATGTCAGGGACTTTGTCGTCCGGCACGGTGCGGAGGCGCCGGAGCGCGCTCTGCTCGTGACCGAACGACTGCTGCGCCCGGCCTATGAGACCGTTCGAGAGCTCTTCGTGGCCGGCATTGAAGCAGGCATCATCCGCAGCAGTCATCCGGCGCTGTTCTTTGCGCTCCTCAACGCCGCGCTAAATCAGCCTCCGGCGGCTCCCGTGCTGCTCAAACGGCTTGCCCCCGACATCGACGTCGAGGCGTCGAGTGCGCTCCTGATCGAGACCACGGTGACGACGTTCCTTCACCTTCCACCGTCCGATCGAAGCGTCAAACCCCGGTGAGTCCGCCTTGCCGACAATCCAACCTGAGAGTGAGAGCATTCATGAATTTCCGCGTCGCCTTCCTTCTGTTGAGCGCCACGATCACGCCAGCCTTTGCTCAGGCCGGTCCGAGCGAAACTGAGCAGCGCCAGGCCTGCATGGGCGACGCGATGCGTCTTTGCTCCGCCTACGTTCCCAATCGCGCTCAAATCCGAGACTGCATGGCGGCTCAGCTCGACCGGCTCAGCCCGCAATGTCGCGCCGTATTCGACGCGTCCGCTCAGGCGCAAAGATCATCGTCCGCGCGGAGCCATTAGTCTCATTCGACCGGGATGGCGGCGGCCGCGTCGCGCAATGGCGCGGCAAAGTCGGCGATCGCCTTGTCGATTGCGAGCGCGGTTCTGATCCAGATGATCGAAATGCAACCGAATACGATCTCGTTGCGAACGATCGGGACGGCGATCGAGGCAGTCTTCGGATTGTATTCGCCCTCGCTGCGGATCGCGTAGCCGCGCGCGGCCGTCTCGGTGATCATCTGGTCGAGGCGGCGCTGGTCGAGGAAGGGGCGGTCGTCGGCCTCGTCGATGCGGCGGAGATGGCTGACGATGAGGTCGCGTTCGCGCGCGGGGCAGGTGGCGAGATAGGCGCGGCCGGCCGAGGTCCGCAGCATCGGCAGGCGTTTTCCGATCATGCCGCGATCAATCGAGAGCGGGCTGCGCGAATGGGTGGTCTCCTGCACCACCATCGCGGCGTTCTCGTAGGTGGAGAGATCGACCGGCCAGACCAGCGTCTTGCTGAGCTCGGCAAGATAAGGCGCGGCCGCCTGGCAGATCAGCACGCCGGGGTCGTAGCCATCGCCGAGGCTGAGGGCGAGCCGGGTGACGCGAAAGCGGTCGTCGCTGGCGCTACGGGCGACATAGCCGAGTTCCTCCAGCGTTTCGAGCAGCCGGTAGACGGTCGGGCGGGGCAGGTCGAGCGCGCGGGCGACGTCGCCGGCGCGGATGCCGCCGGAGCGGTTGACCTCCTGCAGCACGTCCAGCCCGCGTTTGAAGGCGCGGACGCCCTCCGACTGCCGCGGCTGGCCGTTCCGCGTCCGCTCCTTGGACACTTCGTATTTCCTCCCTTGTGGCTTCCGGCCTCGCGATTATCGTCTTTGCGAACGCGACGCGATTGCGGGACGTCACCGTAGGATCGTGCGCGACCGGTATCAAGTTCGCCGCAGTGCAGCGGGTACCTTTGGGAGAACGTCGATGGAAATCACCGCGCTCGGCTATATCGGGATCAACTCATCACAGCTCGACCAGTGGGGCCGGATGGCGACCGGGCTGCTCGGCATGCAGCAGGTCGATCGCGGCGGCAAGATGCGCGCCTTTCGCATGGACGATCGCAAGCAGCGCCTGATCGTCGACGGCAGCAGCGATGCCGGCCTTGCGGTGATGGGCTGGGAGGTTCCGTCGAGCGCTGAGCTGGACCAGCTCGCAGGGCGGCTGGAGAGCCACGGCGTCAAGGTGACGCGCGGCTCGCGCGCGCTGGCCGATGAACGGCACGTGGCGGAGCTGATCACGTTTGCGGACCCCGCCGGCAATCGGTTGGAGGCCTTCTGCCGGCCCGAGCTTGCAAGCGAGCCGTTCAGCCCAGGCCGGCCGATCTCGGGCTTTCGCACCGGCGCGCTTGGCATGGGGCATGTCGTGCTCAATGTGGAGGATGTCGAGCCGCTGCTGCCATTCTATCGCGACGTGCTCGGCTTCCACGTCTCCGATTTCGGCCTGAAGCCTTACGGGCTGTATTTCTTCCACGTAAACGGCCGCCATCACTCCTTTGCAATGGTGGGATCGGGACGGAAAGCGCTGCATCATTTCATGGTGGAGCTCGGCAGTCTCGACGATGTCGGTCAGGGCTATGACCTCGCGCAGCTCGAAGACGGCCGTGTCGTCTACACGCTGGGCCGGCACACCAACGACCACATGACCTCGTTCTATGTGAACACGCCGTCCGGCTTCTTCATCGAATATGGCTGGGGCGGGCGCATCATCGATCCCCAGACCTGGCAGCCGCACGAGACCTTTGACGGCCCGTCGCTATGGGGCCATGAGCGGCTCAACATGCCGGAAGAGCAGCGCAAGCGCCTGCGCGATATGCGGATGGATGCGGCGGCCCGCGGCGTCCGCGTTGCCGATCCGCGCCTGCCGCCGCTGAACTGCGCGTGGCTGGACTCCGTCATCACGCGCGAATGATCCGCGGGGTCACGCGCCTCAAGCCTCCCCGAGATCGAGCTGCGTCAAAATTCCCTGGCGCAGCGCCAGCCGGACCAGCTCGATGTCCGAGCCGACGCCGAGCTTGTCCTTGATCAGCGAATGCAGGTTAGCCACCGTCTTCGGGCTAACGTGCAGCGTCTCGGCGATCTCCTCCGTCGTGTTCTCGGCGAGCAGCAGCCGCAGCACCTCGAACTCGCGCGGCGTGAGGACATCAGCGGCCGAGCTCTCGCCGCTGATCCGGCTCAGCGCAAGCTCGTGGTCGATATCCGGGCTGATCGCGATCTTGCCGGCGAGCACGTCCATCACCGCGCGCACCAGTGTCTCCGGTGGGCTGGTCTTGGTGACGTAACCCCTCGCACCGGCGCGGATCGCCTGCACGGCAAAACCGGCGTTCTCATGCATGGTAAAGACGAGGATCTTTGCCGCCTTGTCCCATTGCCTGATGCGCCTGACGGCCTCGACGCCGCCGATGCCGGGCATGCTGAGATCCATGATGACGAGGTCGGGCGCCTTGGACTTGTAGAGGCGATAGGCCTCGGCGCCGTCGCCGGCTTCGGCGATGACGCGCAGGCCCGGCTGCTTCTCGAGCACGGAGCGATAGCCTTCGCGGACGACGGAATGATCATCGACCAGCAGAATGGTCGCGGTCATGCCGCGTGCTCCAGCGCTTGCGGATTGGCGGCGGCGAGCGGAATGACGACGCGCAGCGCGGAGCCGCCAGCGGGCCCGGCCTCAAAACTCAGACGGCCGCGCAGGGCTGCGACGCGCTCGCGCATGCCGAGCAGGCCCATTCCGGATTTCGCCGCGGGATCGTGCGATCGTCCGTCATCGTCGATCGCGAGCGCAATCTCGTCGGCATGCATCGTCAGTTCGAGGTTTACCTTCGTGGCATCGGCATGCTTGGCGGCGTTGGTGAGCGCTTCCTGCACGATGCGATAGAGGTTGGCACTGATCGTGGCCGGCACGGTCTCGAACGTGCCGTCGAAGCGGATCGAAAAACGGGTTTCACCGCGGCTGCGTCCATTCCAGCCGGCGACGAGACCTTCGAGGCTGGCGACGAGACCGAGCTCCTCGACGTCAGGCGGCCGCAGCCGGAACAGCGTGCCGCGCAGCGTCTCCATCATGCCGGTTGCGGTCCGTGCGATGCCGTCGCACTCGCCAAGCAAGGAGGGGCAGTCCTGTGCGGCGGTCTGGCGCGCGGAGGAGGCGAGCGCGCGGATGGCGGCGAGCGACTGGCCGAACTCGTCGTGCAGTTCGCGGGCGAGATGGCGGCGCTCCTCGTCCTGAAGCGCGATCAGTTTCCGGGTCAGCTCGGCGCGCTCGGCAAGCGCAGTGTCGAGGCTTTCGGCGAGATGGTTGAAGACATCGCGAACCGCCGACAGCTCGGCGAGATCGAACGGCGGCAGCCGCGCGGTGAGGTCGTTGGCGGCGATCCGCTCGAGGCCGGCGCGGATCATGTGGGTGGGGCGCAGTGCGCGGGCCAGTGCGGCATAGACCAGGACGCACAACAGCGGCAGGGCGATCGCAAGCGCGAGCATCAGGCGGCCGGCCTCGTGCCAGGCCTCCGCCGTCTGCACGGCCGGATCGACCGAGACCACGGCCTCGCCGAGCTTCGTACCGCGCAGGATCACGGGTCGTGCGGCCTCGCGGCCGGGGTCGAACAGGCTGTGGTAGAACGCCGTGAAGATTTGCGGCGGCGGGTCCTCCGGGATTGGTGCGCCGCTACAGAAGCGCTGGAGCATCTCGCCGCTCGTGCCGCGGAAGGCCAGGCACAGGCCGGGCGTCATCACATAGGCTGAAACGGGGTCGAGGTTGGGAAAATCCGAGCGGGGGCTCGCCGCCCACAGGACCTTGCCCTGTTGCAGCTCCAGCGTCTTCGCCACGATGGCGGCGATGCCGTCGATGCGGGCATGGGCCGCGCGGTCGGCCGTGATCAGGAAATAGGCGGAGATCGCGGCGAAGCAGGCGGCCGATATGGCAGCCACGCGCAAGGTCAGGCGGACCTTGAGATCGAATCTCGGGCGGTTCCACATCGGTGGGCACCTGGCGCGAACGGAATTGTCGCTCCCGCATTAAAGGGCAGAATGTGAGCGGCGCAAAGCGGCACCCATACTGCGGTGCAACGTCGTGAAATTTTCCCGGTGCCGGCCGGGACAGCCATGGCTGCGGTGCACGAAGCGTCCGTCTAGCTTGCGGTCTTTCCGTCACGCGAGGGCTGTCATGCGCCGTACCCTGTCGTTGCTGTCTTTCCTTGTTCTTCTCAGCGTCGGGCTGGATGGCCGGGCCATAGCCACTGAAACCACCGCCATTGCGCTCGATGACTTCAGCTACACCGATACATCGGCCGAGCCCACCGACCAGACCGGCGCCCATGAGCGGCGGCTGCAGGCGTTCATGGTCGCGCTCCGGCGCGACATCGCCGCCGACCCGCGCTACCGGCTTCTGCCGTCCGTGCAGGAGGGGGCGGCGTTCAAGGTCATCGGCGGCATCCAGAAGACCAGCACGCTGGTGCAATGGGCCAAGGTCGCGGTGATCGACGTCGGCGCCAAAAAGGTCGTGATGGACAAGCTCTACACCTTCCGCGGCGATAACGACGAGTCTTGGGAGCGTGCCGAGATCTTCGTCTCCCGCGAGGTCATGGCCGCGCTGGCGCAGCCCTAAAGCGCGATGAACATCGTCGCGCTTTAGGTTATTGTTTGAGCATGATCTTTTCGGAAAACCGCTGCACACTTTTCCGGATCATGCTTTAGAACGTCAGCTGCACCTTCATCGACTGCGAGCGGTCGCTGGCAAGCTCGAAGGCGGCGACCGCGTTCTCGAACGACATGGTCGCCGTGATCAGCGGCTTGACGTCGATCAGGCCTTCGCCCATCAGCCGCACCGCCAGCTCAAACTCGGGGTCGAAGCGGAAGGTGCCGCGGAGCTGCAATTCCTTGGCGACGATGGAATTGATCGGCAGCGTCATCTCCCCGCCGAGGCCGAGCTGAACCAGCGTTGCGCCCGGCCGCAGTACGTCGAGCGCGGTGCGGAGCGCTGCCTGGTTGCCGGAAGCTTCGAACAGCGTATCGAACACGCCCTTGCCGGCGCGCCAGGGATCGAGCGCGGTGGCATTGGTCGCGACATTGATCGCGTGCGTGGCGCCAAGCTTCCTGGCGACTGCCAGCGGCGCATCAGCCACATCGGTCACCACGATTTCGGATGCGCCGCCGAAGCGCGAGACCAAAATCATCAGCGCGCCGATCGGGCCGCAGCCGGTGATCAGAACGCGCTTGCCGAGAAGGGGGCCGGCCTGCTTGCCGGCATGCAGACACACCGCGAGCGGCTCGGCGACCGCGGCTTCCGCCAGGGAGAGCTTGTCGGAGATCGGCACGGCTTGAGTCGCATCGACCGTGATGAACTCGCGAAAGCCGCCTTGCACATGGGGAAAACGCATCGCGCTGCCGAGGAAGCGCATGTCGAGGCACTGGTTGCGCATGCCGTCCTGGCAATGCAGGCACTGGCCGCACGGCTTGCTCGGATTGACCGCGACGCGGGTGCCGGCCTTCACGCCGGTGACGCCGTCACCGACGGCTGCGACCACGCCGGCGATCTCATGCCCCAGCGCCATCGGCTGCTGGATGCGGACGACGCCGAAGCCGCCGTGATGGTAGTAGTGCAGGTCGGAGCCGCAGATACCGCCATTGGCGATCTTGACGCGGACCTCGCCCGGGGCGGGCGCAGGATCGGGATAATTGTCGATCCGCAGATCCTTGGGGGCGTGGATGACGACGGCGCGCATGGTCTCGTTCCCTGTTTCGCGATTACATCGCGGCGATCATGCCGCCATCGACATAGATGATCTGGCCGTTGACGTAGGTCGAGGCGTCTGACGCGAGGAAGATCGCCGCGCCGACCAGCTCGTCCGGCTTGCCCCAGCGCTTTGAGGGGATGCGGCCCATCAGCCAGTTGTTGAAGTCGGTGTTGTTGACCAGCGCCTCGTTCATGTCGGTGAGCATATAGCCGGGGCCGATCGCATTGGCCTGGATGCCGTGCTGGGCCCATTCCACCGCCATCGAGCGGGTCAAATTCTTGATGCCGCCCTTGGCGGCGGTGTAGGGCGCGATGGTGGGACGCGCGAGCTCGCTGCCGAGCGAGCCGATATTGATGATCTTGCCGTGCCTGCGCGGGATCATGCGCTTGGCGGCCTCGCGGCCGATCACGAAGGCGCTGGTGAGGTTGGTCTCGATCACCTTGCGCCATTCGTCGGTCGTGAATTCCACCAGCGGCTTGCGGTGCTGGATGCCGGCATTGTTGACGACGATGTCGACCGCAATGCCCTTCTTATCGAAATCATTGAAGGCGGCGATGATCGCAGGCTCATCGGTCACGTTGAACGCGGCGCCCTCGGCCTGATGCCCGGCTGCGCGGAACTCGCCGACGGCTTGCTCGACCCGCTTCGGGTCGACGCCATTGACGATGATCCTGGCGCCAGCTTTGGCCATGCCCTCGGCGATGGCACGACCGAGACCGCGGGAAGAGCCGGTCACAAGCGCAGTGCGGCCAGAAAGGTCGAAGAGGGCGGTGCTCATCTCAAAAAATCCTCAGACGTTGGAGCGACGCACGGTCAGATCGGAGCGATCGAAGACGGCAGGCAGAAGGTCGACGCCGAGACCGGGGCCTTCCATCGGATAGACATAGCCGTCCTTGATGGTGGGCATCGTGGTAACCAGCTCATTGTACCAGCCCTTGTAGAAGGCGCGCACGGATTCCTGGATCAGCGTGTTGGGCTGGCTGAACGACATGTGGATGGCGGCGATGAAGCCGATCGGGCCTATGCAATCGTGCGGCGCGAAGGGACGGTGATAGGTCTCGGCCATCGCCGCGATCTTGCGGCCCTCGGTGAGGCCGCCGGTCCAGCACAAATCCGCCATCACCACATGCATGGCGTCGCGGTCGAGCATGTCCTTGTAGGGAAAGCGCGAGCCCAGCGTCTCGCTGGCGCAGACCCAGACATCGGTCGAGCGGGCGTATTCGGCCAGCGCCTGCGGCGAGTTCATGCGGATCGGGTCTTCGTACCAGGTCGGCTTGTAGGGCTCGAGCGCGCGCGCGATCTGTTTTGCGGTCGGCAGATTCCACAGCGAATGGAGCTCGACCATGATCTCCATCTTGTCGCCGACGGCCTTGCGGATTTTTTCGAACGGCTCGATTGCCTGCTTCATCTGCGCAGCGGTGATGTACAGGCCTTTGTTCTCCTGCGCCGCAGGATCGAACGGCCAGATCTTCATCGCGGAGATGCCGTTCTCCAGCAGATTTTCGGCGAGCGCGTCGGCGCGATGCATGAAGCCATCGAGATCCTCGTAGGGCCCCTTGTTGGCACCGAGATTCCAGTTCGAGACCGGGCTGATGTTGGTGGAACGAACATATTGCGTGCCGGCGCAGGTGTTGTAGATGCGCTGCTTGTCGCGGCAGAGGCCGCCGAGCATCTGGTGCACCGGCTGATTGCAGACCTTGCCGAACAAATCCCACAGCGCGATGTCGATCGCCGAGGCCGCACGATATTCCACGCCGGTGGACGACTGCGCCATCGGCAGGTTCAGCATGTCGCGATGGATCGCTTCGATGTGGAGGGGATTACGGCCGAGCAGGCGGCCGGCAAAGGTGTCGTGGATTTGTGCTTCGACTGCGCCAGCACCATAGAAGGTTTCGCCGAGACCGTTCATGCCCGTGTCGGTGTGAACGCGCACCCAGATGACGTTGGAGAATTCCTCGGTGCGCAGCGTCTCGATCGACGTGATCTTCACGGCAATTCTCCTCCCGTCACAGGCGCCTCGCACCGGTCGTGTTTTCATTTTGCGCTGCAACATGCAACGCGTCCGCGAAAGTCTTACGCTTGCTTGTAATATATCACAACATGTTTTAAGGGTGCCACAAATGAGGCGCCGCCCTGCAACGAGAGCGCAGGCGGACGGGAGGCAGAGATGGCACGGCGCAAGCGCGCGCTCGCGGTGGTGAGAAACGAGGACGACGGCGAGGGCAAGCCCTCGCGGCGCAACCGTCTCAATTTCTTCGAGCTGGCCTATCAGAAGATCGAGGAGCTGCTCGTTCATTGCGAGCTCAAGCCTGGTCAGTTCATGACCATGCTGGAATTGCAGCAGATCACCGGCTTCGGCCGCACGCCGGTGCACCACGCGGTCAATCGTCTCTCCGCCGATACACTCATCATCATCCGTCCGCGCCACGGTCTGCACATCGCGCCGATCGATCTCGCGCGCGAGCGCATGCTGCTGGCTTTGCGGCGTGACATGGAACGCTTCGTCGTTCGTCTTGCGGCCGATCGCGCCAGTCTCTCGCACCGCAATCAGGCGCTGCACATCGAACGTTTGTTGCGCGAGCGCCGCGCCACCCTGACCCTCGACGAGTTCAACAGCATCGATCGTCGCATCGACGCGCTGGTGCTGGAAGCCGCGGGCGAGCCGTTCCTGGTGCATACGCTGCGGCCGCTGCATACGCTGTATCGCCGCATCGGCTACATCCACCACCGCTTCATGCCGGGACAGACGGATCTGTCCGGCACGATCGATCGTCATCTCGCCATTCTCGTTGCGGTCGCCGGCCGTCGCGTCGAGGACGCGGTGAAGGCGAGCGATGCACTGATCGACTACATGGACCAGATGTTCACGGGCATGGAGGTGGGGATCGATCCGCGCCTGCTCGATTGCAGCATCGAGCCGCTACTCGGCGCGTAAAGAGTTTTGAAGAAGGGACCAAACATGTCAACGATGGCTGTGCCACAACCGACCGCGAGCGAAGCCGCGGTCCGCTACCTCATCACCAACTACAGTCCCAAGGGCAACAAGGTCGGCTGGCTGATGATGGCCTCGATCCTGGTCGAGGCATGGGATCTCTATTCGATCGCCTTCGTGCTGATCTTCATCAAGGAGCAGTACAATCCCGATCCGCTGATGCTCGGCCTTGCCGCGGCGGGTACGCAGGGCGGCGCCCTGATCGGCGCGCTGCTCGGCGGCTGGCTGTCCGACAAGATCGGCCGTCGCGTGATGTTCCTGGTGACGATGGTGATGTTCATCGTGCTGGCACTAGCGCAGGCTTTCGTGCCCAGCGTCGGCTGGCTCATCGTGATCCGCTTCCTGCTCGGTGTTCCCCTCGGCTCGGACATCTCGACCGGCTACACCTACATCATGGAATCCATGGCTAAGGGTGAGCGCGAGGTCATGGGCAACCGCTGGCAGTTCATGTTCGCCGTCGGTGAAGTCCTGACCATCGGCGTCATCGTCATCTTCCTGCTGCTCGACATTCAACACGAGATGCTGTGGCGCGTGACGCTCGGCCTCGGCGCGGTGCCGGCGCTGATCATCCTGATCATGCGCCACGACGTGCCGGAGACGGCGGTGTGGCTGGTGCAGAAGGGACGTTATCGTGAGGCCAAGCAGGTCGCGCGCGAGATGTTCAACGACGACCTTGCCATGCTGCCGGACCAGGACGTGCAGGTCCCGAAGGTCAGCACGCGTGCATTCCTCGCCGACCTCAAGCAGGATCCGATCCGCTGGCGGGCCACGATCTATGGCTGGATCGCCTGCTTCGCCCAGGGCAGCGAGTTCTCGACCTTCGCGTTCTACCTGCCGGTGCTGTTCGTGATGGTCGGCGTGTCGAGCGTGCTCGGCATCAATCTGGTGACGATGGCGCTGTTCTGCTTCGCCGCTCTGTCCGGCTGGGTCGGGCCGCTGCTGACGCCGAAGATCGGCCATCGCGGCATCGCGATTGCCGGTTTCGGCATCGTGCTGGCTTCGCTGCTGGTCGCGGCCTTCGCGCTCTACACCGACAACAAGATGCTGCTGCCGTTCGCGGCGGCCGCGATGCTGTGGGGCCATTACTGGGACGCCTCGAACTGCATGACGATCCCGACGATGGTCGCCAAGCCGAAGTATCGCGGCACCGCCAGCGGCTTCGCCTACATGTTCGTGAAGCTGCCGTCGTTCCTGGCGATCTTCCTGTTCCCGTCGCTGTTCGCCGCGATCGGCCAGGCCGGCGCCACGCTGTTCGTCGCGATCTTCCCGCTGATCGGATTGCTCGCCGCAATCTTCATCCTGCCGGAAGTTTACGGCTACGAGAACGACTGATCTTGCTCGTTACCTGATCGCGGCAGCCAATGCCGCGATCAGGGCCGGCGGCGTCACCAGCACACCGAGCTTGAGGAACGGCCAGGCGCCGACCTCGATCTTCTCCCGCCTCAGCGCGACCAGCCAGAGAATGGTGGCAAGCGAGCCAGTCACCGACAGATTGGGCCCGAGATCGACGCCGATCAGGATGGCGCTGACGACCGTTGCCGGCAGGTGATCACTGGCGGCGACGGAGCCTGCAACGAGGCCGACCGGCAGATTGTTGGCAATGTTGGTAGCCGCTCCAGTCGCAATGCCGACACTCCAGGCGGCCTGCGGAACTGATTGCGCGACGGCTTGATGCAAGAGCGCGCTGAGTTGCCCGATCACGCCGGTCTTCACCAGCGCTTCTACCATCACGAAGAGCCCGCCGACCAGCGGCAGCACGCTCCACGACACGCCGCGCAGCACGGGCAGCGGCGATTGCCGGTTGATCAGCAGCACAATGGCAGCCGTCACCACGCCGCAGATGAAGGTCGGCAGGCCCAGCTGCTTGTCCAGCGCGGAGGCCGTGACCAGCACGACGCCAATCGCGACGATGCCCACAGCCGTCAGCTTGCCGCCGCGGCCAAGCTTTGGATGCGGCACGCTGCGCGCGATCGTTTCTTCCTTGAGGGCGCGGTGCTGGGTCAGACGCAGCACGACATAGGTCAGCAGGATCGACGCCGCCGAGGGCAGGGCAAACAGGCGCAGCCATTCGGTCAGCTGCGGCATGCGCGCGCCGAACACGACGAGATTGGCGGGGTTCGAGATCGGCAGCACGAAGCTCGCCGCATTGGCGATGAAGGCGCAGACGAACAGGTAAGGCAGCGGTTTTGCGCCGGAGGCGCGCGTCGCGGCATAGACGGCGGGCGTCAGCACGATCGCGGTGGCATCATTCGACAGCAGCACGGTGACGACCGTGCCGACGATGTAGATCAGCAGGAACAGCCGCTGCGGCGAGCCCGCGGCATATTCCACCGCAAGGGCTGCGAGATAGTCGAACAGGCCCTCGAGCCGGGCGAGTTCCGCGATCAGCATCATGCCGATCAGGAAGAGGTAGACGTCAACGCCCTTCCCAATGCCGGTGAGTGCGTCCTGCCATGGCAGCAGGCCGGGCAGCACAAGGGCGCCGGCGCCGAGCACGGCCCAGATCGCCTCGGGCAGGCGAAAAGGGCGGATGATGACGCCTGCGGTCGCGGCGACGATGATGCTCCAGGCCCAGATGTTGTGAGACGGCACGTTCAACCCTTGAAATGAAACGGATTCATTCGGCAGCGATAGCGGAAGCTGATGCCACTGTCTTCCCCTGCGGGCGCGGGCTGCGGTTAGCGGTTTGCCGCGTCTCGGGAAGGGCCAGGAGGCAGATGACGGCGCCAATCGCCGCGACCGCGCCGAGGGTGATGAAGGCTGCGCTGTAACCGGCGCCCACTACGACGAAGCCGGCCAGTGTCGTCGACAGCGCCGCGCCGATGCTCTGGGCGGTGATCACAGCGCCTAGCGCGACATTGAAACGGCCGGCGTTGCGCATGAGGTCGGCGACGATGACGGGGAAGATCGCGCCGAAAATGCCGGCGCCGACGCCATCGAGCAGTTGCACGCCGACCAGCCAGAACGGATTGTCCGAGAGCGTATAGAGCGCGCCCCGGATCGGCAGGATCAACAGCGCGGCGAGGAAAAAGCGCTTGTGGCCCCAGCGGTCGGCCCGGGCGCCGACCAGCATCGCGAATGGCACCATCACCAATTGGGCTGCCACGATGCAGGCCGACATCAGGCTGGTGCCCATGTTTTTGTCCTGGAGCGCGAGCTTCTGCCCGACCAGCGGCAGCATCGCCGCGTTGGAGAGATGGAAGAGCACCACGCAAATTGCGAAGATGAGCAGGGGGCGACAGGTCAGCAGCACATCGACGCCGGACGGCTGGTCGTGTTGGCCGCCCGTGCCGGTGTTGTGAAGGCCGCGGGCCAGATCGTGGTCGATTGCCTCTTCGGGGATCGCGAGGATGCTGGCGAGGCTTGCGACCGCCATGGCGCCGAGAAGGTAGAAGACGACGGTAGGTCCGAACCAGCAGGCGGAGAGGCCGGCGAGCCCGGCCGCGACCGCATTGCCGGCGTGGTTGAACGTCTCATTGCGGCCGATCCGCCGGGTGAAGGCGGTGTGGCCGAAAATGCCGAGTGAGACGGCGGCGATTGCGGGAGGAAAGACCACGGCGGCCGCGTGCGCGACGCTTTGCGAAATCACGACCGGCAGAAAGCTTGGAAACAATGGAACTGCCAGCGAGGCTATCGTCACCGTGATGGCGGCGACGGCCGTCACCAACCGCTTGGCGCGCGTTGCATCGACCAGCGCACCGGCCGGCGTCTGCGCCACGATACCGGCCAGCGTTCCGATCGACATGACGAGGCCGATCCTGGCCTCGCCCCAGTGCTGCTCGGTCAGGAGATAGACCGCAAGATAGGGACCGAGCCCGTCGCGCACGTCGGCGAGGAAGAAGTTCGCCGCATCCAGCGCGCGGCCGGCGCGCCCTTGGTCGACATTTCCGGCCATCAGAGTCCTCCGAAATACGGCTGCTCTCTTCCCTGCGCGAAGCCTTCGTCAGGCCGCGCGAGCGTCGTCCTCGTGCTTCGGCTCCTTGTCTTTTTCCTTGGGCTTCGGCTTCCGCACAGGCTTCAGCCTCGCGGCGTCGGGGCCAAGCTCCAGCGCATGGATCACGCGGCCATGCCGGGTCTGAAGGCCGTCGCCGCGCGCCGCGAGCTTTGCTCCGGGCGCAAGCAGGGCTGCAACCTGCTCGGCCTCTTTCGGGCCGACGCGCAGGACGGTCCCGTCGGACAGCAGTGCGCCGCGCAGCTCACCCTTCGGCCCGAACAGCGACATCTGCACGATGCCGTCGGCCGTCATGGGCTCGTGCTTCACCTTCGGATGCTTGCGATCGTGGTCCGGGCCTTGGTCGATGATTTGCCGGCCGCTCGCGGTCGTGACGGCGACCGCGGCCAGCAGTTCGGCGCCGCGGGGACGCACCCCGCGCACGCGGACGCTGTCGCCGGGCGCGAGGTGGAGGCTGAGCTCGCTATCCAGGTGCGGCGGCGTGTGCACCAGGATGGCGGCGTCCTTGCCTTTCATGACAAAGCCGTCAACCTCACCATGGGGATTGAGTACGAAGCGCTCGAATGTGCCTGCGACTTCAGGCAGGCTGTCGGGATTGATCCAATGCATGTTGAGCCCTTTCTCTGTTTGTCTCGATTGTGAATGAGGATCAGCCGCGTGGAGGCGGCGGTGGAGCAAAGCCGGGAGGCGGCGGCGGGCCGCGACGATCGGGGCCGTCGTTCGGGCCGGGCGGACGCGGGCCACGCAGCTCGGTCATCTGGTCCGGGAAAGCGCCGATGGCCCTCACATCGACGACCTTGCCGAGCGCGGTGTCGAGAACGTCGCCGCGCGCAGCGACGGTCTGGCCCTGGCGCAGGTACTCCTGCATGCGCTCGGCCTCCGGCGGCGGCAGCCGGAGGGTGGTCCCGTCGTCGAGCAGCACGCCATTCACCTCGCCGCGCTTGCCGTGCAATTGCAGCGCGATCCTGCCACTGACGACACGATCATCATTGCCGCCGCGCCGGTCCGGCGGACCATTGTCGACGACGCTCTTGCCGGTCGCGATATTGGTGATCGACGCCGCGTCGACCAGCGGCAGGGCGCGGGCGCGCAGGCCGCGCACCGAGACCTCGTCGCCGGGGTGGATCGCGAATACGGTCTGGGCAGTAAGATGCGGCGGCAGTTTGACTTCGGTGCCGTTGCTGAGAATGACCCCGTCGACGTCGCCGCGCGGCGTCAGCGTGTATTGCTTGACGGTGCCGCGCGATTCCGGGAGCTGCGAGGAATCCCATATCGGATCCCTCGCCTGTGCGTAGGCGGCTGCTCCGCCGCCGATCGCCGCCGTGGCGAGCAGCAGGCAAAACAGCGCGCGCATGCGTGTTGTCTTCATGGAACGTCTCCTTTCGATTTCGCGACGTTGTCGCGTGCGATGCTTCAGCAAGCGACGTGCCAGCCGGACAATCGCTGTTTCGAAAGAGAAATTCGCCGAAGATGCAGAATCAGTCGTCGTCTTTCACGACACGGTCCGTCAGATTTTCTGACGGCTCGGCAAGACCGTAACGCTGCATCTTCGTATAGAGAAGCTGACGGTTGATGTTGAGACGCCGTGCTGCCTCGGTGCGGTTGCCGTCGCAGGCCTCCAGCGCACGCTGGATCATTTCCGCTTCGAGCTGGGCGACGGCGGCGGGGAGGTCTGAATCCGGCTGCGCAGGGCCGGCCGTGATCTCGCTTGCGCCGATGTCGATGTCGCCGGCGCCGATGATGTCTGCGCGCGTCAGGATGCAGGCCCGCTCGATCACGTTGCGGAGCTCGCGGACATTGCCGGGCCAGGCATGGTGGCGCAATTTGTCGAGCGCAGCCGCGTCGAGTTGCTTGTGCCGCCCGCTCGAAGCGCTCGCGCCCGCCAGGAAATGCCGGGCAAGTGGTCCGATATCCGCAGTTCGCTCGCGCAGCGCAGGGATTGCAATCGGCACGACGTTGAGCCGGTAGTAGAGATCTTCACGGAATTGATGCGCCGCCACCAGCTTGGCGAGATCACGATGGGTGGCGGCGACGACCCGCGCATTGGTGCGCACCGGCTTGCCCCCGACCGGCGTAATCACATGCTCCTGGAGCGCGCGCAGGATCTTGGCCTGCATCGCGAGCGGCATATCGCCGATCTCGTCCAGGAACAGCGTGCCGTTGGCTGCATCGCGGAAGGCGCCGGCACGATCGGCGGTCGCGCCCGTGAAGGATCCCTTGACATGGCCGAACAGCTCGCTCTCGAGCAAATCTTCCGGGATCGCCGCACAATTGACGGCGACGAAGGGGCCGTCCTTGCGCTTGCCGTGCACATGAAGCGCGCGCGCCACCAGCTCCTTGCCGGTACCGGTCTCGCCGAGGATCAGCACGATCGCGTCGTTGTCGGCGGCAAGCCCGATCGCCTTTTGCACGCGGCGCATGCCCTCACTCGCCCCGATCAGGGTGTCCTCGGTTTCGTCATTCGGATCCCCGACCATGGACCTGCGCTCGGGCAAGCGCTCTAGCAAGGCTTTCAGCGCATCGCGCCCGATCGGCTTGCTGAGATGGTCGAACGCGCCGAGCCGCATCGCCTCGATCGTGTTCGCGGCGCTAGCGAAGGCGGTCAGCACCACCACCGGCGGCGCGTCGTTCTCCGATCGAATCCGGCGAAGCACCTCAATTCCGTCCATGCCGCCGGGCATGCGCAGGTCGAGCAGGACGACGTCGATGTCGCGGCCGAGGGCGGCGAGGCCTTCCCGGCCCGAGCCCGCGAGGCGCGGCGTATGCCCGAGATCGGTCAGCGCTTCGGCTAGTCCCTCGCGCAGCGCCGCATCATCGTCGACGATCAGGACGGTTGCCATGGGACCTCGATCTCGAATACGGCGCCGCCGGCGGCCTCGACCAGACGGATGTCGCCATGATGGTGTCGTGCGATTTCGCGAACGATGGCGAGACCAAGACCGGTGCCGTCGGCACGCCCGGTGACGAAGGGTTCGAACAGCCGTTCACGCACCTCTTCGGCAATCCCGGGACCGGTGTCGGCCACGCGCAACAGCAACATGTCGTTTTTCCGGTGTGCCTCGACGGTAATCGCACCGCCGGCAGGTGTGTTTTGAAGGGCGTTGATGATCAAATTGTCCATGGCCCGTTGCATTTGGGATGGATCGAACTTCGGTAACTGCGCGAACGCGGGCCAGGTTCCGGCGGTCAGGATCACGCCTCTCGCCGCTGCAAGGTCGCGATGGGTCTCGACGGTGCGGGCGAGAAAAGCCGCAAGATCGACCCCCGCGAATTTCGGATCGCGCGCCTGGGTCATTTCCAGAAGGTCGCGCAACAACACATCCAGCCGGTCCACTTGCTGGAGAATCGTGTTCAAAGCCGCCGAGCTGCGCGATCCGTCGGTCACGGCCAAGGCGTTCTCGGCCTTTAGCCGCATTGCGGCGATGGGATTGCGGATTTCGTGAGCCAATCCCGCCGACATGCGGCCGAGCGCCGCCAATCGCTCGGCAGCGGCGGCGCGGCGGCGCTCCAGCGACAGGCGCTCGCCGGTGCTGTTGAGGGCGTCGACCAGGCGGTCGAGCTCCGGGGCTCCGGTCTGCGCCAGCTTCGGCAGATCGATCGCACCCTCTCGACGATCATCCAGCGCCGTTTCGATCTGGTTGATCTTGCCCGACCAGACATAGAGAACACGCGCGAGCCAGGCTGCCGAGCCGAAGATGGTGAGCGCAAGCACCACGAGGCCCGCAAGAAGCTGGTTGTAGGCGGGACCTTCTGCCGTGAAGGCCCTTGTCATGGTCCATCCGGTGACCCCTGCCAGCGGGCTGCGCAACGGGCAGGCGTGGACGATGAGCACCTGGGAGCGGCCGGGTTGCCGGATCGACGCTGCGCGCCCGGATCGCAGCGCCTCGGCATTGACCTCGCGGATGGTGTTGAGCTCGGCAGCGGGAAGGTCGGTCTTCGGGCCGGTGCCTTCATAGGTCGGGAACGCGTAGGCGAGGGAGCCCTCGTCGGACTGCCAGATGCCGCCTTCGACGCCGGGCACGCCTGCAAGCGCAGTCTGGGCGACGGCAGCCAGTTGCTGCTTCAGTTGATCGTCGATCAGTCCGCCGTGCCAGCCGGTTATGAAGAACTGATAGCGATCGGCGAGGTCGCGGCAGGCGCGCGCGACCAGCTCCTCGGACCGGGCCTCCCGCGCGTTCGCGGTCTGCTGAAAAGATTCGAACAGCAAATAGCCGGTGGCGACACCAGACACCACCAGCATGATCCAGAGGGCCAGCAATCGAGAGCGAAGCGAACGCATGGGCTTAGAACGCGCAACTCTGCAATCTGTGTCCTACAACTTCACCGCCAATAGCACCGCGCCGGCGCCGATCATGGTGATCCCGATCCATCCCTGTGCGGTTGGCCGCTCGCCGAGAAAGGCGAAGGCGAAGAGAGCGACCAGCACGACGCTGAGCTTGTCGATCGGCGCCACCAGCGTCGCGGGGCCGAGTTTCAGCGCGCGGAAGTAACACAGCCACGACGCGCCGGTCGCAAGCCCCGACAGCACCAGGAACAGCCATGTCTTCGGCGACACAGCCGAGGGCACGACGAATTGCCCAGTGAAGAACAGCAGCATCGAGAAGGCCAGTAGCACCACGATGGTCCGGATGAAGGTAGCGAGATCCGGATTGATGTTCTCGACGCCGACCTTGGCGAAGATCGCGGTCAGTGCGGCGAAGCAGGCGGAGAGCAGCGCCCAGGTCTGCCAGGCGGAGAAGAGGGCGGGTTTCATGGAAGGCTCTGTTATGCGGGCAACTGTAGCTTAACACTCAATCGTCGTCCCGGCGAAGGCCGGGACCCATATCCACGAAAAGGTGTTTGGCGAAGATTGCCAATGACCATCTCGTGTCAAACTTCTCCCTGGGGGTATGGGTCCCGGCCTTCGCCGGGACGACAGCGTGGGCTTGGTACGCGCTCACCGTGCCACCGACAGCTTTTCCATGATCGCCTTGCGCAAAATGCGCGAGAGCGACTCCACCGAATAAGGCTTCTGGATCAGCTCGAATCCGCGATGTGCGTTTTCGGCGAGCACGTTGCTGTAGCCGCTGGTCAGCACCACCGGGAGGCCTGGATAGCGCTCTCGGATGATGCCGGCGAGCTCGACGCCGTTCATGCCGGGCATGATGACATCGGAGAACACAAGATCCACCGCGAATTCGTTCTCGCGGAGGATGGCGAGCGCGGCATTGGCATTGGCGGCACGGCGGGTGACATAGCCCAGGTCTTCCAAAAGCTCGGTCGAGAACTGGCCGACATCATCATTGTCCTCGACCACGAGCACGCGATAGCCGCGCCCGGTGGTGGCGGCCTCGTGGGTCAGCGCTGCGGCTTCCTTCTCGGCGGCGGGGCTGTGCGCCAGCGGCAGGTAGATGGTGAAGGTCGCCCCTTGGCCGTGCGTGCTTGTCACCGCGATGTCGCCCTCGGACTGCTTGGCGAAGCCGAACGCCTGACTGAGGCCGAGGCCGGTGCCTTTGCCGACCTCCTTGGTGGTGAAGAACGGCTCGAAGATCGCGTCGATGTTTTCAGGCGCGATCCCGCTGCCGGTATCCGCGACCGAAATCGCGACATAATCGCCGCCGCGCGCCGACTGCGCGCGCAAATTCGGGATGCCCTGAACCTTGCGCACGGCGATGGTGAGGCGGCCTTCGCTGTCCATGGCGTCACGGGCGTTGATGGCGAGATTGATCAGCGCGATCTCGAACTGCGCGATATCGGCGACCGTGGAGCAATCGGCATCGTCGATCTCGACGACGATCTCGATGCGGCCGCCGACCAGCGGCCGGACCAGCTGCGCCACGCCCTCGACCTGGCTGCCGACATTGAAGATCTGCGGCTTCAGCGGCTGGCGGCGCGCAAAGGCCAGAAGCTGCGCGGTCAGTTTTGAAGCACGCTCGACAGTGTCGGAGATCGCGTCGACATAGCGGCGGCGGCGCTCCTCCGGCAGTTCGCGTCGGCGAAGAAAGTCGGTCGCCGAGCGGATGATGGTGAGGAGGTTGTTGAAGTCGTGTGCGACACCGCCAGTGAGTTGGCCGATCGCCTCCATCTTCTGCGACTGCCGCAGCGCCTCCTCGCCGCGGCGGCGTTCGGTGATATCGACGGCCTCGGGCACGGCACCCGTGATATTGCCGTGGCGGTCGAGCACCGGGCGCATGCCGAACTCGAAGTCGCGCTCGCCGATCGGCAGACGCAGTCGCATCTCCATCCGCACCGCTTCGCCTTTCAGCACGGTATCGAAAGCTTCGCGCACGGTTGCGCTCATGCCGTGGGTGCCGGTGAACCAGGGCGTCTCCCACAGCGGCTTGCCGATCACGTCTTCACTGCGTGCCTTGATGCCGTCGAGCGCAGTGTTGTTGGCGTACAGCAATTCGCCCTTAAGGTTCACCAGACCCTGATACTGATTGCTGGTGGCGAGGATGGCGCGCAGCCGGGACTCGTTGGATTCGAGCTCTGCGGTGCGCTGGACGATGCGCTCTTCCAGCGTCTCGTTGAGCTGCCGCAGCTCGATCTCGGCCTGCTTGGCTGCAGTGATGTCGTGGGCGACACCGATGAAGCCGATATGCTTGCCGGTCGGGTCCCAGCGCGGTTGCGATTCCGAGCGCAGCCAGCGCCATTCGCCGGAGGCATCCTTGTAGCGTGCCTCCAGCACGAACGGTTTGAGCGAGGCTTCGCCTTGCACGGACTGCTGCAGCACGTGCGGCAGGTCATCCGGATGCAGAACCTTGCGCCAGTCGAAGGCGATGGCCTGGTCGTAGGGCAGGCCGACGAAGTCGACATAGGCCTGGTTGGCGAAGGAGCGCGTACGGTCGAGCTTCGTGACCCAGATCGGCACCGGCGCGCTGTCGGCGATCAGCCGAAAACGCTCCTCGCTCTCGCGCAAGGTCTCGCGCACCAGCATCTGGTCGGTGGCGTCGATATGGGCGCCGACGAGGCGGATGGCGCGGCCCTCGCGGTCGCGCTCGATCTTGGCGACGACGCGGATCCAGCGGGTCTCGCGGTCGCTGGGGCGGATGATGCGGTATTCGGCTGTGTAGTCCTCGCCGGTCCCGGCCAACGCCTCGAAGAAGTGTTTGACCGCGGCATCGCGGTCATCGGGATGGATGCGGCTGACCCAGTCTTCGTGGGTCTCGTCGACGGCCTCGGGCGGCAGGCCGTGGATCATCAGATATTCCGGCGAGCGGCGGTTCTTGAAACCTTCGCGGAAGTCGACCTCGAGCCCGCCGACCTTGCCAATGCGCTGGATGCGCGCGAGCTCCGCCTCGCGCTCCTGGAGCGCGCGATAGGCTTCATCGCGCTCTCGCGCAATGTCTTGGAGGTGCTGGCGCAGCCTTTCGGCGGCAATGGTCTCGGGCAAAGGATCGTTCAAGGCGTCGGCCGTTGTGATGCGGGAGCGCACGTGCCGACCCAATATTCACACAGACAAAGCGTGATAGCCATTGCTCAAAAGGGACTAAGCAGGGAAATGGCCCGTCGGAAGGCATGTGGCGGGTTTGAGCGAACGCGGGGTCTGGCTATTTGTTCCGAATATTGGAACGATGGACCGCCGGCGCGCGTATGTGCGGCGTCACAACTGATATTCGTAAGACTCCCTTTCTCCAAGAGGCTAGATCTTGAAGCTCTTTGTCTGCCAGGCCTGCGGCAATGTTCTCTATTTCGAGAACCGCGCCTGCGAACGTTGCGGCCACCAGGTCGCCTTCCTGACGGAGAAGGAGACGATGTCGGCGATCGAGCCCGACGGGGAGAGCTGGGCCACGCTGGCCGACAAGGGCAAGGGGCGGATGCTGTGCCGCAATGCGGAGTACGACGCCTGCAACTGGCTGACCGATGCCAGCGATACCACCGGCTATTGCCGCGCCTGCCGTCACAACGGCATCGTGCCTGATCTGTCCGACCCCGCGCAGCTCGCCGGCTGGCGCGAGCTGGAGGTGGCGAAGCACAGGCTGTTCTACTCTCTGATCCGCTGGAAGTTGCCGCTCCAGACCCGGCAGGACAATCCCGAGCACGGCCTGATCTTCAATTTCCTCGCCGACGATCCCAACAGCGGACAGAAGGTCATGACCGGCCACGACAACGGCCTGATCACGATCGCGCTCACCGAGACTGATACCATCGAGCGCGAGCGGCGCAGGCTGGAGATGGGCGAGCCGTACCGGACGCTGCTGGGCCATTTCCGCCACGAGGTCGGACATTATTTCTGGGACGTGCTGGTGCACGACGGCGGCAAGCTGGAAGAATGCCGCGCGGTGTTCAGCGACGATTCCGTCGATTATGGTCAGGCCCTGCAACGCCACTATGCCGAAGGTGCGCCGCCGGACTGGCAGCAGAGCTATGTGTCGTCTTATGCGACGACGCATCCCTGGGAAGACTTTGCCGAGACCTGGGCGCATTACCTCCACATCGTCGATACGCTGGAGATGGCTGGCGAGTTCGGCATGGAGGTGCGCCCCAAGGTCGACCGCGACGGTGAGTTGTCGACCCGCATCCGCTTCAACCCCTACGAGGCCAGGGACGTCGAGGCGATCGTCAACGCATGGCTGCCCTTCACCTTCGCCATGAACAGCGTCAACCGCGCCATGGGCCTGCGCGACCTCTATCCCTTCATCCTGTCTTCGGCCGTGGTCGCCAAACTGGGCTTCATCCACAACCTGGTCCGGGACGTGGCCAAGGCGGGAAAGCCATAGGCCGTCCCAGGGGCTCACCAAGCCCGTTCCGGTCTTGCGCTGGTACGCCACAGCGTGCCGGATTTTGGCCGTTGCCTCCGGCCCATTTTGCTGTACCACGACAGGATACGGCCCCTGTCCGATCGGCCCGCCAAAGGCCCGGGAGGGGTCCCGCCCAAGGGACGAAACTCAAGACAAACAATGTTCAAACGCATCCTGATCGCCAATCGCGGCGAAATCGCCTGCCGGGTCATCAAGACCGCCCGCAAGATGGGAATTCAAACCGTTGCGGTCTATTCCGAGGCCGACCGCGACGCCCTCCATGTCGAGATGGCCGACGAGGCCGTTTTGATCGGCCCGCCGGCCGCGGCCGAGAGCTATCTGGTGATCGAGAAGATCGTCGAGGCCTGCCGCAAGACCGGCGCCGAAGCCGTGCATCCCGGTTACGGCTTCCTGTCCGAGCGCGAGGCGTTTCCGCGCGCGCTGGAAGCCGCCGGCATCGTCTTCATCGGCCCGAACCCGGGCGCGATCGCTGCGATGGGCGACAAGATCGAATCCAAGAAGGCGGCTGCGAAAGCCAAGGTCTCGACTGTGCCGGGCTATCTCGGCGTCATCGAGGACGACAAGCACGCGGTCAAGATCTCCGACGAGATCGGCTATCCCGTGATGATCAAGGCCTCCGCCGGCGGTGGTGGCAAGGGCATGCGCATCGCACATTCGAAGGCTGAGGTCGCCGAGGGTTTCAACCTCGCCAAGGCCGAGGCGAAAGCCTCGTTCGGCGACGACCGCGTCTTCGTCGAAAAGTTCATCGTCGATCCCCGTCACATCGAGATCCAGGTGCTGGGCGACAAGCACGGCAACGTCATCTATCTCGGCGAGCGCGAATGCTCGATCCAGCGCCGCAACCAGAAGATCATCGAGGAGGCACCGTCGCCGCTGCTCGACGAGGCCACCCGCCGCAAGATGGGCGAGCAGGCGGTCGCGCTGGCC
>NZ_AXAY01000018.1 GCF_000473045.1 Bradyrhizobium sp. WSM3983 | reverse complement strand
TGATTGGTGCTGGGCTGCCGTCCGCGCCGGAGCCGTCCGCGCAGCCATCGGCTCGACGCTCTTACGTTCGCCCGGCAATATCAAGCCGGTGCAATAGTCACGCAGCGGCCTCATCCGCACTGCCTGACCGATCACACTTCCAAGCCCAGCTACATAGGCCGCAAACCGTGCCCCGCTGCTTTCACCCTGATTGAGATCCATCTGGCCCTCCGCATGCCAAATATTGAATCTCCTCAAATATTTGATTCTCCGCCCACCGCGGCCGCGACCGAATGACTCAGTAAGATTAGCCCGCGGCTGCGCGAAGCGCAGTCCGCTGGCGTAATCTACCAACTTCGTTCCGCATTCGCTGAGGCATGGTGGGTTACGCCTTCGGCTAACCCACCCTACGGCATCACGCCTCCCGCTGCTGCAGCAACCCTTCCACATCCAGCCGCTTCGTGAACATCGCAAGCTTCCCATCCGGCCCGAACGGCCATTGCTCCCGCGGCTTGTCCCAATAAAGCTCCACGCCGTTCTGATCCGGATCGCGCAGATACAGCGCCTCGCTGACGCCATGGTCGCTCGCGCCATCCAGCGCACTGCCGGCCGAGAGCACCCGGTGCAGCGCATCTGCCAGCGCAGGTCGCGTCGGATAGAGGATCGCGGTGTGGAACAGCCCGGTGGTGCCCGGCGGCGGCGGCGAGCCGCCCTTGCTCTCCCAGGTGTTGAGCCCGATGTGGTGATGATAACCGCCGGCGGAGATGAAGGCCGCGCCCGAGCCCATGCGCTGCATCAGCTCGAAGCCGAGCACGCCGCAATAGAAGCCGAGCGCGCGATCGAGATCGGCGACCTTGAGGTGGACGTGGCCGATCCTGGTGCCGGCGGCGATGGCTGGGGGTTGCGACATGGTGTTGCTCCGTTATTGGACCCCACTTAAGCAGGGCATCGGGACAGCGCTACTGGCTGATCCCGAAACCCAGCGTTTCCGTATGCGAAACTACGACAGCTCCGGCACTTCTCCTTCCGGCAGCTCGAACTCGAACGTATTTAGCGTCATCGACACCATCGTGTAATAGCCGCACAGCCCGATCACCTCGACGACGCCGCGCTCGCTGAGTACGTTCACCGCCTCGTCGTAGAGATCCTTCTCGACGCCGTGGCCCTCATGCAGCGATTTCGCGACGTCGTAAATCATCTTGCCCTTGGGATCGTCGAACTCAGGCGTGCGGCGGTCGCGGATCGCGTCGATGATTTTGGGATCCATGCCGCCCGCAAGCGCGAGGCGCTTATGCGCATACCATTCGTAATGCGCGGTCCAGTGCCGCGCCGTCACCAGGATCGCGATCTCCGACAGCTTGGCGGGGAAGATCGTGTCGTAGCGCAGCACTTCGCCGAGCCGCGTGGCGTGACGGGCCATGTCGGGGCTGTTGAGCCAGGCCATCATCGGCGCCGGCGGCTTGCCGCGTTTGCCGGCAATCGACTCGTCATAGGTCTGCCGCTGGCTCTCGTTCATTTCGCCAGGCGAAAGAAGTTTCAGGCGCATTCTCGTTTCCTCTTTGTTTTCAAGCACCATCGCGGTCACGACTATAGCGGATGACGCGACACGGAAGTGGTTGAATTCCGCAGTGCGATGGCCCAGAGTCATCGGCAACAAGTCTTTTGGATTGGTGGAAACGACCATGAGCGAAACTGAGACGGACGATCTCGAAACATTCCGTAGTGAAACGCGCGCCTGGCTGGAAGCCAATTGCCCGCCAGAGATGCGCAAGCCTGCGACCGCTGACACCGATGTGTTCTGGGGCGGACGCAACGCAAAATTCTCATCCGAGCCGCAGCGCATCTGGTTCGAGCGCATGCGCGACAAGGGCTGGACTGTGCCGGACTGGCCGAAGGAATATGGCGGCGGCGGCCTCAGCGCTGCCGAGCACAAGGTGCTACGGTCCGAGATGGCGAAGTTGGGCGCGCGTCCGCCGCTGTCGAGCTTCGGCATCTGGATGCTCGGGCCGGCGCTGCTCAAATACGGTAATGAAGCGCAGAAAAAAGAGCATTTGCCGAAAATCGCAGCAGGCCTGACCCGCTGGTGCCAGGGCTATTCCGAGCCGAACGCCGGCTCCGATCTCGCTTCGCTCCAGACCCGCGCCGAGAGCGACGGCGACGATTTCATCATCACCGGTTCGAAGATCTGGACCTCCTACGCGAACTACGCCGACTGGATCTTCTGCCTGGTGCGCACCGACGCGAGCGCGAAGAAGCACGACGGCATCAGCTTCATCCTGTTCGACATGACGTCGAAGGGCGTTACCACCAAGCCGATCCTGCTGATCTCTGGCTATTCGCCGTTCTGCGAAACCTTCTTTGACGGCGTCCGCGTGCCGAAATCGCATGTGGTCGGCACCGTCAATCGCGGCTGGGACGTCGCAAAGTATCTGCTCCAGCACGAGCGCGCGATGATCTCCGGCATGGGCGAGCGCGGCGTCGGCCGTCCGCTCGGCCAGATCGCGGCCGACTCGGTTGGCTCCGATGCGCAGGGGCGGCTCGATGATTCGATGCTGCGCGGCCGGATCGCGAGCTTCGACGTCGATGAGGCCGCGCTGGCGGCCTGCGCCGAGCGTGCGGTCGATCTCGCCAAGGCCGGCCAGGCGCATCCTGCGTTCTCGTCGGCGATGAAATATTACGGCACCGAGCTCAACAAGCGCCGCTACGAGATCCTGATGTCGGCCGGCGGCGTCGACGCGCTGGAATGGGAAAGCGAGCGCTCGCGGCAAGGGGCCCGCCCGCGCGCCTGGCTCCGCACCAAGGCTAACTCGATCGAGGGCGGCACCACCGAGGTGATGCTCGGCATCGTCGCCAAGCGCATCCTCGATCTGCCGGGGGCTTAGAAGAGAAGTCCTCATCCTGAGGAGCGGCCGTAAGGCCGCGTCTCGAAGGATGGCCTCGTGGTTCGAGATGGCGCCACGCGCCTCCTCACCATGAGGGTCACCACTGAATCCAGTCGAACAGAACTTTTGTTGGAGCCCGTCATGGCCCTCGTCCTCACCGAAGAACAATCGATGCTCCGCGATAGCGCGCGCGGGCTGATCAGCGACAAGGCGCCGGTGTCGCACCTGCGATCTTTGCGCGATAGCAAGGACCCCACCGGCTTCTCCAAGGAGCTGTGGCACTCCTTCGCCGAGATGGGCTTTGCCGGCCTGCTGGTGCCGGAAGAGTTCGGCGGCAGCGGCCTCGGTTTCATGGAAGCCGGTGTCGTGATGGAAGAGATCGGCCGCACCTTGATGCCGTCGCCGTTCCTCGCCACCAGCGTGGTGGCAGCCTCGGCGTTGAACCGCGGCGGCAATGCCGCGCAGAAGTCGGAATATTTGCCGAAGATTTCCAACGGCTCGTTGCTTGCGACGCTCGCGATCGACGAAGGCACAAAGCATCGCCCGCTTCAGACCAGCCTTCAGGCCGTGCGCGCCGGCAACGGTTTCAAGCTCTCCGGCGCCAAGGCGCTGGTGGTTGACGGCCATGTCGCCGATCTCTTCATCGTCGCCGCGCGCACCGCGGGCTCTGCCGGCGAGCGCGACGGCTTGACGTTGTTTCTGGTCAATCCCAAGGCCAAGGGCGTTGCGATCGAGCGCACCATCATGGTCGACGCGCATAACGCGGCGCGGATCGAGCTTTCCAATGTCGAGGTCAATGCCGACAGCGTGCTCGGCGAGGTCGACCAGGGTGCCGCTCTGCTCGACGGCGTGCTCGACATCGGCCGCGGCGCGGTCGCCGCCGAAATGGTGGGCCTGAGCGACGAGGTCTTCAACCGCACCGTCGAGTATCTCAAGAACAGAAAACAATTCGGCAAGCTGATCGGCGAATTCCAGGCGCTGCAGCACCGCGCCGCCGAGCTCTATGTCGACATCGAGATCACCCGCGCCGCCATGATGAAGGCGCTCCAGGCGCTGGATGCGGATGTCGCCAAGGCCGCCTCGGCCGTCGCGGTCGCCAAGGCCCGCGCCGGCACCACCGCCACCCGCGCGGTGCAGGAAGGCGTGCAGATGCATGGCGGCATGGGCATGACCGACCAGTTTGACATCGGCTTCTTCATGAAGCGCGCACGCGTGTGCGAGGAACTGTTCGGCGATGCGAACTACCACACCGAGCAGCTGGCGAGAGCGCGGGGGTATTGAGGCGGGGCGCGTGAGGGCGAGGCTCGCGCCTCATTCTCGGTGTCGTCGTCCGGCTTGACCGGGCGACCCAGTACGCCGCGGCCTCTCCGTAGATTTCTGACGTCTCTGGAATACTGGGATCGCCCGGTCAAGCCGGGCGATGACAGTTGAGTAAATGGAGAGCACCTGCCCCAAGCTCGTCATTGCGAGGAGCACTTGCGACGAAGCAATCCAGACTGCTTCCGCAGAGCGACTCTGGCTTGCTTCGCTTCGCTCGCAATGACGACTGAGAGACGGTTCTACCGCATCGGCGGCGCGTATTGTACGCCACCCACGTTCCACAGCTGGTTCATGCCGCGCGGGATCTTCAGCTGCGACTTCTCGCCGATATTGCGCTCGTACATCTCGCCGTAATTGCCGACGCGGCGGATGATGCGCACGGCCCAGTCCTTGGTCAGGCCGAGTTGCTCGCCGTAACTGCCCTCGGTGCCGACCAGCCGCATCACTTCCGGCTTCTTCGACTTCAGGGCCTCGTCGATGTTCTCCGAGGTGACGCCCAGCTCTTCCGCGTTGATCATCGCGTAGAGCGTCCACTTCACGATCATCATCCAGTCGTCGTCGCGCTGGCGCACGACGGGCGCGAGCGGCTCCTTGGAGATCATGTCGGGCAGGATCATGTGGTCGCCGGGCTTGGACATGTTCAGCCGCAGCGCATAGAGCTGGGAGACGTCGGCGGTCAGCGTGTCGCACTTGCCGGTGTCGTAGGCCTTCACCACGTCTTCCAGCTTGTCGAACTTCACAAGCTCATACTTCATGTTGTTGGCGCGGAAGTAGTCGGCGAGGTTGAGCAGCGTGGTGGTGCCGGCCTGCACGCAAACCTTGCTATCGGCGAGGTCCAGCGACGTCTCCTTGTTGCGGGAGCGCGGCACCATGAAGCCTTCGCCGTCATAATAGGCGACGGCAGGGAAGTAGAGATCGTAGTCAAGCTCACGCGACATGCTCCAGGTCGAGTTGCGCGAGAGGATGTCGACCTTGCGGCTCTGCAATTCCTTGAAGCGCTCGCTGGCGTCGAGCGGCACGAACCTGGCCTTGCTCGGATCGTCGAAGATCGCGGCCGCGACTGCGCGGCAGAAATCGACGTCGAAGCCGGTCCAGTTACCCTTGTCGTCGGGGATCGAGAAGCCCGGCAGGCCCTTGTTGACGCCACACAGCACTTCGCCGCGGCGCACCGTGCGCTTCAGCGTGCGGGTGTCGTAGAATTCGTAAATGACGGCCAAAGCGCCGACCAGCACGGCGACCGCGAGTCCGATCAGCAGGCCGCCTCGAAATGTGCGCATCATGTTGCTCTCTCGAAAAATCGGGAAAAGGAATCTGGACGAGGGCTGGATATTTAAAGTTCAGGCTTCTGCCGGATGACCACCTTGGTGCCAACCGGGACGCGATCGTAGAGATCGGCGACGTCATTGTTGACGAGACGGAAGCAGCCCGAGGATACCTTGGTGCCGATCGTATCGGGACGGTTGGTGCCGTGGATGCGGTAGACCGTGGTGCCGAGATACATGGCGCGGGCGCCGAGCGGATTGCCGGGACCGCCGGCCATGAAGCGCGGCAGATAGGGCTGGCGCTGGATCATCTCCGACGGCGGCGTCCAGTCCGGCCACTCCTTCTTGTTGGTGATGTTCACCAGCCCCTGCCACTGGAAGCCGTCGCGGCCGACGCCGATGCCGTAGCGGATTGCGCGCCCGCCGGGCTGCACCAGGTAGAGGTGACGCTCGGTGGTCGAGATGATGATGGTGCCCGGCGCTTCGGTCGTGCGGTAGTAGACGACCTGCTTCTGCCATTCCGGATCGAGCTCGTAGCTGTCGTCGGCGACGAGGCCCGGCTCGTCGCCGCGATCGGGCTGCTGCGCGAAGGCCTGGGGCGCGGACAGGATCAGGCCGATCGCAGCCACAAACGCCCCGGTCAGGCGTCGAAAATCCGTCATTTCAAGCTCTCCCCGCTGCCACAGCGCAAATCGTCAGGAACCATCTGAACTCAGGGGCAGCTTCGTGGCAAGTTAAAGGCGCGCCCGGCTGGTATGTCACGACAATGCTTTGGTTTTTTGACGGGGCTGGGCAATGCCATGAACGGGGTATGGCGCGAAAAGCACAGATTGTGCGGCGATGTCGGGCCACTCCCTGCGGGCGGGTGTCAGTCGCGCGATATGGACAGGCCCGCGAGAAGCGGAGCGTATGCGGCGAGCCTGCTGGATACGAACTCAGTGAAGAGCCGCACGCGCTTCGTCTTGCGAGACTCCCCCTGTGTGAGAAGCCAGAGCGTTCCGTACATGTGCAACTCGGTGCCAGGCACCCTTACCAGTTGGGGGTCGGCATCTCCTACGAAGCACGGCAGCGTGGTGATCCCGAGCCCTTGCCGTACAGCAGCGATCTGCGTCCCGGCGTCCGTGGTCCTGAATGGAACCCCAGTGGTGCGAACCTCACCCTCGCTGGCCCAATCCGGAATTCCATGAATGCTTATGACGATCCAGCGGATGGGATCAGGCGCGCCCGCACGCCACGCGGCTAGTCGATCGCGGGACATGTAGACGCCTCCGAACAGCTCCGGTCCCTTCAGGCCGTGAAGATTGAGCGGCAGGGTTTTGCGGTCGTAGACGACGCGGATCGCGACGTCGGCCTGTCGGTTGGTCAGATTTGCCAGCTCGCCGGACGACAAGATGTCCATCTCGATGTCCGGATGCAGGCGCGCGAAATCGGCGAAGTCCGGCATGAGCAGGTGTGTCGCGAGGGGCGGTGCCAGCGTCACCCGCAGAAGCCCGCGCACGCTCTGGTCGCGCCCGAAGACGCGCGTCTCCAGCAGGTGCGACGACGCTTCCATCTGGTCCGCGAACTCGAGGACCTCCTCGCCCGCAGCCGTCAGGCGGTAGCCCGAAGGCAGCTTTTCGAACATGTGCACCCCGAGGCGTTCCTCGAGCTGGGCGATGCGTCGCAGCACGGTCGAGTGGTTCACACCGAGGCGCTCGGCGGCAGCCCGCACCGAGCCTCCACGCGCCACAGTGAGAAAGTAGCGAATGTCATCCCAGTCGATCATGGTGCAATCCGGCACCGCCGGGGTGCGCCTTTCAAGGTCCGTATCGAGTACATCGAACAGTAATATGGGGGCATTGTGCCTATGTCGATGATTGCTGCCCCTTTCCGAACGGCGACACCGATCATCGCGGCTGAGATCAGTCATCCAGCCGGATCGATTTCGCACCACCGATGTGCGCGCTTCCGCACTCAACGCCTGACGCCGGTAGACCCATCTCCAGGTTCTCGGGGGCCTCCCCGAGCGATCAAAGGCGGAGCCTGAAAGGGGAAGTTATGGGAAAGTTGGACGGTAAGGTTGCAGTCATCACGGGTGGATCGAGCGGCATGGCGCTGGCGAGCGCCAAGCGGTTCGTTGAAGAAGGCGCCTATGTTTTCATCACGGGCCGGAGGCAGGAGGCGCTCGACGAGGCCGTCGAGCTGATTGGCCGGAACGTGACCGGCGTGCGCGGCGACGCGACCAATCTCGACGACCTCGACCGTCTGTTCGACACGGTCAAGCGGGAAAAGGGCAAGATCGACGTTTTGTATGCGAGCGCCGGCACGGGCGAAGCCGTCCCACTGGGCGAGATTACCGAGCAGCATTTCGATGCGACCTTCGGCCTGAATACGCGCGGCACGCTGTTTGCGGTTCAGAAGGCGTTGCCGCTGTTCAACGATGGCGGATCGATCTTCATGACCGGGTCAGTTGCTTCGGTGAAAGGTTTTCCTGGTTACGGCGTGTATTCGGCGAGCAAGGCGGCGTTGCGCTCATTCGCACGCACTTGGCTCAACGAACTGAAGGGCAGGAATATCCGGGTGAACGTGCTGAGCCCGGGGCCGATCGCCACACCGATGCAGGACCAAGTTCTCACCGAGGAGGCGAAGCGGATGTTCGAATCCCTGATCCCGCGGGGAAAGATGGGTCGTCCTGAGGAAATTGCGGCGGTCGCGGTGTTTCTTGCTTCTGACGATTCCAGCTTCGTGAATGGGGTGGAGCTGTCTGTCGACGGCGGCTTCTCGGCCATCTGAAATCGCGCCTGATCACGGGAAGTGGCTGACCGTCCGGCCGCGCGGAAGTCGTTCACGGCAGGACGTCTACGCGTCAATTCAGGAATTCGAAGCGATGACGCGTTGGTGTGGCGGTCCAAAGCTCTCGCGAAGATCGCCACACAGTGAAACGGATAACCCAGCGCCGTTGAAGGCTGGGAATCAACACCAACACGGATCGGAGAAGCATTATGAGCTACGCGATTATAGGATTCGGTAAGATAGGCCAGGCCCTCGCCCACGCCTTTGCCCGTAAAAACATAGATGTGACCGTCGCGAGCCGCCGGTCGCCCGAGGCGTTGGCGCCGCAGGCTCGGACGATTGGACCCACGGTCGTCGCCAGGTCGCTGCGGGAAGCACTCGAGGCCGACATAATCATCCTGGCGGTCCCGTTCGGGGAGCATCGTGAGGTTGCGAAGGCCCTGCCGAGTTGGAGAGGCAAGACGGTCATCGACGCGATGAACGCGTTAGTTCCCCCTGAGGAGCTGGACGGTCTCCCGTCCTCCGCCTTTGTCGCGAAGGCGTTCACCGGCGCCAAGCTCGTGAAAGGGTTCAATCACCTGATTGCAGCCACTCTGGCTGCCAATCCGATCGTCGAGGGCGGCCACCGGGTCGTCTTTCTGTCGAGCGACGACGAGGACGCGACCGGTCCCGTGGCGGCCTTGGCCAAACAACTTGGGTTCGCACCCGTCAAGTTGGGGAAGCTCAACGAGGGTGGCGCGCTGGTGCACGCACGCGGCCGCATCTGGGGTCAGCTCATCTTCCAGGATTTGTTCAAGAAGGAGCAGTAATCGATCTACGACCGTGTGATCTGGGTCGGGGGAGAGCGTGTCTCTGCGTCGGGACACTCCCGACGTGGAGAGAACCCTCATCCGCCGCCGCGCAATCGATCCAACCGAAAACCGTTCCGTTCAGATCTGGTCGCTCTCCGGCCCGATCCCGAGCCGCCGGACGATCTCGGCGCCCACGGCGCGCGCCTCGTTACGCGAGCCGATGCGGGGGCTGCGAAACCGTCGTCCCGACTGCAACCGGATCACGACGATGCAGTGCTCGTCCTCGGACCGGCCGCGGCGCTCGACCGTGATCGCTTTCACCTCGTGCCCTTCGATATGGTCCGCGCGCGGCTGGCCGTTGCCCCACAGGCGCTCGACGCGGATATCGCCCTCGCGGATGATCCAGAAGGCGCCGGTCACGAGATTGGCGAATCTGAAAACCGCGAAGGCGGCGATTACGCCAAGCGGCAGCAGCATGAAGTCGATCAAATTGGGCGGCAAACCGCGCCAGAGCCTGTAGGCATAGGGTGCGACACTCAGCGCGACGGCAATCAGGGCCGCGATCCGGATGTCCCTCTGCGAAAACGGCTCGACGGGCTCGCCAAGACGCATCTCGGGATTGCTGGCGTCGAGCGGATTGACGGGTGCCTCGACATCAGGGACGTCGAATTGCGCGGCGATGCGCGCCACGGTGTCACGCACATGAGTGACGTCGGCGAGGGGCGGGGAGGTCAGGCGCTCGCCCGAGGCAAGCGTGAAGGCCAGCTGGAAGCGGGCTTTTGCGGTCTTGCTGCCGAGAACCTGAAGCCCCGTGATGTCGTATTTCATGACGATCCTGGTCTGGAGCTTCCCGAACGGACGTTGCCGTCCGATCAGGATTTCGTCCGGCGTGATGATCCACACTACGGCCGGGGTCAGCATGATGACGCCGACAAACGCCGCGCCCGCCAGCAGCGCGACCACCGAGACGATCACCTCCAGCGCATCGTGCGTGAACAGGCCCGGCGTGAAACAGAGCGCAACGGCCGCCGCAGAGCCGGCCACGACCAGCCGCTGCGCGATCGAGGAGCCTTCGCGAAGGCGGATGTCGTTGCTGGTGGTCGCGTCGTCCATTGCGGCGGCTGATTTCGAGGCTCGCGAAACTCCACGGACGGGTCCGTGGAGTCAAGCAGCAACGCAAGCCGCGGCATGCGGCATCAGTTGCTGGCGTTCGGCAGCCGCGCCACCGTGCGGTCGATCTCGTCGCGAACCGGCCTCCGCCGCCGTGGCACGATCCCTTTCGGCGGCCCGGCCGATCATGTCGGCGCAAGCCACAGTCTCAGTCCGAACGAAATCGCGGTGACAGCGCTCACCCCGCCGAGCCAGAGAACGGCGAACCACATCAGTCGCTGCCCCAGCGGTCTCGGCTCTGCTGCGCGCGGCATTAATGGTACCCGCTCGCGGCCCGGACCTTGCCGCGGAAGACCCAATAGGCCCAACCAGTATAGCCGAGAATGAGGGGCACCAGTCCGGCCACGCCGACGAGCATGAATAGCTGGCTGTTTTGCGGCGCAGCCGCCTGCCAGATCGTGATGCTCTGCGGGACGATATAGGGATACATGCTGATGCCGAGCCCGGCATAGGACAGCGCGAACAAAACCAGCGACAGGACAAACGGCCTGGAGTCCTGCTTCTGCGCGAGGCTTCGCATCAGGAGCGCGGTCACGGCCGCGACAGCGATCGGAACCGGCGTGACCAGGATGATGTTCGGCCAGGTGAACCAGCGCTGCGCATATTGGATGCTGAGAAACGGCGTGGCGATGCTGACCGTTGCGATTGCCGCAAGCATCGCGAACAGCAGATACCAACTCAGCTGGTAGGCCTTGTCGCGCAGGTCGCCCTCGGTCTTCAGAACGAGCCAGGTAGCGCCCAGCAGGGAGTAGCCGATCGTCAGGGCAATTCCCGTCAGCAGGCTGAACGGCGTCAGCCAGTCCCACCACCCGCCGGCGTATTGTCGTGCCTCGACATGCACGCCTTGCAGGATGGCGCCCAGTGCGACGCCCTGTGCCAGCGTCGCCAGCAATGATCCTCCGGCAAAGGCAATGTCCCAGCGGTTTCGCGCCGCGGTGGTACGCCAGCGAAATTCGAAGGCGACGCCGCGGAAGACCAGTCCGATCAACATCGCGATCATGGGTGTGTAGAGCGCCGGCATCAGCACCGCGTAGGCGAGCGGAAAGGCGGCCATCAGGCCGCCGCCGCCCAGTACGAGCCAGGTCTCGTTGCCATCCCAGACCGGCGCTACGCTGTTCATCATGACGTCGCGGTCGGCCTTGGCGGGAAACAGGGGAAACAGGATGCCGAGGCCCAGATCGAAGCCGTCCATCACGACATAGACGAACACCGCGAACGCGATGACGAACGCCCAGACTGTGGCGAGGTCGATGGCGGCGATCATGACAGCGATCCCTGTCCGGCAACGCCCGAGGCCGGAGTGATGCCGGCCGCACGCGTCGGCATGTCGCCGCTTGGCCCCTGCTCTCCATGATGTGGCGATGATCCCATCAAGCGCAGGATGTAGACGACGCCCGCCGCGAACACGATGAAATAGACGAGGATGAAGGCCAGCAATGACGACCCCACCGCCGGCGCGGCCAGCGGCGAGGCTGCGTTCACCGTTCGCAGCAGGCCATAGACCGTGAAAGGCTGCCGGCCGGTCTCGGTGGTGATCCAGCCCGCGAGCACCGCGATGAACCCCGCCGGTCCCATCGTGAGCGCGAAGATGTGCAGTGGCCGCGAGTCGAACAGGGTGCCGCGCCAGCGGGCCCACAGGCTGAAAAGCCCCAGCCCGAAGATCAGGAAGCCCAGCGCGACCATGACGCGGAACGACCAGAATGTGATCGGTACCGGCGGCCAGTTTTCGCGGGGCACAGTGTCGAGTCCCGGCAGTGGCGCATCGAGCGAGTGCTTCAGGATCAGAGAGGACAGCTTCGGTATCTCGATTGCGTATTTGACCCTTCCGGCGTCCTGATCGGGCAGGCCGAACAGGACGAGCGGCGCGCCGTCGCTGTGGCTCTGGTAATGCCCTTCCATCGCCATGACCTTGGCCGGCTGATACGCCAGCGTGTTGAGGCCGTGCTGGTCGCCAGCCAGGATCTGGACCGGCGCGACCAGTGCCGCCATCCACATCGCCATCGAGAACATCACCCGGGGGCCGGCAAGATGCGGATTCCGCAACAGATGATACGCGCCGACAGCGCCGACCACGAGTGACGTGGTCAGATAGGCGGCGAGCACCATATGCAAGAGCCGGTAGGGAAAGGACGGATTGAAGATGACCTTGAGCCAGTCGGCGACCACGAACTGGCCATCGGAGTTGACGGCGTAGCCGGCCGGGGTTTGCATCCACGAATTGGCTGAGAGGATCCAGAACGCCGAGATCAGCGTGCCGATCGCAACCATCAACGTCGCGACGAAGTGCAGCCTCGGGCCGACGCGATCAAGACCGAACAGCATCACGCCGAGGAACCCAGCTTCGAGGAAGAAGGCGGTCAGCACCTCGTAAGCCATAAGGGGACCGATGACCGGTCCTGTCTTGTCGGCAAAGGCCGACCAGTTGGTTCCGAACTGGTAGGACATCACGATGCCCGACACCACGCCCATGCCGAATGCGATCGCGAAGATTTTCAGCCAATAATGGAAGAGGTTGAGAAAGACTTGCCGGCCGGTCCACATCCATGTGGCTTCCAGCACGGCAAGATAGCTGGCAAGCCCGATCGAGAACGCCGGAAACACGATGTGGAACGACATCGTGAAAGCAAACTGCGCGCGTGCAAGCACGACCGGATCAAGGTTCGATAGCATTGGCGCTCCAGTCACAACGCGACGAGTTGTGGCTATGGGGCGCCGATCGCGCTGCTTAGCTACGCCATCGCGCCCAGCTTAGGCATGATGGCCCATACCGTCCTCCCATCCTATAGGACTCTTTGTCTAACCTGTACGACATCAGCTATTGGCGTTCAGCAGCTTGGCCACGGTGCGGTCGATCTCGTCATAGCGGCCTTCGCCTTCGTGCTGGAACACGATCTTGCCGGTCTGGTCGATGATGTATTGCGCCGGCCAATATTGGTTGCGGTAGGCGTTCCAGGTCTTGGAATCATTGTCCTGTGCCACCGGATAGGTGATGCCGTGACGCTTCAGCGCGGCCTGCACGTTGGACGCCGAGCGCTCGAACGGGAATTCCGGCGTGTGCACGCCGACCACGACGAGGCCCTTATCCCTGTACTTGGCATAGAGGTCGGTGACGTGCGGCAGCGTGTTGACGCAGTTGACGCAGCCATAGGTCCAGAAGTCGACCAGCACGACCTTGCCGCGCAAATCGGCGATGTTGAGCGGCTTCGAGTTGAACCAGTTGCTGATGCCGGCGAAGTCCGGCGCGGTCGCTGCTTGGCTCGCGGCTGCGACCTTGACCGGCGCCGCGGGCGTGGCCTCGTCGCAGATGCCGGGGATGACGGCACCGGTGACGGCGAAGCCGATCAATGCGGCGGCCACAGTGAGCAGTTTGAAAGTCATGGAAGCGTCCTCCGTTGAGATGTGAAGCGATCACAGGCCGATCTGGCCGGTGGGGTAGAAGCCGGTGAGCCACGCCACGATCAGCGTGTCGTATTGGAAGTAGGCGGCGAGCGCGAAGGCGATCACGACCACGCCAAAGCCCTGCTGCAGGCGCGGCGAGATGCGGGCGAGGCTTCGCACCCGCGTGGTCGCGGCCTGTCCGCCATAGGCGATCGCCAGCATCGGGATCGCAGCACCGATCGCGTAAGCAATCAGCAGTGTGCCGGCCCAGGCCAGGTTCTTCGAGGTCGCGACCAGCGTCAGGATCGAGCCGAGCACGGGTCCGGCACAGGGCGTCCAGACCAGGCCCAGCGTGGTGCCGAGCACGAGACCGCCAAGCGCGCCATCGCGCTGTGCTCCGCCGGCAGCGCCCAGATTGAGCCAGCCGTTGAGGCGGATCGACAGCCATTCGAACGGCGCCGGCCACAGCATCAACAGGCCAAAGCCGAGCAGCAGGATCGCCGCCGCCTCGCGCAGCGCATTCGGATCGAAATCGAACAGCCGCGTCAGCGCGCCGAGTAGCAGCGCGACCGCAGAGAAGGAGATGACGAAGCCGAGCGCGATCATCGCGGGACGCAAATGCGAAGAGCGCCCTATCGAGGCACCGAGCAGGATCGGCAACATCGGCAGCGTGCAAGGTGCTGCGATGGTGAGGATGCCGGCGAGGACAGCAAAGAGAAGTTCGAGCATGGGGCACTCGTGATGGAGGTCACGAGGGCAGTTCGGGAGGGAGGCGCCGGTCGTTACGCGGTGTCACGCGCTCGTGACAGGGGGGCGGGCAGGGACCCGCAGCTTCGCCCTCCCCAAATACAAAACGACCCGGAGGGGGGCATCCCGTCCGGGTCGTTGGAGGTCTTGGGAGGTTAACGAAACCGCATGCAACCTTTATATGGACGAAGTTTTTCCGCTCGATGTTGTGGTTTGTTTCATTTGTTTCGTCGGCGGTAACGCTTTCGTGTCCCGGGATCGGGTCGGAAATCCGGCCCTATCTCATTGAAATCCTTGGCTTTACGCGGCGAAACGATCGACGCCACAACCCTTAAGCAGATCGGCGAGCTGCTTGCGGGCGTAGAACATCCGGGTCTTCACCGTGCTCTGGGGGATGCCGATGATCTGCCCGACCTCCTCCACCGACTTCTCATGGTAGTAGACCAGGGTGATGATCTCGCGATGCGCGGGTGACAGTTTTTGCACGCAGGCGCGCAGGATGGCGCTGGTGTCGCTGCGGTCGAGCGAGGTCTCCGGCGTGTCGCGACCGTCCGGGATCTGGCGCACGTCTTCCTGGTCGATATCCTCGAACCGGCGCTGGCGCATCGCGGTCAGCGCCTTGAAGCGGGCGATCGACAGGAGCCAGGTCGAGACCTGCGAGCGGCCCTGGAACTGGCCGGCGGTCCGCCAGACATCAAGGAACACCTGGCTGACAAGGTCTTCCGCGGTGGTGGCGTCACGCACGATGCGCAGGATGAAGCGGTAGACCCGCACATTATGACGGCAATAGAGGATGTGCATGGACGTCCGATTGCCGTCGGCAATGCTTTCCAAAAGCATGTCGTCCGAAGTCGCCTGAGCGGCAATGATGCTCTGACTGGCCTGGGCGTTGATGGCGATGACGTTCGGCATTGACTTAGCTCCCCGTAGCGCCGCAACCGAGCGGCGTTTCCTTGGACCAAAGTGTTAATGAGCCAACGTTTCGGGACGTCTGCACGAAAAGCGGAAAATGGTTTCGTGCGCCGCAAAATTGTTTCTTCGGGCAAATCGTGACGGAACATTCGGGACAAAAAATCGTGGAATTTCAATGGTTGGAGAATACGGTATTGCGAAATTGGACTGGGAGGAACGAATTTTGGGGGCTTGCGTTCGGTGTCCCTGTCGTCCTGGCGAAAGCCAGGACGACAGGGAGGGGCCGCCGGTCCTACGCCTTCTCGCCCGCGGGCGAGAACAGATAGCCGCCGCCGCGAATGGTACGGATCACGGCGGGCTTTGTGGGATCGGGCTCGATCTTGCGGCGGATGCGCATGATGCGGAGGTCGACAGCGCGGTCGAAGGCTTCGGCGTCGCGCGCATTGGCCAGCTCCAGCAGGCGCTCCCGCGACAGCACGCGCTTCGGATTGGCCGCGAACACTTTGAGCAGCCCGAACTCGGACGCGGTCAGCGGATACTCGTTGCCTTCGTCGTCACGCAGAGCCTGGGCTTCGAGATCGAGCCATTTGGTGCCGAAGCGCACCAGCTGGTCCTTGTCGGATTTCTTAGGCGCCGCGTCAGCGCTAGCGGCCTTCACCGGCGCGCTCCGCCGCAGCACCGAGCGGATGCGGGCCATCAGCTCGCGCAACTCGCAGGGCTTTGCGACGTAATCGTCGGCGCCGAGCTCGAGGCCGACGACGCGGTCGATCGGGCTCGCGGTCGCCGTGAGCATGATGACAGGAACGTTGATGCGGCTCTTGAGGTCGCGGATGATCGAGAGACCGTCTTCCTCGGGCATGTTGAGGTCGAGCACGACGAGGTCGGGCATGCTGCCGTCGATCGCAGTGCGCAAGGACTTGCCGCCGTCGCACAGCGTCACGGTGAAGCCGTGCATCTTGAGGTAATCGCCGACCATCTCGCGGGCCGGGGCCTCGTCGTCGACGATCATGATGTGCTGGCTTTGTGTCATGTCACTTCGGAATCTTGCAGATCTCGGTGCTCAAATCATGGCATCTCGGTTGCGGGCAGGGTGATGGTGAAGGTCGAGCCCTTGCCCGGGCCGTCGCTCTCGGCGGTTACCTCGCCGCCATGCATGTCGATAATTCGCTTGACGATCGATAGCCCAAGCCCCGTCGAGCTCTCACCGGCGGTCGGTTTTGCGGATAGCCGCTGGAACCGGCCGAACAGGCGGCCGAGATCCTCCGGCGACAGGCCGGCACCCTCGTCGCTGACGCGGATGATGGTGTCGTGGCCCTCATGGCTGACCGCAACGGTGATCTTGCCGGCGATCGGCGAATATTTGATGGCGTTGCTGATGAGGTTGTCGATCGCCTCGCGGATGCGGTCGGTGTCGCACATGGTGACGATGTTGGCCGGTGCGGTGACGTGGATGGCCTGCTGCTTGTTGACGGCGAGCGGCTGGTTGGCCTCGGCGACCTCCTTCACCAGCGCTGCGACGTCGACCGGCTCGCGGCGGATGGTGATGTCGAAGGCATCCGCCATCGCGTCCGAGATCAGATGGTCGACCATCGTGGTCAGGCGTTTGGTGGCGTCGCGGATGTGATCGACCTGGGCGACCACGCCGTTCGACGAGGCGCCGGTCGAGATCAGCTCCTTCAGCATCTCGGTGCGGCCAAGGATGACGCCGAGCGGATTCTTCAGATCGTGCGCGACGGTGCCCAGAATCTCGTTCTTGAAGCCGTTGGCGCGCTGCAGCCGCAGCCACTGCGCCGACAGCCGCCGGTTGGCCTGCATCAGCGCGCGGGTGCGCTGGGCGACGCGGTCTTCCAGCTGCGTGTTGGCGTCCTGGAGCTGCTGGTAGAGGATGACGTTGTCGAACGCGATCGAGAGCCGGCTGGAGAAGATCTCGACCAGCGAGCGGTCGGTCTCCGACAGATCGCGCTCGGATTGGAGCAGCACCACGACCTCGCGGCCAGATCCGGTGCGCAAATAGATCACGCTGCGGTGGTCGGCGAATTCGTTCTTGCGGCGCTGGAAAGCGTCCTCCACCAGCTGGCGCAGATCAGGGTCGAGCGCCTTCGACGAGGTCGTGCCGATGAAGCGGCTGTAGCAGCCGCTGCCCGCGAGCACCGAGAGCTCGGGATCGACGCCGCCATTGTCGCGCAGAACCAGTATACCGGCGCAGTCGACATTGAGCAGCGAGGCGAGCTGGGTCAGCACACCCTCGGCGAGCCGCTGCATCGATTTGAAGTCGTACAGCGTCGAGGCGGCATCGATGATGATCTCGAGCCCGCGCCGCGTCTGCACCATGCGCTCGAGTTGCTGGTAGGAGCGCAGCGCCGCGGTCAGCGAGGTGAACAGCTTGTCGGCGGTGAGCTCGGTCTTGGCCTTATAGTCGTTGATGTCGTACTGCACGATCACGCGCCGCTCCGGCGCCTGGCCGGGCTGGCCGGTGCGCAGGATGATTCGCACGGTCTCGTTCTTGAGCTCATTGCGGATGTATTCGACCAGGTCGAGGCCGGCGACGTCGGTCTCCATGATGACGTCGAGCAGCACGGCGGCGATGTCGTTGTGCGCCGCCATCAGCTTGCGACCTTCCGCCGCGGAATGGGCGGAGAGGATTTCCAGCCCCTGGCCGTTCAGGCTGTAATCGGACAGCGCGAAGCGGGTGCCGTCATGCACGGCCGGATCGTCGTCGATGACGGCGATCTTCCATTTACGGGCGTCCATATCCTCCGACGCGGTACCGGTATCGTCGATCAGGTGGAGGACATCGTCCTGTTCGGCCATTGCGAAGTCCCGTCACTTTCTGTGCTTTGCGCGCCGCCCTTGGCGATCCGCGGCATGATAATCCGAAAAGTAGTGCCTTGTCCCAGCTTGGATTCCAGCATCATCCGCCCGCCGAGCTGCTGGGTGACGAGGTTATAGACGATGTGAAGCCCGAGTCCCGTGCCACCTTCATTGCGCCGGGTGGTAAAGAATGGGTCAAAGGCCTGGCGCTGCACGTCCGGGGTCATGCCGGCCCCGTCATCGGCGAAGATGATCTCGATATCGTCGGTGCCGCGCGGCCGCGCCGAGATCGTGATGGTGCCGGCGCGGCCGTCGGCGAAGGCGTGGTTGGCGGCGTTGAGGAACAGATTGGTCAGGATCTGGCCGTAGGAGCCGGGATAGCCATCGAGCAGCAGCCGCTCGGGCACGTCGACCTGGAGCGTGATCGGCGAGCGCTTCAGCACCGGGCGCAGGCTGGCGATGATCTGGTCGGTGGCCTCGCTCAATGAGAATTGCCGCCGCTCGACATGGGAGCGGTCGACCGCGACCTGCTTGAACGACTGGATCAGCTCGCCGGCGCGGGTGAGGTTGGCGACCAGCTGCTGCGAGGCGTCGCGTGAGGACTGCACGAATTCCTCCAGCTGCGAGCGGCGCAGGCCGCCGTCGCCCTTGAGCTGGGCCTCGAAGATCTCGCTGCGCCGGGCAAAGCTCGACGCAACGGTCAGGCTGATGCCGATGGGATTGTTGACCTCATGCGCGACGCCGGCGACGAGGCCGCCGAGCGCTGCGAGCCGTTCGGCGTCGATCAGGTTTTGCTGCGCGGCGTTGAGCTCGAGCAGCGCGCTCTCGGCCCTTTCCTTCGACGCGCGCAGCTCGTCCTCGGTCTCGCGCTTCGCGATCGCGTTCTCGCGGAACACCTCCACCGCGCGCGCCATCGCGCCGACCTCGTCGCGTGCCTTGGTGCCCTGCACCTCGCGGCCGAGATCGCCGAGCGTGATCGCGCGCATCGCCGCCATGATCTGCTGCAGCGGCAGCCGGATCGACAGCGCGATCAGCACGCCGGCGGTGAGGATGATGCCGAGGAAGATTACCGCGATCGAGAGCACACGGCGAGAAATGTTGGCCAGCGTGCGGTCAAACGTCTCCTGCGCCTTCTGCTCGCGCTGGCGCATTTTTGTCGAGAGGTCGTCGATGGCGCCGATCGCCTCGGCCTGGCTGGCGTCGATGGTGTTGCGCAAGAGTTCGGTGCGGTTGGTCAGCTGATCGGAGAGTTTTGCAAAGCCCTCGCGCAGCGCCATGGTGCGGGCGCCGAGCTTTTGCAGCGCCATGCGCTGGAGGTCGTTGTCGGCGAGATCGATCATGACCGGAATGGTCTTCTCGATCGTCTCGGTGTTGCGGCGCACATCGTCGGCGGCACCCGGCGACGGCGACAGATAATAGGAATTGGCCGCGACCAGCATCGCGGTGAAGGCCTCGCGCGACTTGCCGAGCGAGGGCCAGATCAGCGCGTCGCGATGGCCGGTGGCGCCCTCGATGATGGAGTACAGGCCCGCCATGTCCTTGGCCGGGCCCTGCACCTGCTCTTCATAGGTCCTGGCGATGGTCGCCTGCACGCTGCGCAGTTCGCCAAAGCCGTTGAGGAAGCGGTCGGTGGTGCGCTCCAGCTCCTCGACCGAGCCCGACAGCATCGGGTCCTTGGCGGCGCGGTCGGTCAGCGTGCCCAGCACGGCCTCGCGCAGCAGCAGTATTTCGGCGAACAGGTCCGGGCTCGGCTGGTTGATGTAGCGGTGGATCAGGTTCTGCAGCCGCCCGGTCTCGCTTTCGAGCAGCGCCAGGATCCGGTCGGATTCGCGCACCTGGCGCACGTCGTCCCAGGCCGAGGCCAGCACCTGCGCGCCGTTCCAGATCATCGCCACCAGCACGATCACCACGGCCGAGTTCAGCGCCGCGATCGACAGGATGCGCCAGCGGATCGGCACCGCCCGCAGCACACCGACGAGGCGCGCGCGCAGCCGCCCGATCGGGCCGGGCGGCTTGTCTACGTGCTCGCTGTGTCCAAGTGCAGCCAACCCGGCTCACTCCACCTTGCGAATGCGTTCGATCAGCGCGGCGGCGGCAGGATCTCGCGCCGCCTTGGCGTAGATCGGGGCCATCGCGTCCTCGAACGGCTTGCGATCGATGTCCTTGATCACGGTGATGCCGGCGGCCTGCGCTTTAAGCTGCGACTGCTCCTCGAGGTCGCGCCACTTCTCGCGCATGAACTGGCTGGAGCGCACCGCGGCCTCCCTGAAGATGATCTGGTCGTCGGCCGACAGGCTGCGCCAGGCCTTGAGCGAGATCACCAGCACCTCCGGGCTCATCGTGTGCTCGGTGAGGGTGTAATGGCCGGCATATTTGTAATGGTCTGTCGTCACGAAGGATGGCCAGTTGTTTTCCGCGCCGTCGATCAGATGGGTCGCGAGCCCCGTGAGCACCTGCCCATAGGGCAGCTCGACCGGCTCGGCGCCGAGCGAGCGGATCATCTCGCTCATCAACTCCGATTGCTGCACCCGGATCCGCAATCCCCTGAGATCCGCGATGCTCTTCACCGGGCGGACCGCATTGTAGATCGAACGTGCCCCGGAATCGTAGAAGGCGAGCCCGACGAAGCCGTAGGGCTCGAAGCTGCCGAGGATCTCGTTGCCGATCGGGCCGTCCAACACCTTCTGCATGTGTTCGATGGACCGGAACAGGAACGGCATCGCGAGCACGTTCATCGCCGGCACGAAATTGCCGATCAGGGCCACGTTGGTCCGGTTGAGGTCGATCGCGCCAGCGCGGGTCTGCTCGATCGTCTCCTTCTCCTCGCCGAGCTGGCGGGAGTGAAACACCTTGATCTCGTGGCGTCCGCCGGTGCGCTCCGCGATCAGGGCGCTCATGTAGCGCAGCGCCTGCACGGTCGGGTAATCCTCGGTCTGGGTGTCGGCGGCGCGGAATTCGCGCGCAGCGGCGCTCGTCGCGCAAATGGCGAATAGAAGCGCGACGAAGATCACCCCGGCCCGCGAGAGTTCGGCACGGCTCAACACTGGCACACTCAGCCCCTCAGTGGTGGAGTCTATGGCGGGAGCAAAAGGTTCAATGCAATCTAAAGCGTTTTCAAGCGAAGTGGATACCGGTCGCTTAAGAAAACGCGTTAAGTTAAGAACCAGAGCCCCGTTCCGATCGGAACGGGGCTCTAGCAGATGGTCAAGGGAAGGCCATCCCGCCGGGGCCCCCGGCCGATTGTGCGGCGCGGCCTGACTTCATTCCCGGTTGAAACCGATGGTCGCGCGCCTTAAGCAGGGTGCGGTCGCCTTTTGCCGCTTGATCCGGGAAGAGCCATCGTGACTTCAGCATCGCGCTTTTTGCAGGTCGCCGCCGCCACCCTGGCTCTCGCATGGAGCTGCGAGGCGCGCGCCACAACCGACATCGCGCTGTGGCACGCTATGTCGGGTGAGCTCGGCAAGCAGCTCGAAAAGCTCACCTCCGACTTCAACGCCTCGCAGTCGGACTACCGCATCGTGCCGAGCTACAAGGGCAGCTACACCGAGACGGTGACGGCCGCGATCTTCGCCTTCCGCTCGCGCAGCCAGCCCGCGATCGTCCAGGTCAACGAGGTCGCCACGGCGACCATGACCGCGGCCAAGGGCGCGATCTATCCGGTCTACAGTATGATGCGCGACATGGGCGAGCCGTTCTCGCTCAACGACTATCTTCCGGCGGTCTCCGGCTATTACACCGATGCGAGCGGCAATCTGTTGTCGTTCCCGTTCAACTCGTCGACGCCGATCCTCTATTACAACAAGACCATGTTCCGCGATGCCGGCCTCGATCCGGAGAAGCCGCCGAAGACCTGGCCCGAGCTCGGTGCCGCTGCAAAACGGCTGCGCGAGCGCGGTGCCGTCTGCGGCTTCACCACGTCGTGGCCGTCGTGGATTCATGTCGAGAATTTATCGGCTTTCCATAATCTGCCACTCGCGACCCGCGCCAATGGCTTTGCCGGCCTGGATGCCGAGCTGACCATCAACAATCCGGTCGTGGTCAAGCACGTCGCCCAACTCGCCGAGTGGCAAAAGACAAAACTGTTCGACTATAGCGGCCGCGGCCAGTCGGCCGAGCCGCGCTTCCAGAACGGCGAATGCGGCATCTTCCTCGGCTCCTCGGCGACGCGCGCCGACATCAAGGCCAATTCGAAGTTCGAGATCGGCTACGGCATGATGCCGTATTGGCCCGACGTGAAGGGCGCGCCGCAGAATTCCATCATCGGCGGCGCCACGCTGTGGGTGCTGCGCGACCGGCCGCGCGAGGAATACAAGGGCGTGGCGCGGTTCTTCGCCTATCTGTCGCAGCCCGGCGTGCAGGCCGCCTGGCACCAGAACACCGGTTATCTGCCGATCACCCGTGCCGCCTTCGAGCTGACGCGCGCGCAAGGTTTTTACGAGCGCAATCCGGGTTCGGCGATCTCGTTCGAGGAGATCACGCTGCATCCGCCGACAGAGAATTCGAAGGGCATAAGGCTCGGCTCCTTCAACCTGATCCGCGGCACGATCGAGGAGGAGCTGGAGCAGGCCTTTGCCGGCCAGAAGGGCGCGCAAGCCGCGCTCGATGCCGCGGTCGAGCGCGGCAACAAGCTCTTGCGCCAGTTCGAGCGCGCCAGCCCGGAGCGGTAGAATGTTGCGATTAGATCGCGCTGTAACCGCGAGCGAGGTGCGCCCCCTCCCCCGCTTGCGGGGGAGGGCTGGGGAGAGGGTATCGCGGCAATGGGATAATCCCCTAGAGGAGAGAACCCTCACCCGCGCCTTCGGCACGACCTCTCCCGCAAGCGGGAGAGGTGCACCGTCTGCTCGGCTTGCACCGAATCCACGAAGCTTATTCGGATGAGCCAGGGCGGATGATCAACGTTCCGTCGCTACCCGCGTTCGCCGACGCGAAAACCTTTCGCAGCTTTCGCTCCGATCCGCCGCAATGGCTGCCGATTGCGCTCGACATCGCGCGCAGCCACGGCATCGACATCGGCTCGCCACATGTGTTTTCGACCGGCACCAATCTCGTACTGGGCCTCGGCGAGAAGCTGATCCTGAAAATCTTCCCGCCGCTGCTGCGCGCGCAATTCGTCTCGGAACGCGGCTCGCTGATGCAGCTCAGGGGCTGCCTGCATCTGCCGATCCCCGAGATCGTCGCGGAAGGCGAGCGCGACGGCTGGCCTTATCTGATCATCACGCGCCTTGCCGGCACGCTCGGTTCGGAAGTATGGCCTCAACTCGCCGAAGCCCAGAAGGAGCGCGTGTTGCGCCAGATCGGCGAGACCATCGCCGCCGTGCAGCGCGCGCCGCTCGGCCCGCTCGCGCAAATCGAGCCGCGCTGGGACGCATTCATGCGCACGCAGATGCTGGGATGCAGGACGCGGCACACGCGTCTCGGTCTTGCGCCAAAATTCCTCGCCGGCCTCGACGATCTCCTGCGCGATGCGGCAATGCTGATTCCAATGGACGCGCCGCCTGTGATCCTGATCGGCGAATACATTCCGGAGAATTTTTTGCTCGCCTGCCGCGACGGCGACTGGTCGCTCGCCGGCCTGTTCGACTTCGGCGACGTCAGGGCGGGCTGGCGCGATTACGATCTGCTCGGCCCGAGCGCCTTCATGTCGGCGGGGCGGCCGGGGAGGGTGCGCGGCCTGCTCGAAGGTTTTGGCTACCCAAACCTCGATTTCGCGCTGAAGCGGCGCCTGATGGCGTTGATGCTGCTGCACTCTGCCAGCGACCTCAACAGCCACATCTGCATCGAGGGCTGGCAGGACAAGGCGGACGATCTGGTCGCGCTGCAGGATCTGATCTGGGCGGAGTGATGGCTCGCGCCAATCTCCATTGTCGTCCCGGCGAAGGCCGGGACCCATACCCCCAGGGAGGAGTTTGGCGAAGACCAGCAGTTACTCGTTCTCCCGTGGTACCACGAGCCTGCGTTGACCGATGGATCACGCGGTATGGATCCCGGCCTTCGCCGGGACGACGGTGGGTGGACAGGCGCCGCATAGCAAATAGGCCGCGACCAAAGTCAGTCTAATTAATGAGCAAATGCATTTCTTTGTATGCAATTCTTAAGGCCGGGGCGCTTAGTTCTCGTAGCCTAGAATAGAGTTTAATCAGTAATATCAAAGAATTATTCCGGTCTTCGGCTCTCCTTAAGTCTTGGCACGAACCTTGCGAATCCTGTTCCAACCAGAAACTTCCGTGTTGGAGCCGTCTCATGAAGCGTCGCGATTTCCTCAAGTCCGTGTCCGGATTGGCCGCCGGCGCGGCGCTTCCGGCGATGCCCCAGGTCATCTCCTCGGCCTATGCCGATGTGCGCTCGGAGACGCTGCTGATCGTCTCGGAGGGCGGCCCGAACAATCTCGACATCCACGGCGTCGGCACCAACGTGCCCGGCTATGAAGTGTCCTGGAATTGCTACGACCGCCTGATCAGCCACGAGATGAAGGTCGGCCCCGGCGGCGTGCCCTATTACGACCGCGACAAGTTCAAGGGCGAGCTCGCCGAGGAGTTCAAGATCGACGACATGTCGGTCACCTTCAAGCTGAAGAAGAACGCCAAATTCCATGACGGCGCGCCGGTCACGGCGAAAGACGTGAAGTGGTCGCTCGACCGCGCCGTCAGCGTCGGCGGCTTCCCGACCTTCCAGATGAGTGCGGGCTCGCTGACCAAGCCTGAGCAGTTCGTCGTGATCGACGACTATACCGTGCGCGTCGACTTCCTGAAGAAGGACAGGCTGACGATCCCCGATCTCGCGGTCATCGTGCCCTGCATCGTCAACTCTGAGCTGGTGAAGAAGAATTCGAGCGAGAAGGATCCGTGGGGCCTCGAATTCACCAAGCAGCAGACTGCGGGCTCCGGCGCCTACAGGGTGACGAAGTGGACGGCCGGCACCGAAGTCATCATGGAGCGCAACGAGGATTGGATCGGCGGTCCCTTGCCGAAGATCAAGCGCGTGATCTGGCGCATGGTGCCGCAGGCCGGCAACCGCCGTGCGCTCCTGGAGCGCGGCGACGCCGACATCTCCTACGAGCTCCCGAACAAGGATTTCCAGGAGATGAAGGCCAGCGGCAAGCTCAACGTGGTGTCGCTGCCATTCTCCAACGGCATCCAGTATATCGGCATGAACGTCACCAAGCCGCCGTTCGACAATCCAAAGGTTCGTCAGGCGGTGGCCTACGCGCTGCCCTATCAGAAGATCATGGATGCCGTGATGTTCGGGCTCGCGAACCCGATGTTCGGCGCGCCGAAGGACAAGCCGACCGAAGTGGCCTGGCCGCAGCCGCACAAATACAACACCGACATGGAGAAGGCGAAGGCGCTGATGGCGGAAGCCGGCCTCGCCAACGGCTTCGAGACCACGATCTCGTTCGACCTGAATTTCGCCGGCGTCAACGAGCCGCTCTGCGTGCTGGTGCAGGAGTCACTTGCGCAGATCGGCATCAAAACCACCATCAACAAGGTGCCCGGCGCCAACTGGCGCACCGAATTGAACAAGAAGGAGATGCCGCTCTTCACCAACGTGTTCTCGGGCTGGCTCGATTACCCCGAATACTTCTTCTACTGGTGCTATCACGGCAACAATTCCGTCTTCAACACCATGAGCTACAAGTCGGCGGAGATGGACAAGTTGATCGACGGCGCCCGCGTTGCTGCTGCGACCGGCGACATGGCGACCTACGACACCGACGTGAAGGGCTTTGTCGATCTCGCCTACACCGACATCCCGCGCATCCCGCTGTACCAGCCCTTCGTCAACGTCGCGATGCAGAAGAACATCAGCGGCTACCAATACTGGTTCCACCGCCGCCTGGATTATCGCGCGATGGCGAAGGGGTGAGGCGTCATGGGTGAGGTGAGCACGCTCTTCAGGCTCCCTCCCCCCTTGTGGGGAAGGGTTGGGGAGAGGGGTAGCCACGAACTCAGACCTCTCCCGGAGCCACCCCTCTCCCTAGCCCTCGCCCACAAGGGGGGAGGGAACGGAGCGGAGCGCGCGGCGACGTTCTCGCGAAACAGCACAAGCGATCTGTCATCGAGGAGCGCCCCATGCTCACCATGATCGGCAAGCGCCTGATGTTCGCGATTCCCTCGCTGATCGGCGTCGTCATCGTCACCTTCCTGCTGACGCGCGCGTTGCCGGGTGATCCCGCCGCGTATTTCGCCGGTCCGGCCGCGACCAAGGAAGCGGTCGAGCAGATCCGCAAGAAGCTCGGCCTCGACAAGCCGCTGATCGAGCAGTTCTTCCGCTACACCAACGATCTCGCGCATGGCGATTTCGGCAGCTCGCTCACGACAGGCCAGCCGGTTGCAGCGGAGATCCGCAGTCGCCTGCCGGCCTCCGCCGAGCTGACGCTGCTCGGCCTGATCGTCTCGATTGTCATCGCAATTCCGCTCGGCGTGCTCGCAGCGACGCGACCAGGATCATGGATCGACCATCTCTGTCGCATCACGACAACAGCGGGCGTCTCGCTGCCGGTGTTCTTCACGGGCCTGGTGCTGGTGTATTTCTTCTATTTCCGGCTCGGCTGGTCGCCCGCGCCGCTCGGCCGGCTGGATGTGTTCTACAGCGCGCCGCCGACGGTGACCGGCTTCTATCTGATCGACACGCTGATCGCGCGCGACTTCGAGGCGTTTCGTTCGGCGTTGAGCCAGCTCATCCTGCCGGCGACAACGCTTGCGATCTTCTCGCTGGCGCCGATCGCACGCATGACGCGTGCTTCGATGCTGGCAGTGCTGGCGTCCGAATTCGTCCGCACCGCCCGCGCCAGCGGCCTGTCGCCGACGACCGTCATCGTCACCTACGCGTTTCGCAACGCGATGCTGCCGGTAATCACCACGCTCAGCATGGTGTTCTCGTTCCTGCTCGGCGCCAACGTGCTGGTGGAGAAAGTGTTCGCCTGGCCCGGCATCGGCTCCTATGCGGTCGAAGCGCTGATCTCGTCGGACTTCGCACCGGTGCAGGGGTTCGTGCTGACCATGGCGGTGATGTACGTGCTTTTGAATCTCGTGATCGACATTCTCTACGGCGTGATCGATCCACGCGTCAGGCTTGAGGGCTGAACCATGAGCTCTGTTGCGCCCGCCGTTGAACCCGCCGGTCCCGCACGAACCTCGGGCCTTGTCGCGATCCTCGAACAGACCCGCTACGTTCTCGGTGAGAACAAGGTCACGGGCTTCTCCTTTGCCCTGCTGATCGTCATTCTCCTTGCCGCGGTCTTCGGCCCGTATGTCGTGCCGTACGATCCGCTCGCCTCGGATACCGCGGCGGCGCTGAAACCGCCGTCGGCGGTGCACTGGTTCGGCACCGATCAACTCGGCCGCGACATCTTCAGCCGCGTCGTGGTGGCGACGCGGCTCGATACGTTCATCGCGGTCGCCTCGGTCGTGCTGGTGTTTCTGATGGGCGGGCTCGCGGGCATCGCGGCCGGCTATTTCGGCGGCTGGACCGACCGCATCGTTGGCCGCATCGCCGACACCATCATGGCCTTCCCGCTGTTCGTACTGGCGATGGGCATCGTCGCAGCGCTCGGCAATACCGTGCAGAACATCATTCTGGCGACGGCCATCGTCAACTTCCCGCTCTATGCCCGCGTCGCGCGCGCCGAAGCGAACGTGCGTCGCAACGCCGGCTTCGTGCAGGCGGCGCGGCTCTCCGGCAACGACGAATTCCGCATCCTGCTGGTGCACATCCTGCCGAACATCATGCCGATCATGATCGTGCAGATGTCGCTGACCATGGGCTACGCCATCCTCAATGCCGCCGGCCTGTCATTCATCGGCCTCGGCGTCCGCCCGCCGACCGCCGAATGGGGCATCATGGTCGCCGAGGGCGCGGGCTTCATGGTCTCAGGCGAATGGTGGATCGCGTTGTTCCCGGGCCTCGCACTGATGATCGCGGTGTTCTGCTTCAACCTCCTCGGCGACGGTCTGCGCGACATCGTCGACCCCCAGCGCAGGACGTGATGGTGATTTTGAATTCCGCTGTATCGCTCCTTCCCCCCTTGCGGGGGAGGGTTGGGGAGGGGGGTAGCCCCGGGGGAGATGGGCGTTCGTGGCTACCCCCCTCCCTTCCCCTCCCCCGCAGGGGGGGAGGGAACGAGAGGGCGGTGCCCGCCTCACGTTCAAACTTCCCGCGAAAAGTCCCCGACGATTCCAACGTCGTTCTACTGTGCATGGGGTTGTTTTCGAGCGTTTTGACCGACGCGAGGCGTCCATGACCGCCCAACCGCTGCTCGACGTCCAGGACCTCACCGTCGAATTCACCACCCGCCGCGGCATCGTCAAAGCCGTGCAGCACGTCAACATCTCTGTCGCCAAGGGCGAGACGCTCGCCATCGTCGGCGAATCCGGCTCCGGCAAGTCGGTGACGTCCTATGCGGTGATGCGCATCCTCGACCGCGCCGGCAAGATCGCCGAGGGCTCGGTGATGTTTTCCGGCATCGATGTGAAAGCGGCGACCGAAGCCCAGATGCGCGATCTGCGCGGCCGCGAAGTCTCGATGATCTTCCAGAACCCGCGCGCCGCGCTCAACCCGATCCGCAAAGTCGGCGACCAGATCGAGGACGTGCTGCGCACCCATGTGCAGCAGGCCCAGGTCACAGATCGCGGCGAGAAGGCGATCGAGGCGCTGGAGCAGGTCAAGATCGCCCAGCCGCGCGAGCGCTATCACGCCTATCCGTTCGAGCTCTCCGGCGGCATGTGCCAGCGCGTCGTCATCGCGCTCGCGCTCGCCTGCAATCCGCAATTGCTGATCGCGGACGAGCCGACGACTGGGTTGGACGTCACCACCCAGAAGGCGGTGATGGACCTGATCGTCGAATTGACCAGGCGCAAGGCGATGTCGACCATCCTGATCACCCACGATCTCGGCCTCGCCGCCGCCTATTGCGACCGCGTCGTGGTGATGGAGAAGGGCCGGGTGGTCGAGACCGCCAAGGCCGCCGACATCTTCGCCAACCCGCAGCACCCCTACACCAAGAAGCTGATGCGCGCGACGCCGCGGCTCGGCGTGAGCTTGCGGGATCTGTTGCCGGAGGAGGAGGGTGCAGCCGCCGCGCCTGCGGAGGCAACCTCGGCGGCTGCAGCAAGCGCAGAGAGCCAGAAGCCTCTCCTCCTCATCGAAAAGCTGGTCAAGGAATATCCCCGCCAGGGCGCCACCGCCACGCTCGGAAAACTGTTCGGCCGCAAGCCGCCCGTGGAGCCCGATGTGTTCCGCGCGGTCGACGGCATCAACCTCTCGATCGGTCACGGCGAGAGCGTCGGCCTCGTCGGCGAATCCGGCTGCGGCAAATCGACCACGTCGATGATGGTGATGCGGCTCCTGGACCAGACCTCCGGCCTGATCCAGTTCGACGGCGAGGACATCGGCGGCATCGCGCCAGCTTCGTTTGCCCGGCTGCCGCAGCGCAGCCGCATCCAGATGGTGTTCCAGGATCCGACCGACAGCCTCAACCCGCGCTTCACCGCCGCGCGCGCCATTGCTGACCCGATCATGCAGCTTGGCGATATCAGGGGACGCGACGCGCTCCGCGCCCGCTGTGAGGAGCTGGCCACCATGGTTGGCCTGCCGCACAATCTGCTGGATCGCTTTCCGCACCAGCTCTCCGGCGGCCAGAAGGCCCGCGTCGGCATCGCCCGCGCCATCGCGCTGCATCCCAAACTCGTCATCCTGGACGAGCCAACCGCGGCGCTGGACGTCTCGGTGCAGGCTGTCGTCCTGAACCTGCTCCAGGACCTCAAGGCGCGGCTAGGTATGAGCTATCTGTTCGTCTCGCATGATTTGAATGTAGTGCGCTTGTTGTGCGATCGTGTCATTGTGATGCGGACGGGGCGGATCGTTGAGGAAGGTTCTTCCGAGAAGGTCCTGAGCGATCCGCAGGACGATTACACCAAGGAACTGCTGACGGCGATCCCGCATCCGCCGTTGCAGGTACACTGAGAGCGCACTGATTATTTGGGAGCGTGATGGCCGAGCCGCTGGACAATTATATCGACGCCGTATCGAAAGCGCTGGCGCTGCCGGTCGAGGAGGCCTGGCGGCCCGCGGTGCGCGCCAATCTCGAAGTCTCGTTGCGGCTTGGCCGCATGGTCGACGTATTCGCGCTGCCGGACGAGACCGAGCCGGCGCCGATCTTCACCGCCTGATGCTGCCATGACCACCAAGCCAGAGATGACGGCCGCCGGAATCGCGAGTGCGGTTGCGGGCGGCAAGATGTCCGCGCTCGATGCGACCGAAGCCGCGCTTGCGCGCGTCAAGCAGCACGACGGCGTTCTCAATTCCTTCACCGACGTCACCGCTGATCGCGCCCGCGCGAAAGCACGCGCGATCGATGCGGACATCGCGGCCGGCAAAAAGGTCGGCCCGCTCGCCGGCGTCCCCTTCGCGGTGAAGAACCTGTTCGACGTCGCGGGTCTGCCCACGCGAGCCGGCTCGAAGATCAACCGCGACCTCGCGCCTGCCAAGCGCGATGCCACGCTGATCGAACGAATGGAAGCCGCCGGCGCAGTGCTCGTCGGCGCGCTCAACATGGGCGAATACGCCTACGACTTCACCGGCGAGAACGTCCATGACGGTCCCTCGCGCAATCCGCATGACACGACGCGGATGAGCGGCGGTTCCTCCGGCGGCTCGGGGAGCGCCGTCGGCGGTGCGCTGGTGCCGATCGCGCTCGGATCGGACACCAACGGCTCGATCCGCGTGCCGTCCTCGTTCTGCGGCATCTTTGGCCTGAAGCCGACTTATGGCCGGCTGTCGCGGGCGCGCTCGTTTCCGTTCGTGGCGAGCCTCGATCATCTCGGCCCGTTCGCGCGCTCGGTCACCGATCTCGCGCTCGCCTATGACGCGATGCAGGGCCCGGACGCGGACGATTGCGCCTGCACGACACGTGGTCTGGAGCCCACGCTGCCGCTGCTCGCCAATCGGGTTTCGGATCTGCGCATCGCGATCGCCGGCGGACATTTTCAGAAGAACGTGTTTCCGGAAGCCGTCGAAGCCGTCAGCCGCGTCGCCAAGGCGCTTGGCGTGACGAAAGTGGTCGACGTCCCCGAAGCCGCGCGCGCCCGCGCGGCGGCCTATGTCATCACCACCACCGAGGGTGCTTCGCTGCATCTCGATCGCCTGCGCAAGCGGCCGAACGATTTCGATCCGGCCGTGCGCGATCGTCTGATCGCCGGCGCCATGGTGCCGGCGTCGCTGGTCGATCGCGCGCAGAAATTCCGGCACTGGTATCGCGCGCAACTCGCCGAGATTTTCAGGTCAGTCGACGTGCTGATCGCGCCGGCAACGCCTTGCACCGCGCCAAAGCTCGGCCAGGTGAATTTCAATCTCGACGGCGTCGAGCTGCCGGTGCGTGCCAATATCGGCATCCACACCCAGCCGATCTCCTTCATCGGCCTGCCGGTGGTCGCCGTGCCGGTGCCGCTCGAGCCGCTGCCGATCGGCGTGCAGATCATTGCTGCGCCCTGGCGCGAGGACATCGCGTTGCGCGTCGCGCACGTATTGGAGAAGATGGGCGTGGTGTCCGCGCCGTCGCCGAGAGGAATTTAGTATGGAGATCGATCTCCCCGACGTGATCGCGGAAGTCAAAGCCGCGTTCGAACGCTATGAGCAGGCCCTCGTCACCAACGACGTCGCCGTGCTCGGCGAGCTCTTCCGCAATGATCCGCGCACGCTGCGCTACGGCATCGGCGAGAACCTCTACGGCTATGAGGCGATCTCCGGCTTCCGCGCCGGCCGCTCGCCGGTCGGCCTCGGCCGCCGCACCGCCAAGACGGTGATCTCGAGCTATGGTTGCGACACGGCCGTGGCCTCCACTCTGTTCTATCGCGACACGGCTCCCGGCAAGGTCGGCCGGCAGATGCAGACCTGGATTCGCTTCCCGGAGGGCTGGCGCGTCGTCGCCGCCCATGTCAGCATCATCGACGAGTCGAAAGAGACCTGACCGTATGACGCTTGACGATTTTCCGCCCGGGACACTGCCGGCCGAACCGGTGGTGCCGCGCGTCGACCGTGCCTCGTCATCGGTGCAGAAGGTCACGCGCGCCGAGGAACTGCGGCTGCAGCTTGCCGACGAGATCGTGCGTGGAACTCTCGCGCCCGGCGCGCCGCTGGACGAGACCGACATCGCAAGGCGCTTCAGCGTCTCGCGCACGCCGGTGCGCGAAGCGCTGCGCCAGCTGGTGGCGAGCGGCTTGGTCGAGGCGCGGCCTCATCGCGGTGCGGTGGTGGCGCAGCCTTCATTCGAGCGACTAACGAGCATGTTCGAGGCGATGGCGGAACTGGAGGCGCTGTGCGCCGGCCTCGCCGCCGAGCGCATGTCGGCGGCCGAGCGTCACGGCTTGGAGGCCATCCACGAAGAGCTGCGCGTCCTGAGCTACGCCGGCAACCCCGACCGCTTTCACGAGGTCAACGAGCGCTTCCACAACGCGATCTATGCGGGATCGCAGAACGGCTACATCGCCGAGATTACGCTTGCCACCCGCGTGCGCGTGCAGCCGTTCCGCCGCGCCCAGTTCCGCAACCTCGGCCGATTGGCGAAGTCGCAAGCCGAGCACGACCGCGTCGTCGTCGCCATCATGCGCGGCGACAAGCAGGGCGCCGCCGCCGCGATGCGCGCGCATATCGAGCTGGTGCGCGGGGAGTATGAGATTTACGCGGTGTCGGTGTAGGTACGGAAGTCGCTGCACACTCACTGTCGTCCCGGCGAAGGCCGGGACCCATAACCCCAGGAGTAGTTGTGGCGCGCAGCTGATAGCTCCGGGCCTTCGTCAAACTCAATCCTGTGGCTATGGGTCCCGGCCTTCGCCGGGACGACAGCATTTGTTGGGTTAGCAGTGTTGCCTATACTTTCGCCGTTTCCGCCATAAACTTCCGCCAGCCGCCATACGCCGTAATATCGCGCGCCTCGCCGAGCACTTCCGGCTCCACGAGAAATCCCTTCACGCTGCGGCCGTCCGCAAGCCGGATCGTGCCGATCGCCATCGGCGCAGGAATCGCATTGACGAACTTGCCGAAAGCCGATGACGACAGCGACCAGATCTCCAGCTCGATCGACGCTCCCTTGCCGGCCTCGACGCGCAGCATGCCGGGCTTCGGCGGCGTGGTCCTGAGCGCGTAGAGCTTGTAGTTCGGCGCCGTCTGCGTCGCCTCGATCAGCTTTGCGTTCAGTGCCTTCAACTCGCCGTTGAGTGCCATGCCGGAGAGATGCGCCCCGACCACGGCGATCGGGATCTCGTCGGCGCTGTTTGCAGGAAGCGCCGCGAGCGGTGCTTGCGCTACGCCCTTCGCGCCAACCCCCAGCTTCGTATCCGCATGGAAGACGCGGCCGATGCTCGCAAGCAGCGCATCACGTCCTGCGGGCGCGAGCAGTGTGATGCCGAATGGAATGCCGTCCGCGCGCATCGCGGCCGGCACGGCGAGGCCGCAGAGATCGAGCAGATTCACAAAGTTCGTGTAGGTGCCGAGCCGGCTGTTGAGCTCGATCGGATTGGCGAGCACCTGCGCAGTCGTATACGCCGTCGGCGCCGTCGGCAGCACCAGCGCGTCGATATTGGCAAACGTCCGCTCGGCGATCTTGCGCAGGCCCTGCAAGCGGTAGAGTGCGGAGAAGGTCTCTGCCGCCGTCAGCCGTGCACCGGCCGCGGTGATCTCGCGCGTGACCGGATGGATCGAGTCGGGCGCGGACGCCAGCAGATTCTTGATCACGAGATAGCGCTCTGCGACCCAGGGACCTTCATAGAGCAGCCGCGCCGTCTCGTAGAACGGCTCGAGGTCGAACTCGACCAGCGTCGCGCCGAGCGCGGTCCAGCGCTTCAGGGCTTCGCCGTATGCGGCTTCCGCCTTCCTGTCGCCGAAGAAGATCAGTTGTCCGTTGCGCGGCACCCCGAGGCGCAAATTTGCCGGGAAAGGCGTGAGGGCGCCCAGCGGCCGGTCGAGCGAGAACGGATCGGCCTGATCGGGTCCTGCCATCACCGACAGCGCGAGCGCGGCATCATCCACCGTCAGCGCAAACACCGAGATGCAGTCGAGCGTGCGGCAGGCCGGCACGAGTCCCGCGGTCGAGATCATGCCAAGGCTCGGCTTCAGCCCGACGATGTTGTTGAGCATCGCCGGCACGCGCCCGCTGCCGGCTGTGTCGGTGCCGAGCGACAGCGGCACGAGGCCAGCGCCGACCGCCACAGCCGAGCCCGAGCTCGACCCGCCGGGAATGAGATCCTCGCGGATCGAATTCCTGGGAATGCCATAGGGCGATCGCACGCCGACCAGGCCGGTTGCGAACTGGTCGAGATTGGTCTTGCCGATGATGATCGCGCCGGCCGCGCGCAGCCGGTCGACCGCAGTCGAGTCATGCGTCGGCGCATAGGAGAAGGCCGGGCAGGCCGCCGTGGTCGGAAAGCCCAGCGCGTCGATATTGTCCTTCACCGCGACCGGCACGCCGTAGAGCGGCAGGCTGGCGGCATCCATGCGCGTGGCGAGCTTTTTGGCCTCCGTGATCGCGTCGTTCTCGTCGCGCAGGCCGATGAAGATGGCGGGATCGTTGCGGTCGCGGATGCGCTGATAGGTCCGCGCGACCGTCTGCGCCGGCGTCATCGTGCCCGCGCGATGCGCGGCCACAATCGCGGCGATCGTTTCAGGCTGCTCAGCCCCCATCTCAGCCTTCATGGCGATAAAACTCCGGCAACAGGTCCCACCCGGAATGAAGCAAGCGATGTGCCATTGTGTACATTATCCGGGCAGACGCGATGCCTCGGATATTATCGTGCAATCAGTGGGTTGAGTGATATTTCGATGATTGAACGGACCGCTGCGCCGGCGCCCTGTTATGGGCACTTGCCCAATTTATGTGCAGTCGGGATCAGGTGAAGCCAGCGAGGATCTGGAGCAGCCGCTCCCGGTTCGCCTTGCCGATCTTCTCCTCGACATGCCGTTCGTGCTCGGCGGCGAGGCGTTGGAATTTGGCCAGCGCCGTCTCGCCCTGGCCGGTGAGGTGCAGCGCGTGCGAGCGCCGGTCCGATTTCGACTTGATCCGCTTCACCAGCTTGCGCTGCTCGAGACTGTCGAGCAGATGCACCAACCGGGCACGCTCGATACCGAGGCGCTTTGCGACCACCATCTGAGAGAGCCCGGGGTTGGCGCCGATCACGGTCAGCACCGAATATTGCGTCGGCCGGATGTCGACGTCGCCGAGCGTCTTGATGAAGTCCTGAAAGATCCAGATCTGGAAGCGCCGCACCGCGTAGCCGGCGTGTCCGACCAGCGCATCGAGGCCGATCTCGTCCGCGTCGATCCGCGGCGCGGTGCCGTTGCCGGCGCGTTTGTTGGGGGAGGGGCGAGTAGCGCTGACTGTCACGTGGAGGTCTCCTGCTGTGTGACCTTAGCGTCTCGACGGCCCCAGCGGAAGATTGTTGTTGACGACAACAATTGTCCTCCCCAACATTATGGCTAAAGCAGCCCGGAACGAGGCGGCGGCCGATCCCGGATATGGGCGAGGAGGAAATTATGACAACCGCCACTCGTGGTGACGATTCGAGCCTGTTCGCAACGCCAAAAACCGTCGCGGAGCATCGCGCCGACGGCAGCATCGTGCTGCGCTCGCCGGAGCCGTTGCGCGACAGCGCGCGTTGCATCGGTGACTGGCTGGAACAATGGGCGCGGCAAACGCCGGACAAAGTCTTCCTCGCCGAGCGTGACAGCGCCGATACGCCCTGGGCTATCGTGACTTACGCGGGTGCCCTGCGGCGGGTACGCGCGGCAGCGTCGTGGATTCTGGCGCAAGGGCTCAGCGCGGAGCGCCCCGTTGTTATCCTCTCAGATAACAGCATCGATCATGCGCTGCTCGCGTTGGCGGCACAGCATGTCGGTGTGCCTTCGGCCGCGATCTCGCCGGCCTATTCGCAGATGTCAAAGGATTTCGACAAGCTGAAAAGCATGATTGCGCTGCTTGAGCCAGGCGCGATCTATGTTTCCGCCACTAAGCCGTTTGCGGCGGCGCTCGCCGCGATCAAGCCGCTGCACAAGGCGCAGATCATCAGTGGCAATGCCGGCGACGCCGATGCGCTCGCCTTCCGCGCCATCGCTGCAACGGCCGAGACGCCCGACGTCGCAAAGGCCTTCGCTACGGTCACCCCCGACACGATCGCAAAATTCCTGTTCACCTCGGGCTCGACCGGCACGCCCAAGGCGGTCATCAACACCCAGCGCATGCTGACCTCGAGCCAGCAGGCCAAGGCGCAGACCTGGACCTTTCTCGAGCAAGCCGGCAGCGATCTCGTCATTCTCGACTGGCTGCCCTGGAGCCACACGTTTGGCGCCAACCACAATTTCAATCTCGTGCTGCGCAATGGCGGCTCGCTCTACATCGACGGCGGCAAGCCCACGCCCGGACTGTTTGCGACGTCACTGGCCAATCTGAAAAGCGTGGTGCCGACGGTGTATTTCAACGTGCCGCGCGGCTTTGACATGCTGATCGCAGCGTTGCGTGCTGATGAGGAGCTGCGCCGGCGTTTCTTCAGCGAAGTAAAATTCGCCTTCTATGCCGGCGCCGCGCTGCCACAGAACCTCTGGGATGCGCTAGAGGAGCTGTCGATCAAGACCGTCGGCCATTTCATGCCGATGGTCTCGGCCTGGGGCTCGACCGAAACCTCACCGCTTGCGACAGACTGCCATTTCCTTGCCGAGCGCTCCGGCAATATCGGTGTGCCGGTTCCCGGCACCGAGCTGAAGCTCGTCACCTCGGGCGACAAGCTGGAGGTGCGCGTGCGCGGTCCTAATGTCACGCCAGGCTATTGGAAAGCGCCCGAGCTGACCAGGCTGGCCTTTGACGAGGAGGGCTTTTACCTGATCGGCGACGCCGTGAAGCTTGCCGATGCCGAGCGGCCTGAGCGTGGCCTGTTCTTCGACGGTCGCGTCGCGGAAGATTTCAAGCTCAATTCCGGCACCTGGGTCAGCGTCGGCACGCTGCGCGTCGCCGGCATCGCTGCGCTTGCGCCGCTGGCGCAGGACATCGTCGTCACTGGCCACGGCGGCGATGAGGTGCGTTTTCTGGTGTTTCCGAACATTGTCGCCTGTCGCGCCTACGCCGGTCTGTCCGAAACGGCGGGCGTCAATGATGTGCTGAGGCATGACAAGGTCAGGGCTGCGATCGCGCAGGGCCTTGCAAAACTTAAGCAGCAGGGCACCAATTCCTCCGGCCACGCCACGCGCGCACTGCTGCTTGCCGAACCGCCGTCGGTTGATGGGGGCGAAATCACCGACAAGGGCTACATCAACCAGCGCGCCGTGTTGACGCGGCGTGCGGATGCGGTGGCGCAGGTGAATGATGATGCGTCGGTGGAGTGGGTTGGGTTGTAGCGGCTGAGTTGGAAGAAACTGCATAGCAAGGCGGTGCAACTCATCTCGCTGTCATTCCGGGGCGCGCCTCTTGGCGCGAACCCGGAATCCATTTCACCGCTGAGGCTGCCGTACGATGGATTCCGGGTTCGCGCTACGCGCCCCGGAATGACGGGAGGGGTGCGAGACAACCGGCCAATACGCCAGCCATCCTGCCGCGATATCCTTCGATTCTTTTGTTGCCGAAGCAACTAATTTGTGCGAACCGTTTCGGACGAGGATGACGGCGGGGGAACCGCCGCGTCGGATCGGAGGAGACGATGCTCGGCAGAGAGGGTGCCGCGGGCAAACGCCAGCGCATGCCTGGGGGTGATACCAGATTGCGCGCAGCGCGTAGTCCGTCAGGCCTCAGCGCCGCCGGTCACCGCGCCGAGATTTTCGTGCAATCGGCGCAGCAGGTCGATCAGCACCTCGCGCTCGTCCTTGCTCAGGCAGGACAACAGACGCCGCTCGCGCTCGAACGCGGCGGCGATCACCTTGTCATGGGTGGTGCGGCCCTTCGCGGTCAGCGAGATCGAATGGGTGCGGCCGTCGTTCGGGTCGGTGCGGATCGACACATGCCCGCGCTTCTCGAGACGCGCGAGCGTCCGACTCACCGGGCCCTTGTCGAAGCCGATGACGTGACAGATGCGCGAGGCCGGAATGCCGGGCTCGATCGCCAGCAGCGACATGATCCGCCATTCCGTGACGTTGACGCCGAACTGCCGCTGATAGAACGCGGTCGCGCTGTTCGAGAGCTTGTTGGCGATGAAGGTGATGAACGCCGGGACGTAACGATCGAGATCGAGCGTCGGCCCGACGTCGGCGGGCGCAGGCTTTTGGCGGGATCTGGTCGAAGGCGGCATATCGGGTATCTGTCTCGCGGCGTGCCGAAAGACCTAAGGGCAAGCGCTGCCCTTTCACAAGATCAAAATGAGGGAGGATCTTTATGAGCACACCCGGCTCGGCCGTAGCAGGCGTCCCGCATCTCGACGTCGATCCCTTCGACATGAAGTTTTTTGCTGATCCCTATCCCACGCATGAGCTGCTGCGTGAGACGGGCCCGGTCGTCTGTCTCGACAAATGGAAGGTCTTTGGCGTGGCGCGCTATGCCGAGGTGCATGCCGTCCTGAACGATCCGGTGACGTTCTGCTCCAGCCGCGGCGTCGGCCTGTCCGACTTCAAGAAGGAGACGCCGTGGCGGCCGCCGAGCCTGATCCTCGAGGCCGATCCGCCCGAACACACCCGCACCCGTGCCGTGCTGTCAACGGTGCTGTCGCCGACGGTGATGAAGGGGCTGCGTGACCGCTTTGCCGCGGCGGCCGAGGCGCGAGTAGATGCGCTGCTGGAGCAGCGGAGCTTCGATGCGATCGCCGATCTCGCGGAAGCTTACCCGCTCTCGATCTTCCCGGATGCGCTCGGATTGAAGCCGGAGGGACGCGAGCATCTCATTCCCTATGCGAGCCTGGTGTTCAACGCCTTCGGCCCGCCAAACGAATTGCGCAAGGAGGCGATCGCGCGCTCGGCGCCGCATCAGGCCTATGTCACCGACCAGTGCCAGCGCGACAACCTGACGCCCGGCGGCATCGGCGCCTGCATTCATGCCCATGTCGACAAGGGCGCCATCACAGCGACTGAAGCACCGCTGCTGGTGCGCTCGCTGCTGTCGGCGGGCCTCGACACCACGGTCAATGGTATCGGTGCCGCTGTCTATTGCATGGTCCGCTTTCCCGATCAGTGGCAGCGCCTCCGCGGCGATCTCACGCTCGCGCGCAACGCCTTCGAGGAGGCCGTGCGCTTCGAAAGCCCGGTGCAAACCTTCTTCCGCACCACGACGCGGGAGGTCGAACTGTCAGGCGCGACCATCGGCGAGGGCGAGAAAGTGCTGATGTTCCTCGCTGCGGCCAATCGCGATCCGCGGCGCTGGGACAAGCCCGACAGCTACGACATCACTCGCCGCACCTCCGGCCATGTCGGCTACGGCTCGGGCATTCACATGTGCGTCGGCCAGCTCGTGGCGCGGCTCGAAGGTGAGACGATGCTCTCGGCCTTGGCCCGCCGGGTTGCCAGCATCGAGATCACCGGCGAGCCGAAGCGCCGTTTCAACAACACGCTGCGCGGGCTCGACAGCCTGCCGGTCACGATCACGCCAGCCTGACGCTGCCGGCGGCAACCGACCTGAACGAAACGAGAATTGTGTTATCCACGTCGTCGGTCTGAACTGTCACCTATGTCGGCTGTTGCTCAGCTTCGCGAAGCGAAGCCGGGTGAGCGTCCTCTCCTCACGAATGGTCTTGCTAGTGGAGAGAACCCCTCATCCGGCGCCATAGCCGAAGCTAAGCTTCGGCGTTCTTAAGGACGGCGGCCGAAGGCCGCCTATGCCACCTTCTCCCGCAAGGGGAGAAGGAAGAAAGAAGCTAGACCACCTTGCTGCTTCCCTGCGTGATCAGCCGCGCCGCTCGCTGATCGCGCGCATAGATCCAGAGCCAGCTGAGCGCGACGCTGAGGCGGTGGCGCAGGCCGATCAGGAAGTAGATGTGGGCAATGCCCCAGATCCACCACGCGATCGTGCCGCGCAGCTTGATGCGGCCGAAGTCGATCACCGCGAGCCGCTTGCCGATCTGGGCGAGGCTGCCGGCGTGCTTGTAGCGGAACGCGCCCTTGCTCTCGCCGCGCAGCCGCGCCTTGATGGTTTCGGCCACATGCTTTCCCTGCTGCTTCGCGGCCGGCGCGATGCCGGGCACCGGCTTGCCCTCCCAGGCGTTGATGTTGATGGTGTCGCCGATCGCAAAGATCTCGGGATGGCCGGGGATCGTCAGGTCGTCTTCGACCTGCACGCGCCCGGCGCGATCGGCCGGTGCGCCCAGCCATTCGGCAGCCGGAGAGGCGCGCACGCCGGCGGCCCAAATTCGTGTCTTTGCCTCGAGCAGCTTGCCGCCGAACACCACGCCCTCACGATTGATCTCGGTGACGGCTTGCCCCAACACGACCTCGACGCCGATCTTCTCCAGCGAGGCCTGCGCATAGGCCGAGAGCTCGTCGGGAAAGCCGGCAAGCACGCGCGGGCCGGCCTCGATCAGCACGACGCGCGCTTTCGTCGTGTCGATGTTGCGGAAATCGCCGGGCAAGGTGTGGTGCGCCATCTCGGCGATGGTGCCGGCGAGCTCGACGCCGGTCGGGCCGGCGCCGACGATCACGAAGGTCAGCCGCGCCGCGCGCTTGGCCGGATCGGTCTCGCGCTCGGCGCGTTCGAACGCCACCAGGATGTGACGGCGCAGCGTGGTCGCGTCTTCCAGTGTCTTCAGGCCCGGCGCCCATGTCTCCCACTCGTCATGGCCGAAATAGGCGTGACGTGCGCCGGTGGCGAGCACCAGCGTGTCGTAAGGTACCTCGCTGCCGTCGTCGATCAGCACGCAGCGCCTGCTGGCATCGACGCCGCTGACGGTCGCAAACAGCGTCGTCACCTCGCGACGATCACGCATGAGATGGCGCACCGGCCAGGCGATCTCGCTGGTCGCGAGCGAGGCGGTCGCGACCTGATAGAGCAGCGGCTGGAACAGATGATGGTTGCGGCGGTCGATCAGCGTGATCTCGACCGGCGCGCCCGCCAGCCGGTAGGTCGTCTCCAGCCCGCCGAAGCCGGCTCCGACGACGACGACGCGATGGGGAGTTGCGGCCATGATGTGCCCTCGAATCTAGCTGCTCTACATCTTCATTTAATTGCGAATTGGGCGCCGCGGTCCAATAGCCGTCATCAATCGGAGAATAGGCCTGATGTATCGATCCGCCGCGAAAAAGCGCCGCAGCCCTCACCGAAGTAAGTAGAATTATATTTCTTGCCATCCCCGATTGGGGCGAAATATGGTGCAGGGGCGGACGCTGAGCCATTGGCGGCGCGACAGATTTTGCGTTCAATAGAGACAGGCCCGGGGCGGCGATGAACCCGCTTCCGGGATCAATAATAAGGAGGGGAGTGGTTATGAGGACGGCATTCTGGCTGGCGGGCGCAGCGGCGCTGGTTCTGGCAAGCCCGGCTTTCGCCGGCGACACCATCAAGATCGGTTTCGTCTCGACCTTCAGCGGCCCGACCGCCGTGATCGGCAACGACATGCGCAACTCCTTCGAGCTCGCGCTCGACCACATGGGCCGCAAGATGGACGGCAAGCCGGTCGAAGTGATCTACGAGGACGACGGCCAGAAGCCGGACGTCGGCAAGCAGAAGACCGAGAAGCTGGTGCAGTCCGACAAGGTCGATTTCATCGTCGGCTATATCTGGTCGAACGTGCTGCTGGCCTCGCTCAAGACCGCGGTGGACTCGCAGACCATTCTGATCTCGGCCAATGCCGGCCCGTCGCAGCTCGCCGGCGAACTCTGTTCGCCCTACGTGTTCTCGACCTCCTGGCAGAACGACCAGACGCCGGCGGCCATGGGCCTCTACATGAACGCGAATGGCGTCAAGAGCGTGTTCCTGATCGGCCCGAACTACGCGGCGGGCAAGGACATGCTCGCCGGCGTGAAGAGCACCTTCAAGGGCGAGATAAAGGGCGAGGAGTACACGGTCTGGCCGAGCCAGCTCGATTTCTCGGCCGAGCTGGCGAAAGCTCGCGCTTCCGGCGCCGAATCGATCTTCGTGTTCTATCCCGGTGCGGCCGGTGCACAGTTCCTCAATCAATATGTCCAGGCCGGCATGAAGGGCACCATGCCACTCTACACCGCCTTCACCGTCGACGAGACGACGTTGCCATTGCAGAAGGAGAATGCGTTCGGGGTGCCCGGTGCGCAGGAGTGGGTGAACGACCTTCCGAACGAGCAGAACAAGAAGTTCGTCGCCGACTACCGCAAGAAATATCCGGGCGCACGACCGAGCTATTACGGTGCGCAGGCCTATGACGCGGCGCAGCTCATCAACAGCGCGGTGGTCGCCGTCGGCGGCGACACGTCCAAGAAGGATGCGATGAAGGCCGAGATGGAGAAGGCCAACTTCAAGTCGCTGCGCGGCTCGTTCAAATACGGCAACAACCATATCCCGATCCAGAATTTCTATTTGCAGGACGTGGTGAAGGGCGCCGGGGGCGAGCTTTCGCTGAAGACCGTTGCCACCATCGTCACGAACGATCAGGACCGCTTCCACGATAAGTGCCCGATGAAGTGAGGGGATAGAAACCGCGATGTCCGCTACCCCTTCTCCCCTTGTGGGAGAAGGTGGCGCGAAGCGCCGGATGAGGGGTGTGTCTCCGCGAGTGCGATCGAGAGACGTGTGCACGCGGAGAGAACCCGCCCGCCTCGCTTCGCGAGGCACCCTCTCCCACAAGGGGAGAAGGGAAAGGGGGTCCTACACCCGCGGCATGCTCGCGGGGCGCACTTCGCGGGCCTGCGCTGCGAGCCTGATTCCGGCGTTTGCGGCGCCAAATCCCTGATAGCTTCGCCGCTCCACGATCTCGAAGAAGAAGCGCTCATCAAAAATGTGGGTGTAGACTTGGAAGAACTCGCCGTCGCCCTCGCGATCGTAGAGGATGTGGTTGGCGCGGAGTTTTGCCATGATGTCAGGAGCAAGATCGTACTTGGCTTCGATGTCGTCGTAGTAATTGTCAGGGATATCGAGAAAATCCGCGCCGCAGGCGCGCATCGCGGCGACGGTGGCAAAGATATCCTCGCAGGCAAAGGCGACGTGCTGCACGCCTGAGCCGAAAAACTCGGAGATGAAGCGCGCCGGCAACGTGCGATTGGCCGAGGAGCCGTTGAGCACGAAACGCAGGCTCTGGTCGCCGTTGATGACGGCCTGGCTCTGCACGAGGCCTCTGGGGTCGGCGATCTCCATCTGCGGCAGGCGCTTGAGGTCGAGTATGCCGGTGTAGAACAGCAGCCAGGACAGCATCTCGTCATAAGGCATCGACTGCGCGATGTGGTCGATGGCGAGCAGCGCATCCACGCTTGCATCGCTCGCAACCGGCGCAAAATCCGTGTCCCAGTTCTTGCCGGCCTGGTCGAGGAAATAAAGAAGGCTGCCGCCGACGCCGTGGATCGCGGGGATCTCGAGCTCGCCCGGCCCGACCGGTTGGTAGAAGGTGCGCGCCTTCAGCGTCTCGGCGCGCTGCATTGCGAGGCCTGCATTGTCGACATCGAGCGCAATGGCACAGACGCCGGGGCCGTGCGTGACATAGTGTGAATGCGCAAAGCCGTCGGTCTCGCAGTTGATCACGAGCTCGACCTTGCCCTGCGACCAGCGCTCCACCGCCTTGCTGCGGTGCTTGCCGGTCTTGCGGAAGCCGAGCTGCGAGAACAAATGCGCAAGCTCGCCGGCCTTGGTCTCGTTGACGGCGAACTCGATGAAGCCCGTGCCACTGCTCTTGGCCTTCGGGGCCAAGGGCTCGCCGACAAGCTTTGGCCAATCCGGGGCGAGCTGGTCCTGCAACAGGATCAGCGAGCGCAGGCCGTCGACCGCGGTCTGCGCCGCCGAGCCGGCGCGGAACTGGTCGTTGAAAATCTCCAGCGACCACGGACCGGAATAGCCGGTCGCCGCGATCGCCTGCATGAACTCGACGACCGGCAGGTCGCCCTGGCCGGGGAAGGAGCGGAAGTGCCGGCTCCATGACAGGATGTCGAGCTCGAGCTTCGGCGCGTCGGCCAACTGCACCAGAAAGATCTTGTCTCCGGGGATCGACGCCATCGCGCGCACCGGGAAGCCGGGCGCCAGCGCGTGAAAACTGTCGAGAATGACGCCGATCGCGGCATGATCGGCGCGCCGTACGATCTCCCAGGCATCGCGATAGTCGTTGACATGCCGCCCCCAGGCCAGCGCTTCGTAGCCGACGTGCAAAGACCGCTTGGCGGCGCGATCGCCGAGCTCGCGAAAATCATCGGCGGCGCGATCGATGCCGCCGAGCGAGGCCGGCGAGACGTTGGAGCAGATCAGCAGCAAATCGGTGCCGAGCTCCTGCATCAGATCGAATTTGCGTTCGGCGCGGGCAAAGTTTCGCGTGCGCTGCGGCTCCGGCATGCCCTCGAAATCGCGGAAAGGCTGGAACGCGCAGATTTCGAGATTGAGGTCCTTGCAGAGATTTGCGATGTCGCGCGGGCCGGAGCCGAACGACAGCAAATCGTTCTCGAAGATCTCGACCGCCTCGAAGCCGGCGGATGCGATGGCGCGAAGTTTTTCATCGAGTGCGCCTGAGAGGGAAACGGTCGCGATCGAGCGCTTGTTCATGCTGCCTGCTCCATGATGTGGCCCGGCGATATTTTCTGGCCCGTGCGTGCCGCTTCACCGACGGCTTCGACGACCGCGAGCGTGCCCATCGCGTCTTCGACCGGGATCAGGGGTTGTTCACGGCCTGCGACCACGGCAAGAAAATGCCGGAGCTGCTCGGCCAGCGGATCGAATGCCGGCGGCGCGATCGTCTCGCGCGACAGCGGCGCATGCCAGCCGGGCTCTCGCTGGTAGGACCACAGCTCCATATTCGGCACGGACAGCGAGCCCGCGGTGCCGGAGAAGATGTAACAGGGCTGATTCTGCCGGGCGTAAACAGGGTTCTCGCCCGAGCCCAATTCCCAGCTCCACGGCGCCGGCGTCGCGTCCGACGCGGTTACTGTTCCCAGCGCGCCGCTGGCGAAGCGCAGCAGCAATGCGGCGGTGTCCTCGACAGCGAAGCCGCGAACTTTGTTCGACGTCAGCGCCTGCACCTCGGTGATCTCGCCACAGATGAAGCGGAGATTGTCGATGTCATGGATGAGGTTGATGAGCAGCGGCCCGCCGCCCTGCTCGCGTCGCCACGCCACATCAAAGTAGTCGTCGGGCTTCTTCAGGAGCCATAGTCCGACCACGGCCGTGAGGTGGCCGAGCCTGCCGGTCGCCACAGCCTCGCGCGCGGCCTTGATGATCGGATTGTGCCGGCGGTGATGGCCGACCAGCATCGGCACGCCGGTCCGCTCGATCGCGGCGCACAGGCGCTGTGCAGCCGCGACCGTGTCGGTCACCGGCTTCTCGATCAGCGCGGGCACGCCGGCTTGCGCACAGTCGAGCGCCATTTGGAAATGCTGCGCGTTCGGCGAGGCGATGATCAGGCCGTCCGGTTTTTCTTGCGCCAGCAGCGCGCGGTGATCCGCATGCCAGGGCGTGTTGCGCGCCTGCGCAAACTCTTTCGCGGCGGGGGAGGGATCGGCGATGCCGGCCAGAATGCAATCCGGCGAAGCGTCGATCAATTCGATATGGCGGCGGCCGATCAGGCCGGCGCCGGCAATTGCGATGCGCATTGGCGCGCTCATGCCGCGCTCTCCATGGCGCCGCCGAGGAAGAGCTGGCCGATCCTTGGATCGTTCAGAATGCGCTCCGCCTTGTCGACCATCCGGGTCTGGCCGAGCTCGAGCACGATGCCGATATCAGAGATCTCCAGCGCCGAACGCGCGTTCTGCTCGATCATCAGGATGGTGACCCCGCGGTCGCGCAGGCTCTTCAGAATATCGAAGGTCTGCTGCACCATCAGCGGCGACAGGCCAATCGAGGGCTCGTCGATCAGCACGAGCTTTGGCTCGAGCAGCAGCGAGCGGGCGATCTCGAGCTGCTTCTGCTCGCCGCCCGAGAGCGTCGAGGCCTGCTGCGTCGATTTGCGGCGCAGCGCGGGGAACAGGTCGAGTGCGGCCTCGATGCGCGTCGGCAGGTCGAGGCCTTTGCCGGCGGCGACGCCGCCGAGCTCGATGTTGTGACGCACCGACAGCTCGGGAAAGATGTTGCGGCCCTGCGGCACGTAGCAGATGCCCGCATTGAGCAGTGCGCGCTGGCTCAAATTGGTAACGTCGCGTCCTGCAAAGCTGATCTTGCCCTCGCGCAGCTTGAGCAGGCCAAAGATCGCCTTGAACACGGTGGACTTGCCGGCGCCGTTCGGGCCGATGATGGTGGTGATCGTCGCCGGCGGCACCGAAAATGTCGTGCCGTTCAGGATCGTCATCTTGCCGTAGCCGCCGACGAGATTTTGAACCGAGAGGATCGGATCGCTCATGGCTCGCGCTCCCTAATGTCCGAGATAGGCGTCGATCACGGCGGGGTTCTTGCGCACCTCGTCGGGCCGCCCCATCGCCAGAACCTTGCCTTCCGCCATCACCATCACGCGCGAGCACAGCGACATCACGAACTCCATGTTGTGCTCGATCACGACGAAGGTGGCGTTCTTCTCACGGTTGATCGCGACGAGGCGTTCCTTCAGATCGGACAACATCGTCGGATTGACGCCGCCGGCGGGCTCGTCAAGCAGCACCAGGCGCGGGCCGCCCATGAAGGCCATCGCAGCGTCGAGCAGCTTCTGCTGGCCGTAGGAGAGACCGCCGGCAGGTTCCGCGGCGAGATGATCGAGCTTGAAGAAGCCAATCATCTGGTTGGCGGTATCCGTCAGTCCGGCATCGGAGCGGCCGACCAGGCGCGAGGCCATGTTGCCCTGGTGCTCCTGGCCTGCGAGGATCAAATTCTCGCGCACCGAGAGTTTTGGAAACACCTGCAAGAGCTGGAAGGTGCGGCTGACGCCGAGCTTGTTCAGCTCGGAGGGGCGCAAGCCGGTGACGACCTTGCCGTCGAGTTTGACCTCGCCGCCTGATGGTGTGAGCTGGCCGAGGATGCAGTTGAACAAGGTCGACTTGCCACAGCCATTCGGGCCGATCAGGCCGAGGATCTCGCCTTCGCGGACGTCGAAGGAGACGCCGTCGACCGCGGTGATGCCGCCAAAGCTTTTCTTGATGTCTGTGACTTCGAGCACCGCACTCATTGCGCCGTCTCCAGCCAGGATTTTGCGACGGCGCGCAACGCTGAGGCCGCCCTGGTGCGGCGCTCGGCGAGATAGCGGTCGAGGATTCCCAGAATGCCGGTGGGCGACCAGATCAGAAGTGCCATCACCGCGATCGCGTAGAGCATCAGATAATAGCCCTCGGTGAAGCGCAGCCATTCCGGCAGCAGCACCGCGATCATCGCCCCCAGGAAAGGACCGAAGTAAAAGCCGGCGCCGCCGACGATCACCATCATCAGGAGATCGAGCGAGAGCGACAGGTTGAACGGAACTGGGTCGATATATTGCGTCAGCGGCGCATAGAGCGCACCGGCGACGCCGCCGAGTGCCGAGCCGAGCGCAAAGGCCATCAGCGTGTAGCGGCGGGTATCGATGCCGAGCGACTGGGCGCGCAGCGGATTTTCACGCAGCGCCATGAAGGCGCGGCCCCAGGGCGAGCGGATCAGCCACCAGACCGCGATGGACACGATCGCGAGCGAGCCGAGGCAGACATAGTAGAACGGCAGCGGCTTGTTGGTCGCGATCCCGAAGAAATGCGGCCTGGGAATGTTGGAGATGCCGTAGATGCCGCCGGTGAGCCAGCTCTCATTGCGGAACACCAGGAAGGCTAGCGTCGAGAAGGCGAGCGTGACGAAGGCAAGGTAATGGTGCTGCACGCGCAGCGCAGGATAGCCGAGTACCCGGCCGACCGCGAAGGCGAGCACGATCGCCACCACGATCGCGACTGGCAGCGGCCAGCCATGGGTCGTCATGATCGCGGAAGCATAGGCGCCGATGCCCACGAAGGCGCCTTGCGCCAGCGACACCTGGCCGGCATAGCCGAGTGTGAGGTTGAGGCCCATCGCGGCAATCGTCATCACTGCCCACTGGCTCAGGATGAACAGGCCGTAGCGGTTGAAGTTCATGGGAACGACGATCAGGCCAGCAATGACGATGAGGCCGAGCGCGATCTTCAGGGGTTTGGCAAAACCGCTCATACCGTGCGCTCCTCGGCGCGGCCGAGTAATCCCTGCGGCCGGAACAGGATGACGACGATCAGGAAGATCATCGGCACGGCGGCGCGGTACTGTGTCGAGACGTAGGCGGCCGCGAGATTGTCGAGCACGCCGATCAAGAGGCCGCCGGCAATGGCGCCGCGCACCTGGTTGAAGCCGCCGACGATCGCCGCGATGAAGGCGGCCTGGCCGAGCACCTCGCCGCTCGAGAATTTGGCCAGATAAATCGGCGTGATCAGCAGCGACGCCAGCGCGACCAGGAAGGCGTTGATCAGGAAGGTCAGCAGGATCATGCGCTCAACGGGCACGCCGATGATGCGCGCCACCGTCGGGTTTTGGGCTGCCGCCTGCATCTGGTGGCCGAGCGAAGTGCGGTTCAAGAGCGTCGTCAGGCCAAAGACGGCGAGAATGGCGACGAGAAGAACGCCGATGCTTTGCAGCGAGACGGCGTGGCCAAGGATGGAGATGTCGCCGGTCGGCACGACCGACGGGAAGGGCGAAGCCTCGGCGCTGAAGAATTGCTTGACAGCTTCCTTGATCCCGATCGCGAGCGCCATGGTCGCGATCGCAAGCGGCAGCACGCCATGGCGCATCATCGGATCGACCAGCAGAATCTTGAAGGCCAGCCCAAGCAAGATCATCGAGAGCAGGATGCCGAGGATGATCGCGAGCCAGAACGGCGCGCCGGCATGCATCGCCGCCAGCATCAAAAACGCCGGCAGCATCACGAACTCGCCTTGTGCGAAATTGATGGTCTGCGAGGTCTGCCACAGCAGCGTGAAGCCGACCGCGACCAGCGCATAGATCGCGCCGGTGGCCAGTCCCGCGACCAGAAGATCGAACAGATTGGACATTTTCCCCTCTCTATCTTCTCCCTCGCCCCGCTTGCGGGGAGAGGGTCGAGATGAGGGGGAGCCTCCGCGAGGGAGGTGACGGCTGGACTCGCGGAAGCTCCCCCTCACCCGGAATTTGCTGCGCAAATTCCGGCCTCTCCTCGCAGGCGGGGAGAGGCGAAGAACCTCACTTCAGCTTCGGCAGCACCTGCTTCACGACCTGCTTTCCTTCGACCACCTCGACCAGAAAACTCTGCCGGTCGATGTCGCCGTTTGCATCGAAGGTGACGTCCATCAGGATGCCCGGCTCCTCGGTGGCCTTGATGGTCAAGCCGTGGAGCGTGTCGGCGAACGCCCTGGAATCGACCTTGCCCATCTTCTCGGTGGTGGCCTTCACCATGTAGACGGCGAGGTATCCCTTCAGGCCGTTGTGGTCCGGCACGTAATTGTACTTCTTCGAGAAGCGGTCACGGAATCCCTTGATCAGCTCGACCGGGGCATCCGTGGTGAGGCCGACATGGCCGCGCGCGCCGTTGGCGGCATCGCCGGCGAGCTCGATCACCTTCTGGCCGATCAACGTGGTCTCGCCCATCAGCGGCGCGGTGACGCCCTGGCGCTTCAGCTCTTTCAGGATGCGCGCGCTCTCCTCCTCGTTGAGATAGATGAACACGGCGTCGGGATTGGCGGCCTTGATCTTGCCGACGTCGGCGGCGAAATCGGCTTGTCCCGCTTCGGTCGAGAGGTCGGCAACGACCTTGGAGCCAAGCCGCTCCAGCTCCTTGACCACGACGTCGCGTCCGCCGCGGCCAAAGTCATTGTTGACCCAGACCACCGCGACCGACTTCGCCTTCATGTCGTCGTGGATGTACTTTGCGACCTTCGGCATCGAGGACTGCTGGCCGAACGAGGTGCGGAACAGGAACTTGTTGCCGGCCTGGGTCAGTTCGGCGGCTTCACCGCCCATGATCTGCGCGATGCCGGCTTCGGCTGCGAGCGGGGCGGTGACCTTCACCGAACCGGAATAGCCGGGTCCGAGCAGCACATAGGGCTCGGCGTCGAGCGCCTTCTGCACCTGCGCGCGCGCCACGCCCGGGTTGGACTGCGAGTCGGCGTGGGTGACCTCGAGCTTGCGGCCGAGCACGCCGCCCTTGGCGTTGATCTCCTCGATCGCGAGGTCGATGCCGTTCTTCCAGTTGGTGCCGACGGTGGCGCCGCCACCCGAGAGTTCAGCGACGTCGGCAAGCTTGATCGCCTGTGCAAACGCGCCAGTGGTCGTGATTGCGGTGAGCAGCGCGCCCACCAGTAGCGTTGATTTCATCGTCCTCTCCTCCCGTTTCAATTTTGCAAGCGACCTTGTGTCCGGCCGCTTCGTCTCAAGCTGCCTGATAGGCGGCGCTACGCGCGGCCATCACGGCGTCAAAAGCCTCTCCCATGACTTCGGTCGACGGGGCAAGGCCTGTAAACAGTTCGAAGGCGTCGGCAGCCTGGTAGATCGCAAGCTCGCGGCCGGTCATGATCCGCGCGCCCTTTTCTTGCGCTGCGGCAAGGAGCGGCGTGATCAGCGGCGAATAGACGGCGTCGGCGACCCACAGGTCCGCCCGCAACAGTGCCGGCGGCACCGGCGTGTTGCGGTTCGGCAGCATGCCGACCGGCGTGCCGTTGATGAGGCCGGTGGCGCCATCGAGCGCGCCCTCGACGCTGGTGACGACTTTGGCGCCTGTCGTGTTCAGGAGCGAGGCAAGCTTTTCGGCCCGCGCCGGCTCACTGTCGAAGATGCGAATGTCGGAGACCTTTCGGTCCGCCAGCGCAAAGGCGATCGCCTTGCCGACGCCGCCCGCGCCGATCACCGCCACCGCGTTGCCGGTGGGCGCCAGCAGCGGTGATACTGCACGTGCAAAGCCCGTCGTATCGGTGTTGTGGCCGATCAGCCGGCCGTCCTTCACGACCACGGTATTGACCGCGCCCATAGCGGCCGCGCCCTGCGCCAGCTCATCGAGCAGCGGCACCACGGCCTCCTTGTAGGGAAAAGTGACGTTGACCCCGGCAAAGCCGAGCCGCCGCACGCCCTCGAGCATCATGCTGAGCCCGATCGCATCTGCGCCTGCGACTTCGATGAGCTGGTAATGGCCGCGCAGGCCGAGTGCCTCGGCGGCGCGCTCATGCATGGCGGGGGAGGCGGAATGGGCGATCGGCGCGCCGATCAGGCCGGTCAGGAGTTTTTTGGGGGCAGCAGGTCCGCGGCTAGACATGATCCACTATCGTCTCTTAGGGCGCGCGCGTTGAGGTCCGGCCATTAGCGGAGAAATCCGCGCAATTCCAAGAGGGACGATAGTCATTCCCCTGCCTAACACAATTACCCATTTATCCGACAAACCTAACATTATGTTATTTCTTCCGCCTGCGCCCTGAAGCCGCCCTGCCGTTGCCGCGGGACGGCTCGACCGCACGCATCTCGGCGCGTAGGGACTCGATGAAATGCTCGACATGGAGCGATAGCGCCGCGCCCCGCTTGACCGCGATGTAGGTGTCGAACCGCGTCGGCTCGGTGATCTTCAAAAGCTCGATGCCGGGATAGCCGCCATGGGCCACCGTGAACTGGTCGATGATGGCGATGCCGAGCCCCGCCTTCACCAGCGCGCAGACCGTGGTGCCGAACCGCGCGCGGATGGTGATGTTGTACTCGAGCCGGTTGCGCGCAAAGATCTCGGCCATGATCCGACCGTAAGGGTCGTTCGGATCGATGCCGATCAGCGGATAGCGAGTGATCTCGGCAGCCGAGACCTGCTTGCGGTCGGCAAGCGCGTGGCCCGACGGCACGATGCAATAGAGCTCGCCGGAGGCGAGCGGCATGAAGTCGAGGCCGGAATGCTCCAACCGGTAACTCATCGCCACGCACTCGCCGCGGCCGAGCATCAGATAGTCGATCGCTTCCTCGAGCTTGAGGATGTTGATGTCGATGCCGAGATCGGGATAACGGCGGCGGACGCGCTCGATCGCGCGCGGCACCATCACCTGCGAGATGCTCGGCACCGAGCCAATGCGCAGTTCCGACAATCCGCCGCGGCCGATCTTGGAGATGATCTCGGAGAGGTCGTCGACCTTCTTGTAGACGCCGTTGATCTGCTCGAAAATGTTCTCGGCTTCCGGTGTCGGGAAGTAGCGGCCGTTCTGGCGCTGGAAGAAGCGGATGCCGAGCGAGCGCTCGGTGTATTTGACCAGCCGGCTGATCCCCGGCGCCGATACGTTCAACAGCTTCGCCGCGCCGCCAATGGTGCCCGTCACCATCACGGCACGGATCACTTCAACCTGGCGCAGAGTCATCATGGTCTTGAATATCCCTGGCATCCGAAAGACGATCGTGGTGGCGATCATCTCACGAGAGCGGTGATGTCAGCCAGCAGCAAGTGGCTTCAGTGGGGAGAAGGGTAGATAACTTCGCGGTCAGGATGTCTGGACCAAAATCGGCGCGCTCAAATCGAAAGGCATCGTCGCGCGATCGGTTGCATCGGCGCCGTCTGCTGCGACCTGCGTGTTAGCTCGCAGGGTTTTCCGACGAGGCGCTGTCGACGAGCTTGGGACGCTCGCTTTGCAGCACGTCGCGCGCGAACTCGATGATCTTCTGCTTGTTTGCCGTATCGCGGACGGCGAAAAACACGCGGTTCAGTTCCAGGCCGAGCACGCTGTTGAGGGCGATGTTCTCGTCTTCCATCGTGGCTTCCCCGCTCTAGACGCCTCAGATGTAACTTGACCTCACTTCCTCCACAAGTAGATGAAATCTTCGGTGCAGTGCCACACCGGGAAATTACGGACGCGGTGAATTGAGGCAGTCCCCTAAGACGTGCTATACGGAGCGGCGAGGGTCGGGAAACGCACCGATGTCCGCCGTGGATTATGGCCGGGAAGCGCTGGACTTCATCGAAGGGCTGGGAGCCTATCGCAGGGTCCCGGACGCTATGGATGCGCTCGCGATGGCGTTCGGCCGCTACGGCTTCGAGCACATCATCGTCACCGGATTACCGAACCCAGATCAGCGCTTTTCCCAGATGGTGCTCGCCAAGAAATGGCCGGCGGAGTGGTTCAGCCTTTATACCGAGAAGAGTTACGACCGCGTCGATCCCGTGATCCGGAAGTGCCGCCATACGGTCAATCCGTTTGAATGGTCGGAGGCGCCTTATGACGCGGAACTCGAGCCGGGCGCGGTAGAGGTGATGCGGCGCGCCGCCGATTTCCGCATGTCGCGCGGTTTCGTCGTGCCGATCCACGGCTTGACCGGTTATGAGGCCGGCGTCTCGCTCGGCGGTGTTCATCTCGATCTCAATGCCCGCAGCAAGCCGGCACTGCATTTGATCGCGATGTACGGCTTCGACCATATTCGCCGCCTGCTCGCGCCGTCGGCGCATCCGTCGGCGCGCCTGACCCCGCGCGAGCGCGAAGTGATCACCTGGGCGTCGCAGGGCAAGTCCGCCTGGGAGATCGGTGAGATCCTGAACATCACACAGCGTACCGCGGAAGAGCATCTTGCAACCGCCGCGCGCAAGCTCGGTGCCGTCAACCGGACGCATGCGGTCGCGATCGCGATCCGCCAAAGAATCATCAATCCCTGAAATCTGCGCCTACTGGGAAATTTCCCAATAGTCGGTTTGGCCTTTTTCGCTGAGGCTGCCCCCATTTCAAGCCATGGGGGAATTCATGATTCATGTGATTTCTGCCGTCAACCGGCACCTCTACGAAGACGTTCTTGATCAGCATTTCCGGATCCGTCACGAGATTTTTGTTGAAGAGCGGAAATGGGAGGGGCTGCGCAAGCCCGACAGCCGCGAGATCGACGCCTACGACAACGAGGACGCGATCTATTTGCTGGCTCTCGAGAACCACCGCGTGCTCGGCGGCTCCCGCCTGTATCCGACCACCAAGCCGACCATGATGAGCGAGGTCTTCCCCCACCTCGCCGCGGTGCGCGGCTGCCCGGTCGATCCGCAGGTCTGGGAATGGTCGCGCTTCTTCGTGACGCGCGAGCGCCGCGACGGCGCGTTCAATCTGCAACTGATGGCGGCGGCGCAGGAGTTCTGTCTCGATCAGGGCATCGAGCGGCTGTGCCTCGTCATGGAGACATGGTGGCTGCCGCGCTTCCACGACATCGGCTTCGTCGTCACGGCGCTGGGATTGCCGGCGCTGGTCGACGATTCCTGGACGATGGCCGCGACTATCGAGATCCGCCAGGAGTCACTCAACGTCGTGCGCGACCGGATCGGGATGAAGAACCTCGTCCATCAGGACGGACCGCGTCTCGATTGCATTGCCCGTGCCAACCTTTGCGGCCGTATCGCCGCGCAACGAAAGAGCGCCTGAGATGTCGAACATGATGCGAGACAGCCAGATCATGGCGCAAACCAAGGACGAGAATCTCGGCTACATGTCCGACATGGCGCTCGAGCTGGCGCAGATGGCCGAAGACACCGGGCTGGCGACGCTGGCCTATTTGTTCCGCATGGCGGCGCTGGAGGCCTCGACGGCCAACAGCGAGCTCAACGACACGGACGATCTTCGCCGCCGGGTTACGTCGCACTAGACGTCACTCCCTTATTCCGACCTCAATCGCGCCCTCTCGCCGACAACGGGGGAGGGCGATCGTTTGGGTGCGGCAGGCTGACCCACCCAGCGCGGCAGCCTTTTTGCAGGGCCGATTTTGCAAGGTAGATTTTGATCGCATGCATCGGCATGCAACAAAGTGCATGTTTGGTGTCGAATCGCTCTTGCCTCGGAACGATACTGCCATTACCCATTTTTCCGCCTTGTAGAGGCAGGGGGAGCTCTTTCACTGATGGCGACTGTGTTCGAACATCGGCGCGCGTCCGTATGTGCCTGAAAGAGTTTTGATGCTGCTCGTCGTCGAACAGTTCTTGAACGGATTGCAGTTCGGCCTGCTGCTGTTCCTGCTCGCCGCCGGCCTGACGCTGGTGTTCGGGATCATGGATCTCGTCAACCTCGCGCACGGCTCGCTTTACATGATGGGCGCCTATTTCGCCGCGACCTTCGCGGCGTGGACCGGCAGCTTCCTGCTCGGCGCGTTGCTTGCGTTAGGTGCCACGTTGATCCTCGGCATCGTGCTGGAGATGAGCGCGTTGCGGCATCTCTACGGCCGCGACCATCTCGACCACGTGCTCGCGACCTTCGGCCTGATCCTGTTCTTCGACGAGGCCGTGCGGCTGATCTGGGGCCCCGCGGGGCTCGCGCTGCCGCTGCCGGCCTGGCTCACCGTGCCGGTGCCGATCCTGCACGGGATTCACTATCCTGCTTACCGCCTCGCCATCATCGTCGTCGCGCTGCTGGTGGCGCTGCTGCTCTATCTCGGCGTGATGCGAACCCGCGTCGGCATGCTGATCCGCGCCGGCGCCTCCAACCGCGAGATGATCGGCGCGCTCGGCATCAACATCAAGCTGCTCTACACGCTGGTGTTCGGCCTCGGAGCGGCGCTCGCAGGGTTGGCCGGCATGATGCAGGCGCCGATCCTCACCGTGCAGATCGGCATGGGTGAGAACATTTTGATCCTCGCCTTCGTCATCATCGTGATCGGCGGCATCGGCTCGATCCGCGGCGCGTTCCTCGCCGCGATCTTTGTCGGCATGATCGACACGCTCGGCCGCGCCTTCCTTCCCAATCTCTTGCGGCAGGTGCTGAGTGGCGCCGCGGCCTCCACCGCCGCGCCCGCGCTCTCGTCCATGCTGATCTACCTGCTGATGGCGATCGTGCTGGTGGTGCGGCCGGAGGGGCTGTTTCCGGCCAACCGTCGATGAAAGCTCTCTCGGTGAGCAAGGCCGTCACGGCCCTGATGCTGGCGGGCCTCGTGGTACTGCCGCTCTATTCGCATCTGTCCGGTAACATCTTCATCCTGACGCTGTTCACCCGCGTCATCATCCTGGCCCTCGCCGCCGCCAGCCTCAACCTCATCATGGGGTTTGGCGGCATGATGAGCTTTGGCCACGCCGCCTATCTCGGCATCGGTGGCTATGCCGTCGGCATGCTTGCGCAGGAAGGTGTCGGAAGCGGCTTCATCCAGTTTCCGGTCGCGCTCGCGGCCTCCGCGATCTATGCGCTCGTGATCGGCGCGCTGTCTCTGCGTACCCGCGGCGTCTATTTCATCATGATCACGCTCGCCTTCGCGCAGATGGCCTATTACGTCGCCTCGGGCCTCGCACGTTACGGCGGCGATGACGGCCTGACTGTCTACAAGCGGAGCGACTTCTCCGGCCTGGTCAACCTGTCGAACCGCACGCAGTTCTATTATCTCTGCCTGGCCTGTCTGTTCGGCGTCATCTTGCTGATCTGGCGCATCGTCAATTCGCGCTTCGGTCTCGTCCTGCAGGGCCTGCGCTCCAACGAGCAGCGCATGCAGGCGATCGGCTTTCCCGCCAAGCGCTATCGGCTCGTCTGTTTCGTCATCTCGGGCACCATGTGCGGGCTTGCCGGCGCGCTGCTCGCCAACAACACCGATTTCGTCAGCCCGGCCGTGATGTACTGGACCCGCTCCGGGGATCTCATGGTGATGGTGATCCTCGGCGGCATGGGCACGCTGTTCGGCCCGGTCATGGGCGCGGTGGTCTACCTGCTGCTGGAAGAGTTTCTGTCGCAGATCACCGAATATTGGGCGCTGATCATGGGCCCGCTGTTGCTGCTGATCGTGCTGTTCGGCCGCGGCGGCATCATGGGCCTGCTCGGGAGGCTCAATCGTGGCTGAACCCTTGCTCCGCGTTGAAAAGCTGGTGCGCCGTTTCGGCGGCATCACCGCGACGGATAACGTCTCGCTCGACGTCGCGGCCGGCGAGCTGCACGCCATCATCGGCCCGAACGGCGCCGGCAAGACCACGCTGATCAGCCAGCTCACTGGCCACCTCGAGCCGCATTCCGGCAGCGTCTCGCTCGGCGGCCGCGACATCACTTACCTGCCGGCCTACCGCCGCTGCGCGCTGGGTCTCGCACGTTCGTTCCAGATCACCTCGCTGCTGCTCGACTTCACCGCCGCCGACAATGTCGCACTGGCGGCGCAGGCGCAGGCTGGCCATTCGTTCCGCTTCTTCGCCAATGCGCGCAAAGAGAAGGGCCTGCGCGATGCGGCGCATGCCGCGCTCGACCGCGTCGGCCTGTTGCATCGCGCCGATGTCGTGGTGTCCAGGCTCAGCCATGGCGAGCGGCGCCAGATCGAGCTTGCAGTCGCACTTGCGAGCAAGCCAAAGCTTTTGCTGCTCGATGAGCCGATGGCAGGTCTTGGCGTTACCGAATCCCAGCGCATGGTGCAGCTGCTCCAGGAGTTGCGCAAAGAGGTCTCGATCGTGCTGGTCGAGCACGACATGCCGGCGGTGTTCGCGCTTGCCGACCGCATCTCGGTGCTGGTCTATGGCCGCGTCATCGCCTCCGGCGATCCCGCCGCGATCCGCGCCAACGAGGACGTCAAGCGCGCCTATCTCGGCGACCAGCACGTGGTGACGCACCATGGCTGACCGGCTACTCGACGTCGACGGCATCGAGACCTGCTACGGCCTCAGCCAAGTGCTGTTCGGCCTGTCGCTGTCGATCAAGCCGGGAGAGATGGTCTCGCTGATGGGCCGCAACGGCATGGGCAAGACCACGACGATCCGCTCCATCATGGGCCTGACACCGGCCCGCGCAGGGAGCATTCGGTTTGCGGGCACTGAAGCCCGGCAGCTGCCGTCGTACCGGATCGCCAAGCTCGGTATCGGCCTCGTGCCGGAGGGACGCCAGATCTTCCCGAACCTCACCGTGCGCGAAAATCTCGTCGCGGCCGCCGCCGACCGCTTCAACAGCGCCAATCCCTGGACGCTCGCCGCGATCTACGTGCTGTTCCCGCGGCTCGCCGAGCGCGCCGCCAACATGGGTAACCAGCTCTCCGGCGGCGAGCAGCAGATGCTCGCCATCGGCCGCGCGCTGATGACGAACCCGAAGCTCCTGATCCTGGATGAAGCGACCGAGGGGCTGGCGCCGCTGATCCGCGAAGAGATCTGGAACTGCCTGTCGCTGCTGAAGCGCCGGGGACAGTCGATCCTGGTCGTCGACAAGAACGTTGACCACCTCGCCCGCATCTGCGACCGCCACTTCATCATCGAGCGCGGCAAGACCGTGTGGAGCGGGACGTCCGACGAACTGATGGCCGAGCCGGATCTGCAACACAAGTATTTGGGGATTTGAGGGGGGGCGTGAGCTACGGCAGGCCCGGCCACATACTCAGCGTCGTCCCGGCGAAGGCCGGGACCCATACCGCGAGGTCTATCGATCGCAGGCGGTATTAGTCCTGAACGACCGGTCTTCGCCAAACTCCTCCCTATGGTTATGGGTCCCGGCCTTCGCCGGGACGACGCCGGGGAGTTTAGCCAAACAACTACCAATAGATCCCGTGCCGGTGCAGCTCGCGGATCACGCGTGCCTCGGTGGATGGCTGGCGGTGCTTCGGCTTGGCCGTTTCGGTGGTCGGCTGAGCGGGCATTGCGGCCGGCGCTGTCGCGGTTTGCGCTGGCGTGGTTGATGCTTGTGTCGTGGTCGCCGTCTGCGCATTCGCCGGTGGCGTTGCCGTCGGGGCCTCTGCGGCCTGCGACGGAGCCGTCGCGGCCGGCTGCTCGGTCGCTTGGCTTGCATTGGTCGCCGCCAGGCTCAGGCTACGCGAGCCGCCGGCATAGGCTTGGCTGGCCAGCAGCGACATCGTAACGATCAGGATCAGCTTGCGCACAGACACCTCCATCATTCGGTCGACCACTCTGGCCTGACTTGCGCGCGGTCAGCGGGCGAGGCGATGCACGCCGATCTCGATCAGGGTGGTCCGGCAGGACAAGCGATAGATCATGCTCAACAATTGACCCAACATGATCGAACTCCATCGTTGATCATTCCCGAACGATAGACCTCGCATTTTTCACGCGATTTTCGCGGTACAGGGAAAATGGCTTCGTCGCAGCACGGAGTGATGTCGTCGGAACAGACGGGATGAAGCCGCCTCACGCGGCCGTGAGGCGGTTCTCCCTCAGAACATCTCGAAATATTCGCGATGTTCCCAATCGGTCACCTCCGACAGGAAGCGGTCGATCTCGGCGTTCTTGATGTGGATGTAATAATCTACGAACTCCGCGCCGAATTTTTCGCGGAAGAACGGATCGTCCTTCAGCGCGGAGACCGCATCGCGCAGGCTCTTCGGCAGCAGCGGCGCCTTTGTCTCATAGGGCGTATCGGCGGACGGGCCGGGATCGAGCTTGCGATCGACGCCGTCGAGGCCCGACAGGATCTGCGCGGCCATATAGAGATAGGGATTGGCGGCCGGCTCGCCGACGCGGTTTTCCAGGCGTGTGGCGGCGTCGCCCGCGCCGCCGAGCACGCGGATCATCACGCCGCGATTGTCGCGGCCCCAGATCGCGCGATCCGGCGCCAGCGAATAGGCGCGGTAGCGCTTGTAGCCGTTGATGGTCGGTGTGGTGAACACGGTGGCCGCACGGGCGTGATCGAGCAGGCCGGCGAGATAGGCGCGACCGAATGCGCTGAGCGGCTCGCCGCCCTCTTTCGCCATGAACTGGTTCTCGCCGCTCGCGCGCGAAACGATGGACTGATGCAGGTGCCAGCCGCTTGCGAACAAATTCGGCAGTTTGGGCCGGCACATGAAGGTGGCGTGATAGCCGTGGCGGCGCGCGATCTGCTTCACCGCAGAGCGAAACAGCACCATGTTGTCGGCGGGCTCCAGGCCCTTCTTCGGCGCGAAGGTGAATTCGCACTGGCTCGGCCCGAACTCGACCTCGACGGAGCGCAGGGGCAAACCGAGTGCGACGACGTCACGCCGCAAAATCTCCAGCACCGGCTCCATCTGGTCGAAACGCTGCTCGGTGAGGTATTGATAGCCGTGAGAGAGCAGGCTCACCGACGGCGGCGTGCCCGGCTGGCCCGCGTCTTCCGGGCGCATATGCGGGTCGTCGAGCTTGAAAATGTGGAATTCGACCTCGAGGCCCGCGACGAAATCGTGGCCGCGGCGGCCGAGCTCGTCGAGCGCCTTGCGATAAAGGCCGCGCGTCGCGAACGGCACCGGGCGGCCGTCATTGAAATAGAGATCGCAGAGCACCGAGCCCGTGGCGGGCGCCCAGGGCAGCACGCGAAAGGTGGAGGGATCGGCGACCATCAGCACGTCGGCCGCGCCCTCCATCTCCTTCATGCCGAAGCCGCCCCCTGCAGTGAACACGGGAAACACCGTGCGGTGCGAGGTGTCCTTGGCGAGCATGGTCGTGGTGATGGAGCAGCCGCTCTCCAGCGACGCGATGGCTTCCGAGGCGATGATGGTTTTGCCGCGCAAGATGCCGTGCTGGTCGGGGAAGGCGAGGCGGATGACCTCGAGGTTCTTTTCTTCGACGACACGGCGCATGCGCGCTGCGGCGTCCTGCTGCTCATCCGACCACAGCGCATGACGCGCGACGAAAGTCACAGTGCTACTCCCTCAACTGCCGTAGGGTGGGCAAAGCGAAGCGTGCCCACCTCATCTGCCGACCAAACGGAAACATGGTGGGCACGGCGCCTTGCGCCTTTGCCCACCCTACGGGAGCCGCGCAAAGTCGTCACTCCGCCGCCGTCAGCCGGTGCACGTTGTCGGCGATCTCCTTCGGCACCGGCGCGGTCCACGGCGCGCCGCGGCGGCGCTTGACGTCGACTTCCATCCAATAGGTTTCCCAGCCGCGCGTCGGGCCGATGCCGTCCATGGTTGCCGGGCCCTGGATCGAGCGTGCGTTGGCCTCATCCAGGAACAGCATCGGCTTCTCGCCGCCGCCGACCTTCTCGATCTCCTGCCGCAGCAGCCGGCGATATTGCACGATTGCCTTATCGCTCGTGCCGAGATGCTCCTTGGTGCGGTCCTGGATCGCGCCCATCGATTCCACCGCCCACTGGTCGTGGACGTTGATGTCGTTACCCATGCCGGTATAGGTCGCGGTCTGCTGCTCGTGCGGATCGAAGCCGTAATCGTTGCTGCGGTTCTTGCGCGAGACGTAGTCGGGCAGCTCGTAGAGCTCGAGCCGCTGGTCGCGCATTTTCTTCTTGTCGACCGGGTTCGAATAGCTGGTGAAGATTGCGTACCAGTAGCAGCTCTCGTCGTCGACCGGCACGTGCCACTGTGTGATCGTCATCTCCGTGCTCATGGGAATGACGAAGCCGTGGGGGAAGAGCTGGTTGGTGACGCGCACATGGGTGCGCTCCTCGTCGATCTCGCGCAGCGCGATCAGCCGCAGGCCGTATTCGGTGTGCTCGACATTGATGATCGGGCGGTCGTATTCGCGCAGGATCTTTGTCATCGGCAGGTCGCTTCCTGCGGAAGCGCCGCGGAACTGCTTGCCGTAGGCCGTCGACGTGTCCTCGTCCTCGAAGAAGCGGTGCAGATAGGAGGCGTGCGCGGGATCGATTCCGACCTCCAGCGCCTGCAGCCAGTTGCAGGCCATGTGGCCCTTGAAGGCAAAGGTGTGCGTGCCCGGCGCGACGAAGCAGTCGAGTTCCGGAAAGGCCGGCGGCTCACCCTCGCCCAGATAGGCCCAGAGGATGCCGCTCTTCTCCACCACCGGATAGGAGCGCTGGCGGATGTTCTGGCAAAGCTTCGAGTCATTCGGCTCGGCCGGCGTCTCGATGCACTGGCCGGTGGCGTCGAACAGCCAGCCATGGAAGGCGCAGCGCAGGCCGCCGTGTTCGAGGCGACCGAAGGCAAGGTCGGCGCCGCGATGGGCGCAGTGGCGATCGATCAGGCCGTAGCGTCCGGTCTCGTCGCGAAACAACACCAGGTTTTCGCCAAGCAGCTTGACCGGACGGATCGGCCGCTCGCCCTCGAGTTCGTCGACCAGGGCTGCCGGCTGCCAGTAGCTCCGCATCAGCTTGCCGCACGGATCTTTCGGCCCGGTGCGGGTGATGAGGTCGTTCTGCTCCTGGCTCATCATGGCGGTCGCGTCCTTTTTCGGGAGGGGCGTTGTGTTCGCCTATTGAACGGATGGGCGAATTATGACATGCCTTGGACCGTCAGCAAGCACTATTTTGCAGGACCATCCCGACCCATGCCGAAGCCCAGGCGGAGCGAGACTGACGAGCGCGCGACGGATTTTGTCGAAGCCCTCGATCGCGGCCTGCGCCTGCTGCAATGCTTCGGCACCAATGCGGGCCCGATGACGTTGAGCGATCTCGCCCGCGCCGCCGAGCTGCCGCGCGCCACCGCGCGACGCATGCTGTTCACGCTCCAGCGCGGCGGTTTTGTCAGTGGCGATGGCAAGCTGTTCTCGCTGACGCCGCATGTGCTGACACTGGCGGCGTCCTATCTGCGCTCCAACCAGCTCGTCACGGTGCTGCAGCCTGTGCTCGATCGCATCGCAACGGCGGCGCAGGAGATCTCCTCGCTCGCGGTGCTCGACGGCGACGACGTCGTGTTCATCGCCCGCAGCAGCCCGGCACGGATGTTCTCCGGCGGATTGGAAATCGGCTATCGGCTGCCGGCGTTCTGCACCTCGGTCGGCCGCGCCATGCTCGGCCAGCTCGATGACGCCGATTGTCTCGCGCGCGTGAAGAAGATGAAGCGCGAGGCGCTGACGCCAGAGACCGTGACCGATCCCAAGACGCTGCTCGCGCACATCGCCGCCGACCGCGCGCAGGGCTATTCGCTGGTCGACCGCGAGGCTGAGCCGCATTTCCGCTCGATCTCGGTGCCGGTGCGCCGCTATGACGACGTGATCGTCGCCGCCATCAACATGGGCGCCCATGTGGATCGGGTGCCGGCGCAGGAATTGATCGACCGCTTCCTGCCGCTGTTGCGGGAGGGCGCAGAGTCGGCGCGGTCGCAATTGTTGTAGCTCACCCTACAACCGGCTTCGCTCATCCAAGCGAAAGCGCTATAATGCGGAAAACACCAGAAATCGAGGAGGACGCCATGCAACACACCATGGTTCCCAGTGATCGCGTCGAGCGCGTCGCCGTTTACGGACGCGACGGCAGCAAGCTCGGCACGATCGAGCGATTGATGCTCGACAAGGTGAGCGGAACGGTCACTTACGCGGTCATCAAGACCGGCGGGCTGCTCGGCACTCGCCATCATTATCCGGTGCAGTGGGGTGCGCTGAAATACGACCCCAGCCATCAGGCCTTCCAGGTCGCGCTGACGCTGGAGGAACTCAGCAGCGGCCCGTGCGAGTTCGACGGTGACGCGTTCGACTGGGGCGACCGCTCGCAGCCCTACCCGCATCCGAACTACTGGTCGGTCTAGTCGGGGGTGCGGCTCAGCCCGGCAGCGGTTCTTCGGCGACCTTGGGCCAATAGGTGCCAAAACTCCAAAGTCCGCCCTCGGGATCGCGGGCCGCGAAATCGCGGCTGCCATACTCGGTGTTGCGCAACTCCATCTCGATTCGAGCGCCGGAGGCTTTGACCTTGTCGTGGAGCGCGTCGGGATCGTCGACCGCAAGATAGACCGCATCGGTCCGTCGCCCGCCGAGATCGCCCACGAGCTTGGTGTACTCGTTGTCCCGATCCTGGCCGAGCATGAGGATCGACGAGCCGAACATCAGCTCGCCGTGGATGACCTTGCCGTCCCTCCGATAGATCACACGTTCGGTGAAGCCGAGCACGTCCTTCAGCCAGGTGATCATGGCCTCGGCGTCCTTGCAACGCATGGTGTGGTAGAGGCGCGGCGCTTCGTTGCCATTCTGCTGGTTCATGAAACTCTCCAGATCGTTTGCGCGACCAAGCTAGCCCAGTTCGCATCGACCGGCTTGAACAAATGGGACCTAGAGCTTCGGTTCTGATTGAATCAGAACCGAAGCTCCAGATTCTTATTTTGACGCGTTTTCTTCACGCGAACCGGCGTCCCACTTCGCTCGAAACCGCTCTATCCGCCGGCGTCGCGCAGCAGGCGTGGGTCTGCGCGTTCCAGCCGCGCAGCCCATCCGGTCGGGGATTCGCCACAAAACACCCGGAAGTCGCGGGCAAGATGCGCCTGGTCGGCATAGCCTGCGTCCGCGGCGATGGCGGCCCAGCCGTCCACGGCCTCGGAGCGGGCGAGCCGGCAGGCGCGGTGAAAGCGCAGCATCTGCGCCAGCATCTTGGGCGCCACGCCGATCTCGTTGTGAAAGCGGCGGGTGAAATGCTTGCGGCTCCAGCCGATGTCGGCGGCGATGTCAGCGATCCGCGCCGAGCCCGCGCTCCGCCACAACATGTCGAGCGCCGAGGCAATTGCCGGCGACGGCTCATGCACGGCCCGACGCAGCACGAAATCTTCCACGATCTCGAATCGCTGCTGCCATCCCGCGGCCTCGGCCACCTGGGCGGCGAGGCTTTCTCCAGCATGCCCCAGAACGTCGTCGAGGCCGACAATGCGCGCGGTCAGATCGGGCACCGCTCCGCCATAGAAGCGGTAGGCCCCGAGCGGGGTGAAATCAACCTGGACGCACTCGGCGCGGCCATCCGACTCGATCAGGACGGGTCCGGGAAAAAGCCCGGCCGCAAAGCTCGGTCGATCGTCTTCACTCTTCGGACGGCGGCCAAGCGCGATGCGGAATGGTGTTCCCAGGTTCACGAGTAAGGGCAACGCGAGCGGCGCCGCGTGCCGGAAGCCGGCCAAGCCAAGTCCGCGTTCGCGGTAGAACGATATGCTGGACACCAGATGCGCAAGGTCCGGCGTGGCCGGCCGGCGGATGACATCGGGAACTACGCTTGCGTCCATCGCATGTCTCACTGCTTCGGCGCGTAACATAGCGATGCGGGCGCGCGTGACCAAGGGCACGCAGCGCAACGCCGCTTCAGCGATCCCGACGAGGCGAGAGCAATTGCCCTACAACGCCACGCTGCGCAAGCCGAAGCTGCGGGCTTCGTTTTGCAGCACCGGGCGCACCGCGTCGATCAGCCGGGCTGCTGCTGCGTCGACCGAAAGTCCCGCGGTATCCACCACCGCTGTCGCGCGCGAATACAGCGGCTCGCGGCTCAAGAGGATGTTGCGCAGCTCGGCCATTGCGGAGCGGTCATCCGCCATCGGGCGGAGGTCGCCCTGGCGGCGGACGCGGGCCATGTGCTCCTCGGGCTCGGCCTTGAGCCAGATCGTGTAGAACGACGACAGAATCTGGTCGAAGGTCAGCGGTTCCGAGACGATGCCGCCGCCGGTTGCCAGCACCATCAGCTCGTTGCGCGCGAGCAGCTGCTGCAGGGCCGCCTGCTCCATGCGGCGGAAGCCTTCCTGGCCGTAGAGTGCGATGATCTCGGCGACCGAGAGGCCGTTCTGCTGCTCGACCTCCTTGTTAAGCTCGACAAAGCTCCAGCCGATCTTCTTCGCCAGCATCCGCCCAAGCGTGGATTTGCCGGCGCCGCGCAGGCCGATCAGCGCGATGCCGCAGAACGGCGCGCGCCGTGGCGCGGATGCGCTGCCGCCGGCGAGCAGATCTTTGGCTTGCGCGATCTGCGCCGGCGTCGCCTTGCGCAGCAAGTCGCGAAACATCTGCCATTCCGGCGTCGGCTCGGCCGAGGGCAACAGGTCTTCCAGATGCGCGCCCATCGCATCGGAGACGCGGCGCAGCAGCACGATCGAGACATTGCCCTTGCCGCTCTCGAGCTGTGCGATGTAGCGCTCCGAAATTCCTGATACCTTGGCGAGCACTTTGCGCGACATGCCGCGCAGCGCGCGCATGGTGCGCACGCGTTGGCCGAGCTGTTCGAGAAAGCGGGATTCGGCGTCGGGACTGTCGGTCATGAGCCTTCTTTAAACGAGGTCCTGCGGCGCGTTTTAATGAAACATAATGCCTGCTGGCATTGACAGCAAGCTGCCGCAGTGTCTTTCTATGAATTATAATTCTAAATTCAGGGGAGACGACCGTGAGCGAGGGATCCTACAACGCGGTGACCTGGCTGCTCGACCGTAACGTCGAGGAAGGCCGTGGCAACAAGCTCGTCTTCGACGACACCGTCTCGCGCCTGACGTATGGCGAGCTCCAGCAACAGACCTGCCGCGCCGCCAACATGCTGCGCCGGCTCGGCGTCCGTCGCGAGGAGCGCGTCGCGATGATCATGCTGGATACGGTCGATTTTCCGATCGTGTTCCTGGGAGCGATCCGCGCCGGCATCTTGCCGGTGCCGCTCAACACGCTGCTGACCGCGGACCAATACGCCTACATTCTTGCCGACTGCCGCGCCCGCGTGCTCTTCGTGTCCGAGGCGCTCTATCCCGTCATCAGGGACGTCGTCGGCCGCATGCCGGATCTCGAGCATGTCGTTGTCTCCGGCGCCAAGCAGAACGGCCACAAGCAGCTCGCGGAGGAGATCGCGGGCGAGAGCGATCAGTTTATGACCGCCGCGACGCATCCCGACGAGCCGGCATTTTGGCTCTATTCGTCAGGCTCGACCGGTATGCCCAAGGGCGTGCGCCACATCCATTCAAATTTGCAGGCGACCGCCGACACCTATGCGAGCCAGGTGCTCGGCATCCACGAGAACGACGTCGGTCTCTCCGCGGCCAAGCTGTTCTTCGCCTATGGCCTCGGCAACGCGCTGACCTTCCCGATGTCGGTCGGCGCGACGACCATTCTGAACAGTGAGCGACCGACACCGGCGCGCATGTTCGATCTCATGAACCGCTACAATCCGTCGATCTTCTACGGCGTGCCGACGCTGTTCGCGGCGATGCTCAACGACGAGACGATGAAGAGCGAGCGCGGCGGCAAGTCGTTGCGCATCTGCACCTCGGCCGGCGAGGCGCTGCCGGAATCCGTCGGCAATAGCTGGAAATCGCGCTTCGGCGTCGACATTCTCGACGGCGTGGGCTCGACTGAGCTCCTGCACATCTTCCTGTCGAATGCGCCCGGCGACATCAAGTACGGCTCGTCCGGCAAGCCGGTGCCGGGCTATGCGGTGCGGCTCGTTAACGAGGCCGGACAGGATGTGGCTGACGGCGAGGTCGGCGAACTCCTGGTCGATGCGCCCTCGGCCGGCGAGGGCTACTGGAACCAGCGTCACAAGAGCCGCCGCACGTTCGAGGGCCCGTGGACCCGCACCGGTGACAAATATGTTCGCGACGCCGACGGCCGTTACACCTTCTGCGGCCGCGCCGACGACATGTTCAAGGTCTCCGGCATCTGGGTCTCGCCGTTCGAGGTCGAGAGCGCGCTGATCACGCATCCGGCCGTGCTGGAAGCCGCCGTTGTGCCCGAAGCCGATCCGGAAGGGCTGCTGAAGCCAAAGGCCTTCGTCGTGTTGCGCCCGGGCGCGAAGACGACGGACTTGCAGGAGATGCTGAAGGAGCACGTCAAGCAGAAGATCGGCCCGTGGAAATATCCACGCTGGATCGACGTGGTCGATTCGCTGCCGAAGACGGCGACGGGAAAAATCCAGCGCTTCAAATTGCGCGAGGGCGCGAACTGAGAATGCCGGCGGTGGACTCGCTTGCTTATCCTCCCCTGGAGGGGGAGGGTGCAGACGGAGCGACCAGGAATTCGAGCATGACCCTCACCCCCACCGGCTTTCTCAACATCGACTCAGCCAGCCTCGAATACAAATGGCTCGCGCCGTTAGTCCCCGACGCGTCGACCATCGTCATGCTGCATGAAGGCCTCGGCTCCGTCGGCCTGTGGAACGACTTTCCGGAAAAGCTCCAGCAGGCAACCGGCGCCGGCATCTTCGTCTATTCGCGCGCGGGCTATGGCCAGTCGAGCCCGGCGACGCTGCCGCGGCCGTTCGACTACATGCAGCGCGAGGCGCTCGACGTGCTGCCGAAAGTGTTGAATGTGATTGGCTTCAGGCGCGGCCTGTTGCTCGGCCATTCCGACGGCGGCTCGATCGCGGCGATCTATGCCGGCGCGCATCAGGATCATCGCCTGCAAGGCATCGCGCTGATCGCGCCGCATTTCGTCGTCGAGGACATCTCGGTGACATCGATCGCCGCGATCAAGACGACCTATGAGACCACCGACCTCAAGGCAAAGCTCGCGCGCTGGCACAAGGATGTCGATAACGCCTTCTACGGCTGGAACGGTGCCTGGCTCGATCCGAAATTCCGCGACTGGGACATCTCGGAATACCTCGCCTATATCCGCGTCCCCGTCATGGTCGTGCAAGGCGTGGACGACCAATATGGCACACTGCGTCAGGTCGAGATTGCGCAGGAAGAATGTTACTGCCCGGTCGACGTGAAAGTCATTTCAGGCGCGGGGCATTCCCCGCACCGTGACGCGCCCGCGGCGACGCTTGACGCGATCGAACAATTCGCAAGGGCAGCCCTGCGCGACGATCGGGGACTGCAGGGACGCGCCACGTGAGCTTGCGGCCGTCCCAATCTTCATGAAACAAAGTGCATATCGTATCTGGTAATGACTAGACGCGCTCAAAAATATGCACTATTGTGCATCTAACGGTAAAACCAAGACAAGCTCAAGGGTGGCCCATGGCCGGCGAAGATCGGCGCCTCGCAGGCGGCGCGACATTCATCGATTTCCAGACTGAACCGTCCCGCTACAAGCACTGGAAGCTGGCGGTCGACGGTGACGTCGCGACGCTGACCATGGACGTCGACGAGAACGGCGGCCTGTTCGAGGGCTATCTGCTCAAGCTCAATTCCTACGATCTCGGCGTCGACATCGAGCTTGCGGACGTGGTCCAGCGCCTGCGCTTCGAGCACCCCGAGGTGAAGGTCGTGGTGATGCGCTCGGCCAAGAACCGTGTGTTCTGCGCCGGCGCCAACATCCGCATGCTCGCGGGCTCGACCCATGCCCACAAGGTCAACTTCTGCAAGTTCACTAACGAGACCCGCAACGGCATGGAGGATTCTAGCGAGAATTCCGGCCAGCGCTTCATCACGGTCGTGAACGGCTCCGCCGCCGGCGGTGGCTATGAGCTGGCGCTCGCGACCGACCACATCATCCTCGCTGACGACGGCGCGTCGGCTGTCGCGCTGCCCGAAGTGCCGCTGCTCGCAGTGCTGCCGGGCACCGGCGGTCTCACCCGCGTCGTCGACAAGCGCAAAGTGCGCCGCGACCACGCCGATTTCTTCTGCACCATCGAGGAAGGCGTCAAGGGCAAGCGCGCCGTCCAGTGGCGTCTCGTTGACGAGATCGCGCCGAACTCCAAGCTGGAAGCCAGGATCGTCGAGCGTGCCAAGGAGTTCGCGGCGGCGTCGAAGCGCAAGGGCAGCGGCAAGGGCATCGCGCTGACGCCGCTCAAGCGGATGATCGACGAGACCAGCATTCGCTACGGCTTCGTCACCGTCGATCTCGACCGCACTGCGCGTATCGCTACTATCTCGATCAAGGCGCCGGAGACGGCGCCACCCGCCGACATCGACGGCATGATGACCCAGGGCGCATCGTTCTGGCCACTGCAGGTCGCGCGCGAGCTCGACGACGCCATCCTGCATCTGCGCATAAACGAACTCGAGATCGCGATGCTGGTGTTCAAGAGCCATGGTGATCGCGCCCATGTGCTCGCCAGCGACGCCTTCCTCGAAGCCAACAAGGCGCACTGGCTGGTCAACGAAATCCGCCACTACTGGAAGCGTGTGCTCAAGCGCATCGACGTCACCTCGCGCACGCTGGTGACACTGGTCGAGCCCGGCTCCTGCTTCGCAGGCACGCTCGCCGAGCTCGTCTTCGCCGCCGACCGCTCCTACATGCTGATCGGCACGCGGCAGGGCGACAATCAGCCGCCGCCGTCGATCGAATTGTCGGCGATGAATTTCGGCCCGTATCCGATGAGCCATGGTCTGACGCGGCTTCAGTCGCGCTTCCAGGCTGATCCGGCGGATGTCGAGCGCGCGGAAGCCACCCTCGGCACCGCGCTCGACGCCGAGCAGGCCGAAGAGCTCGGCCTCGTCACCTTCGCGCTCGACGACATCGATTGGGATGACGAGGTCCGCGTGTTCCTCGAGGAGCGTGCCAGCTTCTCGCCCGACAGCCTCACCGGCATGGAAGCGAGCCTCCGCTTCGTCGGTCCCGAGACGATGGAATCAAAAATCTTCTCGCGTCTGACTGCGTGGCAGAACTGGATCTTCCAGCGCCCGAACGCCGTCGGCGAGGAAGGCGCGCTGCGCCGCTACGGCAGCGGGCAGAAGCCGAAATTCGATATGACGCGAGTGTAGCTATCGTGTCCCGGGCGCGGCGCAGCACGAAGTGATGCGACGCAGAACCGGGACCCACAAAGACCGAGCAATAGGTCCCAGCTCAGCAGTGCAGCACTTCGCGCCGCACTGCGTCCGGGACACGAGACGGAGCAAGGAGCACGGCCATGAACATGAACATCATGAACGTCGACTACTCGACCAAGATTCCGAACAACGTGAATCTCGCCGAAGACCGCCAGGTGCTGAAGGCGCTGGAGGGCTGGCATCCCGGCTACATGGATTGGTGGAGCGACATGGGACCAGAAGGTTTCCAGGAATCGCTGGTCTATCTGCGCACCGCTTACTCGGTCGATCCGCGCGGCTGGGCCAAGTTCGACTATGTCCGCATGCCCGATTATCGCTGGGGCATTCTGCTTGCGCCGCAGGAAGAAAATCGCGTCGTTCCCTTCGGTGAGCATTTTGGCGAGCCGGCCTGGCAGGAAGTCCCGGGCGAGTACCGCGCCATGCTGCGCCGCCTGATCGTGATCCAGGGCGACACCGAGCCGGCCTCGGTCGAGCAGCAGCGCCATCTCGGCAAGACCGCGCCCTCGCTCTACGACATGCGCAATCTGTTCCAGGTGAACGTCGAGGAAGGCCGCCATCTCTGGGCGATGGTCTATTTGCTGCAGAAGTATTTTGGCCGCGACGGCCGCGAAGAGGCTGACGATCTGTTGCGCCGCCGTTCCGGCGACGCCGACGCGCCGCGCATGCTCGGCGCTTTCAACGAGGCGACGCCGGACTGGCTGTCCTTCTTCATGTTCACCTACTTCACCGACCGCGACGGCAAGATGCAGCTGCACTCGCTGGCGCAATCGGGCTTCGATCCGCTATCGCGCACCTGCCGCTTCATGCTGACGGAAGAAGCTCACCACATGTTCGTCGGCGAGACCGGTATCACTCGCGTCGTGCAGCGCACTTGTGATGCGATGAAGGAAGCCGGCATCACCGATCCCTCTGACATCGCCAAGGTCCGCGCGCTCGGCGTCATCGATCTTCCGACCATCCAGAAGAAGCTGAACCTGCACTACACGCTGTCTCTTGATCTTTTCGGCTCGGAGGTCTCGACCAACGCGGCCAATGCCTTCAACACCGGCATCAAAGGCCGCTATCACGAGACCCAGATCGACGACGATCACCAGCTCAAGAACGCGACCTATCCCGTGCTCAAGTTCGTCGACGGCGAGATCAAGCTGGTCGACGAGCCGGCACTGACCGCGCTCAACATGCGTCTGCGTGATGATTACAGCCAGGATTGCATCAAGGGCATGCTGCGCTGGAACAAAGTGATCTCGACCGCAGGCTACGACTTCCAGCTGACGCTGCCCAACGTCGCCTTCCACCGTCACATTGGCGAATTCAAGAGCATCCATGCCACGCCGGATGGTCTTTTGATCGACGGTGCGACCTGGGCGAAGCGCAAGGATGATTGGTTGCCCTCGACCGCAGACGGCGACTTCATCACCTCGCTGATGCAGCCCGTCACCGAAAGCGGCAAGTTCGCCTCCTGGATCTCGCCGCCGAAAGTCGGCATCGACAACAAGCCGGGTGATTTCGAGTACGTGAAGATCGAGTCGTAAACGTCAGGATCTGACACTTGCGCACCACGAATGCTGTCATCACCCGCGAAGGCGGGTGATCCAGTATTCCAGAGACGGCGGTGATCGAACGAGAGGCCTCGGCGTGCTGGATGCCCCGGTCGAGCCGGGGCATGACAGCGGAGTGTGGGGTGCGGTCTTTACCGAACCGCGCCTCTTAACCCGCAATCTCCAATCCCGCATTCGCGTACACCACGCCACCATCGACCGCGATGGTGTTGCCGACCACATAGTCGCCCGCGCGCGAGGCGAGGTAGATCGCAACGCCTGCCATGTCCTCGTCGGTGCCGATGCGACGCGCCGGAATGCGCTTGGCGACGTCGTCCGAATGGTCGCGCGCGGCGCGGTTCATGTCGGACTTGAAGGCGCCCGGCGCGATCGCGGTGACGTTGATGTTGTCCTTGATCAGCTTCGTCGCCATGCGCCGCGTCAGGTGGATCACCGCAGCCTTGCTCGCAGCGTAGGAATAGGTCTCGCTCGGATTGACGAAGATGCCGTCGACGGAGGCGATGTTGATGACCTTGGCGGGCCGCTCGTGCGAGGCCGCCGCGCGCAGCGGCTTTGCCAGCGCCTTGGTCAGGAAGAACAGCGATTTGACGTTGAGGTCCATCACCTTGTCCCAGCCGCTTTCGGGGAATTCGTCGAACTCCGCGCCCCAGGCCGCACCTGCGTTGTTGACGAGGATGTCGAGCTTCGGCTCGAGCTTGATGATTTCGGAAGCCAGCTTATCGCAGCCTTCGACGGTCGAGATGTCGATCGGCAGCGCGATGCATTCGCCGTCATATTGCGCCGAGAGTTCTTTGGCGGTTGCTTCGCAGGGACCTGCCTTGCGCGCGGTGATGTAGACCTTCGCAGCTCCTGCACCGAGATAACCGGCGGCGATCATCTTGCCGATGCCGCGCGAGCCGCCGGTCACGAGTGCGATGCGGCCTTTGAGCGAAAACAGATCGTTGGACATGATGCCTCCCTTGGGTTGGCGTCGTTTTGAGCGCCGCGGGGAGGGGAGTCAACTCAGTGTTGTTCCGGCGAAGGCCGGGACAACACTCAAGCCGCAGCCAACCGGCGAAAGCCGTTCCACATCGCGGTCGCGGCGCCCGATGTCAGCACCGGCAGAATGCGCGCGTCCTGGTAGTTGCCGTTGAGCGAGACGCGCGGCAGCGCGGTCATGTGGCCGGCGTTTACGGCGAACAGCATGCCGGGCCGTGTCGTTACCGCGGTCTTGAAGCCGGCGGAAGCGGCGAGCGCGAATTCGCGATCGCCCGCCGCTTCGCGATCGCCATAAGGATAGGCGAGATGTAGTGCCGGGCGTTCCAGCGCGTTCTCGATCCGCGCCCGGCTTACGGCCAGCTCCTGCGCGGCGATCTCCTCGCTCTGCTTGGCGAGATTGCAATGGCTGATGGTGTGAGCGCCGATCGTGACCAGTGGATCGGCCGCGAGCCGTTTCACCTCGTCCCAGGACAGGCAGAGGCTGCGGCACAACGCTTCCATGTCGACACCATGCGCCGTGCAGAGCGCTTCGATCTCGCGCTTCAAATCGTGCTCGCCCGGCAATGCGCGCAGCCAATCGTGTACGCGATCGAACGCCGCCTGTTTTGCGGCTGGCGTGCTCGCATCGAGCCGAATCGCGGAATGGCCGATCTGCACGTCGATCTGCTCGGCCTTGGCGATGACGGCCTCCAGCGCGGCCCACCACAGCCGTCCCGTGCCATCGGCGAAGTCGCTGGCGACATAGATGGTCGCGGGCGCGTCAAATTCGCGCAGCACCGGCAGGGCATGGTCCTGGTTGTCGCGGTAACCGTCGTCGAGGGTGAAGGCGGCAAAGCGGCGGTCGAACCGGCCCTGGACCAGCCGTTCGTGCAGTTCGTCCATGCTGACGATGTCGATCTCGCGCGAGCGCAGATGGCACAGGGTCGCGCGCAGGAAATCGGGGGTGACCTCGAGATGCCGGTTCGGCTGGAACGCACCCTTATGGGCCGGCCGCACATGATGCAGCATGAAAATGGCGCCGACGCCCGACAGCAGCGGGCGCAGTAGATGGTGCGCCCCGCTGAAATAGAGTGCTCCCAGCCCGGCGCGAATGACACTATTACGGAGTTGTTTCATGACCGGCTGGCCGCCCCCTGGGCATTCCGCCTTCAACTTAGGGCGTGACCCTTGAAGAAAAAGTTATTTCAATTGTCCACGTGCGGCCCCTGAAAGAGCCCCATTTCCGGTTTGACAGCCTGCCAAGGGTTTGTTTTGTCTCCGGTTCCAGAGTTCGGGTCGTCGAATGCAGATGCTTTTCAGGTGGGCCAGCAAATGGTGGCCGGGGCTGATTCCCCTGGCCGTCATGTGGGGATTTGCGGCCTGGAATAACACTTTGCCGGTCGAGGCCGACCTGTCGGCCCGCAGCACGGCCGCGCTCAAGGATACCGTCCTGGACAAGACCCGGATCGCGGTCGACGGCCGTGACGTCAGCCTGGCCGCGGATGCCTTCTCCGAGGAGGGGCGCCGCGACGCCGTGGCGACGGTCGAGACGGTTCCCGGCGTCCGGCTGGTCGATGACCAGACCCGCTTGGCTCCCGAAGCCAAACCCTTCGTCTGGAACGCCGAACGTGACGTGGTGCGGGTGACCCTGTCGGGCTCCGCGCCGCTACCGTCGATGAAGGCGCGCCTGACGGAAGCCGCGCGCAAGGAGGCCAGCGGGACCGAGGTCGCCGATCAGATGGGGCTGGCCCGCGGCGCGCCGGCGCGGTTCGAAGCGGCCGCGATGCTGCTGCTCGACCAGATCGGCAAGCTGAAGGACGGCAAGATCACGATAACAGACACCAAGGTCAATCTGTCGGGCATGGCGCGCGACCTCGGCGGCCGCGAGGCGATCGCGGCTGCGTTGAAAAACCTGCCCGAAGGTTTCTCGATCGCCGCCAACGAGATCAAGGCACCGCCTTACATTTTCCAGGCCTACAAGGATCCGGTCGCCGCTACCGTGACGCTGACCGGCTACGTGCCCGACAACAACGTTCACGCCGCGATCGCGACCAGCGCGTCGCGAAAATTCTTCACCGAGAAGGTCGTCGACAATCTCAAGGCCAGCGTCGGTGCGCCCAGCTCCTTCAACACCGCGGTGGTCGCTGCGCTCGGTGCGCTGTCGCGGCTGTCGACCGGCACGCTGGTCGTGTCCGACCGCGAGGTGAAGCTGTCGGGTGATGCGCTGTACGAAGGTGCGGCCAACGACATCCGCGCCGGCCTCGGCAAGGACTTTCCAAAGAACTGGCAGTACAAGCCCGAAATCACCGTGAAGCCCGCGGCGGGGCCGGTCGACGGCACCGTCTGCCAGCAATTGTTCTCGGAGCTCCTGGCCAAGGGCAAGATCCGTTTCGAGTCCAAGCGCGCCGACATCGATCCTGATTCCGCCGGCATTCTTGATCATCTGATCGAGACGGCGCTGCGCTGCCCGACCACCAATATCGAGGTCGCCGGCCACACCGATGCCGACGGCGAGGATGGTTTCAACCAGGCGCTCTCTGAGAAGCGAGCGCGGGCGGTGATCGACTATCTGGTCAAGGCTGGCCTGCCCGCCGACCGCTTCACCGCGGTCGGTTACGGCAGCTCGCAGCCGGTCGCCGGCAACGACACCGACGACGGCAAGGCGCAAAACCGCCGCATCGAATTTCTGGTGAGGTGACGATGCCCTATCTCGTCTCGTTCCATATGGGCTGGCTGATTGGCTCGCTGCTGCTGGGCTTCTGCATGGGCTGGATCTCGGTGGTCCAGCGCGGCAACGGCACCTCGAAAGTCACGGCGCGCTGGCTCGCGGCGCTGGTCACCGGCCTGGTCGCGGCCTCGTTCGCGCATGTGGTCCCGGGTCGCTTCGGCTACTGGCTCGACCTCGGCCTGCTCATGTTCGCCTGCTACCTCGTCGGCTGCACCATCGGTGCATGGCTGCGCTATTGGGTGGTCTCGCGCAGCCAGCCTGCGGCCTGATCTGTCGTCAAAAGGTTCGGTAACCGGCTGACCGGCAAGGAGATTGCCGAGGCAACAAACTGACGCTTGATAATAATACGTACGTACGTATTATTATCGTATGCCAAAGCCCTCACTCAAAGATGCCATCCTCGATGCCGGCCTGAAGGTCATGTTCAGGACCGGCTATCACGGCACCAGTGTGCGCGACGTCACCGCTGCGGCGGGCGCGCCGCAGGGGTCCTTCACCAATCATTTCCGCTCCAAGGAGGCGTTCGCCTCCGAGGTGCTCGACCGCTATTTCGAGGTCACCAGAGGACTGGTCGCCGAGGCCCTCGACGACGCCTCGCTGACGCCGCGGGCGCGACTCAGGCGCTATCTCGACATCATCACCGGCCGACTCGAGGCCGACGGCTACGGCCGCGGCTGCCTGATCGGCGATCTCAGCCTGGAGGCGAGCGGAAGCAGCGAGCTGCTGCGCGCGCGTCTCGCGCAGATCTTTGCCGAATGGCGCACACCGTTCGCCGCCTGCATCAGGGATGCCCAGACGAGCGGCGAGATCGCATCCGACTTCGCGCCAGAGGAGCTTGCCGACTTCCTCCTCGCGTCCTGGCAGGGCGCGATCCTGCGCATGAAGGTCGATCGCAATCCCAAGGCACTCGAGCGTTTCAAGACCATCGCATTCCAAACCGTGTTCAAGGAGCTGACATGACCAAGCAGATTGAGATCCGCAAAGCGTCCGTCCTCGGAAGCAGCATGGCCTATCGCGAGACAGGCGCGGAGGACGCGCCCGTCGCGCTCTTCCTGCACGGCAATCCCACCTCGTCGCACATCTGGCGCAACATATTGCCGCTGGTGTCGCCGGTCGCGCATTGCATCGCGCCCGACCTCATCGGCTTCGGTCAGTCCGACAAGCCCGACATCGCCTATCGCTTTGTCGATCACGTCCGCTATCTCGATGCCTTCATCGAACAGCGCGGCATTACGAGCGCCTATCTCGTCGCGCAAGATTGGGGCACGGCGCTCGCGTTTCATCTTGCCGCGCGGCGGCCGAACCTCGTGCGCGGTCTGGCCTTCATGGAATTCATCCGTCCGATGCCGACCTGGCAGGATTTCCATCACACCGAACGCGCGGAGGAGCAGGACCATGCCGAGGCGGCGCGGGCGGTGTTTCGCAAGTTCAGGACGCCGGGTGAGGGCGAAGCCATGATCCTCGATGCCAATGCGTTCGTTGAACGCGTGCTGCCGGGCGGCATCGTCCGCAAGCTCAGCGACGAGGAGATGGCGCCCTATCGCGCGCCGTTCCCGACACCGGAGAGCCGCCGTCCCGTTCTCATCTTTCCGCGCGAACTGCCGATCGCGAACGAACCCGCTGATGTCTGTGAGGCGCTTCAATTCGCTCAGGCCGCATTGGCCGCATCGTCCTATCCAAAGCTGCTGTTCTCGGGCGAGCCCGGTGCGCTCGTCGCACCGGAGTTTGCAGAGACGTTCGCGGCTTCGTTGAAGCATTGCGCGCACGTTCGGCTTGGGGCGGGATTGCACTTTCTCCAGGAGGATCACCCCGAGGCGATCGGCCGCTCTGTCGCCGGCTGGATCGCCGGCATCGAGGCGATGCGTCCGCAGCTTGCGGCCTGAGCCGGTCGCCCCTCTGACCAGCACGGCCGCCGCCGGCCCAGCGCCGGCGGACGGCCGCGACAGCACCTCTCTGTGATGTCGCGTTGCAACCAACTGTCAAGGCAAATGCCTCAGCCGCGCGATTGCCGCGCGGCTATTTGTGCTGCAGCCCGCCGGCGCGGATCACCCCCCTCTTTCAACAGGCGGGCGCGGCCCATAGATTGATTTCGACTTAAGGCGTGGCGGAACATTGTCCGGTCGAAATCATCAAAACTTCACGGCCCCTGCGCAGGATTGCCATGGAGATTCGCCTCTAGCTTGCCGCCGAAAGCGCCAAACCGTGCATCCTGAACCCGCAAACCTGCCTAAAATATTGAAGGCACGTGATTTTGTTTACATTGGCGAATTCCACTCCGCCCCGAAACGCGCTAGTGGAGGAGTGGGGGGCATGCGCGAGGCCGGAGCCGGCGGTGAGGGTTCGTTGAGTGCCTGTGCGTCGTCCGCCTGTTCGTCGGCCACCCTGGCCGCTGAAGCGTTGTTCGAGGTCTAGATGCTGGAAGCCATACGCAGGGCGATGACGTTGCTGCGCCAGAAGCAAATCCTGCATAAGCTTGGAGTTGTGATCAGCGTCGCGGTCATCGGCATCGCTTGCTATGTGCTCTACCACATGCTGCGCGGCATCGACATGAACGAGGTGATCGAGGCGATCAAGAGCACCGAGCCGCGCCAGATTGCGATGGCAGGGCTGTTCGTCGCCGCGGGCTATTTCACCCTGACCTTCTACGACCTGTTCGCCGTGCGCGCGATCGGCCATTCCCACGTGCCCTATCGCATCAACGCGCTCGCAGCCTTCACCAGCTATTCGATCGGCCACAATGTCGGCGCCAGCGTCTTCACCGGTGGCGCAGTGCGTTACCGCATCTATTCGGCACATGGCCTGAACGCGATCGACGTCGCCAAGATATGCTTCCTCGCCGGCCTTACCTTCTGGCTCGGCAATGCCGCCGTTCTGGGTCTCGGCATCTCCTATCATCCGGAGGCGGCCGCCGCGATCGACCAGCTTCCGCCCTGGCTGAACCGGACGCTGGCGATGATGATCCTCGCGGCTCTCGTCGGTTACGTGGTCTGGGTCTGGACCCAGCCACGGGTGGTCGGACGCGGCCCCTGGACCGTGGTGCTGCCGGGCGGCCCGCTGACCTTGCTCCAGATCGCGATCGGCATCATCGATCTCGGCTTCTGCGCGCTGGCGATGTATGTGCTGGTCCCCGACGAGCCCAATCTCGGCTTCGTCGTCGTTGCGGTCATCTTCGTCTCGGCGACGCTGCTCGGCTTCGCCAGCCATTCGCCCGGCGGGCTCGGGGTGTTCGATGCCGCCATGCTGGTCGGCCTCTGGCAGATGGACCGCGAGGAACTTTTGGGCGGCATGCTGCTGTTCCGGGTCCTCTATTATCTGTCGCCCTTCGTGATCTCTGTAATCTTGCTGACGTTTCGCGAAGTTATCATCGGCGCGCGATCGAAGCGACTGCAGCAGGCGGCGCTCAAGCTCGACCCCGGACCCGCGCCCAAGGCCGCCTATGTGAGAGAGCGCCGCGATAGCAGCGGCGCCTGACTGGCGTAAAACGGCAATAAGGAGAAGCCCGCCCCGATGGCGATCGACGCTCCCTCGTCTCCCACGGTGCAGCCCTGGTCCGACCGGCTGCGGCACTCGACCGTCATCTTGATCGCCGCCGCATTGGCGCTGTCGGTCGTGGTCTCGCTCGGCGAATTGTCGGTGGTGCGGGCGGTGACGGTGTTCCTCTGCATCGCCGCGGCCGCACTGATCCCCTGGCGGCTGCATGATACCGCTGCCTCGCGCGAGGACACTCGCCGCGTCAATCCGGTCGAGAGCGCGGCGGTGGCCGCGGTCGTCGCCGGCATGCCGGATCCGGCTGTGCTGCTCGATCGCGCGGGCCGCGTCATCCATCTCAATGCCGCCGCCGCCCAGCTCGCACCGGCGCTGCGCAAGAACGAGCTCGCCCAGTTCGCGCTGCGCTCGCCGGAGATCATCACGGCGCTGCGCGAGTCCATCGCGACCACCGAGCCGCGGCGCGCGACCTATCTCGACCATGTCCCGGTCGACCGCTGGATGGAGCTGATCATCACCCCGGTGCCGGTGCCGACCAATTTCGGCGGCGCCGACAAATGCATGCTGATGACCTTCCACGACCAGACGCCGCTGCGCCGGGTCGAGGAGATGCGCGCCGACTTCGTCGCCAATGCCAGCCATGAATTGCGCACGCCGCTGGCCGCGCTCTCCGGCTTCATCGACACGCTGCAGGGCCAGGCCAAGGACGATCCCAAGGCGCGCGAGCGCTTCCTCGGCATCATGCACAACCAGGCGACCCGCATGGCGCGCCTGATCGACGATCTCTTGTCGCTGTCGCGGGTGGAACTGTCGGCCCATGTGCGGCCGGACACCCTGGTCGACCTGCTGCCGATCATCCTCCAGGTCGCCGACGGGCTCGAGCCACTGGCGCGCGAGCGCCAGGTCGAGGTCGAGACCCATCTGCCGGAAACGCCGGTCATGATCGCCGGCGATCGCGAGGAACTGCTCCGTCTGTTCGAAAACCTGATCGAGAACGCGCTCAAATATGGCGCCTCCGGCGGGCGCGTCATCGTGTCGCTGACCGCGGCGACGGCCACTGATGGAACTCAGGAAATCCGGGTCCTGGTGCGGGATTTCGGGCCCGGCATCGCGCCCGAGCATCTCCCCCGCCTGACCGAGCGGTTCTATCGAGTTGACGTCGGCGACAGTCGCTCGCAGGGCGGGACGGGGCTGGGATTATCGCTGGTGAAACATATTCTTAACCGTCACCGCGGCCGTCTTTTGATCGAAAGCGTGCCCAAGCAGGGCGCCACTTTCACCGCCTGTTTTCCCCAGGCCAAGACTTTAGTTTAAGCAGGAAAATCGAGCGATTTCAATCGCTTGATTGTGTCATCCGACTGTCACTAAACCTTCGTAAAAGCACAGCCGATCGCTCCTAAAGGGGCGGCGCGGGGAGCGCGATCGGGCGCTGATGGCGCTTCGTTCCCCTGTATGGAGACCAGCATGAATTTCATCAAAATGATCGTCGCTGCCGGCTTGGTCGCCGCATCGACGACGGCGGCATTCGCTGCCGACATCACGGGCGCAGGCGCGACGTTCCCCTTCCCGATCTATTCGAAGTGGGCTGACGCCTACAAGAAGGAGACGGGCAACGGCCTGAACTACCAGTCGATCGGTTCCGGCGGCGGCATCAAGCAGATCCAGGCCAAGACCGTGACCTTCGGCGCCAGCGACGCGCCGCTCAAGGCCGAGCAGCTCGAGAAGGACGGCCTTGCCCAGTGGCCGATGGTGATGGGCGCCATCGTTCCCGTCGTCAACATCGAGGGCGTCAAGGCCGGTGAGATGGTGTTCGACGGCGAGACCCTCGCCAGCATCTATCTCGGCAAGATCACAAAGTGGGACGACGCCGCGATCAAGAAGCTCAATCCGAACGTGAAACTGCCGTCGGACGCGATCACCGTGGTTCGCCGTTCGGATGGTTCGGGCACCACCTTCAACTTCACCAACTATCTCTCCAAGGCCAGCGCGGACTGGAAGAGCAAGGTCGGTGAAGGTACCGCCGTCGAGTGGCCGGTTGGCGTTGGCGCCAAGGGCAACGAAGGCGTCTCGGGCAACATCAGCCAGACCAAGAACTCGATCGGATATGTCGAATACGCCTATGCCAAGCAGAACAAGCTGACCTACACTGGCCTCGTCAACAAGGCCGGCAAGACGGTGCAGCCGACGGTCGAGGCTTTCCAGGCGGCCGCTTCCAACGCCGACTGGGCCAAGGCTCCCGGCTACTACGTCATCCTGACCGACCAGCCCGGTGAAAAGTCCTGGCCGATCACGGCAGCGACCTTCATCCTGATGCACAAGGAGCCGACCGATAAGGCGGCGTCGAAGGAAGCCCTCAAGTTCTTCGCCTGGGCATTCAAGAACGGCGACAAGATGGCTGAGGAACTCGACTATATCCCGATGCCCGAGTCCGTCGTGAAGCTGATCGAGAAGACCTGGTCTGCGGACATCAAGAGCTAAGCTCTTTTCGCCCGACGCAGTGCGGCACCGACTGGCCGCATTGCAGGCCACACGATTTCGGCCCCGGATCAGCGCAACGCTGCATCCGGGGCGCGAGACTGGTGACACAGAACAAGTATCGTTTGTATAGGGGATCGGCGTGGCAGAGATGGCAGTCGAGAGCAATGTAGTTGACGCCGCCGGACCGTATGATCGCGCCAAGGCTTTGAGCGCCTTCAAGCTCGGCGATCTCACCTTCTACTGGATCACGCGTCTCAGCGCGATCTCCGTGCTGCTGATCCTCGGCGGCATCATCATTTCGCTGATCGTCGGTGCCTTCCCGGCGATGAAGGAATACGGCTTTGCGTTCCTGTGGACGCAGCGCTGGGCACCGTCGGCCGATCCGCCCGTGCTCGGCGCGCTCGGGCCGATGTACGGCACGCTCGTCACCTCCTTCATCGCGATGCTGATCGCCATTCCGGTCGGTCTCGGTATTGCGATCTTCCTCACCGAGCTCTGCCCGCAATGGCTGCGCCGCCCGATCGGCATGGCGATCGAGCTGCTCGCCGGCATTCCCTCGATCATCTACGGCATGTGGGGCTTCTTCGTGCTGGGCCCGTTCCTGGCCAACACCTTCCAGCCCTTCATGATCAAGATTTTCGACGGCGTCCCCGTGCTGGGCGCGATCTTTGCCGGCCCGCCGTCCTATCTCAGCCTGTTCAACGCGGCGCTGATCCTCGCGATCATGGTGCTGCCCTTCATCACCTCGATCTCGGTCGACGTGTTCAAGACGGTGCCGCCGGTGCTGAAGGAGGCCGCCTATGGCGTCGGCTGCACCACCTGGGAAGTCGTGCGCAGCGTGGTGATCCCCTACACCCGCGTCGGCATCATCGGCGGCGTCATGCTGGCGCTGGGCCGTGCGCTCGGCGAGACCATGGCGGTGACCTTCATCATCGGCAACTCGTTCCGCATCTCGTCATCGATCTTCGCGCCGGGCACCACCATCTCGGCGGCGATCGCCTCCGAATTCGCCGAGAGCGACGGCCTGCATCAGTCCGGCCTGATCCTGCTCGGCCTGTTGCTGTTCGTGCTGACGTTCTTCGTGCTCGCCGGCGCGCGGCTGATGCTGATGCGGCTGGAAAAGAAGGCGGGGAACTGACATGAACCCGATTTACGCACGCCGCCGCCGCAAGGACATCGTGATCCGCGGGCTTTGCTTCGGTGCCGCCGCCTTCGGCGTCACCTGGCTCGCGCTGATCCTGATCACGCTGCTCTACAACGGCATCGCCGGCCTCAACCTCGATCTGTTCGTCGCGGACACGCCGCCTCCGGGCTCGACTGAAGGCGGCCTGCGCAACGCCATCGTCGGCTCGCTGATCATGACCGTGATCGGCGTCGGCATCGGCGCGCCACTCGGCATGTTCGCTGGCACCTATCTCGCCGAGTACGGCCGCAACGACAAGCTGACCTCGGTGATCCGCTTCATCAATGACATCCTGCTGTCGGCGCCCTCGATCATCATCGGCCTGTTCATCTACGGCGCGGTGGTGGTGCCGATGCGCGGCTTCTCGGCAATCGCAGGCGCGCTCGCGCTCGCCGTCATCGTGATCCCGGTGGTGCTGCGCACGACCGAGGACATGCTGCTGCTGGTGCCGAACGCGCTGCGCGAGGCGGCTTCTGCCCTCGGCCTGCCGCGCTCGCTGGTGATCAAGCGGATCGCCTACCGTGCCGCACGCTCCGGTCTCATCACCGGCGTGCTGCTCGCTACCGCCCGCGTCGCCGGCGAAACCGCGCCGCTGCTCTTCACCGCGCTGTCGAACCAGTTCTTCAGCCTCAGCCTGAACAAGACGATGGCGAACCTGCCGGTCACCATTAACAACTTCGTCCAGAGCCCTTACGCCTACTGGAAGCAGCTCGCCTGGAGCGGCGCGCTGCTGATTACCCTGACCGTGCTTGCCCTGAACATTGGCGCGCGCATTCTTGGCGCCGAGAGGACCGCAAAATGAGTGATCTTTCCGTATCGATGAGCGCAGCCGGTGGACTGCCGCAGGCGCCGGTGCTGCCGGAAGCGCCCGCCAAGGTGACGGTGCGCAACCTCAACTTCTATTACGGCGAGCACCACGCGCTGAAGAACATCAATCTGGTGCTCGGCGCCAACCGCGTCACGGCCTTCATCGGCCCGTCGGGCTGCGGCAAGTCGACCCTGCTGCGCATCTTCAACCGGATGTACGACCTCTATCCGGGCCAGCGCGTCACCGGTCAGCTCATGCTCGACCAGACCAACGTCCTCGACCCCAAGCTCGACCTCAACCTGCTGCGTGCCCGCGTCGGCATGGTGTTCCAGAAGCCGACGCCGTTCCCGATGACGATCTACGAGAACATCGCCTTCGGCATCCGTCTCTATGAGAAGATCTCGAAGTCCGAGATGGACGACCGCGTCGAGAAGGCGCTGCGCGGCGGCGCGCTGTGGAACGAGGTCAAGGACAAGCTCAACGCCTCCGGCCTCTCACTCTCCGGCGGCCAGCAGCAGCGCCTCTGCATCGCCCGCACCGTCGCGGTGCGGCCCGAGGTGATCCTGTTCGACGAGCCCTGCTCGGCGCTCGATCCGATCTCGACCGCGAAGGTCGAGGAGCTGATCCAGGAATTGTCCGAGAACTACACGATCGCGATCGTCACCCACAACATGCAGCAGGCGGCGCGCGTCTCCGACAAGACCGCCTTCATGTATCTCGGCGAGCTGATCGAGTTCGACGACACCAGCAAGATCTTCACGTCGCCGACCGACCGGCGTACGCAGGATTACATCACCGGCCGGTTCGGCTGAGGAGACGGGATATGGGTTCTGAACATACTGCAAAGGCCTTCGACGCCGACCTCCAGGAACTCACCCGGTCGGTCGCGGAAATGGGCGGCCTCGCCGAGCGCATGATCGTCGATTCCGTCGACGCCCTGATCCGTCGCGATGTCGCGCTCGGCCAGCGTGTCGTCACCACCGACGCCGAGATCGACGCGCTCCAAAAGAAAATCGAGGAGCGCGCCGTGCTCACCATCGCGCGCCGCCAGCCGATGGCGGTGGACTTGCGCGAAATCGTCGGCGCCATGCGCGTCGCGACAGATCTCGAGCGGATCGGCGACCTCGCCAAGAACATGGGAAAGCGCGTCGCGGCGCTGGAGACGGATTTCCATCCGTTGAAACTGTTCCGCGGCCTCGAGCACATGACCGACCTCGTGCAGCAGCAGGTCAAGTCGGTGCTGGACGCCTATGCCGCGCATGATCTGCCTGCGGCGATGGCGGTGTGGAAGGGCGACGAGGAAGTTGACGCCATCTGCACCTCGCTGTTCCGCGAGCTCCTCACCTACATGATGGAGGATCCGCGCAACATCTCGTTCTGCATCCATCTGATGTTCTGCGCCAAGAACATCGAGCGGATCGGCGACCACGCCACCAACATTGCCGAGACCGTGTTCTACATGATCGAAGGCCAGGCCATCACCGACAAGCGGCCGAAGGGCGACATGACGACCTTCGCCACGACGGTCCCCAATACCTGAAATATTTGAATCCTTAAGGAGCCACGACCCCATGGGCGCACGCATTATGGTGGTTGAAGACGAGGAAGCTCTGACCGAGCTGCTTCGCTACAACCTCGAAGGCGACGGCTATGACGTCGAGACGGTGATGCGCGGCGACGACGCCGACACCCGCCTCAAGGAGCACATCCCCGATCTGATTGTGCTCGACTGGATGCTGCCCGGCCTGTCCGGTATCGAGCTGTGCCGTCGGCTGCGTGCGCGCTCCGACACCAAGCAGCTGCCGATCATCATGCTCACCGCGCGCGGCGAGGAGAGCGAGCGGGTGAGGGGCCTGGCGACCGGCGCCGACGATTACATCGTCAAGCCGTTCTCGGTGCCCGAGCTCCTGGCGCGGGTGAAGGGTCTGCTCCGGCGCGCAAGCCCCGAACGGCTCGCAACCGTGCTGGCCTTCGGCGACATCGAGCTCGACCGGGAAAAGCGCCGCGTGGCGCGCTCGGGCCGGCCGATCGATCTCGGCCCGACCGAATATCGCCTGCTGGAGTTCTTCCTGGAGCATCCCGGCCGCGTGTTCTCGCGCGAGCAGCTGCTCGACAGCGTCTGGGGCCGCGACATCTACATCGACGAACGTACCGTCGACGTGCATATCGGCCGCCTGCGCAAGCTGCTCAATCTCGGCCGCGAGCAGGACCCGATCCGCACCGTCCGCGGCGCGGGTTACGCGCTTGATGACCGGTTCGCGAAGGCCGAGCAGGCGTAGTTGGTTTAGCGAGCTATTGCTGCAACATCGGTGTCGTCCCGGACAAGCGTAAGCGTAGATCCGGGACCCATAACCACAGGACTTGGTTGTTGTGTGAAAAAGGTAACTCCGAGTCCCCGTAACCACATCTTGCGGTGGTTATGGGTCCCGGATCTGCGCGCGCTTTTGGCGCGCTTGTCCGGGACGACATCGGACGTGTTGAGCCGTCATCATGTAACGGCTGCAATCAGCCAGATCAGCTAACTCACCGCGGTCCCGGCTTTGGTGCCGCACGGCGACGATCCGCTGCCGGCTGATACGCCACCCGCGAGTGCTGCGCGCAGTAGGGCAGCCCGGAGAGCGCCTTGCCGCCGCAGAAGAAGAAATCCGGGCTCGAGGGATCGCCGACCGGCCAATGGCAGGTTGCCTCGTTCAATTCGAGCAGCGACAGCCGCTGGCTCATCGGCACCACGTTGTCGTAGGTGACCGGTTCAGCCTCGACCTCGACCTCGAAGGCCTGCGCCAGCGCAGTGTTGCCGCGCGCGATGGGCCTGCTCACCCGCATCATGTGCTGCGCGGGACGTGCCTTGCGCGGCCGCGGAGCTGCCGAAGACGGGCTCTTGGCGCGGCCGGACAGGCCGAGCCTGTGCACCTTGCCGATCACGGCGTTGCGGGTGACATTTCCAAGCTCAGCGGCGATCTGGCTGGCCGACAGTCCGGCCTCCCAGAGCTTTTTCAGCTGCTCGACGCGATCATCCGACCAGGTCAAAACGGTCATTGCACCCTTTCCTTCGTCGCGCGCCTACCATCCTGGGGCCGCACGACGAATGCCTAAGCCTCGAAAAACCCGTGCCGCCAGAATCCCTTAAGGCTCGCCGGGCGCAATGAGACGCCCGAACGTTTACGCCGGTACATGAGGACTCTTGGGATCAGAACCGCTGCACGAGATGTCGTATCTGACAAACCAAACGCTACAATATGGCGTGACTCACGCGCAAGAGTCCGCCGAGTCGCTTCCACATGTTCCGTGGCGGAAAATCTCGCAAATTCGCCACCGCAAGACTACGGATTCAGCATTTCGCGAGGCTTTCGGGCGGCATTGACACCCGTTTCACCAGGCCTAAGATAGTCATGCGTGCCGCCCTTAAAAGGCGGCACGTTTCGTTTTCAGGCCGGTCAATGGTGCGTTGCGCAATGCACGCTCACACCGTCCGCAACATTCAAGTGACCGTCATGACTAACAGCGCAGCGCCGCATTTGCTCCCCGTTTTCGCCAGGGCCGACATCGGTTTTGAGCGCGGTGAAGGCGTCTGGTTGATCGCGACCAATGGCGATCGCTATCTCGATTTCACCTCGGGTGTGGCGGTGAATGCGCTCGGCCATGCCCATCCCGCGCTGGTCAAGGCGCTGCAGGAGCAGGCGACCAAGCTCTGGCACATGTCGAACCTGTTCCAGAGCCCGGATGGCGAGAAGCTTGCGAACCGGCTCTGCAACGAGAGCTTTGCCGACTTCGTCTTCTTCTGCAATTCCGGCGCTGAAGCGCTGGAGGGCGTGATCAAGCTGGTCCGCCATCATCACTTCTCCAAGGGACATCCGGAGCGCTACCGCATCATCACCTTCGAAGGCGCCTTCCACGGCCGCACGCTGGCGACGCTGGCTGCGACGGGGTCTGCAAAATATCTCGAAGGGTTCGGTCCGCCGATGGACGGTTTCGACCAGATTCCGCATGGCGACATCGAGGCCGTGAAGAAGGCGATCGGTCCGCAGACCGCCGGCATCCTGATCGAGCCGATCCAGGGCGAGGGCGGCGTGCGTTCGGCGACGCCGTCTTTTCTCAAGGCGTTGCGCCAGCTCTGCGACGAGAAGGGTCTGCTGCTTGCGTTCGACGAAGTGCAGACCGGCATGGGCCGCACCGGCGATCTCTTCGCTCATCGACGTACCGGCGTCACGCCTGATGTGATGTCGCTGGCCAAGGCGCTCGGCGGCGGCTTCCCGATCGGCGCAGTGCTCGCGACCGCGGATGCGGCCTCCGGCATGGGGCCCGGCTCGCACGGCTCGACCTTCGGCGGCAATCCGCTGGCGATCTCGGCCGCAAACGCCGTGCTCGATGTCATGCTCAAGCCCGGCTTCTTCGACCACGTGCAGAAGATGTCGCTGCTGCTCAAGCAGAAACTTGCTTCCGTGATCGACCGCCATCCCGATGTCGTCAGCGAAGTCCGCGGCGAGGGACTGCTGATCGGCATCAAGGCCGTGGTGCCGTCGGGTGACCTGGTCGCAGCGCTCCGCAACGAAAAATTGCTCACCGTCGGCGCCGGCGACAATGTCGTGCGCTTCCTGCCGCCCTTGATCGTCACCGAAGCCGAGATCGAGGACAGCGTTGGGCGGCTCGAGCGCGCCTGCACTGCGCTGTCCGGCAACAAGCGGGCGGCAAGCTGATGAGCAAGACGCCAAAACACTTCCTGGACATCAACGAGCTGCCGCTGTCGGAGCTCAAGAGCATGCTCGCGGCGTCCTCCGCCATGAAGGCGAAGCAGAAGGCGCATCAGCCGGTCAGGCCGCTCGAGGGCAAGACGCTGGCGATGATCTTTGAGCGCCCGTCGACCCGCACGCGCGTCTCGTTCGACGTTGCCATGCGCCAGCTCGGCGGCGAGCCCATCATGCTCACCGGTGCTGAGATGCAGCTCGGCCGCGGCGAGACCATTGCCGACACCGCGCGCGTGCTGTCGCGCTATGTCGACGCCATCATGATCCGGATCCTCAATCACGAGGCGCTGCTGGAGCTTGCGGCCTACGCCACCGTGCCCGTGATCAACGGCCTGACGCGGCGCTCGCATCCCTGCCAGGTGATGGCCGACCTCATGACTTACGAAGAGCATCGCGGCCCGATCGAGGGCCGGACGGTGGCCTGGACCGGCGACGACAACAACGTGCTGGCGTCCTGGGCTCATGCGGCCGAGCGCTTCAAGTTCAAGCTGAATGTCGCAACCCCGCCGGAGCTCGCCCCGAAGAAGGTGATGCGCGACTGGATCAAGGCGACCAACGCGCCGATCGTGCTCGGCACCGATGCGGAAGCCGCCGTGAAGGGTGCCGATTGCGTCGTCACCGACACCTGGGTGTCGATGGGCGACAAGGAAGGCGAGCACCGCCACAACGTGCTCAAGACCTATCAGGTCAATTCCAAGCTGATGTCATTGGCCAAACCCGATGCGCTGTTCATGCACTGCCTGCCCGCCCATCGCGGCGAGGAGGTCACCGACGAGGTGATCGACGGCCCGCAATCGGTCGTGTTCGACGAGGCCGAGAACCGCCTCCACGCGCAGAAGGGCATTTTGGCCTGGTGTTTTGACGCGGTGAAGTAGCGGGGCGCGGTGTTGGTGTCGTCCTGGCGAAAGCCAGGACCCATTACCACCGGCTTGCGTTTGGTGAAGATTGGCGATTGCCGGCGTGCGCCACAATTCCTCGCTGGGGTTATGGGTCCTGGCTTTCGCCAGGACGACACTGAGTTTGTGCTTCATTCGTGCGGTCTACGCACGTCCGAGGGGCCCTCGTACCCCCTTCCATTTCCACTCTCCGACCCCAGATAAAGCGCCATGGTTTCCCAATCCCCTGACATGAAAACCGGGCCAGAGGGCCCGGTTCGCGCGCCATCCGCGGTTCCCATTGATGACGCCGTGCTGCCCTACGAGGTCGACGCGCTCGATGTGCGTGGGCGGCTGGTGCGGCTTGGCCCCGCGCTCGACGAGATCCTGACCAAGCACGATTATCCGGCGCCGGTCGGCAAGCTGCTCGGCGAGGCCATCGTGCTGACGACGCTGCTCGGCTCGGCGCTGAAATTCGAAGGCCGCTTCATCCTCCAGGCCCAGACCGACGGTCCGGTGTCGTTTCTGGTGGTGGACTACCAGGCGCCGGATCGCCTGCGTGCCTATGCGCGCTTCGATGCCGAGCGGCTCGGTGATGCCAAGGATTCCGGCACGCTGCTCGGCCGCGGTCATCTCGCCATGACCATCGACCAGGGGCCTGACATGAGCCGCTACCAGGGTCTTGTCGCGCTCGATGGCGGCAGCCTGGAAGATGCCGCCCACGAATATTTCCTGCGCTCCGAGCAGATCCCGACGCGCGTGCGGCTCGCGGTCGGCGAGGAGTGGCGGAGTAGCGACGGCGGCAAGCATCGTTGGCGTGCGGGCGGCATGCTGATGCAATTCCTGCCGAAGGCGCCCGAGCGCGCGCGGCAGGCGGATCTCCATCCCGGTGACGCGCCCGATGGCGTCGAGGTACACAGCGTCGCGGAAGACGACGCCTGGGTCGAGGCGCGCTCGCTGATCGAAACCGTCGAGGATGTCGAGCTGATCGATCCCGATCTCTCTGGCGAGCGGTTGCTCTACCGACTCTTCCACGAGCGCGGCGTGCGCGTGTTCAAACCGCTCGTCCTGAAGGCGCAATGCTCCTGCTCGCGCAACGCGGTCGCCTCGATGCTGAAAAGCTTCTCGCCGGACGACCGTTCCGCGATGGTTAAGGACGACAAGGTCGTCGTGACCTGCGAGTTCTGCTCATCGGTGTACGAGTTCACGCCGGATGAGGCGGGCGTCGAGGACGCGTAGCACCGCCACCCGCGCTAATTCAAAACCCGCTTGTTATCCGGGCTGTCCAACGAAAACGTCGGGACGTCGATTTCAAAACGTTCGCCGGTTTCGCTGACCATCTGGTAGCGGCCGGTCATGAAGCCGGAGGCGGTCGATAAGGGTACGCCGGAGGTGTATTCGAAGCGCTCGCCGGGGGCCAGAGTCGGCTGCTCGCCGACCACGCCTTCGCCCTTGACCTCCTGCTGCCGGCCGGAGGCGTCGGTGATGATCCAGTGCCGCGTCTTGAGCTGCACGGTCTCGTCGCCGGAATTGGTGATGACGATGGTATAGGCCCAGAAATAGCGGGAGCGGTCGGCCGACGACTGCTCCGGAACAAAGTTCGGCTCGACGGTCACTTCGATCTGGCGGGTCACGGCGCGGTACATGGCCGTCATCATAACGAAAACCCCGCCGGGAACCAAACGCCGCAGGCGGCCCTGCCGACATCGTCCCGCCAGAATTCACGAAGAAGTAGACCCCAATGTGATCCGGCCGCTTTGCGAGGCGGCGACCGGACCGGTACACTCCTTTGAACGTCGCGATTTGCGGAAGGGTTTTTGGGCCCCGATGACCATTGCCGATCAAGTGACGGGATCGACGATCGCGGGAACCGCGGGGACGGCCAGGCCCGCGGCAGCAAAGCTGCGTGCGCCGGCGATCACACTGCCCGCCATCGGCGAGCGCGAGCTCAGGCTCGACCTGTTCCGGGGCCTGGCGCTGTGGCTGATCTTCATCGACCATCTGCCGCCGAATCTCTTGACCTGGTTCACGATCCGCAATTACGGCTTCAGCGACGCCACCGAGATCTTCATCTTCATCTCCGGCTACACCGCCGCCTTCGTCTACGGCCGCGCGATGCTGGAAAACGGATTCGTCGTCGGCACCGCGCGCATCCTGCGCCGGGTCTGGCAGATCTATGTCGCCCACGTCTTCCTGTTCACGATCTTCCTCGCCGAGATCTCCTACGTCGCGACCAGCTTCGAGAACCCGCTCTACACCGAAGAGATGGGCATCATGGATTTCCTCAAGCAGCCCGACGTCACCATCGTGCAGGCGCTGCTGCTGCGTTTCCGTCCCGTCAACATGGACGTGCTACCGCTCTACATCGTGCTGATGCTGGCGCTGCCGCTGATCCTGTGGTCGATGAAGTGGCGGCCCGACGTCACGCTCGCGCTCTCGTCCGTGCTCTATGCGGTGACCTGGGAATTCGACCTCTACTTCTCCGCCTACCCGAACGGATTCTGGGCGTTCAATCCGCTGGCCTGGCAATTGCTTTTCGTGTTCGGGGCCTGGTGCGCGCTCGGAGGTGCGCGACGCATGTCGCGCATTCTGGCGTCGCCCGTGACGATGTGGATTTCGATCGCCTATATCGTGGCGGCGTTCTACGTGACGCTGACCTGGTACGTGCCGCAGCTCTCGCAATTCATGCCGAAGCGGCTCGAGCAGTGGATGTATCCGATCGACAAGACCGACCTCGACGTATTGCGCTTCACGCATTTCCTGGCGCTGGCCGCGCTCACCGTGCGCTTCCTGCCGCGGGAATGGCCGGGCCTGAAATCGCCATGGTTGCGGCCGCTGATCCTGTGCGGCCAGCATTCCCTGGAGATCTTCTGCCTCGGCATCTTCCTGGCCTTTGCCGGCCATTTCATCCTGGCCGAGGTCTCCGGTGGACCGGCCATGCATGCGCTGATTAGTCTCTCCGGAATCCTGATCATGTGGGCGGTGGCCTGGGTGATTTCGTGGTACAAGCGTGTGGCCGACAAGAGCGGTACGAAAACCAAAGCCGCCGCCGGCAACGCCGATCTGGCGGGAGGGGGCTGATGAAGGCGAGGGTTCTCCTGAGCCTGATCCTGCTGTGCGGTGGTCTCGCCGCGCCCTTGGCGCGCGCGGGCGATGCCGTGCCTGCTGCGCCCGCAGCCTGCGAATTGCCGCCTTATCTGCTTGCCACCGACAGCCAGCTCCACAAGGTCGCTGAGACCGTCAAATCGGGCAAGCCGCTCGAGATCCTGGTGATCGGCAGCCGTTCCACCACCATTCCCGCTTCCGAGGACAGCTCCTATCCGGCGCGGATGCAGACCATTTTGAAGGACAAGCTGCCGCCCACGGAGACCGTGCACGTATCCGTAGAAATACAGAGCAAGAAGACGGCGGAGGAAGCTGCCGGCACCTTCGTTAAGCTGATGGAAGCAAAAACACCTACTTTGGTTATCTGGCAGACCGGGACCGTGGATGCTATCCGATCCATCGATCCTGATGATTTCCGCGGCGCCGTGACCGAAGGGGTCGCTGCGTTGCAAAATGCAGGGGCTGACGTCGTCTTGATGAATTTGCAGTACAGCCCGCGTACCGAAACCATGATCTCGGCGCCGCCTTATCTCGATAATATGCGGGTGGTGGCGCAGGAGCATGATGTCCCGCTGTTCGACCGTTTCGCGATGATGCGGCAGTGGAATGATCAGGGTCAGTTCGACCTGTTCAGCCCCTCCCGCGGCCCTGAGCTGGCGAAGCAGGTCCATGATTGCATTGGCCGGGCGTTGGCGCAGTTCGTGATCGACGCTGCCCATCTGGGGCCGGGCCAGCAGCAAAATTGAGGTCTAGCGTTAATGAGTTCTTTCCGCCCTTTTGGTCTGTCGACATGGCTGGCCGCGCCCGCAGCGGCGGCGCTGCTGACGTTGACGCCTATGGTGCAGGCACCTGCTTACGCTCAGGCTGCCCAGGCGACGCCCGCGCCGCAGCAGGCCGCTAATCCCGCACCGGCATCACCGTCCCAAACGACCGTCGCCGTGACCAGCCAGCCGGGCGCCGAGCAGCGCGGCCTTACCTCGCGCGCCATCGACAAGGTGAAGCAGGTCGCGAAATCCGCCGGCGATATTTTCAGCCGCGTGCCATGTCTGTCGCCGAAGGGCGGCTCAAAGGCGATGGGCTCGCTGCCGCATGTCGCGAACAAGCTCGTCGCCGGCAAGCCCGTCGTGATCGTGGCGTTCGGCTCGTCGTCGACTGCCGGCTATGGTGCGAGCTCGCCCGATTTCAATTATCCGAACCGTCTCGCCGCGCAGTTGCGCCGCAAATATCCGACGGCTGACATCACCGTCATTAATGCCGGCGTCGGCGGCGAGGACGCGCCCGAGATGATGAAGCGCCTCCAGACGGAGGTGATCGACGTGCATCCGGATCTCGTGATCTGGCAGGTCGGCACCAACGCCGTGCTGCGCAATCTCGATCCCGGCGAGACCGCCAAGATAGTCGAGGACGGCATCACCCGCATCCAGGCCGCAGGCGATGCCGACATCGTGCTGGTCGACCCGCAATATTCACCGCGCGTCACCGAGCGTCCCGAAAGCGCAAGCAAGATGGTGAAGCTGCTCGGCAAGGTCGCCGAGCTTCGTCACGTCGGCATCTTCCCGCGCTTCGAGGTGATGCGCGACTGGCACGAGAAGCAGGCGCTTCCGGTCGAGAGCTTTGTCATCGCCGACGGCCTGCACATGAACGATTGGGGCTATGCCTGCTTCGCCCAGCTGCTCGGCGACGACATCATCCACTCCGTCGGCCAGATCAAGCTGGGGGTGAACGTGCCGGCGGACGTGCGGACCTATCGGCCGATGTAGACATCGGTGCCGTAGGGTGGGCAAAGGCGCAAAGCGCCGTGCCCACCAGCTATCGGCACCGAGATCGTGAATGGTGGGCACGCTTTCGCTTTGCCCACCCTACGAAACCGAGCCCTTGGCTCGCCTCACGCCTTCTCCAGCGCCGCCGTCAGATCCTCGATCAGATCATCGGCATGCTCGAGCCCCGCGGAGAAGCGAATGAAGCCCTCGCTGATGCCGAGCGCGGCACGGTCCTCCGGCTTCAGCCGCTGATGCGTCGTCGTGGCCGGATGCGTCACCAGGCTCTTGGCATCGCCGAGATTGTTCGAGATCTTCGCAAGCTTGAGCTCGTTGAGCACGCGGAACGCCGCCTGCTTGCCGCCCTTCACTTCGAAGCCGACCAGCGTCGAGCCGCCGCGCATCTGCTTCTTCACCAGCGCCGCCTGCGGATGATCGGCGCGGCCCGGATAGACCAGCCGCGCAATCTTGGGATGGCTCGCCAGCACGTCGGCGATGCGCGCCGCGGTGTCGGTCTGCGCGCGCACGCGCACGCCGAGCGTCTCCAGGCCCTTGAGCAGGACCCAGGCGTTGAACGGCGAGATCGACGGGCCGGTCTGGCGCATGAAATTGTGGATGTGCTCGGCGATGAAGGCTTCCGAGGACAGGATGATGCCGCCGAGACAGCGGCCCTGGCCGTCGATGTGCTTGGTCGCGGAGTAGACGACAACATCGGCGCCGAGCGCGAGCGGACTCTGCCAGATCGGGGTTGCGAACACGTTGTCGACGACGAGCCGCGCGCCGCCACTATGCGCGATCTCGGCGATTGAGGGAATGTCGAGCACGTCGAGCGTCGGATTGGTCGGGCTCTCCAGGAAGAACGTCTTGGTGTTGGGCTTCAGCGCACGCTGCCACTGGTCGAGATCGAAGCCGTCGACCAGCGTGGTCTCGATGCCGTAGCGCGGCAGCAGGTCCTGAATGACGTAGAGGCACGAGCCGAACAGCGCCTTCGAGGCGACGACGTGATCGCCGGCTTTCAGCGGCGCCAGGATCGCGGTCGTCACCGCCGCCATGCCGGTCGCAGCCGAGCGCGCGGCTTCGGCGCCTTCGAGCTCGATCATGCGGCGCTCGAACATCGCGATGGTCGGATTGGAGTAGCGCGAATAGATGAAGCCGGGGTCCTCGCCCTTGAACCGCGCCTCGCACTCCTCGGCGCTGTTGTAGACATAGCCCTGGGTCAGAAACAGCGCCTCCGACGTCTCGCCATATTGCGAGCGCAGGGTGCCGGAATGGACCAGGCGGGTTTCGGGACGGTAGTGCGTGGCGGACGCCGGGGACTTCGACATAGGATCTCCTCTGCGTGACCATCGGAAATGGTCACAAAAAAACCGGCCTGGATATCTCCACGGGCCGGGATCACAGAGGTCCCCGGCCTGTTTAGCGACTTATTTAACGTGGCTGCAAGCCGGCCGGCTCAAATCACCACGGGATAAGTGATGCTCATATTCCGCAATGGCCTTTCCGTCAAGGCGTCCATCGGATAGCCGTAAAAGGCTAGTATTTCCCGCATGTCCGGATGCATTTGACCCCTGATGAGGACCCCCCGGTTGACGTTCACGGTTGCTGCCGACGCCAATGGTATCCTGCCCGACCGCATGATCGCGGCGATGGCGGAAGCGGGCCTCATCCTGCCCGCATACGATTTCGTCGAAAGCCAGATCCAGCCGGCGAGCCTCGATTTGCGCCTCGGCGATATCGCCTATCGCGTGCGCGCGAGCTTCCTGCCCGGCCCCGGCGCCACCGTCGCCGAGCGCATCGACCAGTTGAAGCTGCACGAATTCAGCCTCGCCGACGGCGCGGTGCTGGAGACCAACTGCGTCTACATCGTGCCGCTGCTGGAAAGCCTCGCGCTGCCGCCGGAGATCGTCGCGGCCGCGAATCCCAAAAGCTCGACTGGCCGGCTCGACGTCTTCACTCGCGTGATCGCCGACGGTACCCGCCGCTTCGACATGATCGGCGCCGGGTATCACGGCCCGCTCTATGCTGAGATCAGCCCGAAGACGTTCCCGGTGCTGGTGCGCGAGGGCTCGCGCCTGTCGCAGGTGCGCTTCCGCACCGGTGATGCCATCCTCAATGCCGACGAACTCGATGCGCTGCATGGCGCCGAGCGTCTCGTCGACATCGACGATGCCGATCTCGCCGGCGGCGTCGCCGTCTCTGTCGATCTCTCCGGCGAGAAGGGCACGGGCTTCGTCGGCTACCGCGCCAAGCGCCACACCGGCGTCGTCGATGTCGATCGTCGCTCGGGCTATTCAGTCGAGGATTTCTGGGAGCCGATCTCGGCCCGTCCCGACGGCAGCCTGATCCTCGATCCCGGCGAGTTCTATATCCTCGCCTCGAAAGAGGCGGTGCAGGTACCGCCCGATTACGCCGCGGAGATGGTGCCGTTCGATCCGCTGGTCGGCGAGTTCCGCGTGCACTATGCCGGATTCTTCGATCCCGGCTTCGGCTATGCCGGTGCCGGCGGCCAAGGCGCGCGCGCCGTGCTGGAAGTGCGTTCGCGCGAAGTGCCGTTCATCCTCGAGCACGGCCAGATCGTCGGCCGTCTCGTCTATGAGAGGATGCTCGCACGCCCCGACGCCATGTACGGCCAGCGCATCGGCTCCAACTACCAGGCGCAGGGCCTGAAGCTGAGCAAGCATTTCCGGGTGTAGGTAACCACACTCTCGCCTGTCGTCCCGGCGAAGACCGGGACCCATAACCACAGGACGTGGTTTGGCGAAGACTCGGAGTTATATCTTCGCGCCACAACTTCTCCTTGGGGGTATGGGTCCCGGCCTTCGCCGGGGCGACGGAGCGAGAATGTGGCGAGACCAACTATAATAACAACGAGGAGACTTAACATGACCGCAGCAGACGCCGCGCAGGACGCGCAATGGAAACGCTGGCGCGCGGTCGCCGACCTCTACCACGCCTATTTCACCGGCCTCATCCTCACCGTGGTCACGCGGCGCGGCACGGCGGATGCCGCCGAATTCGTCTTCCGCGTATTCCGTCGCCAGCAGCAGGAGCGCTTTCTGCCGGGCTTGCAAAAGCTCGGGCTCAGCCATCTGCCGCCGGCAGTCGCGGCTGCGCAATATCACTACCTCTCCAACTGGATCGGCGGCGTGCATGTCGAATACATGTATGAGAGCGACACCAAGGCCTGGATCCGCTATCCGCCGCCGCGCTGGATCTGGAAGGGCACCGCGATCTGCGGCGTGCCGGGCGAGGTCTCGCGCGCGATGCTGCGCGGCTGGCACGCCAACAACGGCGTCGCGCTCGGCGATACCAGACTAGGCTTCGTCTGCACCAAGCAGAGCGTCGACGGCCAGGACGGCCTCGAAGGCTATTACCACCAATACGACCATCCGCTCGAGCTCGACCAGCGCCTGGTGTTCGCGCGGCATCAGGAAGCACCGCTGTTCGACGCGAAGACCGCGCCGGCGTTGCCAGTGTCGAGCTGGCCGAAGCCGCGGTTGGAAAAGGCCTATCGCAACTACGCGATGGAATATGTCCGCACCGCCGCGCCGGTGATGGTGCAATTGTTCGGGCCGGAAGACGCTGGCTATCTGCTGCACCTCACCGGCAAGCTGATCGGCATGCAGTATTTCGATGAGGTCGCGGCCGCGCTGTCGATGACGCGCGGTGGCGCGAGCGAATTTGCATCCTTCCTCAACGCGCTGTTCGCCGCGCAGGACGATACGGCCGAGACCACGCGATCCGAAGGCACGTTCGAAATCCATCAGCAGAGCTGGAAGCTGATGGACGACGTCGCCGACTCTCACCGGGCTTGCGCCAAGGTGCTGGAGGGGCTGTTCGAAGGGCTCGCTGCCGGATGCGGCCGGCATATCGGTGTGCACCTGCGCCCGACCGCAGGTGACCGGTCGCCTCTGGTCTGGACGGTTGGGTAATTCCACCGCTTGAAATGCGCTGCCGCAGGGCACGCCTGCAGCTAGCGCAGGAGGAAACGGCGGCCGCCGTGCTAACAAGGCTCACCGCGCTTTCCGCGCGAGGAAATTGATTGACACACCTATGCATTGCCGCGCCGCAAATGGCGCTTGTGCCCGGGAGAGGAAATGACTGATATCGCCGAGATCCCGGTCGATGAGCAGGAACGACCGCTGCCGCCGCCACCGCGCCCCGTGCGGAGCGCGCTGATCGACGGGCCGATCCTGCGCACGCTGTTGGGACTCGCCTGGCCGAACGTGGTCGCGCTGTCCGCCGGTACCTGCGTGGTGATCGCGGAGACCTCCTATATCGGGCGTCTCGGCGTCGAAGCACTTGCCGCGATGGCGCTGGTATTTCCGACAGTGATCCTGACCATGACCATGTCGGGTGGTGCCATGGGCGGCGCTGTGGCCTCGGCCATCGCACGCGCGCTCGGCGCCGGCGATCGCGAGCGCGCCGGAACGCTCGCCGCGCATGCGCTCCTGATCGGCATCACCTTCGGCCTCGTCTTCATGCTGGGCATGCTGATCTTCGGGCCCCAGGTGCTCACGATGCTCGGCGGCCGTGGCAATGTGCTGACGCATGCGATCGCCTACACGCAGGTGTTTTTCGGCGGTGCCGTGCTGCCCTGGCTGCTCAACACCATGGCCGGCGTGCTGCGCGGTACCGGCAACATGAAGCTGCCATCGCTTCTGATCCTCAACTCGGCGGTCTGGCAGATCGTGCTCGGTGGCACGCTGGGTCTGGGGCTCGGACCCTTCCCGCAGCTTGGCATGCGTGGCGTCGCGGCCGGCGCGCTGATCGCCTACTCCATGAACATCTGCGTGATGGGCTGGTATCTGTTCTCGGGTCGCGCACGCGTCGTTCCAAAACTGCGCGGCCTGCGCATCCGATGGGCGATGTTTTTCGACATCCTGAAGGTCGGGGCGATCGCCTGCTTCTCGCCGCTGCAATCGGTGCTGACGATCTCGATCTTCACCCACATGCTGGCCAAATTTGGCACCGCGATCCTCGCCGGCTATGGCATTGGCGCGCGGCTCGAATTCTTGCTGACCTCGATCGCGTTCTCGTTCGGCATCGCGTCGGTGCCGATGATCGGCATGGCGGTCGGTGCCGGCCGCATCGGGCGGGCGCGGCGCATTGCCTGGATCGCGGGCGCGAGCGCTTTCGTTGCCGTCGGCGCGCCGGCCTGCCTCGTCGCGCTGTTCCCCGACCTCTGGGTCAACATTTTCACCGACAGCGCCACGGTGCGCGCGACCAGCCATCAATATCTGTCGACAGTGGCACCGTTCTACGCCTTCTTCGGTCTTGCCACGACGATGTACTTCTCGTCGCAAGGCGCTGCGATAGTGATTGGGCCGGTGCTGGCCCAGACCGCGCGCCTCATCTACATCGCGACCTGCGGCTGGTGGCTGTCGACCCATGACGCCGCCGCGCAAAACTTCTTCTGGCTCGCCGCGAACTCGATGGTCGTGCTCGGCCTGCTCTCATGCTCCAGCGTGGTGCTGACCCGCTGGGGGCCGCGGGAGACGAAGCCGGCCGTTCGGCCTTTGCTGTCGGTTGTGGACTAGCGATGCTTGTGGCGGCGATGGCCACCGCCGCCGACATTGGCGAGCCGCATCAATTGCGGGATCATCGCCATCATGTCGCCGCCGCCGGCGCCGCCGAGCATGCCCATGATATCGCCGCCGCCCATGCCGCCGATCCCGGTCGGGATGGTGCCACCGCCCATCGGCGCGTAGCCGCCGTAATTGGGCGCACTGAGTCCGCCGCCGAAATTGCCGCCCGCGAACCCGCCCATCATGCCGCCGAGTCCGCCGCCGCCACTTTCCATCATGCGGCTCATCATCGGGCCCATGGTTTGCATCAGCATGGCGAAGCGGCGCTTGCCCATCTTCGCCTTCATCATCTCCAGCATCGGCGCCATCTGGGTCATCATGTCCTCGCCACCGGCACCTCCGAGGCCTGCGAACTGCGCCTTGGCCGGTGCGCTCGAAATCGAAAACAGCAGCAGCACGGCAGCTGCCTGGCAGATCACCTTGTCCGCACCTCTCATGGCATGCTCCTCGCGTGCGTGGCGCCGCCGGGAGAGCGGGGCCAACCGGACGCACGCGGCCATCGTTACGGCCGATGAGGGCAGGGCTCTGTGAGAAGGATCACGTAGAAGGAGGCGGGAAGGCCCTGTGCAGCGCAATCACGGCCGACTTCGTCTGCTCTTGCACATAAGCCGCAAGCTCGTTTGGCAGCATGTCGATGATCCAGACCAGGCGGCATTTCGCTTCGCCGTCGGCGATCACCTGCACCGAGGCGCTGTAATGCTTCAGCCGTTCGTTGTTGATCGCGTAGACCAGCCGTTGCCGCGCATCGTCGCAATCGACCAGCACCTCGCGCGCGACCGAGCCATTGGCGAAGGTGACGATGCGCGCGTCGCCGTCGAGCTGGCACGCGGTGACAAAGCCCGGCACCAGCCGCTGATGCAGCGCGCCGAAATCGCGCACCGCGTCCCAGACGTCGTGGGCCGGGGCGGGGAGGAAGACGCCGTTTTGGATGGAGGCCATGGGAGTTTCCTCAAATGCGATATTGGTAGGGTGGGCAAAGGCGCATCGCGCCGTGCCCACCATTCATCGGCATTGTCGCGCGCAATTGGTGGGCACGCTTCGCTTTGCCCACCCTACGAGATTTCCGACGGCTCACGTACAAACCGCCTCGACATTGTTGCCATCAGGATCGATCAAGAACGCCGCAAAATACGTCGGGCTGTAATCCTTCCGCGGTCCGGCGCCGCCATTGTCATGGCCGCCGCTCTTCAGGCCCTCGCTGTGAAACCCCTTCACCGCGTCATGGTCCTTGGCGCGAAACGCGATATGGGCGCCATCGGCCTTGCGGCCCTTGTTGAGATGCAGCCAGAGCGCTGGCTCGCCCTTCGGGCCGAAGCCGGCATAGCCGTCGCCGCTCGAACACAGGACGTAACCGAGCGGCGCCAGCGCCGCGGTATAGAAACGCGTGGCGGCGTCGAGGTCGGCAACGCGCAGTCCGATATGGTCATACATGGTCGTCTCCATTGCAAAGCGCGCCGCTCGTGGCGCACGCCGGAGAGGACCCTAGTCAGTTGAGGGCAAGCTGCTCTTGGAGAATCTTGCGCTTCCCCTTCGAGGCCTGCCGGAACCTGGTCGGCGACATGCCGGCGGCGCGGTGGAAGGTGCGGACGAAGTTGGAGAGGTCGCCGAAGCCGACGTCATAGGCGATGTCGGTGACCGCGATGTCGTCGTCCGTGAGCAGACGCGCCGCGTGCCGCAGCCGCGACCGCACCAGATATTGATGCGGGCTCACGCCTAGCACGTTGGAAAACAGCCGCAGGAAATGGAACGGGCTCAAATTCGCCAGGCGCGCGGCCTGCTCGAGGTCGATCTCGGCATGCGAATTGTCGTCGATCCACAACGCGGCCTCGACCGCGCGGCGGCGGTCGCGCGCCGTCGGTGTGGCCGGCTTGCGCGGCTTGCCCGAGACCAATTCGACGAAGCGGCTCGCAAAAATCTGGCCGACCTCGTCGAGGCCCAGATCGCTGTTGCCATCTGCCGCTGTCTGGGCGAGCTCGCCCAGCACCATCAGTTCGGGCAGCGGCGGCGTCGCGCCGACCTGCCACGTCTCGCGCCGCCCGCCGAGCGCCTCGACCAGGTCCTCGCTGAAGAAGAACGACAGGCAGACGTCGCCGCAGACGTGTTCATGCGTGCAGGTGTATTCGTCGCCGGGCGCGCCGACCAGCAGCGAGCCCGCCACCAGCTCGAAGAAGCCGGCGCGGCAATGGCAGCCAAAGCTCCCCGAGCGGACATAGGCGATGGAATGACCGGTGCGGCACTCGGCAAACGGCTTGTCGCCCGGTCCCGCGTCGCAGCGAAACTCGGAGACCGTCATCGTCTGTGACGTCAGCAGCGTGGTCGCATCCATCCAGGATATTTAGGAGCTCGAGCGCGGCGGGGCAACGGGCAGCAGCACCTCGAACAGCGTCTTGCTCGCGATCGGATGGGCGCCTTCGAGCGCCAGCAGCCGCCGCTTGGAGATCACCCCGCCGTAAGGCGAGATCCGGTCGGCATAGCCGCCGGCTTCCAGCACCCGGTGGCAGGGCACGATGATCATGTAGGGATTCCTCGCGATCGCCTGCGCCACCGAATGCGCGGCGCCGGACGCGCCCAGCGCCTTGGCGATCTCGTGATAGGTGCGCGTCTCGCCGCGCGGGATGGTGCAGGCATATTCATAGACCCGCCGGTTGAAGGCCGGCACGTCGCCGGCATCGAGGCTGACGTCGGAAAAATCGGCGTCGCTGCCTTGCAGCAGGGTCAAGATGCCCTCGATCGCAAGCTCGGTGTTGAGCGGCACCGCCTGCTCGCGCGCCTCGGGATCGACCTGGAAAATCCGGCGGCGGGTGTCGATCTCCCGCGCCTCTGGCAATTGCACGGCCACTACGCCGGTGCTGCTCCAGATGATGCCGCAGCGCCCTATCGTCGTGTCGAATATCGCGTAGCCACGCCCCACCATGCACACGCCCCACTCAGTGCACGTCTCTCCCCAGACACGGGATCATAACACCGCCACAATTCGGCGCACCTGGAATCTTACCGAGACGTTAATAACCGTCCGGCCTGACGCGCCAAACCGCTTGGCGCCGGACACCGTCTCGGCTAATCAGGACGGGCGCAGGACACGCGCTCCGCGGGCGTAGTTCAATGGTAGAACGGCAGCTTCCCAAGCTGCATACGAGGGTTCGATTCCCTTCGCCCGCTCCAAAACCCTGGGACTGCGAATGGCGGAGAACGACGAGAGCACGCGCTTGGTCGCGATTGCCTGCGATCACGGCGGCTTTGCCCTCAAGGAAGCCCTGAAAGCCGCACTGCCCGGTGTGAATTGGCTGGACCTGGGCACCGATAGCGCCGAGTCCGTCGACTATCCCGATTTCGCGGATAAGCTGGCTGATGCCATCGGGGACGGTAAGGCCGCGCGCGGCATTCTGATCTGCGGATCGGGCATCGGCATTTCGATCGCCGCCAACCGCCATGCGCACATCCGTTGCGCGCTCGTACACGATGTCACCGGCGCGCGGCTGTGCCGCCAGCACAATAATGCGAATGTTCTGGCGATGGGCGGGCGATTGATCGGCGAGGCGGTCGCGAAGGAATGCGTCGAAGCGTTCCTCAGCACGGCATTCGACGGCGGTCGTCATCAAAAGCGCATCGACAAGCTGGGGTCCCGATAGGACTCCAGAGTTCGGGGTGTCAAACTGCTACCCTTTTCACTCGCGAGCTATCTGGGCTAGGCGGAGTCGTTGTTCTTCCGAGGTTGGACAGGCTTTTTTGGCGCTGGTAGGTTTATCCGGATCGGAACAATGAGATCATCTTCGAGGTCGGGACTCTGTGGCGTGGAGAACACCCAATATTTGTATGGGCTCCTCTTTCGTCGGTACATTACCACCAGCTTGTTGATGTTCTCTTGGTATCCATATGCACAAATGAAGTTATGGATAGTTGGTTCGCTTTGAATCTTTGCGATCCATAGCCGACCTCTTCCATATCTGCGACTGCAAAGAGCTTGCGATTGAAGCTACTTGCAACAAGGTTAAACCACGACAGAAACGAATCCATCGAAGTTCTATAGATTTGGACGCGGGGGTCGTCGTCTAGCTCACCAATCTGTAGATCGGGGCGCAAGGCATGTGCAAAAATCAACCGATCGTGCTGAATGCTTTTTTCGCCGTCCGCCAGGTACGGACGTAAACTCTCTGGGACAATTAGCTTGCCACCGCTCCAATCGAGGCAACGGCAAGCGAACATCAGTTCAGGATTGCTATTGAAGTCCTTGAGATAGCTGTTTGCGAGCTCCGCTCGCTTCCATGCTACCGCCATTCGGCTGTTGAAAAGCGCGACGCAGCCGCCGACCAATCCAACGAACGCACCGACGTAAGCTATCGCTGTTGCGGCATCGCTGGGCACCAGCGCCTCCCCCTGGTTGATGCATCATCATAGAGTTCCGGTGTTTGCCGTGCAAAACCGCAAAAGGAAAGGGCTAGCAAAAGAGTGAAGCTTAAGCTGCGCCACAGGTCTAAGATTCCAATATATTAGCCCCTCGCTCCCGGCACGCACCGCTCCTCCGGCCTAAGTTCTTCCCGCCGGGCGGATGCGGTCCATGTGCCGGGCGATGTTCGGATCAGAGGCCATGGACCAGCAAAAACTCGACAGGGCGATCGGTCGCCGCTTGAAGATTCTGAGGACGCAGGCCGGCATGACCTTGAACGAACTCGCTAGCCGCTCCGGTGTCAGCCGGGCCATGATCGGACGGGTCGAGCGGGCGCAGAGCAGTGCCACCGCCGCGCTGCTCAACAAGCTCTGCGCGGCGCTCGATGTGTCGCTGAGCGACGTCGTCGCGCTCTCGGAGAAGCCGCCGGAGCGGCTGACGCGGCTCGCCGACCAGCCGCAATGGCGCGATCCCGACAGCGGCTACCGGCGGCGCCATGCCTCGCCGGCCGATGCGGCGAGCGGCATCGAGATCATCGTCGTCGATTTGCCGGCGGGCGCGCGCGTGTCCTACAGCCCCTGGGGCCGCAACGCCTTCACCCAGCAACTGCTGATGCTGGAGGGAGCGGTCTGCGTGCATATCGACGCCAAGATTGTGCGCCTGCGCGACGGCGACTGCCTCGACTTCGACGTCATGCGCGCGGTGACCTTCGAGAACGAAACCAGACAGGATGCCCGCTACGTCATCATCACGCGGCGCGGCACCTCTTACGGGAAGATGTGATGTCGCTGATCGTACGGGACGCAAGCGGCGTGAGGGCATGACGATGCAGATCCGTACCGGCGACACCTTCGATCCGCGCGTGGTCGCGCTGCTCGATCACCACGTCACCGCGGCGCGGGCGCAGACCGCCCCGGGCAGCGCGCATGCGCTCGATCTCGCAGGCCTTCGCGCCAGCGATGTTGCGTTCTGGACCGGCTGGGACGGCGAGACGCTGGTCGCGACCGGCGCGCTGAAGACGCTCTCGGCCGACCACGGCGAGGTCAAGTCGATGCACACGCTGCAGACCACGCGCCGGCGCGGCTTTGGTGGTCTGATGCTCCGCCACATCATTGCCGAGGCGCGCAAGCGCGGCCTCAAGCGCCTGAGCCTCGAGACCGGATCATGGGATTATTTCAAGCCGGCGCACGCGCTCTATCAGGCGCACGGCTTCGTGCCGTGCGGCCCGTTCGAGGGTTATGTCGAGGACCCCAACAGCCTGTTTCTGGCACTCGATCTGAGCGGCCGCTAAGGCCCGGCGCAACCGGGACTCGAAAATATCGTCTTGCCCCTCAAAATGAGTTGCGTACCTCAAAATACCTCTGCTAGCCTTCAGGCATGGCCGAGGAGACCGTTTCTGCTGCGCTGACGCTGAAGGACATCGCCCGCGAGGCCGGTGTCAGCCTCGCCACGGTCGATCGCGTCCTGCACAACCGCCCCGGCGTGCGGCCGGATACGGTCCGGCGCGTCCAGGAGACGATCGCGCGCAACGCCTTCCAGCCGCATGTGGCCGCCGCCGAGCTCGCCCGCGGCCGCGCCCGCCGCTTCGCCTTCGTGATGCCGTCAGGGCCGAACCCGTTCATGCAGCAGATCGAGGCCTATCTCGGCGAGATGTCGGCGTGGCTCTTGGCCCGGCGTCTCAGCGTGGAGATGGTCGCAACGGATGTGTTCGATCCGTCGGTGCTCGCCGCTTCGCTCGATGCACTGTCGGGCGATTACGACGGCATCGCCGTAGTGGCGCTGGATCATCCCGGCGTTCGCGTTGCGATCAACGATCTCGTCGAGGCCGGCACCAAGGTGGTGACGCTGGTCTCGGACGTACCGTCGTCGCGCCGCCACCACTATGTCGGCATCGATAATATCGCCGCGGGCCGCACTGCGGGTGCGCTGGTCGGGCGCCTGGTCGGCCAAAAGTCCGGCAAGATCGCCATCATCGCGGGATCGCAGGGCCTGCGCGACCACGCCGAGCGCATTTTTGGCTTCAATCAGGTGATGGCGTCGGAATTTTCGCACCTCGACATCCTGCCTCTGCTCGAGGGCCGCGACGAGGACGGCCGCTCCGAGCAGCTGATATCGCGGCTGCTGGGCAAGCATCCGGACATCATCGGCCTCTACAATGTCGGCGCTGGCACGCAAGGCGTGGCCAAGGCCCTGACCGAGGCCGGCCGGGAGAAGCAGATCGTGTTCATCGCCCACGATCTCACGGCGATGACGCGGAAACTGCTGCTGCAGGGCACGCTGGATGTCGCGATCTCGCAGAATCCGGGCCACGAGGCGCGCGCCGCCGTGCGCGTGCTGCTATCGCTTGCGCGTAACGAGCCGATCTTGAGTGAACAGGAGAAGATCCGCATCGACATCTTGATGCGGGACAATCTGCCGTAGCCGAAGGGCGCGGTGCTTTGTGTTTTGAAGTGAGTGATTGCGGAAAGCGCGGCGTCAGTTCGTGCACCGCGGCAGCGTGATCCGGAAAAATGTGCAGCGTTTTCCGAACAGATCATGCTCAAACGAAGAGGGAGGGACGAGTTTGTATCTTGGAATAGACATCGGCACGTCCGGTGTGAAAGCGGTGCTCGTGAGCGAAGCCGGCGCGGTCGTCGCGACGGCGTCGCGCGAGCTTGCGCTGTCACACCCCGCGCCGTTGTGGTCCGAGCAGGATCCCGACACCTGGGTCGATGCGGCGATCGGCGCGGTCGATGACCTCGCGCGCCAGCACCCGCGCGATGTCGCGCAAGTGCGCGGCATCGGGCTCTCCGGCCAGATGCATGGCGCGACGCTGCTTGGTGCGGACGCCCGCCCGCTGCGGCCGGCAATCCTGTGGAACGATGGCCGCTCGCATGCCGAATGCGTCGAGCTCGAGCGCCGCTGCCCCTCGCTGCACGCCATCGCCGGCAATCTGGCGATGCCCGGCTTCACCGCACCGAAGCTGCTCTGGGTCGCGCAGCACGAGCCAGGCGTCTTCGAACGCGTCGCAAAGGTGCTGCTGCCAAAAGCCTATGTGCGCTATCGGCTCACCGGCGAGATGGTCGAGGACATGTCGGACGCCGCGGGCACGCTGTGGCTCGATGTCGGCCGGCGCAGCTGGTCGGCGGAGCTGCTGCATGCGACCGGGCTTGATCTGCATCATATGCCGCGGCTCGTCGAGGGCAGCGAGGTGAGCGCAGTGCTTGCGCCCGAATTCGCGCAGCGCTGGGGCATGGCGAAGGAGGTCGTGGTCGCCGGCGGCGCCGGTGACAACGCCGCGAGCGCGATCGGGCTCGGTGCGATTGCGCCCGGCGATGCGTTTCTGTCATTGGGAACCTCAGGTGTGGTGTTTCGCGTCACCGATCGCTTTGCGCCGGCGCCGGCCTCGGCGGTTCATGCGTTCTGCCACGCGCTGCCCGGTCTCTGGCACCAGATGAGCGTGATGCTGTCGGCGGCCGCCTCGCTCGCCTGGCTTGCCGGCGTGATGGAGGTGCCTGCCGCGGCGCTGCTGGCGCCGCTGGGCGAGCGCGTCGACGGGCCGAGCCCGGTCAAATTCCTGCCCTATCTCGACGGCGAGCGCACACCGCACAACGATGCTTCCGCGAGCGGCGCCTTCGCCGGCCTGCGCGGCGCGACCGGTCGTAGCCAGATCGTTCAGGCCGTGCTCGAAGGCGTCGCCTTCGCCGCGCGCGACAATCTGGCGGCGCTGAGCGCGGCGAGCGGACCGATCGCCGAGCTTGATCTCGTCGGCGGTGGCTCGCGCTCGCCGCTGTGGGCGCAGATCTGCGCCGACGTGCTCGGCATTGCCGTGCACCGTGTCGAAGAGGGCGAGGTCGGTGCGGCGCTCGGCGCCGCGCGGCTCGGCCGGCTTGCGGCCACCGGCGAAGATCCGGCGCAAATCTGCACCCGTCCACGACGGCTCGCCAGTTTCGTGCCCCGCGCCGCCGCGGCATCCGCCTATGACGAGGCCTATCGCCGCTGGCGCAATCTCTATCCCGCATTGAAGGAGACGATTTAAGTGAACGCGTCAGCCAAATTCTTCGAGGCAAACACGCCCGTCGCCTTTGCCGGCAAGAATGCAGGAAATGCACTCGCCTTCCGCTGGTACGACAAGGACCGCATGGTTCACGGCCGCAGGCTGGAGGATCATCTGCGCTTCGCGGTCTGCTACTGGCATTCCCTGTGCTGGCCCGGCGCGGATCCCTTCGGCGGCGAGACGTTTCTGCGGCCCTGGCACCACGGCTCCGATCCGATGGCGATGGCGCGCGCCAAGGCCGATGTCGCCTTCGAGCTGTTCCGCCTGCTGGATGTGCCCTTCTTCACCTTCCACGACGTCGATGCGGCGCCCGAAGGCGCCTCGCTCGGCGAATCGGTCGCCAACCTCAATGCCATCGCCGATCTGTTCGAAGCGAAGATGGCATCAAGCAAGGTCCGCCTGCTCTGGGGTACCGCAAACCTGTTCACGCATCGCCGCTACATGGCGGGTGCCGCGACCAATCCGGACCCCGAGATCTTCACCTATGCCGCCGGCCAGGTCCGCGCCGCGCTGGAGGTGACGCACCGGCTTGGCGGCCAGAACTATGTGCTGTGGGGTGGCCGCGAGGGCTACGAGACGCTGCTTAACACCGATCTCAAGCGCGAGCTCGACCAGCTCGGCCGCTTCGTCTCGCTGGTGGTCGAGCACAAGCACAAGATCGGCTTCAAGGGCCCGATCCTGATCGAGCCGAAGCCGAAGGAGCCGACCAAGCACCAATATGATTTCGACGTCGCCACCTGCTACGGCTTCCTCGCGCGCTACGATCTGCTCAAGGACGTCAAGCTTAACATCGAGCAGAACCACGCCATCCTCGCCGGACACTCCTTCCATCACGAGGTCGCGCTGGCCGAGGCACTCGGCGTGTTCGGCTCGCTCGACATCAACCGCGGCGATGATCTGCTCGGCTGGGACACCGACCAGTTCGCGATGAATGTGGGCGAGCTGACGCTCGTGTTCCACGATATCCTGAACCGCGGCGGCTTCACCTCGGGCGGGCTCAATTTCGATGCCAAGATCCGCCGTCAGTCGATCGACCCTGATGACCTCATCCACGCCCATGTCGGCTCGATGGATGCCTGCGCGCGGGCGTTCCTCGCCGCTGCCGACATGCTCGATGCCGGCACCCTCACGACGCCGCTCGCCGATCGCTACGGTGGATGGGCGGGAGCCGAGGGCCGTGCCATTCTCGGCGGCCAGCGTTCGCTCGCCGATCTCTCCGATCGCGCGCTGGGTGCGGGCTTCGACCCGCAGCCGCGCTCGGGACGGCAGGAATATCTGGAATCTCTCGTCAACCGTTACGTCTGAGGTCGCTGATGGCAAGTGCTGACACAACCCCGGTCCTCGAGCTGACCGGCATCGGCAAGGAGTTCGGCGCCATCCGCGCGCTGCATGATGTCGATATGCATGTCCACCCGGGCGAAGTGGTCGGCCTGATGGGCGACAACGGTGCCGGCAAGTCGACGCTGGTCAAGATCATCGCCGGCAATTTCCGCCCCAGCCATGGCGAGATCTGCTTTGGCGGCAGTGCAGTCCACTTTAGCCGCCCGGTCGATGCCCGCGCGGTCGGGATCGAGGTCGTCTATCAGGACCTCGCGCTCGCCGACAACCTGACTGCTGCCGCCAACGTGTTTCTCGGCCGCGAGCTCAAGCGCAAGTTCGGCCCCATCGCTTTGCTCGACCACAAGGCGATGGCATCGCGTGCGCTGGAGCTGTTCGGCGAGCTGCGCTCGGAGACGCGCCCCGACGATCTCGTCAAGCAGATGTCGGGCGGCCAGCGCCAGGCGGTCGCGATCGCGCGGACGCGGCTCTCCAACGCGCGGCTCGTCATGATGGACGAGCCGACGGCCGCGATCTCGGTCCGCCAGGTCGAGCAGGTGCTGGGCCTGATCCACCGGTTGAAGGAGCAGGGCGTCGCCGTGATGCTGATCTCGCACCGCATGCCCGACGTGTTCGCGGTGTGCGACCGCGTCATTGTCATGCGCCGCGGCGAGAAACGGGCCGACAAGCCGATCCACGAAACCTCCCCCGAGGAAGTCACCGCCCTCATCACCGGCGCGAAGGAGGCGGCGTGATGGCCATGCCCCTGGAATCTCCCGTCACGTTCTCGAACGTCGGCAAGGTCAAATGGTGGCGGCGCGGCATCTTCGCCTCCCAGACCGGCTACGTCATCCTGGCGCTTCTGGCGCTGATGGTCGTGATGCATTTTGCCAGCCCGTATTTCTTCACGGAGGGCAATATGCAGAACGTGGCGAAGAACTTCTCCTTCATCGCCATTGCCACGCTCGGAATCACCTTCGTCATCATCACCGGCGGCATTGATCTCTCCGTCGGCTCGATGATGTGTTTTTCTGCGATGATCACCTCGATGGTCATGGTCGAGCTGTCGGCGCCGGGATCGGCGTTCGTCCATCTGGCCGCCGACGGCAAGACCGTCGTCGCCAATGTGCCCGGGTTGATCTTTCTAATCTCGGTGCTTGCAGGACTGTGCGCCGCGTTGATCGTCGGGCTCATCAACGGCTTCTGCATTGCGGTGCTCGGGCTGTCGCCCTTCGTCACGACGCTCGGCATGCTCTCGATCGTGCGTGGGCTCGCTTATGTCGTCTCCAACGGCCGCGGCAGCTTTCCCGGCGGGCCAGACGCCGATTATTTCTATGCGCTGACATCGGGTGACGTGCTCGGCGTGCCCGCGCCGTTCATCTATCTCGTGATCCTCGCTCTCGCCATGGCCGTGGTCCTGCACCACAGCGCCTTCGGCCGCCACGTCTTCGCGCTCGGCGGCAACGAGAAGGCGGCGGAGCTGACGGGCATCCCTGTCGTGCGGGTGAAGATCGAGGTCTACGTGATCTGCGCGCTCGCCGCGGGGCTCCAGGGCATCATCATCTCCGGTTGGCTGGGCTCGGCGCCGGCCAACATGGCGACCTCCTACGAGCTCAACGTGATTGCGGCCGCCGTGATCGGTGGCGCCAATCTGGCCGGCGGCATCGGCGGTCCGCTCGGGGCCATCGTCGGCTGTGTGTTGCTCGAGGTGATCCGTAACGGCCTCGTGCTCGCGCAGGTCAACTCCTACTGGCAGCAGACGCTGGTGGGTGTGATCATCATCCTTGCCGTGCTGGTCGACCGTATCCGCTCGCGCATGACTTAACCAGTTACTCCGGAAGGACAACAAAAGATCGTCTATCCGCCTGCCGGGGCATCACATTCATAAATGGATAGGCAACAAAGTGTGGAGGGAAGAAATGAAGAAGCTTCTGTTGGCCGGTTTGACCATCGCAATGATGGCAACCCCGGCATTTGCCCAGACCTACAAATTCGCGGTCGTGCCCAAGGCGATGAACAATCCGTTCTTCGACGTGGCCCGCGACGGCTGCATGAAGCGCGCCAAGGAGCTCGGCAATGTCGAGTGCATCTACAAGGGGCCGATCGAGCACGAACCGGCGACGCAGGCGCAGATCATCCAGGACTTCATCACCCAGAAGGTGGATGGGTTGGCAATCTCGGTTGCCGACGTCGCAGCGATGACCAAGTCGATCGACGCAGCGACTGCAGCCGGCATCCCCGTCATCACGTTTGACGCGGATGCGCCGGGTTCCAAGCGGCTTGCCTATATCGGCACCAACAACAAGGACTTCGGCCTCGCGCTCGGCAAGCAATTGCTCCAGCTCCGGCCCAATGGCGGCAAGTATGCCATGGTTTCCGGCGGCCCGGGTGCGAAGAACCTTGCCGAACGTGTCGATGGTGTCCGCGAAGCGCTCAAGGGCTCGAAATGGGTCGAGGTGCAGGGTTCGCCGACCTTCTGCAATGACGATTCTGCGCTTGCGATCCAGCAGATGTCGGACCTGCGTACCGCAACGCCGGATCTCGGCGCCATCGTGCCGGTCGGCGGCTGGCCGATGTTCGCGCCCGAAGGCTACAAGGCCTTCGTCAACAAGAACAAGAAGGATATCGACGCCGGCAAGTTCACGCTCGTCGTCGCCGATACGCTGAAGATGCAGCTCGAACTGCTGCGCGACGGCTATTCCAACGCGCTCACCGGCCAGCGTCCGTTCGAAATGGGCGAGAAATCGATGGACACGTTGCTTGCGATCAAGAAGGGCCAGAAGGTTCCGGAAGTGATCTACACCGGTCTCGATCTGGTGACGAAGGATAACGTCGCTCAACTCTTGAAGTAGGGACGTCAAGCAGGAACGTCTCCCAGCCCCGACGTTCCTGCGCTACACTCCCTCTCCCGTCCGCGGGGGAGGGAGTGCTGCTTTGGAAGGAAATTGCAATGAAGCGTACCCGGCTTGCTGACGGCCTCGACGTCACTTCGATTGGCCTTGGATCGGCGCCGCTCGGCGGATTGTTCTCGGCGGTCAGTGATGCGGATGCGGAGGCGACTCTCGCGGCCGGGTGGTCCGCCGGCATCCGTTTCTACGACACCGCGCCGCTCTACGGCTTTGGCCTGGCCGAGCGCCGTGTCGGCAGCTTCCTGCGACAGCAGAAGCGCGACTCGTTCGCGATCTCGACCAAGGTCGGCCGGTTGCTGCGCCCCGAGGCCAATTCGGCTGAGGACGATCATTACAAGGGCGCGCCTGCACTACGGCCGCAATTCGATTTCAGTTATGACGGCGTGATGCGCTCGGTCGAGGAGAGCCTTGTCCGCCTCGGGCTCGACCGCGTCGACGTCCTGCTCGTGCATGATCCTGACGATCATTATGACGACGCTGTCTCCGGCGCCTTCCGCGCGCTGCAGCGCCTGCGCGCAGACGGCACGGTCAAGGCGATCGGCTCCGGCATGAACCAGTCGGAAATGCTGGTTCGTTTTGCCGAAGCCGTTCCGGTCGACTGCTTCCTGCTCGCTGGCCGCTACACACTGCTCGACCAGGGCGCGCTGGATGCGCTATTTCCGGTCTGCGCTGCCAGGAACATTGGCATCCTGCTCGGTGGCATCTACAACAGCGGCATCCTGGCCAATCCGCACACCGGCGCGAAGTTCAACTATCAGGACGCTGACGCCGCGCTCGTGGCGCGTTCGCTCGCGCTCGACGAGCTCTGCCGCAAGCACGGCACCGAACTGAAGGCCGCCGCGCTTCAGTTCTGCATGGCCCATCCGGCCGTGACGGTCGCCGTGCTGGGCGCACGCAACGCCGCAGAGGTCGCCGACAACATCGCGATGTCGGAGCGCGTGGTGCCGCAAGCCTTCTGGCAGGAGCTGCGCGCTAAAAACCTCGTGGACGCGCGGGCGCCGCTGCCCGGCGGAGTCTGAGGCATGGTCATCGACGCCCACCAGCATTTCTGGGATCCGGCGCGCGCCGATTATCCCTGGATGGACGCGGCTGAGCTGACGCCGATCCGTCGTGCCTTTGGTCCTGCCGATCTCGAGCCGCTGCTGAAGGCGAACGGCATCGACGCAAGCATCGTGGTGCAATGCCGCTCCGCGCTCGCGGAGACCGAGGGATTTTTGCGGATCGCGCATGCCACCCCCTCCGTCATCGGTGTCGTCGGCTGGGCCGATCTGACCGATGCTGCGCTCGGCGACACGCTCGACCGCCTGCGCGCCTTGCCGGGCGGCGCCAGGCTGGTCGGCATCCGCCACCAGGTCCACGACGAGGCCGATCCCGACTGGCTGCTGCGCGCCGACGTCCAGCGCGGACTTACGGCCGTGTTCGCCCGCGATCTCGCCTACGACTTCCTCGTCCGCACCCGCGAGCTCCCCGCCGCGATCGCAACTGCAAAAGCCTTTCCGCAAGCTCACTTCGTGCTCGATCACGCGGCAAAACCTCCGATCGCCGATGGCAACAGCGCCGAATGGTCCGACCGTATCGCGTCGCTCGCGGGCTGCGGCAATGTCTGGTGCAAGGTCTCGGGCCTCGCGACGGAAGCGAAGTGGGATGATTGGGACGCGGAGCGGCTGTTTCCATTCGTCCAGCACGTCGCGCATTGTTTTGGCGAGGACCGCCTGATCTTCGGCTCCGACTGGCCGGTGTGCCTGCTGGCGGGCAGCTACGGCGAGATCAAGAGTGCGCTGGAGGCGTGCCTGGCGAAGCTTGGAGCGAGCGTGCGCGAGAAAGCGTTTGGGGCGAATGCGAAGGCCGCGTATCGGCTGCGCTGATTGGAGAGCGCAAGCCTTTCTTACCCTCCCCCTCCAGGGGAGGGTAAGAGACCTCACGCGCCGGCAGGCACTTGATCCAGAAATCCCGTGATGCTCCTGATCCGCCCGTCCTTCAGCACGGCGAAATCAGTCCCCTTGATCGGGCTGTCGACGCTATCGGGACCGAGGCCCCAGCTGAAGCGGACATGGTCGCCGTAGCCGTTGGGCTCGCCGATCAGCTTGAACCTGAAGTCGGGAAAGCGTTCCTGCACGCCGGCGATCAGCGCGTCGATGCCATCCTGGCCGTCGCCCTTCATCAGGGGATCGACATAGCTCGCATCGGCCGTCCAGTTCTCGCTGAGCAATTCGCGCCGGCGGCTTTGCGTACGCTCGTTCCAGAGGTCGATGTAGCGGCGGGCGATGGTGACATGGTCGGTCATGAGACTCTCCTTCGATAGCGCCGTGTGGTTCGGCTGTCACAACTATCGAAGGTTCGCGCGCGAGGATCGATTACCTCGGAGATCATGCGTCCGCAAAAAAAGAGCGCGATGATGGTCTCATCGCGCTCCTGTCGCATGTTGGTTCCGCGCGAATTACTTCGCAGCGACCACCATGATCTCGACGGTGTACTGGGGCGCGGCCAGCTTGGCTTCGACGGTGGCGCGGGCCGGGGTGTTGCCGGGCGACACCCAGCTGTCCCACACGGCGTTCATTTCCTGGAACGTTTTCATGTCGGTGATGTAGATGGTGGCTGACAGCAGCTTCGACTTGTCGGTGCCGGCCTTGGCGAGATGGCCGTCGATGGTTGCCAGGATGTCCTGGGTCTGCTTCGTCACGCTTTCGCCGGCTGCATTGTTGGCGACGACACCGGCGAGATAGACGGTGTTGCCGTGTGCGACGACCTGGCTCATGCGCGGGCCGGTTTCAAAACGCTGAATGCTCATTTACGGGGGTCTCCTGGTGGGAATGGCGGCCCTGTCTAGCGCAGAGACATGGCTCGTGCCACCCCAGGCACGCATGCGTGCCCGGGCATGCATGCGTTCGTTCAGCGAAACTGGCTGAAAAACGTCCAGCAGCTTGCCGATGAAGGCGATGTCATCGGTGCCTGCAGGTGGACCGCGCAGTTCGGGTCTTGCCTTCGTCCGCGCATCGACCCATGCGGGAGAGAACCGGCAGATCACCGCCAGCCAGAACGGGTAATGCGCGGGTCGTATCATCCAGGCCATGGTCGGCACCATCACCCATGGCCTTTTGCCGCTTCTATGCACGTAACCAAGTTCAAGAACTCGGCGCGACCATGAACGGCATGTACATACCTGCTGGATTGCACATATATTTTGCAGCAATCGGGAATTGAGCTGCGTCAACGAGCGGAACTAAGATAGGCTGCAATTGGGAGTTGAGACTGATTTCACGATGGGGGCTGAATTGCGCCACCTGGAAAAATACCTCGACCCTTCGGACATACTTCGTTTTTTTGAAGAAAAAATTTGGACTGGCGTCTGGCGCTGCGATGCCGAAGGGCAGATGCAGTGGTCGCGTGGCTTCTACAGTCTGCTGGGCCTCGATCCTCATGCCGTCGCGCCCAGCTATGCGGAGATCGAGAAACGAATTCATCCGGAGGATCGCCGGCCGCAGCGCGATCCGCGCGAATTGGCCTTCGACCGATCTTTGCTCGACGGCGAGTTTCGTATCATCCGCCCGAATCGCGCACTGCGCTGGGTCCGTATCCAGTCCGAAACATTTCTGAACTCCGCCGGCGAGCCGGAATACGTGCTCGGCGTCGCGATCGACATCACCGAACAACGCAGATCGCTGCAGCCTCTCAAGATAGAGGCTGGTCGCTACGCGGCGCTGACGCAGGTCGCAGGCGGATTGTTGTGGGTCGGCAGTCAGGACGGCCGGATCACCGCGCTCTTGAATGAAAAGAACAACCCGGACGCGCACCGTTTCTTCGGCAGGGGCTGGGTCGATCTTCTCCCCGAAGAGGAGCGCGAAGCGGCCTTGCGGATCTGGGCGGCTGCGGCCGAAACGGGACAGCCCTACGACGTCGAGCATCGGCTGCGCCAGTCCGACGGCTCTTACCGCTGGTATCATTGCAAGGCTGTGCCGGTCACGGACGCGGATGGCAGCATTAGGGAGTGGTTGGGAATCTCCACGGACGTGCACCAAGAGCGACTCGCGGTCCAACACGCCGCGACCTCGAGATTGACGGGTGCGCAATTGCGCGCGGCCCGCGGCATGCTGAACTGGTCGGTGAAACAGCTCGCCGCGCGAACCGGGATTTCTGCTGCCGTGATTCGCCGGCTTGAGGAGCAGAACGGTTTCTTGCGACTGCCCGACGAAACATTGACGCTTCTTTGCGACACGCTCTCGTCTGCGGGCATCGAGTTCATCTTCGGAGCCGGGAAACCTGGCGTGAGGCCAAGATAATTATCGAGAGGCCAATCGCGGTCGTCATCGATTTTTTGCGCAGATCGAAATCCGGTCGGGTCCGCTTCGCACCAGTTTTGCTGTTGGCGCATCGTTCTGTCGTTTGAGAGAAAAAAATCCCCGCAAGGCCTCGCACTTTGATTCCGGTTGCAAAGGTGGCGAGCAATTCTTGCGCGTTGAGAGAGCCTCGCGGACAAATTTCTCTTAATGTCGCAATAACCAATTTTGGCCATCGTGAGAGCACACGTCAAAGTCTGAATCGCGATGGCGTGAAACTGACGGTAGTAGCTGGGGTAGTGGGACGCTGCATCATCGCGGCGATTGCTGAAGCGGCGCGCGCTTCGATCTATCCGGGATTGTTGCCAGCCGTGCGCGCCAATGCTGCCGCGATCGGAATGGTGGGGTATCGCCTGATTTCGTCATGTCAAAGGATCGCATCCGTCTGCGGCATCGTCCGCGCGGGAATTTCATGCGACGTCTTAGGCCATTGGGGCCATAGCTTCGGGGTGTTTGCCAATGTCGTCCTATTTCAAACTTCGTACCGGTGGTCGGTTGATCGCCGGATTTGCTGCAGTCTGCGCCATCATCGCTCTTTCTGCTGGCTACACCATGCTCGAGGTCGGGCGCATTTCAACGACGGTCAACCGTATGACGAACCTGCGCACGCCGGTCGCGCTGGCGAGCACCGAGCTGGTCGGCAATCTCTATTCCACGCTCGCGACCCTGCGCGGCTATTTGCTGAGCGGGAATCCGCAAGGCAAGCTCGATCGCATGTCGATGTGGAAGGAGATGGATAGGACGGCAGCTGCATTCGACGAGCAGGCGGCGCATTTCACCAATCCCGAGAACAGGCAAAGGTGGGAGCAAGCCAAGCTGCTGCTCGCCGAGTTTCGCGCTGCGCAGGATAAAGCGGAAGCGATCGCTTTCACCCCCGATGCCTATCCCGCGACCAAGCTCATGGTCAGCGAGGCCGGCCCGCGCGCAGACGTGATCTTCTCCGAGATCACGAAGATGATCGATCAGGAGGAGACACAGGAAGCTACGCTGGAACGGAAGAAATTGCTCAAGGCGATGGCCGATACGCGGGGTCATTTTGCCGCTGCCACGGCCCTGCTCCGGATGTACCTGCTCTCGGGCGAAAAGACCGACAAGGAAAAATTCGTCAAGCCGTGGGAGGCCTTTGAGAAAGGCTATGCCGGGGTCAATGCGCGAAAGGACCTGCTCACGGCCACGCAACAGGCCTCCTTCGACAAGATCGCAAAGGCGAAAAGCGAGTTCGCGCCGCTCTATGAAAAGATCTTCGCGCTTCGCGAGTCCCAGGACTGGAACGTGCCGGTTTACCTGCTGGTGACCGAAGCCGCGCCGCGCGCGGCAAGGATTCTCGACTTGCTCGACGGACCCAAGGGCGTCGATGGCACTCGCTCGGGAGGTATCAAGTCCAATCAGAAGAGAATGCTCGTCGAGGAGACCCGCGAGGTGCAGGAGAGCATCTCGCTGCTGAAGCTGGTCCTGTGGACCCTGTTGGCCGCCGGAGTCGGCCTCGGCGGAACAATCGCATTGTTTACGTCCCGCTCTATCGCCGCCCCGATCCGGGGAATGACCTCTGCTATGGGCAGTCTAGCCGGTGGCGACACCTCGACGGCAATCCCCTGCGTGGGCCGTACCGATGAGATCGGCGAGATGGCCAATGCCGTCCAGGTGTTCAAAGAAAGCATGATCGAGGCCGATCGTCTACGCGCCGAGCAGGCACAGATGGAGGTTCGTGCGGCCGCCCAGCGCAAGGCCGACATGAACAGGCTCGCGGGTCAGTTCGAGGACGCGATCGGCGACATCGTGAAGACGCTGTCGTCCTCATCGACCGAGCTTGAAGCTGCGGCTCGGACCCTGAGCAAGACCGCGGAGAACACCCAGGAGCTATCGAGCGTCGTCTCTGCCGCCTCCGAGGAAGCCTCGACCAACGTTCAATCGGTGGCCTCCGCCACCGAAGAGATGAGTTCGTCGGTAACCGAAATCAGCCGCCAGGTGCAGGACGCAGCCAGAATTGCCGCCGCGGCGGTGGAGCAGGCGCAGAGGACCAACGATCGGGTCAACAAGCTGTCGCAGGCGGCCACCCGCATCGGCGACGTCGTCGAACTCATCAGTACGATCGCGGGGCAGACCAATCTGCTGGCTCTGAACGCAACGATCGAAGCGGCGCGAGCCGGCGAAGCGGGGCGCGGCTTTGCCGTGGTCGCGTCCGAGGTCAAGGCGCTGGCCGAGCAAACAGCGAAGGCGACCGGAGAGATTGGTCACCAGATTTCCGACATCCAGGCTGCCACCCAGGAGTCGGTGGTTGCGATCAAGGAGATCAGCGGAACAATCGGCAGGATCTCGGAGATTTCATCCGCGATCGCCTCGGCAGTCGAAGAGCAGGGAGCGGCCACGCAGGAGATTGCCCGCAACATCCAGCAGGCGGCGCAGGGGACCGACCAGGTCGCCGCCAACATCAGCGATGTGAAGCACGGGGCAGCGGAGACTGGTTCCGCTTCAACGCAGGTGCTTGCCTCGGCGCAGATGCTGTCGAACGACAGCGCGCGATTGCACTCCGAGGTCGAGCAGTTCCTGACCACGGTGCGCGCGGCCTGACCCGGACAGATGACTGTCCTGCCACTACCGCATGGGAGAACGCAAATGGCCGATCCAATCACGCAAGAATCGCTCGCGGGCGCGGTCGAGATCGCGTTCCCGCTCAGCCAAACCAGCCTGGTCGCCAGCGCCAGAAGAGACTGCAAGTCGCTGCAACAAAGCATCGCGACGATGCAGCAATGTCTCGAGGCGCTTGACGACTTTCTCCGAAATCTCGATGACAGGCCGCGGGCCGAGACACTTCGAGCACACATGGCCGAGCTGAACGATCTGTTGTCTCTGCGGCTCGATCAGCTCTCCCTGACCGAACGTTTGTTGCAGGAGATGCTTCGCCGCGGCTGAAGCGGGTGCGTCGCCGCGCACCCGCCTGCCTCGCCGGTCACCCTACCGCTTTCGCCGCCGCGCGACCCGCATTGCGCCCCGAGAACAGGCAGCCGCCGAGAAAGGTGCCCTCCAGCGAGCGATAGCCGTGCACGCCGCCGCCGCCGAAGCCGGCGGCTTCGCCGACCGCATAGAGCCCGGGAATGATCTGTCCTTCCTCGCCGAACACGCGTGAGTCGAGATCGGTCTCGAAGCCGCCCAGCGTCTTGCGGGTGAGGATGTTGAGCTTGACCGCGATGAGCGGGCCCTTTTCCGGATCGAGAATCCTGTGCGGTGAGGCCGTGCGGATCAGCTTGTCGCCGATATAGCGCCGTGCGTTGTGAATGTTCATCACCTGCGCATCCTTGACGTAAGGATTGGCGATCTCGCGGTCGCGCGCCTCGATCTGCATCCGGATCTCATCGAGCTTGAGCAGGCCGTTGCCGGCCAGCTTGTTCATGGCAGCAACGAGGTCTTCGATCTTGTCGCGCACGATGAAGTCGACACCGTGGCTTTTGAACGCCTCCACCGGCGCCGGCGCGCCCTTGTTGGTGGCGCGGCGCAAGGTCATGCGCCAGCTCTTGCCCGTGAGATCGGGGTTCTGCTCCGATCCCGACAGCGCAAACTCCCTCTTGATGATGGCCTGCGTCAGGATGAACCAGGAATAATCATAGCCGGTGGACATGATGTATTTGAGCTGGCCGAGCGTATCGGATCCCGGGAATAGCGGCGCCGGCAGCCGTGTGCCCGTGGCGTCGAACCACATCGAGGACGGGCCGGGCAGGATGCGGATACCGTGGCGCGGCCAGATCGGTGACCAGTTCTGGATGCCCTCGACATAGTGCCACATGCGGTCGCGATTGATCAGCCGCGCGCCCGATTTCTCGGTGATGCCGATCATGCGGCCGTCGACGTGTTCGGGCACGCCCGAGATCATGAATTTCGGCGGCTCGCCGAGCCGCTTCGGCCAGTTCGCCCGCACCAGATCATGATTGCCACCGATGCCGCCGGACGCGACGATTACGGCCTGCGCCTTCAGCGCAAATTCGCCGACGACATTGCGCGACGAGCTCTTGCCGCGCTCGATAGTGTCGGGCGCGAGGATCGCGCCGCTGACGCCGTCCACCGTGCCGTTGGTGATCGAGAGCGCATCGACGCGATGGCGGAACCTGAAGATCAGCCGGCCGCTCTTGGCGGCTTCGCGCGCGCGGCGCTCGAACGGCTCGACGATGCCGGGGCCGGTGCCCCAGGTGACGTGAAAGCGCGGTACCGAATTGCCGTGGCCCATCGCATCATAGCCGCCGCGCTCGGCCCAACCGACCACGGGGAAGATGCGATGACCCATCGCGCGCAGCCAGTCGCGCTTCTCGCCGGCGGCGAATGCGACATAGGCCTCGGCCCATTGGCGCGGCCAAAAGTCCTCGTCGCGGTCGAAGCCGGCGGTGCCGAGCCAGTCCTGCATCGCGAGGTCGAAGGAGTCCTTGATGCCGAGCCGGCGCTGCTCCGGCGAATCGACCAGGAACAATCCGCCGAACGACCAGAACGCCTGGCCGCCGAGCGACTGCTCGCCTTCCTGGTCCACCACGATCACGCGCTTGCCGGCATCGGCAATTTCGGTCGCTGCCACCAGTCCCGATAGTCCTGCGCCGACGACGATGACGTCAGCCTGCTCAGTCGAATGCTCGGCCATGAGTTCCCCCCTGTAGTTACCCGGGATTGAAGCCAGCGGTTGCAACTGAGATCAAGGGCTTGTCGCGTAAGACATCGTTAACTTGTTCCACTTTGGGAATTGAGGCGGGCCTTGGTGCAGCGCGGACGCAACACTGGATTTGAATTTGTTTTGAGTGAGCCCGCGTGCCTAGACAAAGCCGCAGAGTCGACAGACGCTAGGGGCGCGCATCACCACCTGACACGCAGATTCGAAAACGACTGGGGCGGGGGCCAATGAAGTTTCTGACGGGATTGGTTGCGGCGGTTCTCCTGGTCGCTTGCATGGGGGCGTCTCACGCGGTGGTTCGGATCGCGGATGATCGCGGCGGCCGGATTGGAACCTACGTCGACAGGTACCAGGACCTGCGCCAGTCCGGCGACACCGTCATCATCGACGGCCTCTGTGCCTCCGCCTGCACCATCGTCCTTGGCGCCATTCCGCACGACCGCATCTGCGTGACCTCCAGCGCGACGCTCGGCTTCCACGCCGCCTGGGATTTCGGCGCCAATGGCCGCGCCGTCACCAATGCGGAAGCGACCCAGATGCTCTATGCGATGTATCCCTCGCAGGTGAAGCGCTGGATCAACCAGCGCGGCGGCCTCACCCCGCATATGCTCTTTCTGAGGGGCAGGCAGCTTCAGGCCATGTACAAACCCTGCTATCTGGACGCGCAGGCCTCGGCCATCAAGCCGTCGCGTCGACCTTTGCCGCAAGCGGACCAGCTCGAATCCGCCCGCGGCCAGTTCCTGCACTGACATCCTCGGCCTGACCGGATCGGCCTGACCGGATCGTCTTGACCGGATCGTCCTGGCCCGTCGGCGGTGCGCCTTGCCCGCAGGCGGGCCAGAGCTTATCTGGAGGCCTAGGAACCGGGCCCTTCGCCCCGATCATTGCCATGGCTGAACCCGTGCACCCGGCACATCCTGTATCGGACAATTCGCCTAATGCCGGCCGGCTGCCATCCGTGCTGCTGTTGGCCGGCGCTGGCGTTGGTGGGCTGGTCGTGCTCGGCGCGCTCGCGCTCTGGTTCCATTACGGCTCCCAGGTGTTCTTCGAAATGATCAGGACCGGCTTTGCCGCCTGCTTCTGATTCGCGACAGGAAGTATTCGCTCATGAGCTCAACTGCCCGTCCGCTGGTGATCGCGACCGCCTTCGCCTCGAGTCTCGTCGTCGGTCTGCTGGTGCTGTTCTGGGCCATGGGCGGGGTCAGCAAGGTGGCGCAGCCGGCCTCGATCGGCGGCCCGTTCCAGCTCACCGACCAGGCCGGCAAGGCCTTCACCGACAAGGACCTCAAGGGCAAGCCGACCCTGATCTTCTTCGGCTATACGCATTGCCCCGATATCTGCCCGACCTCGCTGTTCGAGCTCTCGGAAGTGCTGCGCGCGATGGGCAAGGATGCCGACAAGGTCAACGCCGTCTTCATCTCGGTCGATCCCGAGCGCGACACGCCCGCGACGATGAAGGACTATCTCTCGAGCTTCGATCCGCATCTCGAGGGCCTCAGCGGCGATCCCGCCGAGACCGCCAAGGTGATCACCTCCTACCGGGTCTACGCCAAGAAGATCCCGACCAAGGACGGCGACTACACCATGGACCACACCGCGCTGATCTACCTGATGGACCGCGACGGCCGTTTCGTTTCGCCGTTCAACCTGAAGCGGACCCCGGAAGAGGCCGCGACCGAGCTGAAGCGGTATCTCTGAAAGTTCACCTCTCCCGCTTGCGGGAGAGGTCGCGCCGCAGCCGCGGGTGAGGGCTCTCTCCTCATTGGGGCTCTCGCCCAGCGGAGACACCCAACCCTCTCCCGCAAGCGGGAGAGGGGGCGCACTTTCACTCTAGCCGCAATCGGCGCTCGCGTTCCCGGCCGGATGGTCTATAAGGCCTTCCGATCCCAATGAAATTCGTTCATTTCCGGCCGATGGCTTCATCGCAACAGGCGAAATCGTCCAAATCTGCCCGTGGCTTGCTGACGAGGCTTGCCGTCGCTGCGTGCCTGCTCGCAGGCCTGTCCGGCGCCCGCGCGCAGGCCCCGGCGAAGCAACCTCCGGCGGCGCCGCAGGCCACGCCCCAAGCAGCCCCTCAAGCTGTGCCCGGTTTCTGGGACCCGCGGCGGCGCCCGGAGCGGCCGGACCTGTCGCGCCTGACCGTGATCCGCTTCCTGACCGAGACCGACTATCCGCCGTTCAACTACACCGGTGCCGACGGCAATCCCGCCGGCTTCAACGTCGATCTCGCCCGCGCGCTCTGCGAGGAGATCAAGGTCACCTGCACCGTGCAGATGCGCCGCTTCGAGACGCTGGTCGATGCGCTCACCTCCAACCGGGGCGATGCGATCATTGCTTCCATGGCGGTGAGCCCGCAGCTTCGCGCGCGCGTCGACTTCACCGATCCCTATTACCGTGTGCCGGCGCGCTTCGCCTCGCGCAAGGATGCGGTGATGCCGGAGATCCGTCCCGAATATCTCGAAGGCAAGAAGGTCGGCGTCATCGGGGGCTCCGCGCATGAGGCCTACCTCAAGGCGATGTTCACCGACGCCGAACTGCACGGCTATCCCAACGACGACGCGCTCCGCACCGCGCTCCGCAAGGGCGATGTCGATTTCATCTTTGGTGATGCCATCTCGCTCGCGTTCTGGATCAACGGCACCGATTCCGGCGATTGCTGCGCCTTCTCCGGTGGCCCCTTCGTCGAAAGCCGCTTCTTCGGCGAGGGCATCGGCATCGCCGTGCGCAAGGGCAACGACGTGCTGCGCCAGGCCCTGAACTGGGCCCTGTTCCGCGTCTGGGAAAAAGGCCGCTACACTGATCTGTGGCTGCGGTATTTTTCGGTGAGCCCGTTCTGATCGCTTCACCTCGTTCGCGCTGGCGGCGAGCGACCTGCCGTAGGGTGGGCAAAGGCGCATTAGCGCCGTGCCCACCATTCTCAAAAGCGGTGGGCACGCTTCGCTTTGCCTACCCTACGATTCCGCAATGGTTGCGCACCAACTTTTGCATTCTGCCCGGAAATCGCTATTTTCCGCGGCCCGGAGGCCCTTCTGAATGTCCGTTATCGATCCCAACATGAGCCCGAGCGATCTTCGCGCGCTCGCCGAACAATCCAACGCCTGGCCGTTCGAGCAGGCGAAGGCCATTGTCGCGCGGCTGAAGAAAAGCCCGAAGGACGAGGTGCTGTTCGAGACCGGCTATGGACCGTCCGGCCTGCCGCATATCGGCACGTTCGGCGAAGTCGCGCGCACCTCGATGGTGCGGCATGCCTTCCGCGTGCTGACCGAGGACAAGATCAAGACGCGCCTGCTCGCCTTCTCCGACGACATGGACGGCTTCCGCAAGGTGCCGGATAACGTGCCGAACAAGGATCTCTTGGCGCAATATCTGGGGCGGCCGCTCACCGCGGTGCCTGACCCGTTCTCGAACGAGCATCCGTCGTTTGGTGACGCCAACAACGCGCGCTTGCGTGCATTCCTGGATCATTTCGGTTTCGACTACGAGTTCGCCAGCTCGACCGTCTATTACAAGTCCGGCCGCTTCGACGCGACGCTGCTGAAGATGCTCGCCGCCTACGACCAGGTCATGGCGATCATCCTGCCGACGCTCGGGCCCGATCGCCGCGCCACCTATTCGCCGTTCCTGCCGATCAGCAAGACCACCGGTGTCGTGCTGCAAGTGCCGATGATTCGCCGCGACGTCGCCGCGGGCACCGTGACCTATGTCGATCCCGACACGAATCAGGAAATTGAAACGCCTGTCACCGGTGGAAATGTAAAATGCCAGTGGAAGGCCGACTGGGCGATGCGCTGGGTTGCGCTCGGCGTCGACTACGAGATGGCCGGCAAGGACCTGATCGACTCGGTCAAGCTGTCTGGTGCGATCGCGAAGGCGCTCGGCGGCACGCCGCCCGAAGGCTTCAACTACGAGCTCTTCCTCGACGAGAAGGGCCAGAAGATCTCGAAGTCGAAGGGCAACGGCCTCACCATCGACGAGTGGCTGCGCTATGCCTCGCCGGAATCGCTGACGCTGTTCATGTATCGCGAGCCGAAGGCGGCGAAGCGACTGTATTTCGACGTCATCCCGCGCAATGTCGACGACTACCAGCAATTCAGCGACGGCTTTGCCAGGCAGGATGACAAGCAGCAGCTCGGCAATCCCGTTTGGCACATCCATCAGGGGAATCCTCCGAAGGGCGACATGCCCGTGACGTTCCAGCTTCTGCTGACGCTGGTGTCGTCGTCGAACGCAGAGAACGCCGAGACGCTGTGGGGCTTCATCGGCCGCTACCGTCCCGGCGTGAGCCCGCAGACGCATCCGAAGCTCGACGCGATGGTTGGCTACGCCATCAACTACTACCGCGACTTCGTCGCGCCGACGAAGCAGTTCCGCGTGCCCACGGATACCGAGCGCGCAGCATTGCAGGATCTGCGCGAAGCGCTGTCGCAGCTTCCGGCGGCTGCGTCGGCCGAAGACATCCAGAACGTCGTCTACGAGATCGGCCGCCGCGAGCCGTTCCTCGACCAGGTCAAGAAGGGCAAGGACGGCCGCCCCGGCGTCACGCTCGACTGGTTCAACATGCTCTACCAGGTGCTGCTCGGCCAGGAGAAGGGCCCGCGCTTTGGCTCGTTCGTAGCGGTGTACGGCGTGCAGAACGCGGTCAACATGATCGACGGTGCGCTGGCGCGGAGTGCGTAGCCGCACCCTCACTGTCATCGTCCGCCTTGTGCGCAATTGCGCACTGGGGCGGACGATTCAGTATTCCAGAGGCAGTCGTTATAGAGCCGAGACGCTGCGGCGTACTGGATTCCCCGCTTTCGCGGGGAATGACAGCAGAGCAAGTCTCACTGGCTCGCCCACACGATCCTTGCGATCCACGCGACATCACCCGCCGCCATCGTCCGCTCCGCCTGCGTCGCATCGAGGGGCCGTAATTCCAGCGCCTTCGCCGTGCGGCGCTTGAGCGTCGCGACCATCACTTCGCCAGCCTTCGTCTTCACCACCACGCGATCGCCCTTGCGGATCGGAACGCTGGGTGAGACCAGGATGACGTCGCCGTCGCGATAGGCCGGCATCAGCGCATTGCCGGAAATCTCCAGCGCAAAGGCGCGGTTGTCCTCGGCGCTCGGTAATGCGATCTCCCTCCAGTCCTTGCCGGACGGAAAGCCGGAATCGTCGAAAGCGCCGCTTGCGCCGGCCTGTGCGAAGCCGAGCAGCGGCACGGCGCGACCGTCGCCGGTGCCGTCGCCGATCAGCCCGGCAAAAATGTCGATCGACGCCTCCGCCGCCGCCAGCGCCTTCGCGATCGATTCGGTCGAGGGCCAGCGCTCGCGGCCATCGGAGGTAACGCGCTTGGACTTGTTGAAGGTGGTGGGGTCAAGCCCGGCGCGCTTGGCAAGGCCAGACGACGACAGCCCGGCGCGCGCGGCCAGTCGGTCCAGCGCGGCCCAGATCTGGTCGTGGGTCAGCATCCTCTGCGCTTTGGCCTGTTTGACCATGGAAGGTCCAGCCCGTCGCAACTCAGGAAAACTGTCCTCAAATCAACCGGTTTTCCGTTTTTCGCGCAAGGGGTGGCGAGCAAGGCGTTTTCAAGCGAAGTGGGTACCGGTTCGCGTCAAGAAAACGCGTCGAAACAAGAATCTAGAGCCCCGTTTCGATGAAATCGGAAGGGAATAGGCTCTCACTCTTGAGTTCAGGGAAGGCCGCCTTTACGGTCGCGCCGGGTTTGAAGACCCGTAAGAGACGAAAAAACCCAAAAGGCTCAATGGGCTGGCTCAATGAGCGGCTCGGCGGCAAACAGGGCTCCGGTAAGCGGTGGTCAAGATCTACAAAATCTGTCCGGCCTCGGCCTGGCGCGAGGCGGAACGGCAGGGCGTGTACCGCGGCAGCGCGGATGATTCGCGCGACGGATTCATCCATTTTTCGACGGCCGGCCAGGTTCCGGAGACCCTGCGCAAGCACTATTTCGGCCAGCGCGCGCTGTTCCTGGTCGAGGTCGACGGCGATGCGCTCGGGAGCGAACTGCGCTGGGAGCGCTCGCGCAATGGGGAGTTGTTCCCGCATCTCTATGGCGAGCTCGATCTCGGTGCGGTGCTCTCGGTGATCAATCTCAACATGCGCTCCGATGGTGGCCACGACACCCCGGAGCTTGCCCCGTGATTCGCGCTTTCGACGCCTTCTCGCTGCCGGTATTGCGCTGGCTCGATCCGGAAGACGCGCACCGGCTCGCGATCCAGGGCCTGCGCTTCCTGCCGCCGGTGAAGCCGCGGCCTGATGATCCCAAGCTTGCGGTGCGCGCCTTCGGGCTCAACTTTCCCAACCCGATCGGCATGGCCGCCGGCTTCGACAAGAGCGCGGAAGTGCCGGATGCGCTGCTGCGGCTCGGCTTCGGCTTCGTCGAGATCGGCTCGGTGACGCCGAAGCCGCAAGCAGGCAATCCGCGGCCGCGGCTGTTTCGGCTGGAGCGCGACGAAGCCGTCATCAACCGCATGGGTTTCAACAATGACGGCGCAGAGGTCGCGTTGCGCCGGCTCGCCGCACGTGCGGCGAATGGCGGCATCGTCGGCGTCAATGTCGGTGCCAACAAGGATTCGCCGGACCGCGTCGCCGACTACGTCAAGCTGATCGAGACTTTTGCGCCGGTGGCGAGCTATTTCACCGTCAACGTTTCCTCGCCCAACACGCCGGGCTTGCGCAATCTGCAGGAAGGCGCGTTGCTTGACGATCTGCTCGGGCACGTGATCGATGCGCGCGAGCGGGTGCGCCAAAAGGCCGGCGACACGCCGGTGCTGCTGAAGATCGCGCCGGACCTCAGCCTCGCCCAGCTCGACGACGTCGTGCAGGTCGCGCGCTCGCGCAAAGTCGACGGCATGATCGTGTCGAACACGACGATCGCGCGGCCGAGCACGCTGCGTGAGGAAATGCGGTCGAAGGAGCAGGGCGGCCTGTCCGGCCGGCCGCTGTTCCGGCTGTCGACGCGCATGGTCGCGGAGACCTATGTGCGCGTCGAGGGCGCCTTCCCGCTGATCGGTGTCGGTGGCGTGGACTCTGGCGGTGCGGCGCTGACGAAGATCCGCGCCGGCGCCAGCCTGATCCAGCTTTATTCGTCGCTGGTCTACAAGGGCCTCGGCCTCGTCGACGAGATCAAGCGCGACCTCACCTCGACGCTGCTCCGCACGGGCCGAGACTCGCTCTCCGAGATCGTCGGCGCCGATGCGGCGACGCTCACGGCGGAAGACTGGCCGGGGATGTAAGGCGGTCTCGTGCCCCGGACGCAGCGCAGCGCTTCTTCAGCGGTGCGCTGCAGAGCCGGGGCCCCATGCCTGCGGCGCTCTGGGTCCCGGCTCTGCGCAGCAGCGTTTCACGCTGCAGCGCGTCCGGGACACGAGAACTAGATCTTAGGGAACGTCGCCCTGAACTGCGCCGGATAGCGCGCGCCCTGCAATCCACCGCGCGCGACGTAGGAGGCGATCAGCGCAGTCCACAGTCCGGCGTTGCCGAACGATTGCAACGCCCACCAGGTGCCGAGAAAGATCGCGAGCGAAACCAGCATCAGATTGCGCATCTCGCGCGCCCAGGTCGCGCCGATATAGATGCCGTCGAAACCGAAGGCGAACACACCCGGTATCGGCGCGAGCACGACGAACGGCAGGAATTCGCGCGCGGCGCGGCGGACGTCTTCACTCGCCGTCATGAAATCGATCAGGGCCGGGCCGAACAGCGCGAACAGCACGACGACGACGATGGCAAAGCCGAGGCCCCACAGCAGCACCAGCCGGGTCGAATCCGCAAAGCCCCTGGCGTCGCGCGCGCCAAGGGTGCGGCCGCAGAGCTGTTGCGCCGCGTTGGCGAGGCCGTCGAGGAAGAAGGCGCTGACCAGGAGGAAATTATTGAGCACCGAGTTCGCCGCCAACGTCACGTCGCCGGAGCGCGCGCCCTTGGCGGTGAAGAACAGGAATACCGCGATCAGCGCCGCGGTGCGGATCAGGATGTCGGAGTTCACCGACAGCAGCCGCATCAGCTTGGCATGGTCGAACAGCGCTGCGGATGGCACGGCGAAGCCATCGTCCGCATGTCGGCGGCAGACGATCAGGCCGAGCCCGAACCCGACCGCTTCCGACAGCAGCGCTGCGATCGCGGCACCCGCGATGCCGGTGTCGTACACCAGCACCAGCAGGATCGTCGCCATCATGTTGACGAGGTTGATGACGACCTGGAGCAGCAGCGCCGGATTGGCGCGGCCCTGGCCGATCAGCCAGCCGAGGATGACGTAATTGGCGAGCGCGAATGGCGACGACCAGATCCGGATCATGAAGTAGGTTTTGGCGGCGCGCGTCACGCCCTCGCTGCCGCCCATCAGGTCGAACAGCGCGCCTGCGAGCGGCAATTGCAGCGCAATCAGTGCGCCGCCGATCAGGCCCGCGACGATGAAGCCGCGCACCAGGATTACGGACTGCTCGCGCGTCTCGCCCGCGCCAAGCGCCTGCGCGGTGAAGGCGAGCGTGCTCATGCGCAGGAAGCCGAACAGCCAGAACAGGCAGTCGAAGATCACGGAGGCCATCGCGACGCCGCCGAGCAGCGCGGCGTCGTCGAGCCGGCCGATGGCGATGGTCGAGACCACGCCGATGAGTGGCGTGGTGAGGTTCGCGACCATCGCGGGGCCCGCGATGGCGAACACCTGGCGGGAGCCGACCCTGGGAGGAAGCGGTGCGTTCATGTCAGCCGCGTGTATCCGACGGCCGAACTGAATGCACCGGCGCGGCCGGCATAGCGTGCTTGCGCCGGCTGCGCATTCCCGGAAGCCCTCAGCGGCGCGGCGAGCCGAACACGCGCGACAGCAGCCAGATCGGGATCACGATGACCGCGCCCAGCAGGAAATAGCGCCACAGCCAGTTCACGGCATCAAAGCCGAGATCCCACAGGCGCTGGAACAGCAGGCGAATGCTGATGAGGATGTTCCAGGGATCGAAGCCGATCGCGGCCAGCACGACGCCGACCAGAATCGAGAGCAGCACCAGGCGAAACGCGACCGCCAGCGGCGAGCCGCCGAGAAAGCGGTGCAGGCCATCGCTGTGGCCGGCCGGCAAATCTCTGACGTCATGGGCCATCTCAAACTCCTTGGGCGGATTCGCCCCGATTATAAGTCACGGCGGGGGACATGGGGAACCCGGACTTCATCGTCAATCAGCTTACCGCATTTTAATTCAGGCTGCGCCTGAGAACCTCGGATGGGGCACATCGCGAACCGCAGGCCCGGTCACCTCTCCCGCTTGCGGGAGAGGTCGGCGCGCAGCGCCGGGTGAGGGTTCTCACCTCTGGGGGAATCCCAATGAGGAGACACCCTCTCCCCAACCCTCTCCCGCAAGCGGGAGAGGGAGCGCACCTCGGCCTTGGCGAAAATCGAGGCTGATCACTGCACGCTTCAAGCCTCAATCTCCGCGGCTTCCGCTTTCAGCATTTTTTTCAGCGTTTCCAGCCGGTCGGCCTCCCGAGGCGGCTTGTCCCAGCGCAAGCGGCTGATGCGGGGAAAGCGCATGGCGACGCCGGATTTGTGTCGCGGTGAGCGTTGTAGTCCCTCGAAGGCAACCTCCAGCACGAGCCCCTTGTCGCCCTCGTGCACGACATGGCGCACGGGGCCGAACTTTTCCGTGGTGTTGCGGCGGACGAAGCGGTCGATCTGCAACAGCTCCTCGTCGGTGAAGCCGAAATAGGCTTTTCCGACCGGCACCAGCTCCTCGCCGTTCTCGGTCTCGGTCCAGACACCAAACGTGTAATCGGAATAATAGGACGAGCGCTTGCCGTGGCCGCGCTGCGCATACATCAGCACGGCGTCGATGATGTGCGGATCGCGCTTCCACTTCCACCATTGGCCTTTTGGTCGCCCCGGCAGATAAGGCGCATCGCGCCGCTTCAGCATCACGCCTTCGATGGCGTCCGCATCCTCGCCGGCACCTGCACTTGCTGGATCGGCGCGGGCAGCGGTGAGGGCCTCCCAGCTTGCGAAGGTCACGGTGGGTGAGAGGTCGATGCGGGGATCGCCAAGCTTCGTGATGAAGGTCTCCAGCCGCTCGCGCCGCTCTGCGAACGGCAATTCGCGCAGATCGTTTTCGTGGTCGCCGAGCAGATCGTAGGCGCGCAAATGGATCGGAAACTCCTTGATCAGCTTCGGCGAGACGACCTTGCGGTTGAGCCGCTGCTGCAGGACGTTGAAGCTTTGCACGCGGCCTTCGCGCAGGATCAGCAATTCGCCGTCGATGGCGCCGGGTAGGCGCAGCGACGGCACCAGGTCTGGGAAGCCCCCCGTGATGTCCTCGCCAGTGCGCGAATAAAGCCGCGCAGTGATCTGCCCGTTGTCATCTCGGCCCGCCACCGCCTGCACCCGGATGCCGTCCCATTTCCATTCGGCGACGTAGTCGGCGGGATCGAGGGCGGCGAAATCGTTGTCCTCGATCGCATGCGCCAGCATCACCGGGCGGAACGGTGCGGGATCGCGATTGACCGGTTTTTCGGCGCGGCCTTCCAGCCAGGCGAACAGGTCGAGATAGGGTGGCGCGAGTCCTGGCCAGATCAGCTCAACCTCATGCGGATCCTTGTCGCCGAGCGCCGCGGCAGCGGTCTTCGCCAGCCGCGCGGAGATGCCGATGCGAAGCGCGCCGGTGACAAGTTTTAGCAGTGCCCAGCGGCCGGTCTCGTCGAGCTCGTCGAGCCAGCGCTCGAGCTGTTTTGGCAGCTCGGTCTTGCCGAGCGTGCGCAACGTGGTGACGACTTCGGTGAGGGTGGGGGACGGCGGGTTGTTGTGGTTGCTTGAGTGCAGCGCATTGTTGGCATCTCGCCCGGAGTACCCCCCTCCCTGACCCTCCCCCGCAAGGGGGGAGGGAACGGTGAGAGTTGAGCGTCCATCACTCCCTGAATCACTATCAGTCGTCGGGCCCGTCTGCCGCGGCGCGCGCAACTGCGCTCCCTCCCCCCTTGCGGGGGAGGGCGGGGGAGAGGGGTGGCTCGGAAAAGACTCGTCATCACGAGGCACCGGCCGAGGCCACATCAGCGCCACCGTCTCCGAGAGATCGCCGACGTAATCGTAACTCAACCCGAACAGCACCTCATCGGTGCGCGACGCGATCAAATCGCGGATCAGGGCCGGCTTGGCGTGCTTGAAGCTCAGCGCGCCGGTGAGCGCGGCCAGTACGTAGCCGCGGTCGGGATCGCCGACCTCGCGAAAATAGCCGATGAGCAGCCGCAGCTTGTTGTTGCGGCCGGGCTCGTAGGCGAGACGGTCCAAGAGCTCGGCGAAGCGGTTCATGCTTCGGCCTCGCGCTGAACCGGCAGCTCGCTCTCCTCTTCCTCGCCATAGCCGACGAGATCGAGCGGCTGCGCACGCAAGCCACGCGACTTGCACCAATGCACCAGTGCGTCTTCCTGGCCGTGGGTGACCCAGATCTCGCCGGCGCCGGTCGCAGCGATCGTTGCGGTGAGACCGTCCCAATCGGCGTGATCGGAGATCACCAGCGGCAATTCGATGCCGCGCTGCCGCGCGCGGGCGCGCACGCGCATCCACCCCGATGCGAAAGCCGTCACGGGATCAGGAAAGCGCCGCGTCCAGAGATCGGACGTCGCCGACGGCGGTGCCAGCGTAATAGTGCCGGCGAGCGCCGCCTTCTTCACGCCCATCGCCGGCCTGAGCTCGCCGAGGTCGATGCCCCGGCTCTGGTAGTAATGCGTGATTGCTTCCATCGCGCCGTGCAGGTAGATCGGCGCGTCATAGCCGGCCTGCCGCAATAGCGCGATCACGCGCTGAGCCTTGCCGAGCGAATAGGCGCCGACGAGATGCGCGCGCTCCGGAAACAGCGCGACGGAGGCCAGCAGCTTCTTCACTTCGTCGGCGGCATCGCCATGGCGAAACACCGGCAGGCCGAACGTCGCTTCGGTGATGAAGACATCGCAGGGCACCAGCTCGAACGGGATGCAGGTCGGGTCGGGCGCGTCCTTGTAGTCGCCGGAGGCGACGATGCAGGCGTCCTTGGCTGTGACCGCGATCTGCGCCGAGCCCAGCACGTGGCCGGCAGGGTAAAATTTGACCTTGACGTCGCCGAGCCGGATCTCCTCGCCATAGCGGATGACTTGCGTCGAGCCGGCAAAGTTCTCGCCGTAGCGCAGCCGCATCATGTCCAGCGTTTCCTGCGTCGCCAGCACGGCGCCATGGCCGGCGCGGGCATGGTCGGAATGGCCGTGGGTGATCACGGCACGCTCGACCGGGCGGATCGGATCGATATGGAAGCCACCGGGCCTGCAGCACAGGCCGTCAGCAGTTGGCAACAGGATGTCTTGCGCGCGCATGCCTGTTATATAGGCCGCTTCACCGCATCTTCGAGTCACCACCCGCTTCGCTTCCTGGTTCCCAATGCCGCTCCGCCTGTTTCTGACCTCTGGCGATCTCATGGCCGACCGCCGTTTCGAGTTCGCGCGCGACCTCCAGCTCAAGGGCGATCTGCCCGCCGCCGCCGATCTGATCGAGCAGGCAATCGAGCTTGCGCCGAATTTCACCTCGGCCTGGTTCACGCTCGGCGAAATCCGTCAGCAGCTCGGCGAGCGCGACAAGGCGATCGCGGCGTTTCGAGAAGCGCGGCAATCCGATCCTGATGACCAGCACGGCGCCGGCTTGCATCTGATGCGGCTCGGCGACACCGAGATGGCGGAGATGCCCAAGGCCTATGTGCAGGCGCTGTTCGACCAATATGCGCCGCGCTTCGAGCATGCGCTGATCAACGATCTCGGCTATCGCGCCCCCGCGCTGATCTTCAAGGTAGTGCTGGCCGCGCGCGTCGCGGCGAAGAAGCCGGCCTTCTTCAAGCGCACCATCGATCTCGGCTGCGGCACCGGCCTTGCGGCCGCCGCCTTCGCCAGACAAGTGGACCATTTCATCGGCATCGATCTGTCGCCCGGCATGATCAAGGAGGCGCGCGCCACCGAGCTTTATGCCGAGCTCGAGGTCGCCGACATGATCGAGGGCCTGCGCACCAAGGCTGATGCGAGCGCGAACCTCGTCGTTGCCGCGGATGCGTTCGTCTATCTCTCCGATCTCGCGCCGGTGCTCACCGAAGCCAGGCGGGTGCTGGTGGCCGGTGGTGTGCTCGCCTTCACGCTGGAGACGCATGACGGTAGCGGTATCGTTCTTGGTGAAGGCCTGCGCTATGCCCATTCCGCGGAATATGTGCGCAGCGCGATTGCGAAGGCCGGACTCAAACTGCTGACTCTTGAGCCGGCATCGCCACGCATCGAGAACAATGAGCCGGTGCGCGGTCTCGTCGTCGTTGCCGAGAAAACTTGAGTCTAGGCGCTAGTCGCCCCGTCATTTAAGCGTCATTGCGTCGCAAGGCGACGACTTCCCACTTGCGAGCCGTGCAACGTTCCCAGCACAATGCGCGCACCAGGGAGAGAGACAACGATGACCAAGAATCCATCGCGGCGCGATGTCAGCGCCGCCGCGCTCGCCACCATTGCCGCATCCGTGTTGCCCGCGCCCTATGTCTGGGCCGCGGAGAAGAAATACGATCCGGGTGCGAGCGACACTGAGATCAAGATCGGACAGACCGTGCCGCATTCCGGTCCCGGCTCGCTCTATGGCGTGCTGGGGCGCATTGGTGAAGCCTATTTCCAGATGCTGAACGAGAAGGGCGGCATCAACGGGCGCAAGATCAAGTTTCTCACCATGGACGACGCCTACAGCGCGCCGAAATGCGTCGAGGCGACACGGCGCCTCGTGGAGCAGGAAGAGGTGCTCGCGCTCTACGGCTCGCTCGGCACCGCGCCCCAGACCGCCGTGCACAAATATCTCAATTCCAAGGGCGTGCCGCAACTGCTGCTCAACACCGGCGCGTCGAAATGGAATAACCCGAAAGAGTTCAAATGGACGATGGCGGGCCTGCCGCTGTATCCGACCGAGGCGCGCATCCTGGCGCGTCACGTCGTCAGCGTGAAGCCCAACGCCAAGGTCGGCATCCTCTATCAGAATGACGATTTCGGCCGCGACTTCCTGGGCCCCTTCAAGAAGGTGCTGGCGGATGCCGGCGGCACCGCATCTGTCATCATGGAGCAGACCTACGATCTGACCGATCCCACCGTCGATTCCCAGCTCATCAACCTCTCGAAATCGGGTGCGGACGTCTTCTACAACATCTCGACCGGCAAGGCGTCGTCGCAGTCGATCCGCAAGGTCGCCGAGCTCGGCTGGAAGCCGCTGCAATTGTTGTCGGCCGGCTCGACCGGCCGCTCGATCCTCAATGCCGCAGGGCTTGAGAACGCCGCCGGCATCGTCGCCATCCGCTACAACAAGGAGGTCGGTCTGCCGAAATGGGAGAAAGATCCGGATGTGATGGCGTTCGAGGAGCTGCGCAAGAAGTACATCCCGACCATCGACCCTGACAACACCATCGCCTTTGCCGGTTACGGCCAGGCGGTGACCATGGGCGAGATTTTGCGCCGCTGCGGCGACGAGCTCACCCGCGCCAATGTGCTGAAGCAGGCCTCCACGCTCAAGGGCTTCCACTCGCCCTATTTCCTCGACGGCGTCACCTACGATTACACGCCCGAGGACTACACGCCGATGAAGACGCTCTACATCTCGATCTTCAGCGGCAAGGACTGGGACATCTCCGACAAGCCGATGTCGGAGTAGGCGCTTTCTCCGCGATTGAGCTGCGGTAGGGTGGGCAAAGGCGCTCTTGCGCCGTGCCCACCATCTCTCCGGACATTCGCTGCGGTTGGTGGGCACGCTCCACTTTGCCCACCCTGCGAGACCTCGCCACCCCTCGACGAACCTGCCGCCACGGCTTACCTGTGATGCCGTGCCGCCCCGCATCCTCAAAATCCCGGCTGAGCCAGCCGCACTGTTGCCCGACCGCTTCCAGCAATGGTTCGCGGCCCGCGGCTGGTCGCCGCGCGAGCATCAGCTCGCGCTGCTGGAGAAGGCGCGCGAGGATCGCTCGGCCCTCTTGATCGCGCCGACCGGCGCCGGCAAGACGCTGGCGGGATTTTTGCCGACGCTGGTGGAGCTGAGCTCTGCGCCCGCGACACCTGCGAAATCCGTCGTCTCCACCGGCCGCGCCGTGCAACGAAGCGGCGGCCTGCACACGCTCTACATCTCGCCGCTGAAGGCGCTCGCCGTCGACATCGCCCGCAATCTGGAACGGCCGGTCGCCGAGATGGGGCTGCCCATCAAGATCGAGACCCGCACCGGCGACACGCCGGTGTCGCGGCGCCAGCGGCAACGGCGCTATCCGCCGGACATTCTGCTGACGACGCCGGAGCAGCTCGCGCTGCTGCTCTCCTCCGACGACGCGCCATTCCTGTTCTCGTCGCTCGAACGCATTGTGCTCGACGAGCTGCATGCGCTGGTGACGTCCAAGCGCGGCGATCTGCTGTCGCTTGGCCTGGCGCGGCTATGGCGGCTGGCGCCGCAGATGCGTGCGATCGGATTGTCGGCGACGGTCGCCGAGCCGGAATCGCTCGCCCGCTTCCTGGTGCCGCAGCCGAAGGACAGCGCCGAATCGGCCGACATCGTCGTCGCCGGCGGCGCGGCGCCGCCATTGGTCGAGATGCTCGACACGCGCGAGCGGCTGCCCTGGGCCGGCCACAGCGCACGGCACGCGCTCCCTGAAATCTACCAGCTGATCAAGGCGAACAAGACCACGCTGGTGTTCGTCAACACCCGCAGTCAGGCGGAGATGCTGTTCCAGAATCTCTGGAGCATGAACGATGACAACCTCGCGATCGCGCTGCATCACGGCTCGCTCGACGTCGCACAACGGCGCAAGGTCGAGGACGCGATGTCGGCGGGCAGACTGCGCGGCGTGGTCTGCACCTCCTCGCTCGACCTCGGCGTCGACTGGGGCGACGTCGATCTCGTCGTCAATATCGGCGCGCCCAAAGGATCGTCGCGTCTGATGCAGCGCATCGGCCGTGCCAATCACCGCCTCGACGAGGCCTCGCGCGCCGTGCTGGTGCCGGCCAACCGTTTCGAGGTGCTGGAATGCCGTGTCGCCATCGACGCCATCGCCGAGAATGCGCAGGACACCCCGCCGCTTCGCATCGGCGCGCTCGACGTGCTAGCCCAGCACGTGCTCGGCTGTGCCTGCGGCGAGCCGTTTCTCTCGGATGAACTCTATGCCGAGGTCCGCACTGCCGCGCCCTACGCCGATCTCTCACGGCAGGACTTCGACGACGTCGTCGATTTCGTCGCCTCCGGTGGCTACGCGCTGAAGACCTATGAGCGCTTCGCCCGCATCAAGCAGGACAAGGAGGGCCGCTGGCGCGTTGCCAATCCCAAGGTGCGGCAGAGCTACCGGATGAATGTCGGCACCATTGTCGAGGACGACATGCTGAAAGTGCGGCTGGTGCGCTCGCGCGGCGGCGGTCAAGGAAAAGCAAGCGGCTCGACCGGCGTGATCGCACGCGGTGGCCGGCTGCTCGGCGAGATCGAGGAGGCCTTCATCGAGGGCCTGAGCCCGGGCGACACCTTCGTATTCAGCGGCGAGGTGGTGCGCTACGAAACCCTGGTCGAGGACCAGGTCTATGTCTCGCGTGCGCATGACAAGGACCCGAAGGTGCCGTCCTACATGGGCGGCAAGTTTCCGCTCTCGACCTATCTCGCTGAACGCGTCCGCCGCCTGCTCGATGACGGCCGCGCGTGGAGCGGCTTGCCGGAGCAGGTGCGCGACTGGCTGTCGCTGCAAAGGGACGTGTCGCGCGTGCCGGCGGTGCGCGAGCTGCTGGTGGAAAGTTTTCCGCGCGCCAACAAGCATTACATCGTCTGCTATCCCTTCGAGGGACGCCTCGCGCACCAGACGCTGGGCATGCTGCTGACGCGCCGCCTGGAGCGCGCCCGCGCCCGGCCGCTCGGCTTCGTCGCCAACGAATATGCGGTGGCGATCTGGGCACTCGGCGACATGTCCTTCATGATCCGCGACGGCCGGATCGACCTCAACGCGCTGTTCGACCCCGATATGCTCGGCGACGACCTCGAAGCCTGGCTTGCCGAATCCGCCTTGATGAAGCGCACGTTCCGCAATTGCGCGATCATCTCCGGACTGATCGCGCGCCGCCACACCGGCGAAGAAAAGAGCCGCCGCCAGGTGCTGTTTTCCACCGATCTCGTCTACGACGTGCTGCGCAAGCATCAGGCCGATCACGTGCTGCTGCGCGCCGCGCGTGCCGATGCCGCCACCGGCCTGCTCGATCTGCGTCGTCTCGGCGACATGCTCACGCGTATCCAGGGACGCATCACCCACCGGGAACTCGACCACGTCTCCCCGCTGGCCGTCCCCGTGATGCTGGAAATCGGCCGCGAGTCAGTTTATGGCGAAGCTGGAGACGAGCTGTTGGCCGAAGCCGCCGACGAGCTCGTCAAAGAGGCGATGGGATAGAAGCAGGTTTTGACGTGACGTTGGGCGCGCGGGTTTCAGGGGATGTCGAGGACATGCGCGTTTCGAAAGTCACCATCAGCGATGTGACCTTCACGGCCGATCTCTCCGGCGCTTTGTTCTGGGAAGAGCAGCGCCTGCTCGTCGTTTCCGACCTGCATCTGGAAAAGGGTTCCAGCTTCGCCACGCGCGGCGTGCTGCTGCCGCCCTACGACACGCTGGCGACGCTGAGCCGGCTCGCTGCTGTCATCTCCCGCCATAACCCGAAAATCGTCATCGCGCTCGGCGACAGCTTTCACGATCGCTCCGCGCATGAGCGCCTCTCGGCGGACGATCGCGACGCTGTTGCCGGGCTCCAGAGCGGCCGCGACTGGATCTGGATCTCAGGCAATCACGATCCGATGCTGCCGAGCGATCTCGGCGGCACCGTCGCCGACGAAGTCGCGATCGGCCCGATCACCTTCCGCCACGAGCCGACCGGCGCGCATGGCGAGATCGCCGGCCATCTGCATCCGAAGGCGCGCGTCTCCGCGCGCGGCCGTTCGATGGAAAGGCGTTGTTTCGCCAGCGATGGCATGCGCGCGGTGATGCCGGCGTTTGGCGCCTATGCCGGCGGCCTCAGCATCCGCGATGCGGCCTTCGCAAAAATCTTTCCGAAGAACGGTTTTGTCGCGCATTTGCTCGGCGACCGCCGCGTCCACGCCATCGCCGCGTCGCGGTGTTATTAGGCCGCCTTGGCCTGCACGTTCTCGCAAAACTCCGCGAGCCGATCGGCAAGCCGCAGCGTCGCGGATGTCGCGTTGGGCGCGGCCATCAGCGCGACTTCGGTGCGGTTGATCGGCGCAAATCCGTCCTTTGCCGTCAGCACGCGATGGTCGGCCTGGATCGACATCTCCGACAGAATGCTCAGGCCCATGCCGGCGGCGACCGCGGCCTGGATGCCGGCGAGGCTCGATGACGAGTAGGACATGTGCCAGGCACGGCCGGCGCTTTCCAGCGCATGGATGGCGCCGGCGCGGTAGAGGCAGCCGAGCGGAAATCCGATCAGCGGCACCGACGAGGCGTTGACGTCAATCGGATGGCTCTTGCTGGTGACCCAATGCACCCGCTCCGGCCACACTGCGATCGCGCCCTTCGCGCCGGCCTCGCGCTTGAACAGCGCAAGGTCGAGCTCGCCGCGTTCGAGATCGCGGCTGAGGTTCTTGCTCTGGTCGGCGCGCACGTCGAGCCGCAGGCTCGGATGCGAACGCGAGAAGGCGCCCAGCAATTTTGCCAGACGATAGGCGGCAAAGTCCTCGGGAATGCCAAGGCGGATCGCGCCGTCGCCATCAGGCTCGCGCAGCACGTCGCGCGCCTCTTCCGCCAGCGTGAGCAGCCGCCGCGCATAGGACAGCAGCCGCTCGCCGGCTTCGGTCGGGCGCACGTCCTTGCCGTCACGGTGCAACAGCACCTGGCCGACATCCTCCTCCAGCCGCTTGATCTGCTGGCTGACGGTCGATTGCGTCCGGTGAACGCGCTCGCTGGCGCGGGTGAAGCCGCCGGCCTCGACCACCGAGACGAAACTGCGCAGAAGCTCCAGGTCGAGCATGCCTGCCTCCATTCGAAAATCCACTGATGGGCAGTTAATCATTTAATTTCCAAATGACAAGGCCAGTCCCTAGATCGAGGGCTCAGGAGAATGCCCTCATGTCGCTCGCCCCCTCGATGTCCGTCCCCCGCAGCCGCTTCAACGTGCTGCCTTTTGCCATCGGCCTGTTTTGCCTGCTTTGGAGCTACGCCTTCGTCGCTGGCAAGATCGGCGTCACCCATTGCCCGCCGCTGATCCTGCTCGCCGCGCGCTTCTCGCTTGCCGGCATTCTCATCCTCGGCGCCACGATGGTCCGTGGAGACTGGTCGTTGTCATGGCGCGATGTCTTGATCTTCGCCGTGCTCGGGATTGCCAACAACGCGCTCTATCTCGGGCTCGGTTACACCGGCCTGCAATCGGTCTCCGCCGGCCTCGGCGGCCTGATCGTCTCGGCCAATCCGGTGTTCACGGCCGCGCTTGCGGCGCTGCTGCTTGGCGAGGGCATGACCTGGCGCAAGGCCAGCGGCCTCCTGCTGGGAATCATCGGCGTGATGCTGATCGTCTGGCATCGCCTGTCGGTCGGCACCGATAGCCTGCACGGCATCATCTTCACGCTGGCCTCGCTCGCTTCGATCGTCGCCGGCACCATCTTGTTCAAGCTGCTCGCGCCGAAGGGTTCCCTGTGGATCGGCAACGGCGTGCAGAATCTTGCCGCCGGGATCGTGCTGACGCCGGTTGCGCTGACCTTCGCCGACATCCATGCGATCGATGTCACGCGGAGCCTGATCGGGGCTTTCGCGTTCCTCGTGCTCGGCGGCTCGATCCTGGCCTACTGGCTCTGGTTTCATCTCCTGAAAGTGTGTGGCGCGACGGCCGCCAGTGCCTATCATTTTCTGATGCCGCCGCTCGGCATGCTGTTCGCGTTTCTCGTCCTCGGCGAGCATGTCGAAGCGCGTGACTTGCTGGGGATCATTCCGGTGGCGCTCGGCATTTACCTGGTGACGCGCCCCGCAAAGCCCGTCGTGTAACAGGAGTTCCCCTCATGCCCATCTCCATCACCCTGATCGGCGGCCCCACCGCGTTGATCGAGATCGACGGCTTCCGCCTGCTCACCGACCCCACCTTCGATGCGCCCGGTGCCTATCAATTGCCGCATGTGAAGCTGGAGAAGACCATCGGTCCCGCGGTGAAGGCCGACGCGATCGGCCCGATCGATGCCGTTCTGCTCAGCCACGACCAGCACGCGGACAATCTCGACAATACGGGCCGTGACTATCTGCTCAATGCGCCGCGCGCGCTGACCACGGAAGCCGGCGCAAAACGCCTCGGCGGCCATGTCGAGGGCCTCGCGCCCTGGGCGACCGCGCATCTGAAGGACGACGACGGCAATGCGCTGACCATCACCGCGACGCCGGCGCGTCACGGCCCGGCCGGCATCGAGCCGCTGTCGGGCGATGTCATCGGCTTCGTGGTTCAGTCGAGCCGCAAGGACACGCGCGCGGTCTATATCAGCGGCGACACCACCTGGTTCGACGGCGTCGCCGAGGTCGCGCGCCGCTTCAAATGCGGCGTGGTGCTGCCGTTCGCGGGGGCCGCGCAAACCCGCGGGCCGTTCCATCTCACCATGGACACCAACGACACCATCGAGACCGCGCGCGCCTTCCCCGACGCGATGATCGTGCCGCTACACACCGAAGGCTGGGCGCATTTCCGCCAGAGCGGCGAGGATTTGCGCAAGACGTTTGACGCGCTTGGTTTCGGGACCCGGCTGCGGCTGCTCGAGCCGGGCGTGCCGACGGTGGTGGAGGCGCCGTGAGGTGTCATGCCCCGCGAAGGCGGGGCATCCAGTACGCCGCGGCCCATCGGTTCAATCATAACTGTCTCGGAGTACTGGATCGCCCGGCCAAGCCGGGCGATGACGAGAGCAGAGAGCGTCGCGTCGAACTGCGAACCCTCAATCCTTCCGAAACACAATCGACGCCATCCATCCCGTCATCAGTGCCATCGCTGCCGTGACGAGGCCATAAACCAGCCCGTTCTGCCGCGCGGTCGTCGCGACGAACTGCTCAAACCCGACCTTGACGATCTCGAACGCGGTCTCGGTCTTGCCGATGAACGCGCCATTCGCGAACAACTTGATCTCGACCTCATAGGTGCCGATCGGGACCTCCGCCGGCAGCGGGATGCCGGTGCGGAACAATGTCGGCGTCAGGAACGTCACCGCGCTCGCATCCTCGCGATAGAGGCCGCGCTGGGTCCGCAGGCGGGTGAAGGCGGAGCGGAAGGCATCGTTCGGCACCACGTCGGCGTAATCGCCGCTGACGCGCTGGGTCAGCAGCACGTTGTTGAGGCCGATCTGCTGCCGCCGCGCGATCTCGGGGGAGGTGATGGCCTCGAACGGGCGATTGGCGAACAGCGCCAGATAGCTCGGCACCTGCAGGAACTGCCGGTAATCGGTATTGATCCAGATGCCGAATTTGCGCTCCCTGCGCCGCGTCACCATGTCGGCGCGCGGCCCCATCACGGTGACCACGAGGTCGTAAGCGGTACGGTCGGTGGGCGTGGCGGCATCCTTCTCCACCGAGCCGAACAGCACCAGCTCCTCGCCGGAATAGTTTGGCGTTACCGTGACGCGATGGTTGGAGACCGACACGATCAGCCGCTCGGCGTTTGCGGACGCGCCGAGCAGCAGCAGGAAGAGAGCGGTAACGAACGCACGCATCATCCGCTTACCCCCAGCTCGCGGATGGTGAAGAGGTCTTCTGGCCGGATCACCAGCTCGACCGCGAAGCGAACCCCGACCGAGAGGATCAGCAAGCCGAGCAGCAGCCGCAGCTGCTCGCCACGGATCTTCTGGCCGGCGCGGGCACCGAATTGCGCGCCGGTGACGCCGCCGACCATCAGGATCAGCGCCAGCACGGCGTCGACGAGATGATTGGTCACCGCGTGCAGCATGGTCGCGAACAGCATAGTGACCAACGTCAGCACCATCGAGGTCCCGACCACCGTCGAGGTCGGCACCCGCAACAGATAGATCATGATCGGCACCAGGATGAAGCCGCCGCCGATGCCCATGATGGCTCCGATGAAGCCGATTACGATGCCGATGACCACCACGGGGATGACTGACAGATAGATCTTCGAGCGCTTGAACCGCATTTTCAACGGCAGGCCGTGGATCCAATTATGCGTTCGCCGTGGCGGCACGGCGCCGCGCCGGGTCCGCATCAATGCGCGCAGACCTTCGGAGAACATCAGGCTGCCCACTGTCGAGAGCAGCACGACATAGGAGAGCGCGATCATCAGATCGAGCTGGCCGAGCGCGCGGAGCTGCGTGAAGGTCCACACGCCCAGCGCCGTGCCGGTGACGCCGCCGCACAACAAGACGCTTGCCAGCGCCGGATCGATCGCGCGCCGCCGCCAATAGGTGAGGGCGCCGGAAAACGACGAGGCCGCGATATGGCTCGCGACGGAGGCAACAGCGACCGCCGGCGTAATGCCGATGAAGATCAACAGCGGCGTCATCAGGAAGCCGCCGCCGATCCCGAACATGCCGGAGACGAAGCCGACCGCCGCGCCCATCGCCAGCACCAGGAACACGTTGACCGGAAGATCGGCGATCGGAAGGTAAAGCTGCATCGGACCCACGCTCCGGCGAGACGGATCGATTTCGCGGAATGCTCGCAGGAGGCGCAGAACGATTGCCGCGCCCTTCAATAGCGGAATTTGGTGCGGGGCGGATCAGGAAAATTGGGCGCGGTGAATGAGACGGGGAGGCGGCATGAGATAACGCGGATGTTCGTCGCGCCGGCGGTGCGCTCCCTCTCCCGCTCGCGGGAGAGGGTCGGGGAGAGGGTGCCTCCGCAGTGAGACTCCCCAAGAGGAGAAAGCCCTCACCCGGCGCGCGGGACGATGCTGTCGCATCGCCCGGGACGCGCCGACCTCTCCCGCAAGCGGGAGAGGTGCACCGAGCCCGCGGCCCGTTTGGTTTGATAAAGCTACTCGGCTCTAATGCGCCGCTGACGCCGACTTCTTCACCGCGACCGGCTTCGGTGCGGGCTTGGCGGTCGCCTGCGGTGCGCTGTCCCAGCCGCCGGCGGGCGCCTGGACGTTGACGGCGTCGTCGGGCTGCGGCTCGGCGCTAAAGGTCTGGATCGCGAGCTTGGCGGCGGCGAGCGATTGCGGGTCGAGGCGCTTGGCAACGTCATCGCGCTTGGTCGCTGCGTCCGCATCGCCCTGTCCGGCCGCGAGGGTGAACCATTTGTAGGATTCGGCGAGGTTCTGTTCGACGCCGATGCCGCGGGCGTAGAGGATGCCGAGGTTGAACTGGCTGTCGGCGACGCCGCGATCGGCCGCTTTGCGGAACCACTGCGCTGCGCTCTTGTAGTTGGCGCCACGTCCGCCGCCGTCGGCGTCGAGCACTGCGAGATTGTGCATCGCCTTGGCGTTGCCGCGCTCGGCGGCCTGCGTGTAGTAGCGGCGGGCGATGTCGGCGTCCTTCTTCACGCCGAGGCCCTTTTCATAGAGTGTGCCGAGGCGGAAGGTCGCGGGCACCACGCCGGCCTGCGCCGCGCGGTCGTACCACTTCGCCGCTTCGTCGTAATTCGCGGCCACGCCCTTGCCTTCGGCAAAGCGCACGCCGATCTCGTAGGCCGCGGTCGCATCGCCCTTCATCGCGGCGGTGCGCAGGCCGGGGCCGCCGATGCCGTCGGGCAGCTTCTCGCTCGGCGGCACCTGGACTGTGCCGATCCGTGCGCGGCTCGTGCCCGACAGTGCACCGGTCACGTCGCTGGAGGCCGCGGGCGGGGGCGGCGCTGCGGCAGGGGCGGACGGAATTTCGACCGAAGCCGTGTTGCCGGAATTCTTCGCAGGTGCCGGCGCGGCATTGTTCTGGGACTGCTTGCCGATCGGCGTCGGCGAGGTCATCGACGGCGTGACTTGTTCCGGCGCGGCGGGCTTGCTCTCGACCGGCGGCGGTGCCTGCGGCGCAGGCTGGCTTGTATTCTCCATTGCCTGCGGTGCCGGCGGCGCGCTGCCGCCTTCGAGCAGGTTCATGGCCATCTTGAAGGTGCCGAGCACGATCACGACAACGCTCGCGCCGACCAGCAGCGAGCGGATCTTCGAGGTGATGGTCGAGCCGCCTTCCTGGCTCTGGCCCTTGTCCTTGGTGCGGGCCGCGATCGCAGCCTTGACGCCGCGGGCGGGCTTCTCGGGCGGTTGCGCGGCGGCAGCTTGCGCTGCGCGGCGCGCGGCCGCGATGAAGCTCGACGACGACACCGGCTCCTTCGGTGCGGCGGGGATTTCGCTGATCGCGCTTTCGGACGCGGCAATGCGCTCGGACGGCGTGGTGGGTCGGCCATTCGGACGCGTGCCGGGCTCGAGCGGATGATCCGGCGGCAGTTCGGGCGCGATCGCAGCGCGCGCAGGCGCCGTGTGCGGCTCGAGGATCTCGCTGATCGCGCGCGGCGGGACCGGCGCCGCCATCGGCGCCGGGGGCGGCGCTGCGGGCGCGGCGGCATGGAATTCACGCGGCGCGGCCACGAAGGTAGAATGCGCCGGCTGCTGCGCGGCGGCCGGATTCGGCAGTTCGGGCTTCGGATCGTAATTTGGCTGTTGCGGCTGCGCCGGCCGTTGCTCGCGCGCCATCGGCGCCGGCTCGACCGGAGCGGCCATTGGCAATGGCGCAGCCATCAGCATCGGCGCAGGGGCCGGCGGCGCAGTGCGCACCGCGCGCAGATCACCCTCGATCATGGCGAGGCGATCGACGACATGGCCGAGCGTGTTATGCACGGCCTCCAGCGAATCCTGCGTGCTGCGGTTGGTCTCGGCTTGGCTGTAGCGGATGTCGGACAGCTCGCGCTTGACGAGATCGACCATCCCGGAATCGGGAGACGGCGCCGCGCTTCGGCTCTCCGCGAGCGCGGAATAGGTGGCTTGCTGCCGTTCCAGGTGTCGCAGGATGTCGTGCAGCCCGTCCTCGACGCGGCTCAAATTGCCGCCGCGCGAATCGGAATTGGTCTCGATCCGCTCCAGCAGATAGGAGACCCGCTGCTCGAGATGCGCGAAGGTCGAGGTCGAATCGTTGCCGACCTGCATGCGATCGAAACGGTCGGACAGCGCGCGGATTGCACTTTCCAGATGTTCGGTGCTCTCGATGGCTTGCGGCCGCTCGCGTGTTTCCAGTGCGGAGGTCAGCGCGGCGATGCGTTGCTCCAGCACCGCAAAGCTGTCGCCGCGGTCCGAGGCGCGCGTGACCTGGTCGACCTTGGACGACAGCAGCTGCACGTCGTCGGAGAGGCGCGCCAGCGCTTCGTTGGAGGCGACGTTGGAGACAATGCCGCGCAGGGCCGAGATCGCGCCTTCGAGCTGGCGCACCGTGGAAGGATCGTCATTGGCGCGCAGAATCAAATCGAGCTTGGCGCCGAGATTGCGGATCGCCTCGTCATAGCCGGTGAGCTGCTCGGCGGGCGTCAGCGTGCGCAGCACCTGCTTGATGTCGGCGAGCGCGCGCTCGATGCCGGACAGCACCTGGCCGTCGGTACCGTTGGAGCGGGTCTCGTCGATGCGACGGTGCAGCGAGCGGATTTCGTTCTCGATCGATTCGATCGCGCGGCGCGGCATCGCCTCGGTGATGGCGTGTCGGATCTCGGCGAGCTCGGAGCGGAAGGCGTTGATCGCTTGCTCGGTATTGTCAGGGCGCTGGAGCGACTCGATCTGGCTCGTGATCTTGAGCAGATGGCGTTCGAGCGACGAGAAATCCGGCCCCGGCTGCGGTGGCGGCGGAGCATAGGCAGGCGCGGGTGGCGCTATTGGAGGCGCCATGGGAGGCGCGTAAGGAGCGGCAGAAGGCGCGATCGACGGCGCAGCGCGCGGCGGCATCTGCCGGGGCGCAAAGCCGTCAAGCTCGCTCTGCCGTGCGGTGATCTCGGCGACCGCGACGTCGAACGACGCCGGGCTTAGAGGAGGTGAGCTGCGATAGACCTGCGCGGCTGCACGCTCGACCGCATCGGCCTGGCGGTGACGCGTTTCGACCGGCGCGGCGCGCTGTGCCTGCGGCTGCTGCGCTTGAGGCTGCGGGGGCCGAGAGATCTGCGACAGGCGGGCATCGAGCCGCGAGATCGCGTCATTGAGCTGGCGGGCGACGCCCTGCTCGCGCGAAACGTCTTGCCGTGAAGCGTCCTGTCGTGGCGCTGTGGGTTTTGAAATTCGCTCGATCTGCTGGGTGATCGCGTCGAGCCGCTGATGGATGTCGGCGACGTCGCGGCTCTCCTGGCTCGGCATTGGCGCTGAACGCGGATCGGGACGCAGGTCCTGACGTTGATCCTGACGCTGCTGTTCGTAAGGCCCGCGAAAGTTCGGCGGGGCAGTCTCGCCGAGCGTGGAGTTCAGCCAATCGTTGAGGGACATGCCAGCGCGACGCGCAGCAGCTTCGGCCCGCTCCCTGACGGATGGATCAATACCGTCAACGCTCCACGATACGCGCGAATTCATGACTCTGTCCGGTTCCGACTCCGGCGCCCCACCCGGCGCCTCCAGTCTCCCCACGCGTGCCGGTTGTAAAGACAATCGGATTTGGCGCGGGTCGTCTGCCTCGAAAATCGACTTTTGTCCGTTACGGTAAATAACGGGTTAAGGAACGCGTTGCCGGTGTCTTAAAGTTGGGCGCCGGGAACCGGGGGGCTTGCGATCGGCTTTCGCGTGATGGCCGGTGTGCTCCCTCCCTCGCCTGCGGGGGAGGGCCGGCGAGAGGGTGTCTCGACAACGAAGACTCCCCGAGAGGAGAAAGCCCTCACCCGCGCCTACGGCACGACCTCTCCCGCAAGCGGGAGAAGTGAAAGGCACCGCCGATGCCGATCTAGCCCTTCTCGCGCTTGCCATCCTCCAGCGGCACCACCGTGGCCTTGCCGCTCATCGCTGACAGCGCCTCGAGCGCTTCCTCGCAGAAATCGGCCACCATCTGCTCGTGCCGCGCGCCGAGGCGGAGCAGCAGCAGATTGCCGAGGTCGAGCACGCCCGACGCCGTCCCTTCCGGGAAACGCTTTTTCAGGATCCGCTCGTAGTTCTCGTGCCGGTCGCGGTGATGCTCCAGGCGGTCCATCAGATCGGTGCGGATCGGCTCGATGTCGATGCTGTCGAGCGCATGCAGCCGGACCAGCAGGTCGTCCTTGATCGAGGGCGGGGTGCTCGGTCGCGCAGCCCAGTGCCGCAGCGCTGTTCGCCCTTCCGAAGTGAGCGTATAGATGAGTTTATTGGGCTTGCCTGATTGGACGACCTCACGGCCCTGGATGTAGCCGCGGTCGCGCAGCTTGGAGAGCTCGCGGTAGATCTGCTGGTGGTCGGCCTTCCAGAAGAAGCCGACCGAGGAGTCGAATGTCTTGGCGAGCTCGTAGCCCGTCATCGGACGTTCCGTCAGGCATGCGAGGATCGCGTCGCCCAGTGCCATGTGACCTGCCTCCCTGTGACCTTGACCAACCAGCTTGACTTTATGCGCATCGACGCATATGCGTCAATGTGCATATGATGTGGTCCGGGGTCGGGTCCAAGAACCAACCCAAAACCCAGCGGAAACAACCCTCTCGCTACTGTGCATGGGGTTGTTTTCGCGCTTTTGCCAAGGCGTTCGATTCAAGGGAGGCACCCTGACCATGACCGGTCTCGATTCCTGGTACAGCTTCATGACGTCCCATGACCGCACCGCGCTCTGGGATCTGCTCCATCCTGACGCCGTGTTCGAAAGCCCCGTCGTGCATTCGCCGCAGCGCGGCCGCGACATCACTTTCAAATATCTCGCCAGCGCCGAGAAGGTGCTCGGCGGTCCCGGCTTCACCTATGTCGGCGAATGGACCAGCGCCAACGGAGCCGTGCTCGAATTCAAGAATGTCATCGACGGCATCGAGATCAACGGCGTCGACATCATCACTTTCGATGCCGAGGGACGCATCACAAATTTTAAGGTGATGGTGCGTCCGCTCAAGGCCATCAACATGCTGCACCGCCTGATGGCGGAGCAGCCCGCCGCCCAATCGTAAGAGAATTCCACCACTTCAAGCCCCATATCACTTCAAGATTTGCCGGGAGACCGCCATGCCGATCTATAAAGCCCCCGTCGAAGACGTGAACTTCCTGCTCAACGACGTCTTCCAGATCGACCGCTACGACAATCTCGCCGGCTTCTCCGATGCGTCGAGCGACGTGCGCGAGGCGATCCTGGGCGAAGCCGCCAAGCTCGCCGAAGAGGTGCTGCAGCCGCTCAATCGCGTCGGCGATCTCGAAGGCTGCAAGCGTGCCGACGACGGCAGCGTCACCACGCCGAAGGGTTTCAAGGAGGCGTTCAAGCAGGTCGCCGAGGGCGGCTGGCTCGGTCTGTCGGCACCGACCGAGTTCGGCGGCCAGGGCCTGCCGGTAACGCTCTCGCAAGCCGTCAACGAATTCCAGATCTCCGCCAACATGGCGTTCTCGATGTATGGCGGCCTCACCATGGGCGCGACCGCGGCGCTGATCGTCCACGGCACGCCGGAGCAGAAGCAGACTTACGTGCCGAAGATGGTGGCCGGCGAATGGACCGGCACCATGAACCTGACCGAGCCGCATTGCGGCACCGATCTCGGCATGCTGCGCACCAAGGCGGTGCGCCAGGCCGACGGCAGCTTCAAGATCACGGGCACCAAGATCTTCATCTCGGCCGGTGAGCATGACCTCGCTCCGAACATCATCCACCTCGTGCTCGCCCGCATCGAGGGCGCACCCGCCGGCATCAAGGGCGTCTCGCTGTTCGTGGTGCCGAAATTCCTGGTCAATGCCGACGGTTCGGCCGGCGCTCGCAACGGCGTGGTCTGCGGCTCGATCGAGCACAAGATGGGCATCCATGGCAATTCCACCTGCGTGATGAACTACGACAGCGCCACCGGCTGGCTGATCGGCGAAGAGAACAAGGGCATGCAGGGCATGTTCGTGATGATGAACGAGGCCCGCCTCGGTGTTGCCGTGCAGGGCCTCGCGCAGTCCGAGGTCGCCTATCAGAACGCGGCCGCCTATGCCCGCGAGCGCATCCAGGGCCGCGCGCTCACCGGCGTGAAGGCGCCGGACAAGCAAGCCGACCCGATCATCGTGCATCCCGACGTGCGCCGCACGCTGCTGTCGATCCGCGCCTTCAACGAAGCCGCGCGCGCCTTCGTGATGTGGACCGCACTGAAGAGCGACGTCGCCCATCGCTCCGAGGATCCGAAGGACCGCCAGGCCGCCGACGACCACATGGGCCTGATGACGCCGGTGCTGAAAGGCTTCCTCACCGACTACGGCTTCGCCAATGCGGTGCAGGCGCAGCAGATGTATGGCGGCCACGGCTACATCGCCGAGCAGGGCATGGAGCAGTTCGTGCGCGATGCGCGCATCGCCATGATCTATGAAGGCGCCAACGGCATCCAGGCGCTCGACCTCGTCGGCCGCAAGCTGCCGCGCGACGGCGGCCGCGCCATCATGGCCTTCTTCGGCGAGGTCATGGCCTTCGCCAAGGAGAACGGCGGCGACGAGGCGCTGAAGCCTTTCATCACCCCGCTCTCGGCTTCGCTCGGCCATCTCCAGCAGGCCACCACCTGGCTGATGCAGAACGCGATGGCGAAGCCGGACAATGCCGGCGCCGCTGCAACGGATTACCTTCATCTCTTCGGCTTCGTCGCGCTTGGCTACATGTGGACCAAGATGGCGAAGGTGACGCAGGCCAAGATTGCCGCCAGCGGGGCGACGCCTTATCTCTCGACCAAGCTCGTGACCGGCCGTTTCTTCATGGAGCGGATGCTGCCGGAGACCGCGGCCAATCTCGCGCGCATCCAGTCCGGCTGCGCCACCATCATGGAACTGCCGGCGGAAGCGTTCTGAGGTTGCTTCCGCGCCATCAAAGTTCGAACAACAGATCAGGAGGGCGTCATGCCTGAGGCATTCATCTACGACCACGTTCGCACCCCCCGCGGCCGCGGCAAGGCCGACGGTGCGCTGCACGAAGTCACCGCGCTTGCGCTCGCCACCGTGCCGCTGAAAGCGCTGAAGGACCGCAACGACCTTCCGGAAGATTCCGTCGATGACGTCATTCTCGGCGTGGTCGATCCGGTCGGCGAAGCCGGCTCCGACATCGCGCGCTTTGCCGCGTTGAAGGCGGGTCTCGGTGAAGCCGTTCCCGGCGTGCAGATCAGCCGGTTCTGCGCCTCCGGCCTCGACGCCGTGAACTTTGCCGCAGCCCAAGTGATGAGCGGCCAGCATGAGCTCGTGATCGGCGGCGGCGCCGAATCCATGAGCCGCGTCGGCATCGGCGCCTCCGGCGGTGCCTGGCCGATGGACCCGTCGATGGCAGTGCCCTCATATTTCATGCCGCAGGGCGTCTCGGCCGATTTGATCGCCACCAAGTACGGCTTCTCGCGCGACGACGTCGATGCCTATGCAGTGCAGAGCCAGCAGCGCGCGGCGAAGTCCTGGGAAGAAGGCCGCTTCAACAAGTCCGTGGTGCCGGTGAAGGACATCAACGGCCTCACCATTCTCGCCAAGGACGAGCACATGCGTCCCACGACGACGATGCAGTCGCTGGCGCAGCTGCAGCCGTCGTTCACGATGATGGCGCAGATGGGCGGCTTTGATGGCGTCGCGGTGCAGTCGCACCCCGAGATCGAGCGCGTCAACTACGTGCACCACGCAGGCAACTCGTCGGGCATCGTCGACGGCGCCGGCGCCGTGCTGCTCGGCAGCAAGCAAGCGGGCAGCAAGTACGGCCTCAAGCCGCGCGCAAAAATCCGCGCGTTTGCCAATGTCGGCTCCGAGCCCGCGATGATGCTGACCGGTCCGGTCGACGTCACCGAGAAGCTGTTCGCGCGCTCCGGCATGAAGAAGTCCGATATCGACCTGTTCGAGCTCAACGAGGCCTTTGCCTCGGTCGTGCTGCGCTACATCCAGGCCTTCGACATCGACAACGCCAAGATCAACGTCAATGGCGGCGCGATCGCGCTCGGCCATCCGCTCGGCGCGACCGGAGCGATGATCCTCGGCACCGTGCTTGACGAGCTCGAGCGCACCAACAAGTCCACCGCCCTGGTCACGCTGTGCATTGGCGGCGGCATGGGCACCGCGACCATCATCGAGCGCGTGTAACGAGCTGCCGTAGGGTGGGCAAAGCGAAGCGTGCCCACCACTGCTGTTTCCGCGAATGATGGTGGGCACGGCGCAAGAGCGCCTTTGCCCACCCTACGAGATCTTAAGTCAACCGCCGCGCCTGGGATCGGCTGCGGCACCGAGGAGCAACCAACATGGCTTACAAGAACTTCAAGGTTGAGACCGATTCCGACGGCATCGCGCTCGTCACCTGGGACATCCCCGGCCGTTCGATGAACGTGCTCGACGAGACCTCGACCAGCGAGCTCGACGCGATCGTCAAGGCGACCACGGCCGACGCTGCGGTGAAGGGTGTCGTCATCACCTCGGCGAAAGAGGCGTTCTGCGCCGGCGCTGACCTGTCCATGCTCGAAGGCATGAACCAGGCCTACGCAAAGGTCTTTGGGGAGCAGGGCGAGACTGCCGCGAACCAGATGCTGTTCGAACAGAGCCGCCGCTTTTCGCAGGTGCTGCGTTCGATCGAGACCTCCGGCAAGCCGTGGGCGGCCGCAATCAACGGCCTCGCGCTCGGCGGCGGCTTCGAGATCACGCTGTGCTGCCACTATCGCGTGGCTGCGGAGAATCCCAAGACCCGCCTCGGCCTGCCCGAGGTCAAGGTCGGGCTGTTCCCCGGCGCCGGTGGCACGCAGCGCGTACCGCGTCTGGTGCCGCCGCAGGATGCCATGACCATTCTGCTCAAGGGTGACCCTGTTACGGTCGAGAAGGCCAAGGCGCTGAACCTGATCCACGCCATCGTTCCGGCTGCTGACCTCGTCAAGGCCGCGAAGGATTGGATCAAGGGCGGCGGCAAGGCCGTCGCACCCTGGGATGACAAGGGCTTCAAGCTGCCGGGCGGCCCGGTGTTCTCCAAGGCCGGCATGATGATGTTCCCGGCCGGCAACGCGATCTATCGGCGCGAGACCTACGACAACTATCCGGCCGCGCGCGCGATCATGAGCTGCGTCTATGAAGGCCTGCAGTTGCCGATCGACGCCGCGCTTCGCGTGGAGTCGCGCTACTTCACCTCGGTGCTGCGCTCGAAGGAAGCGGCCGCGATGATCCGCAGCCTGTTCCTGTCGATGCAGGAGCTGAACAAAGGCGCGCGCCGCCCGAAGGACGTGCCCGCGACCAAGGTGAAGAAGATCGCCGTGATCGGTGCCGGCTTCATGGGCGCGAGCGTCGGCTACGTCTCGGCCCGCGCCGGCCTCGACGTCGTGCTGATCGATCGCGACCAGGAGAGCGCCGACAAGGGCAAGGCGCATGCCCAGAAGATGATCGAGGACCAGATCAAGAAGGGCCGCGCCAAGCCGATCGACGCTGAGGCGCTGCTCGCGCGCATCACGCCGACCGCGGACTATGCGGCCCTGAAGGACGTGGACCTCGTCATCGAGGCCGTGTTCGAAGACCGCAAGGTCAAGGCGGACACGTTTGCCAAGGCGCAGGAGCACATGAAGCCCGACGTGATCTTCGCGTCCAATACCTCGACGCTGCCGATCACCTCGCTGGCCGAGAGCTTCAAGGACCAGGGCAAGTTCGTCGGCATCCACTTCTTCTCGCCGGTCGAGAAGATGATGCTGGTCGAGATCATCAAGGGCAAGAACACCGGCGATGTCGCGCTCGCGACCGCGCTCGACTACGTCCGCCAGATCGGCAAGACGCCGATCGTCGTCAACGACAGCCGCGGCTTCTTCGCCAATCGCTGCGTCGGCCGTTACGTCGCCGAGGGCAACGAGATGTTCCTCGAAGGCGTGCCGCCGGCGATGATCGAGAACTGCGCCAAAATGGCCGGCATGCCGGTCGGCCCCCTCTCGCTGTCTGATGAAGTCGCACTCGACCTCGGCCTGAAGATCATGAAGGCGACCGAAGCCGATCTCGGCCCCAACGCCATCAACCCCGATCAGAAGAAGCTGATGGTCGAAATGGTCGAGAATCAGGGCCGTCTCGGTCGCAAGAACAGCAAGGGCTTCTACGACTATCCCGAGAAGGGCAAGGGTCAGAAGAGCCTGTGGCCGGGCCTTTCCGCGTTGCAGCCGAAGCAGCTCGATCCTGACACGCTCGATGTCGAGGAATTGAAGCAGCGCTTCCTGGTGGTGCAGGCGGTGGAGGCCGCGCGCACCGTCGAGGATCACGTCATCACCGATCCGCGCGAGGCGGATGTCGGCTCGATCCTCGGCTTCGGCTTTGCGCCGTTCACCGGTGGCACGCTGTCCTACATCGACTTCATGGGCACGAAGAAGTTCGTCGAGCTCTGCCACAAGCTTGAAGCGAAGTACGGCTCGCGCTTCACGCCGCCGAAGCTTCTCGAGGAGATGGCCGCGAAGAGCGAAACCTTCTACGGCCGCTTTGCGCCAAAGAAGTCGGCTGCTTAAGGCCTCGCCCGAACGTCTCACGTATTCGTGACAACAAGAAAGGCCGGATCAGGTGATCCGGCCTTTTCGCTATGCTGCGGATTGCGCCTCAGGCGGCCTGCGCAAGCCCTTCCTTCTTGAGGGCTTCCTGCACCTTCGGCCGCGCGGCGACGCGGGCCTTGTAGGCGGTCAGGTGGGGCATCGCCGAGAGGTCGAACTTCATCCGGTCGCCCCAGGTCAGCATCGTGAAGAGATAGCCGTCGGCGACCGAGAATTGCTTGCCCATGAGGTAGTCGCGGCCAGCGAGCTCGCTGTCGATGTGCTTCAGCTTGCCCATGACGCGGTCCTTGAAGAACGCCTTGGCTTCGTCGTTCAGCGCCGGCGCGAACAGCGGGCCAAAGCTCTTGTGCACCTCGGAGGTGAGGAAGTTCAGCCATTCGAGCAGCTTGTAGCGCTCGGAACTATCGCGCGCCGGCGCCAGCGCCTTGATCGGGGCCTTGTCGGCGATCATCTGGACAATGACCGGGCCTTCGGTCACGATCTCTCCGCTGTCGAGGGCCAGCGCGCCGGGACCTGACCCTTCGGATTGACCTTCAGATAGTCTTCACCGTTCTCGAGCTTCTTGGCCCGGAGATCGACCTTGACCAGCTCATAGGGCAGATCAGCCTCCAGGAGCGCGATATGGGGGGACAGCGAGCAGGCGCCGGGCGAGTAATACAGTTTCATGGAATTTCCTCCTCTTAACGCTTGGGTGCGGCGAAAGAACGCCTACATGCATCTGCATGCAATAGTCAAGATTGATGCAGGTGCATCGAGTGGGGTAAGAAGCGGACGACGAGTTTGAGCGGGACCATGAAACGCAAACCATCGACTGAGGCAACCAGTGCCTGGATCCGCCTGATGCGGGTGCAGAGCCGTGTGCTCGACTGCGTGGAGCAGGACCTGAAGAAGGCCGGGTTCCCACCACTGGCATGGTACGACGCGCTGCTCGAATTGTCGCGCGCGCCGAGCGGCGAGCTGCGCCCGGTGGAACTCGAGCGGCAGATGCTGATCCCGCAATACTCCACCTCGCGCCTGATCGACCGACTGGTTGACGAGGGGCTCGCCTCCCGGCGCGAATGCAAGATCGACAAGCGCGGCCAGTTCGTCGAGATCACGGAGGCCGGCCGCGAATTGCAAAAGCGGATGTGGGGCGCCTATTCGGCTGCGATCGAGAAATATGTCGGCTCGAAACTGTCCGATGCCGATGCCGTCAAGCTCAGCGGTCTGCTCGACCGCCTGGGTTGCTCGTGCGGTGAGATGAAACTGCCGCCCGTCGTCAACGTCAACGAAACCTCGCCGTCGCGATGACCGCGCGGCAACCCAGCACGTCCGCGCGCCCGGTGGGTTCGCGGACTATCCCCGTCACCCGCGCGCATTCGATCGAAGCGCTTCTGATTAGAGTTTGATATGGCGCGAGACCAGATCGATATGACGCCGCTGCAATCGCGCGACGAGCTCGTTGCGTGGTTCGAGGCCGGCTGCAAGGACCCGTCCGAATTCCGCATGGGCACCGAGCACGAGAAGACGCCGTTCACGCTGGAAGGCCACCGTCCGGTGCCTTACGAGGGCGCGCGCGGCATCGGTGCACTGCTCGAAGGCATGAAACTCCTGCTCGGCTGGGAGCCGATCATGGAGAGGGGCAACATCATCGGCCTCTACGACGTCACCGGTGGCGGTGCGATCTCGCTCGAGCCCGGCGGGCAGTTCGAGCTCTCTGGCGCGCCGGTGGAGAACGTACACCAGACCCAGAGCGAGCTGATGGCGCACTTAGCGCAGGTGCGCGAGATCGCGACCCCGCTCGGCATCGGCTTCCTCGGTCTCGGCATGACGCCGTCCTGGTCGCGCGCCGACATCCCGGTGATGCCCAAGGGGCGCTACAAGATCATGACCAATTACATGCCGAAGGTCGGCCAGTACGGCCTCGACATGATGTACCGGACCTGCACGGTGCAGACCAATCTCGATTTCTCGTCCGAAGCCGACATGGTCAAGAAGCTGCGCGTCTCGCTGGCGCTCCAGCCGGTCGCGACCGCTCTGTTTGCCAATTCGCCCTTCACCGAAGGCAAGCCGAACGGCTTCCTCTCGTTCCGCTCCGAGATCTGGCGCGACACCGACAATGCGCGCGCCGGCATGATGCCGTGGGCATTCGAGGACGGCATGGGTTTTGAGCGCTATGTCGACTATGCGCTCGACGTGCCCATGTATTTCGTCAAGCGCGGCGAGGACTACATCGACGTGTCGGGCTCCTCGTTTCGGGCCTTCTTCGACGGCCGCAACAACAATCTGCCCGGCGAGCGTCCCACCCTGTCGGACTGGGCCAACCATCTCTCGACGATTTTCCCGGAAGTGCGGCTCAAGCGCTACCTCGAGATGCGCGGCTCCGATGGCGGCCCGTGGGGCCGTCTGCCGGCGCTGTCTGCGTTCTGGGCCGGGCTGCTCTATGACGACGTGTCGCTCGATGCCGCCTGGGACCTGGTGAAGCACTGGACCGCGCCTGAGCGTCAGGCCCTGCGCGACGACGTGCCGCGCTTCGGCTTCAAGGCGCGGATCAAGGACCGCTATCTGTTCGAGATCGCCAAGGAGTGCCTCGTTCTGGCACATGCGGGCCTGCGTCGCCGCGGTCGCATCGACGCGATCGGTCGCGACGAAACGCGGCATCTGGAGCCGCTCGATCGCATCATCGATTCCGGCCGGACCCCGGCCGAGGAGATGCTCGAGAAGTTCAATGGCGCCTGGAAGGGCTCGGTGGAACCGGCCTACGCGGAATACGCGTTCTAGAGCGCATTTGAGCATGATTTGCTCGGAAAACCGCGTCACACTTTGCGCGAACGCGGCCCTTCGGGTTCGGGTCATGCTTTAGGCCACCGATCAGGATTTGGGCTGTTCATCGCCCATACAGGTTTGCGGCCATCAAATGACCGGTCGAAAAACCTAAGCGCCGTCAATAACTCGAAAGCTGTTCCGATGGGGAAGGGCCGCCTGCCTGCCGTCATGGCAAAGGTCTTGGCAAGCGTCGTGGCCTGCGTCACGCTGCTGTCGCTCGTGCTTGCGAGCGGGCCTGCGCGCGCCCAGACGGCGTTCGACCGGCCCGGCGGCGATTATTCCAACACACCGATCACGTCCGGTGATCCCGCGGATTGTGCGCTGCTGTGCGAGCGCGATCGCCGCTGCCGCTCGTGGAGCTTCAGCTATCCCGATATCGATGGCGCAGCGGCCGTGTGCTGGCTCAAGAATACCGTGCCGCCGCGACAGCCCGCCAATTGCTGTATCTCAGGCGTGCGCGGCGCCGGCGTGATCGAGCCGCGCGTTGAGGGCGTCGAGACCTCGATCGACCGCCCCGGCGGCGATTTGCGCAATTTCGACCTCAAGGACGGCGAAGGCGAGGACATCTGCAAGGCCGCCTGCACGGCCGACAACAAATGCCGTGCCTTCACCTATGCCCGTCCCGGCTATACCGGCCGCGAAGCGCGCTGCTTCCTGAAAAAGGACATCAAGCCGCCGCGGCGGAAGGCCGGGTTCACGTCGGGCGTGGTGAGATAGGCTCGGATCACTCCGCTGCTATCAGCGTAAGCTCCGGCCATAGTGCTTTCCATCGTGCCGCCTTCGCCGCGTAGTTCGCCGCGGAGAAATTCAGGGCCAGATTGGGCCGCACGATCAATCTCTCGACGTCGTCGAACCCATGCGGTGCGTAGACCTCATGACCATTATCCAAGCGTCTCACGCCGATTTGCGTGTTCTGCGTGAGGAAGCGGTCGATGCCGTCGGTCGCACGCGTCAAGGGCGGATAGGGCAGGCCGTGCTTGCCGGGATACCAAAGATGCACGCGCGCCTGATTGCGGATCTCGATCTTGGCGCCGAGATGCCCGAGCCGTTCGTGCAGCGTGCGGATCACGGCGTCCTCGGCTTCCCACGACGTATCGGGGTCAAAATAGAACGCGTCGTAATCGGAGATGCCGTGATCGATCGCACGGCCCGTCAGCACGTTCCAGACCGTCTGAGCCAGGCAGCCCGCCACCAGCCATGCATCCGGCAGCGCGAGCCGAGGCAGTTCATCGAGGATCGCACCGTTGACTGGATTCTGCAGGGCGAGGGCAAGAAATTCGTCCTTGCCCACCCTACGATCAGCTCAGTGCACAGCGGTGAAGAACCGCGCGAGGCGGAAGCCGGAGAGCCAGGTCCAGACCGGCTGGCCGCGCATGCCGAGATCCCAGGAGCCGAGCACGGCATCGGCGCGGCCGACGAGATTGTCGACCGGCAGCAGGCCGACGCCGCCGGAGCGCAGCGGCACGCGGCTGTCGGCCGAATTGTCGCGGTTGTCGCCGAGCACGAAGAGATGCCCGGCCGGCACCGTCACTTCCTGCGTGTTGTCGAGCGGACCGTTGTCGCGCATCTTGAAGATCAGGTGCTTGACGCCGTTCGGCAGCGTCTCGACATAGCGGTAGGCCGGCTCGCTGCCGCCATTGTCGTCTTCGGCGGCACCGACGCCGTCCGGCTTCAACTCGGCGGGGCGGTCATTGATGAAGAGCTGACCCTGTCGCATCTGGATGCGGTCGCCGGGCAGGCCGACGACGCGCTTGACCCACGCCTGCGAGCGGTCGCCGGGCCAACGGAACACCACGACGTCGCCTGCCTTTGGCGTCTCCGCGAAGACGCGGCCGGTTTCCGGCAGATTGATCTGGATCGGCAGCGACGAGGTGCCGTAGCCATAGGGGAATTTCGAAGCCAGCAGCGCGTCGCCGATCAGCAGCGTCGGCTCCATCGAGCCCGACGGCACATAGAACGGTTCGGCCAGCGCGCCCTTGGCGATGAAGACGGCGGCGACGATGCCGGCAAGCTGTACGAGCTGACCGCCCCAGCCGCTGCTCTTCCGCTTGGTGCTGACAGTCACTTTCTCAACGCTCATGCGCCCGTTCCACCCACCGTAATGCGTTCCATCAGCAGCGACGGCTGGCCGACGCCGACCGGCACGCCCTGGCCGTTCTTGCCGCAGGTGCCGATGCCGGTATCGAGCGCGAGATCGTTGCCGATCATGCGGATGCGATGCAGGTCGGTCGGCCCGTTGCCGATCAGCATGGCGCCCTTCAGCGGCGCGCCGATCTTGCCGTTCTCGATCTTGTAGGCCTCGGTGCACTGGAAGACGTATTTGCCCGAGGTGATGTCGACCTGTCCGCCGCCGAAATTCGCGGCAAACACGCCGTTCTTCACCGACGCGAGAATCTCGGCCGGGTCGCGGTCGCCCGCGAGCATGTAGGTGTTGGTCATGCGCGGCATCGGCACATGGGCATAGCCCTGGCGACGGCCGTTGCCGGTCGGCTTCATGTTCATCAGCCGCGCGTTCTGGCGGTCCTGCATGTAGCCGACCAGGATGCCGTCCTCGATCAGCACGGTGCGATTGGTCGGCGTGCCCTCGTCATCGATCGACAGCGAGCCGCGGCGCGAGGCAATGGTGCCGTCGTCGACCACGGTGACGCCCTTCGCCGCGACCTGCTGGCCCATCAGGCCGGCAAACGCAGACGTCTTCTTGCGGTTGAAGTCGCCTTCGAGGCCATGGCCGACCGCTTCATGCAGCATCACGCCGGGCCAGCCGGCGCCAAGCACGACGTCCATCTCGCCGGCGGGCGCGGGAATCGATTCCAGATTGACCAGCGCCTCGCGCAGCGCGCCGTCGGCGGCGTCGCGCCAGGACTGAGTCTCGATGAATTCGGCATAGCCGGCGCGGCCGCCATAACCCTTGCTGCCGCTCTCCTGGCGGTCGCCCTGGCCGGCGACGACGGAGACGTTGACCCGCACCAGCGGGCGGATGTCGCGGTAGCTCTCGCCGTCAGGCCGCAGGATCTCGACGACCTGCCAGGTCGCACCCAGGCTGACGCTGACCTGCCGCACCCGCGGATCCTTGTCGCGCAGATAGGCGTCGATTTCGGCCAGCAGCTTGACCTTGGTCTCGAAGCCCGGCGCGTCCAGCGGATTGTCGTCGGAATACAGCCGCACATTGGTGCGCGGGGGCGGGGCGGCAAAGCTGCCGGAATAGCCGCCGCGGACGGCGGCCACCGCGTCGGCGGCGCGAATCAGCGCCGGCAGCGACACGTCGGATGAATGGGCATAGCCGACCGCATCGTCCTTCACCGCGCGCAGGCCGAATCCCTGCGAGGTGTCGTAGGTGGCCTGTTTCAACCGCCCATTGTCGAACATCAGCGCTTCGGTCTGGCTATATTCCAGGAACAATTCGCCGTCGTCGGCACCGGCAAGGCCACGCGCGACTTCGTGGCGAACCTGGTCGCGATCGAGATTGGCGCGGTCGAGCAGGGAGGTTGTGGCAGGGTTGGTCATGCGTCCGTCCATTATCGGGGGATGTGCGGCAAGATAATGGTTTCGGAACGCTTCCGCGAGGGGCGGACCGTCACATTACGGAAACGATAGGTACGGCTCGGAATTAAGCCGGCTTTCAAGCTTTGCGGGTATGACAGCGTCACTCTGGACGAGACCGCGGCAAAAGCATGTGGAATTCCCTGCTTGTGTTCTGGGATCAGTATCACGGCCTGATCATCGGCTTCGCCGTCCTGGCGCTGGTCCTGCTCGCCAATCAGCTGATCTATCGCCGGTTCTGGACATCCTATTCCACCCGCGAGGCCTATCTGGCGGCACATCCCGGCTGCGACACCGCTGACGGCATCGTTTGCGCGGCGTGCCGGCAGAAGGCGTTGGAAGGGCCCGTGGCCGGCCGAGGCCGCATCTATCGCTGCGGCTGGTGCGAGACCGAGCTTTATCGCGTCGATGGGGCCTGAGCGCTTCTACGGCAGCTTGTCATAGCCTTCGCCGAGCCCGTTCAGGCTGAGCGGGAAGCCGATGCCTTCCTCGGGCGTCTCGAAGATGATGAAGGTCGCGGTCTTGGCGCTGCGGAGTTGGCCGAGCAGCTTGTCGTCCATGACGACCTCGGCGACGCAGCCATTGGGCAGGCAGCGGACGAAGCCGGCGCGGCCGACGTCCTGATTGTCGAGCTTCAGGCCGAGACCGGAGGGCAGGAGGACGCCCAAGGGGGCGACCACGCGCATCAGGCGGCTTTTCTGGTCGGCGGTCTTGAGCACGATCACGGTCAGGCCGGCGTTGGAGCGGTCTTCCGCCACCACGCTCTGGATCAGGGCGCATTGCTCGGCCTGGGCGCCCGGCGGGGTGTCGCAGCGGATCTGCCAGTCGCCATGGACGGAGCGCACCGCGCCCTGCGCATGGGCGAGGCCGGGCAGGAAAAGGCTCGGCAAGGCAAGGAAAAGGACGGCAGCCAGGAGGCCGATCAACGCTGTGAGGCCATCAGCCGGCCTTGCCATGCATCTCGAAAGCCCCATCGGGGTCGGTCCCTCTGCTCGCTTGGGTCGTTCGCGCTGGTGGACTGATACGGGAATGACGGCGTCTTGAAGGCAATTCACAAGCAAATTCTGCGCCGCCTTGGCCGCCATTGCCGCCACGAATCAGGTTCCTGCACGGCCCTGCGCCAGTGCCTACAGCGGGCAATCCGGCTGTCAAGCCGCGGCATCCCGGGAAGCGGTATTTTTGTCTGAAGTTGCTGGGAAATATCTTGCGGGTGATGGCTGACGGAGGGGCTCAAGACTGCATTGCGATAGATCAAGAATTATGGTTTGAGAGGCTTGATTTCGGCGTTCTAGCGATCTGGCCCCAATTCCTCTTAGAGGTATTCTTGCGCGGCGGTTTGTCAGGCGGGCGGATCGAATAAGCGTTTCCCGGAAATAGGGGAGCGCACTTGGGGTGATTTCGTAAGGGGAGCGCGAACGGCATGAGGATGTCGATGAGTCGGGTGGGCCGGCACTTGCTGGGATTGGCCACCATCGCCTTGGTGGCGGCTGGCATCACGCTGGTGACGGGCGGCGCGGCATTTGCCGAGCTCGGGCAGCCGGCGCCGTGGGAATGGCACCTCCAGGCCTCCGGGTCTCCGGTGATGGACAATATCGTCTGGTTCCATGACTTTTTGTCCGTACTGATCATCGTCATCACGCTATTTGTGCTGGCGCTGCTTGTGATCGTGGTGATGAAGTTCAACGCGAAGGCCAATCCGGTGCCGTCGCGGACCACCCACAACACGCTGATCGAGGTGGTGTGGACCCTGGTGCCGGTGCTGATCCTGGTCGGCATCGCGGTGCCGTCGTTCCGCCTGCTGTTCCTCGAGCTCGACGTGCCGAAGGCGGACCTGACGATCAAGGCGACCGGCAAGCAGTGGTACTGGTCCTATGCCTATCCGGACAACGGCAAGTTCGAGTTCGACTCGTTGATGGCCCAGGACAAGCAGCCCCGGCTGCTCGGCGTCGACAACGAGATGGTGGTGCCGGTCAACAAGGTGATTCGTGTTCAGGTCACCGGCGCCGATGTCATCCACGCGTTCGCGTTGCCGGCCTTCGGCGTCAAGATCGACGCCATTCCGGGGCGGCTGAACGAGACCTGGTTCAAGGCCACCAAGACCGGCATGTTCTACGGCCAGTGCTCGGAGCTCTGCGGCAAGGACCACGCCTTCATGCCGATCGCGATCCGCGTCGTGAACGATCAGGAGTTCGCCTCCTGGGTTGAATCGGCGAAGAAGAAATTTGCGAGCGGCGGCACCAGCACTTTCGCCTCCGCAGCCGGCCCGACGCAATAAGCGCCGGACGACGGCTTGAGGGATTGAAAGCGACATAAAGGGCGGGACCTTCCAAAGGTCCGAATGGGACGCAAGGCAGGATTTGAAAATGGCAACCAGCGCAGCGGCACACGGCGATCACGCGCATGACCACGAGCACGCCCATCCAACCGGATGGCGGCGCTACGTCTATTCGACCAATCACAAGGACATCGGCACGATGTACCTGATCTTCGCGGTCATCGCGGGCATCATCGGTGCCGCGATGTCGATCGCGATCCGTGCCGAGTTGATGTATCCGGGCGTGCAGATATTCCACGAGACGCACACCTATAACGTGTTCGTGACCTCGCACGGCCTGATCATGATCTTCTTCATGGTCATGCCCGCGATGATCGGCGGCTTCGGCAACTGGTTCGTGCCGCTGATGATCGGTGCGCCTGACATGGCGTTCCCGCGCATGAACAACATCTCGTTCTGGCTGCTGCCGGCCTCGTTCGCCTTGCTCTTGATGTCGACCTTCGTCGAGGGCGAGCCCGGCGCCAACGGCGTCGGCGCCGGCTGGACCATGTACGCGCCGCTGTCGACCACGGGCCATCCGGGCCCGGCCGTCGACTTCGCGATCCTCTCGCTCCATCTGGCGGGCGCCTCGTCGATCCTCGGTGCCATCAACTTCATCACCACGATCTTCAACATGCGCGCGCCGGGCATGACCCTGCACAAGATGCCGCTGTTCGTGTGGTCGATCCTGGTGACGGTGTTCCTGCTGCTGCTGTCGCTGCCGGTGCTCGCCGGCGCGATCACCATGCTGCTCACTGACCGCAACTTCGGCACGTCATTCTTCGCGCCCGACGGCGGCGGTGACCCCGTGCTGTTCCAGCATTTGTTCTGGTTCTTCGGTCACCCCGAGGTGTACATTCTCATCTTGCCCGGCTTCGGCATGATCAGCCAGATCGTCTCGACCTTCTCGCGCAAGCCCGTGTTCGGCTATCTCGGCATGGCCTACGCCATGGTCGCGATCGGCGGCATCGGCTTCGTGGTGTGGGCGCACCACATGTACACGGTGGGCATGTCGTCGGCGACGCAGGCCTATTTCGTCGCCGCCACCATGGTGATCGCGGTTCCGACCGGCGTGAAGATCTTCTCCTGGATCGCCACGATGTGGGGCGGCTCGATCGATTTCCGCGCCCCGATGATCTGGGCGGTGGGATTCATCTTCCTGTTCACGGTCGGCGGCGTCACCGGCGTCGTGCTGGCGAATGCGGGCGTCGACCGCGTGCTCCAGGAGACCTACTACGTCGTCGCGCACTTCCACTACGTGCTGTCGCTCGGTGCGGTGTTCGCGATCTTCGCCGGCTGGTACTACTGGTTCCCGAAGATGACGGGCTACATGTACAACGAGACGCTGGCGAAGGCGCACTTCTGGGTCACCTTCATCGGCGTCAATCTGGTGTTCTTCCCGCAGCACTTCCTCGGCCTGTCGGGCATGCCGCGCCGCTATGTCGACTATCCGGACGCATTCGCCGGCTGGAACCTGATCTCGTCGGTCGGCTCCTACATCTCCGGCTTCGGCGTGCTGATCTTCCTCTACTGCGTGCTCGACGCTTTCATGAAGAAGGTCCCGGCGGGCGACAATCCCTGGGGTGCAGGCGCCACCACGCTGGAGTGGACGCTGTCCTCGCCGCCGCCCTTCCATCAGTTCGAAGTGCTGCCCCGCGTGCAGTAACTAAAACTCCCGCGGCGCCAGAGACGAGCGCCGCGGCTCCCAAACGAAGCGAGTTTAAATTAGTGTCCGTCCTCGACCACAACGCCATCGACATCAATCCCCGCATCTCCGAGGCGGAGGTTGGCGACTACCTCGCGCTGCTGAAGCCGCGAGTGATGTCGCTCGTGATCTTCACCGCGCTGGTCGGGATGGCGATGGCGCCGGGACACTTCCACTGGGTGCTCGCGATCACCTCGCTGCTCTGCATCGCCGTCGGCGCCGGCGCTTCCGGCGCGCTCAACATGGCGCTCGAGGGCGATATCGACGCCAAGATGTCGCGCACTGCGAACCGCCCGATTCCGCGCGGCCGCATCACCCGGCCCGAGGCGATGACGTTCGGCATGACGCTCGCCTTCTTCTCGGTGATGACGCTCGGCATCCTCGTCAACTGGATCGCGGGCGCGCTGCTCGCCTTCACTATCTTCTTCTACGTCGTGATCTACACGATCTGCCTGAAACGCTGGACCGCGCAGAACATCGTGATCGGCGGCGCCGCCGGCGCACTGCCGCCGGTGGTGGCCTGGGCTTCCGTGACCGGGACGGTCGACGTCGAGCCGCTGCTGCTGTTCGCCATCATCTTCTTCTGGACGCCGCCGCACTTCTGGGCGCTGGCGCTGTTCCGCTCCGACGACTATGCGCGCGCCGGCATTCCGATGCTGCCCAACGTCGCCGGCCCCGATGCGACCCGTCTGCAGATCCTGCTCTACACCATCGTGCTGATCGCAGTGGCTGCCGCGCCCTGGGCGCTCGGCTATTTCGACGCCATCTATGGCGTCACCTCGCTGGTGCTCGGCGCCGGCATGCTGGTGCTCGCCATCAACGTCTATGTGCGCCGCGAACGCAGCCAATCGCTGCGCGCGACCCGCAAGCTGTTTGCCTTCTCGATCCTGTATCTGTTCGCGCTGTTCGCGACCCTGCTGGCCGAGGTCGTGTTTCGGGCGCTTGCGCCGATGGTTGGGGGCGCATGAGGCAGGAATGGCTGACAAACCCGAGCCAGATGGAATCGTCCTCACCGAGGCGCAGAAGAAGAGCCGTCGTCAGCGCTCGATTGCAATCGCGCTCGCGCTCGGTGTGCTCGTCGTGCTGTTTTTCGCCGTCACCATGGTCAAGGGACCGGCGGTTCTAGTTCGCCCAATGTGAGACAGATGGATCGAGAGCCGACCATATCGCGCGATCAGAGCCGAACGGCCAGGAAAGGTCTCGGTCGTGACGTGCTGGTCGCCTCGATCTGCGGCGGCGTGGTTGCGCTGATGGTCGGCGCGTCCTACGCGGCGGTGCCGTTCTACAACTGGTTCTGCCGCGCCACCGGCTTCAACGGCACGACCCAGGTCGCGACCTCGGCGCCTGCCACCGGCCCGATCGCGCGGAAGATCACGGTGCGCTTCGATTCCAACGTCGCGCCGGGTCTGCCCTGGAAGTTCGAGCCTGAGCAGACCGAGGTCGAGGTCAATATCGGCCAGGTCACCACCATCTATTACACCGTGACCAACCAGGCCGCGCGTACCACCTCAGGGCAAGCCGCCTACAACGTCGCGCCGCTGACGGTCGGCTCCTATTTCCAGAAGATCAACTGCTTCTGCTTCACCGAGCAGACCATGGCGCCCGGCGAGAAGCGCGAGATGCCCGTGGTGTTTTACGTCGATCCGTCGATCGTCAATGATCACGACAATGACGGGCTCGGCACGATCACGCTGTCCTACACGTTCTATCCGGTGCGCGATCCGGTGGTGAAGCCGGTCGCATCCGGCGAGGACGACAAACGCAAGGGAAATCTCCAACCGCCGGGTTGACGCTCAGGGGTTGGAATAAGGGGATAAGTGCCGGACAGGCACGGGATTGAGGAGACAGACCGAAATGGCCACCGCGCAAGGCAAGCATCACGACTACCACCTGGTCGATCCCTCTCCGTGGCCGGCGGTCGGCTCCGTCTCGGCCTTCGTCATGGCGGTCGGCGCGATCACCTGGATGCATCACATGCTCTCGGCCGCACCGATCATCTTCGGTGTCGGCACCATCGGCGTGCTCTACACCATGGCGAGCTGGTGGGGCGACGTGATCAAGGAAGCCCAGTACAAGGGCGACCATACCCGCGTGGTGCAGATCAGCCATCGCTATGGCATGATCCTGTTCATCGCCTCCGAGGTGATGTTCTTCGTCGCCTGGTTCTGGGCCTATTTCAACGCGGCGCTGTTCCCGGCTGATCCCGTTCACGCAACCCGCGAAGCCCTGTTCGGCGGCGTCTGGCCGCCGAAGGGTATCGAGACCTTCGATCCCTGGCATCTCCCGCTTTTGAACACGCTGATCCTGCTGACCTCCGGCACCACCGTGACCTGGGCGCATCACGCGCTGCTCGAGAACGATCGCCAGGGTCTGAAATACGGCCTGATCCTCACCGTGCTGCTGGGCGCGACCTTCACCTTCGTGCAGGCGTATGAGTACAGCCACGCAGCGTTCTCGTTCGCCGGCAACGTCTACGGCGGGACCTTCTTCATGGCGACCGGCTTCCACGGCTTCCACGTACTGGTCGGCACCATCTTCCTGATCGTCTGCCTGGCGCGCGCCTATGCCGGCCATTTCACGCCGACCCAGCATCTCGGCTTCGAGTTCGCCGCCTGGTACTGGCACTTCGTCGACGTGGTCTGGCTGTTCCTGTTCCTCTGCATATATGTCTGGGGACATGGCGCCGAGACCATGGCCCACGGCGCGCACTGAGCCGCGACAGATCGATTGGGAAAGGGCGGCTGCAGGGCCGCCCTTTCGCTTTCCGGCGGTCGAGGCCGCGACTGAAACTGTGATAGACTTGCTCATCATGAACGAACCCGCCGGCACTCCTGAGGCCCAGCCCACCGTCCTGCAAAGCGCGTTGCGCGGGCTCGCCTGCAAATGCCCACGCTGCGGTGAGGGCAAGCTCTATGCGGGCTTCCTGACGCTCGCGCCGTCCTGTGACCGCTGCGGTCTCGACTACGCCTTCATCGACGCCGGCGACGGTCCGGCGATCTTCATCATCATGCTCGCCGGCGCGATCGTGGTCGGCTGCGCGCTCGTCGTCGAAGTCAAGTATCAGCCGCCGTACTGGCTGCATGCGGTGCTGTGGCTGCCGCTGATCCTCGCCACCACGCTTCTGCCGCTCCGCGCCATGAAGTCGCTGCTGATCGCGCTGCAATTCCACCACAAGGCGGCGCCGGGCCGGTTGGTCGACCGCGCGAAATGAGCGAGACTGCGCGCACGCCCCGCGTGGCCGGCTTCGCGCTGTTCACGCTTCTGCTGACCGCGGCTTTCGTCGCGCTCGGTATCTGGCAATTGCAGCGTCGCGCCGCCAAGCACGAACTGATCGCTGCACTCACCGAGCGTCTCGCGGCAGCACCCGTCGCGCTGCCGCCACCTGCGCAATGGGCCGCGCTCACGCCTGCGCGCGACGAATTTCGCCGCGTCAGCTTCACGGCGACCTACGCAGCCTCGCCGGATGCGATGGTCTATTCATCCGGCTCCGCCGTGCGCAAGGATGCCTCCGGTCCCGGCACCTGGGCCTTCTTGCCGTCGCGGCTGCCGAGCGGCGAGATCGTCGTGATCGATGCCGGCTTCGTCGAGAATACGATGCAGGATCGCAGCGTCGAGGATCGCGCGGTGAAAAAGCTCGTCACCGGCGCGCCGGTCGCGCTCACCGGCTATCTGCGCTTTTCGGAAGCTCCGGGATGGCTCACGCCGGCCGAAAACCGGGACAAGCGGCTGTGGTTCGTGCGCTCTCATCGAGAGATCGCGAGCGCGCTCGGCTGGGGTGCGGTTGCCCCGTTCTATGTCGATCTCGAGCAGCCGGTGCCCGAGAACGGCATTCCGCGCCCGGGACCGCTCGACCTGCATCTGAAGGACGACCATCTGCAATACGCTGTTACGTGGTTCGCGCTTGCCGGCGCCGTGCTGATCGCATTCGGCGTCTGGGTGAGGGCACGGCGTTAGAGAATCGTTAGTCCGTAGGTTCCCGGTGGGAACCCGGAATCGCCCGGGCTTTATTATTCAGCGCATATTCACGAGGGTGATCCTAAGCCGCACTGAAATTTTCCCGCGGCAAACAGGATTCTTGGCGTGCGCGATTTCGATCAGATGGGACTTGTTGTCGATTGGGTGGATGCCTGCCGCAAGGGTGACCTGGCGACGCTGCTCGACCTCTATGCCGACGATGGCGAGGTGGAATGCAGCTGCAACGGCACGCATCTCTATCGCGGCCGGCACGAACTCCAAACCTATTGGGGACCGAAGCTCAGCGCGTTCTCCTCGGCGGGCTTTGGCCTGGAGGAAATCCATCCCGCGCAGAACGGCATCGATCTCGAATATTCCGTCGCGGGCGCGCTGCGCGTACGCGCCTCGTTTCGCTTCAGCGCGGACGGCAAGATCCACAGCACGCTATGCGAGCCGGCGCAGCAGGGCTCGCACGATTGCGGCGCCTGCTAGATTGACGCCAGCCCGTCTCGTGTCGTTTCAACCGGCAGACGACAGCGCACATAGGTCCGCTCATCCGCTCGCAAAAGCGACAGCGACCCGGTGAGCGCCCGCACGCGCTCATGCATGCCGGTGAGACCCCGGCCGAAGACATTATCGGCGGGAAATCCGGCGCCGTCATCCGAGATGTCGATGGCGAGCGTCTCGCCGGCTATGCTCGCCTGCACATGGGCATTGCGGGCGGCGGCATGACGCAGCACGTTGGTCAGTGCCTCCTGAATCAGGCGATAGACAGTCTGGGCTAATGGTCCGTCGATCTCGTTCAGATCAGGATCGAGAGCAGCCGTCAGGCTGATATGCGGCGCTTGCCTTCGAAAGTTCTGGAGCAGCGTCTGCACGCTGGCCTCGAGCCCCAATTCCTCGATGTAGAGCGGCCGCAGCCGGTCGAGGATGCGGCGGTTGGTTTGCTGAAGCGCCTCGACCGATCGCATCACCTCCTGCATGGAGTTGCCGAGATTTCCCGTCTGCGGCGCGGCCGCGCTCAGCGCGATCGCGCCGGCGCGGATGCTGAACAGCAGCGGGCCAAGCTCGTCATGCAGCTCGCGGGCGAGATCGCGCCGCTCGTTGTCCTGGAGTGACACCAGCCGGTGCAACAGGTCGCGGTTGTCCTGGCTCAATTGCGCGAGCGTCGCGGCGAGCGCATTGGCCTCCTCGCAGCTGCGCCGGATCTCCGGCGGTCCAGTGATCGGAATCGGCGTCGCGTAATCGCCGCGCCGCATTCGCGTGAGGCCGTCGCCGAGATTTTGCAAAGGCCGCAGCGACGATCTTGCGAAGAGGTAGGCAATCGCTCCAGTCAACACCATCAGAATGGCGATGAGGCCCGTGAGCGCCAGAAAGCCGATCCATTTCTCGAACAGATCGGCCGACAGGTTGGGCATGAACACGATGTCGCCGACGCGCCTGCCGTCGATGATGACAGGCGATGCCGCGTCCATGTCCGGGATGGCGATCAGGTCCACGAACCATTGCGGTACGCCATGCACCTCCCGCAGGCTGTCCTTCACGGACGGGGAGGGACCTGCTTCCAGTGGACGGAACTGGATATCAGAGGAGGTGCCCAAAGAATTGACAAATGCATCGAGCATCTTCCTCGGATTGTCAGCCGCGCTGAGGGTGCCGTTGAGTGCGACGGCGACGGCCTGGGTCGAGCGTCGACCGGGCTCATTCTCGTCAGCCAGCTGGCCGGCCGCGAAGGTCTGGAGCAGCAAACCACCCATTGCCAGCGCGGCGAGAAAGCTCAAGCCGAGCGGAAGAAACAGCTGGGTCCTGAACGAGAGCCGGTGCCACATTAGGTCAATTCTAACGCGCATTGGCGGGATTTTCTCTTTCCATTTGTTCCCGCCGGTCTATGAGTCCAGAAAACAAGAGAGCGCGCGATGCAAGATACCGCCAAGCCGGCGACCCGAGTCCTGATCGTCGACGACCATCCTGTGGTGCTGTCAGGATGTCGCACCCTGTTTTCGTCCGACCATTCGATCCGGATCGACGAGGCGAGCGACGCCAAATCTGGGCATCGGGCCTATATCAGCAAGCGTCCTGACGTGACGGTGATCGACATCAGCTTGCCCGATGTCTCCGGCTTCGAGCTGATGCGGCGAATCCGCAGGGACGATCCGGATGCCAAGATCATCATGTTCAGCATGAATGACGATCCGGCCTTTGTGGTGCGCGCGGTGGAGCTCGGGGCGCAGGGCTATGTCTCCAAGGGCGACGATCCCCGGATTCTGCTCAAGGCCGTGCGCAAGGTGGTCGCGGGCGACAATTTCATTTCGCCGCAGCTTGCGGAAGCCGTGACGTTCTCCGGTGCTGCGATCAAGGCCAATCCGGCCTCGCAGATGACGCCGCGGGAACTCGAGATTCTCCGCCTGCTCGGGCGCGGCAACAAGATCGTGGAGGTCGCCGAGGCGCTCGGCATTTCCTACAAGACCGTCGCCAACACCACGTCCCTGCTCAAGCAGAAGCTAGGGGCCAAGAACCACTCCGACCTGATCCGGATTGCAGTGGAAATCGGGATGAACTGACATCGTCAGAGACCGAACCGGCTGCTCCAGGATGCAGCCGGCTCAGTCGACGGATCGGCGCCGCCGCGCGTCCGGGCAATGTGTGGACGACGGCTGATGCGATCCGCCGACACAATGGGCCGGCGAGGCGTTCGTTCCCGTCTGGCGCGTCGATCCGGGAAAACATGGCAATGATGCCAAGCGGTGCCGGGCAATCTCATCGTCGGCCCGCCGGGGCATGCCGGGAAAAACAGGAACATTCGGCCTCGCGCGCCGTTTTTCTCCTTGACGATCCCGTGACAGGTGACGATAGCTCGAACGAACGATTTTCGGGGCAGGCGCCCCAACACGGAAAACCGGGTCTGCACACATCAACGACAGACCTTCCAAGAGAAGGGCTGCGGCATCGCCGCAGCCCTTTTTCGTTGGGCATGGTGCGGCCCCGCAAAACACTCTATGGTGCCGGAAGCCGCTGGCTGTGAACTAGGAATATCGTAAAATCAAAGGCTTAAGGCCCGGATTCAGGCCGGGCCAGCCTTTGGAGGGCAGTTTGACTCGTTATATCTCGACCCGGGGCGAGGCCCCTGAGCTTGGCTTCTGCGACGTGATGCTGACCGGGCTTGCCCGCGACGGCGGCCTCTATGTGCCGGTGACCTGGCCGCAGCTTTCAGCCGAGACCATCGCCGGCTTCTTTGGTCGCCCCTATTGGGAGGTCGCGGTCGAAATCATCCGTCCGTTCGTCGGTGGTGAGATTTCGGACGCCGAGCTCGGCCGCATGGCGAACGAGGCCTATGCCACCTTCCGTCATCCGGCCGTGGTGCCGCTGCGGCAGATGTCGCCGCATCAATTCGTGCTGGAACTGTTCCACGGTCCGACGCTCGCCTTCAAGGACGTGGCGATGCAGCTGATCTCGCGGCTGATGGACCATGTGCTGGCCAAGCGCGGCCAGCGCACCACCATCGTGGTCGCGACCTCCGGCGACACCGGCGGCGCCGCGGTCGAAGCCTTTGCGGGTCTGGAGAATGTCGACCTCATCGTGTTGTTCCCGCACAAGCGCATCTCCGAGGTGCAGCAGCGCATGATGACGACGACGGGCGCCGCCAATGTCCACGCGCTCGCCATTGAGGGCAATTTCGACGATTGCCAGGCGCTGGTGAAGGGGATGTTCAACAACCATCGCTTCCGCGATGCGACCTCGCTGTCCGGCGTCAATTCCATCAATTGGGCGCGCATCGTCGCGCAGGTGGTCTATTATTTCACCTCCGCAGTCGCTGCCGGCGCACCGGCGCGCGCGGTGGATTTCATCGTGCCGACCGGCAATTTCGGCGATATTTTTGCAGGCTACGTCGCCAAGCGCATGGGTCTTCCCGTGCGGACCCTGCGCATTGCCGCCAACGTCAATGACATTCTTGCCCGCACGCTCAAGACCGGCATCTACGAGGTGCGCGAGGTGCACGCCACTGCCTCGCCCTCGATGGACATCCAGATCTCCTCGAATTTCGAGCGGCTGCTGTTCGAAGCCGGCAAGCGCGATGCGGCCGGCGTGCGCCGGCTGATGGATTCGCTGAAACAGTCGGGCCGCTTCGTCCTGCCTGACGCCACGCTCGCTGCGATCCGCGAAGAATTCGACGCCGGCCGCGCCGACGAGACCGAAACTGCGGCCGCGATCCGCGCCGCCTGGCGCGAGGCCGGCGAGCTGGTCGACCCCCACACCGCCGTGGCGCTCGCGGTCGCCGATCGCGACACCACCGACACGACCGTGCCGAATATCGTGCTTTCGACCGCGCATCCGGCCAAATTCCCTGATGCCGTGGATGCGGCCTGTGGCCAGCGGCCGCAACTGCCGGCATGGCTCGACGGTCTCATGACCAAATCCGAACACATGCAGGTGGTGAAGAACGATCAGAGCGAGGTGGAGCGGTTCGTGCTGTCGGTCAGCCGCGCCGCGAAACAGGGAGTTGCCGGATGAGCGTCGAGATATCCAAGCTTGCCTCCGGCCTGACCGTCGTCACCGACAACATGCCTCACCTCGAGACCGCCGCGCTCGGCGTCTGGGCCGGCGTCGGCGGCCGCGACGAGAAGCCGAACGAGCACGGCATCTCGCATCTGCTCGAGCACATGGCGTTCAAGGGCACGACCGGGCGCTCCTCGCGCGAGATCGTCGAGGAGATCGAGGCGGTCGGCGGCGACCTCAATGCCGGCACCTCGACCGAGACGACGTCCTATTATGCCCGGGTGATGAAGGCCGATGTGCCGCTGGCGCTCGACGTGCTTGCCGACATCCTGGCCAACCCCGCCTTCGAGCCCGACGAGCTCGAGCGCGAGAAGAACGTCATCGTGCAGGAAATCGGCGCGGCCCAGGACACGCCCGACGACGTCGTGTTCGAGCACCTCAACGAGCTCTGCTATCCCGACCAGCCGATGGGGCGCTCGCTTCTCGGCACCGCCAAGACCTTGCGCGCCTTCAACCGCGACTCGCTGCGCGATTATCTCTCGACGCATTACCGCGGGCCCGACATGGTGGTGGCGGCGGCCGGCGCCGTCGATCACAAGCAGGTCGTCGCCGAGGTCGAGAAGCGCTTTGCGAGCTTCGAGGCGACGCCTGGGCCGAAGCCGCAGGCAGCCATGTTTGGCAAGGGCGGCGCCAAGGTCGTGCATCGCGAGCTCGAGCAGGCGCATCTGACGCTGGCGCTGGAAGGCGTGCCGCAGACCGACCTGTCGCTGTTCTCGCTCCAGGTCTTCACCAACATCCTCGGCGGCGGAATGTCGTCGCGGCTGTTCCAGGAGGTGCGCGAGAAGCGCGGCCTCTGCTACTCGATCTACTCCTTTCACGCGCCCTATACCGACACCGGATTCTTCGGCCTCTACACCGGCACCGATCCCGGCGACGCGCCGGAGATGATGGAGGTCGTGGTCGACATCATGAATGATTCGGTCGAGACCCTGACCGAGGCTGAGATCGCCCGCGCCAAGGCGCAGATGAAGGCGGGCCTGCTGATGGCGCTGGAGAGCTGCTCGTCGCGCGCCGAGCAGCTCGCCCGCCACGTTCTGGCTTATGGCCGGCCGCAGACGGTGCAGGAGCTGGTGGCCCGGATCGACGCCGTCAGCGTCGAATCGACCCGCGATGCGGCGCGTGCACTGCTTTCGCGGAGCCGCCCCGCGGTTGTCGCATTAGGCAGTGGCAGGGGTCTGGACACGGCGGTGTCTTTTGCGGAAGGATTGACCCGGGCGCGTGCCAAGGCGCGGCTGCATTAGGAGCCGCGCAAGGCGCCCCGCCCCCTGGAAGCATCACCATGGCCCTCTTTCGCCTGCCATCGAGTGGACCTGCTGCTCTCGCCCCCCGCGGCAACGGGCTGTTGCTGCGCGCGCCGCAGATGTCGGATTTCTTGCAATGGGCGCATCTGCGCGAGACCAGCCGCGATTACCTGACGCCGTGGGAGCCGATCTGGCCGTCAGACGATCTGACCAGGTCCGGCTTTCGCCGTCGCCTGCGCCGCTATTCCGAGGATATCGCCGCGGACCGCTCCTATCCCTTTCTGATCTTCCGCGAGCTCGACGGCGCCATGGTCGGCGGCATTACGCTTGCCAATGTCCGGCGCGGCATCGTCCAGGCCGGCACTATCGGCTATTGGGTCGGCCGGCCCCATACCCATCGCGGCTACATGACGGCGGCGCTCAGGGTGCTGCTGCCGACATTGTTCGGTGAGCTCAATCTGCACCGGGTCGAGGCCGCCTGCATCCCCACCAATGCGCCGTCGATCCGGGTGCTGGAGAAGTGCGGCTTCTCCCGCGAGGGCTTGGCGCGCCGCTATCTCTGCATCAACGGGGTCTGGCAGGACCATCTGCTGTTCGGCCTGCTGCACGAGGATTTCCGCGGCTGAGCCGGGTCTCCACCCGCACGGAATTCAGCATTTTTCCTGCCTTGTTTTCCCGCCTTGGGATCGCCGATTTTGGCGATATAACCCGCTGACTGGCCGATCGGCCGGAATGTTGTCATGGAGTACAGCCGTTCATGAAGGAGCTTCGATCATTGCGGAAGGCGCTGCGGCGGGGTCCCGTGATCGCGCTGGCGCTGTCGGTGTCATTCGCGGCGGTCTCGCCGGTTGCGGCGCAGTCGCTGACTGACCGCTTCAAGAGCCTGTTCGGCGGCAAATCCGACGAGCCCGCTGAGCCCAAGCCGGCGCCTGCGCCGGGTCAGCCGGCGGCCGATGATGACGTCGATTGTCCCCAGGTCACGGTGCGCGCCGGAGCGTCCACTTACGGCGTCGGAGCGACGGGTAAGCCGGCCGTCGGCAACGACGTGCGTTTCCAGGCCTCGATCACCAAGATGGCGCGCGAATGCGTCCGCAACGGCGGCCAGATCACCGCGCGCATCGGCATCCAGGGCCGCGTCATCGCAGGCCCTGCCGGTGCGCCTTCCACAGTCGAGGTCCCGCTCCGCATCGCCGTGGTGCAGGGCGGCGTCGGCGAGAAGGTGATCGCCTCCAAGGCCTACCGGACCACGGTCGAGATGTCCGAGGGCGGCAGCGTGCCCTTCACCTTCGTCGCCGAGGACCTGGCTTACCCGGTGCCGTCAGTCGCGACCGCCGATTCCTATATCTTCTATGTCGGCTTCGACCCGCAGGCGCTGGCGCCCGAGCCGAAGGCGCGGAAGAAGAAGTAGATTAGCCGCAGTTTCAACTGGATCACCCGCCTTGTGCGCAATTGCGCACTGGGGCGGGTGATCCAGTATTCCAGAGACGTCAGTCGTCTATCGAGAGGCCGCGGCGTACTGGATGCCCCGCCTTCGCGGGGCATGACACCGGAATTTGCAGCTATCGCTCTGACAAAACAAAACAAAAAAAGCCGGCGCTCATCGCGCCGGCTTTTTGATTGGTGAGGCGTCCGCCCTCAGTTCAGCTTCTGGCGAACCTCGGTGATGCCCTTGGCGAGCAGATCGTCGGCGACCTGGCCCTTGACCGACTGCGACAGGATCGTGGAAGCGGCCTGGACCGCGGCTTCCGCGGCTGCGGCGCGAACATCGGCGACGGCCTGGGCCTCGGCGAGCGTGATCTTGCTCTCCGCGGTCTTGGTGCGGCGGGCGACGAAGTCTTCCATCTTCGCCTTGGCCTCGGTCGCGATGCGCTCGGCTTCGGACTTGGCGTTGGCGATGATGTCGGCAGCCTCGCGTTCGGCCGTGGCACTGCGCGCCTTGTAGTCGGCGAGCACCTTGGCCGCTTCCTGCTTGAGGCGCGTCGCGTCGTCGAGTTCGGCCTTGATGCGCTCGGCGCGATGGTCGAGCGCATCCATCGCCTTCTTGAAGACCCCGAGATAGCCGAACACGACCATCAGAATCACGAAGGCGACGGCGACCCAGGTTTCAGGATCGAAGAACATATCGACTAACCCTTCAAGGACGCGTCAACGGCGGCATTGACCGCTGCACTGTCCGGAACGACGCCGGTGAGCTGCTGCACGATGGTGCCTGCTGCACCGGCCGCGATGCCGCGGACGTTGCTCATGGCGGTCGTACGCGTCGAGGCGATGGTCTTCTCCGCCTCGGCGAGCTTGGCCGCCAGCTGCTCTTCCAGCGCCTTGCGCTCGGCTTCCGCCTGCGCATTCGCCTTGTCGCGGGATTCGTTGCCGATCGCCTGCGCCCGCGAGCGCGCCGAAGCGAGCTCGCCTTCATAGGCCTTCAGCGCCGCGTCGGACTGGTCCTTCAGCTTCTGCGCCTCGGCGAGGTCACCCTCGATCTTGTTCTGGCGCGCTTCGATCGCACCGCCGACTTTCGGCAGAGCGAGCTTGGACACGATCACGTAAAGAACGACGAAGAAGATCGCGAGCGACACCAGCTGTGAAGCAAAGGTGCTGCTCTCGAACGGCGGAAAGCCGCCACCGTGACCACCTTCGGTCTCGGTATGGGCGCCCGCCGCGGGACCTTTTGCGCCGCCATGACTCTCAGCCATGGAGATCTCCTGTTGCTGTCATGCGCGCCGCTTCGGTTGAAGCGGCGCGAAAATTCGTCCTCAGAGCGGAACGAACAGCAGCAGCAGCGCGATCAGCAGCGAGAAAATGCCGAGCGCTTCGGTCACGGCGAAGCCGAAGATCAGGTTGCCGAACTGGCCCTGAGCAGCCGACGGGTTGCGGACCGCTGCGGCGAGGTAGTTGCCGAAGATCACGCCCACGCCGACGCCCGCGCCGCCCATGCCGATGCATGCGATGCCCGCGCCGATAAGTTTTGCTGCTGCCGGATCCATTTTAGACTCCTTGGAGGAAAGATTGGGTTTTGGGTGGAAATTCCCCGGACCGCTTAGTGTCCCGGATGAATGGCGTCGTTGAGGTAGATGCAGGTCAGGATCGCAAACACATAGGCTTGCAGGAACGCGACCAGGATCTCGAGGGCGTACAGCGCGATCGTGAGCGCCAGCGGCAGCACGCCGCCGACCCAGCCGAGGGCGCCGAGCGAGAAGCCGAGCATGGCGACGAAGCCCGCGAACACCTTCAGCGCGATGTGGCCGGCCAGCATGTTGGCGAACAGACGGACGCTGTGGGAGACCGGCCGCAGGAAGAACGACAGGATCTCGATGAACATCACCAGCGGCAGGATGTAGCCGGGGACGCCGTGGGGCACGAAGATCGAGAAGAATTTCAGGCCGTTCTTGGCGACGCCGTAGATCAGGACGGTGAAGAAGACCAGGAGCGCAAGCGCTGCCGTCACGATCAGATGGCTCGAGATCGTGAAGGTGTAGGGGATGATGCCGACCAGGTTCGAGACGCACAGGAACATGAACAGCGAGAAGATCAGCGGGAAGAACTTCATGCCTTCCGAGCCGGCCGTCGAACGGATGGTCGAGGCGACGAATTCGTAGGAGATTTCGGCGACTGACTGGAGGCGCCCGGGAACCAGCTGCGTGCCGCTGGCAAGCATCAGGATCGAGATGATCGCCACCGCCACCAGCATGTAGAGCGATGAATTGGTGAAGGCGATCGTGTGATTGCCGATATGGCCGATCGTGAAGAGAGGCTCGATGTTGAACTGGTGGATCGGATCGATTTTCATCGGCGCGGCATCTCTTGGTCTGCCGGGCGATGCCGGCTGGTCTCGGTCTGCCGGCCGGGCCGGCCCGCACCGGCGAAGCTGGTGCGAAAATTCCTCTCCTCGTGTCGGATCAGCTTACGAACCACCGCGCCTTTGACCCGCGCCCGCCGTTCTCACCACATTCACCACGCCGGCCACGAAGCCGAGCAGCATGAACACGATAAATCCGAAAGGCGACGTCGACAGCAAGCGGTCGAAACCCCAGCCAATCCCCGCTCCGACAACGACACCGGCGACCAACTCGGAGGATAGTCGGAAACCAAGCGCCATCGCCGAGGCTCTGGCCGCTCTGTCTTCTCCGTCACCTGCGGGTTGCTCGGTCTTGACGTGGCGGCCGCGAAACTCGGACAACCGCTGATCAAGATTTCCGAGCCGTTCGGAAAGCGCAGCTTCCTCGGGCGATCTATCGCGATCTCCATTCTCGCCGTGTCCCGTGTCCTGAGCCATGCCACGAAGACCCGAAACGCTGCGGTTGAATGGAAACTACGCCCGCCACCCTCAAAAGCCGCGCGGACCATACTGACCGCACATAATCAAGTCAAGCCAAGTCACGATCGCGTCGTGTTCGGTTATCTGTCTGATTTTATTGTAGATATTGCCTTGCACGCCAGTGCTGCACACGGCGTGACGCCGCACCGCAGCAGCTCGCCACGCGATCTGCCGATGTGGCCGACATTTCGCCGCGGTTGCCGGGATCAAACGAGCCGCCGCCATCGTTGATTTCGCAGACGCAATTTTTGGCGGCGGATTCGAGCGGGCAAGCGGTGCGCCGTCGCCCGCCCGGGTGTAGAATTCTGCGATGTGCCAGCTTTCGCGGCGTGGCGGAGAGCGCGATGAGACCGGCGAAATCATTCACAACATCATGGTGTGCTGCGGCGATCGTTGCGGTGACGACGGTCAGCGGCACGTTGGTTGCCGCGCAATCGGCGCCCGACGGTGAAAACGGCCGCTACAGCATGACGCCAATCCCCGACGGCGTGCTGCGGCTCGATACCCGCACCGGCACGGTGTCGACCTGCACCAGGAATGGCATCGGCTGGGCCTGCTACGCCCTGCCCGACGAGCGCTCCGCGCTCGATGCCGAAATCGGCCGGCTCCAGGCCGAGCTCGAGACGCTGAAAGGGCAGCTTGCCGCCGGTCCGACCGTCTCCGGCAAGATCGACGAGGCGCTGCCGAAATCCGATTCCCTGAAGAAGGGTGAGCCAAAGGCCGCCGAGGGCGACCGCAAGCTCGAGATCCCGCTGCCCAGCGACCAGGACATGGATCGCATGATGTCGTTCCTGGAGAAGGCCTGGCGGCGGCTGATCGACATGGCCAATCGCGTGCAAAAGGACGTGTCGGGGAAGATTTGAGGACCCGTTCGGGCCAGCCATGCGTTGAGCTGTCGTCGGGCGGGCAAAAGGCGCGAAGCGCCGTGCCCACCATGTCTCCGCAACGACCAGAGGAGCGGTAGGCACGGCGCGTGCGCGCGGCCTTTACCACCCCTACGGCAGTGTTCGAATTGAGAGACCTGTGATGACATCAGCCAAGTCCGTCACGCGCTCCACACCATCGACGGCGCGCGCCACGAGCGTCAGCACCGCGACGCTGACTGTGCAGACCTCAGGCTGCGGCTTCATCGACCTCACGGCCGAGGCCGCGCAGTTCATCGCCGACGTTGATGCGCGGGACGGCGCGCTAACGCTGTTCATCCGTCACACCTCGGCGTCCCTGACAATCCAGGAGAACGCCGACCCTTCCGTCCTGGCCGATCTCACCACGGTGCTGGCGCGGCTCGCGCCGGACGATGACGATGCAGGCTGGACTCACGACACCGAAGGGCCCGACGACATGCCCGCGCACGTCAAGACCATGCTGACGCAGACGTCGCTGCATGTGCCGGTGCTCAACGGCAAGCTCGCGCTCGGCACCTGGCAGGGGATCTATCTGATCGAGCACCGTACGCGCCCGCACCGGCGCGAGGTCGTGCTGCAATTCATCGGCAACAACCAGTAGGCCGCAAAAGCAAACCGGCCGCGGATCGCTCCGCGGCCGGCTGTTTTGTCAGCGTCCTGCGACGCGACTTACATCTTGGTGATGTCGACGTCCTTCGTCTCGGGGACGAAGAAGAAGCCGACCACGGCCGTGATCGCCGCGAAGCCGACCGGATACCAGAGACCCGAGTAGATATCGCCGGTTGACGCGGTAATCGCGAAGGCGGTCGCGGGCAAGAGGCCGCCGAACCAGCCGTTGCCGATGTGATAAGGCAGCGACATCGAGGTGTAGCGGATGCGGGTCGGGAACAATTCGACCAGCATCGCCGCGATCGGGCCGTACACCATGGTGACGTAGATCACGAGGATGAACAGCAGCCCGATGAGGGCAGCCACCTGCGGGCGGAAGATGTCGAACGGGTTCGACATCTTGACGATGCCGGCGTCACCCGCCTTCGGATAGCCCGCCGCCTGCGTCGCCGCGGTGATCGCGGGGTTCGACGTCTTCGCGTCCGTGTAGGGCACTTCCTTGTCGTTGACGAGGATCTTCACCGCGCCCGCCGGTCCTGGAACCGTCGTGTACTTCACCGAAGACTGGGCAAGGAAGGCGCGTGCCGTGTCGCAAGGCGCCGTGAAGACTCGGGTGCCGACCGGGTTGAAGAGGTCGCCGCAGCTGGCGGGATCTGCCACCACCTGCACCTTGACCGTCTCATAAGCCTTTTCCAGCGCCGGGTTGGCGTTGGACGAGATCATCTTGAAGATCGGGAACAGCGTCAGTGCGCCGATCAGGCAGCCCAACAGGATGATCGGCTTGCGACCGATCCGGTCCGACAGCGCTCCGAACACCAGGAAGAAACCGGTGCCGAGCAGCAGCGACCAGGCGATCAGGAGGTTGGCGGTGTAGCCATCGACCTTCAGGATCGATTGCAGGAAGAACAGCGCGTAGAACTGGCCCGTGTACCAGATCACTGCCTGGCCCATGGTCAGGCCGAGCAGCGCCAGGATCACGATCTTGGCGTTGCTCCAGGTGCCGAAGGCTTCGGTCAGCGGCGCCTTGGAGCCCTTGCCCTCGTCCTTCATGCGCTGGAACACCGGCGATTCGTTCAGGCGCAGACGGATCCAGACCGAGATGCCGAGCAAAGCGACCGACACCAGGAACGGAATACGCCAGCCGCCCCAATAGGAGCCGGGTGCGCCGGCGAAGGCAGCCTCGCCCGTCGCGGAACGGGTGAACAGGATCACCAGCAGCGACAGGAACAGGCCGAGCGTTGCAGTCGTCTGGATGAATGAGGTGTAGTAGCCGCGCTTGCCCTGTGGTGCATGCTCGGCGACGTAGGTTGCCGCACCGCCATACTCACCGCCGAGCGCGAGCCCCTGCAGCAGGCGCAGGCCGATCAGGATGATCGGCGCGGCGATGCCGATCTGCGCGGCACCCGGCAACAGGCCGACGATGAAGGTCGACAGACCCATGATCAGGATGGTGACGAGGAAGGTGTATTTGCGGCCGACGATGTCGCCGACGCGGCCAAACACGATCGCGCCGAACGGGCGGACCAGGAAGCCTGCCGCAAAGGCCAGCAGCGCGAAGATGTCGCGTGTGGCCTGGTCGAACATCGGCTTGCCGTCGGCGCCTGCGATGGTGAAGAACTGCGTGCCGATGATGCTGGCCAGCGACCCGTAGAGATAGAAATCGTACCACTCGAAGACAGTGCCAAGCGACGATGCGAGGATGACGAACCGCTCATCCTTCGTCATGCCGGTCGACCGTGCCGACGTTGCAGCTATTGTGGACATCGTAAATGCGCTCCCCGAATTTCGTTTCCTCGCGTCCCGGCTGTCCGGGCATGCCGGATCGACCTGGGTCTTGCCCCCAAGGTAACATCGGCGTGAAACTGGCCCCAATACGACTTTCGGCCTTGCGCACTGACACGCAACTGACGGTGTGGATCTATAGTGCCGCGGCGCAGCAGACGGCTTGTGGATTAACCCCTTTTCCGCAAAGGAATAATGTGCCCTTGCATGCCACGGCCGGCCGGGGAAGAATTGACCATTGCGCCGGTCCGGACTACTGGCCGGGTGACGAACGACAGCAAGAGATCGATGAGCGCTCCTTCTACCCATCTCGTCATCGCCGATGACCATCCGCTGTTCCGCGATGCGCTGCGGCAAGCGGTGACGGGTGTCCTGAGCACGGCGAAGATCGACGAGGCCGGGTCGTTCGAGGATCTGACGAAACTCCTGGAACAGACCTCGGACGTCGATCTGGTCCTGCTCGACCTCTCGATGCCCGGCATCTCCGGCTTCTCCGGCCTGATCTATCTCCGCGCGCAATACCCGGCCATCCCGGTGGTGATCGTCTCGGCCTCAGACGACAGCGCCACGATCCGGCGCTCGCTCGATTTCGGCGCCTCCGGCTTCATTCCGAAGCGATTCGGCGTCGAGACACTGCGCGACGCCATCCTCAAGGTGATGGAGGGAGATGTCTGGGTTCCCGCCGACACCGACCTGTCGGCCGCCGCCGACCCCGACATGACGCGGCTGCGCGACCGTCTGGTGACGCTGACCCCGCAGCAGGTGCGGGTGCTGATGATGCTGTCGGAGGGGTTGCTCAACAAGCAGATCGCCTACGAGCTCGGCGTCTCCGAGGCGACCATCAAGGCGCACGTCTCGGCGATCCTGCAAAAGCTCGGCGTCGAAAGCCGCACGCAGGCGGTGATCGCGGCCGCCAAGATCGCGGGCGGGCAGTGGCGGCAGGGCACGCCGACGGGGTAAGCCTCCACAAGCCCTTGCGCTGCCCGTCGGGCAAAACGCGCCATCGATGGGTCAACCGGCTCTTGTAAAAATATTCCACTTTACCGAAATTCGGATTTGTCGTATGTATCGCCCATCCTGATCCGGCGAAAAG